>NZ_JBEQAP010000001.1:0-442078 GCF_041640265.1 Cohnella sp.
GTGACAATCCGTTCGTTTTGCAGTTGCTGCTGAACCGTTACGCTTCCGCTGGTTACGCGCAGTTTGTCCGACTCACTCATCGCCTTGAGATTATCGTCGAGTGTCAGGCGAAGCTGGCGGGCAAGCTTGGTTGTTGCTTTTTCGAGCAGGTTCGGATCATGCGCCATCAAGTCGAGCACCTTCGGGTTGGCGGGATAATTGACCACCGCTGCTTCTTGCAAGCCCGGCTCGATATAGGGGAGAGCATACAGCCGCGCGCCTTGCAAGTAGGCGTCGATAATCGCGCTCGAAATCTGCAATATATCCCGCTCATTCATTTCCAGCCAGATGACCGTGCCAGAGAGGTCCCTCGCTTTCTTTTTCGCCAGCAGGACAAAATCCTCGCCGGTCGGGAAATTGATTCGCACGTCAATAAACTGTCCCTTTTGCAAATTGGTGGGAAGCTGAATGACATGAAACTCCTGCACCCGCAAATCCTTTGGGATCGGCGCGCTCTCGTACAGCATGGACGGCATCAGCGGCGTACCTGGCTGCAATTCGATCTTGGCGCTTTTGCCGATGGCCGCAGTCTGATCGGTAATCATCTCCGTCGGTACCAGACTCTCGGGCATAGGGACGGGCTTGAGGTCATCCGCCTTCACGGTTCCGCCGGCCGGAATGGTTCGCGCCACGGTCCAAACGCTTCGGCGCGATTGTTCCCCCATCGTTTTCAGTTCCTCGATTTGCCTTTCATACTGTTCCTTCATTTGCTGCTGTTTCTGCTCCTGCTCCGATTGCTTGACGAGAGAAAAAAATGCAGCGGCCACAAGTAAACAAACGCTTATGGCGATTGCAGCGATAATCAGTATCTTGCGGTTACGATAGGTCCACGACATCGCTCACGTCTCCTTTCACCTTCAGATTGAAATGGTATCGATTGTCTTACCGGGCCTCGTCACGGCTCTTCGGCTTTTGCTGGGCTTCAACCTGAACCTGGCCCAGCTTTTCTTGCGCCCTCCGGTTTCATCAGGCCCATAAAATCCTCCCGATTCCAGCGAGCCTCCTCTCCGGTATACAGATTCAACGTGAATACCGCTCGACCCCGGGAGAAGGCAGAGGTGCCAAAACCGCTCTTTGCCAACACAAGCTGGTTAACAGCTGTGCGATATTCGGGACGCAACCGCTCCGGTCGGATGACGACGACCTGGTTATCAATGCGCATATCCTCTTGAATCAGCTGACATTGTGCTTGGGTGAGGGGAGATAGAGGCATCATAGCACTTGCCCGTTCTTCTTTGAGATCCTCCAGTTCCCATTGTACTCGGGAAATAAAATCATCCATGGCCTCAAGATAATCCGTGCCGACCGTAGTCGAATAAAATTGCTCGACGCCCAAAGAATTGTTTCGGGTGCAGTAACAAACCATGTAGGGGCTTTCGGCATTGGTTTCGTCTATGCCAAGCAACACTTCCACCTTGCCGATGGAGATGGCCTGATAGACTTCATAGTTGTCCACCATTCGCTTCATCTCTTCCATTGTCAGTCCCCTTTACTTTGGTATTTGCGAGCTTATCTTTCGTTCTCCGGCTTCGTTTTGATTGACCATCTTCTCGAGACTCTTTTTCCCGCTTGCGCGGCTCCTTGTTTTCATCCTCCAAAAGTCCGCTGTGGTCGAAGCCCGGCTTTTCTTGCATCAGGCGCTCATATTGACGACGCCTCCCTTTTGTAAAATACATCGCGATCTCCTTCCCAAAAATCGGCATAAAAAAGCTCTCCTTCATAGGGGAGAGTGCTAGCGAACAGGATGGGACGATTCGGCTACAAATTAACGTTCGTGCTCCCGCTGTCGCTTTTTATACCAGCTTTCCAACAGTTGAACGATAAGGTCTTCCTTTTGCTTCTCGGTAAACTCCCTCGGAAAAAAGCGGTCGATTCGCTCACGCTGAATCGCGATCTTTTCTTTCTGGTTCGGCTTTTCCTCCGTGAGAATCGAGAAGATCACATCCACGTTAAGCCGTCCGTCCTGGCTAAGCTTTTTCATGCGCTGCGCCTGCGCCAAAGAGGGGGTACAGTCCTCAGATTGCATCGTTTCGTACAGGGCTTTCTGTTCTTCTTCGGCCAAGTAAGAAAGTTCTACCGCCGGATTGAAGGCGATTTGTTTATCGTCCACCATTTCGAGAATGGAGGACGTCAGTTCGGTAAGGCGGATATAACGCTGGATTTGATTACGACTTTCGCCTGTCTGATCTGCTAACAATTGATCGGAGCGCTTTTGTGTCCCAACTTGGGACACATTATCTTTGCTTGGTCTGCCCGCCTGTCTTTTCATCGCCTCAAGTTTCATCTTATAGGCAAATGCTTTCTCGCTTGGCGAAATATTCTCCCGTTGCAAATTGCTGTCCACCATAATGATGGTTGCCTGATCGTCATCCAGTTCGCGGACGATACAAGGAATCGTTTCCTTGCCCGCCAGTTCGCTCGCTTTTTTTCGCCGATGCCCGGCTACCATTTCATAGCCGCCGTCCGTTTTAGGACGTACCAAGCCGGGAACAAGTACACCGTATTGCTTTACGCTGTCCGTCATTTCCAGCATCGCTTCATCCGCCCTCACCTTGAACGGATGGCCGGGAAAATCGCTGATTTCCGACAAAGGTATGTCCATCACCTTTTCCCGCTGCTCGTCAGCGCGGCTCTCCTCGGTGGAGAATAAATCAGCGACTGTGGTCAGCTTGATGCTGGCGCGCATGTCGTCTTTCGATGCCAATGCCTTGCACCTCCTTCGTAAAGGCGGCATAAGCCTCCGCAGCTTTCCCATCCGGGTCATGATCATAAATGCTTTTTCCTTTGGCGCTCGTTTCCGCCGCGCGTATGGATAGCGGAATTTCAGTGTTGAACACGCGCAGCTTATCGCCATAGTCGCGCCGAAGAATGAACGAAATGTCTTTGGCAAATTTCGTCCGGCTGTCTACCATCGTGAGCAGTACACCGTCCAAAACCAACTTTGGATTGATCTGCCTTCGTACTCGGGCGATCGTCTGCAAAAGTTGAGTCATTCCCTTGGCCGGCAAATAATGCGCCTGTACGGGGATAATAACGCTGTCCGCAGCCGCCAACGCATTGATAGTTAACATGCCTAAACTCGGCATGCAATCGATCAGTACGTAATCGTAGTCGGCTTTAACTGAATCGATGTAAGAACGCAAAATTGTTTCTCTGCTCATCGTGTTGACAAGCGATACCTCGACAGCGGACAGTTCGATGTTACCCGGCATCAGGTCAACGCCTTCGTGGTGATGCAAAATACCTTCTCGCGCCTCGCAAGGTTCTTCCTGCATCGTTTTCACCAGCAACGTGGCTAAGGATACCGACAGACTATCCGGTTCGTGGAACCCTAACGAATCCGTCAGGTTGCCTTGTGCGTCCGCATCGACCAGCAAGACCTTTTTCCCATCGGCAGCCAAACCGATTCCCAGATTGACCGCCGTAGTGGTTTTTCCCACGCCGCCTTTCTGATTGGCGAGGGCGATCACCTTGGACATCCGACACTTCTCCTTTCACGCAAAAAGCCGGTTGCGCTGAATTTTTCAGGGCAACCGGCTTTTTAAATAGTATCTATATAAAAAGAGAACGCCGATGAAAAGGCGTCCTCTTGAATATTCAAATTCATATATTATAGGTAGCTAGCTTTAGTGTTCGGTTTCGGTAATGCGGAGTCATTCGGTTAATTTAGTTAGAGCCACAGTGTTAGTCGAATGAGATTTTTCACCCGATTCATTAGTAATGTTGGTTTTCTTTAGTAGACATGGCAATTGCTTTCGTCTCATGAACTGTACCATATGGATGCTCAGGCGGCGCATAGATTACGTAAATTTTAAGTGGTGTATTTCCTGTATTGGTTAAATTGTGCCATTTTCCAGCCGGTATCATGATGGCATAGTCATCATAGGCCATTTCCTGAAAATCTAATTTATCTTTGCTATCACCCATTTGAACAAGTCCCTGACCTTCTTCAATACGTATGAATTGATCAGTAGTCGGATGGACTTCTAAACCAATGTCATCTCCAACATTAATGCTCATCAGAGTCACTTGAAAGTGTTTCCCTGTCCATAAAGCGGTGCGGTAAGTATTGTTTTGTTTAGCAGCTTGGTCAATATTCACTACAAAAGGTTGTGATCCATAATCCATTAATTTAGAGTTTCCGTATAAAGGATAACGGTTGCTATTGTGCCAGTTGTAATATTGTGGGTTCCAATTATAGCCCCAATAATTGTTATTCCACTTGTTATGCAAAGGATTATGCCATGGATTGTGAGAGCATGTATTAAGGTGCATATTCATTCCTCTCTTCTCATGATTCATTATTTACCTTTTATCCTATGCGGTTGCCTATTAAAAAGGAATACAAATGTTCAATAATGGGCTAAAGCTGGTTAGCTTAATCCCCAACTGAATATACCATTAACAACATGGTTAGTTTTTTAACAAGTGGCTCTCAATAAGTAACCCAATGACATCTTGGGTCGACCACTTTAATGAACTTAACCTGATGAATTCAACATATCTACGCATACGACGTCCAAATCCAAGTCCAAAACGACGGAAACCTCGATTTTGTCCTTAATTACCTTATTTTTGAAGTCACTGCCGTCCTTCGTAAAAGTCATAAATCGCGCAAAGTGTTGAAAACAAAGGATTTCTACGTATCGATTCGTTGTATTCCTACCACGCACTCCACATGCCCCGTATGCGGGAACATGTCCACCGGCTGAACCTCAACCGTTCGATAGCCTCCATCCTCGAGCAGCCTTAGATCCCTTGCCAGCGTCGAGGGGTTACACGATACATAGACGATTCTCGCCGGACGAAGCTCCAGCATCGTAGCGATAAGCGCACCATCGCAGCCTTTGCGAGGGGGATCGACGACAATGACGTCAGGCGTAATCCCCTCTTTCTGCCAGCGCGGCATGACCACTTCTGCAGCGCCGACGGCGAATTCCACGTTCGTTACGCCATTCAACAGCGCGTTGCGACGAGCATCCTCGATCGCTTCAGGAACAATCTCCACACCGTACACTTTCTGTGCATACTGTGCCAGGAACAATGAGATTGTACCGATACCGCAATAGGCATCAACAACGGTCTCTTCCCCCGTCAAACCTGCATACTCCACCGCCGAACGGTATAGTCGCTCCGTCTGCTCTGGATTCACCTGGAAGAACGACCTAGGAGAAATCGCGAACTGGATACCCGCGATCTCGTCATAGATAACTTCCTCGCCCCACAGCACTCTTGTTTCGTCACCAAACACTACCGGCGATTGAGCAGTATTAATGCTTTGGCATATACTAACCACACCAGGTACCCTCTTACGGATGAGTGACACTAGCTCCTGAGCGTGGGGGATATCGATCCCGTTTGTCACAAGAACAACCATACGCTGTCCGGTCGCCTGCGCATGACGAACAACGACATGGCGAAGCAGCCCGCGACCAGTCGCTCGGTTATATGCGGATATATCCAGCAATCTCGCTGCGTCCTTCACAGCACGTACCGTTTCTTCATTCTCTTCCTGCTGAATGAGACAAGCATCCATCTCTACGATGTCGTTGCTGCCTTGCTCATAGAAGCCGCCGATCAGCCCGCCTTCGGCAACACCAATGGGAACTTGAGCTTTGTTCCGGTAACGCCAAGGATCAGACATGCCAAGAGTAGGATGTACGATGACAGGTGAACCAGCGTTCCCACTATTCCCCGCCCGCTCTGTATTCTTCAACCCTGCTTCGCCCGCAACAGACAGCTTCCCAATCCGCATAAGATTGTCCACCACATGCTGACGCTTCCAGCGAAGCTGCTCCGCATAGTCCAAGTGCTGCAGCTGACAGCCTCCGCATAGATCGTAGATCGGGCACGGAGCACTCTGCCTTGCAGCGCTTCCCGCCAGCAGCTCCGTCATCCGAGCACGCCCGAATGACTTCCCGATACTAACCACTTCCGCTTGCACCTTTTCCCCTGGCAGCCCGCCATGAACAAAAAGGGTGTAGCCCTCGACCCGGCCTACCCCTTCTCCTTCATGCGTCAGTCCGATAATCTCACAGACGAAACGTTGACCTGTCACTACAGGAACACCGGAAATTGCCTTTGAGGAACTCCCCTTACCTCTACTATCCCTGCCACCCCTGCTACCCTTGCTATTCCGTCCGCTCATAGCTGCAATGCCCTTCCCGGGCCATTTTTCCGATAGGAGCTTTCACCATTCGCATCAACAATAACATCTAAGTGCGAGTGTAATAAGTTAAATGTGCACGGAAGAGTACCGCCAAACTCGCCATCCACGTTCAACTGTACCCGACCATCCGCTTCCACGACGATTCGATTGCTCTGGAAATGGATGAAATGGGGATCGTTCAGTACGGGCTCTCCACGCATAACCAAGGTAGCAATGCGGATGAACTCAGCCAAGTTGCATTTACGAAGTGCGAGCACGTCGAACAGACCATCACTCGTACTGGCATTAGGAGCCAAACGATCGAAGCCGCCAACGGAATTACTATTGGCAATCAGGAACAACATAAACTCCTCATCGAATTCACCGACACCCTCTGCCGATATTCGCATACGGGTTGGATGAAGACGCGTGATCTTCTCCAAGCCCTTCATATAATAAGCAAGCTGACCGACCATTGTCTTCAGCTTGCTGGGCACTTCATAAGTTAATTCCGTCAATGAGCCGCCGCCGGATATATTAATGAAATATCTGTCATTAGCTTGTCCCACATCTACAGGAGTCGTGTAACGGCCAACGATCAGATCACAAGCATCCTCCCAGCGACGCGGGATACCGTGTGCACGAGCGAAGTCATTCGTCGTACCCAGCGGCAAAATCCCCAGAGACGGGCGTTTTTGATGAGCTGAAATTCCGTTCACCACTTCGTTAAGGGTACCATCGCCGCCAGCTGAGATAATCATATCGAAACCGCGCTCCACAGCATCAGATGCGGCCTTGATCGCATCCCCCTTATCTTCAGTCGCATGACAAGAAGTCTCTATTCCGCCTCGCTCCAACCTTTGTAAGATCGCAGCAAGCTTTCGTTTAACTTCCTCTCGACCGGAAGTCGGATTATAAATCAACCTTGCTCGAATAATATCCAACCGAATCCCCTCTTCTTGATCTTTCAATGAATACCCAAATCTTTTAGCCATTCCAACGTTTTTCTAACTATCCAATCCGCAATCTTCGGATGAGGCATAAGCGTACATCCGTTGTATCGACACCGCAATCCCTCGAGCTTGCGCGGAATAATTTGTTTAGTGAAATAACCTTCGCTTAAGAATAACGGTACAACAATAATCTCGTTCATGGGATGTCCGCTCATTAAGCTTTCCCATCGCTCCGGGACCTCTTCTAGCTGCAACAACGCTGAGGAATATGCATTATAGCCGCCCAGCCTCAGTAATTGCTCTCCAATGGAATCGAACCCTTGCTCCCAAGCTTCTTGAAAACCCTCTTCCTTGCTTCCGTGTCCAATGAGCAGAATGCTTTCCTTAGCAGGGTGAATAGACAGCTTCTTCATGCGATCCAGAATCACGTCAACGATCTCTTGATCGTCATCCATCGGTTTGCCATATGTTAGAGCAGCCGAAATTCGGATAGGCTCCAATTCCGTCTCTGTTCTTGACTTTGGATAAGCACCGAGCGCCCAACCGATCTCGTCTACATGGGTACTGCCAGACGATACGAACAGCGGCAATGCAAACAGATGCGTAACTCCCGCTGCTTCTAATCGATCTATGCCATCCTGAATCAATCGCCCTTCCACAAGCTCAAGAAATGCCGCTTCGATAAGCAGTTGGCTTCCCAAATGCGCACGGGCAGCCTCTATCGACTCATCTACCAAAGCGACCCAGCCTGCTTCCCGTGATCCGTGGCTGATAACCAGCAAGCCTGGTTTCATGAAAGAGCTTCCTCCCCTAACTTATCCAGCTGTCCCACCTTCCTCATCCATGCTAGCGAAACGTTAAGCCAATGTCAACGACGAAGCCCGTACGATTAGATCACATGGAAAAACCGTCAAGCGCAATGAAGCAAGCGCCTGACGGTTTCGAGTCTTGTTAATTTCTAGATTACTTCGAAGCCAAGAATTCATCTAATTGTTTCTGTTTCTCAGCGATAATGGCATCAAGACCATTCGCTTTAAGCTTTTTAATATAATCGTCGGCTTTCGCAGGATCAACGGCACCTGTATCTAAGCCTGGATCAAACTCTTTACGAATGTTGATCGTAACCGAAGCTTGCGATTTGATCGGTTCAGCATTAAACGTGAAGCCTAGTGCCGGGGAGTTAGTTGCACCTTCGTTGAAGGCTTTGAACTGGGCCCATTTGTCTGCAGCTTCCGAATCCCAGATATAGTTCAGGAATTGGTTGCCGAACATCCAGGAAGAACCAATTGCATAGCTAGGCGTGTTCGCTGTTCCGGAAATAATATCGCCGTTACGAGTATAGTGATCGCCTTCGATACCGAAGTTGAGCAGGTTGTTCAGCTCTTTGTCCGTATGCAACAGGTTGATCAGCATCATAGCGCGCTCTGGGTTAGCAGAGGTTGTTGTAATCCCAAGCATGGAACCAGCAGTCTCACCAGTAGAAACTGTTTTATCCGTCATATAAATTTGCTTCAGCTTGCCTTGCAGGTTCGCAGTAAGTTCAACTTCAGCGTCTTTACCTGGTTTCAGGGAGAATACGCCCATGAACACGTTGCCTGCTTTCAGTGCATCTTGCGGAGTAATCTGAGCTGTAGCCGCATCTCTATTAATGTAGCCTTTCTTGAAGAAATCACGGGTGATGTTCAATGTTTCTTTATATACCGGGAAGTCATAACGAGCTTTAACTGTTGTGTCAGCAGCAGTCTTCAGGATAGCACCTTCAATGTTACCATCGCCAAGGTGATCATATTTCGCGAAATAGTGAGAGTTGAAGTTCTCGCCATCTTTCAGGTAAAGAGGCGTCATCTCAGGTTTCTTCGCTTTTACTTCAGCCAGAATTGGCTCAAGATCTGCGATTGTTTTTACAGCGTCCAATTGAGCGGTCAAACCAAGCTCTTCAGCAATATCCTTACGGTAGATAACGCCGCCTTGCTCTGCTAGCTCTTTGCTTGTTGGAACCGCATAGTTCAGACCGCTGATCTTAGCACCGGCAAGGTAAGCAGGCGGCAAAGTTTCTAGAATGCCTTGACCGTATTTCTCAAGAAGATTGCCATAAGTTCCGTTAGGATCGTTAACAGCCAGGAATGCTTTTTTCGCTACGTTATTAGAGTGGCCGTTCCAAGCAGCCGTGAAGAGGATATCCATTGGCTCACGACCAGCGATTGCTAAGTTGATTTTGTTGTCCCATTGACCCCAATCAATCATGTTAAGATCAATTTTAGCGTTGATTTTGTCTTTCAGGTAAGCGTTAAGCGCTTCTTCTACTTTCACTTCGTCCTTCGGGGAAGTGCCTGGGAACGTGATGCTTAATGTGACTTCTGGAAGATCAGCTGCAGCGCCTTCCGATGGTGATGCGGATTCAGTTGCTGCTTGGGATTCCGATGGAGCGACGGATGGAGATGCGTTGTTCTCCTTATTTCCTCCGCAGCCTGCTAATACAACGGTGAGAGTCAGGATGACTGCTAATAGTGCCAAATAAGATTTGCCTAGCTTGCTCTTTCTATACATGTGGTATTGCCTCCCTTTTCTTAGTGGAAAATATATGCTCAACCGGGCCGGCAACCGGTATATGCTAATTTTATGACGAGAGCGTATGCCCTCTGAATCCTGATCAGCCCTTAACAGCGCCTACAGTCAAGCCTTGAATGAAATAACGTTGGAAGAATGGATAAGCGAAAATAATAGGTCCTACTCCAACAATCGCCATTGCCATACGAACGGTCTCACTAGGCATTTGGAAGCTTGGGTTCGCTTGAAGAATAGCGGAGTAAGCCTGTGAATTCGAGCTTAAATATTGAATGTCCAGCAAAGCTTCATACATTCGGAACTGAATACTTATCGTTTCGTTGTCCGTAATGAACAAGAGACTAAGGAACCAGTCATTCCAATATCCTAATGTAACCAATAAGCCTACGGAAGCTAACACGGGCAAGGAAAGCGGAAGCACGATTTTGAAAAATATTCTAAGCTCCCCAGCTCCATCAATCTTGGCCGACTCCAGCAGCTCGACGGGGATGGAATTCATGAAGAAGGTTCGCAAGATAAGAACATAGAACCCCTGCACGAAAAATGGAGCCATAAGAACGAGAAGTGTGTTCTTCATGTCAAGGACTTGGGCATACATCAGATAGAAAGGTACTAGCCCGCCGCTGAACAATATGGTGAAAAACATAATGAAGGCAAATAAGTTGCGATGCTTAAAGTCCCGTCGAGAAATGGGATAGGCATATAACGCCATCATGACGACCGCGACGATCGTTCCGAAGACTGTAACGAATAGCGATACTCCATAAGACTGTACGACGGGCTGCCAATCCTCCAGCAAGAACTTATAGGCTTCAAGACTAAACTTCTCTGGCCAGAACTTGTAGCCGTTGATGAGTACCTGTCTTTCATCGGATAACGATACTCCGACAATAAGCAGAAGAGGAATGACGCACAAAGCTGAGTAAAACCAGAAGAAAATATTGATGAACGCGTTGGACGTTCGTGAAATTTGGTGTATGTCATAGCTTTTTTTCTTTGTTGCGGCTGTAGCCATTGGGAATAATTCCTCCTTCAGATGTCGGGCGATTGCTGCACTAGAAAATAGCATCCTCTTTACTGATTCTACGTACGATCAGGTTAGAGCCGAGTACAAGCACGAAGCCGACAACTGCTTGATAGAACCCTGCCGCTGATGAAAGACCAATATCGCCTGTTACCAGAAACCCTTGATATACATAGGTATCTATAACTAATGTAGTGTCGTAAAGCGCTCCTGCATTACGGGTTGCTTGGAAGAACAAGCCGAAATCTGCATTGAATATTCGACCAATCTGAAGCATCGTAAGGACAATGATTACTGGGCGAATAAGAGGGATTGTAATACTCCAAACCTGTCTAGCCTTAGATGCGCCTTCTAGTGAGGCTGCTTCGTAATACTCCTTGTCGATACCGATGATTGCAGCTAAGTAGATCACCGCAAAGTATCCAATACCCTTCCAAGTGTTAAGAATTGGGATGATGTACGGCCACCATTTCGAGTCGGAATACCATTCGACTTCCGATACACCGAACAAAGGCATAATGTAATTATTCATAATCCCAAGCTCCGGGTTAAGGAAAGCGTATACCAGATAGCTGATGATAACCCAGGATAGGAAGAAGGGCAGGAACATCAATGTCTGATGGATCTTCGCTGCGAACCGATTACGCATCATATTGAACATGAGAGCGAAGCCTACGCCGACAATCAAATTCAGAACTATAAAAATGGAATTATAAATGACGGTGTTCCGGGTAATTCTCCATGCATCGCTCGTACTGAACAGATATTTGAAGTTGTCCCAGCCGACCCACTTGCCATTTATGAAATTCTCAATGAAGCTTCTTGATTCGTAAGAGATTGACTTAAAGGCGATCAGCGCGCCAAACATTGGAATGTAGTTATTTACTAATAACACGATTAGCGCAGGCGCCATCATCAAGTAGAAAACGCCGTATCGCTTCCAATAGCTCTGATTTAGCGTCTTAACCTTGCTCGTCTTCGAACCGGGCACGACAGGCTGCACGATTTGTTCCATCCCTCATCACTATCCTTTGTCTCTTGTCTGCTGTTTATAATTTTATTGTACAGGGGACGACACCTCTCATCTATCTACTGAGGTGACCCATATAGCACTTTGGTGACTTTAAAAGAGGAAGGGGCTGCTCAAAAGTTAATCACTTTTGAGAAAGCCCCTTCCTCTCGTGAGTACGGGTTCGGTCGGCTTACGGCAAGGTCTGATGCTGTTTCCGGTATTCCTGCGGAGTTAAACCCGCTGTCTTCTTGAATAATTTGGCGAAATAAGAGAAGTGCATATAGCCGAGATCCTCCGCGATTGTGCTGATCTTATCGTTGGTTTCCTTGAGCAGTTTCTTCGCTTTCTCAATCTTCACCTGTACGATATAGTCCGTGAGCGAAAGTCCTGTCTCCTTACGGAACAAGCGAGACAAGTAAGCAGGGTTTCGGAAGACGGAGCGAGCGATGTCGTCTCTGTTCATTTCCTTATCCAGGTTATCATGGATAAACGATTGGATTCTGGAGATGATGGCGGATGCATCTCGCTGACGATCTACGAATGCTTGACCGGCCTTAACCAGCAGCTTTGTTGCCCATGCCTGCATAAGTACCGGAGTACGGACAGCTTGACCTTCATTGATTTCGTGGACAGTTACCGTATCGTAGATAGATATCCCTTTGCGGTTTGCCGCTTGAAATAAAAGATGAACAAAACCGAAATAGAAAAGCTCCAACGTCTCCCTGCTGGCGGATTCCTCCTGAAAGCTTCGCAACGCTTTCTCGATGCTTGCCGTCAGTTCATCTATATTCCCGCGATCCAGCAGGTTGGCCCAATCCGTGAACGAAGGCAAATTCGAACCCATTACCGCAGCCGAGCTATTGGCGTAAGCGCCGGTTTCTTCCGCCAGTATGCTGTCTAATACCGATTGCGGCTCTGATACATTAGCCCGCTCTAACTGCGACAGCCTTTCAAGCGAGGTCTGCACCTCGCCGACCCGGATTGATACTCCCATGTAACAGGATACACGACAGTGGAAATAATCATTGCACGCCTTCACATACTCAATGCAGCGAGCTTTGAGTTGCTCCCGATTGGACAGGCCGCCATAAAGCATGACTAGATTAAGCTCATTGCGATCCTTCAGAACAATGCCTGAACTTTCGCCAAGAATGATTTCTGAAGCTGCCTTGCGAACGGCATATTCCATGATGCTCTCATCGCGGGCATCCAATTCGACTTCCCATTGCTCGATACTCAGCAGGATCGGAAGCACCTGATCATCCGCCCTCAGCGGAATATCATACAGCTCGAATTCCCGGTTCAATCGATCTGCGGAGGCCGATACCTTCCCGCTCAGGATCTCCTGCCAGAATCTCTCTACGAGAATCGGGAGCTGATTCGTCCATTGACGACGGTATATTTCCAGTGTACCTTCGAATTCCTGCTGAGCTTGGAGCCGCTCGATTTCTTCGATGGCGCGTTTAACAATTCCTTTGAGAATGTCATGATCTACGGGCTTGAGCACATAATCGAAGCAGCCATATTGCAGTGCCTCTTGGGCGTATTCAAAGCGAGCGTGTCCGGTTAGAAAAATAGTTAACGTCGACGGGGTCAGCTCGCGGATTTGGCGCAGGAGCTCTATTCCGTTTGCACCAGGCATTTCGATATCCGAAATAACGAGATCAACCCTCTGTTCTTTAAGCAGGTTTACAGCTTGTTCTACATTCTCAGCCTCCAGAATTGTCGTAATCGGAAGGTCGCTCCAGTCGATCCCTTGGGTAATACCCTTTAAGGCGTATATCTCATCGTCAACGACTAGCATTGTCAGCACGCGTATCCCCCCTCAGTTATCCCGTTCGTATTCTTATCGTCCTTCCCGGCATCTATGACATGGGAACGGACCAATGGGAGCTGTATTTCTACGATTGCCCCGTTCTGAGAACCGTTACGGAAAGTAATCCCGCCATCATCGCCGTACAGCATCTTAAATCTCCTAAGAATATTCCAGATACCGAGATGCTGCTCACCTGTTCCGGACAGATAAGCATTGCTTTGCAATTCTCTCAGCATATCAGGCGGATAACCAGAGCCATTATCTTCAATAATGATCCGTATATAACGCTCCGGTAGATCTGGATCTGCCTCTGAACGGATGTGGATTCGGAATACTGAGCCATCTTGAACCCTGCGATTGTACCCATGAATCACCGAGTTCTCGACAAATGGCTGGATCATAAGCGGCGACAGCTCACATGATAAATGCTCAGGCTGAATGTTAATCTCATAATCCAGCTTCGTGACATACCTAAGCTTTTGAATTTCCAAATAATGCCCGATATGACCAATCTCATCCTCTAACCTGACTACGGATCGATGGCTCTGCATAAGAAACCGAAAGTAATCAGCAAGATGCAGAGATAGCTTCTGAACGGATTTGAAGTCCTTAAGCGCTGCGAGATTATAAATAATGTTTAAGCAGTTCATATAGAAATGGGGATTGATCTGTATCTGAAGGTGCTTGTATTCCGCGCGCTGCACCCTAAGCTGCTCTTCATAGACGTCAATCTTCAGCAGCTCTATCTGCTCTGCCATTTGGTTGAAGGTGCCGGACATAAAGGCGAATTCACTGCTCTGATCGGTTGGCAGCCTGACATCGAAGCGTCCCTGCCCTAACTTGCGCATCCCTCGGATTAAATCGACAAGCGGTCTAAACATAACTCTTTGCAAGAAGATTAAATATAAGGTTAAAACTAGAGCAACTAACAGCGGGATCCAACCGTAGAGCATCTTCTGGAAGAATGGCAGGTCCTGTAGAATATAAGACTCTGTCGTAACGATGACATAGTTCACATCCGCATTCGCAGATGGCTTAGACAGGACAAGATAAGCCTTTCCTCCGCTCTTAATAATCCCATAGGAATCACTCTTCGCGACGACACCTTCCCGGAAATGCTTATCCTTCATTGGTGCAAAGCTGTTGTTCGTAATCATCTCTCCATTATTATTGATGAGAAAAGCAGCTCCCTCAGGGCCAACATCGAAGCTTTCCAACCCTCTCATCAGACTCTGTGAACGTACAAGCACACCTGCGTAAACATCAGAACCCATATCAATAAACTTCAATAAATAGTTTGTATCATCAATTCTGATCGTATCCCAATGGGGATAGAAGCCCGTTGAGGCGTCATCCAAATGCCCCCTGGTCCATTGAAGCAACGCGTTCTTCTTCTTCGCTGAGTCACCGCTA
Source organism: Cohnella sp. (assembly GCF_041640265.1). Taxonomy (GTDB): domain Bacteria; phylum Bacillota; class Bacilli; order Paenibacillales; family Paenibacillaceae; genus Cohnella. The sequence goes on from NZ_JBEQAP010000001.1 coordinate 14,971, forward strand.
TATTGAGTGGTTAGAAAAATATCGTTTTCCTTACGCGGGTAGATGAACAAGGAATCGATGTTATAATGAATACCTTCAGAATTCCCTATGAACTGTTTTTGCAGTCGAATCTTGGCGAAGGTGATTTCATCATCGCCCAATGGCATATTCTTGATCAGCGCAATATCCGGATCACTTTCTTTTAATCTAAGCAAGTAATACATAAATTCCTGCAAAATCTTATCGTTCTCCCGAACATTCACCGAGAGCAGCTTGTTATAATTGGAGGAAACCTGATCCCGTACCACGTTCATAGCATATAAATTGTTATATATTATAAAAGCAACCATAGGGATGATAATAAACAGAAACCCAGTAACAATCTTAAATCTCACCGATTGCCAATAGCGCACTATAATTCCCCCTGTGAGTGCCTAGATTGTTGTAATTAGCATAACCCACCTCTTCTAAACCGGGCAACTCCTTTCTATATAGTAAAAAAGACCATCAGGAATTGTGTCCTGATGATCTATATGGGAGCACCCCAACCCTAACGCAATCTTACTTAATTACTGCCCGATTCGTCACCATCGCCAAAACGACCCAAGCGCTCTAACGACATTTTATAGCCGTCATTCCCATAATTCAAACAACGTTTCACTCGGGAAATAGTTGCCGTGCTTGCGCCTGTCTCCGTTTCAATCTTGTTATAGGTATATCCTTTGCCTAACATCCTGGCGACTTCAAGCCGCTGCGACAAGGATTGAATTTCGTTAACCGTGCATAAGTCATCGAAGAACACATAACATTCCTCTACACTCTTCAGAGTAAGGATGGCTTCGAACAATTGGTCTATCGTTTTATCATTTAGCTTTTTAAGTTGCATGAGTTCGCGTCCTTTCCTTACCGCCGGTGCCAATCAATGGCACTTAAGGTATCCGTCACTTTCCTAATTGTACTGCCATCCTGCAAATACTTCAAGCGTCACCGTATTCACGCATTGCAGGGCTAAAATATTGCAAAACACGGGCATCCGTCCATACCCGAAGCACTTGCCTATCATAACTTATACAAAAAAGGGTGTGACTGTATGAACGAACCGCAATCGCCCTCCCTGCACGGCTGGAATTCCGGCTTTGAACAGAATACGTTCCCTGGCATTGGAGACTCGTTCGCTGCCGGTCCTCCCGAGGTCATCCAACCGACCGTACTCCCCGCTCAAGTTTCAACGGTCACCAAGAGCAGCCTTCCCTTTAACATCTCTAACCTTAACGACGTGAAAGCCATTATCGATCGGATGGGCGGCATCGAAGGGGTCTTGTCTACAGTGGGCAAGTTCCAGAAATTTATGTCCACCATACAGCAGGTTGCCCCGCTGATCAAATTATTTATGGGCAATAAGGGAAGTACATTGGCCACAGCGAATACCAACAAAAGGGTAACCAAACGCAGACGTCCCACAACACGGCCTCAAGCTAGTAAATCTCGTACACGGCGACCTGTTAAACATCGCTGAGCCTGATTAACCTCAGGTCGCAAAAAACCTCCAAAACCACTGTTGAAGTGGCGCTGGAGGTTCTTTTCCTTATTTCTCGTATTCCAAGAAAGGATCCGGGATGTCGATAAGATGCGCCTCCGCATCGCTGACACCCGTATACAATGAAGCGGTTCCATTCTTGTTCCGAACGATTCCTCCGCTGAAGAGCACATCCTCCAGATCGGGGCGTTTCGCCGGTCCATCAGGGAACATGTTTCGTGCAGCAATAATCTTAATGGGAGTATAACGATGATGTGCGGGATCATAAGCAAACGTCATAGGATAATAATGCCGTATATTGTTATCTTCCATACGAGCTACATGTCCTAGAACGCCGATCATACCGCTCGACAAGAGGTGAGCTTCATTCGCTCCCCCCCATTCCTCGGGAAGAAACTGATGAAGGAGCAGCCTAGCGCCGGAGATAACCTGCTCTGTCAATTCCTCCAGCGTTCCGATTTCCGCATAGCCAATCAGAGCACGGGCGCCATCAACCATCATCGGACGGGTGAATACTCCGATTCGGCCGCTCTTAAGCTCGACTAATCGGATATCCTTCATTGTTAAAGGTCCTTTAGCGAAGGCTTCCAGGTCGTTGATGGAATGACCTCGGTAAAATACCGTTCGCCAAGAGGTAACATAGTGTGGATCATCACTGTCGAAGTAAACCTCAACGCCGCCGAATATAAGCTCACCACGGATAAAGGTAAAGAACGGATCCTGCAAAGCGAATACGGGAGCCCCATTGCGAGGCACCCACTCTCCCTTTCGCTGGACGAAGAACATCACCACGGAGGATTCCTTGTCGCGGTCCTCCACACGTCCGGCGATAACCGGCTCTCCATTATCCATGAAGGGCGCGGAGATATTATAGACATCGCGAGTGCCGACCCCTGAGAAAAAAAGCTTTTTCCCGTAGTATCTGTCGTTGAGGGATAGGAATTCCTTCAATAAGTCGACACTCGATTTCGCCTGTTCCGTATATGCAAGCATGGGTGTCCTCCAGACTAAGAAGAGATGGCAACATCCGTTACTCTATTGTAGCAATCCCGAACGTTCAGGACTGGGTGTCCCCAACCCATTTTTCATAAACAATGTACCCGATTTAGTGAAGGAACAAACTTAGGATGTAATAGGTGAGCATTGCCAGTACCCCAACAGCCGGAATAGTAATGATCCAAGTCATGATAATTCGTCCCGCCATGCTCCACTTCACGCTAGAAAACTTCTTGGCGGATCCGACTCCGAGGATGGAAGAAGTGATCGCATGAGTCGTGCTCACTGGAAAACCCGTCAGTGTTGCTCCCAAGATGACTGATGCCGAGCCCAAATCTGCGGAAAAGCCGTTGATTGGTTCGATTTTGAAAATTTTCGTACCCATTGTTTTTATTATTTTCCAGCCGCCGACCGAGGTGCCCAGTGCCATTGCGATTGCTGCAGATATTTTAACCCACAATGGAACTTCCATCTCTGTCTGTAATCCTCCCGTCACAAGAGCCAATGTAATAATCCCCATCGCCTTCTGCGCATCATTCGTTCCATGAGTGAACGCTTGAAAGGCTGCCGTCAACACCTGTCCGGAACGGAACATCTTGTTGACTTGATGCGGACTGGAGTTTGCGAACACGTGCTTGAGCACGAACATGATACAAAAGCCTAACGCAAAGGCGATAATGGGTGATAAGATAAGTCCTTTTATAATGGAAGCGAAGCCGGCATAGTTGATACCATCCAACCCTTCCGCAGCAATAGCTGCTCCAGCCAATGCTCCGATAATCGCATGCGAAGAGGAAGAGGGAATTCCGAACCACCAAGTAATCAGGTTCCAGATAATCGCCGCAACTAGTGTGGCAATAACAACCGTCAAACCATTCTCCAGCTTAAAGGGATCCGTTATCTTGCCGCCGATCGTCTTCGCGACACCGGTAAACATCAAAGCTCCGACCAGATTCATCACCGAAGCAAGAATGATTGCCCGACGAGGTGTCAGCGCGCGCGTAGAAACAGATGTCGCGATAGCATTGGCCGTATCGTGAAATCCGTTGATGAAATCAAATCCCAGCGCTAGCGCAACTATAATGATGACTAACCACATTGTGTAATCCATTCTATTCTGTTCCGTCCCCGCCTGCGCTATTAAGAATTGCGCATTATTATAGATTGCAGCGTATTGGCGACATCCTCGCATGAGTCGGTCGTTTGTTCCAAGCGTTCATAAATCTCTTTATGTTTAATGAGCTCAATCGGATCTTTAATGTTCTGGAATAAGTGCTTAATCCCTTGACGCATCAATTCGTCGCCTTCATTCTCAAGCTCATTGATTGTCACGCAGTGCGGTTGAATGGCAAGCAGTTTCTTCTGTGTCAGTAAGAAAATAGCGGTTTTGATTTCATGGGCGCTCCGGCGCAAGCAAGTTCCGAATTTACGAATAAACGGATCGGATTTTGAAATTTGGTACATTTCGAACCGCGACGCGCAAGCTTCGATCCCATCAAGCACATCGTCGAGTTTCTTGATGAGTTCCATAATATCTTCTCGTTCAATAGGCGTAATGAACGTTTTGTTAAGCTCGGTTAGAATAATATGCGTGCATCTGTCGCCCTTGTGCTCGTACTCCTTCATTTCCTTAGCGAATGCCGACACGTCAGGCAAATCGCCATTAACAGCGTTAGCAAAACGATCAACCGTTTCATAGATGATGTCAGCCATTTCTTCCAGCGTCTTAAAAAAAATGTCTTTTTTGCGGAACACGGATAACCCTTCTTTCCCTTGTATGTAGCTGATTCGACCCAATTCGACTTTACACTGCGTTAACATTGCGTTAACATCTAGATAACTTTCTTATTTTAGCACAGCGTGGACGAGCTTGGTATAGGTTGCTAACTTTACATGTGACACTTTTTTAAAGTTTGACCCATTAGACCTATTACTATCCTGTCGAAAATAAGAATGGACCGGCCATTGAAGCTCGGCCGGTCCGATTGTCGAAAGAAGCAAAGTCCCAAATTCATTCAAAAATTGCGACTTCTTACACTTCTTCGACACTTTTGTGTAAATCCCATTTGTGAAGACGGATAACCTTCATGACTCCTACGGCAAAAAGCGTAATCCCCGTCGATTTTTCACCCGGATAGATTCTCGCAGTCATTACTTTCTCTCCGTCTTGTAAGAACACTTCAATAGAAGAACGATCTACGAATATGCGGAGCTGCAATCTGCCGTTATCCGACTGAACAGGCGCTTTTCGAACGCCGCCCGGCCCTCTTCCCGATCGGTTCCGGTCGAGCGTTACGGTTTTATCCTGTGGACTAAAAGTTATGACTGTCTGCTCGTTCTTTCCTTCACTAACCCTCAATTTAATCCCCGCGCTAGTTGCCTCGGACGCATCCAATATAAGTTCCATTTCGCAGCAATCGCCGGTTATTCCCTCCAGCGTAAGCTCGTCCGTCACTACTATATCTTCATATGCCGTTAAGCCGCCGCGAAGTTTCGTAAGCTCCGGAATCGGCCTGCAGCGAATATGTCCCTGTTCCAAAGACAACTGCCGCGGTATAGTCATAGCCCCAGCCCACCCATGGGCTTGCTCAGGCATCTCGCTTTCCCACATCGCCATCCAAGCGATCATGATACGCCTGCCTTGGCCATCCTCCATCGTCTGAGGTGCATAAAAATCAAACCCGTAATCAAGCATTTCCAAAGGCCCATGTTCGAATTTGCCAGTATGATAGTCGAGCTTGCCGAGCATATAGCCGGCTTGATGAAGATTGTGAAATTTTTCCGCTTCCGGTTTTATTCCCTGAGGCGACATCACTAGCACATCAGATCCACCTAGTTGGAAAAGATCCGGACATTCCCACATGTATCCGCTATTGCCTGCAGCATCTCCCTGAGCAGGGATGCCGATAAATTCCCAGTTCATTAAGTCGGCCGACTTGTATAGAAGAATTTGGCCCACGTGCTCCTGGGTCCGGGATCCGAGAACGCAGTAGTACTGGTCACCGCGCTGCCAAACTTTCGGATCGCGGAAATGATGCGGATGAATATCCCCCTCTGGAGCCTCGCAAATGATCGGGTTTCCTGGCCATTTGTCAAAGCGGATGCCATCCGTACTGACAGCCAAACATTGAGCCTGCACCAAATCTGTATCCCGGTTGCTGCCTGTCCATTGGTTTCCCGTATAAATCAGATACAGCATTCCGTCTTTCTCGATTGCACTCCCTGAAAAACAACCGTCCCGGTCATATTCTTCCGAAGGAGCCAAAGCTATCGGCAGAACCGTCCAATGAACCAGGTCGGTGCTTTTGGCATGGCCCCAATGAATATCCTCCCAGAATGGGGTGAAAGGATGATGCTGATAAAAAAGATGATATTCTCCTTTAAAGAAACAAAATCCGTTCGGATCGTTCATCCAGCCGTATTCGCTCATCAGATGGTAATTCAGTCGATACTCCGTCTGAAGAAGATGCTTTTTCTCTTGGATAAATTGGTTAGCTTTCGTTAATGTGTACCCCATCATGTCCACCTTGCCCATCATTTGATCGAACCTTGCATAACTCCTTGGATAATATACTTTTGAGCAAATAAATAGACGATGATAACCGGGAATATCGTCAGAAGCAAGGAGGCCATAAGCGGACCATAGTCTGCTGTGTAGGTCCCATGGAAATAAAATGTAGACAGAGGCAGCGTTCTTTGAACAGCCTCGATCAGCACCAGAGACGGCAACAGAAAATCGTTCCATATCCATAACACGTTCAAGATCGCAATCGTCACTGTTGTGGGGATCAGAACGGGAAGAACGATCTTGAAGAAGGTCTGCCTCCTATTGCAGCCGTCGATCAACGCCGCTTCCTCAAGTTCGGCGGGAATGCTTTTCACGAATCCGTGATAAATAAACACCGCGAGAGAACTGCCGAATCCAAGATACAGGTAGATCAAGGCTCCTTTGCTGTTCAGCATGCCGAGCATGCCGCCGTAGATTTTAATAAGCGGAATCATAATCGCTTGAAACGGAATGATCATCGAAGCAACCATAATAAAGAAGATGTATTGATTGAAGCGGCTGTTATTCCGGACAAAATAGTGTGCGGTCATCGCTGCGAACACGGCAATTAACACCACACTGCCTACGGTAATAATGAAAGTATTCATAAACGCGTGGAGATAATTCATCTTCGTGAACGCAGTCTGATAATTCGTCCACTCCCATGCCGAGGGCAGACCGAATGGCGCGGAAGTAATTTCTTTGTTTTCTTTGAACGAATTCAGCAGAATCATGGCGAACGGCGCTATAAACAACAGCGCAACGATGGACAGCAACAGTGTACTGAGCCATTGGAGCGTTAGCTTGGATCGTCCCATTAGGCTTCCACCTCCATCTTCTTGCTGAAATAAACCTGAAGCAGCGTAATAACGGCAACCATAAGGAACAAGACGAACGCTTCCGCCTGTCCAACGCCGTATTCCCTGGATAAAAAGGCTTTTTCATAGATGAACAAGGAAACAAGCTGGGTGCTGCCGTAAGGTCCCCCATTTGTCAGGGAAACATTGAGATCGTAAACCAAAAAAGCACGTTGCAGTGACAAAAAGATACAGACGCTGAATGATGGAATCATCAAGGGCAGCACAATCGACTGCAGCCTTCTCCATCCCGTAGCTCCGTCGATTGAAGCGGCTTCCAATATATCCTTCGGCACGTTCATCAGACCCGCAATATAGATCACCATCATATATCCGGCGTACTGCCAGACCGTCACCAGAATGAGCGCCCATAATGCCTGTTGGGGTTCCACTATCCATGATCCTTCCAGAAACGGAATGCCCAGTTTGGTACCCACATTCACGAGCACGTGGCTGAACACGAAATTCCAAATCAAGCCGAGAATGATGCCGCCTACTAAGTTCGGGAGAAAGAAGCCGGTGCGGAACAGATTGCTTCGATTGCGCTTGGTCAGCGCATAGGCCAGGAAAAAAGCGACGGCGTTAATCAAAACAACCGAAAGCAATACATATTTAAGCGTCATGACGAACGACGTCCAAAATTCGGTGTCCCTCCACACGGTCAAATAGTTATCAAATTTAACGTAATCATAGGTAGTCGCAATGCCGTCCCAATTCGTAAAGGTCAAATAAATGCCATACAAAAAAGGGGCGACTACGACGGTTATAAAGGCAAACAGGGTCGGGCCGGTAAACAGTAAGCGGGATTGCAGCCTGTCTAATTTTCCCTTTTCCGCTATCATGAATAAATCCCTCCTTTTCAATGCAAGGAGAGCAGCGACGGATCAAGCACTGTTGTGCCTATCCGCACTGCCCCCAATATGGCTCCGCGTTAATGCTTATTTTGCCGATTTCCAATAAGCTTCAATAGCCTTGGCAAGTGCTGTGCGATCTGATGCGCCGGCAAGATATTTCTGCATCGAAGCGCCCACTTTGCTCCAGTGATCTGCCGGCAGTGTCGTCATGCCCACTACCATCGCGCCTTTGGCCATGTAGCTCTTAATCGATTTGGCCAGCGGATCTTGCGGCTCAAGCGTAATGCTGTTGAAGGCAGGAATGATATTCGCTTTGTTGACCAGGAAATCTTGGCCGTTCTGCTCATAAACGAGCCACTCCAAGAACTTCTTGGCTGCCGCTTGTTGATCCGTCGTCGCATTCTCCTTGTCCAGGACAAGGCGCTTGGTGACCGCCGTTGCGATTTGCGTATTTCCATAGTCGTCCGCGTTGTCGCTGATCGGTACCGGCAGGAAGCCGTACTCTCCGGACGCATCGAAGCCTTTGATGTTCGGCCAAGCCCAGTTGCCCATGAACCAAAGTCCCACTTCGCCTTTAGCCAGCGCTTCCGGTCCGGTCTCATATACCGGAGTCAGCGGTTTATCCTTGGCATTGTTGTGTTCTTTCATCAGATCGAACGTGTCGATCAGTCCGTTGAACACTGTATTGCCTGCTAGATTCGCATTGCCTGCTTTCAGATCGGTGATGAATTTCTCCACTTGGGCATAATCTTTCGATTGATCCGCATACATGAAGTTCAGGAAGTGAGCAGCGAGCGACCAGTCCATTGGAGAAACGTGGATCGCTTTCTTGCCGCTGGCTTCGATCTGTGCGAACAGGTTTTTCAGATCCGATCTCGTCTTGATTGTCGCAGGATCGAAGCTGCCGCTTACCGCTGCATCCAGAACCTTCTTGTTGTAGATGTATGCGAAACCCTCTACCGCGAACGGGAAGTCCAGAACCTTGCCGTCCTCTTTGGTCAAGCTGTTCTCGATGGCATCCGGCACCCATTTTTCTCCGGACAGATCAAGGATACGGTCTTTGAATTTCGAGACGTCAGAGGGATCGAGCATCAGGATCGTTGCCGGATTGCCCGCTGCATAAAGCTGCGAAGCTCTTTCGAACGGCGAACTGCCTGCAGGTACCGCCAGAATTTCGACCGTGATAGCAGGATAATCTTGGTTAAACACTTTAACGGCTTCTTCAAGCTGCGTCTGGATCTCGCCCTTCGTATTCAGGAACGTGATTTTCGCTTCTTTCAATTCCGGCGGAGTCGATGACGATGACGTCGGTGTTTCAGACGCTGCGCTCTCTGCTGGTTTGGAAGCGGATGGCGATTCCGACGGCGAACTGTTGTTTTTACCACCGCTGCAAGCGGTTACAACGAAAACAAACATCAGCATAAAACTAAGCAAAGCTAATTTACTTTTCATTCTGTCAATCCCCCAATGAAAAATTTAAGTAATCGCTTTCATAAGTACTTCTTAAGTATACATGTCAAACGTTTGACATGTCAATCGTTTGACATAAAATTTTTGAGTTTTTTGTGCATCAAGCAAAAACGGCTTCGCTATCCTTTTATACTTTCTTATATGTTAAAGAAAGAACCCCACGAATCGTTACGGGGTTCCTGATTAAACTCGTTACGTTGTCTCTCGTTCCACCAACTCAACCGGTAATAGGTGTACTTTCCCAATGGGTTCTCCGTTCATCTGTTTGCTTATCAACTCCACGGCCAGACGGCCCATATCGCGAATCGGCTGTTTAATGGTCGTAATGCTCGGACTGACCCAGGAAGCTGCGTTCACATCATCATAACCGACGACCCGGATTTGACCCGGCACCTCTTTCCCTAGTTTTCGGCACCATTTGACGACGAAAGCGGCGATGATGTCACTGGTGGCGAACACTCCGTCAATATCTGAATGCTCTGTCAGCAACGTGGTAATAATCCGCTCATATTCCTCCTGATCGAAAACATTCATATCCGTTTGGATGGTCATGAATTCGATCCCGTTTTTGCGTACGATCCGCTCGAATGCAGTTGTTCGTCGATTAGCAAGCATGTTTAACTGCAGGTTGCCGCATATATGCGCGATTTTACGGCAGCCCTTGTCGATCAGGAGCTGGGCAGCCAGCTCGCCGCCGCGTTCATTGTCCGATGCGACAAAAGGAATGTCGTCGATCTGCCGGTCCAACGTCACAATTGGATAGTTCAGGTTTCGGTATTCTTCCACTTCCAGCGTATGGCTGCCCATAATGATGCCGTCCACTCGATTGCGTTTCATCATTTCAATATAATCCCGTTCCTTGGCTTGCTCCAGTTGCGAGTTGCATAGCAGCAGCTTGTACCCGCTTTGATAAGCATGAAACTCCACGGAATTGGCAAACTCCGCGAAGAAAGGATGCGAGAGGCTTGGGATGATAAGACCGATTATGTTGGATTGCTTGCGCAACAAAGAGCGAGCAATTTCATTAGGCTGATAGTTCAGCTCTTCCATTGTCCGGTATACTTTTTGTCTCGTTTTCTCGCTGATATATCCCCTATTGTTTAATACCCGGGACACTGTTGTGACGGACACTCCCGCCCGCTCCGCTACATCATTTATCGTGGCCATAAATTTCCTTCCATTACGTTCGAATTCACTTAAGTATACATAAAAAAGTATCATAACTCATTTTTGATAAATTAGCGCGGCAACATCCGTCTATTTTGTTTTCCCTCCGCACCCTTGTTGATTATTGTTTATCCAAACTATTAATGAAAAATAACATGCTTATCTAGCGCCATCGAATTCGGCACGACATGGTAGTAAGTAACTCCCGGTAAGAAGGGCAATTCTTGGCCGCCTTTCGTTATGCGGATCACGTCGCCTTCCTTGCGCTCCCATTTGCAGGAAATAGCTTTGCCGTTCTGGAATAACAATGCTTCGCCGCCGCTGGTTAAATCGACTTCCAGCCTGCCGACATCATCATAGGTTACATGCTTAGCAGACAATACGACGAGATTCGTTGCCATTAGCTGCTCATTATTATTCTTGTCAATGTGAGGTTGACCGTTGATGAATCGGGAATATACAGCTTTATCGCTATCGTATGAATATGACACTTTATAGCTCTGCAACGCAAATTTGATTTCGAGTTGCGTCGCTTCTGCCGCGTTCGCTAATTCCGCCGGAGCTTTATCGAAGCTTAAGATCGGTATGGCAGCTGTGGAAGTATACTTTCGTTTCTCCGTGCCAACCCGCAGCTTCTCTAACGTTGAATATACGTTATGCGGCGCCTTGCGAGCTTTATCTCGGTAGAAATAAGCACCTGCGTTATTGATTTCATCAAGAGTTTGTTTCTTCTGCCGCTGAAGAATCGCCAGCGCGTCGTTGCTTGCACCCGCATGTACACCTACGCCGCCATAGAACTCTCCGAGTTGGATGAAATAAGGCCGAATGCTTCTAATGGGTCCAATAGGATCCGTAAATTCCTTGCTTTGAAAAATGGCCACCAGCCGAGTAATTCCGCCTTCCGCTAGCAGCTCCCATACCGTATCGGCTTGGGTTAAGCCTGATTGCGGACGAGCAGGCGCTAAGTTATTGATCATGACGTAGAAAGGTCTGCTCGTGATTTCTTTGTCAGCCGGCAGTCCCGTTAACGGCGCAAGAAAAGCAGCGCTTGGCGTCGGGATCACTGTTTCAGCAGGAGACTCAGAAGCAATAGCAGTTGACGTACTAGTCTCCGTTGGTTGCAATACGGGCTCAGACTCACCACACGCAGTCAAACCCGCCAGTACAGCTGCCAGCGTCAGCTGCTGCGCTATTCGGAAAGTCTTCCCAAAGGAAGTCGCTTGTCCTTGATTCGATTGCGTCATGCTCATTCTCCCCTCGCTAATAGGTACCCTTCTATTAAACCATAACCCTTCACTTATAAAAAAGAGTTCAACACGATATACACAAAAAAACGGCTTACCGTTATGAGGATGTGACTCGTTATTGTCGCATTTTACGACAATGAGCAGGTGCTGCTTGGATATAAGCTCGTTATAGTCGCATTTTGCGACAATGAGCAGGTGCTGCTTGGATATAAGCTCGTTATAGTCGCATTTTGCGACAATGAGCAGGTGCTGCTTGGATATAGCTCGTTATAGTCGCATTTTGCAACAATGAGCAGGTGCTGCTTGGATATAGCTCGTTATAGTCGCATTTTGCAACAATGAGCAGGTGTTGCTTGGATGTAGCGCATTTTGGAAAAACCGCCAGAGACGAATGCCCCGGCGGTCGCAAACTGACATGTACTCAGATGTTCCAATGCTTGCCAATCCCGCTGCCTCTTCTCATGCTTCCAAGCCATTCCAGCGTTGACTGATAAAATTCCAAAAGAATACTTTCCCTTACATTGGAAAACAATAAATCGAACTTATAAGGAGGATTTCCATGTTACGGATAGACACAGGGAAACTCATTGTCGAACAAATCACGGAACGTTTGGGAAAATCGCCTGATTTCGTCTGTCAGCAGCTAGAACTAAATACGGAATTGGATGTTTATTGCATCTATCTTGCATCGATCGCAACCATTCATCAGGTGGAAGAAATGTTATTAAGGCCCATTGTCGAAGGCAATCAGTTGCCGGATGCACCCATAAATGATCCAATCGATTGGTTAAAACAAATAATCCCTATTGCGCAACAGAAGGAGTTATCTGGACCCGCAGAAGGTATTGACAAACTTCTTGAAGGCCATTGTCTTATCATTCCTGCCTCAGGAGATATTTATCTTAGTTATGATGTTTCCAGAGGGCAATACCGAAGCATAGCAGAACCTGAAACCGAGGCTTCCATTCGGGGTCCTAGAGATGGGTTCGTTGAGGATGCTGCTGTGAATGTCGCTCTGATCCGGAAACGATTAAAAAACGAACATTTGGTTTTTGAACAGATGGTTATCGGATCAGAAACAAGGACTAAAGTGTACCTGACTTATCTCAACAATGTTGCTTCAGGGCAAGTTGTCGATGAATTCCGCCGTCGTCTTCTATCCATCCAAACCGATAGCATTCTGGAGAGCGCTTATATTGAAGAGTGGATTCAAGATACATCCCTCTCGCCATTCCCACAATTAATAAGTACGGAACGTCCGGATTCAATTGTCGCCAAATTGCTCGAGGGACAAGTCGCGGTTATGACGGATGGCACCCCGATGGCCCTTGTCGGGCCTATTACTTTTTTTCAACTGTTTGCATCTCCGGAAGATTATTACCAGCGAGCAGATATTGCCACACTATCGCGTTGGCTGCGCATGTTCGCCTTTCTGTTATCCATATTCACACCATCTCTTTATATTGCGGTGGTAAGCTATCACCAGGAATTACTTCCTACAAACCTCTTAATCAGCCTGGCCGCACAACGTGAAGAAGTGCCGTTCCCTGCGTTTATTGAAGCGTTCATCATGACGGTAACCTTCGAGATCTTGCGTGAAGCAGGGCTTCGCATGCCGCGAATTGCAGGTCAATCGATATCTATCGTAGGCGCGCTTGTATTAGGTCAGGCAGCGGTCGAAGCCGGGCTCGTTTCGGCGGCGATGGTTATTGTTGTGTCCCTCACAGCCATTTCTAACTTCGTCTCCCCCAACTATAGTTTCGGAATTGCCCAAAGAATCATTCAGTTTTCTTTTATGCTCCTGAGCGGGTTAATGGGTTTGTTTGGTTTAATGTGCGGTGTGTTTTTTCTATTGGTACATCTAGTGTCCATACGCTCTTTTGGCGTTAAATATTTAACTCCTTTTGCACCTGTTGTTCTAGCCGACTGGAAGGACTCCTTGGTTCGAGTCCCCCGAAATATGATGAAACGGTTGCCGCGCGAATCCCATGCCAAGAGAGGGAGAAGGTGAAACAAATTGAAGAAGTGTTCTATTGTTTTCATATTGCTCCTGCTGTGTACCGGGTGCTGGGACTTGAAGGAAATCAATCAATTGGCGATCGTTAACGTTGTCGGAACCGACAAGGATCCCGATACCGGAACGTATACCGGCTATTATCAGGTGGTTAATCCTACAGGTATTTCAAATAGGCAAGGCGGCGGTTCGCAAGCATCGGTTTACACGTTTCACTTCAAGGAATATAGCTTTGGTCGATTCACCGCGAGGACAAGCACGGCGATGCCGAGGTTGCTTTTTACCGCTCATATGCAGTGCTACATTATTTCGGAGCGGTATGCTAGGGATGGAGTACTGGATCTGATTAATTTTCTGGAGCTGAATCCTGAGCGGCGGACGAATTTGTTGTTTCTGGTTTCCGATTCTCCGATTTCTACGGTGATGCACACTTTTACGCCTCTGGAAAGATCGCCAGGCCGGTTTGTTCGCTCTTTGCTGGACCTGCATGTACGCAGTGCACAGACACAAATTGCTCCTATTCGGCTTAAAGATCTAATTAAGGGACTTCCGCTTCATCAACCGACCGTCATTCCCATTGTGCACTATAACGGGCAGCAGCCCGCTTCCAATACTAATGAAGTGGAGGAGATTAATGCAATAGAAAACGGCTTGAGTTTTACGGATGGGGCCGTGTTTATCCATGGTCGTATGGCAGGGCGCATCGCAATGAAAATGAAACAGGTTAATGCCATCTTAAATAATAAGATAAACGCTTTTACGGAAACCATGAAGGTTAACGGATCCTATGTCGATGTTACAGCCCACAATCTTCGAGTCAAGCGGGAATGGGATCGGTCTGCATCCCGTCTTACTCTGAAGATTTATGCGAATCTGCGTATTACAAACAATCAACAGAAGAGCAGAACGACCGTGCATAATCTTCATGAAGTGGAGAAGGCATTCAATCGAAGGGTAACGCAAAGGGCAGAGTCCTTGATTCAGTTGGGCTTGAAGAAAGATTGGGATTTGTTAGGCATTCAGGATGAACGCCCAAATATTGATTCGTGGCGTCAAGTCAAAATCGCTTTTCAAGTGAGCTCTAAGGTGACAACAACCGGGAACACAAGTACGCCTTACAATTAGAAAATAAGGAGAATTCAAATGGAAAATGCCAAGTTAAGCGGTTGGCAGATGTTTACTTTAACCTTTATCTTTACCGTCGGGACTACGTTTATTTTGCTGCCTGGGAAACTAATAGCGGATGCGAAGCAATACAGCTGGCTCGTTATGGTTTGGGCATTCTTGTACGGCTCGATACTGGCGGCATTCTGGCTGTATTTGTCCAAGCATTATCCAGGACAGAGTCTCGTACAGATTGCGGTACTCGTGCTGGGGAAATGGGCCGGGGGATTAGTCGCTATTCTCTACATCCTCTATTTCATCCAAATCGCATCTTGGGTGACGCGTAACGTGAGCGATTTTATGCATATTAATCTGATGCCCCGCACACCCCTCTCTATCTTCAATATCATGGTGTTACTCGTGTGCGCCTATGCCGTGGTGAAAGGGATCGAATCGATCGCTATGGCTAGCGAGCTTTTGACACCGTATATTTTTGTAGCTTATTGGATTCCCATGACGGTCATGCTCACCGAGTGGGATTGGAGAAATTTCGACATTCCTTATCACTTCCAGTTATGGACGACAATCGCAAATACGAATTATACTCTCGCGTTTCCCTATATGGAGACGGTATCTTTCATGATGCTGTTTCCTTTTGTTCAACGCAGATTAGGGACTGCATTTATTTTAGGAATCATCACAACGGGGATCGCCCTTGCCATTAGTGTGTTTTTTACCATTGGCATTCTGGGCGTGAATCGCAGTTCGCATCTTATATACCCGTTATACATTATTTTTCGTGAAATGCAATTTACTGGATTTGTGGAGCATTTGGAAGCGATCATTTCTGTCAATGTACTTTTCATCGTATTTCTTAAATTAAGTATGTTGTTTTATTGCGCCGTACTGGCCATATGCCAACTGTTCGAATTGAAAAACCGAGCCGTTGTCGCCTATCCGCTAATATGGGTCATTTCCGCTTATTCGCTCCTTTTCGTAAACATCATTGAGAATGTCGAGTGGGTTGATAAGTATTTATTTATCTACTACACGCTGTATGCCATTGTTATTCCCGTTGTTCTCATTGCGGGCACCTGGCTGAAGCAGCAGCGAAAGAAGCAACTCTATCATGGAGAACCGGCGGCATGATCGGTCTGGTGATCTTGTACATACTGTTTCTGAGCGGAGGTTTGATTGTGTTGAAAGACAAGAAATTCAGCAGGAAAGAGACGGCTTTCTTTATTGGAGTGACGACTTTAGGCGCTATACTCTGGGGCAGCATTATCGTTCGTCATCCACTTGATTTGAATAAGGCCATCGCATTGATTATTAATCAATTTCTGTAAGTGAAGATTTTTGTACAAAAATAGCAGGAATAGGGGAGATTAAACTTACGGATCTCGCATTAGTTGTTAGACAGGAGGTGTCCAAAATGGAAGGCTTCGTTAAATGGGTTTCGGAGCACGTCTTAACCTCGTTATTAATCGCCGTTACTGCCTATGCGATTTGGTACATTGCCGCTCATTACAAATCGCTGTTCTACAAAGAATAAACCGCCGGGCTCCCTTGGTTTAGAGGGACTCTCGGCGGTTTATGACCAATGAGATCTAGAATTGGTTTCTATAGAAGCGCTTTGGCAGCAATATCCGTACGATTCTGCTTCCCTTGGTATGAGATGCGATTCGCTGTTTCATAAGCATTTGCGCGAGCTTCAGCAATGCCTGGGCCGCGACCCACAATTCCTAATACACGACCGCCATTCGTGACAATCTGTCCATCCTGGATAGCTGTCCCCGCATGGAACACCAAAGCGTCTTCGTCGCTAATCTGGTCCAGACCGGAAATCGGCAGTCCTTTCGGATACGTTGAGGGATAACCTTCCGAAGCAAGCACGACACAAACCGCTGCTTCGTTACTCCAGGAAATATCGATCTTATCCAGGCTGCCATTGATGGTCGCTTGGAAAATTTCAAGTAAATCGCTCTGTAAGCGAGGCAGCACCACTTGTGTTTCCGGATCTCCGAAGCGAGCGTTGAATTCAATCGTCTTCGGACCATCCTTAGTGATCATCAAACCTGCGAACAGAACACCTCGGAAGGGACGACCCTCAGACACCATCGCGCGCGCAGTCGGTTTAATGATATTCTCGATCGATTCATCGATAATCGCTTGCGGGATGTGAGGAAGCGGAGAATAGGTCCCCATCCCTCCCGTATTCGGTCCTTTATCCCCATCGAATACCGGCTTATGATCTTGCGCGGGAGACATCGGACGAACGGTTTCCCCATCAACGAATGCCAGGATGGACATCTCCTGTCCTTCCAGAAACTCCTCGATGACCACCTTGTCGCCTGCTGCGCCGAACGATTTGTCTACCATCGTTTCCTGCAGCGCTTTGTCTGCTTCCTCACGAGTGAAGCAGACGGCTACGCCTTTGCCCGCAGCCAGCCCGTCCGCTTTAATAACGATTGGCAGAGGCTGCTGCTTGAGGTATGCATTCGCTGCATTGTAATCGGTGAATGTCTCGTACTTAGCGGTCGGGATATTGTATTTGCGCAACAAATCCTTCATGAAGATTTTGCTGCCTTCGATCTCGGCTGCGTTCTTACGCGGTCCATAGACAGGTATCGCTGCGGCCTCGAATTCATCCACAATACCTGCGGCAAGCGGATCATCAGGACCTACAACAACGAGGTCGATGGCATTCTCCTGAGCGAATTTCACAAGACGCGGGAACTCTAATTCCCCAATATCTATGTTATCCGCAAGCGTTGCGGTTCCGGCGTTGCCCGGCGCGCAATAAATCTTCTTAATCTTCTTGTTACGCTTAAGCGACCAGATAATAGCGTGCTCGCGCCCTCCGCGTCCAACGACTAGAATATTCACGTAGACTTCCTCCTTCGATAGAAAAGGCGATCCGTGAAGGAACGCCCTGTTAATCAGATACTAATGCTTGAAATGACGAACGCCCGTAAATAACATGGCGATATTGTATTTGTTAGCCGCAGCGATGGATTCCTCGTCCTTAATCGATCCGCCTGGCTGAATGATTGCCGTAATTCCAGCTTGAGCTGCCAGCTCGACCGTATCTCCCATCGGGAAGAAAGCATCGGAGGCAAGCACCGCACCGCGTGCTTTGTCTCCTGCCTGCTCAATCGCAATACGCGCCGCACCTACACGGTTCATCTGACCAGCGCCTACGCCAACTGTCATGTTGTCGCTTGCGAGCAGAATCGCATTCGATTTGACGTGTTTGACGACTTTCCAGCTGAACAGCAGCTGCTTCATCTCTTCATCAGTTGGAGCACGATTTGTTGCCACTTTAATGTCCGCATCCGTTAAACTGTGAACATCGCTTTCTTGCACGAGCATCCCGCCCTCAACGCTCGTAATCAACCATTCGGAACGACGTTCCGCAGCCGAAGGAAGATTGCCTAGGCGCATAAGACGAATGTTCTTTTTACGCTGAAGAATTTCCAATGCCTCCGGCGTAAACTCCGGTGCAATAACAATTTCCAGGAAGAGATCATTCAGGCGTACAGCCGTTTCTGCTCCGATCGGACGGTTAGCTGCAATGATCCCGCCAAATATCGAGGTTGGGTCCGATTCATAAGCTTTCACATATGCCTCATCGATATTGCTGCCAATACCTACTCCGCAAGGGTTCATATGCTTAACTGCAACGACTGCGGGTTCATCGAACTCCTTCACAATGGCGAGTGCAGCGTTCGCATCATTAATGTTGTTGTAGGAAAGCTCCTTGCCGTGCAGCTGCTCAGCAGAGGTAATATTGCCCGAAGAGGATAGCGGCTTGCGATAGAAAGCAGCCTTCTGGTGAGGATTCTCCCCATAACGAAGCTCCTGCACCTTCTCGTAGGTAACCGTAAGGCTCTCAGGAAGCGGATTATCCAGCTGCTTGGCGAAGTAATCGGAAATCAGCGCATCGTAAGCCGAGGTATGCCGGAATACTTTGGCTGCGAGACGTTTACGGGTTTCAATCGTTGTATCGCCGCCGGCACGCACTTCCTCCAATACGTTAGAGTAGTCGCCAGCGTCAACGACAACGGTCACGAAGGCATGATTTTTGGCAGCGGAACGCAGCATGGTAGGACCGCCGATGTCGATGTTCTCGATGGCATCTTCATAGGATACGTCCGGCTTCGCAATGGTTTCTTTGAAGGGATATAGGTTAACCACCACAAGATCGATGTAGTCAAGTCCCAGCTCTTCCATTTGCTTAGTGTGCTCGGCGTTATCGCGTACCGCCAGTAAACCGCTATGTACGGCAGGGTGCAAGGTCTTAACGCGGCCATCCATAATTTCCGGAAAACCCGTCACCTCAGAAATACCGATTACCGGCACCTGCTCCTTCTCGAGTAACGTCTTCGTTCCGCCTGTCGAAATGATTTGAACGCCCTGCTGTGCCAGCTCTCGGCAGAAATCCACGATTCCTGTTTTATCCGAAACGCTAACTAAAGCTCTTCTGATAGCCACTAATAATCCTCCGTTCGATTGTCTACTTATTAGAGTGTCCGCGTTTGTGAACCTATTGCGTAATCGTCACCTTACGACCGTTCAGCGTTATGCGTCCTTCGGCCATCCAGCCGACTACCTTGGGAAGAAGCTCGTATTCCACTTGCTGAATCCGACTGCTCAGCGTCTCCAATGTATCGTCTTCCTGAATAGCTACAGCCTGCTGAGCAATAATCGGCCCTGTATCCGTACCCCCATCCACGAAGTGAACGGTTGCACCGGCTATTTTCGCCCCATACTCCAACGCTTGCAGAGCTCCATTCATTCCAGGAAAAGCCGGGAGCAGTGCCGGGTGAACATTGATCATTCGACCATAATACGGCTCTACGAGCACATGAGTCACCAAGCGCATGTAACCAGCCATTACAACTAGATCAATGCCTTTGGCTTGAAGCTTAGCTACGATTTCTTCTTCGTAAGCTTCTCTGGAAGCATACTGCTTGGGTGAAAAAGCATAGGTTTCGACTTCAAAGCTGCGCGCGCGCTCAAGCACGTACGCCGATGGCTTATCGCACACGACCAGCTCGAGGGAAGCATGAATCTTACCCGCCTTAACAGCTTCGGCTAGAGCTTGGAAGTTACTCCCGTTACCCGAAGCGAATACAGCGATCTTAAGGGGAGACGAAGGTTTTGCCAGAGCTTGGCCTCCTTCATTGCTTCCGATCATGGCAGCTCCACACCTTCGAAGGTAACGATCTTGTTGCCCGCTGTAACGGTTCCGATGCGGAATGCTTGCTCGCCTTGCTCTTTAGCAAGCTCTAATGCTTGCTCTGCTTGCTCCGCAGCAACAACCAGCACCATGCCGACGCCCATATTAAAGGTCGTGTACATATCCCGATCGGTAATGTCGCCAGCTTGCTGCATTAATCCGAAAATCGGAAGAACGGGCCATGAGCCCCGATTAATATCTACATTTACGCCTTCTGGCAGTACACGCGGGATGTTCTCGATGAAGCCGCCGCCCGTAATATGCGCCATTCCTTTGATCTTTACGCTATCGAGCAGCTTGAGGATTTGCTTGACGTAAATTCGGGTAGGTTCGATAAGAACGTCGCCCAATGTTTTTCCTTCCAGCTCCGAAGGTTTGTCTGTTAATGAGTAACCCTTCTTCTCGAGCAGAAGCTTGCGAACGAGCGAGAAGCCATTGGAATGAATTCCGCTTGAAGCTAACCCGATTACCGCATCTCCAGCTTGAATCGTGGAGCCGTCAATCGCTTTCTTGCGATCCACGATACCAACAGTAAATCCAGCGATATCATACTCGCCATCGTGGTACATGCCAGGCATCTCCGCCGTTTCGCCGCCGATTAGCGCACACCCCGCTTGCTGGCAGCCGTCGGCAATACCTTTGACGATCGCTTCGATTTTCTCGGGAATGATTTTGTCGCATGCCAGATAGTCAAGGAAAAAGAGAGGCTCCGCGCCAGTAACGATAACATCGTTGACACACATGGCTACTGCGTCGATGCCGATTGTATCGTGCTTGTCCATCGCGAACGCCAGCTTCAGCTTCGTACCGACTCCATCGGTGCCGCTCACGAGAACCGGCTCCTCATACTTATCCTTATTCAGACTGAATAACCCGCCGAATCCGCCGAGCCCAGTCAGTACTTCCGGACGAAATGTCTTCTTCACGTGTTTCTTCATCCGTTCGACCGCTTCATTACCTGCCGCGATGTCGACTCCGGCTTCTTTGTACGCTTCGGACACTGATTTCACTCCCAGGTTTTGTCCGCCATATTCGCAGCTACGTGACGAACCATCGGCTTCCACCCGTTGTTGTATTCGTGGGATCTGATTAGATTACATGGTAATCTCACGAATACAAAGACGGGACGTAAACTTTCCAGCCGATGGTTGTCCCTCCGCCACTCAGGCGAACACGTTTTTTTAGATAATGAGCAGATACCTGCATTTACTACAGGTATTTTCATTAAAATCGTACCTATTTTAGATCAACCTGCATTTCGTACATGAATTTTGATCCAAATCCGCTCGAAGCGGCTCAAAACACCAAAACACATGTAGTTTTTGCAGGTAAATTAATCGAAGCTAAGCATTATTGCTCTATTACCTGTAGTTTTTACAGTTTGCATCAGACGCATAGCAAGGTTAGTTGAGGAATCAAGACAATCAGCCAGTTGAGCTCTTTCTGCCAGTTGAGCTCTTTCAGCTAGTTGAGTTCTTTCAGCCAGTTGAGCTCTTTCTGCCAGTTGAGCTCTTTCAGCTAGTTGAGTTCTTTCAGCTAGTTGAGCTCTTTCAGCTAATTGAGCTCTTTCAGCTAATTCAGCTAGTTGAGCTCTTTCAGCTAATTCAGCCCTCAATTAATCGCAGCCGCAGGATGTCGTCTTCGCGTCTTCGAATTCGACGGGTGTGGGGTAGTCTTTGTTGAAGCAAGCTAGACAGAGGCCGCGGTTAAATTCATCGTCGTGGCCGCCTACAGAGTCGATTAAGCCATGCTCGCTAAGGAAATACAGCGAATCCGCGTTAATCGCCTGGCGAATCTCCTCCACCGTTTTGCTGGATGCAATCAAATCCGCAGGATTAGGTGTATCGATGCCATAATAACAAGGGTTCATGAAAGGCGGCGAGGTTATGCGCACATGCACCTCGAGGGCGCCTGCTTCGCGCAGCATGTTGACGATACGCAGGGAAGTTGTTCCCCGAACAATCGAATCGTCAATCATAACCACCCGTTTACCCGCTACCACTTTGCGAACCGCAGAAAGCTTCATTTTTACGCCTTTTTCACGCAGCTCTTGAGAAGGCTGAATGAAGGTGCGTCCAGTGTATTTGTTTTTGATCAATCCAAGCTCGTAAGGGATTCCTGTCTGTTCCGCATAGCCGATCGCCGCCGAGATACTCGAATCGGGAACACCGGTTACGATGTCTGCATCGACGAAGGCTTCCTGAGCCAGCTGCTGCCCCATCCGCTTGCGGGAGGAGTGCAGGTTCACACCATAAATATCACTATCGGGTCTTGCGAAATAAATGTACTCCATCGCGCAAACCGCACGTCTTTCCATAAGAGCAAAGCGATCTTCACGCAAGCCGTTCTCATCCAGCACCAGCAATTCTCCAGGCTGAACATCACGTTCGTATACAGCCCCGATAGTCTCCAAGGCACAGGATTCAGAGGCGAAAATATAAGAATCCCCTAAGCGCCCCATGACAAGAGGACGAAGCCCATGCTTATCACACGCGGCGATTAAACGGCCTTTGGTCTGTATAAGAAACGCGAATCCGCCGATCAAACGCGCAAAAGCATCTTTAACCGCTTCGACTAGATCCTTCGGAGAACGCGCAATTAAATGCGCGATAACCTCAGTATCGCTCGTGGTTTGAAAAATCGAGCCCGCATCCTCCAGCTCCTTGCGGATCCCCGGCTCATTCACCAGATTTCCGTTCGTACATACAGCCAAATCCCCGCCGCGGTATTTGAAAACAAGCGGCTGCGCGTTAGCTAAACGGCTTGCTCCAGCAGTGGAATAGCGAACATGTCCAATCGCTTGATTACCCGTTAAAGTCTCAAGGCGGTCACGGTCGAACACCTCTTTAACAAGTCCCATACCGCGATGATAATGGAAGGTTCCCTCGTCAGAGGTGCAAATTCCGCAGCTTTCTTCGCCGCGATGCTGCAGGGCATGTAAGCCATAATAGGATAGATTGGCGGCATCGGGATGACCGAACACCCCGAATACTCCGCATTCCTCTTTCAGCTTGTCGAATATAGAGTCCTTACCAGAGGCGCCCTCGTTGTAATAGTCGCCGGTCCAGAGCTGTGTCACTGCTGTCCCTCCGTTCGAAACGCTTGATGTCATTTGGAGTTACCGTTCATCTGGCTAGGAATGGCATCCTTCCATTCCTCGCGCAGCTCTGCAACTGATGCGTCGATAGCTGTGGTTCCGCCAACCGATATCTTAAGGCGATCGCCTGTAACTGTTCCTAAACGCTGAACGATAATACCTTCAGCTGTAAGTGCCGAGGCCAGCTGACCAGCTGCTTCCGGCTTAGCCGACAGAAGAATCCGCGATTGCGATTCGCTGAACAGCGCCAAATCCGGACGAAGCGTCGTTTCGAACGTCACGTTCGCGCCTAGACCGCGACCGAAGCATGCTTCGGCCAAAGCAGCAGCCAGACCGCCCTCGGACAAGTCATGCGCGGAAGCGACGAGTCCTTGCTGAATCACGCCGAGTACTGCAACGTGAAGCTTACGTTCTGTCTCCAAGTCCAGCTCAGGAGGACGACCTTCTGTCACTCCATGAACCGCATATTGGAATTCGCTGCCGCCAATTTCCGCTTTCGTCTCGCCGAGCAAGAAGATAACATCGCCTTCAGCTTTGAACTCTTGTGTTGTGATGTGATCAATATCATGCACTAGGCCAACCATTCCTACGACTGGCGTCGGGTAGATCGCACCCTTCGTATTCTCGTTATAAAGCGATACGTTACCGCCGATAACCGGCGTCTCGAACACGCGGCAAGCTTCTGCCATACCATCTACCGACTTCTCCATTTGCCAGAACACTTCCGGTTTCTCGGGACTACCGAAGTTCAGGTTGTCCGTAATCGCAAGCGGCTCCGCACCGGAGCATACAATGTTGCGACCCGCTTCGGCGACTGCAATCTTGCCGCCGACTTCTGGATCCAAATACACATAACGGCCGTTGCAGTCCGTTGTCATTGCAAGACCTTTGCGTGTGCCGCGAATCGTCACGACTGCCGCATCCGAGCCCGGACGAACGGCTGTCTCCGTGCGAACCATATAGTCGTACTGGCTGTAAACCCACTCTTTGCTCGCAAGCGACGGAGAAGAAAGTACTTTTTTGAGCGCACCGTTCAGGTCAACCACTTGCTCGTAGCCGTTCGTATCGATGGAACCATTTTTCACATAATATTCAGGAACTTGGGACGGCTTGTTATAGATCGGGCAATCGTCGACAAGCGCATGCACTGGCATGTCCGCGACCAGTTCTCCTTGATGGAAGAGCTTCAGTCTGCCGTCGTCTGATACTTTACCAACCTTTGCGCAGTGCAGTCCCCAACGCTCGAAAATCTCTTGAGCTTGCGCCTCATGCTGCGGCTCGCAGACGAACAGCATCCGCTCCTGCGACTCCGAAAGCATCATCTCGTATGCCGTCATTCCGTCTTCGCGCTGCGGAACCTTATCCAGATACAGCTCCATGCCGTTGCCGGCTTTACTCGCCATCTCTGCACTAGAGCAAGTAAGACCTGCCGCGCCCATATCCTGAATGCCAAGCACGATGCCGGAATCGATCAATTCTAATGTTGCTTCCATAACGAGCTTCTCCATGAACGGATCGCCGACTTGAACAGCCGAACGCTTCGCTTCGGATTCCGCCGTTAAATCCTCGGACGCAAACGTCGCGCCATGGATCCCGTCCCGGCCGGTTGCCGGACCAACGTAGAACACTGGATTGCCGATTCCCTTAGCAACGCCGCGCTGGATCTTGTCATGATCGATCAAACCAACGCACATCGCGTTGACTAGCGGATTGCCTTCATATGCTTCGTCGAACATGACTTCCCCCGCAACCGTCGGAATCCCGATACAGTTGCCGTAGCCAGCGATTCCGCCGACGACATGCTCGAACAAATAACGTACGCGCTCATTCTCTAGACGTCCGAACCGTAATGAGTTTAGCAATGCTACCGGACGAGCCCCCATGGAGAAAATATCGCGGATAATTCCGCCCACACCCGTTGCAGCGCCCTGGTAAGGCTCAATCGCAGACGGATGATTATGAGATTCGATCTTGAAAACAACCGCTTGGTTGTCGCCGATATCGACGATTCCCGCGCCTTCGCCCGGTCCCATCAGAACGCGAGGTCCTGTAACGGGGAAACGCTTCAGCAGCGGTTTGGAGTTCTTATATGCACAATGCTCGGACCACATAACGCTGAACACGCCGATTTCGGTGTAGTTCGGCTGACGTCCCATGAAGCTGCAAATCAGATCATATTCCTTATCGGAAACACCGAATTGCTTATATATTTTCTGCTCGGCAATTTGCTCTACAGTAGGTTCTTTAGCGGACACTTGCTGCGCCATTACGTTCCCTCCAAGCATTAAGTACTGATGTGAACATGCGCACGCCATCGGTTGAACCGAGTAGCTCTGCTACGGCACGCTCCGGATGCGGCATCATTCCGACGACGTTACCGGCTTCATTGCAAATACCTGCAATGTTATCAACGGATCCATTCGGATTGTCTACGGAGTATCGGAACACGATCTGATTGTTCGCTCTCAAGCTTGCCAGAGTCTCATCATCAACAAAGTAGCTGCCTTCGCCATGAGCGATGGGGATATCGATAATGTCACCTTGTGAATAAGCATTTGTGAAAGCTGTCGAATTATTCTCCACAATTAAGTCTGCCGGATGGCAACGGAACTTCAGCGAGTTATTGCGGATAAGTGCGCCTGGCAGGAGATTAGCTTCCGTAAGGATTTGAAACCCGTTACAGATTCCGAGCACGAACTTGCCTGCTTCGGCGGCTTTGCGCACTTCGGCCATGACAGGTGCGAACTGGGCGATCGCGCCGCACCGCAAGTAGTCTCCATAGGAAAAACCGCCTGGGATTAAAATCGCATCATACTTGGATAAATCAGTGGCTGTGTGGAATACATAGTCAACGGGCTGTCCTATCGTATCTTCTACCGCTTTGAAGCAGTCGATATCGCAGTTGGACCCCGGAAATACGATAACCGCAAAATTCATGAGCGCCTCAGCCCTCCAATTCGAAACGATAGTCTTCTACAACCGTATTCGCCAGCAGTTTCTCACACATGACTTTGAGCTTTTCTTCCGCTTGCGCGCGGTCATCCGTATCCAGATTAACCTCTAAATACTTGCCGATTCTCACCTTGCTGACCTCATCGAAGCCAAGCGCATGAAGGGCGCCTTGCACCGCGTTTCCTTGCGGGTCGAGCACGTTCTGCTTAATCGTCACGTAGATCTTTGCTTTCATGAGAGTTCCTCCTGATATGGGGGTATAGGGTGGTATTGCTGCTAGTTAGTTAAACGCCGGTAAATTTCTTCATATCTCGAAGTGGTGGCTGCTACGACTTCTTGCGGCAACGACGGCGGCGGACTGTTCTTATCCCAATCCGAGCCTGCCAAATACGCACGAACCGGTTCTTTGTCCATACTATCGATTTCTACATCCAACTTGTAGTTCTCCTTCGCCCAGAAGCGAGAGGAATCAGGTGTGAATAATTCATCAATAAGAATGATTTCACCATCGATTACGCCGAATTCGAATTTGCAATCCGCAAGGATGATATCCCGCTTCGCACAATAATCGCGTCCGAACTCATAAAGCTTTAAGCTGCGATCACGCAACTCCTCTGCCAGCGCAAGTCCCACTCTCGCGGCCATCTCCTCGAAGGGAATATCCTCGTCGTGACCGACGTCATTTTTTCCCGCAGGGGTGAAGATCGGTTGCTCAAGCATGGAGTTCTTGCGCAAACCCTCTGGAAGCGTAATGCCGTTAACTTGTCCATTCCCCTGATATTGTCTCCAACCGCCGCCGGTAATGTACCCGCGCACGACGCATTCAATGTCGATCCGCTTCGCTTTGCGACTAACCATAATGCGGCCAGCCAGCTTGTCCGGATCCGACACCAAATCCCCTAAACGCTCCACTTCGGTATGAATGACATGATTAGGCTGGATTGCCGCAGTTTGCTCGAACCAATATGAGCTTAAGCCGTTAAGCACGCTGCCTTTACCCGGCACCGGAGGATCCAGGACATAGTCGAAAGCCGATATCCGATCCGTAACCACAATCAGAAGATGCTCACCCAGGTCATAAAGCTCTCTGACCTTTCCCTTGTGAATAAGAGGGGCTTTAACGAGCCCTTCGGCCGTAGATAAAGCTTCGATGGTCATATTGCCTCCTTGTTATGCTTGGTAATTACATGTTATCAAGTTATTTCAAGCCCAATCGATCAAAAATAGTACCCACATGCTTCAGATGCCATGTCGGATCGAAGCAATCGGCGATTTCCTCGGCAGACAGAACGTTAGTGAAGTCCGGCGTCGTCTGAACGATATCACGGAAGTCGCGCTGCTCCTCCCAAGCTTGCATCGCACGCGGTTGAACTGTATCGTAAGCTTGCTCACGGCTGAAGCCCTTGTCGATCAGCTTCGTCATTACGCGGCCGGAGAAAGGCACATTATAAGTACGGGACATGTTGCGTTTCATGTTCTCCGGGAACACCGTGAGGTCTTTCACAATGTTACCAAAGCGGTTGAGCATATAGTTAAGGAGCATAGTCGCATCCGGCAAAATAATTCTTTCGGCAGAGGAATGCGAGATGTCGCGTTCGTGCCATAAAGGTACATTCTCATACGCGGTAAGCATATGTCCGCGAATAACGCGGGAAAGGCCGCTCATATTCTCGCAGCCGATAGGATTCCGCTTATGCGGCATCGCCGACGAGCCCTTCTGTCCCTTGCCGAACGGCTCTTCCACTTCGCGGAATTCGCTCTTCTGTAAGCCGCGGATTTCCGTAGCAAACTTATCGATAGAGGAAGCGATCAACGCCAGCGTTGCCATATATTCCGCATGACGATCACGTTGCAGCGTTTGTGTCGAGATTGGTGCAGCCGTAATGCCTAGCTTGCGGCATACGAATTGTTCTACGGCCGGATCAATGTTCGCATACGTGCCGACGGCTCCGGACATTTTCCCGAATTGAACGCCGTCCG
This sequence comes from Cohnella sp., assembly GCF_041640265.1. Taxonomy (GTDB): domain Bacteria; phylum Bacillota; class Bacilli; order Paenibacillales; family Paenibacillaceae; genus Cohnella. Next base: position 43,014 of record NZ_JBEQAP010000001.1, read on the forward strand.
CCGCCCGCAAGAAACGCTCCAGATTACGCTTCATCTCTTCATGCCATAAGGCTAGCTTCAGACCGAACGTTGTCGGCTCCGCATGTACGCCATGCGTACGACCCATCATCGGAGTATCTTTATACTTAATCGCTTGATCACGCAGGATCGCAATGAATTTCTCAATATCCTTCTTCAGAATTTCATTTGCCTGCAGAAGCAGGTATCCCATCGCAGTATCAACGACATCCGTTGATGTCAGGCCATAGTGTACCCATTTACGTTCTGCTCCCAAGCTCTCGGATACAGCGCGAGTGAAGGCAATTACATCATGGCGCGTTTCCAGCTCGATCTCATTAATCCGGTCAATGTCGAACTTAGCATTCTTCCGCAGCTCTACTGTATCCTCATGCGGAATGTGCCCAAGCTCTGCCCAAGCCTCGCAAGCGCACAATTCCACCTCCAGCCAAGCCTTGAATTTATTTTCTTCCGTCCAGATCGCCCTCATCTCGGGGCGGCTATAGCGCTCTAACATAGTAAGTTAAACCCTCCAAATATTCGTTTCGTCCACCCATTTAAGCGCCGCTTCCACGCTTGGGGCAAGAACGTTGATATGACCCATTTTACGTTTATGCTTAGCTTCGGCCTTACCATAGAGGTGAACCTTAGGTTCAACACCTAACCTCTCCGCTGCGGTATCCTTCCGCGCCATCCACTCCAGCACCGGCTGCATGTGTTCACCAAGCACATTCACCATAACGACAGGCGTCAGAAGCGCCGGATCGCCGAGAGGCAGATCGCAGACCGCCCGAATATGCTGCTCGAACTGCGACGTCTTACTAGCCTCCATCGTGTAATGTCCCGAATTATGAGGTCTAGGCGCTAGCTCGTTAACGTACAAATCACCGTCAGGCGTAACAAACAGCTCAACCGCAATCAAGCCTACCACTCCAAGCGTCTCGGCAATAGATACAGCCAGCTTCACAGCCTCACCCCGAACCGATTCAGCTATGCGAGCGGGAACGATAGATAAGTGCAAAATATTATTAACGTGAATATTTTCAGCTGGAGCAAAAGTTCTTACTTCGCCCGATGGGCTTCGTGCGGCAATGACGGATATTTCCTTGTCGAAAGCAATAAACTTCTCGAGAACAAGCTCCGTACCGGTCTGGCTTGCTTCGGTCCATGCCGCTTCCAGCTCCCGCTCTGTCCGAAGCACCCATTGACCCTTACCATCATAGCCACCCGTTGCGGTTTTTAGCACAGCCGGTAAGCCAAGATTGGTCGCTGAAGCACGCAGACTCTCTAAACTTACAATTTCCGCATACGGTGCAACTTTAACTCCCGCCGCTTCCACGGCCTTTTTCTCCCGGAGACGATGCTGCGTTGTATAAAGCAGCGCGCTGCCCTGCGGAACATAAGACTCCGACTCTAGCATGGCCGCAACGCCTGCATCAACATTCTCGAATTCGTACGTAATGACATCCGAACGTTCGGCCAGCTCCCTAGCCGCTTCTTTATCATCGTAATTAGCGACGATTTGAGATGCCGTCTGTCCGCATGGAGAGTCTGGCGTCGGATCAAGCGTCACGAAGCGATACCCTAGGCGATTGCCCGCATGCGCTAACATCCGGCCTAGCTGCCCGCCGCCAAGCACCCCGATTGTCGATCCCGGCGGGATTAATTTATTCTCACCGCTCATGGCAGCTCTCCGTTATCCAGAACTTCTCGTGTAATCCGTTCACGACGGGCTTCTACACGCGCTTGCACCGTAGGATCGAATGCGCCTATGATTTGCGCGGCTAACAGTCCTGCATTCGTAGCGCCCGCAGCGCCGATGGCGACTGTAGCAACGGGAATTCCGCCCGGCATCTGCACGATTGAAAGCAATGAATCAAGCCCGTTTAGAGCCTTAGATTGAACGGGCACTCCAATAACGGGCAATACGGTTTTGGCTGCGACCATTCCCGGAAGATGGGCGGCACCTCCTGCGCCTGCTATGATTACCTTCAAGCCGCGAGAAACGGCGGTCTGTGCGTACTCAAACATCAAATCCGGCGTCCGATGCGCGGAGACGACTTTCTTCTCATACGGCACGTTTAGCTCATCGAGCACCTCGCACGTTTTTTTCATCGTTTCCCAATCCGAAGTGCTTCCCATAATAACGCCGACAAGTGAAGACATGGTTCCACCCTTCCCTAATCCCTAAATGCACTCTTTATTGCCTCAGTAAAAATAAAAAAGACCGATAAGAATACTGACAGTATTCCCAACTCGACCCTTAAGTTCTCTTCTACGGATAGGTTTCGACCGACGGCGACAAGAGAAAGCCCGAACCTAAGATGGTCCGCGCTTCTATTTAAGTGTCGTCTGCGAATTGCTGCGTAGTCCGGAAATTAGGGTTTCCGGGTAGAGACGTTCGGGCCGATTCCCGACTTATACGCGCATTATTTCTTATCATTATTCGACAAGAAATAAGCTCATTTGACGCTTTTAATTTTACCCCAGCTAGGGGGGGTTGTCAAACAAAAGCGAACACTTTTTACCCCTCGAAATAACAATGTTCGTCTTTAGACAATAATTCGAAACAATCAGACATATTCGCTTGCAAAAACAAATTAAAACCCCGCCCCACCTCCGTAAGACCGGAAATGAGACGGGGTTGATTTATTCTGTGAACCTTAAGAAGGTTTCCTTAGAATCGGGATTAGAGTCAGCCTTGCGAGCCAACGAAAGCGTAACGAGCGATTACGACGAAGAACAGCACCCACATGAGCCAGTGAATTCGATGCTTCTTGTCGCCAGCTAAGTTCACAACGAACGCGAGCAGAACGTAAGATACGATACCGAAGGAGATACCGTTTGCGATGTTGTAAGTGAAAGGCATAAGAGTAATGGTCAAGAAAGCAGGAATACCGATGACGTAATCGGAGAAATCAATTTCCTTAACGGATTGAAGCATAAGCACGCCGACGATAATAAGCGCTGCGCTTGTCGCAGCTGCAGGCACGAGTAACGCGACAGGAGCCAGGAACAAGGCGAGGAGGAAAAATACCCCCGTCGATACGGCAGTCAAGCCGCTGCGGCCGCCTTCCGCAATACCAGCGGAGCTCTCGACATAAGCGGTTACCGTACTCGTACCGAGCATTGCGCCGCCGCTTACCGCTACAGCATCAACGAACATCGCTTTACCCACAAGCTTCTTGCCTTTTTCTTTGTCTTTGAAAAATCCAGCACGATTAGCCGTTCCAACTAATGTACCGAACGTATCGAATAATTCTACGAATGTAAATGTTGCAATAGCGACTAAGAGTCCCGTTGTCAGAAGATCAGCGAAATCGAAATCCCAGAAATTCAATTGATCGAATTGCGGAACCCACTCTTGATTTCTAAGTGAATCAAGGTTCACGAGATCGATTCCCGGAAGCAATCCGAGCAGCGTTACCAGTAGGATTCCGTAAAGGATAGCACCGCGAACCTTCAGTACCATCAGAACGGAGATGATCGCAAGTCCAGCGATTGTCATGTAGACACTCGGATTTTCTAGGTTACCCATATGGAAAACAGTTTCAAAGCCAAGCAGGTCGGTAAATTGGCCTTTGGCTACTTCGGTCACTTGCGCATCGAGCGCAACCGTCAGCAAACCGCTGTTTTTCAGTCCGATAATGGTGATGAACAATCCAATACCGACCGTTATCGCATGCTTAAGTCCATCCGGAATAGCAACGATAAGCATTTGACGAATTTGCGTAATGGTAAGAATGAGAAAAATAATTCCTGAGATAAATACCGCAGCGAGAGCCATTGAAGGCGAAATCGGATTATCGGTTGCTTTTGAAGCGATAACCGTCGTTGCGAAGAAAGCGTTAAGGCCCATACCTGGCGCGACTGCAACAGGGAAGTTAACGAATAAACCCATTGCGATTGTGAAAATACCGGCAGCAAGCGCAGTTGCTAGGAATACACCGTAAGGATCCAAACCCGCGCTGCCCAGAATGCCTGGGTTTACAGCCAGTATGTACGCCATCGTCATAAACGTTGTCAAGCCTGCCATGATCTCTGTGCGTACGTTCGTTCCCAATTCTTTCAGCTTAAAGAAACGTTCCATAGTTTCAGTAAACTCTCCCTTCAAATTTGAGTGAATGTGGAAAACTAAGATAAACATACAAAAAACCCAGAAGAAGACTCCTCTAGGTTCCGCACAACCGGGAAAATTCATACTTTCGGAGAACGCGCGTATCTCCTCAGCATGCATTTCCACTTCCCGTAGACAGATCATTTGCGGTGACCTCGTAGAGACTCCCGGGCCTATTCCCGGGATTATACGAAAAGAATTATTCAGTTGTTTTGTCAAATCTCATTCTAGGTCGTAAGACCTTTACTGTCAACGGTTATTTACGAATATTGCAAGCGGTTTAAGGGTCAGAACGTTCGGAATTATCCGATAATTAGACGATGATTGGCAGAAAAATGCCTCGACCCGAGAAGGTCGAGGCATTCTTTGTTATTTTGTCGAATTTCGTCGATTTAATATTTTGCGGTTACTCCCACTCGATCGTAGCCGGAGGTTTAGAAGTAATATCATAAACGATCCGATTGACATTGTGCACTTCATTAACGATCCGATTGGAGATTTTCTCTAATACGTCGTAAGGTATCCGTGCCCAATCCGCCGTCATTCCATCGATCGAGGTTACCGCTCTTAGACCTACGGTATAGGAATAGGTACGTCCATCACCCATTACGCCAACGCTCTTCATGTTCGGAAGCGCCGTGAAGTATTGCCAGATTTCACGATCAAGACCTGCTTTTGCGATTTCTTCACGCAGAATCGCATCGGATTCACGGACGATTGTAAGCTTCTCTTCCGTCACTTCGCCAAGCACGCGGATCGCAAGCCCTGGACCCGGGAAAGGTTGACGCCAGACGATTGCTTCAGGCAGACCGCACTCCTCGCCGACTTTGCGCACTTCATCTTTGAATAACGCCTTTAGAGGCTCGATAAGCTTAAATTTCATATCCTTCGGCAAGCCGCCGACATTGTGATGGGATTTAATCGTTTGTGCCGTGGCTGTACCGCTCTCAACGATATCCGTATAGAGCGTCCCTTGGGCCAAGAAGGTAAAATCGTCGAATTTCGCAGATTCCTCCTCGAACACCCGGATGAACTCAACGCCGATATTCTTGCGTTTCTGCTCAGGATCTTCCACGCCGCGCAATTTGCCCATGAACCGCTCTCTAGCATCGATTTTGACCACGTTCATATCGAATTTGCCGACGAAGGTTTCCATGACGCTCTCCCCTTCATCCTTGCGGAGCAAGCCGTGATCGATGAACATGCACGTTAACTGATCTCCAATCGCACGATGAAGCAGCGCTGCAACAACGGAGGAGTCAACACCTCCGGAAAGTGCGCATAACACTTTCTTGTCGCCGACCTCATTGCGGATATCACGGACCGTATCTTCGATGAAGGAGGTCATGCTCCAATCGCCCTTGCATTCGCACACCCCGTAGAGGAAGTTGCGGATCATTTCGTTCCCGTATACGGAGTGACGCACTTCAGGATGGAATTGAACCGCATACAGCTTCCGCGCGGCATCGCTCATTGCGGCAACAGGGGCATGCTCCGTGCTTGCATCTATGATGAAACCGGATGGAAGCTCCGTTACATGGTCTCCATGGCTCATCCAGACTGTTTGGCGAGCTTCTAGACCACTTACCAGATGGGAGCCAGCGATAAAATCAACATCCGATTTGCCGTATTCGCGCTTGTGCGCAGGCTCTACTTTCCCGCCCTGCATATGAGTCATTAATTGCATACCGTAACAGATACCTAGAATAGGTACGCCTAAGGAATAGATATCCGGGTCAATCGTTGGCGCACCTTCTGCATAAACGCTTGCGGGTCCGCCGGAGAAAACAATGCCTTTGGGAGCTAATTCTCTGAGCTTGTCCGCCGTTGTGTTGTAGGGAAGCAGTTCACTGTATACACCCAGATCGCGAATCCGGCGTGCGATCAATTGGTTGTACTGGCCGCCGAAGTCCAGCACAACGATCATTTCATGTTGGTTATTCACTGAGTAAGCCGAGCCTCCTGAGCGTAAAAGGAGAATCACCTTCGTATGGCAGGCGTTCTCAATTTCGCGTAATAATAAACAGCGCAAAACTTAAGTCTCCATTGCTGACGGTACGATCCGTTCCGCGGGAATCAATTGAAGCTATTATAGCTTTGAGTCTTCGACAGCGTCAAGGCAAGAGGATTTTAAGGGTTAAGTTGCTTGCAACGCTTGTTTTACAGCTTCTACATGTCCTTTAACCTTGATGTTGCGCCACTCTTGAACGAGCAGGCCGGACTCATCGATTAGGAAGGTAGATCGAACAATACCCATGTAAGTTCTGCCATACAGCTTTTTCTCCTGCCATACGCCGAATAATTCGCACACTTGGTGCTCAGGATCTGCCAACAGGGTAAAAGGGAGTTCATGCTTCTCTATGAACCTATAGTGAGTTTTAAGGTCATTCGTACTTATGCCTAGAATTACAGCGTTAGAGTCCTCGAATTCTGTTGCTGCGTCGCGAAAATCACACGATTGCTGGGTGCATGCGGGAGTTAAATCCTTCGGGTAGAAATAGATGACAACCTTGCGACCTCTGTATTGCTTAAGCGTTACCGTTCCTCCGTTGGTTGCGGGGAGCTCGAAATCCGGCGCGGGTTTACCAAGTTTAATTTCAGCTCGTTTTTTGGGCATGCAGAAAACTCCTTCTTGATGAAGCATACAGATAATTGTAAACCTGGACGTGACAAATTATTTCATTTCCCTTATCTTAAAGGTAAGTTATTACGATTATACGAGTGAAGCACACCGCGTTTTCCCTTTTCTGGGGGAAGTCGCGGTTTTTTATTGCCTTCACATCGATGGGGATGGGGGATTAAGATGATCAATGGCAGGGTTGGCGGCAAGAATGACGGTTTGTTTGAAGTTCAGTATCAGCAATGGATGTCTGCACAACGGAAATCTCGTTCAGGTGAGGCGCTCCGAAGATTAAACGAAGGCCATGGGCACGCTGAAAAGCTGTTTGTGGAAGACATTTGGTGGCCCGCTATCGGCAGCTTGGACTTTCTGCACGCTGAATACGAAGTTACTAACTACCGCGAGGGCTCTTACTTTCTAGATCATGCTTATGTAAGGGAACCTCACTGGATTGACTGGGAGGTTGACGATTTCAGTACACATGCCAAAATGATGGACAGACGCGGCTTTAATTACGAGCGCGACCGGCAGAACCAGTTAGTGTTTCAGAGTTGGCATGTATATCGCTTTCCACTGGACCTCATTAAGGAGCGCCCCCGCCAATGCCAGCAGCTCGTCCTCCAAGTGATGGGTAAGCTTTATGGCGCCGGTAAAACGGACGAGCCAAGCTTGAGCTTAAAGCACCGCGAAATCATGCGCCTAGCCATCCGGCTTCAGCGCCCCTTCACTCCGGGTGAAGTTTGTATACAGTTGGGAATTAGTAATCGCCACACCCGCGATCTGCTTCACGAGCTTGTTAATGCCGGACTATTAGAAATCGTCGGCGGCCACGAGCGAGCTAGAAGCTTCCGTGTCACAATTCGTGGTAGAACTCTATATCTCGGATAGCGGCAAGAATTGCCGCTATCCTGCGATAACAGGAGTAGCTGTAACCCCATAACGGCAGAAATTTCCGCTATTCCTCAAGAATCACCCTAGATTATTCTGATTGCTTATGAATAACGGCAATTCGTGCCGCTATTAGAAAATCTTTGGGCTCGCACCAGTCAATAGCGGCAACTTTTGCCGTTATTGATCGGAGTGGGCAGCTGAGTGGGCATAGGATACCCTACTTCGAGACGATTCAACGTCCAACCCTACAGTTACTCAACTACGCGCAACCTAGACACTTCAGCTCTTAACAAACTAGTTATTCAACTACGCGCAACCTAGACAATTCAGCTCTTAACAAACTAGTCACTCAACTACGCGTACCCTAGACACTTCAGTTCTAACAACCTAGACACTTCAGCTAAAAGTACAGCCGCGGAGGTGTTGTAGGGTTACCCAACACACTTCTAGCTCCCGGCACCGCGGTAACGGCGGACGCCGTAGTTCCAGAACCAGAGACCGAGCGAGAGCACGATGACGCCGACAACCGGAGTCAACCATGCCAGCCACCATTCGTCTACTCGCCCCAAGAAGAAGGAAGCCGGATACACCCCGACGAAGGCGAACGGCAGCACCCACGTGAGCAGGAAACGAATCGTTTTATTGTAAATCTCGACGGGGTATCTTCCATAGTTCTGAATGTTATAAATGAGCGGACCTATGCCCGTCGGCGCATCCGAATAGAACGAAATTGCCGAAAGGGCTGTATAGATTCCCATATAGATGGCGCATGAGCCGAGCACCATAATAATCAGCACGAAGGGATCATACCAGTGAAACGGTAAGCCGAGCGTCGTCCACGAGGTAATCATGATGACAAGTCCGACGAGGGCGCCGAACATCGCGGGAGGGTCCATATTCTCGAGCATAACTTGGGTAAGAGAATGGGCAGGACGCGTTAGAATGCGGTCCATCTCTCCTTTGACAATATAACGCTCGCTGAAGTTCCATACGTTGAAAAAAGTCGTGAACAATCCCGAAGCGATCATAAAGTATCCATAGACGAATACGACCTCCGGTTCGCTCCAGCTGCCTAATGTAGGCGTATGTTGAAACACGATAAATATAAATACCAAATTCAAGCCGTTAAACATCAAATCGGAAAGCACTTCAATCCAGAAATCCGCACGGTAGGTCAATTTTATTTTCATATAATTCACAAAATAATCACGATACAAGCCCAACATGAACGATAACCGCTTCATTTTTTTAACCCCCCTGCACGAACAACCGACGTCGCGCCGCACGCCACACAAGCATAATCGGCACAATTAAAACGAGTGTCCATAACACTTGAATCCCAAGAGCATTCCACACCGCATCACCCTGGATCCGTCCCGTGAATACGGAACCCGGCAAATACGTGATCGCTTGGAACGGAAGCCAGTTCATGACTGAAATCGCCCAGCCCGGGAAGAAGGCCATAGGCACAACAACACCTGATAACAGATCAACGGTTACTCTTTTCATCGACATGAGCCCTTGGTTGTTCTCAATGAAAAATGCACACAAACCCGTCAGAATGTTGATCTGTGAATTAATCAGAAAGCTGAACCAGATCATGATGAAGAAGACAATCCACTGGGTAGGATCCGTTGGCAGCGTAATCGGGAATATGAAAGAAACAATGATCATACCCGGAACCATGAACAGCAAGAGGCGGAACAGCCCTTCTCCGAAGCCCTGCATCATTTTCACGAGAATGTAGGAATAGGGCCTGATAATCTGGATTGCGACGCTTCCGTCTATGATTTCACTTGCGATCTCGCGATCTAAGTTGTTGTAATAGAACGCTCTAGCCATCCATGACACAGCCACATAGGTAGATATCTGAATAACGGTAAAGCCTTGCAGGGTCTCTGCCTCTCCATAAATCGCTTTCCACAGAAAATAATACGCACCTATATTAATTGCATATATAATAATACCGCTGTAATAATTCACCCGATAAGCGAGCATCATTAGAAACCGGATACGGATAAAATCCAAGTAAGCACTCGTCATGACTTACCTGCCCCTGCTTCAATCGGCTCCTTCTTCTCAAGACCCGCTTCCGTTAATGCAGATAAATCCTTAGGCGCATCCGCGCTTCCGGATTGATAGATCTCGCGCACGATCTCGTCCGTGTTCGTCTCGAATATCTTAATATCGCTAATCTCCATTACGCCGACCACTCGCGAGAGCACTTCGGATACATTCATCTCGCGGGGAATCCACACCTTAGCGGTCACTTCGTTTTCCTGCATCCAGCGAACATCGAGTCCATTTGTTAAACCAGTCAGCGATGCGACAGCGACGGGATCGTTGAATTGGAACTGTACCTGACGACCCTTGCCCCAGCGCGATTTAAGCTCCTCCAGCCCGCCATCATAAATAATTCTGCCATCATCCAGCATAATGACGCGTGAGCAAAGCGCTTCGATATCTTGAAGATCATGAGTTGTAAGCAGTATCGTCGTACCTTGCTCCCTATTCAACCGCTTGAGAAACTCGCGGATCTCCATCTTCACAACGATATCCAGACCAATTGTCGGCTCGTCCAGAAAAAGGATCGATGGATTGTGCAATAACGCCGCCACGAGCTCGCAACGCATCCGTTGGCCAAGGCTGAGCTTGCGAACCGGCCGGTTGAGCAGCTCTTGAAGCTGCAGCGTCTCCACCAGCTCGTCAAGCCTCCGGCGGAAGTCAACCTCGCTCACCCGGTATACTTTGCGAAGCAGCTGGAAGGACTCGATCACTCCGATATCCCACCACAGCTGACTGCGTTGCCCGAAGACAACGCCGATCCCCTGCACGAATTTCTCGCGTTCTTTGTAGGGAATGTATCCGTTAACGACTAGCTTACCCGAGGTTGGAACAAGGATGCCGGTAAGCATCTTGATCGTTGTCGATTTGCCTGCGCCGTTCTCTCCAATATAGCCGCAGATTTCCCCTTGCGGAATTTGAAAGCTAATATCATTAACAGCGGTCACCTCGGTATGCTCTCGCTTGAACAAATCCTGGAGCGCTCCCTTGAGGCCTTCGCGGTTTTTCTGCACTTTGAACTGCTTGCGCAGCTGTTGTACGTCAATTGCTAACATAGTACCCTCCCGTGATGCATCTCGATCTTCGATCTTTGATACAATTTTCAACTATATTTGCTTATTCGGTTACATAAACTTTATACTTTTATAATAGTAATCTTAACTCAACTAACTCGCGCCGTAAAATAGTTCCAGATACAAAGAGTCATGCCGTACATATAACGCACCCGAAAGGATCTATACTTATGCACAAGAAGTGGAAGGCAGTGCTTTTAGCCGTTCTTGTTTTATCGTTCATTTTTCTATGCTTCGTAGGCTGGAAAGTATACGGGACATATAACCAGCTCGACAATATTCAGAAAACAAAGGAAGAGTCCCGGTTCGGCCAGTTCGACAAAAACAAAGGGGATGAGCCGCCCGAATGGGAAGGCTCCGAACGCGTAAACATTCTTCTCATGGGCGGTGATGAGCGAGGGTTAGTAACAGACGAGGTTGCACGGTCAGATTCCATGATTGTCGTCTCTTTTGATCCTATCACCAAAACGATACACCTGTTCTCCGTTCTGCGCGACACTCACGTAGATATCCCTGGATACAAAAGCAATCGTATCAATACCGCCCTTTCTCTGGGCGGGCCTGAGCTGGCTATGAAAACAATTGGCAACCTGACAGGCTTGGAAATTCAGTATTATGTATATGTTGATTTCCAAGGCTTTATCAAATTGGTAGATGCAGTAGGCGGAATCGACTACTTTGTCGAAAAGGATATGCGCTGGTCGGACTCGGCGGACGATCATATGTACGACATCGATTTAAAAAAAGGACAGCAGCATTTGGACGGGGATAAAGCCCTGCAGTACGTACGTTTTCGCCACGACAAACTATCCGACTTCACCCGAACAGAACGTCAACGCGACTTTCTTAAAGCGATAGCGGCAAAGCTTAAGTCGGGCTGGAATCTCATCAGGCTGCCGGAAATCCTAGGGGAGGTTACCCCCTACATGGAATCGAATATGTCTGTCGGAGATATGAGGAAGCTGGCAACTCTTGCATACAGATCTCATCAGGCAGGTTCTGCACAAATTCCGCCAATGGAATTGGTTACGGATGAGAAGGTAGATGGATCCTCCGTACTGGGTATCCGAAGTCTGGATGCTCTCAAGGATTATATTCAGGAAAAATTGAGCGAGGACAGCAGCTTGACTACACCTGAGCCTTCTCCGTGAGGGGCGGCTAGCGAGAAATAGCGAGGTTTGGACAGAAAAATGAATGGACACCGTCGGAGGGTATTGCCACATGGAGAGAACACGTTCGGCACAATTATACGAAGAAGCTAAGCAGCATATCGTGGGCGGGGTGAACAGCCCCTCCCGCTCCTTTAAGGCCGTTGGCGGCGGTGCTCCCGTATTCATGCTTAGAGGACAAGGCGCTTATTTCTACGATGTCGACGAAAACCGTTATATTGACTATCTGGCGGCTTTCGGTCCGATCATAACCGGGCATGCGCATCCGCACGTAACAGAAGCCATTATTCGGGCTGCTCGGAATGGAACGCTCTACGGTACGCCTACGGAGCATGAAATTTTACTTGCTGCGGAATTAAAAAAAGCCATTCCATCCATGGATAAGGTGCGTTTCGTTAATTCCGGTACGGAGGCGGTCATGACGACGATTCGGGTAGCACGGGCTTTCACAGGTCGTAATAAGATCATTAAGTTCGCAGGCTGCTACCACGGTCACTCGGATTTGGTGCTGGTCGCTGCAGGCTCAGGACCCTCAACACTCGGTATCCCTGATAGCGCGGGCATTCCAGTTAGTATTGCAAGCGAGGTTATCACGGTTCCCTTCAACGAGCTGGAGGGTTTGAAGCTCGCACTGGAGCGTTGGGGTGATGATATCGCAGCCGTTATGGTAGAACCGATCGTTGGCAACTTCGGCATGGTCATGCCTAAACCCGGGTTTCTGGAAGGATTGTGTACCCTAACCCGAGAAGCAGGTGCTCTCGTCATTTATGATGAGGTGATTAGCGCATTCCGCTTTCATTATGGATCTGCACAAACTTTCTCGGCTTTCCCTGATCAGGATGCCATTCGACCCGATCTGACGGCTCTAGGCAAAATTATCGGCGGAGGAATGCCCATCGGTGCCTACGGTGGGCGAGCCGACTTGATGGAAATGGTCGCCCCTCTCGGTCCGGCTTACCAAGCAGGCACGATGGCAGGTAATCCCGCTTCCATATTGGCTGGTATAGCTTGCCTAGAGGTCCTTCGTGATCCAGGTGTCTACGAGCGGATGGAACAATTAGCAATGAAGCTCGCCAATGGCTTGCAAAGCTCAGCGGATCGTTATAACGTCCCCCTCACAATTAACCGGATTGTTGGAGCCTTCTCCACCCACTTCTGTGGTCATCCGGTTACGAATTACGAGGATGCACAGGCTGCGGACGGCGAACAGTTTGCCCGTTTTTTCCGGCTAATGTTAGACAAGGGCGTATATGTTGCTCCTTCGAAATATGAAGCCTGGTTCCTGACAACCGCACACACGGATGCTGATGTCGATGAGACCCTGACTGCTGCGGAAGCTGCTTTCCGGGAAATGTCAAAGAACAAGTAAAATAAGTTGGGATTGCGCTCAGCCTTAACCTAACAGCAAAGTATCTTCTAACTGTACATTCGATTGATTGGGAAACTCATCCTTAAACGTGTTCCAATTCATATCCATTTCCTTATCCGTCAGCAAACACTCATCCAGTTCTTCCGATAGCTCCTGGCGATTCATCGATAATCCGATAAAGACAATCTTGTTGATCCGATCTCCATAAGCTGAATCCCAATACGCTGCAATAGACTGATCCTCCCGCAGAACTTCTTCTCTTTCCTGTTCAGGCAATGACGCAACCCAATTACCTGCGGGTCCGAATTGAATCGATGGACCTGCCTGGCTGAAGTTCTGCGCGGTATCATTACGGGTGGCCAGCCATACCATCCCTTTAGCTCGTATAACCTCAGCCGGCCATTCGCTCATCCAATTCATCAGCCGCTCTGGATGGAATGGACGGATTCGCTCGTAAACAAATGATGAGATGCCGTACTCTTCCGTTTCCGGAGCATGGTGCTCCTTCGCCATCTCTTGCATCCAGCCTGCCGATTGGCTCGCTTCCTCGAAATCGAACAACCCGGTATTCAGAATGCTTGAGGGATCAACTTGCCCAAACTCTGAACGAATGATTTTAGCGCGAGGCTGAAGGCTTCGAAGCACCGACTCCAGATCATCTAGCTGCTTCTCTCCCACCCGGTCACACTTGTTCAGGATCAACACGTCGCAGAATTCGATCTGATCTATCAGCAGGTCGACGACCTCCCGAGTGTCATGATCACCAACAGCCTGCTTACGAACCAATAGCGAATCACCGGAGGAGAAATCACTCCAGAATCGATAAGCATCTACTACCGTCACCATTGTGTCCAACTGGCAAAATTGCGTCAAATCAATGTTGTGCTCTTCGTCAATGTATGTGAAGGTCTGTGCAACAGGTACAGGTTCACCAACACCAGTCGATTCAATTAGAATGTAATCGAACCTATTCTCCTTAGCCAGCCTTTCCACTTCACGCAGTAAATCTTCTCTTAAAGTGCAGCAGATACATCCATTGGACATTTCAACGAGCGATTCTTCCGTACGAGATAATCCCCCGCCGTTTTTAACAAGATCGGCGTCAATATTCACTTCGCCCAGATCATTAACAATCACCGCTACACGAAGCCCTTGTCGATTGTTCAGGACATGATTAAGAATCGTTGTTTTTCCCGCGCCTAAATATCCGCTTAAAACAGTTACAGGCAGGTTACCATCAATCATTTTATTCGCTCCTTAAGATTATTCGATTCGTTTAGTATAATAGTAATTATTACGATTAATAATAGCAGTACTAAATACTTTCGTCAACGGAATGACCCGTAAAATAAACAAAGACAAAGGGTGCAGCCCCTCAATCGAGACTGCCCTTTGTCTTTATTTATATGATGTCAGCTTTCCGGTTACTTATCGTATCTGTTATCCACCTCGCGGGCAATCTCTCGATAAGCTTTAGTTTCCTCCGCGATAGGATCACGGTTCGTCTGAATCCTTATCTCCCAGCGGGGAGATAATCGTTTTACCGCTTCCTTCTCCGCATTCGGGCTCTGCGGCTCTTCTTCGGTTAATTTCCGGGCAAGCAGTTCCTCTGCTTCATTAAACGGTGGTTCCTTATCCATTTCCTTCGCCCCCTCTTAAAGTAGGATGGTCGAAAGCTCATATTCTCATGTATCCATTATTATTGAGAGGCTTTCGCCAGTTCAAGCTCTTCCAGAAGCTCTTCATGAATGAGCCCGTTGCTAGCTGAGACGTTCCGTATCCCAATATGATAGGTTTCACCGTTCAAATCTGACAACCGGCCGCCTGCCTCTTCGACGAGCAATGATCCTGCGGCAATATCCCATGAGCTCAGGTTATATTCCCAGAAGCCGCTCAATCGGCCCGCTGCCACATATGCGAGATGAAGGGCTGCGGATCCGGCTATTCTCAGGTTTCGAACCTTAGGCGCCAACGCTTGAATCCCTTTCATATTTGCCGGCAGCGCTATATGATGATCCGCAGGAAAGCCTGTCGCGATTAAGCTTTGGCTTAACGTGTTTTCTTCCGACACTTGTATTTTGCGTCCGCGAACGTAAGCGCCCTTACCGCGTTCTGCTACAAACATTTCATCTCTCGACGGATCGTAAACAACGCCGACAATAACTTGACCGCGATAGGCGAGCGCAATGGAAACCGAGAAGAAAGGAAACCCGTGCACATAATTGGTTGTCCCGTCGATTGGATCTACAATCCACAAGTATTCTGAATCACTCATATCCATAAGGGCTTTAGCTGACGCTTCCGGTCCCGGTTCTACCCCTTCCTCGCCTAGAAAAGAATGATGCGGGAAATGGGTACCGATCAAATTACGGATCATCCGCTCCGAACCTTTATCCACTTCTGTGACGAGGTCATGCATGGAGTATTTCGTATCCAATTGGGTAAAGCTGCCCATTTTACTTTTAATCCATTCTCCTGCTTTTGACGCACAATTAACTGCGACTGCAGTAAAGCTCTTGCCACCGATAATATTTTCCGGTTGATTATCGCTCATTATCCATCCCTCTAATCTTTGAAATCGTTTACAGGCGTAATCGATTGTTCTTCTCTTAGCATATACGAAAAAGTAGTGTTGTGGTTACGACTATTGTACTCAGAGTATATGAAAAAAAATAAAATTCTCCCAATGCAGTAAATTAACGCCAGCTTATATGCATAATCTATCTTACACTTCATTTTTTAATAATACAAAAATTCCGATTACTACCCTATGAGTCTCGCTTTAATAGCTTGATTTAAACACAAATGACCCGCAAGAGATCACTTTTTTCAAAGTATCCATCTTACGGGTCACAGTTCATGGACGAAAGGATTTATAATCAATCTTTATTATATCCCAACAATATTATAACCATTGTCCACATAGATAACTTCGCCTGTAATTCCGCGAGCCCATGGACTGATTAGGAACAATGCTGCGTTGCCGACGTCGGAGGTTTCTGTTGTGCGGCGAAGGGGAGCCTTCTCTTCTACTTCCTTCAGGATCGAATTGAAGCCTGCAATTCCTTTGGCAGCGAGTGTACGGACGGGGCCAGCAGATATGGCGTTAACGCGAATATCCTGAGGCCCCAGGTCGTTAGCCAAATAACGAACAGATGCTTCCAAAGCCGCTTTAGCAACGCCCATTACGTTATAATTGCGAAGTGCTCGTTGCGATCCAAGATAAGTAAGTGTGACGATGCTTCCGCCTTCGGTCATTAACGGGTGAAGTCTTTGCGCAACCGCAGTCAAGGAGTACACACTGACATCATGAGCAAGCGCGAAGCCGGCACGGGATGTATCGACATACATGCCGTCAAGCTCTTCCGCCTTGGCGAAAGCGATGCAATGAGCAAGACCGTGTAAGACGCCGACTTCATTCTTAAGCCGCGATGCCAGTGCATCGATATCCTCATCAGATGAAACGTTACATTGCAGAGTAAGAGATCCTTCGATCGTATCCGCAAGCTTGCGGACCCGTTCTTCTACACGTTCATTCTCGTATGTAAATACCAGTCGCGCTCCTTGGGAAGCGAGTGATTGCGCAATAGCCCAGGCGATGCTGCGCTCATTGGCAACACCCATGACTACGATGTTCTTTCCTCGTAATAGTCCATTCATTTCTTGGAAATCCTCCTCGTCGCAATTGAGAATGCTCCGGCCCGGAAAGCTGGCGCGGCAACGTTTCTTTGTTCAAAGTACCGTATTTCTAGCGGGATTGCAACAGCTAGATCAAGGAATGAAACGAATAGACAGGAAACCTCCTGCCCTTCGGGTATCGCATTCATCCGAGAATCTCCAAACTCCCCCCGTCAATAATCCTCACCGGTTCTCCCTCTGCTTCCATTGCTCGAAAATCATCCATCAGCTGAAGTAAAGCTTCGTCCTTGCGTTTGGCTTCAATCATCACATCTATTGCAGGGGTGGAGCCAGCGATATCTCGAAGGAAGTTCATTAGAGGTATAATATCGATGTGATCGGCATGGCTCCGTGGATCTGTTAAGCTCTTCGGGCTAGAAACATGCAGCTTAGGAGGCAGCCATTCCGTTTCATGTGCGTTTCTCTCTAGATTTGCTTGTTTCACATTCCACGCCGAGCTGTCCCACGTCTTCAGTATCCTAGGCCATAATTCCTCCGCTCTCTCATTTCCGGGATTCACCGCATGATGATGAATGTCGAGAACCATAGGCACTCCCACTTCCTCACTAATGGCTAGCGTCTCTGCTGCCGTAAAGGTTTTATCGTCATTTTCCAATGTCATTCTCAGCGCGATACGAGGCTCCAGCATCCGAAATTGCCGGACAAATCTGCTTCCCGCCGCTTCCTTATCGCCATAGCTTCCACCCACATGAATATTGCAGGTAGCCCGCTCGTCTAAGCTCATAGCCTCAAACAATCGTACGTGATGGTCTAAATCCTTTACCGATTTTCGGAAGACTTCCTCTCGAGGTGTACTCAGCACCGTGAAATGATCCGGGTGAAAAGAAACCCTCATTCCATGCTCACGTACAAAAGCCCCGACCTCGGCGAGAGCGTTCGCCAAAGCGGGGTATGGGTCCCAGTCACTTAAATCCTCATGCGTAGCAAGCGGGATTAGCTTTGAGGTCATGCGGTAGACCTGCACGTCCATGTATCGGTTGTGCTTCAGCAGTCGCAGGGTATTCTGTAAATTCTCTTCCGCTATGCGCTCTAAACGGCGTAATCCTGCCTCTCGATTGGCTAGCTTGGAGAAGGTAGTCATCGTCATTGTCCGTGAAGGTGAGGCATTCTCGAGTTGAACCGACATGGCGACATATCCGAATCTTACAAGCATGCTATATGTACCCTCCCGCAATTACAACTTCACGGGTACTAGGATTGCTCTCCGAAGAACATTTCATGTGCGAGCGCGGTTTGGATTCTGGCTTCCTCTTCCGTCAAACGCCGAATGAGCTCCATTTCCACCTGGGTAATTTCTTCCCCTTGAAAGTTTATTTCCGCAATGGATACGAGTATCCGGACGATAGCGACAGCCTGATTGTCAGGCGTATAAGCGATGACTTTCTGGCCGGTCGGAAATACACGAAAGTCTTTTTTTACCATTTTTCCCCGGCCGTATTCGAGAAGCTCGTAGAGCTCCTGCTCCGA
This sequence comes from Cohnella sp., assembly GCF_041640265.1. Lineage (GTDB taxonomy): Bacteria > Bacillota > Bacilli > Paenibacillales > Paenibacillaceae > Cohnella. The sequence goes on from NZ_JBEQAP010000001.1 coordinate 61,480, forward strand.
TTTGAATTTGCAGACGGAATTAAACTCCGTTTGAAAGCCCATATGTATTCCTCCTCGATTATTTTAACTACTCCCCGCCATACTCCAGCGATTGCCGCTCTGCATGTCGGTCGATAGCAAGCTGAATCAGCGTGTCTAACAGCTCGCGGTATGGGACGCCGGATTCCTTCCACATGAGTGGATACATGCTGTAAGGGGTAAAGCCCGGCAGCGTGTTCACCTCATTAATAAAAAGCGCCCCGTCGCTGCGACGAAGGAAGAAGTCCGCGCGGCATAACCCGGACCCATCTATGGATTGGAAAGCCTGAACAGCCATCTTACGTACCGCATCAGCAACCTCAGGAGAGACTTCCGCAGGGATGACCATGACCGATTTACCGTCGATATACTTCGCCTTGTAATCATAGAACTCGTTCGAGCTGCAAATCTCACCCGGTACCGAAGCCCGAGGCTCGTCGTTGCCTAATACGCTGACCTCGATTTCACGCGCATCTACGAATTCCTCGACAATAACCTTGCGGTCATACCTCAGCGCCTCGTCTACCGCAGATACTAACTCCTCACGGTTACGCGCTTTCGATACGCCTACGCTTGAGCCTAAATTAGCTGGCTTTACGAAGCAGGGATAACCAAGCTCTTCTACGCTTCCTAAGCACTTTTCACGGTTTTGCTTCCATTGATAACGAATAAAATGACGATAACCCACCTGTGGTAACCCAGCATGCGCGAACATCGTCTTCATCGCTACTTTGTCCATTCCGACGGAGGAGGCGAGTACACCCGCTCCAACATAAGGAAGACCCGCCATTTCGAACAAACCTTGAATCGTCCCGTCTTCTCCAAAAGTACCATGCAGCAAAGGGAACATTACATCGATTGTCTTACCGTCATCAGGCGCTGAACCCTCGCCCAGAATACGCTCCGACATCCCTTGCAGGACAGGCAGAAGCGCGTTGTCAGTGGTCGAAATCCCTTCCAACTCGGAACTTCCTTCCTTAGAAGCGAAAGCCGCTGCCGCAATGTATGTCTTATCTGCAGAGAAAGCCTCTTCCCCCCGAGCGCCTCCCGCGGAAGGCGAGAATTGCAGCTCGGCGACAGCCGATGGCGGTGCACTCAATAAGGGACCGGATCTCCATTGGCCCTTGGGAGTAATATAGAAAGGAATGAGTTCATATCGATCGTAATCAAAAGCCTTTAACACAGCTAGCGCGGTTTGCAGCGACACTTCATGCTCGCCCGAACGACCGCCATACACGAGTCCAACGCGTATTTTATTCCCCATAACGTACCTCCGGCTTGTTCGAGATTCCCGCTCATAAAAAAAACTCTATAAGAATCCTGCAGGGTCGCTCGTTTTGTTCAGAAATCATCGGTAATGTGGTAGAAATAGTACCGGGTTTGGTCGGTTAACGCATAGGAATCCTTGTAATCCCAGTACCGATGACGGCTGCTTACCGTATTCGCGTTAACAAGCGGCATGCCCTCCGGTGTAAAGGCAGTGACGATCGCATTATGTCCGACTCGTCCGCTGCCGTCCCAATCATAGCAGATGACATCTCCGAGCTGAAGCGATTCCGGCATGGATACCGGCTCCGCGCGCAACCCAAAAGCTCGCTGCCTGCTCAATAATTGCTGCAAGCTGTTAGCGACTGCCCAGCTAAAACTCCACATTTCCTGGCTGTTCGAATATCCTTTGTACCACCAGCCCGATTCTCTTCTCCCAGTATAGTTCATCGGTGCTCCACCTGCAAAGAGACATTGGGAGACATAATTCGTACAGTTTACTTCAAAATTCTCATACGCCGGGTTCGGTTCGTTCCACCATCTCTCCGCATAAGCGACAGCTGCTTCCCTCCGATAGGGAACCCCCCTCCCAGCGCCATAACCATATTCATTATCTAATGATGTTGAGCCTGCATATACCTTTGATTTGAATCCATATATCGCTAGAGGATTCATATAAGGAATGGAAGGCAGCGCTTGTTTGCGCTCTCCATTCCATTCATCTTGCACATGCTCGCGCAAGGGCAAAGCCTCACGCTGTTGCTCAATGGCCAGCGGCTTTACATCCATAATACGCCAGCTTTTCCCAACGCGCCCGAGGCGGATTTTCTCTCGCTCTACCCTTTCTTCTATCCATGGCTGATTACATTGCTCCATAGAGCGCACCAAATGGATGGAAACATCTGCAATGACCTCGCCTCGAATGACATTATATCTCTCAATCCGAGCACGCATCTCACTGCGGATGGGTCGAATCGCCCATTTCGTCTCCCTCTGGGCAGAGCATTGAAGACGTTTGGCCATCCGTTCACGATGCTCCTTATGCGGGATATCACGAAGCTTAAGAGCATCCGCATGTAATGCAGCTTCATTAATTGTACTTACATATCCGAATAGGGCTTGCTTCCAATCCGTCTCCACGCTTCGCACGGAGCATCCCCCCAAGTCGATCGTCTTCTCCCAAGACGCAGATTACGTTCTTTAATCCTATGCCTGAAGACTTCTTTCCATACCTTGCCGCTCCTCCTCAACATGGATGAAAACACAGGTGAATGCGGCATTCTAAAGGAATAACGTCTTTACGGAGCAGCCGCAACAGGGTATACTTAGAGCATAGAGCTATTTTTGAAATCGTGTTTCACTGAGTGAAACTAACGATACTATCGCTTCATGAAATACATTAATCAAGGAGGCCAATCACTTGTCAAATTATCCTTATCAGGTACAGGCAGACCTTCAGTCTTCCGGTCAGTCGTACCGATACTATCGTCTGCAGGCATTAGAAGAGCAAGGCTTAGGTCCGGTATCCAAACTTCCCTTCTCCATCAAAGTCCTTCTCGAAGCTGCTATTCGCCAATTTGACGGACGCGGCATTACTGAAGAGCATGTGAAACAGCTTGCTAAGTGGACAGAAGGTCGCGAAGACAAAGAAATTCCTTTTATCCCCGCACGTATCGTATTGCAGGATTTCACAGGTGTTCCCGTAGTCGTCGACTTGGCAGCGATGCGCGAAACCGTGAAACAATCAGGCGGCGATCCAAAGCGCATTAACCCGCTCGTACCCGTTGACCTAGTAATCGACCACTCTGTTATGGTTGATGCGTTCGGTACACCGGATGCATTGCAATATAACATGGATGTTGAATTCGAGCGTAATGAAGAGCGTTATCGCTTCCTGCGCTGGGCTCAGACGGCATTCGATAATTTCCGTGCCGTTCCTCCGGCAACTGGTATCGTTCACCAAGTAAACCTCGAGTATCTGGCATCAGTTGCGGCTACGAAAACAAAAGACGGCGTTACCGAGGTTTATCCGGATTCCCTAGTCGGTACCGATTCCCATACGACGATGATCAACGGTTTAGGTATCGTGGGCTGGGGCGTTGGCGGTATTGAAGCTGAAGCAGGTATGCTCGGTCAGCCGCTTTACTTCGTTATGCCAGAGGTAGTCGGCTTTAAGCTGACAGGCAAGCTATCCGAAGGCGCAACAGCAACCGACCTTGCCCTCACGGTTACGGAGATTCTTCGTAAAAAAGGCGTTGTCGGCAAATTCGTTGAATTCTACGGACCTGGTCTTTCCAGCATGAGTCTGGCCGACCGTGCTACTGTCGCTAACATGGCACCAGAATACGGCGCAACCATCGGATTTTTCCCTGTTGATAGCGAGACATTGAACTACTTGAGACTAACTGGCCGTGAAGACAGCCAAATCGATCTCGTAGAAGCCTACTATAAAGCTCAAGACATGTTCCGTACGGATGAAACGCCGGATCCGGTCTTTACAGAAGTCATGGAATTGGACTTATCTACAATAGTACCAAGCTTAGCTGGTCCTAAGCGTCCGCAAGACCGTGTGGAATTGACTGCCATGAAGCAATCCTTCAATGACATCATCCGCACACCGATCGACAAAGGCGGTTTTGGCCTTTCCGACGCTAAGATTGAGCAGACGGTAGATGTTAAACATCCAAATGGCGCAAGCAGCCGTTTCGGAACTGGCGCAGTTGTCATTGCGGCAATTACGAGCTGCACGAACACTTCCAACCCAAGTGTAATGCTAGGCGCTGGTTTGGTCGCTAAGAAAGCCGTTGAAAGAGGACTTGTTAAACCTGCTTATGTTAAGAGTTCTTTAACTCCGGGTTCCCTAGTTGTTACAGATTATTTAACAAAAGCCGGACTGCTTCCTTACCTCGAGAAGCTTGGCTTCTACGTTGCGGGTTACGGCTGTGCAACCTGTATCGGCAACTCCGGTCCTCTTCCGGATGAAGTGAGTCTTGCAATCGCGGATAACGATCTGGCTGTTGCAGCCGTTCTCTCCGGTAACCGGAACTTCGAGGGCCGCGTTCATGCACAGGTTAAAGCGAATTACCTGGCATCGCCGCCGCTTGTCGTCGCTTATGCGTTAGCGGGTACCGTTAATATCGATCTTGCTAACGATCCAATTGGATTTGACAGCATTAATCAGCCTGTTTACCTGAAGGATATCTGGCCTACGACAGAAGAAATTCAAGCGGCGATTGCTACTTCCCTTTCTCCTGACATGTTCCGCGCTAAATACGAGAACGTATTTACCCAGAACGAGCAATGGAACAAAATTCAAGTGCCGGAAGGCGAGATCTATGAGTGGGATCCTAAATCCACCTACATCGCAAATCCGCCATTCTTTACAGACCTTGCTCCTGAAGCAGGCGATATTACCGATGTCAAAAATGCCCGTGTCCTCGCTTTATTGGGCGATTCTGTTACGACGGATCACATCTCTCCTGCCGGTAACATTAAAGCCGACAGCCCAGGCGGCCAATACTTGCTTGAGCACGGCGTAAGAAAAGAAGATTTCAACTCCTATGGCTCCCGTCGGGGACATCACGAGGTCATGATGAGAGGGACTTTCGCTAACATCCGCATTCGGAACCAAGTGGCACCGGGTACAGAGGGCGGCGTAACTACCTACTTGCCAACTGAGGAAGTCATGTCCATCTATGATGCGTCAATGAAATATCAGAAAAACCGCACTAACCTGATCGTTGTTGCCGGTAAAGAATACGGTACCGGAAGCTCACGCGACTGGGCAGCTAAGGGTACTTTCCTGCTTGGCGTCAAAGCCGTTATTGCGGAAAGCTTCGAGCGGATTCACCGCTCCAACCTTGTCGGTATGGGCGTGCTTCCATTGCAATTCCCAACAGGCCAAGGCTGGAAAACGCTGGGTATCACAGGCCGCGAGACGTTCGAGATCAGCGGAATGTCCAATGATGTAACACCTGGACAGACGGTTACAGTCACTGTTAAGCGTGAAGACGGAACCTCCTTCGAGTTCCATGCAATCGCTCGTCTCGATTCGATGGTAGATGTAGACTACTACCGCAACAGCGGTATTCTGCAGACGGTACTTCGCCAGATGATCGCAAGCAATTAATTAAAATCAATACAGCAAAAACCCTTCATTCTTTGCGGATGAAGGGTTTTCTGTTAGAGCTCAGGAGAGTGCTGGAGACGTTTTGTTTCCGGACGCCTTCTTAAGTTATAATAGTTCCACTATACTTTAAAACCTATTGCATGTTGGAAATGGAGGCGAGCCCGTTATAGCTACAACACGAAAGCCTTGGATCCGTCGCTATCGGACGGCCCTCCTGGTCGGAATTTTTATACTTCTTTTCTTATTCGCCAATTTCAAATCATGGCCTTACGTGCTCTATGGCCCAGGGTCAGCCGAGCCTGTTCATCCCCGCGTGGAAACGGGACATAAGCTCGATGAGAAAGGCGCATTATTATTTACGACGGTTTCCTCCTATTCGCGCCCAAACGTATTTTCAATTCTATACGCCTGGATAAACCCGCGAATGGATATTCAAACTGAGGAAACAGCAACGGGTGGAGCTACCAATCTTGCCGCTTATCGAAATCTGCTCGCCTGGATGCGCGATAGCTCGGAAGACAATGCACTGCTGGCAGCCTATAACGTAATGAACAAGGAAATTGATGTCTCTCAACAAGGGGTCATCATTGTCCGCCTGCTGCCGGAATCAAAAGCTCGCGAGAACGGTCTGCAAGAAGGCGACATTATCACCCACGTCGATGGCAAGGAAGCCAATACCGTACAAGTTCTTTCCGCGTATATTTCCGGTAAAAAAGCCGGAGAAACAGTGAAGGTATCTGGCACACGGGGAGACAAAACCTTCGAAGCAACAGTCCCGCTGATTACCATGCCATCCTCCGATCGAACAGGAATCGGCTTTCAGAATGATACGGTGCTCGAAGTAACGCCGCCCGATCCCGTTAAATTCGACTTCGACGATACGGGAGGTCCTTCTGCGGGCTTAATGATGACTCTCGAGATCATAGCGCAGCTAACAGGAGAAGACTTGACAAGAGGTTATCGGATTGCAGGCACGGGAACCATTGCCGCGGATGGAACAGTCGGTCAAATTGGCGGAATCCAGTATAAGCTCATGGCGGCCGATAGGGAGAAGGCGGATTACTTTCTCGTTCCCTATGATGAGAAATCCGGCGCACCCAACTGGAAGCTAGCAGAGGAAACGGTAAAAAAGTTGGATTTGTCACCGAAGCTTATTCGAGTATCCACCCTTAGCGAAGCACTTGAATTTCTGAAGAAGCTAGAGCCTAAGAAAGAGACATAAGCTAAGTTTATGCGGGCGGTTCCCTCTCGCTATTTATTCAAATCTACAAAATTCCGGTAAAGCCGGTAGTATTTCGGATCAACCTGCTGCGGACTCATATAATGGTTGAAACTGAAGCTCGTAAAATTGCTAACATACGGCTCTACCAATTCCATGCATTGATGGATGTACGGATATTCCACCGGCACAAACTTGCCGCTTAAAGTGCGGAATGTTTCCGTATCGCTCCAGAAAGCGACGGGTCTGCCGACCCGTTCGATCGCATCTCTCGTTGCGGAAAACCAGGCCGGCAAATGTTCGGGCAGCGCGTGCGCCGCGCCGACCCCGTCCTGCAAATTAAAAATGTCGATCGGGCTGTTTTGCAGGATGTATTGCCACATCCTTCCCCACTCTTCCGGCGTTTGCCCATGGCCTTCAACGAAGAAGGGAGCCACCATTATGGGTTTTTCCGGGGTTAAAGCCCGGATCCTTCCGCCCACCTTACGGTAAAACGCGATGCTGCGATCCCAGTCCTTCACCGCCGGCAGGTTGACGTTATCCGGCTCAAAGCTTAAGTACCAGCCGGTGAATGATTTATATTTCCCATATCGGCTCCATAGATCATCGACAAGGGCGCAGGCAATGTCCGCTTCCTGATCTAACCATACCTGATCACTCGTATATTTGCTGAACCAGTCGTGGTTCAAATGGAGTCCGATATACGTCTGGAATCCATACTGCATTCCTTTTCTCAAAACGCAGTCGACGACATCGTTCCGTGTGTCCTGCCGAAAAGCGGCCAACGAAGTCGGATATGCCGCAGTATGGCGCTGGCTGTCAGCCGACCACTGCAAAATCATTTGAAACATTCCCGCTTCCTTCATCCACGAATATTCGGCGTCCCATTGCTCTTCCGTCCAGCCGGCTCCGAGAAAGGGTTGAAGAAACGTTCCCGACAGCCTGAGAGGGGTTCGTTCGGACATCTTTGTTCCTCCTCTATCCCAGTATCGTTCCCATTCTATGCGCAGCTTCAATGATTGTAGGAGCATATTCATGCATGCGATCCGGAGTCAGTCGATTCGACGGACCGGATACCGACAAAGCGGCGACAAGCTTACCCGATCGATTAAAGATTGGTGCCGAGACAGCAGCCGCTCCCGGTTCGCGCTCCTCGAAGCTCGTTGCGTAACCTGCGGCTAATATATCATCGAGCTGATCGCCGAATACCCCGCGATCAAGGAGCGCAGGCCAAGCCGGGTCTGCCATTACGGTGTCTCGGACCCCTGCTTCGCCAAAAGCGAGGAGAACCTTGCTTGACGCGCCGACAGACAGGGGAAGTCGCGCACCAACAGTTGCCACCCTGCGAATGGCTTGCGTGCTTTGAACGGCTTGAATTCTCACCCGCTCTATGCGATCCCTTACATATAGGCTAACTGTTTCGCTTAATTGATCACGAAGACGCTCCATCTCGGGCAATAGGACTACGGAAGGATCATCGGATCTCGATAGGTTAGCAGATAGTTCAATGACGCTTAGTCCCAGCCGATATTTCTCCGTCGCCGCATCCCGAGTGACGAAACCCCGATCCTCCAAGGTCGCTAATAAACGATGAACGGTGCTCTTGTGCAGACCTACCCGGCCTGCAATTTCCGTCAATCCCCATTCATGCCCCGAGGAGAAACATAAGAGGACATCCAGTGCCCGCTCTACTGCACGAACCGTTTTTTTCTCCTCTTCCATTTCCTTTGCCTCCTTGTGATTGACGTTTCACTGTATGAAACCCTGTTACACCTAGTATAACGCAAAGTATGTTCTTCGCAAAATTTGAAAGCGCTTTATTACAATTAGATTACGAAGGTCTTACAAGTCGCTCTAGCTAATTGACGATATAGGTCTTGCGCTCTACGATAAGATTACTAGTCTTCCATGAGCGTTTACATAAAGCGAGGCGATCCCCTATGACAACGTTGTCGACGCCCTTTCCCCTTGGCTCCTCCGGAGCTTTTCCAGTCCCTGTCGAATCTCCTTCGCATCGCACGTCTAGCCGACTTGGTCGACTGGCAATTCACCTGATGCTCGGTATCGCATGTCTAATTGTCGTAATCTTCCTAGTCTTTCATGCCTATGTCGCATGGGTACTCACTCATCCTGCCGTCGCCCCGCTTGCTTCCAATCCCATGCTTGCCAAGAACCTTGCCTATTCAGAAGTAACATTTGCAAGTGCGGATAACAAAACATGGCTAGAAGGCTGGTGGATTCCCTCCACCGACAGTCGGAAGACAATTGTCTTAAGCCACGGATACGGTGCAAATCGGGAAGAATCATGGGTTCCGATGTATGATCTGGCCGACTTGCTGCATGGAATGAGCTATAACGTTCTTATGTTTGATTATGGCTTTGCCAGCAAGAACCACTCCATACCGGCCACAGGCGGCCGAATCGAATCTCAGCAGCTCCTTGGAGCGATTCAGTTCGCCCGTCGGCAAGGCAGCGATGAGCTTGTAGTCTGGGGATTCTCCATGGGCGCAGGAACTGCCCTGCAGGCAGCTTTGCACTCGGAGCCCATTGATGCGATGATTCTTGACAGTATCTTTATCCCCGACGACAATACGCTGTACCATAATATCCGCAACCAAATCAACATTCCGAAATACCCGTCCGTCTCTCTCATTCGTTTTTTCTTCCCGTTCATGAGCGGTACTAGGCTGGAGCTTATTCCATCCACGCAAATTCAAGAAACGGCTTTTGATTTCCCAATTCTTCTTATTCACGGAACTGCCGATGACAAAGCTCCAGCCTACCTCTCGGAGAATGTTGCCAAAGCACAAAAGAACGAATTATCGGATTTATGGGTTGTACCTGATGCCATTCATGAAATGATCTTCCGTACCCATCCAGAAGAGTATGTAGAGCGCACCACTAAGTTCCTAGATCGCGTAACCCAAACCCAAGCGGTCCAGTTGGCCCAGCTTTAGATGCTATCATAATACAACCCTCCGCTTGCATAGGCTGGATACGAAGTGTTCGCCTAGCATAGAGGAGGGTTATTTTAATGCTTTCAGTTTACGGTAATATGATGCCGCTAAGGCTTTTGGAGGAAATCGTGTTTTGGAAAACACAGGAGATGGAGCATACGGAAGTCATAAGAGCGCTTATTCCAGGGCTAGAAGCGCCATATGTTCGATTGTTGCAGGATTGGGAAAATGTCTTTGCCAAAACACTAGAGCTTGCGCAAGCCGCATTGCGAGCAGCGCTGTCCAATCCTGGCTACCCTCTGCCTCCAAAATGGGCGGAGCTCCTCCCGAGGCTTGTAAATGATTCGCTCCGCCAATCGCGAGAATTTATCCGGCATCTGCAGCTTGTGCAAGAGCAAAGCGCCGCTGTTCGGGCTATGCCTCTTGCTCCGACGGTTCTAGCCCATATCAGGCGGGAATCGGAGTATTTCGTCGAGGTTATCGAAGAGCTGGAACGCAGCGGTGAACTCGGTTGGATGATGCAGTCTCACGGCAGAAAGGATGACAGCCCGGAAGGCTATGGGGGACCTGAGCCCGCAGATGAATCATTACGACCCCATCAAGATGGGCAGTTCCTACAGCAGGAATATTCCATTCGGCCCGGAGAAACATGGTCGAATCCCCTGGGTGGTATTCAAACGGCGAGCATGCCTGCGCTAGGAAATCCGGTGCCGATCGGCGGTCATAAGCTTCCTCCTCTTCCCTATTCCTACAAAGCACTGGAGCCGTACATCGACGAGAAAACAATGCGTATCCATCATGACAAACACCATCAAAGCTACGTTGACGGTTTGAACAAAGCCGAGAAGAAGCTGGAGGACGCCCGAAAGACCGGAGATTTCGACCTAGTGAAGCATTGGGAGCGGGAGCTGGCCTTTCATGGGGCGGGTCATTACCTGCATACCCTATTCTGGGATGTCATGTCGCCGAAGGGCGGCGGCAAGCCTCAAGGGGAGCTTCTCGAGGCAATCAACCACAGCTTCGGGAGCTATGATGCCTTCAAGAAGCAGTTCACTGAAGCCGCCAACAAGGTCGAAGGCGGCGGCTGGGCAATCCTAGTATGGAGCCCTCGCAGCCATAGATTGGAGCTCTTGACTGCGGAGAAGCATCAGAATCTATCGCAATGGGATGTTATTCCCCTGCTGCCGCTCGACGTATGGGAGCATGCTTATTATTTGAAGCACCAGGACAATAGAGCAGATTATATTAAGGATTGGTGGAATGTTGTTAACTGGCCATATGTCGCCGATCGGTACGCCAAAGCGCGCACCCTAGCGTGGGTCCCCTATTAATATGTCTTTATGAGTGAGAATAGAAGGCAGACTAACAAGCAAACCTTCCCGCTCAAGCAAAAATACCAATTGCCCAGTAGTATCGAGCTCGAACTGCTGTACGATTACCGAGGTTTGATCTACTGGTACTACAATTGTATACAGCTCCTCTATCCAGCCTTGGCTTGGCTTATAAACATCGTCATAGATATGGATCTTATCTCCAGCATGAAGGCCGGTAATCGTGATTTTATCATTCCCGGATTCATAGTTCTCGAAAGTTACTTGATCTTCGCGGATATGGGGGGATACAGAAATGCCTATAGGTATATCTTCACCCTCCCATGCTATTAATCGGTAGTTACCCGGGAGGATTTCGCTGGTTTCGATAGTCAGCAACTGACCTGATCTGCTTTTGTCTACTTCTACAATTCTAATACTCTTTTCTTTATATTCCTCAAGCGTCCCATCCGCCGGTAAATATTGCGTGAGGAGCACGGTACCTTCTTGATCGGCAACAAATTGAATAGGATCTCCCGCAGTTATATACTCTTCGCTTTGAAGCTTTAAGGACATCCCCCTAAACAATAACGGAGTTAAATAATCCTCTGCCAATGAATTCCCATCCACGTCTTGTAAGGTATCCTTAGCCGTAACCTTAACGATAATACCTGACTTAGGAAACTTATCGGCGAATTTGATCGAGAGAGTGCGGAGGTTCCAATAATTACTTGGATCTTTTAATGTTAACTGAAGCTGATCTGAAGCCTTAAGCGGTTTAAATGTTTTGCCGCCATCAATAGAAACCGCAATTGATGCTTTCAACGCAATCCATTGATCTGGTGTGTAGTTCGTTTGAAGATCACTGTTAAACCTCAGATGAACCGCCTGATTGTGCTCGATCTTAATCGAACTTACTTGTATGGCGGTTCCTTTAGTATCCTGATAACCACACACCGTACCCGAGTCTACAAAAGCAACTGCAGCCCCAAGCCTACCCATTTCAATCAACGTTTCTGCAGACAAGGCAGTTGGTGAAGCAAAAATCAAAGCAATCGAAAAAATCAAGCCTGGAACAGCCTTCATCCCTTCACCCCTTATCAGATACATTACGTATCGAATTGATTTTAACAAGGAATCCAGTTGACCGTCCACAACCCATAGTCCCCTTTTTGAGAGCCTCACCCTCGGAAGATGTCGAAAATAAAACAAATAAACCCCCGCTTATAGCGGAGGTTTCTCTATGTTTTTTATTATTAGCTTGCAATTCTTACAGGCTCCAATCGAGCTTTACTTCTCCGCCATTTCGGGAGGATTCATAGATAGCATCTATGATGAGGTTGCTCCGCAAACCGGTTTCAGCCGATGTCCACGGCGTCTTGCCTTCACGGACGCATTCAAGGAAATGCTTGCTTAAGCGTACGCGTGCGCCTTCATCCTCCTCTGGAGCTATTAGCGGCACATCAACGGTTTGATCGAATCGCTCGGTGAGAAATTTGCCCTGATTACCGCGAAGTACAGCACCGCCGTCAGACCCCATAATGTGCAGGAACGGAGAACTGTCCGTATCCATATGTACTGCCCAGCTTACTTCAAGCGTTAGTGATGTGCCATCTTCCATCTTGATGATAGCCGTAGCCAGATCTTCAACATTATAAGTTCCGTTCCAATCCGGTTTGCCCCAGCTGCCGATTCCTTTTTTACGAGGACCGAACTCGGCATATGTGGAACCATAGACGGATACTGGCTTTGGCTCACCCATAAGGAAAAAGGCCATATCCAGCATATGAACGCCGATATCGATCAGCGGCCCGCCGCCGGATTGCTCATGCTGCGTGAACCATGTACCCCAGCCTGGGATCCCTTTGCGGCGATACCAACCGGTTTTGGCCGTATAGATCTTACCTAGCTCTCCGCGGTCGATCTGATCCTTTACTTGAAGCGTAAGAGGTTCCCAGCGCATTTGATGTGCGACCATTACGGTTTTGCCGGTACGCTTCTGAGCTCTCACGATCTCCTTCGCTGCTGCTGAGTCCAAGCCCATTGGTTTCTCAACCAGTACGTGTTTGCCATGCTCTAAAGCTAAAATGGTTAATGATGCGTGAGCTTGATTCGGCACTGCTACGATTACAGCATCAACATCCTCACGTCGAATCAATTCCTCAGGTGTTGCCGAGACAACTGGAATTCCGAATTGCTTGGCTCTTTGCTCAGCCAGCGGCAAATAAGAGTCGGTTACAGCTACAAATTCACATAGCTCCTTCAGCTTGCCGAACTCTTGCAGATGAACATTTCCGATATTGCCTGCACCGATCAATCCGATACGAATTATTTTTTGAGCTCCCATTTCACAATAATCCTCCCGATAGAACATGATTTCGATCTTATAACGTTATCATAGTCTATTTCCCCACCAAAATGTGATGAGCGATATAGTCTAGTTTCTCCTCTTATTTGTTACTCGAACAAAAACCCTGTCTCCTCTACCCCTCTTTTGTCGATATCCCCTCCACTCAGGACACCACCTCCCACCTTCAATCTGCCCCTGAGCGAAAGGGATATCGACAAAAAGACTTGTGACCTGTAGCCTCCTGAGCAAGGGGGATATCGACAAAAAGGAATGAAGATGGAGCGGCTTCGACAGCACCACAAAAAAAGCAACCCTCCACTATAGGATAGGTTGCCCGGTATTATAATATTTCTTGCTACCTCTTAAGAAGTTCTAGAAACTCTGTACGGAGCGCTGGGTTTTGTCGGAATTGTCCTCTGACAGCAGATGTTACCGTCATGCTGCCGGGCTTCTTCACCCCGCGTGCGCACATGCAAAGATGCTCTCCTTCTACAACGACCATTACGCCGTGCGGAACAAGCACCTCGTCCAAGATATCCGCAATTTGACTAGTGATTCGCTCTTGTACTTGAAGACGGCGGGATACCGCCTCGACAAGGCGAGCTAGCTTGCTTAAACCAGCAATTTTACCGCTTGGGATATATCCGATATGCGCTTTTCCAAAGAAAGGTGCCATATGGTGCTCACATTGACTATAGTAGACAATATCCTTCACGATGACAAGCTCCTCATGCCGCTCGTCGAACGTAACGCCAATTACGTCTCTCGGGTCTACCGAGTATCCGGCAAAAATCTCTTCATACATACGCGCAACGCGGGCGGGAGTCTCCAGCAAACCCTCACGCTCTACATCCTCGCCAATCAGCTTTAAAATTTCACGAATATGAAATTCGACTTGCTCGCGGTTTCGATCCACTTGCATATTTACGTAATCTTTGGCTCCCGCCATAGGAATTCCCCCTATTATCTACGGAACTTAGGATTATTTCTATTGTCCTGCTTCACACCCGGAGCTTTAGGATTTCCGCCAGCATTTTGATTTTTCATCATTTGCTGCGCTTTCTGCAGCTGCTGGCTATTCATGTTATAGCCCATCTGCTTGGCCATCTTCTGCAGCATCTCTGGATTGTTCTGCATTTTCGTCATTTGGTTACGCAAGTAATAGACTCCAACGATGAAGCCAACGACTAAACCGACGACTAGCGCCAGTATTGGAATTAAATAGGTCCACATCTTCGAACGCCTCCGAAATTTCATAATAAAACCCTGCTAACGCCACTTTCCGTCAGAGCAGGGTGTTCGTACTATGATAGCATGGTCGAACGATAAGGCGCAAACCAAAAGTAGTTCCTTAATATGTTAATTCAGTACAGCCTCAATGAATACCGTTGGATGCTGAGCCAGATCGATTTCTTTGAAGCCGACAGTCTCGTCACCCTCTTTATCGATAATACGCACAATAGGTCTTCCCGGTAAGCCGCGATGCTGTCCCACAACAACGCCGGTTTGGCGATTGGAGAGCTTTACAGATATGCCATTCGGATAGATGGACACGATTCTCATGAATTGGACAAGCACAGTATGATCGAGTAAAGTCCCGGAAAATGAATTTAGTCGTTCACTTGCTTCATGCGGCAACAACGGTTTATTTTCCTTTGAATTGTAAAGAAGATTGTCATACATATTCGCAACAGCGGTAATCTTAGCGTAGATATGGATGTCTTCACCAACAAGTCCGCGAGGCAGCCCGGATCCATCTATGGCTTCATGATGCTGGAAGGCAACGTGACAGACGAGCAGACTATATTCCCGCTTATTTTTCAGTAAGTCGAAGCCTCTCCATGCATGGTGCATGCGTCCTTCCTGTATCTCCGGGGCGTTAAGCTTCCCAATATCATGCAACAAAGCTCCCACCGCTAATTCCTTCAGTTGAATCATGTTCAAACCCATGTTAAGACCTAGCATTGACGATATCATGCAAACATTCATGGCATGTATGAACATGGCGTTATCGGCCGAGCGGATATCCGATAGTTGAATGAGAATATTTTGGTTTTGCAAAATCTCGTCAAGCATGCCATCCACGGTTTGGCTTATTGCTTTCGAACTAAAGGGTTTACCCGAGCGCAGCGCCTCGAAGGTCTCCGACATCTGATGAATGACAGCCCGCTTCGTTTCCTCCGACAGCAATTCATCCACAGTGATATCGCGATATAACGGATCATCGATATAGACGGTTGTGACCCCGATCCGCTTCAAAGTGCTTATCATAAATACGGTCAATTGCACCCCTCTGGAGAGCAGCACCGTACCGTTCGAGGAGAATATGGTTTTACCTAGTATTTGTCCGGTTTCAACAGTCTCAATATCAACTAATTTCATTCTTGATCTCTCCTGCCTTTACGCTGCGTTTTTTCATAGATGTCTAATTTATCTTTCGGCAATAAAGGTACAGAAGTTTACGAATAATTGGAGTTATAAGCAAAAAAACTCCTTCGACTCTCAATATCGAGGAGTCGAAGGAGCAATCCTGCCGCTTATTTTATTTCGTAGATGGCAGATAATTGGTCAAGCATAACATTAGCTGCCAGGATTCCGCCGGCAGTATTCCATACTGCATCGTCAACTCTGTATACTTTGCCGTTCTTAACGGCATTTAAACTTTGCCATAGCGGATCGTTTGTCCATTCCTTTTCGGTATCCGTTGCTTTGCTATCACCGGTCTCATAGGTGAAGTAGAACAGGCGGTCGGCCTCGGTTTCCGGGAGACGCTCTTTGGTAATCTCATCTGCAAACGTGACCTTGGAGTTTAAGGTCATCGGATTACGGGTGATTCCAATCTGGTCGAAAATAATACCCGAGAAAGTATCCGTATGATATACGCGTGTCTTGCCTGCCATGAAACGAACAACCGATACCGTTTCTTTCAGCTTGTCGCCCGCTTTTACCTTAAAATCCTCGATCCGCGTGTCGAACTCCGCGATAAGCTTATCACCATCGTCTGCTTTGCCAAGCGTTTCAGCATAAAGCTGGAAATTGTTTTTCCAGGATCCGCGCAAAGTCTCGGATTCGATCGTTGGAGCGATCGCCTTCAGTTGCTCGTAGATTTTCTCATGACGCAATTTGTTGCCGATGATCAAGTCGGGCTGCAGCCCGGCGATCAACTCCAGGTTCGGCTGACTTTCGTCACCCACTACCGTTACGCCATCCATCTTATCTTTAATGTGCTCGTACCACGGATCTCCCGACCAAGACTTTACCGCACCCACCGGCTTCACGCCAAGCGCTATTAAAGCTTCCGTACCTTCATTGGTCAATACGACTACCCGCTCAGGCGTTCCGTTAATAGGGGTTTCACCTAATGCGTGTTTGATGACCCGCTCTGTTGAAACGGAAGCGCTGCTGGATGCAGCCGGCTCGCTAGCGGATGCTGCAGGTGCGTTGCTCTTGTTTCCATTATCCGTATTGTTTCCGCACCCAGTAACAAGCACCGCCATAATAAGCGCGACGCTCCCCCACCATGCGGTATGTTTTCTTTTGTTTGTTTTCAATGTTTTTGTCTCCTCCTGAAGTGCTGAATATTTTTGCTATTGATAATAATTATCAGTGACAGTTATAGACTATAAAAGATAGAGAGAGGTTTTGTCAATATTTTTTTGAGAATGATTCTCATATTCATTGACATCTCAAAATCCTTCCTCTAAAATTCACAATGGAGGCTTATCACTTCAGAACCCTCTTTTCATCTTATAGAAAGCAGGCAATCATGAGAATATCCGGTTTAGCTCTTTTTCTGTTACTTCTGGCGGTTTCTATCATATGCAGTATCTCATTTGGCATAACTGATATCCCTCTCGCCAAGGTCTTGGAATCTTTTACTCATTACACTGCATCTCAAGACCAGTTAATTATACGCACAACCCGCGTACCCCGAGCTTTAATCGCTGCAGCCGTGGGAGCAAGCCTTGCTGTTGCCGGCGTTCTCATGCAGGTCATCACACGTAATCCGATCGCCTCGCCAAGTACATTCGGCATTAATTCCGGTGCTGCCTTCTTTGTTGTATTAGCTTCCGGCTTACTCGGAATCAGCGGTTTACAGTCGCTTACCTGGACGGCTCTTATAGGTGCAGCCTTCAGCGGAACCATTGTATTTGTACTGGGCAGCTTGGGCAAAGATGGAATGACACCGGTAAAAATTACGCTGGCCGGCGCAACGATTGCGTCCTTTTTCTTTTCGCTCACTCAAGGCTTTATGCTCTCTGACGGCAAAATGTTCGACCAAGTGCTTGTATGGATGGTTGGTTCGGTTGCTGGACGAGAAACGGATATGCTTTTTAATGTTCTTCCTTATATGACGGCAGGTTTGATCATCGCGCTGCTGTTATCTCGGGATATGAATGTATTATCCATGGGAGATGACGTAGCTAAGAGCCTCGGGCAATCGACGGTACGAATTAAAGGTCTCGCTTCTCTCGCGATTATCCTCCTTGCAGGGTCCAGTGTCGCCGTTGCCGGCCCAATCGCATTCGTAGGGATCATCGTGCCGCACATTGTTCGATATATTGTCGGAACTGACTATCGCTTTATCATTCCTTACAGCGCGGTCATTGGCGGTTTATTGTTAGTAACGGCCGATTTAGGCTCGCGTTACATTGCTATGCCTATTGAGATTCCAGTCGGTGTAACTACAGCGATCCTAGGAGTACCGTTCTTTGTCTATATTGCCCGGAAAGGGAGGCATATCGGATGAGCAAGTATACTTCCTGGCGAACGAAACAACCTAAGCTCTCCTTTCTTATCGACCAACGGGCGGTCCGCGTGACTTTAATTCTGGCTCTTCTAAGCGGAGTTGTGATGATATTAAGTACAGGAATCGGCAGTCTATGGATTTCCCCTTGGAACGTCCTCCGATCTATCTTTGGTCAAGGCGATGCCATGCAGGAAGTGATCGTTATGAAGCTTCGGCTGCCGCGAATCGTGATCGCTATTCTTGTGGGTGCCTCCCTTGCCGTAGCGGGAGCCATTCTTCAAGGGCTTGTCCGTAATCCTCTCGCTTCTCCGGATGTCACGGGTATTACGGATGGGGCCACTTTGGGAGCAGTATTGTTTTTGTATCTATTTGCTGATACTTTGTCGATTCGATGGATGCCTATTGCAGCGATCTCCAGTGCTTTTGTCGTTACTGGATTACTTTATTTGTTAGCTTGGCGAAATGGCATCTCTCCCATTCGACTTGTGCTTATAGGAACCGGGTTGTCGGCTGCCTTCAAATCCATCTCGTATATGCTCATCATTTCCAGCCCGTTTATGCTTGCCTCCAAGTCTGTCACATTCATGACCGGCAGCATTTATGGCTCTTCATGGGAAAAGGATGTGTTAACGCTGCTGCCATGGGTCGCCATTCTTCTGCCGCTCACCTGGCTGCAAGCAAGGCATGTGAATGTTCAAGGGCTTGGCGATGAGGTTGCTAGCAGCGCCGGGGCGAATGTTCAGCGCCAGCGGCTAATACTACTGATGCTAAGCGTAGCTCTCGCAGGTGCTGCGGTAGCTATCGGCGGGGCAATTGCCTTCATCGGGCTGATGGCGCCTCATATTGCCCGCAAACTCGTTGGACCTGCCTTTGGGAGCCTTCTGCCCGTAAGCGCTCTGCTTGGAGCACTTATCTTGCTCATAGCGGATATTGTAGCCCGTACCATCCATTATCCCCAAGACATAGCAGCCGGTGTGTTTACGGCTGCCATAGGCGCACCATTCTTCTTGTTTTTGCTATATCGTCAAAGAAATACCTAAGGGAAGGGTTGCATTCAAAATGGTAGGATTAGAAGCAAAGGGTTTATCGTTAACTTATGGCGATCAGTTTATTTTTGAAAAATTGAATTTATCGGTGCCCATCGGTAAAACAACCGTTCTGATCGGCAGCAACGGCTGCGGGAAGTCAACATTGCTGCGTTCCATGGCTCGCTTGTTGAAGCCGCAGGGCGGTTTCGTTGAGCTAGGAGGCGAGGATATTGCCAAGCTCTCCACTAAGGAGGTTGCAAAGAAGCTCGCTATATTGCCTCAAGGTCCGACTGCACCCGAAGGCCTGACCGTGCTCCAGCTTGTTAAGCAAGGGCGTTATCCTTACCAAAGCTGGCTTCAGCAATGGTCTCAAGAGGATGAGCTGAGCGTGAAATCCGCGTTGCAGGCGACAGGCATGACTGAATATGCCGAACGCCCCGTCGATTCACTCTCCGGTGGCCAGCGGCAACGGGCATGGATTGCCATGACGCTTGCACAGCATACAGGTATTATTCTATTGGACGAACCCACGACCTATCTTGATATGGCCCATCAGATCGAGGTTCTAGATTTATTGTATGAGCTCAATATCCGCGAGAAACGTACAATTGTCATGGTCCTTCACGACATTAATCTTGCTTGTCGTTATGCCGATCACATTGTTGCGATCCGTGATGGATCTGTTTACGCAGAAGGCAAGCCGGATGAGATTATTGATGCAGCCTTGATCAAAGCTGTATTTCAGTTGGAATGCAATATCATGTGTGATCCGCTGTATGGATCGCCCATGTGCATCCCTCATGGAAAAGGCAGAATGTTTACACCAAAAAAAGCGGCGTCGCTCTAAGAGCACGCCGCTCGTTAATTGCTGTCGTATTTCCCCGGAAATACCCCGAATTCTCCTAAGGGTTGGTTAAAGCCCTTTCTATTGCTCTTGTTACGTCTGTATCGCTCTCGGAGCTTAATGCCGTCCGCAAAGCTTCAATGGCTTCAGAGGAACCAATTCTCCCGAGTGCCCAAGCCGCCGTAGCTCGCAGAACAGGACGTGAATCCTCGCGCATAACCTTTGCAACGTCTGGAACGGACTCCTTATCTCGGAAGTTGCCTAGTGCGATGAGAGCGTTGCGTTGAATCGGCTTTCGACCTCTCCACGCGGCAGACCCTTCTCCGAATTTCTCGCGAAACTCCCGATTTCCCATGAACAACAATGGCCGAAGCAATGGCTTTGCGACTTCCGGATCAGGAAGAAGCTCAACATGATGTCGAGAATCGATTTTCCGATTGATCGGGCAGACGATTTGGCAGGTATCGCAGCCGTATAGGCGATTACCGATTTTCACCATCATCTCGTCTTCCACTAGCCCTTTGGTTTGAGTGACAAACGATATACACTTCTGCGCATTCAGTTGTCCTGGACCTACCAACGCCCCCGTCGGACATGCATCAATGCATATCGTGCAATCTCCACAGCTATCCATCAAAGGCTTGTCCGGCTGTATCGGCAAGTTCGTTATCATCTCTCCCAAATAAATCCAAGAGCCCCACTCAGGCGTCAGGATCGAACAGTTCTTCCCGCTCCAGCCGATTCCTGCACGCTCTGCAACTGCTCGATCCGAGAGCGCTCCCGTGTCGACCATCGATAGTACCTTCGCATCAGGCACTCTAAGCAGAATCCATTCCGTCAGCTTTTCCATTCGCCTTCTAAGGGCTTGGTGATAGTCCTCCCCCCATGCAGAGCGAGACAGAATCCCTCTCCGTTTACCTGGCTCTGAGACAGGAGCACCCTTCAACTTCGAAGGATAAGCGACAGCAATCGAGAGGATAGACCTTACCTCCGGCATCAGCAAGGCAGGCTTCGTTCTCAGCTCCAGATCCGGCTCTTCAAATCCCGACTCAAACCCGGCTTCACGATGACGAACAAGCCTCTCCTTCAGCTCAAGAAAAGGCTCTGCCGACGTTACCCCCAGCTTATCAATGCCTAGACCCGATGCTGCTGCGAGCATCTCCTCCTTGAAGCTGAGCCAGAAAGCAGCTTCTTTTTTCATCACAGCTTAGCCCAACGGCTGATCGGCCAGATGATGAGATCCGCTCGCCCTTTAATCATGTCCTCGGGCACCTGCTTAAAGCTGCGGCTATCCGTACTTGCGTCCAAGCGTCGATTATCTCCCATAACGAAATAATGTCCGGTGTCAACCTTTAACGGACCATAGTCCCCGTCTTCTATTTTCGCATCCGTATAGGGCTCGACCTTCAATTCTCCATTAATATACAGCTGCCCGCTCCGTATCTCCAGTGTATCACCAGGCAGGCCAATAATTCTCTTAACAAGAAACTCTTTGCGATCTGGACCCTCGCGTGGGTCCTTAAGGATGACAACATCCCCACGATCCAGCGTGCCAATATCCAAGATAATTTTATTGATGAACAACCATTCGTTCTCATGAAGGGTTGGCTCCATTGAAAAGCTTTTGACTGTGGAAAGCTGAAAGACAAAAGCTCTCAGAAGCAGCACGATGATGAAAGCAACTATAAGCGCTTTAGACCAATCCCACAGTTCCTTGCGCCATCCACTCAAACCAGCTCTTTGCACCGAACGCTTCCTGCCACCGGAAGCTACAGGCTCCGCTTGATCTCTCATCGCTATTGTCTCTCTCCTTCAACGTTCATCTGTTGTTTCCACTGCTCATAATAGTTATAGACCTCTGCACTGCCGAACGGAAAACCTCTGCAAGCAATCGTGTTCTGGAGCATCCGCAGCCCTGTCTCAACCTCGGCTTCAACCATTTCGCTGTAGCGATACTCCGACTTGTGGCGATGGTACTCATCCCGGTCCAGCTCGTGGACCGAGCCATCCGGCAGAACAACAACGTCTAAATCGTAATCAATATAAGTTAATACGTCTCCATAACGATAAGGAGGCGATGCCAAATTACAATAATAACGGATACCCTTGTCTTCAATGAGAGCAACTACATTAAACCATAGTTTAGGCATGAAAAAAGAAACGGCAGGCACTCGGCTAATCCATTGTTTACCGTCTGCTTCTATAATCGTTGTATGATCATTAAGAAGAACCCATACCGATTGAGCACTATGGTGCGGGTGAAGCCGCTCATTCGGAACCTCCCAGTTCTCCAGCCATACACGATGCAGGGAACCATCATGCTTGAAGCTCTTTATCGTCAATTTCTTATATACAAAACGTGTTTTGCTTATGGTGGCCACGCCCCCCGCTGCTGTTCAAGATGTACATGGCAAACGTATTTACGACACCGCGTTATTATAAGAAAAGCATATCTCCTCGCCAAAAGCAATGGCGCTAGAGATATGCTTCCAATAAACCGGCTGCTATCGAATTAGCCTGCAACAATCGAGAGCGGCTGCGATGGCCGAACAAAGTCGACTGGCTGGCATCCAAGTGATTCGTAGAACGGTCTTAATAATTCGTTATGCTTGTCCCCCGCAATAAGAACCTTAAGTACTTTCCGGTGACGGAAACGGTTCTTCATCGATGTGACGAGAGCTCGTCCTACACCCTGACGTCTAAATTCCTCCTGGACCGCAATACGATATACGTAACCCTTTTGTTGATCGATCGTGCCAATCAAAACTCCAGTGATGTTACCTGCCGATTCCGCGACAAGCACTAACTCACTGTCCCAAGACAATTGACGGGCAAACGCACCCATTGTCTCTTCACAGCATTCTTCCGACAATACTTCCTTCAGAAGCTCAGCAACGTACCTGTAGTCTGACAATTGGAAAGAACGAATCTTCATGCTGTACAATTCCCCCGGGTAAAAAGTTTTACATCCAGTTAACACTCTCTTAATTCTACGACAATTTGGCGAAAATTCTAGCTTTTTTATAAAAAAAACATAAATTATTTTCACAATAATGATAGATAAAGAGATGTAAACGCTTTAATGAGGAAGCTTGCTGTGGATTAATGCCATAAAACAAATCAAAATCCCGATTTTCGACCAAAATTCACGACTTATGACTTTTCATACATCCATGTTGATTTACTTTAGCAAATAGAGGATAATAATAACCGTGAGCAAAAAAGCTACATAAATACAATAACCCATTACTAGGAGGTAATTTCCCATGGCACATGAATTGCCCGCACTTCCCTACGCGCACGACGCATTAGAGCCAAACATCGATACTGCAACGATGGAAATCCATCACGGTCGTCATCACAACGCTTATGTAACTAACTTGAACAAAGCACTGGAGTCTGCTCCCGAGCTTGCAAGCAAGAGCATTGAAGATTTGATCGCTGACCTCGCTAGCGTTCCAGAAAGCATTCGTACTGCTGTCCGCAACAACGGCGGCGGCCATGCGAACCACTCCCTGTTCTGGCAAACGATCAGCCCTAATGCTGGCGGTCAGCCAACAGGCGCCCTTGCAGCCGCTATTGAGAGCGAGCTTGGCGGATTCGATAAATTCAAAGAAACGTTCGCTGCCGCTGGTGCAACTCGTTTCGGTTCCGGTTGGGCTTGGCTTGCGGCAGACAAAGCCGGTAAGCTGAAAGTATACAGCCTGCCAAACCAAGACAGCCCGATTATGGAAGGCGACATACCACTACTCGGTCTAGATGTATGGGAGCATGCTTACTACTTGAAATATCAGAACAAACGTCCTGATTATATTGCTGCTTTCTGGAACGTCGTTGACTGGAACGCAGTAGGCGCACGTTACGCAGCTGCTAAATAATCACTTTTACGAGAAGAAAACCGCTTTTCCTTTTTGGGAAATAGCGGTTTTTTTACTTTTTATGCATAACGAATTTACCGTGTATACTGAACTTTATTGTGCATTCTAGAATATTCGTCAGCTCACTTCTAGCATGATTCATGAAACCCATAACGGAGCTTTGAAGTTTATTTGTCTGGATGGCGGCATTAAGCCAAAGCCTCCGGTTCATAATCATGATAGATACATCAAAAGGCGAGGAATACTGTCTAACTTCCTCATAAATTGTGGTCTGAAGATAGGATTCCGGCAGCACTAATGAGTACATCAGCACAGGATGATCAGGTTCAGCCTCCTTTATCTGAAATTGCTCCAATAATGGATAAGTGTTTTTATGCCAGCGATAGCCGAACAATATATTTTCCTCTTCCTTCCATACTGGTTCAAACTCTTGTACGGCCTCAAGGAAAAGCTCCCTGTAGAACTGAACTAATTTCATATTCAATCTCCTCACCTAAGCAATTCCATATCCTAAGATTAAGCCTTAAGTGTTAAAACTTGTGCTTGATTGATATTTGCAAGTTATGATTTTCCCTAACTGCTGCCTTGAATAGGGGGAGATTGTTAGGAAACTATGTGCTAAAAATGACTCCAGACAACAAAAAAACCACGACCTTGTCCGTATAGAATCGGACTGTCATGGCTATTGTTCACATTAAATCATTTCACGGACAAAATACTCTGTTAGCAATTTGCGAAAAACATTGGGCCAAACATAGTTTTCGAATTCAACAGGTCCGACCCACTTATACGAGGTTCGCTCCTCCACGTATCCCTCACCCTCGGCGACTGCAGCAAGCACCTTAATGTTCCACACTAAATGCGTAAAGACATGCTGGGCATCTCCGATATGCTCATTTGCATGAATCCGTATTCCCTCTTCAGCCAATGCGCTCTCTATCGATTTACCCCCAGATGACGTTAACTCCCAAGAAGCCTTGTCTTGGACCTCAACATGAGGGAGCTCCCACATACGCGCTAATAATCCCGTTTCAGGCCGTTGTCTGACAAGCACTTTTCCCGCATTCACACCTGTTCCCTCAACCAGCGCGGCCACCCGCAATACTAGCTTGGGCGGTTTGGCTTTGGTTTTCACTGGGAGCTCTTTCTCTCGCCCCTCTATTCGTCCCAAGCACAGCTTCATAACGGGGCAGCTAGGGCAAGAGGGGGATTTGGGCGTGCAGACCATCGCACCAAGCTCCATTAAAGCTTGATTGAAATCAGCAGCCTCACCTTCGGGGATAAGGCCTTGAGCGAGTATCTCCATCCCCGCTCGAGTGGAAGGACGAGCAATATCATCCTCCAAGCAGAAATAACGTGAGAGAACACGCATGACATTCCCATCGACAGCCGGCTCCGGCTGATTATACGCGATGCTCAGAATAGCCCCTGCGGTGTAAGGCCCGATCCCTTTTAGACTCGATACTTTTTTCTTCTGGTTAGGAACTTGTCCACCATATTGTTCAACGACTTCCCGCACAGCAGATTGCAGATTACGCGCCCTGGAATAATAGCCTAAGCCCTCCCAATGCTTGAGTACTTCTTCCTCCGGCGCTATAGCTAGGTGCTCTAAGGTAGGAAATCGGTCAACAAAGCGATTGAAATACGGAATTACTGTATCCACCCGAGTCTGCTGCAGCATAATCTCGGATACCCAGATGTGATAGGGATCCCTGCTTCTTCTCCAAGGCAAATCCCGCCGCTCTTTCTGATACCACCTCAGCAATTCCGTGCTAAAGTAAAGCTTGTTCTCAATCTGATTCAATTCTTTTTGCCCTCTCCTCCGGATGTCTGGCTGGCTGAAGCGAAGGTTGTCGCCTGTTTGCGATAGCGGCTGGGCGTCAAGCCCGTGTGCGCTTTGAACATTCGAGAGAAATAATAGATCTGCATTCCCACTCTGCTTGCTACCGTTGATATATTGCATTCCGGCTTTAACAGCAAACCCTTAGCGGTTTCCATTCGGCGTTGATTTACATATTGAATCGGTGAATACCCCAGAATTCCTTTAAAAAACACTATAAAATAATTAGGATGCAAATAAACTTGCTTCGCCAGGTTTTCGACCGTTATATTATCAGCTAGATGTTCATCGATATAATGCAATACCATATCGATTTTCTGCAGATCTTCTGTTGGAGCCCCCTCTTGGGCACCGGTAGGCAAACTGTCTAGATAATTGCTAATTAACTCAAGCATCGTTGCTTTAATACGAAGTCTAGAGGTTAGATTGTCCTGTGCTAACTGCTCAAATAAACGTTCGAAAAGAGCTACTGTCCCTTGCTCGTCTACCAGGAGAATATTTGAGGGCATCTTAAGCGTCTTATATAAGTCACGATCCTCGTAGCTGCTGCGGAAATGGCACCATAACAACGTTATTTCCTCATCCTGTTCCACAGCAATTCGATGAGACACTCCAGACAATAGAACACAGAGCATTCCCTTCACCAAAGGAATCTCTTTGTCTTGCATGTACAATATTCCTGTACCATCCTTAATGAACAGGAAACGATTACAGTCATATACTTCCCCACGCTCCTTGACGGTGGACGTGTTGAGCACAGTTTCTGCGGCAGCCGCGACATCAATGTTCATGTGCTCGAAATGCTTCATCATGATGGTTAAATAATTCGTTGTCATCACTACGCCCCACGATCTTTTTCCATGCTTATTTCTCAATCAAAGCAGTTGCGGCTGCTAGAGAGCGTTCATGTGTGATAGCAAGATGAAGCTTGATGATTTGACCTTCCCAACCCAGCCTATTGAGCGAAGCAATCGATAAAGTACAAATGGGTTTCCCCCGCTCATCTGGCAGCACTTCAATGTCCTTAAACCCCACGATAGCGCCTATCCCGCAGCCCAGCGCCTTCACAACGGCTTCTTTGGCCGCGAACCGGCCGCTTATATACTCTAATGCCCGGCGCGGCTGCAAGCTCATCCAGCCTATGTATTCTTGCTTTGTTAGCACCCTGGAGGCGAATTTATCCTTGCCCGGTCCCGCGAGCAACTTAGCCATCCGCTCCAGCTCGACGACATCTAATCCAATTCCAACAATCATTCTGCTCCGTTAAATTCCAGGGATGGGAAGTCGTTTATGCTCTGTACGCAGATAATACTTTTCTAGTAATTCCTTGGCTTTGGGATCGATTTCTTTACCTTCAAGGTAGTCACTATTGTCATCATAAGTTACTCCGAGCTCGCTCTCATCGGTTTGCCCTTGCCACAATCCAGCTGTCGGAGCCTTATCTACAATTTCAGCAGGAACTCCCAAATGTTTCGCAAGCTGCCGAATTTGACGTTTGTTCAGGCTGCTCAGCGGAGTAATATCCACAGCGCCGTCACCCCATTTGGTGAAAAACCCCGTTAAAGCTTCGGAAGCATGATCAGTACCCACTACAAGCAAATTAAGATCAAACGCCAATGCATATTGGACAACCATACGAGTGCGAGCTTTAACGTTTCCTTTACCCCCGCGGCTAATATGACGATTAATGTCTATTGCTTTGAAAGCGTACTCTGTCTCTAGCGCAATCTCGTCAACGGCTTCGGCAATATTCGTCTCTACCTTATGCTTAAGCTGGAATGCTTCAGCCACTGCATAGCTATGATGAATATCCTCCTGCTCGCCATAGGGCTGGAATACGCCCAGCGTCATGTAATCTTTGCCCGTTTCTTGAGTTAGCTCGTCCGTCGCACGCTTGCACAGTCCTACGGCTACTGCACTGTCCACACCGCCGCTAATCGCAATTAAGAGGCCGGTAGCACCTGCTTGTTTAACATATTCTTTCATAAAATTAACTCTACGTTCAATCTCCTGATCCACGTTAATCGTCGGTGCTACTCCTAGCTTTGCAATGATTTCTTTTTGTAAAGCCATTTGCATATCCCTCCTAATCAATCGACTGTCCTAATTTATGCTCAACAAAAATATCCCGTTGGCCCCGCCAGAAAGGCGAAAGCTTCCGGGATGATTTGAATTTAACGGCAAAAACGATCAAATGCATCCGTCAGATCAGCGGCGATATCGCCTGCACTGCGGTTCTCGATTTGATGTCTCTCAATAAAGTGGACAAGCTCTCCATCTTTCATTAAAGCGATAGATGGTGAAGAGGGCGGATAAGGCAAGAAATATTCACGCGCCTTAGCTGTTGCTTCCTTGTCCTGTCCGGCGAACACTGTAAACGTGTGATCCGGCAATACATCATGATGCAACGCTTCTGCGACACCTGGACGACATTGACCGGCTGCACAGCCGCATACGGAATTAATTACGACTAATGCAGTACCTGATGCTGTTGGCAGCTTTGCTTCTACATCTTCAGGTGTTCTTAATTCTTGAATGCCCAACCGAGTCAAGTCATCACGCATCGGTTGAACCATATCCGTCATATATCTTTCGAAAGACATCGACATAGGGAGGCCCTCGCTTTCCGGATCTAGAAATTGGCGGTTGATTATTCCGCTATTACTCCATTATAACGCTCCGCAATAAGCTCCGTCAAAGCAAGTCATTCATCTGCCAGTAGAATATAAATAGTACCCGAGCGATTACAACCGGTATTAACTGCATAAATCGCAGCGCAACCGGCCCCATCGCCCAGGCCCTAAGGTTCGTCCAGCACTTCCGGTACTGGGAAATATTGATCTTCGCCCGGTTCATCCGAAGCGGATACCGCATGAGTGGGGTGCATAAATAGAGCCGATGTCGGCGCAATTCCGCGTTCAAACAGATCCCGATTTTCAGGTGTTCGAAATCCGATATCCTTGTACGGATGAACCCATTGCTCCCCCGCCATGATGGACGGATCCGTATCTTTACTCCACTTTTCCAATGGCGAATTTTCTGAGACGTAATCGTGATCGCCGATAATGACCCCATGGGCATTAACGAACGGCTCCCGCGGACCCCGGTTGTCGCGGAATTCCGATCGAAAATCAATTTCGAAAGGATCTAACTCCGAATCGTCATGCCCCGAAGCAGGCATCATGCTTGCATAAGGCTTATTCAGCTGCTCATACATAACATATGCACCGCATGGCTGTAATTCAAGTAGACGGACGGTTAGGGCCGTCCAGTTTTTTATCAAATCCCGGGGTTAACGGTGATCGATCTTTCTTGGTTCGACCTTGGTCTTTCCGTCCGGATTTCGACGGTCCTTGCAGGCTTGGCATGGAAGCAGCCTCCTTATCTGGTTGAATCTTCGGTAGTTTAACCTAATCAAAGGTTCTTATGCCTACCAACAATTACGACCCGGCTTACAGAAAGAGACAATAAACGTTGTTCCGGTCCCTACAGTGGATTCCACTTGAATTTTCCCGTTATGTCTCTCTACGATACTAAGACACAAAGGCAAGCCGAGCCCCGTACCATTCATCTTGGTCGTGTAGAAAGGCTCGAATAAATTCACTAGCTTATCTTGGGGGATCCCGATACCGTTATCAATTACCCGAAGCTGCACGGTATCCTCGAAATTAATGGTCTCAATGCGAAGAACGCCCTTGTCATTCATTGCTTCCATTCCGTTTCGAGCCAGATTAAGTATAAGCTGCTTAATTTCTTTTCTGTTCATTTCCAATAAATCCATATGATTGCACAGCCTTAAATCAATGCTTTGCCCTCTCATGTTCGCATCCGCCCACATTAAAGGTATTAATTTATTGATAATCTCATGAAGATCACTAGGCTCTTTGGGAACGATTCGATTTTGTGCCAACGATAGAAAATCGTTAATAATTGCATTAGTACGATCTAATTCGTCCAGCACGATTCGGAAGTAGGACTGCTGGTCTTGGGGGCTCCGTTCGTTAAGCAGCTGCACGAAGCCACGAATGACAGCCATAGGATTTCTTATTTCATGAGTAATGCTTGCGGCCATTTGTCCAACGAGACTGAGTCGTTCCATCTTACCGACTTCGTCTTTCAAGCTTTGAAGCTCTGAGATGTCATGACCGATGAATAATACTCCTTCCGTAACCTCAGCAGAGATATCTTTGATGGGGCAAATAATTGTATAGTAGGTTCGGCCATGTATCTTCAGTATCTCTGTCAGTCTCTCTTCTCCTTGAATGACTCGCTGTATGGGATTGGTCTCGAACTGCAAATCCATCTTCTGCATGAGCAATGAGAAATCCATATTTAATACATTCTGGCGGCCAAGGGGCTGCAGGAACTTTAGCGCCATTTCATTAATATGGGTAATACGGCCTTTATTGTCGCTGAATATGACCATCAACGGGGTATTATCGATAAATTGCTGTAGTCTTCGCATTTCGTGACGGTATTTCTTAGAAACATCTCGAAGCTGATACTGCAGTTCGATTCTCTCGTAGGCCATTTCTATTAAATGAACGGATAAAAGGGTTACGATGAGGAATAGGGCACCATCAATGAGAAGACATAATGTATCGCGAAGAAACTCTGCAAAGGACATCTCAAATGAATATATCAAGTTCGTAAAAACTAGAAATGCGGTTAATACGGAACAAAGTACAGCTACGATTTTGAGTTTAGCTCCTAATCTGACGCTTTGCCCAAAAACCGAAATTCGCGAAAATAATAGAGGGACAAAAACAAATAAATACAATGTAAATAACATATATTCCCATTGATGTGATATTTGGACGATTTTTAATGATCCGTATAGAACTAAAAGAATCGATGCAGCCGGAATCCCACCGTAAAGAGAACCGATGATAATGGGAATATGGCCGAAATCTAAGAATATCCCCCGCTCGGTAATCGTCGAAAATTGTATACTAAGGATCATGGATAAACCGCAGACGATACAAAGGAAGATGTGCGAGTGGCGACCTCGTTCAAACCTTGAGTACCACACCATGAACATAAACACTGGCAGGAACGCGATAAGAACTTGCAGCAACGTATCTTTCCACATACTTACTACACTCCCCGCACAACAGTCAGCATTACACACTATTTCCCAATTATTTAATCATCTAAATTAAAACACATCTCAACTTAGGTTACAATAATACACATGTGAATGTTAAACTCATAAGAAAACGATAATCAGGAGTTTATGATATGGGATACGATGTAATCGTAATAGGCGGAGGCTCTGCCGGGTTAATGGCCAGTATTGCAGCAAGCAAGCATGGAGCGCGCGTTCTTCTGCTGGACAAAGGAGAGAAGCTCGGGCGTAAGCTGGGAATATCCGGCGGCGGCAGATGCAATGTAACAAATAATAAGGAAATCGACGAGCTTATTAAGCACATTCCAGGGAATGGCCGTTTTCTTCACAGCTCCTTCTCCAACTTTAGCAATAAAGATATTGTGATTTTCTTCGAGAATCTGGGCATCCGTCTCAAAGAGGAAGATAATGGAAGGATGTTTCCCGTTACGGACAAAGCTAAAACCGTTGTGGATACACTTGTGAATCAGGTGCTTAAACAAGGGGTCGAGATTAAGCTGAAATCACCTGTCGATAAAATTATATATGATCAGAATAAAGTTGCCGGGGTACGTCTAAAATCCGGTGAGCGATTGAAATGTAAAGCCGTTATCGTTGCCTCCGGCGGGAAATCCGTGCCTCAGACAGGCTCGACCGGAGATGGCTATCCGTGGGCAGAAGAGGCTGGACACTCCATCACGGAGCTTTTCCCGACGGAGGTTCCTTTGACGTCCAATGAACCTTTTATTCAAACGAAAGAGCTTCAAGGGCTTTCACTTCGAAATGTAGCGCTTTCCGTATGGAATCCTAAGGGCAAGAAGATAATCGAGCACCAGGGAGATATGTTATTTACTCACTTTGGCATCTCCGGTCCGATCGCATTACGCTGCAGTCAATTTGTTGTAAAAGCTTTGAAGAAATTTGCTGTAGGCAATATTGAGGTCGCCATCGATTTAATGCCTGAGAATAGCCTCGATGAAGTTTACCACAAGACAATAAAGCTCACTGAAGCCGAGCCCAAAAAAGCGATCAAAAACATTCTAAAGGTTATCTTACCCGAAAGAATGATCCCCCTTCTTCTAAAGCAAACAGGGCTGTCCGAGCAGCTCACTTATGACCATATCCGCAAGCAGGATTGGCTGCCGCTGGCCCAAATAATTAAACATTTTCCGATTAGAGTGTACGGAACATTATCTATTGAGGATGCCTTCGTAACGGGAGGAGGCATTAACTTAAAGGAGATTGATCCGAAAACCATGCAGTCCAAACTCATGGAGGGGTTGTACTTCTGTGGAGAAATCCTGGATATCCATGGCTATACGGGGGGTTATAACATCACCGCCGCATTCTCTACGGGTTATACGGCAGGTTTGAATGCGGCAATGCAGTAACAGGCTGCCCCTAAATGAACGCTAGGGAGCAGCCTCTCTGACAAGTGATACTATGTAGCTTCAAAATGATCGTAAGAGCCATCGTCGGTTGCGAAAGGCGGCTCAGGATCGAAGTCTGATGTGGCAGATCCCCGATATTGATCCTCCCAATCCTCATTCACCGTATGCGCTGGTATCTGGATGCTATCCATAGCGTAAGCATAATCCGTTACAAGTACGGCCTCTGCGGGTGCGTGCTCCATCAACTGACCGGAATAACACTGAACGATCTCTAGTGCAGAGGTCAAATCTTCATCTTCCACGTGAATGTGAAGACGCCCTCCCTCATGAAGCTGCGGCTCATATCCCAATTCACCCAGCGTCTCTCCAGCAATCCGAGCTTGTGCATCGTCAGGGAACTGGAACATTAGGGCGGTACGAATCATCTTATAATCCTCTCCGTTCGCAAAGTGAGATACAAACTTCCCGCATAGGCTTCCCGGATTTGTATGAGAATATTAATTTCGAAAAGCGTCCAGAGAATGGTTAATCTCCTTCGTCCGAGAATAAACCTGCTGATAAATGCGGAAAAGCTTCTCATATCGTTCGCTGGCATCCTCATTCGGAGTGTACACTTCTGCATGCTTCACGAAAGTCTCCGCACAAGCATCCAAGCTTGGGAACCACCCGCTGCCGTAAGCAGCCAGCATAGCCGCTCCAAGGCCGGGTCCCTGCTCGTTCTCAAGTGCAACAACATTCGCACGGAATATATCAGCTTGCATTTGCAGCCAAAGCGGATTCTTCGCACCGCCGCCGATAGACACGATTGTATCGATTGCTTTACCGGCTGCGCGGAACATGTCGATGGACTCATTCAATGAGAAGGTGATGCCCTCCATGACGGCCCGAGCGAAATGTGCCCGCGTGTGGCTTCCATCCATTCCGATGAAGCTGCCGCGAATTTTAGCGTCCGCGTGAGGGGTCCGTTCTCCTACCAGGTAGGGAGTAAACAGCAACCCATCAGCGCCTGGGGAGATATCGCTAACACCTTCTAATAAAGCATTAAAGGATTCTCCTTTAGCGAATGTATTACGGAACCAGCTTAGCGAATAACCGGCGGCCAAAGTTACTCCCATTGCGTAGAATGCATTCTCCTTCCCGTGGTTGAAGAAGTGCACCTTACCTTCGTAATCAGCGGAAGCGTCCGCTTCATAGGTTAAGACAACGCCTGAGGTTCCAATGCTGCACAAGGTAAGACCTGTTGATAGAATCCCAGCTCCAATTGCTCCGCAAGCATTGTCTGCTCCTCCGGCGAAAACCTTGGTTGCCTCACTTAGTCCTGCCTCTTGAGCCGCTTCCGGCGATACATCTCCAACATATGCGCTGGCCTCGACTAGCGGAGGACAGAAGGCAGGCGAGATTCCGAATGCATATAGAACCTCTTCACTCCAGCATTTGTTGGCCACATCAAGCATCAGCGTTCCTGCAGCATCGGATAGATCCATATGAATCTGACCTGTCAGTCGCAGTCTCAAATAATCTTTAGGGAGCAGGAACTTATCTGCACGCGCGAACAAATCGGGCTCGTTCTGCTTTACCCAGAGTATCTTAGGTAATGTGAAGCCCTCGAGTGCTGGGTTTCTAGTATCTGTTAGCAGCTTATCCCCTAACGTTCGTTCAATTTCTCGGCACTGCCCCGTTGTACGCGTATCATTCCATAAAATCGCTCTGCGAATAGGCTTATTGTGAGCATCTAAGAGGACAAGCCCGTGCATCTGCCCGGAGAAGCTCATGCCTTCAATATCCCGTGGGCTGACTCCCGATTGAGCTGCCAGCTCTTGAAGTGCGCTCATTGCGCCCTTCACCCAATCCTCAGGCTCCTGCTCACTCCAGCCGGATTTGTCATGATACAACGGATATTCGCGAGTAGCTTCAGCTTTAATGCTCCCATCTTGTCCTATGAGCAGCGTCTTGACCGCACTCGTACCCAAATCTACACCGATTACATATTTCATACGCCGAAGATCACATCATTCAAAGTCGCTTTAATTTGCTCCAGACGGGCGGACTCGTTACGGATCGGCTTCGCTTGAAGAACATAAGCCTCCAAGCTTTTCAATGTCGCTTTGCCAGATACAATCTCTGCGCCGATACCTTCCTTGAAGCTCCGGTAACGGTTATCAACAATATTATCAAGCACACGATCTTCGATTAGCTTGGCTGCTGCTTTTAAACCGCGAGCATATGTGTCCATGCCCGCAATATGGGCGAAGAACAAATCCTCGTCCTCGAAGGAGGAACGGCGAACCTTCGCATCGAAGTTCACGCCGCCGCGGCCAATGCCGCCTTCATTATTAAGAATCTCGAACATCGCCAGCGTTGTCGAAACGAGGTCTGTAGGGAATTCATCCGTATCCCAGCCCAGCAGCAAATCGCCTTGGTTCGCATCAATGGAGCCGAGCATTCCGTTAATGCGTGCCGTGCGAAGCTCATGCTCAAACGTATGCCCTGCAAGTGTTGCATGGTTGGCTTCGATGTTGAGCTTGAAGTAATTCTTCAAGTCATAGCTCTGCAGGAAAGCGATCGCAGTAGCCGCATCGAAATCGTATTGATGCTTGGACGGCTCCTTCGGTTTAGGCTCAATAAGGAATTGCGCATCGAAACCGATTTCCTTCGCGTAATCAACAGCCATGTGCAGGAAACGCGCCAGATTGTCGAGCTCTAGCTTCAAATCGGTATTCAGCAGGGATTCATAACCTTCGCGACCGCCCCAGAATACATAGTTCTCAGCGCCGAGCTCTTTGCCGACCTCCAAGCCCTTTTTCAAGGTTGCAGCCGCATAAGCGAATACTTCCGCATTGTTAGTCGTGCTTGCACCGTGCACATAACGCGGATTAGTAAATAGGTTAACCGTGTTCCAAAGCAGCTTTTTGCCTGTTGATTTCTGGTAATCCTTCAACATCGAGACGATCACATCAAGATTCTTGTTCGTCTCGGCTAATGTAGCGCCTTCCGGTGCGATATCCGCATCATGGAAAGCGTAGAAAGGAACATTAAGCTTCTCAAGCAGCTCAAAGTTCGCTTCTACGCGTGCTTTGGCTTTATCGAGCGGGGACAGTGAATCCCAGCTGCGAACTGCCGTGCCAGCGCCGAATGGATCTGCACCGCTTGCATTAAAGGTATGCCAATAGGCAACTGCGAACCGGAGATGCTCTTCCATCGATTTCCCGAGCACAATCTCCTGCGGATTGTAATGCTTAAACGCGAAAGGATTTTTTGAAGAGCGTCCTTCGTATTGAATCTTTGGAACATTAGTAAATTTGTTCATTTAGTATTTCCTCCTTGTAAGCGGTCTTATTTTCTTATCTGCCACCAGCATATCATGCCTAAACTTAGTTTGTCTATCCGTTAAACTAAGTTTATAACAATCTTCTATGGTATGATTAATGCAACTAAACAATAAGGAGTCATTAGGCTCATATGACTATACCCACAGGCGATCAGGCACTGATTAAAAGAATAAACACAGCTATTGTTATGGAGTTTATTTTGCGCGGCGCTCCACTATCCCGTGCGCAAATATCAGAGCGTTCCGGTCTGAACAAAGCTACCGTATCTAGCCTTGTTCAGGATTTAATCGACAATTCTCTTGTTAAAGAAATCGGTCGGGGTGAATCAAGCGGCGGTCGTAAGCCGGTCATGCTTGAGTTCATAGCCACGTCTGGTTACGCCATCGGCATTGACCTAGGCGTTAATTATATCCGCGGAGTATTAACCGACTTGCGCGGAATGACCGTTGCGGAACGAACCTCCTCCCTCCACCGCACAGAGCCTGAAGCAGTCATCGAGCAGCTTTGCGTTTGCATAGAAGCACTTCGGAGCGAAGCTCCTGCCAGCCCTTACGGAATTATCGGAATTGGAGTTGGAGTACCAGGTCTTGTCGACGATAACGGAGCCATCTTGTTTGCACCCAATCTCAAGTGGCGGGACGTTCCACTGCAGCGTCTGTTAACGGAGCGGTTCTCATTGCCCATTACCATTGATAACGAAGCTAACATGGGAGCGCTCGGCGAGCAAAAATACGGAGCCGGCCGAAACATTAACAATCTAGTCTATGTTAGTGTGGGGATCGGGATCGGTACGGGTTTAATTCTTCAGAAAGCACTCTACAAAGGCGCATCCGGATTTTCCGGGGAGATGGGTCATCTTTCGGTTGAAGCACACGGCAAAAGCTGCAGCTGCGGCAACCGCGGCTGTTGGGAAATGTACGCTTCCGAGCAAGCTCTACTAGATCAAGCCGCCGTACTTGGATATGATGACTTAGAAAGCTTGCTAGCCGCCGCTAGCGCTGGGCGGGAAGATGTGCTTGCACTGTTCTCGGGCATCGGTGAATATTTGGGCATCGGGATCGCCAATATTGTCAATGTGTTTAACCCGGATGCCGTGGTCATCGGCAATCGCATGAGCCAAGCGCAGCCGTGGCTGGAAGGCATCCTGCGACAAACCGTCGTGCAACGTGCGCTCGGGTTTCATCTGCGTAAGGTTCAGCTTCTATTCGCGGAACTTGGCGAGCGATCCGCTATGATGGGCGCGGCCGAAATGGCAATCACCGGATTTTTCACCAAGTTGAAGGCCACCTGAGCAAGTATACTTTATCCCGTTAGCATTTTATGTTATAAATAACTGTATAATTATATAGAGATTTATATATTGACTGATTCGCTAATAATCGAGGATAAGAGGCGGAGATGATGAGCGATAAGCTAGGCGAAATGGCGGAATTACTTAAGCTGCTCGGTGATCGGACGAGATTGGCCATACTTGGGCTTCTTCAGGAGCGGGAGCTATGCGTCGGCGATATCGTTGAATTATTGGGTACGAGTCAACCGAACGCAAGTCAGCATCTCCGCAGGCTGAAAAGCGCGGGCTTAGTTCGTGAAAACAAACGCGGGCAATGGGTTTACTACTCCTTGAACCTGGACGATTTTCCCGACTTGCGCGTCTTCCTGTCCCAGTTGCCCGGAAGGAAAGAACGGCTTCGTTCACTTTCGGATTTGCCGGGGCGAAACTA
The DNA here is from genome assembly GCF_041640265.1 of Cohnella sp. Lineage (GTDB taxonomy): Bacteria > Bacillota > Bacilli > Paenibacillales > Paenibacillaceae > Cohnella. Next base: position 98,617 of record NZ_JBEQAP010000001.1, read on the forward strand.
GAATTCATAAGAGCATCAAAAGCATTTTCTGGTCAACTTACTGAAAAAGGGGCCAGGGCAACTGTACCTACTGTTCAGACAGTATCCCGTACGAATCTTCCCTACAGTCATATATTGCGGTATGTGAATTGACTTGATAGGGGAGGTATTTTTTTGGCTGTTTTCGATACTGGACCGATTGATAACAGGGACGCACCGCGAACGACTCAGTTAACCATCCGTCTTTTTAATACGGGACGTATGCCTGCGATTGCTGGTGTCGAAGCCTACCATATCAATCCGACAGGAGATGGGTTTGCGAGTGAAACACTTTATGTGGTCGAACTCGTTTCCCTTAATCCATTCGGAACCCCTGGCTCTTCTTTTACGGTAGACAACGTCTTTGCAGTCCTGGACGTATTCGGCGTTCGTGTCATTACAAGCGGACTGGGTGCGAACGACATCGCCGTTACCATTTTGGAAAAAGGCTCGGATGGACAAATCATCGATAAACACGTGATGGAAGGTGAGTTAACTCAAATTGAGGAATTACTGTTTGCCTATGTTTCAAATTTTATTAGTTCTACAGTATCGGTGATTAACACGGCAAGTAATACCGTTATTGCAACCTTGCCGGCAGGAGCATTTCCTATCGGTATCGCAATTACCCCGATTCTTTTGTTTTAAGAAGAAATTCAATCCTTTTCCGCGATTCATTCGTATCTTCAAACAAAAAAGCCGATAGCTACCGGATACTTTCCCGGTTCTACTCGGCTTCTTTAACCTTTTCCATATTCCTCTTGAGTAAATCTCTGCCCCTCTTCAAGCGCGACTTTACCGTATTCATCTTGACCCGATTGGCCTCAACGATCTCCTCCATGGACATATCCAGCACATAACGCTGATAGACCATAAGGCGATAGGCCTTGGGCAGCTTTGCAATCGCATCCTGTAATAATTGAGAGGTTTCCTTGAGGATGAGTATATCCTCCGGCCGCTCCGATTGGGCAGCTTTGTTCTCCCAGCCCTCATGCATCATCATGGGATGGGCTAACGTAAGCTTTGTATTTCTTTTACGCAATATATCTATACAAATATTCTTGGTCGTTGTGAAGATCAATGAGGATACAGATCCTGCAGGATCTAGACGCTCAAAGTTCATATAAAGCTTAATGAATGTTTCTTGAACGGCTTCCTCGCTATCCATTTTACTGCGCAGGATTTTCCAAGCGAAGCTAAAAATTTTATCCTTGTAGTGCTCAAAGAGCTGCTCATAGGAGATAACTGGCGTTCCCCTATTTACTGTATGCTGCATGTCCATGGGTTTCCGCCTCATTTCTGAAACTTCAATTCCTCTTATTATACCAGAGGAGAGCGCATGTGCATGAAATTCTCAGAAAATTCGCAGAAAATACACCATTGGCAATTTCACCATACCTGCCTTGACTTATAACAACACTGTTGGTCTACCGTGTACCCGGTATAAATTTCTTGATCCAGCTGCCGAAGCTCGCAGGATTACGCGTCTGAACGAGGACAACGCCCTCACCTCTAAACCTGCATACTAAGGCCTCGCCGCTCGTTATACTGGAGAACCAACCCTTTGAAGCTTTTTCGATCGAATAATGCACATAATCCGGCCATGCAACCAAGTGTCCATTATCGATAATTCTCTCTTCGCCCGGCTCAAGGTTAATGGCATGAATAGCTCCATAAGAGGATAGGAATACGGTGCCTGTCCCACTTATCTCGATAATAAAGAAGCCTTCTCCAGAAAGGAGCCCCCGACTTAGATTTTGCATTTTCGTATTTACTTGAATTCCACTGGTACCTGCTAGAAAGCCGTCCTTTTGCACGAATAATCGATAGGAGCCATCCAGCTCCACAGACTGAATATCGCCCAGCGAAGCAGGTGCCAGCAGTACCTCTCCTCCGCCTTTAGAAGCTGACAGCTCTTGAAAAAAGAACGTTTCTCCGCTTAGCATTCTTCCCAATCCCCGCATGATCCCGCCATCCGTAGTGCCTTTAAGATCGACATTCGGAGACATAGAAACCATCGCGCCCGATTCCGCCTTGACACTTTCCCCTGCATCTAGATGAATCTTCAATAGAGCAAATGCTCCTTGATATAGAACCTCATGCTTCATAGATAATCCTCCACTAATTAGATTTCTTGAATACTCATCTTATTGTGTTAAAAACGCCTCTTGTCCTTATTCAGATCCCGCAGAAAGCTGTCCGGGTCAATTAATCCCTTCATTCTGTTCGAGGCATCCTTATAAATGCGGGTGATCTCTTGAACCTTATCGAACTCTTCGTTTCCAGGACCTAAATCCTCATAGAACATCTTCTGGAGCAGCGTATTATAGAGCTCCAGGCGTTGCTCGATGGATTGTAATTCCTGACTTACAATTTCTTCAAAAGTATGGCTTCTAATCCATTGATCCACGGTGTCTTCTGTATCAGCTTCTATATCCTCATCGTATCTGCGGTCGGAACCTCGACCTCTTTCCCCAGCTCCAGATACGTCAATGGAAGTTCTAAGCGTCGAGATCAGTATTCTCTCTTTGGCCAACATGACCTGAAAAGGCTTGTTCGCCAATAAATCCGCCACCACAAGGCGACACATATCCGGGTTGCCCAGCAACGTTGCGTCAAACGGATGCAGAATCCATTGGTTTTCTTTATAAAAGAGATTAAACTCGAACCATTCTCCCCCATAATTCAGGCGTACGTTAATTGTGTCGGGGTCTAAGATTTCATAAGTAAAATCCAACTGGCTTCTCCTCCCGATTCTCTATGCCGCATACAAGTATAGTATCAAATCAGGAGGCATTTGGATATCTACTTCTCTTCTTTTACTCTTGTAATAATTCGATGATAGATTGTGCCTTTTCATTGCTCGCTACGACAATCAGAACAAGGATTCCGAGCCCAATAATCCAGCTTGATACCATGCTTGATCACCCTCTCTATCGGAGCAGATATCAACCATGTTAATAATCTATCCGCCCCTAAAAGGAAATATGACATAATCATCCCTTAGCACGTCCCCCTCCCGTGCCCTATGCCGATATCCCCCTCGCTCATCCATTCATCAGGGATTTTAGATTGCCCAAGAGCGCACGCACAAAAAAAGCTCCCGAAGGAGCTATTAATTCAAACAAATCGTATTAATCTAGTAAGCTTGTAACCGCCGATTGTTGAATGACGGGCTGTGTTGTTGTATTCGAGCCCGCTTGCAAGCCCAGGCGTTGACCGAGCTGTTTGTTAATTTCCGACATACGTGCGGTTTGTTCTGTAGCGGAATTAATGATCGTGCGGTTAGATTCCTCACAGCGAGTGATCGCGGAAGTAAGGTCGTTCATCGCTTGAGTGATTTGCTCCATAGACATAGAGGATTTCGTCATCGCTTGGGAGGTTTTCTCCGTTGTCTCATTCAGTAGACGAGCATTCTCCGCGAACTGCTTGCCGAGCATATCGTTGGTTGCATTAACGGCTTCGATGACCTTCATCTGATCGTCTAACGCGGTAGCAATCATCGCTGATACAGTTATTAGATGCTGGGTTTTGTCGATTGTCGCATCAACCGAATCGATGAGCTTATCATTATTGTCATTAATAATATCGGAACCGGCAATCGCTTGCTGGTAAAGCATGATCATCTCAGTTAATGCCTGGATCCGGGTAACAACCTTGCGCAAGCCGCGCTCTAGTTGAATTTTACGCAACTCATTTTCCGGTTTGGCAATTTCTTGTTCGAACAATACTCTGAGTTGATTACCAAGCTCAATCCGCTGCTGGACATTGTACATTTCCTGCAAACACATTTGTTTCAAATTGCGCATATGCACAATATTTTCTTCCAAATTGTCTTTACCGTTACGCAGAGCGGAGATAATGGCTTGTACATTCGTTCTAACGGACTGATATTTCATGATGTAGTTCTTCATCGGAGTTTTACGCAGAATCTTCTGCATAAGAGACAGGTCCTTACTACGATTCAGATCGTCCACTTCACCGCGGAGCTTCATGATGTTACCCGCGATTTCCGATCGTTTGCCGCCGAGGAGATCATTCAGCGGGCGCTCTAGCAAGGTCAGATTATGTCCGGCCTTCTCCATCGTCTTCTGACCCATTCTTCCGATCTCATCCATCAGGGAATCCAATTGCGTGGCATCTGTTGATGCAATACGTTGGATCGTTGATTGCGCTTCCTGTTGAACCTTAACCGTATCCGCTTCCTTGAGCATAATAGCTTGCATACTCATTTGTAGTACCTCCTCATAGATTTAATTTCTTAATCCGTAACGTTGGTGAATTAGCTCGGCTTTGTTTTTCAATTCCATTAGGTCTTTCTGTTCGATAAAGCTTGTATATGTGGAAATCTGATTGTCTATATCCTTTAAGCTATTCAACAAGATTCTACGATTCTGCCGTTTCGCTTCTCCGCTTAAGTTAATAAATGGATTAATCGCTCCATTTAAATCCTTCAGAACCAGCCGTTGAATTTTGTGGTTAATATCTCCGTTATTAAACACGACTAGCTGCGGTATGATACGATTGAGCCTTACGAGCAAAGAGAGCGTTCGTTGAACAATCTCATTATCAAGATTGTTCTTCTCCCCTTCCAGCAGAACCATATCCTCAATGGTTCCGATATATTCTAGAATTGAAATCCATTCCGGACCTAGATCAGGAGTCTGTTCGTCAGGCGCTTTATTCGAGCTGGATGCAGCGCTGCTGCTAGTCGCTTGATTGACTGTCCGCTGCTGACCTTGATTCTGTATAGCTTGTGTAGTTTGGTTACTTAAGCTCTGAGATTGTGCGCTTGTAGATTGAGCAAGTGCCGCATCTCTCTCCGCAGCAAGTCGAGCTACTTTGAGCTCAGCCTGGCGAATTGTCGAACCTAACATCGTCCCTAATATAGGGAAGACCAAGGCAACTGCATCAGGTAAAAAACTGACCGATATAAGACCAGCGACATAACCAATGATTACGGAGGCTGCCCCCCATTTCGAACGAAGCAAGTTGCCTCTACCTCCTGTCCCTAACATTGTTGATATAAGTGTATGGTTTTCATTTGCTCTCGTCAATTTTTTATCCATTTATTACCCTTATCCGTCCATTAGAATTGGAAGCTCAAGGTAACTTGCCTTAATTCCGTATTTAGGAGTTGGTTGTTCAAACGTCCTCCCCATAATCGTTTGGACGGCAAGATAAGGCATGTTCACCCCGCTTAGACAAGTGATGAACAGCCCCCCGGACATTCTCGGATTAATTTCCAGAAGCTTAGGTATGCCTTTGTTGTACTTCACTTGAATGTTAAATACATAGGGAATTCTACATTTTCCAGCGACTCTGCCTGCAATCTCCATGAGTTCAGGCTTTTCTTCCAGCAGATAAATTCTACCTGACGCCTTCCTTCTAGGTACAGCTACGATAAGCTTTCCCTGCGAATCAGCCAGACAGTCGATACTTATCTCATCTTCCTCGAGCAGCTCCATAACCATCAGCTTAGGAAACTTCTCTACCGTGGACAAGGTGCTTAGCACTTGCTCGTAAGGAACGGATAAGCTAACCCAGCCATATAAATTGGCCAATGCATCCATGTTGTTATCGATAATCCTAAAGCCCATTCCGCCTTCAGAATTGGTCGGCTTGAAGCAAACCTTGTGGCCGCTGTGAACAAGACTTTCATAAGCCGCTTTGAATTGGTCAACCGTCTCGACGACATGATAATCGGGAATCTCAACAACTCCGGTATCCTCAAGCGTTTCATAGAATTTATCCTTTTCCAGCATGCTTTCCAACAATTCTATATCGCGGCATACCATAACCTTCGTACCGATCGCATCGAACCGATGTATTTCCTTAGCAATCTCGAGCATCTTGAGCCGAGGAATAAAGATATCGATGTCATGGCGGCGACAGAAATCAACGGCATAATCGACATACTCGGTTCCATGCAGAACAGGCTCCTGCTCAGAATAATCACAAGCCTGCAAGGATAAATGGTTCGGGTCCGGATGGGTACCGAAAAACTTGAAAAGCTCTCCATCTGGATTATCACGAATCATGTTCATATAATGGTAGGACACTGAGAACCAGCGATTGAAGTAAATATTCGTCATTGCGCGTTTCTGACCTCCATTCTGTTCATCAACACATCAAGAATCTCATCGCATGCCCGAATCCCGGACCGCTCTGTAAATCGGATATGATCATGTGTCCCATATTTCCGATAAAGTTCACCATGTTTCGGAGCCACAGCTTCCTCGGCAATAACGAGCATACTCTCATCCAGTAAGCTATCACCAGCAGCAAATACGCAGCCTTCATTCGAGAGCTCTTTCACGTATTGAACGGCTAAGCCTTTGCTAAGCGTTTTGGGAACAAGATAAATTTTGCGGCCTTGCAGTGAAGAGTTCCATCCAAAGCCCTGCAGGAGCACCTCAAACTCAGTCATCATACCTTGCGGCAGTAATTCACGGTTAATGATTATGGAGTAGAACAACTCATCACAGTAGCTTTCCTTCATGATCAAACCGTCTCCCGATACCATTCTATCGAACAATTCCTTAATTTCAACGGCAGGAGCGCACTCTTTAAGGGTAATACGCTTTACTTGATTTTCCCAACTCAAATCCGATTGCCCGTTAACGAGCACTCTTCCTCCGTTACTTACGATTGCGTAACGCGATTCAATGCCCTCCCTCAATCCGAAAACACGCTCAAACTGTTCATAAATTCTAGTTGTCGTAGGCACAAAATGAACCTGCTTGCTTATCCGTTGAAGCTTATGGTAAGCCGTTCGTGTCATGAACGACAAATAATCTCCTTTGTAAGTCTCGACAGGTACGAGTTCATCCGCATCAATGAGCCCCATAGAATTACGGGAGTAGATGAGTGTCTGATCCAAATCACAGGCAAAGATCAAAGCTTATTCCTCCCTTAGCGGTTTAATGATTCCGCAGCATGAATAGGTCATATCCGGATAAACCTCAATAGGTACTTCACGTTCATTGGCAAGTAGAAGAATTGGAACGAGATTCGGGTTGTTAATGTCGTTAACGAGTATTTTCCACGGGACTCTCCGCAGCAACACTCGTGTTGTCTCCCCAACGCCAGGTTTAATGAGGTTAATATCTGAAATCCCGTAATCCTGCTGGATTCTCCGGATATCCTGTTCGCCTCTCCACGTGAGTGGATCTCCCTGTTGCTCAAGCAATTGTATTGCAGCTATTAAAGCATCCGGTCTTGCCGCATCGAAATGTTGTTCAATCGTATCCACATATACATTCGATAGATCGTCCTTCTCCCACTCCGCATAATACTTAGCACCATGAAAGTCTTCAGGGCCGATTAGATCGTCACGCAGCACAGTTCGGCTTATCAATCCCGAGACCGTAGAATTCAGACAAGCGCTGGGGATAAGAAAATCATCGCGGGTACCGAAAGTCGCGGAGCAGCTTCCCGGGTCAGCCAATACAGCGAGGTCGTCGTTCAATCGAACTCCGTATTCACGATTAAACTTCTCGCAGGCCTGAATAAGCACCTTTCGTATCGCCCCTTTACCCGTCCACCCATCGATAAATTGGACATCTTCTCCCGGGTGATTAATTAAAATATATTTAAGGGCGTTCTCATCGATTCCTTTGCCTCTAATAATGGAGATGCTGTAATGATTCAGGTCTCTGTGGTAATAGGCTTTAATATATCTTTTGATGAGTACACCGATTGGGGTGCCTGCTCTCGCTAACGAAACTAGGACAAGGGATGTCCCTCTTTTGCTTACAATCTGTTCAGAGACGACTGCCACCGCTTCCGCAACTTTGGGGGCTGAAAGGGCCAAGGTCTTGTGGAATAAATCAATATAGGCTTCTGAAGGTCGATATTCTACCGGCAGCATCTCCGAGTAATGGGTTCCGGATTGAATCGCTTCCTCCCGGTCCTCTGTACCCCGCTCCAATGGAATAGCGCTAATATCCTTTAATAGAAAAACAACATCCTCGGGCTTATAGCTGCCCTTTATAGAAGGGGGAGCTATATGATGATCAAATCGCAAGGCGCTCATTGGGTTCTCCTCCGGATGATTTACTCACTGAAATAAACGAGATGCACAAGCGGGATACCTATTTTACGCAAAACGCGTTCAAAGGACTCTCTCTTCTGCGGTTCAAGCTCACGCTCTATGAAAACAAATATTTCGTCGTACTGCCCTGGTGTGAGGTTGTACATAAAATTATCAACATTCGCATCCTCAGAGGAGTCGAAACGATAAGCGGAGGTGACCGCATACTCATCGCGATTGGACGGGTAGATGGGACTTCTCGTTGTCGACTGATAGAAAACTCCATCACCCATCAGACTAGCTATACGCATAGGGATATACATAAATTCCCCCGTTCCCATACAAAGCGTCCTCTTGCCCATTCTTTGGGATGTCATATACTCAGCAGCCTGTACGATTTCCCGCTGAAGTGCTTTATTCTGGGCATCGTTAATTCCAAAACGGCCGGTAAGCTTAAGATAGGGTACAATATGCTCAGATATCGGTCCAGATACATCTTGTGTTGCGGACTCCGTATGCTCGAAATACGGGGAGATTGAATGTTTGCGGTACTCCGTCTCTCCCTCTACAATGGGCGCTGTCTGCTCCATATTCTCAGTAAGCGGACTTCCCTCAACTGAAATTGTCCCCTCCAGAAGAGAAAGGCATCGGATACGGATCCCCAGCTCCGACTCAAGCGCTGCAAAACGTTCGCGATCCGCGGCCGATCGCCAATCCAGCAGACTAGCCACCACAAAATCACGGTGGCCAAATCTCTTATGAAGTTCCTTAATTATGTTAAGCGAGGTATTCCCTGTTGTGATCTCATCATCAACCAATACTACTCTTGAAGCATTGGTGAAAATCCCTGGATTCCCAGCATAGCAGCGATGAGAAACAGCGTGGGAATGCTCTTCCTCGAAGTTAATAAGAGAATCTAGATAATCAATTTGCTCCCGGGTCGTGTGCAAGTAGGCCACATTTCCCTCGAATGCATCGAACATGCTATGACCAAGGGCAGTAGCCGTTTCCGCGAAACCAATAAACAATGTCGGCTCATCCACTTTGATTTTCGAATCCATCAAACGCTTATAAAGCGCATTTGCCTTTTCAGTATTCGCAATAGCGATCTGTAATTCATCTGCAGGAACGGTGGTTGGTTTATCGAATATCCACGACTCGTATAAACACCCCAGCACCGCACCCGATGAGAGTGAAAGCGCAGCTTGTACCGGAATATGCTTCCCGAGCAGCTTGCTGACGAACAGAAAACCGCGCTTTTTATTCATTCTAGCGGCCATCTGAAAAAGGTGATCTAACTCTAATCGGTAAGGATTTGAAGTTACACTAACCTCAACCTGTAAACTATCAATAATTTTATACAAACGCTTCTGCGGGTTGCTTGACTGCGAGAAGGCTGGTGAAGTTATGCTTTTCATGTAACACCCCAAAGATCTTTGATCTGTTCATAATACGGTTCGACCAGTTTAGATGCGGTTTGATCTCGTTCATCTTGTTCTCGTATTGGCTTTTCATAACACCATGATCGCCTTGATTGTTAGAAATAATGCTTAGCGCATCGATATATTCCTCATGGGTGACAACATATAAGGATTGCACTGGCTGAAGGTGGGTGGGATGAATGATGGTCTTGCCAATGATGCCATTCTCCTTGTCGTAAGCAACCTCCCGAATCAAGCCGTCTACATATCGATCAATATAGGACATGCGCAGCCGAAGCCCATCCTGGCCCATCATCTCTTCAAATGGAGTTTCCCTTAGCTGTGGCTTCAGCACCCGATCACTTTTGAAATACTCCCATACGGGTCCGGAGATCACAAAGCTATTGTCAGCTCTACCGAAAATATTGATAATGTCCGTCACGCAATCCCGAATCACCCCGATATCATAAATCGTCATGTCGGGATTCCGTCTTAAGCCGAATATACTAGAAAAGTCAGTCGCTCCAATACGCACGTTAAGTACGTATTTCTTGTAGTCAGTCAATAAAGCTTGAATGTCCATGAGGGCGGAAAGTCGGCTTTCGCGGTAAATGACGTCAGTAGTCTCTAAGATTGGCATACCGTATAGAATAGGAGCATTAGTCGGCTTCCCTTGATTATAATTATCAAGGATATGGAAGTAAGCTTCACCGGAGGCAGCCGTGAACTTAGGAAAAGCAAAACCTGTAATTAAAGGAAGCTGTTCAGATAACACGACAAGCAGCTTGGAGAATTGTTCGGCGGAACGGACACGAATGAAAATCAAAGGCAGCGAATTGTAATGCAGCCTTCCATTTTCGATAGAAGCTTGAAGCTTGTACATCGTTTCGCACAAGGTTTGTTCCGCAAAGTGAACTTGGTTGTCCCCTACTGCATCCTCTAAGTCGATAACAATAGAAACGAGCCCGCGGATTTTCTGATTCACAATGTCTTCCGCTATTGTTGATCTAATTGCAGGCATATAGAGCGCAGCACCAATCGCATACGCCAGTAATTCTTTATCATCGCGATTGCTGAACTCCGCAGGGAGGTAATGAAAAATATCACTTTCCTGTTCCGGGGTCAGATAGTCAAAATATCTCACTGACATCATCTCCTAGTGGTAATAGCAAATAAACTGACTTGTTAAAAAATATCCCCCACTTAAGCATGAGGGATATCGCCGTGATTATGAAGTGTTGAATCCTAAGAAGCTAACTTTTCACGTTTTCTCTTTAAGGAACCAAACAACAATGTAACTCCGAATATGACAATAATTAACGCAAAGAAGGCCGCGTGAGACACATGATAATGGAACGCTGCTGCCATCATCTTCGCCGAAATCAAGATAATGAGATAGAATGCTGCCCTCTCCAATTCCGGAAACTTATCAATTAACCTCAAGAAAACTTGAGCGACGCCTCGCATCATCAATACGCCGAGAATACCGCCAAGGAACAATACCCATACCTCTTCGCTGACACCGAATGCTGCGAGTACGCTATCGATACTAAAGGCAATATCCATCAACTCGACCGCTAGCACTGTACGCCAGAAGCCTTGACCCTTGTTAACAACTTCACCCTCTTCATCCACCATCTTGCGAGTGGGATAAGGGATAAGAGGAACGCCGCCAATACGCACAGCCTTGAATTCCAAATGGTACAAATTACTAAGCGCGATCCAGAGCAAGTAGAGCGCTCCAAGAATCTTGAGCCATGTGAATTGAACCAAGTATACCCCTATGCCGATTGCGATAAACCGGAATACATAGGCACCTAGCAAGCCGTAGAACAAAGCTTTCTTCTGCTGTTCCTTCGGAAGATGCTTGACCATAACAGCTAACACCAAGGCGTTATCCGCTGACAGCAGGCCTTCAAGCAGAACTAATGTCCCGATGATACCCCACGTTGTAGGTTCGGACAATACTTGTCCAATATGCTCCCAATCGAAAAAACCCGAGAAAGTTTCAATAAAATTACTAAAAATCTCCATCATCTTCGTCCTCCTGCTGGACTATTGCCAATTTGTGTTCGCACTTGCTTGTGTACTTAAATAATCTTACTTCCTGCCTTTGGACCAACGAAGACCCCAATTATAGGCCTTGTCCAATTGCTGTTGATCATCGAAAAATTGAACCAATCTCTCGATACTGAACGTTTGATTGTTCACGTTTTTGATCATTGCAACAGCACATAATCCCTTGCTGTTGTTATACTCGTCCATTCGGACTTCGATATCGGGACCGCCGGATTGCTTAATCGTAACGATTCCATCCGCTTGTGTCCAATTTGTTGCCCCTTCATAAATAAAAGCAAAGATGACAACTCTCTCAATCTCCGTCACCTTTGAGCCATTAATCCGCAGATTCTCGCCTCCAGCCAGCGCGCCGGTACGATCATCACCGTCCAACGAAACATAAGGCGGGCGATTGAGATCGCCGAAGGCATTACCCAAAGCTTGAACGCCGCCCTTGGTGCCGTCCTTCAACTCATATAGACAGCCCAAGTCCAAATCAATTCCCGAAGCGGCCCGGAAGAGTCCTCCTCCGGTTTTCTTGCGATTCCAGTTTAGGTTAACCAGAATTTCCCCCAAAGAACCCGCTTTTTTCTCGAGGTTGATGACCTCTCCTTTTTTGCGCAGCTCAATTTTGTCTAATCGGATCGATGAAGGCGGCGCAGACGGCGGCGTAACTGGAGCTGTTTGAGCCGCAGCTGGCGGTGCGATCGGAGGCTTCGGGGGAGCTTGTCCAGTAATAGCCGGTCCTGCTGTGGAAGCCGGCGATGATGGCGCCTGGGGCTCGTCCACATCAATCCCGAAGCTATTGCACAGAGCAGACAAGCCTCCTGAATAGCCTGAGCCGATGGCGTTAAACTTCCAATCGGTGTTATATCTATATAATTCCCCTACGACAATCGCCGTCTCGACAGGAAAGTTATTTCCAAGTTCATATCGAAACATTTCGCTCCCGGACACCTCATCCATGACTCGGATATATGCGTCCTTTACAAGAGAGAAGTTCTGCTTGCGAGCATCGCCCTCGTAGATCGTTAGCGCTATGGGAACCCGAACAACCTCCGTAGGAATATTACTTAGAGTAACAAGGACTTGCTCTTGGTCTGCTTGGTTGCCATAGGATTTCTTATCTGTTGTCAAAATCTTAATACCTTCATTAGCACCCGACGGATTCGAATAATAAATCAAATCCTGATCTGTGCCAACCTTGCCATTGCTCCGAAGAACGAATGCGGATAAGTCCAAATCAACACCAGCCGATGAGCTCCAGCCCATTCCTACGATAATCCGACTGAGTGAAGGGTTATTCTTGGTTATATCCGTTTTTTGACCTTTTATAATGGACAGAGACATGGCTTCAAGCCCTCCACATGGAATTACTTGGCATCGAGGCCATAGTTGTTTGCCAGCGCAGATAACCCGCCGGTAAAGCCGGAGCCAACCGCTTGGAACTTCCAATCTGCACCATGGCGATAGAGCTCGCAAACGACAACAGCTGTTTCAACGGAGAAATCCTCTCCTAAATCGTACCGAAGAATTTCGCTTCCCGTTTGCTCGTCCACCAATCGAACGAACGCATTGGAAACCTGTCCGAAATTCTGGTTGCGCTTCTGCGCTTCATGAATGGTTACGGTAATACCAATACGATGGATGGAATCTGGAATCTTAGCGAATACGATCTTAATCCGTTCATCGTCGCCATCTCCCAGCCCGTCGCGGTTGTCACCGCTGTGGGCAACGGCTCCGGAATAGACGGAGAGATTGTTGTAGAACACGAAATCCTCAATTCCGCTTGCTTTTCCATTCTCTCGAAGCAGGAAGGCGGATGCATCTAAATCAAATGCTTCTCCGCCTGTATATTTATTGGTATCCCATCCGAGTCCGATAATGGCATGTGTAAGTCCTGGGTTGGTTTTAGTTAGATCGATTCTTTGACCCTTAGATAGGCTGATGGTCATCTGAGATCCTCCTATACTTGTACGCCGAAGTCACGGCATAGTCCGCTTAATCCATCTCTGTAGCCGCTGCCGACCGCGCTGAATTTCCATTCCCCGTTATGGCGGTAGAGTTCACCGACAACAACAGCTGTTTCCACTGAGAAGTCTTCCCCAAGATCATAACGAATAAGCTCTTCGTTGGTGCCATCCTTCAGAATACGGACGAAAGCGTTAGCGACCTGTCCGAAGTTCTGATTCCGGGCCCCGGCATCATGAATAGTGATACAGAAAGCGATTTTCTGTGTATCTGCGGGAACCTGACTTAAATCTATAGCAATCGTCTCGTCATCTCCTGCGCCTTCGCCGGTTTGATTGTCGCCGGAAGATTGAATAGATCCGTTGCTATTCTTCGGATTGTTGTAGAAAATAAAATCGCGTTCGGAGTTAACCTTACCCGAAGCATTCAAGCAGAAAGCCGTAGCATCGAGGTCAAATGAGCTTCCGCCATCGTATTTGTTCGTATCCCAGCCTAAGCCTACTTTTACTTTTACCAGCCCCGGGTTGGATTTCGTTAAATCGACTTTTTGGCCTTTAGATAAATTAACAGCCATGGGAACTGCCTCCTTTAATTGGAAAGGACCGCAATCCGAATGAAAAGCGGCCCCTAAAGTAACGGGAATTAATTTACATCAAACCATAGTCTTTAACCAACCCTGTAAGGCCTTCTTTATATCCGCTGCCTACAGCGTTGAATTTCCATTCCCCGCCGTGACGATACAATTCACCAACGACTACAGCCGTTTCAACGGAGAAATCTTCTCCAAGGTCATAACGGATAATCTCAGCGCCCGAGTCTTCATTCACGACACGAACGAAAGCATTGGTCACTTGGCCGAAGTTCTGGCTTCTCTCCGCAGCTTCGTGGATCGTGATACAGAATGCGATTTTCTCCACTTCCGGAGGTACCGCAGTAAGGTTTACTTTTACTTGCTCGTCATCTCCGTCACCTTCGCCAGTCAAGTTGTCGCCAGTATGTACGACGGAACCATTAGCATTCTTGGTGTTGTTGTAAAAAATGAAGTCCTTCTCCGAACCTGCTTTGCCTGCTGCATTAAGACAGAATATAGAAGCGTCTAAATCGAAATCTTTGCCCCCATCATACTTGTTCGTATCCCAACCTAGTCCAACTACTACCTTCGTCAATCCCGGGTTTGTTTTCGTAAGATCAATTTTTTGTCCTTTAGATAAGCTTATCGACATTGTGAAGACCTCTTCTCATTTTAGTTTATTTGGTTTAACCGTCATTTATTATTGGTAACTGCGTGCCAATATATCAACGTGCGGCGCATTTGTTCCTTCGCCAATTGCGTTAAACTTCCATTCTCCGCTGTGGCGATAAATTTCGCCGACAACAAGAGCCGTCTTGCCGGCATAGTTATCCGTCAGGTTAAACCGGATCAATTCCTGTTGGTTGGTATCGTTCAGCACGCGGATATACGCAGAGGAGATCATTCCGAAATCCTGCTTACGGTTAACGCAATCGTAAATATTAACAACCATCAATATTTTGTGAATATTCGCAGGAATACGGCCTAGGTCAACGTGAATTTGCTCATCATCGCCATCACCTTCACCTGTGCGGTTGTCGCCGGAATGAACGACTGAACCGTCAGGGCTCTTCAGGTTATGGAAGCAAACAAGATTCTTACCTTGCAGCTTTCCGTTCTCATCGAGCAGCAGCGCGGAAGCATCACAGTCAATATCCACTTTCTTGGAGCCGAAGAAGCTCTTCTTCTCAACCGGATTCCATCCAAGGCCAACAACGATTTTGCTGAGCCCGGCGTTACCCTTCGTCAAATCGATCTTCTGTCCTTTTACTAGAGAAATCGTCATTTCAACGGGCGCCTCCCTTTCAACATGGGTAATCTCTTGCATCTACGATTGAATTACTATAGGCATTATCCATCGACTAACATTGTTTACGGTATTGCGACAAAAAGGTTTCAGCAAAACATGTAAATTTCGATGGATTTGCACAACATGTAAATTATACCCTAATTTAAAGCAACTAACGAGTCGTTTAACAGATTTTCCCTTCCAAACAAGCATAAACGTCAAAAAAAGTTTGAACCTCCTTAACGTTAACCCAAGCCGGAACTTATTCCCGCTCATATTGTGTTAGGAACAAATATTGGGCAAGGGCAGTCTTTTGCTTACAGAGGAAGTCTACGGAATTCTGCTTGTATGAAATGGGAGGGGTACTCTGATGCAACCTGATGCTTCGAATACGGTATGGCATAAAACATCATTAAATATAAGCGATCGTCATGCGTTAAATTGTCACAGGAGCTGTGTCCTATGGTTTACCGGCTTATCAGGAGCGGGAAAATCAACACTGGCGACTGCAGTGGAACGGAAACTTTACGCCCAGAGGATTCGATCCTATGTATTGGACGGCGACAATATTCGGCAGGGATTAAATAAAAATCTTGGCTTCGCCCCGGAAGATCGAACGGAAAATATCCGGCGAATTGGAGAAGTGTCCAAGCTGCTCTCCGATGCCGGACTATTCGTTCTGGTTGCCTGTATTTCTCCTTACAAGGCGGATCGGGATAGCGTCCGTTCGATGTTTCGGGAAGGCGAGTATATTGAAATTTATGTGAAATGCTCTATTGAAGAATGTGAACGAAGGGATCCCAAGGGGTTATACAAAAAAGCAAGGTCTGGGGAAATTTCCAACTTTACGGGTCTTACGTCTCCATATGAGTCTCCCATAAATCCCGACCTCATCATGGATACCGAAAAACGAAGTTTAGCGGCAATGGTCGATACCATTATTCAGTATTTGGAAGAAAGAGAATTGCTTTGTACTTGATTTTGTAAAATTAGACTGACTTCCATCCATCAACGGTATATTCACGAAGAGAAACCCATTTTAGACGATAACCTCCGTGGCACGGCAAATTTTCAGGACCTTCAGATGAGGTTTATGGCATTTTATTGATTTAAATGGGAAAAGACAGGATCAGTTCAATGTGAACTAATCCTGTCTTTAATTCGCCTGCAGAAAGAAATTTGGCCATATTGAATCCAATCCATCTGCTTTCCCCGCATTGTATTCAAATTTTAAGTTGACAGCTCATAGTAAATTTTTTATAAAATGTTTCAGTTCTTCTCCTTCTTTATCAAAATCAACCTTAAGCTTAAAGTTATCATACATATTTTTGCATAATGCTGAATAGCGATTTTCCTCTGAGTAGTAAAGTATTTTATTTACTATTTCTTGCGGGGATAAACCGTCAATGGAAAGGCATGTTACGCCGTCTACCATAAGCTCTTTTCCTAGCTTTTCATTATAATATTCCGCCTTTACGATCAGGGGTCGTGCCATGGCCGCACTATTATAAATAATATGACCATACCCGTCGCCACCATATTTGGTATGCCAAATAAAACGCGCTTTCCTCATTTGCTCTGCTATAACCTGGTGTCCGGAAATATTACCGTTACGACATTCAACGCCATAACTCTTAAACGTCCAGTTCGGCATTAACGCTTCAACTGTTTGGAATAATTGATAATCGCGGGCGCAACCGCCTTCATCAATAAAGCAGTTAACGAAGGAATGAATATAATTCCCGGGGAGAGAAAAGTCCGGATGAAACATAGACAGATCAAATTCCTGGTGATAAAGAATGGAATGTATGTGCTTAGGAATGCTTTTTATGACTGCGCTTGTCATCACGTTCGGCGCGATCCACTGCTGCATCTGCCAATCGTTACCTATTTGGAAAACAAGCTTCGGTTTACTTGGATGAGTTTGGCAAAGTCGCCAAAACGGCTCAACATGTTCGGGCAGGGAAGCAATGACAATATCAACCGGTAATTCATAAAAACCATCCAATGTGACACCTTTGTAAGTAAAACCGCTGCGATCCTGACACATATAAATGGAGCGATTGTCTTTCAATGATTCTCCTTTTCCAACAGGTTCAAGAAATTCTCGGATTACATCAGGATGATCCCTTATTTTCCAAAACCCTTGAGTATACCATTCAACGCCGATTGGTGTCGTTATAGTGCCTCCAAGTCGCTTTTCGAAAAATAATATGAGGCTTAACAGAAGAGAACCGTGATGAAAGTCTGTAAAAACAATTGGTATTGTAAACATATCATCCACCCCTGGCTTTACGATGATGCCAGTATACGAGATTTTATCATTAATAAATGATATGAATGAATAACTTGATTTGCTTGGACACCTATCTATAACAAGGTCTAAAAAATATTAACAGGAAAGATAAAAACTAGGCCTAAAACATTGTCAACAAGACAAGCGAATGAATCATAATATGTACATAGAATTTTAGAGATCATGATTAATTCTATGATACGAATGGATGCAAATTTTGTATTCATCATTCCATCAGTCAAACATTTAATTATTGTGGGAGGAATATGAATATGCAAAATCCTAATGAACTAGTTGTTTTTGCACACATAATGAAAACGGCCGGGTCTACTTTGAGGGTTAATTTTCTGGTTCAACAATATGAATCGAATCCCGTGGGGTTAAACAGTCCAGAAGAAATCATTGAAGAAGCGATGAAAGAAAGTACCAAATATATCTGTGGCCATTTTGGCTTTGGGCTTTATACGGGGCTTTATATGGGTGGTGAGAATCATAAAATGTTAATTAATAGTGATTTTCCGCGGCCTTTACACTACATTACATTGCTTCGTGAACCTGTGGATCGCATTCTTTCACTTTTCTATGATATACAGCGTTGGTTTCCCGACCACGATTCTGTTAGAAACAAGGACCTGAAAGAATTTGTAGAGACAAAAAATGTATTTTATGAACCCAATCAACAAACATTGTTAATAACCGGTGGTATTCCAGACTTCAAACTTGCAACAAAACGTATCACCAATGACTTTAAAGTGGTTGGAATCACGGAATTATTTAATGAATCCATTTTTCTAATGAAAAAAGAGTTAGGATGGGATAAAATCACCAGCCTTGATCTCCACAGACACAAACACAACGATAATCCTGAACGCCAAAAACGAGATCAAATTTCCAGAGAATTAATCGAATTTATTGAAAGAAGCAATTCGCTAGATATTCAACTGTATCAGTTTGCCAAGGAATATTTGATTCAGAGGATTAATTCTTTAGATTTAAAAACCAAAGAAGAGATGGATTCGTTTTTGGGGAACAGTTAACTCAGGTCGGTATGGTGAGCCAGAAGAATATTTTTGTCGGCTTACCTTCAGATGAGGTGTATGGCATTTTATTGATTTAAATGGGAAAAGACAGGATCAGTTCAATGTGAACTAATCCTGTCTTTAATTCACCTGCGTTAGGTTACTTATAATCAGCCGTGCTACATCCGCAGTGTTATAGATAACATGGCCATATCCATCGCCTCCATATTTGGTATGCCCTATTTCAACCCTTGTATAAAATGTTGGAGGGCCTGTGATTCCCGATCGAAATCGACCTTCTCCTTAAAGTTTTCGTATACATTTTTGCATAGAGTTGCATAGCGCTGTCCGTCCGAATAGTAGAGAATTTTATTTGCCACCTCTTGAGGGCTTAATCCATCTATGGCAACGCATGTTACCCCGTCTATCATGAGCTCTTTCCCTAGTTTATCTTGATAGTATTCGATCTTAACAATCATCGGCCGTGCTACGGCGGCAGTGTTATAGATAATATGGCCATACCCATCCCCGCCAAATTTGGTATGCCAGATAAAGCGGGCCTCTCTCATGCGCCCAGCTAATTCTTCAGGAGTACTCGCACAACCGTCTCGACATACAGAGCCAAAGCTCTTAAAAGCCCATTCAGGCATCATTTTTTCAACCGTCTCAAATAACTGCCAATCGGGAGCGTAACACGTCCAATCAGAGGCATAGCCTTCGGCTACGGTAAAACAATTAACAAAAGAATAAATATTTTGACTTGGGAAGGAAAAGTCGGGATAAAAAACGGATAGGTCAAATTCTTGGTGGTATGAAATATAGTGTATGTTTTCCGGTACGTTTTTTATTATTGAGCTTGCCATGACATTTGGGCCAAGTCCGGCTTCAACAGACCAAGCATTTCCAATTTGGTAAATCAGTTTTGGCTTATTGGGGTGGCTTTGGCAAAGGCGATGAAACGGTTCAATATGAGCGGGTATTGAAGCAATTACAATATCAACCGGCATTTGATAGAAACCGTTCAAGGTAATACCTTTGCAGGTAAAACCTGTATCCGGGCATAAATATACCGAGTCGCTATTCTCAAGAGGGTTTCCTCTTTTCGTGTCCAGGTACTGTGCAACAGTATCCGGGTGATCAAATACTTTCCAGAAACCATGGGTATACCAATCGTAGCCAATAGGTTGAAAAACACTTCCCCCGAATCGCTTTTCAAACAACAAAATGAAGCTATATAGAAGAGAACCGTGGTGGTAATCAGTTACAACAATTGGTCTTGAAAACATATTTACCCGCTCCTTAATTTTTTTGTTAACGTTTAATTATAGTCATGGTCTTTGGGATCTTGGCTGTGGCGCTCTTTGAACTGAACAAAGAAAAAACGAGTGATGATGAAGGCTACACCCACGGTGAAATGGTTCGTGGCCTTTTCCACACTCGTTATCAGGTTCGCGTGAAAAACCACAAGGGCATTCAGTGAATCTCTAATATTACAGTCCTCCTGTTCTACTCCACTTAAAGTCACGCGGATGCGTTTTATATAGCGCGGCGAGACCACGAGGTGTTGCAAAATGGAATGGTCTTATTTTTTCGTATTTAACTAAACCATATATTTCACCTGGAATCTCCCCCCACGGCCAATAGGGTTGATTGGGATGGTCTGGATTGTCTCTTACTTCTTGTCCTAGATGCCTGTGGAGGTCATGGATAAAAATAAATCCACCCTCTTCTAGGTAGTCGTAGAATTTAATAAACTCCGCAAAGCGTGTTTGTGGCTCTGTATCCAGCAAGATCAGCTTATATTTCTTCTCGCCTGGGTCAAAATCTTTGACATCTTTACAATATAAATTTACCTGATTTTGTAAGCCCATTCGATGTATTCGCTCAACTGCCCGTTCATGAATAGGTCTCGAAAATTCAATGGTATCAAGTTTACCCTTACCATTGTCTTTGAGTGCCATGCCCATATAGGAGGCACCTGTTGCATAGTGGGTGCCTGTCTCAAGTACCCATTCAGGCTTTAAAAGCCGGACAAACCCATAGAGAAACTCACCTGTTTCACACTCAATACCACCAGAATTGAATGCGGAATACAGTTTTGCTTCCTCTCCACCTGACCATTCAGACTCACTATGGAGCTTGAGAGTTGGATCGAGAGATAATAATAGGTCAGTTATGTTCATTTACTTTTCTCCTTTTTAAGTACTGCATATTCGATAGCATCATCAGCGGGACATGAATATTTTATGCGCATTTAACCGCTAACGTTTATACCTTAACCTATGGCAATAAGTCGTCAATACGTCTTTTTTTGAAGCGACGGTTTCCTTTTCTTTCTTATTCTCATTCTTCTTTTGCGCGTCGAGCGTACTTTCGAGGTTTGCCGTTTTGTTTTTTTATTATTATTTTTGCGTACAGGTTTTAAAGTATCATATATTATTGTTTCATTTTTTTCGGTAGTCATTTTTGTTTTTTCTTCAGTTTCAATATCCTCTATCATACTTTCACTTAACATCCCTTCTTCTTCCTTCACACGCGGAGCTCTGGCAGCCAATTTTCGAAATTCGGCGAGAGTACGATCTGCGACTACATTCCACTTAAACTGTTCGACGTGAATAGAAGCGCGTCTTTTGAGCCGCTCACGCAATACAACATCGAAACATAGGGCTTCAAGTCCTTTAGAGATACTGCTTACATCGTGAGGATCTACAAGTATGGCAGCGTCTCCGACCATCTCAGGCATCGAGGTGGTCGTGGAAGTAAGTACGGGAACGGCACATTGCATAGCCTCAAGAACCGGTAAGCCTGCTCCTTCGTATAACGTTGGGAAAGCGACACCGATCGCCCGGTTATAAATCTGAAGTAACTGTGATTTCGAAACACGCCCTATATAATGAATACGATCACTCAATCCGCAATCAGCTGTAATACTGTGCATTTGCTCCCGAATATGTTCAGGGATATGATTAACGAATACAAGTTGCACATCATTGTCTTTAACGCGTTTAACCATTTGTGCAAAGGCTTGAATCAAACTCTTCGCATTTTTACGAAAATCGGCCGGCGAAAAAGCAAGGATATACGGCTTATTTTCCGGAAGAAGCGGGATAGGCCGGTTTCCACCTTCCTTTAAAACGAAAAAATCTTCACAGCCGATACCAATCGTAGTCATTTTTTCTTCTGAAAACCCAAACCTGATATGATCCTTTCGGGTATAATCTGAAATCGAGAACAAATGATCTAGCTTGTGAAGCATCGCTAATTGAAGAAAGTATCGATGCTGATCTACCGGGTTCTGCAAATAAACTTTAGGAAATACTGCTGGAATAATATCGTAAACGACGGCGGTAAATCGAAACTGAGGCAGTTGATCATAAAGGATGATTTCAGGAAATGGCATTTCCATAGGACTTGGAAAATGAAAAACATCTATATCGTTCTGAATGATAAACCGGGAGAGCTCCGCTTTGAAATCTTCACTGCTCAGTTCGTTGTAATTAGGTTGAAAATAAAATAATTGCACATCTGGATGGTCAAGCAAATGAGTGATATGAGAGAAGGTATAATTGCCAATCCCCTCGAAAACAGAAGCATTCTGAGCAAAATTCATATCTATTCCAATTCTCATTCACTATCGCCTTCTTTCCAAATCGCGAGTCGTTACTTTGACGCCCACCGTTAGCTCAATCGCCTCAATAAACGCTTGAGCTGTACGATCCCAGTTCCATTTCCTTGCTGTTTCTCGTGCATGAATGGCTTTAATCCATGCTTCCTGGCGCTGGGAATATACTCTTCTCATTAACAACTGCAGCGAACCCGCATCCGCGTCAGCCCAAATTTGATCGGACTTATACAATTCTGTATAATGCAAAGGCTTCGCAGGAAGCAGTCTATAAGGAATTAAATATCCGTTACTTGGATTCAGAAATTCGACATGACTGCTCCAGCCTGTAGCTATAACCGGCTTCTGACAAGCCATGCTTTCAAGAATGGGAAGTCCAACCCCCTCTCCCCGAGTAGGCATTACAAAGCAATCAGCACCACGGTAGAATGCCGCCATCTGGCGAGGAGCCATTGTCTTTGTAATGAGACGAACCCGAGGTAAATCACTGCGGCTCGTTATGTCCTGAGTAGCCTCTTCGTACCATTCAAGCGGAAAATTATCGACATCGTTCCCAAAGGTTTTGATCATTAATAAAACCGGTTCATCCGTATGAAATTCTTCCAAATACGCATTCAATAAGATGTGCGGCGCCTTACGCTCGGACCATCCAAAGACGGATAAGAAGATAAAGAGATTCTCGCTTTCCCCAAGCCTATCACGAGGACCTTCTGGCCTGTATAGGTCGGAATCAACACCATAAGGTGCAATAAATAGGGGAATTCTCGCCCCGCCATTTAAGAAAGACTGTCTATTGAATTCGTTCGGAATGATCAGGCCGTCGAATTGATTGATACCATGAATCATTTCCTCCGGGGCCTTTGATGTCTCCCACATCGTGCAGCTTAATGCTTTCTTAAATCGGCTCCTTTCGTGAGGATGACGATTGATTTCGAGTGTCAGCAAAACCTGTTCCTCTTGAAGAGGTTTATTCTCCATGGCATGTAATCTTTGAAGCTCAGCGTCGTCCAGGCAATGATAAACTTTACCCAACGCTTCGATTTTTACATCAATTCCGGCATCCTCCATTTTATAGGCTATCTGACGTGCACTATTTCCAAAACCTGTAGGCTCATAAAAGGTATTTCTAAAAACAACCTGCATGCTTCCACCTCCGAGGAACAGTCATTATAATCAACCATTACACCTTATTGCATTTAGTAAGGAATCGATTCGATCTGCCATTTTGACGGTACTCCAATTCCTCACTACTTGTTGTCTCGCCAGCTTCCCCTTTTCTCTGATATCCTCCGGATGTTCAACCGCGTATCGCATCCATTTGCGTATGTGGGACAAAGAGGGAACGGCCCATCGGGAATCGTTGTAGATTGCGTCGCTCGGAATCCCGAATCTCGGAACAGGTGCGAGATGTTCCACTTCAATTAAATAGCCGTTCTCACGGTTTACGAAATCGAGGTGTGCAGACCAGTTGGTCGTAATGACCGGAATTCCGGATGCCATGCTTTCCAGAGCCGGCAAATTCCAACCTTCTCCTCGGGTCGGTATAATATAGCAATCCCCCGCCGTGTAGAACGACGGAATTTGTTCATACGACAAACCGTGCGTGATCAGTTGCAAGAACGGAGGATTTTCGATATTCCTATTCTGAATCATCTCGTTCCACGTGTGGTGCATTTTGGTTCCCTCGGGATCAAAACAGTTTCCGTCATAGGTTCTGATAACCAGCATTACCTGGTCTAAGGCTGTAAACTCCTCTAGATAAGCCCGCAGCAGCAGGTCGTAACCTTTACGGGGAATCCACTCGAAGTTGGCAACGAAAACAACCCGGCTTTGAGACCCTGTTAAAGGCATGGGTTCAACAGCAGGGTGGAAACGATTTACATCCACTCCGATCGGGACAACTCTTATTTTTTCCTCACGGACGCCGCTTTTGCAGAAAGTTTTCAAGTTAAATGTGGACGGAACCCAAACTTGATCCATCAGATTGCACCTGGTTACCCAATTCTGCGGCAAACATTCACATTCGAGCATGGTCATCCCGATATTGATTCTGCCCCATACGGGAAGGAAAAATTGAGCCGCGCATATATGAATAATCGGCCCATCAGGGAAAACGGAGGCCCCACATAGCTTCAACAATTTTTGTTTTTGTAGGGCCGGTAATCCTGCATCCAATTGGTTCCCATCTTTAGGAATAACGCGAATTTCATAACCTCTTTCTAATAGGGCGAGGATAATCGAACGTGCCGCTTCCGCATAACCCGAAGCATCGAATAAGGGACAGAAAAACGAGAGTTGCTTCATTTCATCCCTCTCCCTCGACTTGCAATTGCAGCCTTAAAGCAGATGGTTCATTCCCCGATCCAGAAGAAGTTCATAAATATCTTTGATTTCATGCTCACGCCCTTTTTTGCATACCAATATCGCATCTTTCGTCGAGACGATAATTATGTTTTCCAAACCGATCGCAGCGATCGGAATTTCCCTGCCGTCGATAATGCAATGATGCGTATCGATCCCCACGCCGGTTCCAAGAACCGTATTGCCGTTTTCATCTTTCTCTTTCCCGATTTCTCCTAGAGATGCCCAATTACCCACGTCGTTCCAACCGAACGTTGCCGGGACCATATACACATTGTCCGCTTTTTCGATAATTCCGTAATCCACCGATTGTTGCGGTATACTCTTATATTCCTGCGCGATCACCTGGTGTTCGGATTCTTGCCCGAAAGATCGTTCCATTCGGATCAGAGCGGTATAAAGCATCGGTAAATGCTTTTCGATCATCCCAAGGATGGTTGATGCCTTCCAGACGAAAATCCCGCTGTTCCAGTAATGAAAGCCTGTAGTCAGTAACTTTCGTGCCAACTCGGTTGCCGGTTTTTCAATGAACTTCTCCACTTTATAACAGAGTTCATTCGTTTCAGGGATCACCTGTATATATCCGAAACCCGTTTCCGGCTTGTTGGGAGAAATTCCGATGGTCACGATATGATCTTGTTTCGCCGCTTTTTCGGATGCGATGGCAATGCATTTTTCGAACTCTTCATCGTTTCGAACATAAGCATCTGCCGGAGACGTTACCATCACGGGATCGCGGCCCCGATTAAGCTGGCGTATGGCGGAAAGCCCGATAGAGGCCGCCGTATCTTTACCTTCGGGCTCAACAATAACATTGGATATGGAAAGGAAGGGAAGTTGATCCAGCACGATGTGTTCATACTTCTGTATCGTTACGACATGGATATCCTGAAGGGGAACGAATTTCGCAAACCGACTTACCGTCGATTGCAGCATCGATTGGCGATGGGTAATGGAAAGGAATTGCTTGGGGCGACCCAAGCGGCTTTTAGGCCATAACCGTTTGCCGTTGCCGCCTGCCAAGATCACAATACAATGCAATGGGATCACCTCCTGACCATTCAATTTCTCAATTGCTCTCTCCAATAATTTAGAAGATCCTCCAATGTTTGTTCGAAGGCGATTTCAGGTTTCCATCCCGTTTTATCCCGGAATTTGGTACAGTCCCCAAGAAGGATCTCCACATCGGAGGGACGCAGACGTTCGGGATCCACTTTAAGCTCAATCTTCACATTCGAAAACGACAATAGAGTCTGCAGCATTTGGTGAATGGTACAGGCTTCCCCGGATGAGATATTGTAAACTTCGCCGGGATCCCCTTTCTCAAGCGCGGCCCAATAAGCTTTCACGACATCGCGGACATCGGTGAAATCTCTCTTGGCCTGCAGGTTTCCAACATAAATGATAGAGGGCTTGGTTCCGAGCTCGATCTCTGCGATCTGCTTGGCAAAATTCGATGTCACGAAACTTTCCCCTCTCCGCGGCCCGGTATGATTAAAGGTTCGAGTCCTTATGACCTTTAATCCATAGCTGTGATAATATTGGTACCCTAGATAATCTTGGGCTACTTTGCTTACGGCATATGGGCTGAGCGGCCTGAGCGGGTTCGTTTCCTTAATCGGTGTTTCTTCCGGGTAGACCATTCCGTACTCCTCGCTGGAGCAGGCAATTTGTATTTTGCAGTCGATATCGAATTTTCGCGCAGCCTCAAGTATGTTGATCTGGCCAACGGTATTATTAGTCATGGTATCCGTGGGTGAATTCCATGAGGTAGGAACAAAGCTTTGGGCGGCAAGGTGAAAGATGTAATCGGGCCGAATTTCCCGGATCATCTCATTGACGGAATGAGGATCTTTCAGTTCACATTCTACGAGTCTGATATGCGGCAAAAGATGCTTGATATGGTCCATGCGGCTTCTCAAACGATAACTCCCATACACTTCCATATCCCCGCGCGACAAAAGGTATTCTCCCAGGTGGCTGCCCGCAAATCCGGTAACTCCAGTAATTAATGCTTTCAAGGGATTGTTCCTCCTCGGATTAATAATGGCTCAACGCTTACCGGCATATGGACCGAAAATATGATCCAAACGATGAAGGACCTTCGCCCAATCGTACGTCCGCGCGGTTTCCCTTCCCTGTGCGGAAATGGACGCCGCGAACTCGCGATCGGTCAACACCCGGACAATCCCTTGAGCAACCCCTTCTACGTCCCCTTTTTCCACCATGACGCAGTTCTTCTCATGATGGCAAAATTCTTCATTCCCTTCCGCTCTGGTTACGACCACCGGAGTACCGCAGGCCATCGCTTCAAGAATAGGGAGTCCGAAACCTTCATGATATGAAGTTTGGACAAATACACCGCAATTCGAATAAAGCTGCGCGATCGTTCGATCATCGGGACGAAATAAATGATGCCCCGGGATTCCGTAAATGCCGGGATCCTCAAGCCCGTACGTATCGAATGCAATTTGGGGGAGCTCGCGATAAACAGCCTTAACCGCCTGAACGGTTATGTCGTATCCTTTCAAAGGCTGGCTTTTCCGGCTGCAGGCAACAATTCGGTAAGGATCATAACCGTCAGAGCGGCAGGGTTTGAACACTTCCTGATCGATCGCGATGGAGATAGGGATCGCGTCTCTTCGATAATGTTCCAACAACTGGTTAGTCGTCCATTCTGCTATCGTTAAAATCGGCATCGGTATGTTATAGGTTTGGCGGACTTGATCGCCCATTGCCGGCCAGTGGGTATAATAGCTTTCTTCGATATCCTGCACAAGGTAGAAAGGAATCCCGCACCCGCCCTGCTTCGGATCGCAACAGTTCCATACCACCTGGGCGGTCTTCCACCACGTTGCGACTTTTATTGCATCCATTTCTTTTAACTCATTCGACATAATCGAATAATTGGGAAACTGCCTGATCATCGTTCTAAGCGGGAACCATTCCGGTTGTCCTCCCAGAGCAAACAATTGCGTGCGGTAACCCAGATCTGCCAGACGGTCCGCCTGCTCGAATACATTTTTAACGCCTCCGGCCAAAACGGTGGATTCCAGGACATATACAATATCCATCTCCCTAACGGGGCACCCCCTTTCTTCGCCATCAAACCCTTATGCTGGAAATAATCAAAGGCATTAGTTATTCATATGGCAATCGGGTACTTCGGAAACGGCGTTTGTCCCGAACCGGATAAATCATCGGCTTGCCTATTGGGGCATGTCTGGGTTTTTTCATCATCTTTGGGATAGACGAGTTTCCCCTGTCTATTAGTGGACATATGGTACATCAACTTTTGACAAAGGAGAGTGCTATGATTGTGACATTAAAAGTCGAGGATAAAACCGATTCCTGCCCCCCGAAGAAGTTTAAGATAAAAATCCCTAAGAAACGCAAAAAGAGAAGGGGAATATCCCTTCTCGAACGGTTTAAGCGGCTCCGCCGGCAGGTTGCTCGAATCTCAAGGTTTCTTCAAAGAAGATTAAACGCGCTGGGTGAAGTTTTGATCGGTCTCCAAGGGGTTACCAACGCCCTGCGCAATGACGTGAATGTCCTTCAGGCAGAAGTCAGAGAATTAACTGAAGAGGAAGATGCCCTGCGGAGCCTGCTTCAGGCCCGAATCGGCACGGTTATTACGATCAACACGGATGCTGGAACCATAACCGGAACCTTAACTGCGGTGGGTGAAGACTTCGCGCAAATACTAGAGGCCTCGGGCGCGATCGTGCTGGTTCGATTTGAAAGTATCAATTCGTTTATTTAGAGAGGTTTAGAGAGGTTGATATTTGAGCGTACCCTAAGATCTAAGCGAGGTGAGTTTTAATGGATTTTGCCGATATACTTGCGACTTTTATCGGTCGAACCGTAGAGGTTTTCCAGACAACACAATTCCTTTCCGGCCAGCTTGTTGCCGTAACGCCAGGGACGTTCACGGTGCAGACCAGCCAAACTATCTATACCCCGTCTGCCGTACGAGTAAACGTAGTGATTGAAAATACTGAATTTGTTCGTATTCTCTCAGCTTAGGCAACTGCAGCCGTAAAGAATCATTAATCGTAATTAACTTCTATATTCTCTGCCTGCAATAACTCTCGTTTCATCCATCCCGCCCAGCGCTCGTAATTCCCCTGATTTCGTCGCGTGATGCTTGCATTTCGAATTCTGCGATGATACAGCGCCTTCCGAATGTGCTTTACTGTATGCCGGCTGGAAATTCGGATTAACATCTGAACGTCTTCATATAACCTTCCTTGAAACGGATCGTGCTCCCACCACCCTCTGAGCTTCTTCAAGATCCGAATCTGATAGCATCTTGGAGCGAGCGGAGACGCGGAACTCAATAATCGTTCAGGGGTTACCTCGGGCATGGGCAATTCTATCCGTTTAAAAAGCAGTTGTTTGTTCGATCGTTCAATCCATTCGTAATGATGCGCATAGAATGCTCCGGTGTCATCCGATGACGAAGCTTGTTCCGCAATGACTCCCAGACAGTCGGGAGTCAGCCAGTCATCCGCATCAAGCTCCAACAACCATCTTCCCCTTGCCAAAGACAACGCTTTGTTTAAACAGAAGGCTTTTCCGCGATTTTCTTCGTTTCGGATCAGGATGACACGGGGGTCAATTGCAAATGGCTGAAGCTTCTCCCCTGTATCATCCTGAGATCCGTCGTCGATTACGATCAGTTCCCAATCTGTGAACGATTGAATAAGCATGCTGCGTATCGACCATGGCAAATATTCGGCGTTATCGAATGTACAGACGACAACAGTAATAATTGGAATGGCCGTCATTGAAACTGTACGCGGAATAGAAGATATTATTGGGCGAATACAGGACCATTCTTCTTTGGATTTCCTCCAGCCAGGGCTGTTAGAAAAGCCGCCCTTCCATGACTGCGTACGAAATTCGCTCCAAGTCCATGCAGAAGAGAGCCGGTACATCATTTCCAGCAGTACATATTGCTCGAACGGGAGGTTGACGCTTGTCAGAAAACTTCCGGATGCGCATGCCTTTACGTTGACTTCACTCATTTCACCAGATTCCCCGGTTTTTCCCGTAACCGCTCCTCTTCTCCAGACTACTGGCCCTCGCGGTGTGAATGAAGATAATGGGAATACATTGGACATTGGCTCGGCGGGTTGAAGGCATATTCCGGCACATTCGTCTGGGAGATCATGCAACCAATCCTGCAATTCAGAATGAAATCCCTGTACCAGCTGCTCACCCGCGTATAAGGTGATGAAAAACGGCTCGGAGGACGCTTCAATAACGCGGTTCATTATCGCCGCAAAATTGCCGTCTACCGGAATGCTCCTGAAGCCGGGAAGTGCGTTTTGGACACTTATCTCCGTTTGACGAAGCGCCAAGGGATTCTGCTCCAAATCTAGAATAAAAACAACCATGCAGCACCTCTCAACAAACAATGGGCAAGGACCGTGTCAATAGATATTTGTATCCTATGTAGCTCTCCGTATAATGGTTCTCGGTCTCTTTGCGATGTATCGGAGAATGTAATGTGCTTAGGTGTATATCTGCCACTAATCTTATTGCATTTTCTGTATTTGGAGATATAGCGGTAAATCTACTTCTAATTCGACGCCAGCAACCTATATCGGCTAAAACCGATCATATTACAGGTACTTTTACCATTAAATTCACTATTATCCGTTTTTTGAAGCAATTAGAGGTAGAAATAAAACTAATATCGAAGTAGGGCAACCCTAACCCCTACATGTTAAAAAAACCGAAGGAATAACGGAATTGGTCCCGTTACTCCCTCGGCTGTTCTTATTCTAACCTTCTACAATACCCGTCTAGCCGTTACATAAGTTTTTTTCCAATAGCCTGATTCCATGCTTGATAATGCAACGCCTTTACTACTGCTAGCGTGTAGGATCTTCCCATCCCCTGCATAAATAGCCACGTGGCCAATCCCGCCCCCGCTTGCTCTGAAGAAAACGAGGTCGCCAATGCTTAGGTAGCCTTTGCTTACCTTTTCGCCTATGTAAGACTGGCTTACCGAAGTGCGTGGCAGTTCAATTCCCATTTGCTTAAAAACATATTGGGTGTAAGACGAGCAATCGAATGCGTAATCGATCCCGCTAGCTGCACCATATTTATAATTCACGCCGATGTACTGTTTTCCATAAGAAATGAGCTCCAGTGACTCTGCCGTTGCGGCACTTACCTTCGAAGGCGAAACGAGGATCGATCCGAGCCAACCTATTACAATCATTATACAAATCATCATAAATTTGCCTATGTATTTCCCGTTCATAAATCGTATTTCCTCCAAACTATCTTGGCTGGGATAAACCTTGATGTTAGGAATTAATATAACACAGGATTTATTGCCGATATTTACCAAGGTGAGAAGAAACCCAGTCCCCACGGTGCATTGGTATGCTTTCTTAGAAAAAGGTGAGAAAACGTTAATGTTCCGCTTTAGAGCAAGATTGAGTGATTAAAAGAGCCAAATACGCGCTTACCCGAGCTCCGAGCATATGATAGGCTTCAGTTAGATTCTCATTCGGACGAGAAAGGCGGGAACTACGATGTCATACTTATCCCTTAGCACGTGGAGCTTACACCGAATACTCGGTCCTCTTCGCTGGACGCAATGGAACGCCGAAACAAACACACTTGTTACTCATGAGCAGCAGCAACCGGAGTTGCTGACGCTGCTAGAGCTGCCCTCAGAAGCAGCACGAAGAGGGTATAAAGCCGTGGAGGTTTGTCATTTTCACTTCCCGTCTACGGATGAAGCTTACCTTGAACAAATGCGGCGTGCTTTCTCGAATGCCGGCGTTTCATTCGATACGCTGTTGCTCGATTACGGGGACTTAACTTCCTCGGATGCGGCAAGAAGAGCTGCTGACATTGACTTCATCAGCCAATGGATAGATATTGCGTCCGTATGTGGAGCCAAACAAATACGGATCATCGCAGGCGAAGCATTGCCCGGTGACAACCCTGCAATCAGGCAATCCGCGGAAGCTTTGGCGGGATTGGCTTTGTATGCCGCTTCGCAAGGTGTACGTGTGGTCACGGAGAACTTCAAGGCGCTGACTTCCACGGGAGACAGCTCCGTAGAGCTGCTGCGACAAGCCGGCTCTGCTGTTGGCATGATTACGGACTTTGGCAATTATAAAGGACCGGCCAAGTACGAGGAAATTGCAATGACTATCCCTTGCAGCGTATCCGTTCATGTTAAACCACACTATGATGCTTACGGATTACCCGACGAAGCAGAGCTTCTGCTCTGCCTGGATGCTGTGAAATCAGTCGGATTCAGCGGAGCTTACGTCTTAATCTACGACGGTCCAGGCGATATGTGGGAAGGTCTAGAGAGAGTCAAACGTATCGTGGAGAACACTATATAGCTTCATCTACTATTAAGAACTAGAAATGCTTTCATATCATCCAAAAAAACTGTGGAAGACCAATTAACTAACTCTCAAATAGATCGATATTTGAAGGCTCTTTTAATCTAACAGTGGCTGTCGATTTATTGTGGACAGTTTTTGGCATGAACAAGACACATGCAGAGAATGTATGTGATTTTTCGAATACAATTACAGGTTCTTGTCTAAAATCGCGTTTTATGTATGATTTTTCGTGTAAAATCGACTGATTCAGTGTGTAAGCCGCTCATTATGTATGATTTTTCGCATACATTTTGTGGTCTCCCACAGAATTCCCAAGTTATGTACAGTTAATCGACGAAATAAGCAGGTAAAGTATGCTGTCGATTTTTTGTATGTGAATTTGTCAGCCGTAGAAAAAAAAAAAAAGACAGAGACCTTTCGATTGAAGGTCTCTGTCTTTCATTTATGCGTTCTGATAAGCCTGCAGTCCAAGCGCAATCGATCCGCTGAGTCCAGCGTTATCCCCAAGTCCTGGAGGAACGATATAGCTTTCAATGTTGTCTGTGACTTCAGCAGCGCTTACATACCCTTTGAGATTGTTCTTCACTTGCTCACGGATGAGCGGGAAGAGATGCATCTGGTGCATTACACCGCCGCCCAGAATGATCTTCTGCGGTGAGAGCAGCAGAATCGCGGATGCCACCGCTTGTCCGATGTAGAAGGCCTCGAACTCCCAAGCCTTATGATCCGTTGGCAATTCACTCGCTTTGATTTTCCACCGGTCTTCAATGGCCGGACCCGCGGCCATTCCTTCCAAGCAATCGCCGTGATAAGGACATTTCCCCGAGTAGGTATCCTCCAGATGGCGCCGAGTCAGAATGTGGCCGCCTTCGGGATGCACCAAGCCGTGCACCAGCTTGCCTTCCGAATAGACGCCTACTCCCACTCCGGTACCGATGGTGTAGTAGAGGCAACTGCTTAAGCCCCGCGCGGCACCCCAAGTTGCTTCACCTAGAGCAGCGGCATTGACGTCTGTATCCCAACCGAAAGGGACATCCAACACCTTCGCAAGTTCCGGAAGGAACGGATAATTTGCCCAACCCGGCTTCGGAGTTGTCGTTACGTATCCATAATGCGCACTGGAACGATCAATGTTAATCGGACCGAAGGACCCGATCCCGATGGCTTCCACCTGCTTGTTCTTGAAGTATTCTTTAACCTGCGCCAACGTCTTCACCGGATGCTCCGTCGGAAAACTAACGCGCTCCAGAATCTCACCGGATTCATTCCCTATCCCGCAAACAAATTTTGTTCCGCCCGCTTCAACAGCACCTATTAACAATGTCTTTTCCCCCTGCACTAATGAACTTTTCTATTGTTCTATCCGATAAAACCCTTCAAGCTGAGCCACGATATCCGCTTTCTCATAGTCAGTCACGACCTGGCGCTGCGGTTTGTCGAAGAGCTCTTGAATCCGTTCCGGGAACTCCTGCTTAATTCCGATCAGACGAATCGCTTCATCGAACTTCGCAGGATGCGCAGTCGCCAGCGAGACAAATACGCCATCCTCCTTGCGGCCCGCTTCCTCGTAAGCGGCAATCCCGCAAGCGGAATGAGGATCAAGCAAATAACCATAACGTTCTTGATAAGCCTGAATTGTACTTAAGCACTCGGCATTATTAACGCTATAAGCAGTCAGATCCAGTTGAATCTTCTCAAGCTCCGCTCCCTTGAACGTAAGCTGGCCATCCGCTTTGAACTGCTCCATACGAGCAGACACGGCCTGCGCATTTTCCCCGCTCATATAATACAGGTAGCGTTCGAAATTACTAGCGATCTGAATATCCATGGAAGGACTGTGCGTGCTGCGGAATTCATCCGGCTTATAGACGCCTTCTCGGATAAACCTTTCCAGAATGTTGTTCTCATTCGTTGCTAATATCAGCTGCTTGATCGGCAATCCCATCTTCTTAGCTAAGTAGCCTGAGAAAATATTACCGAAGTTCCCCGTAGGGATGCTGAAACTGACTCCATTCGCCCTGACTTCCTTAGGCAACTGCAGATAGGCGTAGAAATAATACACCGATTGAGCGAGAATACGTACAAAGTTAATGGAGTTAATGGCACGGAGATGATATTTGGTCTTGAATGGAATATCCGCGAAAAGCTCCTTAATGACCTGCTGACAATCGTCGAAAGTTCCGTTCACGGAAAGGTTCAGCACATTATCATCTTGAACCGTCGTCATCTGAAGCTCTTGCACGCGGCTGACCTTGCCATTCGGATGAAGGATGCAGATTTGAATGCCTTCCTTGCCGCGAACGCTGCTAATAGCCGATGCGCCAGTGTCTCCGGAAGTCGCGCCCAGTATGTTAATGACCGTATTATACTTCTTAGCGACATAGGCATACAGGTTACCCATGAACTGCAAG
This sequence comes from Cohnella sp., assembly GCF_041640265.1. Lineage (GTDB taxonomy): Bacteria > Bacillota > Bacilli > Paenibacillales > Paenibacillaceae > Cohnella. The sequence goes on from NZ_JBEQAP010000001.1 coordinate 133,076, forward strand.
GCAACATCCTTGAATGCGAATGTCGGTCCGTGGAAGAGCTCCAGGACATAGAGCGAATCATTTAAGGTCGTAAGGGGCAGCACATTCGGACTTGTAAAGCTTGCATAGCTATCCTTAATAAGAGTCTTCAGGTCCTGCTCCGGAATTTCGTTGTTCGTGAATAACGAGAAAATCTCGAACATCAAATCTTCATAAGAAAGCTTAGCCCACTCCTCAAGCTGTTGCTTGGATACCGTAGGAATAGTCTCGGGAACGATAAGACCGCCATCTTCGCCAAGTCCCATCAGGAACATATCAATAAAACCGATAGGCGCTACTTTCCCTCTCGTGCTGATGTACTTCATCGTTTATTCTCCTCACAAATTCAACTAATGATCTTTCGTATATTGTGAATGAAATCGACGAAAAAAACCACCCCGAAAATTCGAGATGGTTAAGTTGCTGTCGTTTCGATTTTTCCTAGCCTTTTATGGCTCCGCCTACGATACCTTTAACGATCTGTTTCTGCATCACGAGAAAGAAGATAAAGATCGGCACGAGCGAGATGACCGTTAACGTCATGAACATCGGCCAATTCACGGAGTACTCACCTTTGGCCTTATAAATTTGTATGACTAGCGTGGCTTTGCTCTGGGAGTTAAGAAATAGCATCGGTGCCAGAAAATCATTCCATATCCACATCGTTTGGTAAATAATGCTTGTTACGGTTATAGGCTTCAGGAGCGGCAATATAATGCGCCAGAAAATGCCCCAAACGCTGCACCCATCAATAATGGCAGCCTCTGTAAGCTCCTTCGGAATCGTCTTCATATAACCCATCATAAGGAAGAAGACGAAGACAGCCCCGCCCAGATAGAGAATAACTAAACCATACATTTTATCAATGAGGTTCAAGTCGGTCATTAGCTGAAACAACGGGATTAACGTGGTCTGAAAAGGAATCATGAAACCCGCGAGTAAGTAAACCGTGACCCCGCGGTTCAACCGATTGTCATTAAAGACGACCGGATAAGCTGCCATCGCGCCAATCAACACCATGAGAATTACCGATGCCACCGTAATGGTCGTACTGTTGCCCATGCTGCGAAGAAGCGGCGTTTCCTCGAAAACCTGGACATAGTTAGTGAATATCCATTCCTTGGGAAGACTTATCGGATTTAGCGCCGTTTCCTTCAGGCTCTTGAACGTATTAATAATGATCAAATAGAACGGGAAGAAAACGATAACTCCGATGGGAAGCATTAGCAAGTCAAGGATCCAAATCCTTCTGGGAGCGTTCGTCATCGGTTGCGTTCCTCCCTCTTCTGCATCAAGGTCACCTGGAAATAGGCGATTAGCAGGACGATCAGGAAGAAGACTATGGACATCGCGGAGGCGAGACCATACTGGGTTTCGGTAATCCCCCTGAGAACGATAACCTGTGTAATCGTATGCGTCTCGAATCCGGGACCGCCCCGGGTTAATGCAAACGGAATTTCGAACACCTTCAAGCCCCCGGTAAGAAGCAGCATCACGCTAATGGTCATCGCGGGCGACAATAAAGGCAGTGTGATATAACGGATTTGCTGCCAGCGATTTGCACCGTCAATCGCGGCGGCTTCATAATAATCCCTGGAAATCGATTGAAGGAACGCCAGATAGAGCACCGCATGCCATCCGGCGGACGCCCATGCCGCGACGGCAATTGTAGAAAGCTTGGCTAACAGCGGATCAGACAGCCAGGGCTGCGGACCAAGATTAAACAGCTCCTTAAGCACTTTGTTCAGAACGCCAGAGGAAATAGGAGCTAATATGAACCCCCAAATGTACGCGAGCAATAGTCCGCTCGGAATGGAGGGGAAGAAGAAGATTGCCCGGTGCAGCTTGCTTGTATAGAACTTCTGGTCCAAGATCATAGCAAGCGGAATGGCAAGAACCGTAATCAGCAGCGTGCTGAATATGGCGAACATCAGCGTATAGGACATTCCCGACACGATTGCGTCATCACTGAAAATGAGCTTGTAGTTTTTGATACCGACAAAATCAAAAGCTTTCGTATAGCCGTCAAAATTAGTAAAGCTAAGCAATAGGGATTTAAAAAGCGGGTAAATGCTGAACAGCGTATAAACGATCAGGATAGGAAGCAGAAAGATTTGGAACTGCAGCTGGCGCAATAGCCTGACCACATTTACCTCCTTCGGATAGCAAAGGGCAGGGGTGATTCCCATACCCTTTAAGTACCCTGATTTTATTTATTTTCCATTTCCTTCAATTTCTTATCCAGCGCTTCCGTTACTTGTTCTGGTGTCACCTTGCCAACGACTAAATCTTGTATCGATATGACAAACTGACTTCTTAGCGCTTCTTGATGTCTCGGCCAAGAAACCATCGGCAAATAGATTTTCCCTTGCATCAGCCCATCATTATAAGCGCTGTTCAAAGCCGGATGAACTTTGCCCTCATATCCATGCGCTGTCATAATGGCTCCCGTTCCTTCTTCGAAGGCTTTCAAGCCTTCAGTTGAAGTTAGGAATTGTAGGAATAGCAGTGCTTCATCCTTGTATTTGGTTTTGCTATTGATGGCAAACCCGACTCCGGGTGCTCCCGCAAAGTAATTCCCGCCTGCCGGATCCGGCCCCGGTACTGCCATCATATCGAACTTCAGGTCCGGATTTGTTTGTTCCAGCGTTCCGATATTCCATGGTCCGCCCAGGAACATAGCGACATTCCCAAGCGCGAATTCATTAACGATCTGATCGCCGGTAAGGCCAATCATATCCGGCGTAAGAATTTTGTTGTCGATTAAATCCTTCTTCCAGATCTTGAACACTTCAGTCCAGGTATCCGAGAAGGTTGTCTCTCCAGAGAAGATCTTGGCATCAATATCCTTATCCTTCGACAACTGCAGGTTAGCGAACAAAGTGGAATGGATCGTTGTGACATCCTGCATATTATCGTAAAGCGGGATAATTCCGGCTTCCTTCAGCTTCAAGCACATTTGAATAAATTCATCCCAAGTCGTGGGGTTCTTCGTTATTCCCGCTTTTTCGAACAGCTCCTTATTGTAGTATATACCTCCGGCCCAGCCGGTCTGCGTGAATGCGTACGTTCTTCCCTCTTTACTCAGCATCGGTTTGTTCCCGTCTACCATGGCTGACATGAACGGCTGATCGGTTAGATCGAGGGCATAACCGCCGTCGATGATCTCATTGCGGTTCTCCGCCGCGATGATGAAGATGTCGGTTGCCGTATCGGATAAGAGCATCGTTTGCAGCTTGGCGATATAGTCTTTAACCGGAGGTGCATTCTGGAAATCGAACGAAATGTGCGGATATTTCTTCTTAAATTGATCCAGTACGGGAGTCATTTCTTTCTCATTGTTCCAAGACAGGATGCTTAGCTTCACTTTCTTATCCGTATTCTCTTTGCTTGCTTCCCCGCTGTTAGCGCTTCCAGACGATTCCGCGTTATTCCCGCCTCCACAGGCACTTAGCAAAACTGACAAGCATAATAGAATGGTGCTGCTTATCCCAACCCATCTCTTCATCCCGATTCCCCCTAGTCATTCATTATTGTAAGCACTTACATATGCGATTATAGTCGTTCTAAAGAGGAGCAGGAATTCATATTGTTGCGCAAAAGGTTGTCAATCGTTGCGAATGAGATTAATCTACCCTTCTTCTTGTTTCCCCCTAAAGTCTTTAGGGGATAAGCCGTAATGCTTTTTGAAGGCACGGCTGAAATGGCTTTCGTCCATATACCCCGTTCGTTCCGCGATTTTGCTGTTTTTCCAATTCGTCTCCTTGAGGAATGCCGCGGCTTGCTCCATTCGGATCCGGGTAACGAATTGCCAATAGTTCTCGCCCGCCTCCTGTTTGAACTCTCGGCTTAACCGGTATTTATCAATGGAAAAATGATCCGCCACCGTCTGCAGAGACAAATCCATTTCGCAATGAGCTTCAATATAACTCTTGATCCTCCGCATGACCTCGAACTGCTTGCCGGAATTCCCAAAGGTGTCCAACAGGAATAGGTCAACTTTTCCATATACGTAACGACGCAAATTATCGAACCTTCTAAACTGCTTAAGCTCTAAAATACTTGGAACGTTAGGCGTTTGCTGCATTTCTCTATTAAACGCGTGTGTCAAAATGAACAACAGCCGGTGGCAAACCCCGTACACGAATTCGGGCTCTGGCCTCCTACTGCGCATTTGGTCGAATAAATCTTTTATGCTGCCTTCTATGGCTTCGGACTGATATCCTCCCCTGGCCTTACCTTCAAATGCCTTTTCCATTTCATGAAACATCCACAAGTCCGTATCTCCCGAGATTGGAGCTTCCCTAAACCCGATAACCGCATCCGAAACATAGAACGACAGCTTAGAACACTGGATGCTTTCTGTTACCCGCAACGGGAGTGCTTCCAGCTTAGTTCCGACTTTGCTTATTCCCATCGCAGCTTCCCATTCCGGATGACTTACTCTCCAATGGATAATCCTGAGCTCGCACCATTCAAGCCATTGTTCCTGCAGCAGCTCTTCCTTAAAACCAAGTAGAAAAATGTATTCTCCGCTGCCCTCTTTAAGTAAGAATGAATAGGGAATTACACTGTCACTTGCCCAGGAGAACAGTTCCTTCGCGATTCCGGCAGGAAGATTTCCCCGTACGCTCGACACTGCGTAATGGGTGATGCCGATGGTCTCGAAAGCTGCCCCTATCACATCTAAGCAAATGTCTGAATAATCGCTCTTATACCCTGCTTTTTCCAGTTTCCTCTCCACCGCCGCTTGCAGCTCGGACTGAATCTCTCGAATAAGCTCGCGCAGCGTTCCGATGAGCTGTTCTGCGTCTACAGGCTTAAGCAAGTAATAGGCCACGCTGAGACGCAACGCATCCCGGGCATATTCGAATTCGTCAAAGGCGCTCAGGATGACGGTTTTAGGTTTGCGCGGCAGCGACTGAATTAGTCTCAATGCATCGATCCCGTTTAACTCCGGCATCCGAATATCGATAATCAGCAAATCAGGCATGAATTCCATAGCTATATCAGCTGCTTCCTTACCGTTATAGGCATGTTTAACTTGGGTAATCCCCAATGCGCGCCACTCTATGACTTTATCCAAATAGGTATGCAAGGACATTTGATCGTCCGCTATGAGCAGCTTCATTCAGAACCTCATCTCCCTGTACCCGCTCTAATTCCATCTCGGAAGCACGATATACACGCTCGTACCGGCTCCTTCATGGGACCGAATTCGAATTCCATACTCTTGACCGAACTTCAGCTTGATTCTTTGTTCCACGTTGCAAAGGCCTATATTATCGAGCGGAACTACCGAAGCACCCATTTCCCTGACCAGCCACTCCCGCCTCTCTTTACTCATGCCCGCTCCATTATCCTTAATCGCAATCAGAATCCCTTTCTTGACGGGTAAAATATGAAATTCGATGCGCGCCAATTTAGGATTCTCCCCAAAGCCGTGAACAATGGCATTCTCGACAATCGGCTGCAGCATTAACTTTATGGTTTTGAATCGCAGCACTTGCGGATCGGGAACGAAATATTCAATCGCGATGCGACTGGCGAACTTCTTGTTCACGATGAACAGATAATCCTTCACGTTCTGCAGCTCTCGTCCAAGCTCCACCAACTCCTTGGAGCCTTTCATGGAATAACGGAGCAGGCTGCTTAGTGATAGTAATAGCTGATTGGAATCCTCCGTGTTCCCGCAGACGATTTCCGTTTGCACCAGCTGCAGCGTGTTGAACAGAAAGTGCGGATGGATCTGCGACTGCAGCGTCTTAAGCTGAACGTCCTGCAACGCGATTTGGGAGACATAGTTCTGTTTCACCAGCTGTTCGATCCTCACGACAAGCTCTTTAAACCTATCCCCAATCAAATTCAACTCATGATATTTATAGTTTTTGGGAACCACGTAGAGGCTTTTGTCCCCCATATTATCAATGGACATTAATAAACGGCTGAAGGGTCTGGATATGCGCAAGGTGATGATAACCGATAGAAGCGTATTCAGAATGAGGCACAAGTATAATATATTCGCCAAATTTGCCCTCAAAGAGTCGGATTGCTCGCGGATTTCCGACATTGGAATCGTAGAGACGAGCCTTAAGCCCTCGACCGCAGTCGGATGAAAAATAACAAGCCTTTCCCTTCCTTCTATGCTAGTCACGAAGCTGCCCGAATCACTCCCGAATATTCGCTCAATACCGTCAAAGTCCATTTTGTAGCCGATGATGGTTTTATCTTGATGAACGAACACGGTGCGATCCTGATCAATCATGAAAATATTCTCGTCGTTCCGATCGGATGTCAGCTCGAACATACCGTTGATCTTGCTAAGATCCAAATTCGCGACTACCGCACCGATGGTCTGCTGATTATATCCTCTTACCGGCAAAGCGATCGAGAACGTAAATTGGTTGAACCTGGATATGTTGTTGCTTACGTAATAATCCTGCTTGTGAAGATTTAAGGTAATGAAGCCTTTGTTCGGGCTCTCGGAAACTGCTTTCTTGAACCAGGACTGGTCGATAAAGGGGTAATCCCAAAGAAGCGTTTTCCGACCGTCAAGGTTATTTAAATACCCGTTATGCCCTAGAATCAGGACATCGCTAATCAAAGACTGGAAGGACGTGACACCGGCCGCCAGAACTCCGATATTACGTTCATGCTGAATGCGATCCTCCACGCTGACCTTGCTGCCCAGCAGCATAAGCGAGACGACGGAATGGTTGCCCGCGAACTGGACAAGAGGCCGCTTGGCTTCTTCCAGACTGAAGTTAAAGCCGCGTGCAGCCTGTTCCATTACTTTGTAGCTGGACGCCGTAACCTCGCCGGTCATCGTCTGAGTCGAATCCCGGATCGATACGATGCCAAGCAGGAACAGAAGCAACAGGTTGATGCCCAAGTAGGAAAACAGCATGGTTCGGATGATGGATCTTTTCCAAAGCTGGTGAAACATGTACTTGATCACCCTATCCGTTTCCTCCTCGCATAATGGATCTTTAATCCCACTCTTCCTACTCTTTTATAATTTTAATAGCCAGTTATTGCAATAGAAAGGATTGACAAAATCGATTATTACCCGTAACTTAATATTAAATTGAATAAGAAACCCACTAGGGGAGCCGAAATAGGCTGAGACGAGGAAAGCGATCCTCGGACCCTTGAACCTGATCTGGATCATACCAGCGTAGGAAAGTGGAGTCGGACCTTTTCGTATACGGCAATTGCCGTTAGATGATATAGCCGCTCCATTGTGGAGCGGCTTTTTTATGCGTATTTCTATTCAAAAAAAACACTAGGAGGAATTTTTTATGCGTTTCAGTCAGAAGCTGCGACAAGAGGCTGATCCTATCTTCGAAGCCATCTATGAGCATCCGTTCGTGCAAGGCATTGCCAAAGGCAATTTAGGCAAGGAGCAATTGGTTCATTACGTTAAACAGGATTTCGAATATTTGAATGCCTACATGCGTGTCTATGGCTTAGGGATATCCAAGTGCTCAGATCGTCAGGATATCGCCATGTTTAATGACAAAATCGGTTTTATTCTCAACAGCGAGATTCACCCTCATCACAATTTCTGCCGAGTCGCCGGGGTGACTTACGAGGAGCTTCAAGGTTATCCGCTTGCACCGACGGCCCAACATTATACGCGCCATATGTTATCCGTTGCGGCCCAGGGGACGTTAGGCGAAATATTCGCCGTATTGCTTCCTTGCCCATGGACATACATGGAATCCGCAGCAAGAATCATCAAGGAAGCGAAGCCCGGTTTGGATCATCCTTTCTATGAATGGATTATGTTTTATGGCGATACATCGCTTGCGCCTCGCATGCAGAAGCTCTGCGATCGCTTGGATGAATGGGCTCTATCCGCATCGCCGGAAGAGCTCGAACGCATGAAGGAGCATTTTCTAATCAGCTGTCAGTTGGAGTATAAGTTCTTTGACATGTCCTACACGTTAGAAAACTGGCCTGTACCAGTGGTTGGAGGTGAGCTCGTTGGGCGCTAAGCGTAAAGCTTTAAATTTGCGGGAAATTGTTGTCATGGCCTCGATCTCCGCGGCATTCGGCGTTCTCTATTTACTGTGGATTTTTTTCGGGCAGTTTGTTAAAGGCTTGCTGGGTCCGGTCGGCTGGGGATTAATTACGGGTTTGTGGGTTATGGCCCCTATTGTGTGCGCTTATATCATTCGCAAACCGGGCGTCGCCCTGATCGCGGAGATGATCGCAGCTGGTACGGAAATTATGGTCGGCTCGGTCAGCGCGGGTACCGTTCTCATACTCGGCTTCACCCAGGGCTTGGGGGTAGAGATTGCTTTGGCCCTGTTCCTCTGGCGGAGCTATCGCTTGTCTGTGCTGATGCTCGCGGGCGTTTGCGGAATGGTCGCTAACTTCTTCACGATTTATGTCATGTACGGTTACAGCCAATACAGCTCCATCATTACCCTGCTTATGTTATCGACGATGCTGATTAGCGGTGCATGGCTTGGCGGCTGGGGAAGTAAAAGCATTGCGGATGCGCTTAGCCGCACCGGAGTATTGAATAATTTTGCATTAGGTAAAATGCATCGAGACGGCCGACTTGGACATTCAGTTGATTGAAGCCAAACAGCTGACCGTACGTTACCCTTTCCAGCAACGGGCAGCGATCAAAGAGATTGATCTCCGTATCGGTCAAGGCGAACGAGTGCTTATCCTCGGGCCCAGCGGGGGCGGGAAGAGCACATTAGCCCTCGCCATTACCGGAATCATCCCACGTTCAGTGGAAGCAGAGCTTTCCGGTGAAATGACTGTAGACGGAATCTCCTCGCAGGAAATGAGACCCGGCATGATGTCCCGTAAGGTCGGCATTTTATTTCAGGATACGGAAACTCAATTTTGCATGACGACAGTCGAGGATGAAATTGCCTTCGGGTTAGAGAATATCGGACTAACCGCAGCGGAGATGGATATCCGGATCGGGCAAAGCCTAAAGCTGACAGGCCTTGATGGTCGTCGATATGCAGGACAACAAGAGCTGTCGGGCGGGCTCAAGCAGAAGCTTGGGCTTGCCTGCTTGCTCGCCATGGACCAAGACACTCTCATTCTCGACGAACCCACGGCCAATCTCGATCCTGAAACGACAGACGAGATGTTCGCTTTGCTGTCGCAGCTAGCGGAACAATCGGGTAAAACGTTAATTTTCATCGAGCACAAGCTGGATGACCTGATCGATTATATTGATCGGGTTATCGTGTTAGGTGATGAGGGCAGCGTCATTGCAGATGGATCGCCAAGGCAAATTTTTTACCGCCAGATCGATATGCTGCAGCAGCAAGGGATATGGGTGCCTCGGCTATGTATAGCTGCTAAGCAATTGGAATCGTTCGGGATCGTGTGGGAAACTTTGCCGCTAACCCTGGCGGAGTGGGACGCAGGGCTGCTCAAGCAAGGCCTAACGATCCCTAAGCTTCAGCAAGACGGGCAACAATCAGCATCCGATGAGGAGCGCTGCTCTGAACCCGCGATAACGTCCCAAGCCGAACCTGAACCTCCCTTACTTGAGCTCCAAAACGTTTCCTATGCTTATGGATCTCGAGACGTGCTTCATAATCTAAGCTGCACGATCCCCCACGGTGATTTTGTCGCGCTGCTGGGGCCTAACGGAACCGGCAAGAGCACGCTCGTACAACTGCTTGTCAAATTACTTACACCGAAGCAAGGACGCATATTGCTCCACGGTACTTCCCTGGATAAGCTGAGCAGTCGTCAGCTGATGCAGAAAGTCGGACTTGTGTTCCAGAATCCCGAGCACCAATTCATCCGCGATACGGTCATAGAGGAATTATCTTACGGCTTGCAGCTCTCCGGACATTCCAAAGAGAGCATACAGTCTCGGCTTGACGACCTCCTGCAGCGGTTCCGGTTAACCGAGCAAAGAAATCATAATCCGTTCAGCCTCAGTCAAGGCCAGAAAAGGCGTCTGTCCGTAGCCACGATGCTGACCAGCGAACAAGAGCTGCTCATTCTAGATGAGCCTACCTTTGGCCAAGATTACGTGAATACGGTCGCGTTAATGGATTTGCTCCGGGATTTGAATCAAGAAGGCACCACCGTTCTGATGATCACCCATGATATGGAGCTGGTTAAGCAATATGCTTCTCGGGTTTTACTCCTTAACGAAGGCCATCTCATCTATGACGGAAAACCCACTGCGTTGTTCAGCAACGATCATCTGATGCGGCAAGCGGCAATTAAGCGGCCGCTGACGGATGTGCTTGAACAGCGGACCCGAGCATTTATGGAGGCGAAGCAGTGTGCTGGATCAATGGCAGAAGCATGATGGCTTTTTACAGCACGTCAATCCTACATTAAAGCTAATCAGCTTAATTTGTGTAGTCGTTGGATTAGTCCGGGTGTTCGATCCGTGGACTCCTCTCATTATTATGGCATTAACGATTTATGCGATTAATCGTCTTGGGGGCATCCCATGGAAAACAATTGGATGGCTTCTGCTGCCGCTTTCCTTCTTTGCGTTAAGCTTTATCTGGATTAGCGTCCTCTTCCCGAATGTACGCGGGCAAGAGGTGCTTTTCCATATCGGTTCCCTGCCCATTGCATCGGAGAATGTCGTTACTGGCCTAGCGTTAGGCTTGAGATCCCTCGTGTTCGGATTGTGGTCGGTCTTGTTTGTGTTTACTACCGAACCGACCAAGCTCATGCTCGGGCTCGTACAGCATTGCAAGCTCCCGCCGAGATTCGGCTACGGAATGATGGCCGCTTACCGGATGATTCCGCATTTTCGGCAAGATCTCAACCAAATTCGCTCCGCGCATCTCATTCGAGGTTTAGGGGAATCCCGCGGGCTTCGCGGGCGCTGGGAGCAGATGAAGCGATATGCGATTCCTCTGCTCGCCGGAGCCATCCGCAAAGCGGAACGCGTCGCCATCGCCATGGAATCCAAAGGCTTCGACGGGAGCAGGCAACGGAGCTATTATCGAAAAATTGCCTGGACGCGCAAGGATCTTCTTTTCGGAATGGGAATCCTCTGCGGGGCTGCAGCCTTGTTAGGTGTTAGACAGCTATGGATGTAGGAAAGGAAGGCTGCGGATGAAGGAGCAATTCGAGCGATATTCAAGACAGATGTTATTTGCGCCGATCGGAGAAGCAGGACAACGGATGCTCATGGACAAAGCCGTATTAATCGTCGGAATGGGCGCTCTGGGTACGGTGCTGGCTAATCACATGGTTCGGGCTGGAGTCGGGCTAGTGCGTTTCGCGGACCGGGACTATGTGGAGAAAAGCAATCTGCAACGGCAGATGTTATACGATGAAGACGACGTTAAGCATATGTATCCCAAGGTCATTGCTGCGAAGAAGAAGCTAAGCAAGATCAATTCCGATGTCCAGTTGGAGGCCATCGTTGCCGATGTCACCGTTCATAATATAGAAAGCTTGCTAGAGGGTATTGATCTAGTCTTAGATGGCACGGACAACTTTCAGACGAGATTCCTGCTTAACGACGCCTGCTACAAGCTGGACATACCCTTTACTTATGGAGGAGCGGTAAGCTCTCGCGGGATGAGCGCGATTTACGTTCCGGGGGTTACGCCCTGCCTGCGCTGCTTCATCCAATCCGGGGACAGCGGAGGTCAAACCTGCGATACGATTGGTGTCATTGCACCTATCGTTGATATCGTCGCCTCCTATCAAGCGGTCGAAGCGTTGAAGTATCTTGTCGATGCTCATGAACAAAGAAGAAATAGCTTGATTACCTTCGATATCTGGCATAATCACTCCTTTGAGATGAAATTCGGCGTACCTGCCGAGAATTGCCCCTGCTGCCAGCTCAAGGAGTACCCCGCTCTCCATCCGGAAGAGCAGGATCCTTTCACCTCGTTGTGCGGGCGGGACACGATTCAGATTACGGGAAGCAGCAAGCTTGACCTTGAGAAATGGCGCTTACGACTTGAGCCGATCACAAAGGTGAGCGCCTTTCCCTTCTTGCTGAGAGCGGAGCTGCCAGAAGGAGAACGGCTGGTCCTTTTCCCCGATGGGCGTGTGCTGGTGCAAGGCACCGATGATATTGTCCGGGCTAAAACGCTGTATGCGCGTTACATCGGATTATAAGTTCCTGCCATATGAGGAGTGTGAGGATAGGATGAAAAGCTTTCGTTTATACGCCATCACAGGCGAGCAATTCCACCCGGGTCGGGAGTTGCTGGAGGTGATGGAAGAAGCCATATTAGGCGGAGTAGACATCATTCAACTTCGCGACAAGACGAGCAGCAGGCCTGAGTTGCTGCATAAGGCTAAGGCGCTTAGAGAATTAACTCTCAAACATGGCGTTGCCTTCATTGTAAATGACCATATCGATATCGCTATGGAAGTGGACGCGGACGGCATTCATCTAGGTCAGGACGATGTTTCACTGCTCGAAGCGAGGAAGATCGTTGGCGATAAAATTATCGGAATTTCCACCCACGCTCTTTCCGAAGCGTTTCTTGCACAGCAGAACGGCGCGGATTATATCGGCGTTGGCCCCGTCTATGCAACGAGAAGCAAGGTCGACGTCGTGGACCCCGTTACCGTCTCCTACGTTCGCGAGGTCGCGCAAGCGATAAGCATTCCCTTCGTAGCCATTGGCGGCATTAAGCTGCACAATGTGGATGAGGTTCTGGATGCGGGAGCAACACGGATTTGCGCGATCAGCGAAATTGTAGGCAGCGCAGATGTAAAGGGAACGTGCGAGGCATTCATTAGCAAATTGGAACGAAGAGGGTGAGTGTGAAGTGGAGCTCATTGTCAACGGCGTAAGTAAACAATTAGATGTCCGTACGCTCCATGAGTTAATTGCTCATTACGAGCTGTTAGGTAAACCCATTGTCGCGGAAGTGGACGGTCTTATTCTAAGGAACGACCAGTGGACGGAAACGGTTATGCGGCCAGGGATGAGAATCGAGCTGGTCCATTTTGTAGGAGGAGGCTGAATCAAATGAATCTAGATCCCTTACAGATTGGCGGAAAAACCTTGTCATCGCGTTTTTTTATCGGTACCGGCCTCTTCCCTAATCCCTATATTCAGATGAACGCCATCAAAGCCTCAGGCGCAGAAGTGCTCACCTTCGCAATCAGGCGCGTGAACTTGGAAGCGACGGAGGACGACTCCATTCTTCAGCACTTAGACAACGAGGATTACATCTATCTTCCGAATACGTCAGGCGCTCAAACGGCAGAGGAAGCGGTAAGAATTGCCCGGTTAGCACGCGCTTCCGGTCTAAGTAATTGGATTAAGGTCGAGATTAGCGCGAATGAACGTACCCTGCTTCCCGATTCCATTGAAACGCTGAAAGCAACGGAAATTTTGGTCAAGGAAGGATTTATTGTCCTCCCTTACACCTCGGACGATCCTATTATTTGCAAACGCTTAGAAGAAGCAGGAGCAGCCGCAGTGATGCCGGGAGCCGCTCCCATCGGTACAGGGCTCGGGATTCTCAATCCTTATAACTTAGGCTTAATCGTAGAGGAAGCCGGCGTTCCGATCATCGTTGACGCGGGTCTTGGGTGTGCGAGCGACGTTGTACAAGCGATGGAGCTGGGCGTAGCAGGCGTGTTAATGAATACCCCTGTAGCGAAAGCACAAGATCCGGTGATGATGGCACATGCGATGAGATTGGCGATTGAAGCGGGTCGTCTCTCCTACTTGTCCGGACGCATAACGAAGAAACGATATGCATCGGCCAGCAGTGGATTGGAAGCCTATATTTCCAAGTGACGAATGCGATTTAAGTAAAGGAGATCTTATGGGAAAGAGCATCGTGATATTGGGCGGCGGCGTAATCGGGTTGTCCTGCGCCTTCGAGCTGCAGAGTCGCGGTCATCGGGTGACCTTGTTAGAACCCGCTTCCTGCGGCGGTCAAGCTTCGGGTGCGGCCGCCGGAATGCTGGCGCCCTATTCCGAGAATCTTGAAGGCCCCGATGATTTTTTTCGACTGTGCCTCGACAGCCTGCGCTTGTATCCTCAGTGGCAGCAAACTATTAAGCAAATATCTAAGCAGACATTTGAGTATACCCCTTCGGGAAGTCTTTATTTAGCTTACCATTCGGCCGATCTCCTCGCGTTGGAAGGAAGGCTCTTATGGCAACGTCAATTCGGTTCCTCGGGGAGTGTAATGACCGGAGATGAGCTGTTTCGGCTTGAGCCTTTGCTGTCACGAGACGTTCTGGCTGCCTTGTATACCCCGGAAGAAAGCCATGTCTACGCTCCTCATTATGTAAGCGCGTTGGAGCAAGCCTGTCGATTAATAGGCGTTAATATACAAGACCGGCTAGAGCAGATCGAAATTGTTGAATGGAAGCACGAGGTGCTCGTTCGATCGGCAGGTCGGCATTATTTCAATGGAGATTACTTGGTTGTTTGTTCAGGAGCCTGGGCTCAGGAGCTAGCACAGACGTTTGATATGAATATTCCCGTATACCCTATTCGCGGACAGATTTGCGCTTATGAATCTTCAAAACATCCAGTTAAACATATGGTATTTTCCAGTCAGGGCTATTTAGTAGGGAAAGAAAACGGCACATTGGTATGCGGCGCATCAGAGGATGTTGCAGGCTTCGATACATCCGTAACTGCCAAAGGAATTGATCGGCTAAAGCGCTGGAACCACAGGGTATTTCCATTCTTAAATGACCTCGAACCGTTTCATCGCTGGGCTGGCTTGCGTCCGTCCACACAGGATGGTTTCCCGCTCATCGGGCCCATAAGCAAGTCAAGCCGCGTCACGATAGCGGTTGGACACTATCGGAACGGCATTTTACTTAGTCCCGTGACAGCTATGCTAGTTGCGGACGGGATCGACGGCATTCAAGCAGCCACATCTATAGAAGCATTCTCGCCAGAACGGTTTGAAAGGAGCTTGCGGATATGACCATATTCAAGGCTTTAACGATAGCGGGCTCGGATTCCGGCGGAGGCGCGGGCATTCAAGCCGACCTCAAAACATTCCAGGAACTCGATGTCTATGGCATGAGTGTAATTACTGTTCTTACAGCACAGAACACCCTAGGGGTACAAGGCGTATTTCCGCAAACCAGTGAAGCGATTGAAGCTCAAATCGACTCCGTTCTCTCCGATCTCAGGCCGGATGCCATCAAAACCGGCATGTTATTCTCTGCGGAAATTATCGAGCTCGTTGCAAGGAAGCTTCGGCAATATCAAGCGTGTAATCTAGTAGTGGATCCCGTCATGTACGCCAAAGGCGGTACAGCGTTGCTGCAGCAGGAGGCCATGGATGCCTTAAAGCAAACACTGCTTCCGATGGCCGCCATAATCACCCCGAATATTCCTGAAGCTTGCGCCATTCTTGGAATTCCGGATATTCAGTCCACTCAGGAAATGCAAGCTGCAGCGGAGAAGCTGCTTAAGCTCGGACCGCAATATGTATTGCTTAAGGGCGGTCATCTCTCCGATGGGCAAGCGATTGATCTGCTATACGACGGTACGGAAGCTATCCCCCTTATATCGGAACGAATTCAAACGAAGCATACGCATGGCACGGGCTGTACTCTCGCGTCGGCGATCACTGCCGAGCTTGCTAAAGGACGTTCTGTCCTAAATGCGGTTCAAACGGCAAAGAAATTCATTACCGCCGCCATCCGTCATTCGTTAGATATCGGAAGCGGTATCGGTCCTACGAAACACAGTGCATACCGGTACTCTCTAAACCATTAAGGATTAGACTAATCCCATTCAAAATAAAATGGCAGTCAGAACTTGATAATAAAGTTCTTGACTGCCATTTCAATAAGACCACCGATGATGGTCTCGAGATTTAACGTGAACGTACACATGCAGAGAATGTATATGATTTTTCGCATACATTTACAGAATCCCGGCTCAAATCAATTTTTTTGTATGAAATTTCGTATAGAATCGACTGATTCGATGTGTATAACGCTCATTTTGTATGATTTTTCGCATACATTTTGTGGTCTCCCGCAGATTTCCGAAGTTATGAACTGTTAATCGACAACCTTATTTTACAACAATGGTGGGACGTTTCTGGGGCACTTTTTAGCATTTGAGATTACATAAGCAATGTTCACAAACCGATGCCTCGATCTCCGCCCATTTCTCTTCTTTACCAGAAACATACCAAGCAAATTTTATCACGGCAATTCGCTCCGAATTTCTTCAGGCAGCTTCAATGATACAATGCCCTCATCTGTAGTTAGGAAGCCTCCAGCCCAGTGTTTGTGCCCCGTTATAGTCAGGTTGCCTTCGAGATCGACCCGACCGCTCGACTGACTATCACTATCGCCCCACCCTCCGGTACTATAGTATAGAAAGACTTTTTCAAATATCGGCGCCGTTCCTCGTTGCTCTCCAAATTTACCCTCCAGTATAGATTTTATCCCGTCCCCATCCTTCGAATATGCCTGCCAAGACGCAACCAGGAAATCATCCTTGAGCTCGACATAGGAAATGATATCTTTCCTAATCAAATAAAAGCGCAGTGCTTCTCCCTCTGGAAAAAGATAAGTCATAAAGAAACCTTCATGATTGCCTATAACCTCTAAAGGCGATTGTGCAGTATGCATGCTTGAGTACGACATTTTAATCATAAGCTCTCGAGCGGCCTGAAGATCACCCTCGTATAGAGTCGTTCGATCATTTGCGCTTAGAGGAGACCTAATGATAACCATATTGTTTTTCCAATCGACTTGGTAACCAAGATGTTGCGACAAAAACCGGATAGGGATATACACACGGTTTTTTATTCTTTTTACAGGTGTACTTAGATCGATCTCGCAACAATATTCGCTATACCATCTAGGCCTTCCTTGAAACGATGCAGTTTTCTTACCGACGGTAAGTACGATCACTTCAGACCATTTACGGATGGTAACGGTATTCTTCTCGGGATCCCAGACAACGGAAGCATCTAACGCCTCAACCACAGCACGAACAGGAACAAGGATAGAACCTTTTTCCCAAATGGGTGCGGTATCGGTGCTTATTCGCTTATCATTTATAAAAATTTCGATAGGTGCAGCAGCGTAAGACATCGAACTAATGGATACCATCCCGATCATTGTCGCGATCAAGGCAAATAAAACCTTCTTCATAACACACACTCCTTTTCCCTGTTTAGGTATAGACTGTAATAAAATTTCTAATGATTATTTCCTGGTCACATTGAATTGGATGTTGTCAAAATACAGCGCAGTAAGACCCTCGAACCCTGAATCTGTACCGATCGTAAGGTATAGCTCACCTTTGGCATTCGTGGTTATATCCGCTGCGTAATTAAATTTCACCTTCTGATAACCTTCCTTGTCGTCCGGTTTCGCGATGGTGCCTAGAAGCTTTAGATCCGCTCCTTCGGTACTCTGATTGCCTTTGTCTAAATTGAAGGCATAGTGGGCATTATTCGTTTCGCCAGTGACTACCGCTTTTGGCGCTTGGCTTGTAATGCCGGCTTTCAAGAATATGGATTCTGCCGGTGCCCCGCCGATGCCCATCTGGCCTCCGGCTTCATTCGTATACATGTCGAAGAGCAATCGGGCATCGTATTTCGTATTGGGTTGCAAACCTTCGATTTTTTTCGTCATGAACATAAACAAGTCATCGCTGCGGTTATGGCCGCTAAGCATGAAGCCATAATCCGTTTTGTTGCCGTTCACGGGAAGAAGAGCTCTTTTTCCATCTAGATTATAAATTTCCTTGTCATAATCAACGGGTAAGTCCGCGAACCCGGCAGTCCACCCTTGGGCATCCGTGTTCAGATCATAGGAGAAGTGAATCGGTTTGACTCCATTGTCTACACTCGTTTTCTTTAAGGTTAGCCGCTTAACCGAGTTATTCCATAAGACTTGAACCCCTAGAAGCCGGGACAAGCTTGCTGCGGGTACGAATGCATGGTTGTCCAGAATAACGACTCGGGCAGCCAGCTTGGACGCTTTACCCGACGAGAGGGTCGCTTGATCCGATCCCGGTTTCACGATGATGACAACACCAGACTTCGTTACCTCAAGCTGTTTCTTTGACGCGTTCCACTTCAGCCCTGCTCCAAGACCATTGGTTAATGCTTTAAGCGGTGCCATAAGGGTGCCGCTCGTTATATAAGGCGCGGATTGAAGCGAATGCTTTCCCGTTGAATCTACATAAGATTTAAGTCCGGAAGTGAATTGCACCTGCAAGTCTCCTTGGGATGAACCTGCGTTTGTAGCGGCATAAGCCGGAAGGGCAGAACTAAGTGCGAAACCTGCTAGCATAAGGGATAGTGCCGTTTTTTTCATGATGATATCCTACCTTTCGTTTTCTTCTTTTTTTGTGTCGTCATTACAACGCTAATTGTTGAAGAATTGTTGCATACGATGAGTTTTCTCCTTCGATTCGTTGCCGGATCAAATTTACTCTTGAGTATTTTTTGTCATTTAAAAGCAAAAAATAAACCGCGATGCACACTCGCGATCTCCAGCATTTATAAATAAAATTATTCTAAATTAAGAAAATGCATCTTCTCGTCTGAGTTTTCATAAGCGTCCAATACGGAAGCAAGCAATCCGGGAAACCGGAATTCCAGATCTTCCGCACGCAGGGATAGTAACCGTTGGGTTCCTTGGACGCGAACGTTCAAGACACCGGCTTCCCTAAGCGTGCGGACATGGTGAGAGATTGTGGATTTTACGACAGGTACTTCGATATCCCCGCAGGTTCGCTCTCCCGCTTTGCGGATTTCGGAAACCATGAATAAACGAACGGGATCACTTAAAGCATAGAGTACGGAGGACAAATGAAGTTCTGCTCGGTCTGGGTGATGTAGAATTTTCACGGATAGCGCCTCCTTAAATGTTTCAAACTCATGATTGCATTTTAACATAACGCATGCTATATTTCTATTGTTCGATAACGATCGAATATTAGAATATAAAGCGAGGGACTACAATGGCAAACCAGAATAAGCAGGAACCTAACAAGGTGACAGAGCTGAAGGCCATGAAAGAAGGAGTGGTTACTCTCCTGCTTGGAATAACAATAGTACTTGTCATCATGAATACGATGATGTTTAATTTGGCATTGCCGGACGTTGCGGTCGCTTTTCAATTGTCTCCGTCTTCGACCTCTTGGATCGTAACGGGTTATTCCATTGTATTCGCGATCTCAACCATCACTTACAGCCGCTTATCCGATTTCGTTCCGATCCGCAGGCTCTTCATCATCGGAATTCTGTCGCTTAGTATCGCGGCAATCGCAGGATTGTTTAGCAACAGTTTTATTATGCTGCTAATCGTTCGCATTCTTCAGGCGACCGGAGCGGGTTCGATCCCGGCTTTGTCCCTGGTCCTCATTTCCCGATACGTTCCGATTGAGCGAAGGGGCAAAGCTATGGCTACAATCATGTCTGCGGTAACGTTGGGTCTTGGTTTAGGACCTGTCGTTGGCGGAGCGATCGTTGAATATCTTGGGTGGCATCTCTTGTTCGTTGTAACTGCGGTAACTTTGTTTTTAGTGCCCTTATATACATTACTCATTCCAAAGGAGAACTCGCGGAAAGGTTCATTCGACGCGCTTGGAGCACTCTTCATTGGCATCGGAACGACGGGACTTCTTCTATTCTTGACTAATCATACCTGGATCACGCTTGTGTCCGGACTTATCGCGCTTGCCCTATTCGTTGTCCGCATTCGAACGGCTAAAGAACCTTTCGTGCTCCCGGCGCTCTTCCTTAATCGGTCTTACCTCACATTAGGAGCAGTCGGTATCGCAGCGTATCTTTGCAGCTTCGCTACGCTATTCTTAATGCCGCAGATCCTAGTTAACAAATATAGCCTTAGCGCCATCCAAGCCGGTCTGGTGATTTTCCCAGGATCGCTGTTAGCCATGATCTTATCCCATCGTGTAGGACGTATCATCGATGCGCAAGGAAACAGCTCGATCATCCGGTATATTCCGCTGCTCGTTCTGGCATCCGTCATCCTGTTCGCTTTATTCGGTGGGACCTCCTACCTTGCGATCATGTTCATCTACATGTTAATGAGTACAGGTTTTACCTTCTTGGCAAGCAGCATCTCTAACGAAATGTCTAGAATACTGCCCCCCTCGCAGATTGGATCCGGACTCGGACTGTTCCAACTCCTTCAATTTTTCAGCGGTGCTTTCGGGGTCGCAACGACGGCGAGCGCTCTCGTCTGGCAGAAGGAACTACCTCTAGCGAATGCTTACAGCAACATTTACTGGGGAATGGCAATAGTCGTCATCCTATCGATCGGTTGCGCATTTGTTTACCTCCGGTCTGCTCCGCGTAAACTCCGGACCTCGTAATGCATTAATAATTAAGGAGGGAGATCGCTAACCGAATGGTTGCAATCTCCCTCCTTAAAATTTACACAATTATGGTTATTTCATTTGATTGTCCATGATAAGAACATGACCTTGTTTTGCAGGACAAATATAAATTGTACATGATAAATCGCCAAAAACTGTTTTTAGAACCGTCAACCTGTAAAATGTGCATCTGTTTGATTGGCGAATATCTCGGTTTTAGGCAAAAACAAATGTATGAAATGCATCTTCCAAACTTTTAAAAAACCAATTAGTAGAATCTCAAAAAAGAAAGTTTCATTGTCTCTCTAAAATCTATCATAAATTTGTTGTGTTATCATTTACCACGCTTAGCCAAACGGAATAATCCATACCCCATGATTCCAACAAAACCTACAATGATGGTGACTATCCAATTATTGGACGGTATATCTCCCAAACCACTGTCACCTGATAATGGCTCAACAATGGTATCGTTGTTTAACGGAATCTCTTTATCCCGGAGATACTTTAGTTGATCTGATGCGTCAGCAATCTTCATTGTGGGAGAACATAATGGATTTTCCCAGCCGTTGTCCTTATGCCGCAGGAAAAAGAGGTATTCTTGACCCGTTTCGCTTGGACCCCAAAGCGAACCCCAAGTGATGTTCTCCCCCACCAGTATGCTAGTATCGTCAATACTCTTAAAACTCTTAATCACTTTCAGCTTGATTTGATTATTTTCTTTGTTTCGAGTTACATCCTCTACTTTACCAATAACGACTGCATCATACTTCTCGTATGCCTCTTCGATCGAGGACAGCTCCGCGCAACTAAGTGCCATTACATCTTGAGGAATAAGGAGGAGAAAGAGTAATGCCGCCAATAATACTACTTTCATTACACCACCGCCCTTTTTATTAACAGACGAGACGGATTTGTATAAAATTACACTTTACTTTCTTCAATATCCGAACGAACTTTGCTCGATCGATACAGTATGCGCCCCGTGTAGATGAGCAAATGATTCAAGCTTTCTCTGCACCCTTTCGCGAAGAAGTTCAGTGAAGTCGATTTCAGGATCGATTTGCAGTAATTGTACCGTCAAGTGGCCCCGTTTTCTATCCAGACGCGGGTCCATTCTGCCGATCAAACGGTCGCCGGCTAAAATTGGCATCGCATAATAACCATACTTACGCTTCACAGCAGGAGTATAGATCTCCCATCGATAATCAAAATCGAACAAGTCCGTCAACCGTTTACGGCTCCACAGTAAGTTGTCCAAAGGCGGGAGAAAGTGAATAGGTAACTCCGCTTCATTCTCGATTGCGCGAGCCCTGTCCTCATCATCGTGTACGGAAAGCCGATCCATATCCGAAGCTAATATGTAATAATGCTTGTCTAGTCCTGTGACTTCGACCGGCGCAACTTCTCCAGATTTCACGTGCAGATCAATCGCTTCCCGTCGTTCTTTTGCGCTTAATCGCTGCCAGCCAAGACGGGGGTCGCTCGGTTCAAATACCCGGTACGCCCGAAAATATTTTTGCATCATCGCTTCAAGCGCTTCAACTGTGTCGATTTGCTCCGCTTGTTGCCGCAGCTCGACGGGGACGCTACGACTGGAGACATCAAAAAGGCGTTGGTTACCTTCTCTTCCGACTATTCTAATTTGCGCGGCGTCCGTCAATAAATTCAGCGCATGAGACGTTGCCTTCGTCTTAGCGTTTACATTATCCCAATACCCGTGTACCCGTTCATTGGATTCGAACGACTTTGCAGGCAGCGGGCCTTCGCTTTCCAGCTTTTGCAGCACTTGTTCGGTGATGGGCCAAATCTTGTCGATATGGGACTGCACTTGCTGCTTCAGTCGCTGGCGGGTCGGTTCGAAAATAGGATAATGCTCCATCGGAATGATACATGCCGCGTTCGCCATATATTCAAAAATTTCGTTTTTGCGCAGCAGCTCATTCAGAATCCCCGGCTCGTAACTGGCAATTCTTGCCGCCAACGTCAGATGCTGATTCGGACGTACGGCAGACACCGGGTCGATTTGAACGCATTCCAACTGCCGGATCACGTCCAGCACGCGCTGGCGCATCGCCTTCGCAGAGCTCGCGCATTTCTCCGGCGGATGAAGTAAAAGCTGCGTCTCCAACAAAAACCTCCGGAGCGCTCGTTTCGTCGTTTGTAACGGTTTCATCATGACACCTCCCATAACTTAAGTGCTTCCAAACCAGACTTTTCAGGATCTCCAAAATAGGAACGTCGCGCTCTTTTGTTTGGATTTTTCATGTTTTGGGGAGAATAAGGCAGCAATTGGAAAGGAGAAGAGCATCGGTATGACATTAGAGCTTCTGGTACTCATTATCATTTGGGTCCTGGGCTTTATAGCCGTCGTTTTGTTTATTCCAAGGCATAAGCGGAGGGAAGCGTTTATGTCCTTCTTCCCGTGTCAATCGATTACATGGGTGAACACCATGATCCAAGTTAAATATGGTTTACTCACGTTTCCCGTTCGGGAATTCCCGAAAGCAAGCGATGTTCTATTCACATCGGAGTATATCATGTATCCCTTGATGTGCGCCTTTTATTATATTTACGAACCCAAATCGGGGAAACTGCTGCGCTTTGTCTATTTAGCCGGCTGCATTTCCTTTCTTACCCTCGTTGATAATGTGATTGCAAATTACACGGATCTTATTCATTACACCAAATATTCCTGGTATTGGACCTGGATTAACTTCTTCTTGATCTTCTTAGTCGTCAACGTTTTTTGTAAGTGGTTTTTTAAGCCGGGAGTATTTACTCAAGATCGGAGAACAGCGCGATGAAAGTAGAATGGACGATACTAGTTGCCGTATGGATAACAGCGTTCTCCCTGTTTTTCTTCGTTCCGAGGCAAAAAATTCGATTGGCTCTCGTAGCCTATTTGTTTAAACAAATGCTTACATGGATGGTCGGTCTTATTGTGGTTGAGCTTGGATGGATCGAGTATCCGGTTCGTTGTTTTGCTACGGTGAACAGGTCCAGCTTCACTTTCGAGTATTTGGCTTACCCCATCATTTGCGGGCTCTTTAATGCGCGATATCCGGAAAACAGAAGCTTGTTATTCAAACTGTTTTACTACAGCTCGTATTGTACCGTCATTACCGTTGTAGAAGTTCTTATCGAAAAAAATACAGATCTGATCAATTACATACATTGGTCATGGTACTGGACATGGATAACGTTGTTTATTACTTTCTTTATGTCGCGCACATTCTGCAAGTGGTTTTTTAGTATAAATGTCAAAAATGTATCCCCAGATGCCTAATACTTCTCATACGGCTAGATAAGGAAGACTTCAATTTTCTTCGTTTCGAACTAATGGTTGCGATAGCAACCATTATGGCATATAATCACTTTAGTTGCTATAACAACCAAAGTGGTCGCTACCTAAAACCTTTAAGGATGATGAAATTATGTTAGAGTCGCGAGATGAGTCTGTCGGGAAATGGATAAGTACGCTTGATCGGTACTTTCAAATGTTTATTTCTCGAAATTTGCGTAAACACGCTATTGGCCCGGGGCAATTACATTTTTTAATGCTGCTGTACCAGAAAGACGGGGTTTCACAAAATGAGCTTTCCCAAAAGTTATTTGTGGATAAAGCAACGGCTGCACGAGCGATTCAGATACTTGAGGATGTTGGCTATGTAAAGCGTATACCTTGTGAAAAGGATCGCAGAAAAAACCTTGTTTACTTAACTGAGAAGGCCATCGAAATCAGAAATGAAATTAAAAACACACTGCATAAATGGACAGATCTATTGACGCAAAATATGGCTCAAGAAGAAAAATCCATATTAATTTTATTGTTGAAAAAATCAACCGCTAACGCTGTTCATTACATCAACGAAGACGTTCCGGATGAAAGTAAATCGCGAGATTAGTCCAGATATATACAACGACAACAATAGTTTATTAGAAAGGAACATGAGAAACCATGAAAAAAACAACAACCAGTAAGAATAATGGAGAAAAGCTGCTTCTTGTATTAGTTTTTACGCTAATTTTTTCGGTCATGAATGCTACGATATTTAATGTTGTGATGCCTGTCATCAGTATAGAATTCGACCTTTCTCCATCCCAAGTAAGCTGGATTCTTTCGAGCTATATGATTGTTTACGCCATCGGTTCGTTGATCTTTGGAAAATTAGCGGATAAGTACCGGTTAAAGGATTTATTGACATTCGGCTTGATCTTTTTTGCATTGGGTTCTATTGTCGGATTGGCTGCTACTGAATATTGGATGGTTATTCTCGGTCGTGTTTTACAAGCTTCCGGAGCGTCTGTTATTCCTGCTACCGCAATGATTATTCCAGTTCGGTATTTTTCCCAGGAGAGAAGAGGGAGGGCTCTTGGCATGGTAGCGACCGGTTTGGCACTCGGAACTGCACTCGGACCGATTGTATCAGGCCTGATCACGGGTTTAACTGGCTGGCGCTTCCTTTTCTGTCTGTCCTTACTTCCCTTGCTCACCCTGCCGTTCTTTCGAAAATATCTGGATGATGAAAGAGGACAAACCGGAAAAATTGACTTTATTGGCGGTTTCTTGCTGGCCGGAACGGTTACTCTACTGCTTTTGGCTATCACACAGGGAAACGGGTTATTGCTTTCCGCGGGTGTTGTACTGATGATTTCATTTATATTACGTATTCGTTCCGCCGTAGAACCGTTCATACAGCCTGGTCTATTTAAAAACAAAAGTTATTCTCTTGGGCTGGTTATTGCATTTTTGGCGACGTCTCTAGCTTTTGGAATTCCATTTTTAACACCGTTGCTTCTGGCTGATGTGAACCATCTTTCACCTGTAACCATTGGCCTTGTCATGTTTCCCGCGGCTATAGCGGCTGCATTGATGGGACGTAAAGGCGGGAAGTTAGCTGATGAAAAAGGGAATCCGTTCCTTGTCTATACGGCAACCCTCTTCATATTTATTTGCTATGTGCTGTTATCTACATTTGTGGGTGTATCGCCATTCATCATAATGCTGTTATTAATTTTCGGCAACGTCGGCCAAATATTTATGCAAATTGCTGTTATTAATACAATCTCGCGCACGTTATCGAAGGAACAGACTGGAGTGGGAATGGGATTTTTCTCCATGTTCAATTTCATTTCAGCCGCAACTGCGACAAGCTTAATTGGTAAGATACTGGACTTCAGTTCACCTGGATTTCACTTTAACCCTGTTCCTTCCATCAGCGCAACCTTTATTTACAGCAATATTTTCTTCGTTCTTGCCTTCACGGCTGTGGCTGCTGGGTTACTATATTACATGCAGTTTGGGTCTGCTTTAAAAAAGCTGAGAAATTCGCCAAATTAAGAAAGGAAAGCTTGTCGCTCCAATATCAGCGCTTTGTACTCTTCCCGTTCTTGTATGCTTAGCCGCGGACAAGTATAACAATATTTATGTCCGTTGTCCTCCGGATCATCCGTTCGGTAAGCGAGACAGCAAGCCGCTTTGATATAGGTTTGACATCCCGGTTTGAATAGATTTTCCACGGTGCGGAGCTTCATATTAAAAGGGTTTTTCTTGCGACCGAACACATCTGCATCCAAGCCATGGGTCAGGAAGCGGAAATCGTTGCTTATTCGCCGTTTAAGAGAATTGTCTGAAGCATCGATAAGCCAAGAATCAACCTGGCGGTACATTTCGGTTACGATTTGTCCCCACAGTTGACCGGCATTAATGCTCGCGGAGCGAGCCAATGATTCAATAACCGGTCTAACATTATCTCTGTACAAGGTTTCGAGAACCGAGTTTCGCCATTCCTCCCGTTCATATCCATCCAACCTCTTTATATGAGGCTCCCCGATTTTGAACGAGAAGTGATAATACCGATCATTAGGGTACAATTGAACGGTTACATTGGCGAGCGAAAGATCCAGCACATGATCATAGTGGGACACCATATACTGCATGGCGATGCATATGGAACCATACCATCCGCTAAAGTACGTCGCCGCAACTTCAACTCCCCTTGCCCGGATGAGCGGAGCATAAGCTTGCAGCAGCCGATCCGCATGTTCTCTAACTACTAATTGCTCGGCGGGGATCGAAACGATTACACCATTCCGATCCTCCGAACGGATATCAAACCGTTCTTCCAGTTCCGACAAATCCAATGCCTGCATAAAGCACCGCCTATTCTACTTGACCTATGTTTTCGATCTTGCCAACAGATAGAGGAAATACGGTGCGCCGATTACGGCGACGACAATGCCGGTCGGAATCTCCGACGGCTGCAAAATCCAGCGGCCGATCGTGTCGGCCACGATCATCAGCAAACCGCCAGCCAAAGCAGATGTCGGTATCAGCAGTTGATGCTTCGGACCGACGAGCCGCCTCGCTAGATGCGGACCGATCAGGCCGACGAAGCCGATGCCGCCGCTAACCGCTACGGAAGATCCCGCGAGACCAACCGCCGCGGCCAGCAGTATGAGACGCTCCTTCTCTACCGGCGCGCCAAGTCCGGCAGCCGTCTGATCGCCAAGGTTGAGCACGTTCATCACACGCGCCTTGTAGAAGACAAAAGGTAGAAGCACGGAAATCCAAGGCAGAAGAGCGAGCACAAACTTCCAGTTCGTGCCCCAAATGCTTCCCGCCAGCCATGTGGCCACAAACTGATACTTGTCCGGATCGAGCCGCAGCGTCAACACAATCATCGCCGCACTGATGCCTGCAGCCACTGCGATCCCGGTTAGCACCAACCTCGTCGGGGAGATTCCTTCATGGCGTTTATAAGCAAGCGTGTAAATCAGTAGGGCAGTAAGTCCCGCACCGACCAAGGCGAGTACCGGAAGCAAAAACACCGGTGCCGCCGTTGTTGTCGGATAGAAGGAGATAAATAGCATAACCATCAACCCGGCTCCAGCGTTAATGCCCAGAATGCCTGGATCGGCAAGCGCATTGCGGGAAACCCCTTGCAAGATACAACCCGACACGGCCAATCCTGCGCCGACAAGCACGGAAATGACAATACGCGGCAGCCGGAAATCGAATAGAATGAGCGATTGTTTCTCCGTTCCCATTCCGAACAGCGTCTTCGTCACCTCGAGCGGCGACATGCGAATGTAACCGATATTCATGCTGAAGATGAAAGCAACGATAATCAAGACGCCGATCACGGTCATCACCACAATGCCCCGATTCCTTCTACTGCGGTGGGCAGATATAACTTGTACCGATTCCATTACAGCTCCCTCCTATCTTTGCGCACCAAATAGAGGAAGAACGGAACCCCAAGCAAGGCAATTAGCGCCCCGATCGGCGTTTCAAACGGCGGATTGATCATTCTCGCCGCGAGATCTGCGAACACGACGAGCAGGCTTCCAAGCACAGCCGAACAAGGAATGATCCAGCGATAATCAACCCCGACCAGAAATCGCGTCAGATGCGGAATAATCAGACCGACAAAGCCGACCGCACCAACTACTGAAACGGCAGATCCGGCCAGAATAAGAACAATAACCGTTCCCGCCAGCTTGACCAGGCGCGTACGTTGGCCGAGTCCGGCCGCAATCTCCTCCCCGAGGCCGAGAATTGTAATCGATCGGGATAGTATCATCGCTGCAGCGATGGCGCCCCCAACCCACGGAAAAATAATTTTGAGCTGAAACCATTTTGTACCCGCCACACCTCCCGCATACCAGAACGCCAGATCCTGTCCGATTCGGAAATAGAGCGCAACACCTTCACTGAGCGCCGCGAGAAGTGCGCTCACGGCAGCTCCGGCGAGGACAAGACGAACAGGCGTCAAACCTCCTTTGGCCAACGAACTGATACCGAACACAAGTCCTGCACCTAGAGCGGCACCGAGGAAGGAGTATAGGATCAGATAATTAAATGGGAGCCCGGGGAAAAAGGCAAAGCACAGCGCCAGCACGAAGCCTGCCCCGGCGTTGAGTCCGAGCAGTCCGGAATCTGCCATAGGATTGCGGGTCATTCCCTGCATCAGCGCTCCTGCAACGGCAAAGCTCGCGCCGACCATGGCGCCGCCAAGCACACGCGGCAGGCGCAGCTCCTGAATGATCTGGTGATGGGTCAAATCCGGATTGAAGCGGAATACCGCCTCCCATACCATGGTAAACGCTATATCCGCCGCGCCGAAGGAAACGGATAGTCCGATTCCGAGGATCAATGCGAATAGTCCTCCGAATAGAATAAAAGACGCAATGAGCGGCCGCGACCGGAGTTTCGGTTCCCGCGAATGAACCGCAGCACTTGTCGTGTCTGATATTGCCGTCATGTCTGCTCTCCTTTTGATAAGTATGTAAATGATAATCGTTATCATTATATCGAATAGTTGTACTCAAGAAAAGCACCTCCCCTTATTCAGGTGAAGTGCTTTGTCTCTAAGAAGCTTCATTGCAGGAGATTGATCAACCTCGCACCTGTCAATTGTTCTCTTCAAATACGTTAACGATCTCATCAATGGCATAAGTGTTGGCCACGGGTGAAAAACCAAAGTTAAACCATTCGTTGTCTCCGACAAGATAAACGTGATTGTTCTTGACTGAATCTAGATTTTTCCAAATAGAACTCTTGAGCATATCCTCATAGGTTGTTCTCGCCTGTGCAGCCTCATCGCCGCTATCCACCTGGAGAATGATATGATCCGGGTTGTATTCCGGGAGCATTTCCAG
Organism: Cohnella sp.; assembly: GCF_041640265.1. Classification (GTDB taxonomy): domain Bacteria; phylum Bacillota; class Bacilli; order Paenibacillales; family Paenibacillaceae; genus Cohnella. The sequence goes on from NZ_JBEQAP010000001.1 coordinate 162,060, forward strand.
AGAGAGCATTACGCTCCCCTCGTCCTTCGGATAAGCGTCAACCGGCTTTAAGCCTAATTCCTGGTGAATAATTTTCCCTCTGCTTGACTGTTTTCCGAGAACATAGGATCCTTTTGGCGTTATTCTCATATAGATAACCGTCTCGTCTCCAACAAGCGCGTTAAGATTCTCCTTGGCCTCCATCGTTTTACGATCATAATCCTGAATAACCTGCTCAGCCTGGTCAAGTCTGCCAAGCGCTTCACCCATATCTCTGAGCTCATCGCGCCAATCGTCCCGATCCGGCAGCAGGACGGTCGGAGCAATCTTCGCAAGCTGGTCGTAACTTTTCTCATCCCGCCATGCAGGCGCGATGATCAAATCCGGCTCAGTGGCCAGCATCGCTTCGAAATTAGCCGTATCCACGTTTCCCATCCTGATAACATCTTTAAATGTCTCATTAAAATAAGAAGGAAATTGTTCATGATAATTCTCAGCGGCAATCGGCGTTACACCAAGTGCGTATAAGAACTCCGGGTAAGTTACCGTAGTGCCGATTACTTTTTTGGGCTCAGTCGGTATCGTGATATCCCCCTTGATACTCTTTACAATACGCTGTACTTCCTCAGTAGAAGCCTTCGCGCTTGAAGGTGTATTCTCAGGATTTACCGTTGCACCTGCCGATGGATCCGGCTTATTGTTGGTCGTTCCACAAGCGGTGCTCGTCAACAATAATAAAACGGCAACAATTACTGCTATCATCTTGCTGGTTGGTTTCATTCTTTTTTTGCCCCCATATCCCTCTAATCAATAATAATTCTCATTCTCATTGTAGCGGAACAAACGGGTACACCATATGGAGGAATGGGAACAATTCTTTGGAGTATTGGGAAGTCTGTTACAGGCTTAACGAGAAATACCCTTCCGCCTTTCCAATCTACGGATAATATCGTCTATGGCATAATTGGTCGCTACAGGCGAGAAAGAAAAGTTATACCACTCTTTGTTCCCTACTAGGTACACTTGTTTTCTCTTAACTACAGTCAACTCGTTCCATTGTGCGCTCTTTAACCATTCCTCGTAGCGTTCCCGCGCACTGTTCTCCTGTTGATCAAGATGAAGAAAAATATGATCGGCGTTTAATAGAGATAGGTTTTCTGTGGTGAGAGCGATTCCCGACTTTGATTTCTGTAAGGCTTTGGCGGGCTTCAGCCCCAATTCCTGATGGATTAATTTCCCTCTGGTTGAATGTTCCCCGAAAAGAACAGATTCTCCTCTTGTAATTCTCATATATATAACAGACTCGCCTCCGACAATTGCGCGTAGTCTTTCTTTGGCGAAGGCCAATTTTAAATCATAAGCTTGGATGACCTGTTCGGCCTGACTCTTCTTCCCCAGCACTTCCCCCATATCCCGTAATTCATCTCGCCAATCCTCCCTTTCCGGCAACAGGACAGTTGGAGCGATACGGGAAAGCGCTTCGTAATTCTGTTTATCCTTCCATGCAGGAGCAAGAATAAAGTCCGGTCTGGCAGATCGGATCATCTCGAAATTTGGCGTGCTCATATCGTCCAACCTTAGGACGTCCTTAAACGGTTCCTTTAGATAGGAAGGAAAATCATCATGCTTATTGGGGGCGGCAATCGGTGTAACGCCAAGCGAATACAGAAGTTCCGGGTAAGTGATAGAAGTACCCAAATGACGCCGATTCCGAACATACTGTCGGGGAGACTGACCGACGGTCTGCTTAAAGCGCCGACTCAAATAATGCTCATCCTGGAAGCCGACATGACGCGCAATGTCGTAAAGACTGCTTCCGGCGATGTGCAGCATCTCCTTTGCCCGACCGATTCGGAGTCCAGTCAGATAATCAGTCGGACTTTTCCCCGTCATTTCCTTAAATAAAAAGGTATACCATCGACGACTCATATTCGCCATTTGCGCCAACTGATCGACGTTTATGACTTCATGATAGTGATGATGCATGTGCTGAATCGTCTGCTCCACAGCAGATTTCGTATCCGAATTTGTGGTTTGATAAAGATTCCGCTCCATCATATAGTACATCAGTGTCTGAAATCGAAATTGGTTGACAAATTGCTCCCGTTCATCAAGTTCGTTGACATGCTGGAGAATCTCTTTCATAGAGTCCTCAAGTCGATACAAGGATGTCCCTGTTATTCCTTTACAATTAAGGAGTCCTAGCGTCTCACATAATGCAGTTTTGATAATTCCTCCACATTCTCCCGTCTGGAATATCTCAAAGGTCAGCACGTAGAAGCAAAGGTGTTCCTCACCATCATGACGAATCTCTATTGAAGTTTCGGGAAGGAGCACCAGACTCTTTCCTCTGAGCAGCCGGATAGGCGTGCCGTTTAATTGCAACATTCCTTGTCCCTTTGTAATCAAGAGCAAAGTATGGGCGTCCATCTGTTGTTCATTAAATTGCCCGCAAGCTATTGTTCTATAACAAATTCCAATCATTGTAAAATGTAAATCACGGAACGGAATCCGATTAGTTTTCTCCTGATTCATGACCATGTTGCTGTCCTTTCACAGTAACTTTCAGTTTGATTGATAATGATTATCAATGATTTTCTATTATTATAATGCAAGGACACCATAAAAAGAAGCCTTCAACAATTCATAGCTGTTGAAAGCTTCTTAAACAGATAGGAAGAAAAGTAAAGCTCCCCGTGTAAACAAGATTCAGACTTTCCCTTTTCTTGTAATGGCAAGTAAAATTTCTTCGCCGCAGATCCTATCTTCTCGAACCCCTTTATGACAATATCCCCTTCGCTCAGCAGTTGAAGAATAAATCGAAAATGTCGATCTCTGAATCGAAGGGATATCGTCATTAAGGCTCCGATTATGAGTGATCACAGCGGGTCGGTGATTATCGGGATCAACTCATAAAGACTATTTACGTCGCATCCGATGGTTTCGGCAATAGAGATCGCTGTCTTAAGAGGCATGATTCTCTTATTATCCATAAAGTCTAATAGCTTCTCCTGTTTATAAAGCAAAGCTCCGGCGAGCTCTTCTAATGTAATCCCTGATTCATGCAATCGTTCATTGAGCAGACAGCGGCCAAGTTCAAATTTCATAGCATCTAATCCTCTCCTATTAAGCTTTTATGAATCCAGACGGCCGCTTGGCTTCCTTCACCCATCGCAATCGTCACCATCTCCGAGAACGTGGACACATCTCCGGCTGCCCATACATGCTGGGCATTGGTCATTTTGGTGCGGGGATCGACGGGAATGTGATTGTTATCCATTCGTCTAACGTCCAGCTGTTCGGCAAGGCTCGAGTGGACCTCGTTACCCCCGAAAGCGATGAAACACTTCTCCACTAAGAGAGTATCGCCGTCCTTTAGGACTACACCGCGGAACTGCGACCCTTCCGTAAGAACTGAGCTAATCGGCTGGTCAAAATAAACGATTCCTTTCTCTTCTAAACGGTGTCGAACCTTATTGTCCAAGGCAGCTTGTTCATGATTCACATAGATAAGATCCGCTGTCCAATGACTGAGGGTCAGCGCCATCTGACCCCCGACATTGCCGCTGCCTATGACTAATGTCCGCTTGTCCGACACCTCGTAACCATCGCAATCCGGACAAACATAAACGCTTAAACCCATACAAGGAATAAGCTCCGGGAAATCCGGAAGCCGATCCTTTACTCCCGTTGCCAGCAGCAGCCTTCTCCCTCTGATTTCTTCCTCCTCGGACGTCGTCAATATGAAGCCGTCCGATTCTCTTACTGCCTTCACTACCGTCCCCCGCAGAAACTGGACTCCCAGCCTCTGGGCGTGTTCTTTTCCTGCAGACCGCAAGATAGGTCCACCAATACCGTCCGGCCAGCCGATTATGTTGTTATAACTTCTGCACAAGTTAGAACGTCCTTCGTCAGCGTCGATAACCATAATTTTATGTCGATACCGTCCTAACTGAATGGCGGCCTGCAGACCAGCGATACCCCCGCCGACAATCACACAATCATATGAAATAGAAACTCCTCCTTACTATAGTTCAACCTATTTTTCACCATTGTTTCTTAGATGTGCGATGCTTAAACAAACCTAAACCCCGATTTTCGGATTTCAACAAACATTCCCACGAGTCGACCCCTGATATATAATACATATGATCCTGCTATCACTTGATACGATCGCCTAATTGAAAGATAGGAGAACTCATATGGATATTATTGAAATTCAAACACATCTTATAGATGAAGATACAGATCAACCCCGATATCAATTCGGTGAAGAATCGCTGCAAGAGTTAATAGAAAGCATCTCCGAGCTTGGCTTGTTGTCCCCCATCAAAGTAAGAACGGCCAATGGCGGCAGATACAAGATCATTTACGGAAACCGCCGATACAAAGCCTGCAAAACGCTTGGTCGTCCAACGATTCCATGCATCGTATCGACGGTTACGGACGAGATGGAGATTTACCTCGAGCAAATTGCGGAGAATTTAACACGCGAAGGCTTCTCCCCGATCGAGGAAGCGGAAGCTTTCAATAAGCTGCTGACCGATCCCAAATTCAGCAGCTCAACCAAATACTTATCCAGTAAGCTGGGTAAGCCGGAATCCTATATAAAAAACAAATGCGAGTTGCTTAAGTTCAGCAATGCCGTCAAGAAGCTGATCGTAAGCGGCACGGATATTCGGAAAGACAAGCTGACTGAAGATCAGTTATTGCCCCTGAAGGACTTGCCGATGGAGCATCGAGATTCCTTAGCTTTGATTATGGCTAGAGACGAGATGCCCGTCAGTGACGTGAAGAGGATCGCCCGTTTGTTCAAGGATAGCGGAATTTCGGACGGAACGAAGAGCAAGCTTCTCTATAAATCCGGACATGAGCTGCTTGAAACTTGGTCTGTATTCGAGCATAACAAGAAAGAGCGGGCGAAGGCTGCCGCTGAGCCGAAGCAAGCAGTGAAGAAGGATAAGCCTGAGAAAAGCAGTGATGTCGAGGAGAATAGTATAAGTGAGCCGGTATTGGAACCTAGTGCAGGAAGCAACGAAAACCTAGGAACAATTGAAACCATCCAAAGCAAGCTGCTGAGAATACTTGAAGCTCTTCCTGCTCATCAACCCCTGTCACCCGAAGCTTTGCAATCAGTGGGGAGCCTTCCTTTAGCGGACAAGGATCAGCTTCTAAATGGCATCGACACGCTCATCGACGATCTCGAGAAGCATCTGGCGGATTGGAGAGCAGTTAAGGGTCTTGCAAATAATTGACAATTTCTCCAATCGGATGCTATGTTTGTCCTATTCATCATCAAACGAAGGAGGTCCCCATCGATGCAACGCCTACAGCAGATTATTCCACGCAATTTCATAGGCTTGTATTCCATAGGCTGACCTTTGTGTAAGTGCATACGATATTTATTTGCACACATTACTCCAGGCGGAGGGCCTGGAGTTTTTATTTTCTTCTCCAGGTCTCTTGGTACCCGAGGTTATCGGCTTCTTATTCTAAAGGAGTTATTATATGTCACAAAAAAACTCAATATCGATATCATGGTTGCTTAGGTATCTTCGTCCCGTCAAGGGGCGCATGTTATTCCTCCTAGTACTTCTTTTGACATCGACAGCCATCCAACTCATCCATCCACAAATCATCCAGCAATTTATTGACACCGCATCCGCTAAAGGAGCACTGAAGAGTTTAACCGGTTTGGCCGGCCTGTACCTTGTCATTGCGGTTTGCAATCAGCTTATATCGGTCGTAATAAGTTATCTTGGAAATGATGTGTCCTGGAAAGCTACCAATCAGCTCCGGGCTGATTTACTCAAGCATTGCCTGCGGTTGGATATGCGATTTCACAATCAGAAAACTTCAGGTGAAATGGTAGAACGCATTGATGGTGACGTCAATAATATGTCAAACTTCTTCGCCATGTTTATTGCGCAAATTGTAGGCAGCTTTATTCTCCTTGCTGGAATTCTTAGTGTTATGTTTGTTTTATAATTGGCAGATAGCTCTCGTAATGACGCTTTTTACCATGATCTCTATCTTCTTAATGATTTCCATTCGTGACCTAGGAGTGACCGCTTCAAAGGAAGAGCGTCAAGCAAGCGCTTCGTTGTTCGGTCTCATTGAAGAACGAATTGCTGGTATAGAAGATGTACAGGCCAACGGTAGTGTACCGTATGTCATGAATCGATTTCACCGTGCTATGCGCACCGTATTCCTTAGCGGAAGAAGAGCATGGATGCTTCGAGTGATCCCGTGGAATGCTACTGTGATTTTATTCACAATTGCCGTAACGGTGGTCTTACTGATGAGTGTTCACCTGTATCTGATCGATCAGATCACCTTAGGCACACTCTTTCTCTTCTTTCAATATACGCAAATGTTGAACGACCCGATCGAACAGCTTGGCAACCAAATCCAAGAGTTTCAGAGAGCCAAGTCCGGTATGCAGCGCTCCCATGAACTTCTATCCTTGCGTAGCGAGATTCAGGATGGGGCGGATGAAATACTTCCGAAAGGTGCTCTCGGAGTGCAATTTGAACATGTGAACTTCAGTTATAACCAAGATAAGCCCGTCCTTCGCGACATCAACTTTACATTGAAACCTGGAGAACGTCTTGGCATTGTGGGGCGTACAGGTAGCGGGAAGTCCAGCATCAGCCGATTATTACTGAGGTTATATAACATCGACAGCGGTGTCATTCGGGTAGGTGGTCTAGATATTCGAAGCTTGAAGTTAGAAGCGCTTTATCGCCGAGTTGGTATGGTCACTCAGGACGTTCAGCTGTTTGACGGAACGCTCCGAGACAACCTAACGCTATTTAACGTTGGTGTGTCAGATCAGAAGATTTTTGATATTACCGAGAAACTAGGAATGCGACAATGGATCGATGCCCTTCCTCAGGGGCTAGATACTCATTTGTCTGCTGGGGGAGCCTCCTTGTCTGCGGGCGAGGCACAGTTATTTGCGCTCACTCGAGTTTTTTTAACACAACCTAGTCTCGTCATCTTGGATGAACCCTCTTCAAAACTCGATGCGGCTACCGAAGCCACTTTACAAGCAGCCGTCGACCAACTACTGGAACGTTGTACGGAGGTTGTCATTGCTCACCGATTGTCCACGCTTGAGAAAGTAGACAAAATAATGGTTCTTGGATCTGGAAGTATCCTAGAGTTTGGTGATCGAGAGACTCTGGCACAGGATCACTCCTCACACTATGCGGAGCTCCTGCGAAAGAGTAGATTGGAGGAACTGGCATGACGGTAAGCCATTTTATGCAGCGTCTACTACAATTCCGATTATCACTTTATATACTAAATGGATTTTTATGGACCCTCTTTCACTCTATGCCTGTCCTCGTTGGGCTCAGTATGCAGTGGTTCTTCGATCGAGCAACCAGCCAATCTCACAACTACCAATGGTTGGCGGTACCTCTGGTGGCAGTAGCCCTTGTGAGGTTTACCCGAGTAAGTTTATTTTTCATCGCCTTTTACAAATGGGTGACGTTCAGCTACACCATACAGGCGTTATTACGTACCAACTTGCTTGCTGGCATTATGCGTTGGCCGGGACATAACCTTCCTGCATCTCCAGGCGAAGCCATTAGTCGCTTCCGGGATGACGTACATGAAGTCGATGAGTACATCGAATCATGGGTAGACTTCTGGGGACGGTTAGCGTATGCCGTCATTTCCATCGTGATTATGGCAAGAATAAATTGGCAAATCACTTTAGTTGCTATTTTACCACTGGTGGTAGTCAGCACGTTAAACAATCTATCCGGAAATAGGGCAAGACGCTATGGCCAACTTAATCGCGAAGCCACCGGACGCATCACTGGATTTATCGCGGAAACCTTTGGTGCCGTTCAAGCCGTAAAGCTCGGAAAAGCAGAGGACAATGTCTTAAGTCGGTTCCTAAAGCTCAACGAAAATCGCAGACATGCAGCCCTTAAAGATAACCTGTTCAAACAGTGGATGCAGTCGTTGAATCATCATGTGTTAAGCATCTGTACGGGTGCCATTTTACTGATGTGTGCCGCTGAGATGCAGGCAGGCCGATTTACTGTAGGCGACTTTGCACTCTTTACGACGTACTTAACTACATTCTCTTTTAGTGTCTCGCTGTTCGGTTATATGGTCTTCCAACACAAGCGACTGAAAGTATCGCTCGACCGGATGAGCATTTTGTTTCGGCCCACGGAAGAAGAGAGGTTGGTGGAATTCAGTGAAATCCACCTTGATGGATCCCCGCCAGCTGTTGAGGATTCTCATAAGATCAAAATAGAACAACTGCAATGCTTGGAAGTTAATGACCTTACCTATTCTTATCCGAATTCGGAGAATGGTGTAGAAAGCGTCAGTTTCCGGTTGGAACGTGGGAAGTTCCTGGTCATCACAGGGAGAATCGGGTCTGGGAAATCTACCCTGGTACGTACACTTTTGGGGCTGTTGCCCAAAACAAATGGAACAATTACTTGGAACGGGAATGAGGTAGATAATCCTTCTACATTCCTGTTGCCGCCGAGATCAGCTTATACACCGCAAGTACCACGTCTATTTAGTGATCCGCTCCGAGAAAATATTACTCAAGGCCACCACGCTACTCCGGATTCGCTTGACCGCGTCATACGATTGGCAGTGATGGAAAAAGACATTCATGATCTCGAGCATGGGCTCGATACATTAGTTGGTCCACGAGGTGTAATGCTGTCGGGCGGACAAATTCAACGCGCTGCAACTGCAAGAATGATGATGACCGAGTCTGACCTGGTTATCTTTGATGACTTGTCCAGCGCACTGGATGTAGAAACGGAACACCTACTATGGGAACGGTTATTTAAGGAACGCGACGTCACCTGCATTGCTGTCTCTCATCGTAAGGCCGCCCTATTACGTGCTGACCATATCATTGTTTTGAAGGACGGACGAGTTGATTCAGAAGGAACCCTATCGGAACTTCTGGCTACTAGCTTAGAGATGCAGCTTCTGTGGCAAGGAGAAGAGTCCAAGGTTTCGCAAGAAGCATATAGATATTCCATTCGTCCTCTTTAGAACAAACGCTCCAATTCGTCTACCAATGACCCGACGTACGCAACAGCGCTGCGGATCGGCTTTGCATCCGTCATGTTGACCCCAGCATGCTCCATCAGGTCGAGCGGCCGTAATGTACCCCCAGCCTTAAGAACTTCTAGCCAACGATCGATAACAGACTGCCCTTCATCCTTCATTAATTGTACAACTGCCGTCGAAGCCGTCAAGCCTGCTGCGTAAGTATATGGATAAAGCCCCATGTAGTAATGCGGCTGACGCATCCAAGTCAAATTAGCACCCGGATCGAGTTCTACCGCATCACCCCAGAACTCGGAGAGCACATTCCCTTTTAAAGAAGACAGCTTCTTCGCTGTCAGAGCCTCGCCCGCTTCTCCAGCCGCATATACTCTTCGTTGCATGTCGCCTTCGAGCAAATGTGTCACGAAATTATGATAATAAGTACTTAACAGTTGCAGAATAACCCATCGCTTCATCCTTGGATCGCTGGACTGCTTCAAGAGGTGCTCCGCTAACAGCAGTTCGTTCATCGTGGATGGTGCTTCGATGAAGTAGGTTGACGGCCGGAAATTCGTATACCGTTGATTTCGTGCCGCGAGCATCAGGTGACCAGCGTGTCCAAGCTCGTGCGCCAAGGTGAAGGCGCTCCTCATATTTCCGGTCCATGTGATCAAAATGTACGGATGAGCCCCGTAAGGTGAAGCACAGAATGCACCGGTCGATTTACCGACATTATCTGCGTAGTCAATCCATCTTTGAGACAAGGCTTTTTCCATCAGTTCCATATATTCTGGTCCCATGACACTCAGAGCTTCCAAGATTGTCGAACCGGCTTCTTGGGTGGTAACAGAAGGATTGAATTCCGGTTCAAAAGGAGCCTTCAGGTCGCAAAACAGTAACCGATCCAAGCCGAGCACCCTTTTTTTCAGCTTCATCAAGCGCTGCATGTGAGGAGCAAGCTCCATGCGGATGACATCGAGAATCGTATGGTACATCTCCTTCGTCACCTGCTGAGGCTGTAAAAGCATATCCGTTACAGACGCATATCCACGCAATTGAGCTGTCACGGTTTGTTTTTTCACTTCGGTTGAGTAAATGGCTGCGAATGTATTCTGATATTGCTCGAGCGTCCAGGTGAACGATTCATAGGAAGCCCGGCGCAGCGTGGTATTCGCAGAGAATTCAAAGTCCGTCTCGAAAAGAGCGAACGAGACGGGATGAGTCACGCCTTGTTCGTCTTTAACGGAGGAGAAGGACATGTCCGACAACTTGCTGCGTTGATAAATATTGTACGGTGCTCCCAGTACTTCACTAAGGGACGCCAAGACGGCCTCCGTCTCAGCACTCAGTTGGTGTGGCTTCGTCTCGAGCAGATCGTCCAGGCTTTTGCGGAATGGCTCAAGACGAGGCTCCTCTTTTATGTATCTCTCAATCATCCCTTCAGGCAAAGCTAGAATTTCTGAACGTATAAACGAAAGCGCAGCCCCTATTCCAGCAGTAGCGTCCCCTGAGCGAGTAGAGTTCGCTTGGTTTTGTGGGTTACTTGTGTCTTCGGTGAAACGCAGCCTTGCGTATGTAGCCATTCGCATAGTTCGCTCTAGCAATACTTCTTGTGTCTCCAGGCAGTCCGCCAAATGGCTCACTCCATCCTGTAAATTCCCCTTATATTGCTGTATATGGATGGCAAGCTCTTGAAGAGCTTTCAGCTCCGCCTCCCAAGCCTCGATGCTAGCGAATAGTTCGGAAAGATCCCATGTGAGCTCGATCGACACTTCATTTCTAAGTACTCTTAGTTTCATGATTCCTCATCTCCCGATATTGAGTCTGTTAGTTCAAGCACCTATTCAAATCATCGATTTCGCTAATATAACCATCTGCTTCCTAGACAATCGAAAGCTATCCATCTCAATGTAAGTACCATCTTGCACCCACCGCAAACATCCTCCAAGTGCTCCATAAGTAAACCTCGCTTCAATTCCGTTCAATTTAACAATCTCACCACTCGCGTGCTTCCCGATTTATCGAAGTAATGGAGTCTAACCTTCGTAATTAGTCAGTCAGTATCAAGAGGATAAGGTTCATTGATTTCAAGCTTCATTGAACAACGTTCGCAAGAAGAAACGACTTGAAATTCTGCATTACCGACCGAAAAATTCAATTTCATCATTTGACTTGTTAAAAATTTGATGTGGTACCAAAGGAGGAAGCTCTATCCCCTCTTCGGAGTTAAGATAATCTCTTTGTCGGCTATCTCAAGGTTTATAAAACTGATAGGTAAATACCGTGTCGCCTGATACATAAAACGATATGATGATTAATGACTTTATAAACCAAAAAACGAGGTGATTTGAAATGGGCGTAAGAAGGTTGACAATAAAAGTAGGTGAAACTTCTGTTGCTATGGTCGACTTAGCATCGGGTGAAAGCATAATCGGAGTAGCATTTTCACCAGATGATGATGCTAGTAGAGGGGCAGTCGAAGTTACGAGAGTAGGAAGAAGCGATGTAGAAATCCGCGGATTAAAAGTAGGATCTGGTACAGTAGGCATTACAATCCGTAATTCTACCACGGGAAGAGTAAGAACCATTTCGATTAAGGTAACTGTTAAATAAACTATGATTAGGAAACCAATAAGAGACAAATGGAGATCATACGGAATTATGAAGGGATCGGCAAACTTGGTTCCTTATTTGCCGGATACAAAAGTACTGGAAAAAACCTCCTTTTGGTCGATGATAAATCGATATATTAAAGTCATTCTAAAACCCCGCGTTGGTAAATCTGGTTACGGTGTAATGCAAGTATCAAAAATAAAAAATGACCGATTTGAAATTTATTCAGAGAAGATAAGAAAGACCTTTCATGGAAGGGATCAAATTTATAGATATATCACCCGAAAGATTGGGTCTCGAGCATATATAATCCAGCAGCGAATTCCTTTGGCGACCGTTGATAAAACCCCTTTCGATATAAGAGTGATGGTACAGCGACAAAATTACAAAGCTCCATGGGAAGTTACGGGTAAATTTGCGAAAATCGCTCAAAAAGGATACTTTGTCACCAATGCTGCTAGAGGTATTGTATTAGTGGAAACTGCAATGAAACGTTCTTCACTTAAAAAAACACCTAAAGTATCAAAGATAAATAGCATTGCTAAACTTGTAGCGAAAAAACTAGATAATTTTTACAAGATTCGAACTTTAGGTGTTGATATTGGGATAGATAAAAAAGGTAATATTGGGGTAATTGAAGCGAATTTTTATCCATCGGTTTCACCTTTTCTTAGGTTAAGTGATAAATCAATGTATCGGAAGATTATGTTGTTCAAAAAAAGATAGAACAGGCTGCCAATCGGCAGTCTGTTCACAGTTATAATGCTTTTGTCAGGGCGGATTTCCCTTCTTCTCAATTATGTTCTTGTAGTGGCTATCGAAATAAGGACACGAAGGATTAAACATGAAAATAAATTTTCTAATATTTTTTCTAATACGAGATACCTGTTGGTTCCAAATAAATTCATAAAGTATAAGATAGAGCATGAAAGGAGAGGTATCCAATGCGACAACTTTTTAAATCCGGACCTTTTGATCTAATATTTACACCTAACAAAGTTAGAGCGATTATTAATAAAACAATACAAACCAAACAAGGCCGTATTAGCGTCAGAACATGTATTAAGCAAAAGATTCCTGGCGGGAATATTTTGACTCTTTCTGAAATTCGATTCAATAATCAACTATTCATTTCAAGCCAAGTGAATGTTTCTCCAGAAACCGGAACGAGTACAATACTTGCTAAATTTGGATCAACACTAACTTCTGGGGCAAGAAATGTATTTCTTCATGTTTCTTCAGCTAATCCCGGAAGACAGGGTGTTGTTACTGGAAAGATTAATGGTAAACTAATCAAACCTTGGGCATTAGTATCAAAAGGTCTTGAGGGTAAATACTCCACAGGATGTTTAAAATTTGTTAATGGAACCAGACCGAGAATGAGAGTAAATAGAAAAATAGCTCGACCCCTGGAAATTTTATCAAAGACACTCAAAAAGGACTTTATAATATTCTCCAATAAAATCAAGGTGCTTCCCGTTCCGTGTTGGCTTGAAATACTTGCAGCATATATTATATTTCTTGCATGTTTAGACTCATGCTCTGCATTTATCCTGGATGAAGCATTATTTATCGTTTGTTTGCTTATTTGTTATGTAAATTATACTCTGGGAATTGCGAAACATTTTGGGAAATAGTCAGATTTGACAATTGAGAGGAAATCAAAAAGAGTAGAGACGTGTAAACGTTTACGTCAAAGTGGCATCTACTATAAAATCGAATGACAAGCATAGGTGATCGACCTAGTAAATAAGAAATATACAGCAATGAAATCCAGATCCAAGTGGCATCAGGTTCACTTAATGCCCTTACAATTCCGCCAGTCGCTAGAGCAACCAATAATGGAACAACCGAATACATCACATTTTGCTCATCAACCTCTTTCATGAGCAAAATCAACGTATTCTAAGTTTTACGGATATATTTAATCCAATGCGGTTCGTAGGCTTCACTTATTCGAAGCCCAGTGTAATATTTGGGTCCATCTCAAATTGTTTCTTGAGACCTTCAGGCACTTCATTTTTGACAGTGGTAGTGGTTGAATCCAATTTATAATAATACTCTTTACATGATGCACACAATAAGATCAAGACTCAACAGAGGAATAAGCGTAAACGTTAAGCTCGTTATTACATACAGGGCAACGAATAATTCGTTTACGGTTTCACCAATCTGGGAGCATTTTAAATGTCATTACCAATTTCGCTAAACACCCCTTCAACAAAAAGAAATAGGAGCCGACATAAAGCAAGCTCCTGAGCTATCGGGTACCGACGGAGCGTAACGTCATCATTTATTTCATCTAAAACTGTATTATGTTCCAGTTGAACGCTAGCAAGTCCGATATATACTAATGACATGACTTCCAAATCATCTACATCATCAAGCTCCTCGTAATATTCTTTGAGGATAGCTTTACTCGCTTTTTCAAAAGATAACCCTGGTCCTAATAACTCGTTAATGTATCACGTACATCGCAAGTAGTATCATCATCAAATATTCCAGTACCCCATGCACCCATATCTTTTACAACTCCTTAGTTCAATTAAAAAAACCTAACTACAAGTATCATTTGGGGCTATCGTTACTCGTTAGCTCAACGCCAATCTCACGGATAGGATAAACCATCTTCATTACGCCACTTTATGTAAAAGTCACGAAGCTCCAAAATATCTTAGAAGTTCATGTTCTCTAGTTCCTCATCGGTTGTTCTAGTATATCCCTCTTGAATCATCCCGCTTTTCATCAACTCGATTGAAACAAGCTCTCTCCACTTTTCAAACATTCCAACCTGAACATTAATTTTTTCTCGATTATTAGCATTTCCGATAACCGCATCGACTTGATATCTTCCATATCGTCAATCAGCCTTTTGACGATCCTGAAAGGGCTTTTGACCCGTTGAGACATGGTAGTGAAAATCGCTAAGGGCACCGTGGAGAATACGTGCAGCATATGGAACTAATTGGGTGAGGCTACCTCCACCTTCTGTTCCCACATGCCTTCTAACGTTTGATCACTACCTACTGACCTCTCTTTCTTTATTCATCCGATTCTAAGGAAGATGAAATCCTGCGAATACACGAGCTTGAGTGAGATAATCAAATCATACCGAGGGAGTTGAAAAATCACTCTTCACCATATTCCACATTTTCATGCTGCATCACATTAAGCGCCCAATCACTAAAGGAATCGTATACTGTTGTTACAGGCCAGAAAGGGTCTGACTCAACGGAACCGCGCCATGTCAAATGTACTTGTGCGAATTTGTTCTCATTTTTCAACCAGTACAGATACTCGTCCCTATCCCTTCTTCGAGCCAAGATCTCCAGCTCTTTTTTGTATAAGACATGGTCTGAGCATAGTTCCTTCTTAAGCTCTACTATGAATTTTTCTGATTTTGAAACTTGCCATGGATCGAGGAACGAAAAGTTTTCCATAAACATAGCACCTCCAACAATTATGCCTGTTAAAGGTATTACAACATGGAGCAAACTTCGTTGGCAATTACTCATCGGCTCGTTGAGTTATCGTTCCCCTTAGTATTCCAGGATACACACATTATTCTAATAAGGATAACGGTTTTGAGAAATACTTTTTATGGATAACACAGGAGGTGAACTATAGAATGAGCACTAAAACCAAACCCGATAAAAACAACCCAAAGAATAGCCCGTCACGATCTAACGACCCGAACGATCAAGGTAGAACTAGAGTGCAAAATAATTCGAAGTAAAGCTGACATGCCCAGTTAAATATTATGAAAGCATCACCAACCCCGGTCTACATGACCGGGTTCTTTTTTGAGAATAGTATCCACAAAACACCCCAGAGCAACGGAGTTAATAAAAATAGGCAATTTCTTTATACTACCCGTTTGTTTAACAGCTGACGCAGAACGAAGGAAAAGGCAGCCTGTTGCTTGTCCGGCTGCCGTTATTCCTTTATTCAGCTAGAGTGTCCGTCAATAGCGGGTTGTTGTATACTTAGTTTCTAAAAAATTATAATTCTAACTATTTACAGTGACCACTGGTTTAATTTTTCATGGAAGCTTAAGGGGTCAGCCATTGGTGCTAGCCAGTATCTTTTTAAAATATGAAGCTGATTCTGTGTAACCTATAGACTTGTAAAACTCGCTAGCCCTTCTTGTCGCAAGGGCAATTAATTTAGACCCACGGTCTTGAGCTTGCTCTTCAATTAATACCATTAGTTTCTGACCAATTTTCTTTCTCCTGTGCTCTTCTAGAACAAATAATTCTTCTACCCAACTTATTACACCGTTTGCGTAAAATGTTGAATGGTGGAATACCAGCACATAGCCAATTATTTTCGAGTCAATTTGTGCGACTATCAGATCAGCGTTACTGTTATTTATGATATCTAGATAAATCTGTGAGAAACGCTCTTTATTAAGAATGAAACTTGTCGCTAGGTTTGCTGCCAGTCTAAATACTTCATCTTCATCTTGTAATGTTGCTTCTCTGCATAACATGTTTTATCAACCTCTTCTCAAAATCCGATAATTCAATTATAAATTCTTCAAGGATATTAAACTTCCTTTTTTTGTAACGTTGCACTTTTGCTGATCTTAATATATATAAATATCCGTACCATAAAGGTGAAGTTGAAGGCGTTTTGCCAAGGACTGTGAGTAGTAATTATCCCATGATGTACTATATAAAGGGACTCTTTGAGATTGGAGTATAGCTTGAGCCTAGGAAGATGATACGCGAGCCGCATACCCTTTTCCTCGATAGTCCTCCAATGTCGTCATCCCAGCCTCTGAAGCTTTATCGCTATTCCTTGCACTAAAACAAACAGATACAGCAATGTTGTTTTCCGTCACCATATAACAAGGTTCTCGAAACTTTAGTTCCGACAATAGAGAAGAAAATCCGTGTTCCAAGCAGAATTTATTGTCTTCAGTGACCAAGGTAGCGTCAGTGTATTCCGTTACGATTTTATTAAATACATAAGCAGGACCAATCCAAAAGCCGCTTATTCCTTTATCCTTTTCCAATACGTTAATGACATTGGCCAACTGCTTAGACGGATCATTTATATCCATTGTTTGGATAATATCACGAACTAAGTTATTTGGAACATCGCTTCGGAATCTTATTACGCGGCCAGTATTGGTTTGCCCCCAAAAAAGTTGTGGTGCTGGCTGGTTCACATACCATTAATCGTTGTGATACGACCATCATGATTATGAACATATAGAACCTCTGCTTGAATGTTCATTAGTTCTAAATGGTTGTACAAAAGCATTGCCTCCTCTTTTGTGAGTCATCCACCTTTCGCAATATTTAATAATCATCAAAAATCACACTCTCTCTCCATAATCTGTCTCAAGGATATCATCTCACCAAAGCAGTTTGTAGTCTCCACTTCACGTTCAACCAAAAAACTTGCAGTTATTTGAGATACGGATCAGCATATTACAATTAAACTTAAACTAATCTCCCTTACCTCAGCAAACTAAAAAGGAGCTGCCGCAAAGCAAGCTCCTCAATGCTAATGTTATCTGTTAGTGCAATAAAAAATTTTATATTAATCCCACCAAAGATAAAGTTTTTTTGATTTTTTTATTTCTTCAATTAGGGATTCAATACTTCCTGTTCCTTGATCAACTATATCTGGGCAAAAATCATAAATTTCTTGTGCAAAAGATCTTATTTCATTATCGTCTGGCATGACTTTGAAGTTTGCCTCAACCCAATCAAAATCTGCCCCAATAATATCAAAGGGGAATCGACTATTCCATTTCTTTAACTTCGCAATTACCTCTTTGTTTCCTATATCATAATTGTCACCATTAGTCTGTTGAATTTTAAGGATTTCAAATTGGTCTTGCCCTTTTATTATTCCAACCTTACAATGCTCCTGATCGTTAAAAAAGACTATACACTCTAAAGGTTTAAGTTTAGATTGAAGTTCAATGATCAACTTCTCATCATCTTCATTAAAAGTGAAGAAAGAAATCCCATCAATCTCTATTTCTCCTTCATCATTTCTTACGGTTAATCGTTGTAAATTGGCATTAGATATTTGCTTAATAATATCTAATACGTTACGACTAAACCCCATTTCTTCAGCCACCTCATCGCTAAGTGTTTTATTTTCTCTTTTTTTCCCCAATCCAAAAATCCTTTTCCAATCCACCTATTTGAACCTCACTTATAGTTTATCAATACGATTATCAGATATTGTTTCCAGCATCATAATAATGCAAACGAAGTTGGTCACTGAGATAAAATTAGTAGTTCAGACATTCCACTATCCTCCGTTACTTCAATAGAAAAGAGGAACTGCATCGCTGCAAGCTCCTTCACTATCGTTCCCCATCAGTTCAACGAGGAATAGTATTTATCAATCATAATGTTATCTTTTAAGATAAGAAACTTAATATTATCTTGACGGAACATGCTTAGTATCATTGGTTTACTTTGTTTTTCAAATCCAGCATTCCATTCAAACATCTTAATAAACATTTTAATTGTCGGAGTATAGTTCGCTTTTCCTTCTATAATCCAACGATCAGAACAGATTATTTCGTCTAAATACTCATCTCTTTCTTCATCAGTTCTTCTTATATCTCCAGTTTTGTGCCTCTTCCACATCACGTTATCTAATTCATAATAAGGAATGTTATGCTTACTGGACAAATTTCTAGCAAGTGTAGTTTTTCCGCTTCTGTTTTTGTTAATAATATCCTCTTGGTATGGCCATACATAAATTCGCGGGTTCGGCATTACAGTATAAATAGGATTGTTATACTCAGAAAGATAAAGTGTATTTACAGACTTGGCAGGGAGTGAATGCATTGAAAATATGGATTCCTAACCAACAAGAAACACTCAGGATCATCGCGAGTAAAACCCGCATATCTATCGAGGAACTCATCATGCTCAATCCGCACATTGGACATCCCGATCAGGACATTACCGGCAAATCGGTGTACCTTCAATCTATAACTGAATCGAGCAAGAGAATAAATTGGTTTCCTTCACCGAATGGCCAACAGTCGAATGGCCAACAGCCGAACGGCCCGCTTCCGACTTGCCAAGCCGCACCTATAGAACCGCTTAATAACTGGATCCCCCTCACGCCGCTAGAACAGATGGCTGAGCAGGAGTATGATGTTCTAATCGTCGGTACCGGGGCTGGCGGAGGTACTGTCCTTTGGAGGTTAAGCGAAAAATGGAAAAGAGAAGGGAAACGGATTGGTATCATTGAACGGGGAGGCCAAGTGATCCCGACCCATGCCCGAAACCTTTCAACAATGAATCAAGAGCGACTAGTCGCGTATTTTAATTATTTATCCCAGCCGTTGCCGGGTGCTGTTCCAGAATTTCCTGGAGCGCGGCAGCTATTTGCGTTGGGAGGAAGAATGTTATTCTGGTATGCTTTTGCACCCCGGTTACCCGAGTGGGATTTGGCGAAATATCCAATACCGATAGATGAGTTGGAAAGCTATTATGGAGTGGCAGAAGAAGTCATGCGTGTCACCAGAGCTTTTGCAGAGGGATCTTCGTTCACGGAAATATTACTGGAGCGGTTGTGGATGAGCGGCTATTCCAAAGCGGCGCCTCTTCCGGTTGCCGCCGATATTTTACCACATTCATTCGGGCAGATTCATACGGATATGTTTACGAGCTCCATTTCCCTACTCGCCAGAGCTCTGAATCTAAGGCCGTTCGATCTGGCGGTGAACGCACGTGCATTGGAGATACTCCATGACAATCAGACAGTCACCGGTGTCAAGGTCATTTCTCCGGATAAAACCTCTTATAACCTGAAAGCCAAAAAGGTTGTTTTGTGTGCGAGTACTTTTGAAACGCCGCGTTTACTGCTCTACTCCGGATATCGACACCCGGCGCTGGGACACTATTTGACGAATCAAACCTTTGTGCAAGCGTTAGGAAATATAAGCACAGCTGATTTCCCGGTCCCTTGGGGGCCCTTGAACATCATGATTCCTCAAACTCCGGATAATCCTTACTCCGTGCTAATGACTGGACCAGAAGCTTTCTATTGGTATCCAGTTACCGTGGAAAGGCCATTCACCGATGAAACAACAGTCAACTTCTATGGTTATGGCAAGGTCGAACCCAGATACGAGAATCATCTTACTCTGAATCCGGACAAAAGAGACGAGTACGGCGTCCCTGAAATTCAAGTCCATTATTCCTTAAGCGACACCGATTGGGCAGTCGTTAGCCAGATGAGCGAAGGAATAAAGAACATTGCCGCAAATGCAGGCATACGTCTAACTTCGGAAAATGGCAGACCTCCCATATGTGTTAGTCCTCTCGGTGATTTGCATCATGACTCAGGTACTTGCCGTATCGGAGATGACCCAACTACCTCTGTTGCTGACCAATATGGGCAAATCCGAGGCGTCTCCGGTCTCTATGTGGCCGATAACAGCGCTTTACCTTACATCGGAGCCGAAAATCAGACTTTGACAACAATTGCGCTTGCCATTCGAACGGCGGACCATATCTCTCGGCAATAGCTGGAATTTGTTATATATCTATCCTCTAGTCATTAAACCTCACCCCAGTACACCTCTGTCTCATAATCGAAGTGCACGACCCCGCCCTGTTCATGGCGATCGAACAAGTCTCTTAGCGCCGCCATCATAGGCTCGTATTTCGGGTGCCCGGCAATGGGACTGTAGGAAGACGACAGCAGTCGTCCGCTTAGACCGTCGTAATCGAACACCTGTCGGTTCGTAAATCGTGCTTCCTGCAGGTAATCTTCCCTAAAGAAAGCAACTAATTTCTCACGTGAAATGTTTCTGTGATTAACCTTCGCATAGTCGGTTCCTAAGGCGATCAGTAACTGCTCGTAATCTTCCAAGAAGGGAGTGCCCTGGGTCACTCGAGTGTTCCAAATCAGGATCACCCTTCCTCCCGGCTTGAGGATACGACGGAATTCAACTTGGGCTGCAGTATGGTCAAACCAGTGAAACGCCTGTGCACAGACGATGAAATCGACGGAATGGTCAGGCAATCTTGTGTCCTCTGCTGCCTCTGGAACCGCACTGAAGTTCGGGTTTCCCCCTAATGCCTTCTCCGCCGCTTCCCGCATAGCCTGATTGGGTTCGACCGCAGTCACACGACTTCCCCGCTCAAGTAATAACCGAGAGAAAATACCCGTTCCCGCACCGATATCCGCAATCTCCGAATGCTGCCGTAAGCCAACGGCAGTGTACAAGTAATCGATCGCTTCCTTCGGGTAGCTTGGCCGATATTTTACATACTTTTCGACCCGGTTTGAAAATCTTTCTTTGTTCTCCATACTGCTTCACTCCAATCTACAAAATGAATAAATGAAAAGAGGGATCCCCAAAAAGTCATCAGACTTCAGGGATCCCCTCTTTTTTTATAGTCCTCGCTTCGGCAACATTCGAACATAATCATCGGAAAGCCGCATCAGCTTCAGAATATAGTCGTAATCCTCGCGGAACGGACTGATGTCATTAACTGGCTCTAACGTCTTAATCGAAATCGCCGTTCCATCGTCGAACCCCTTGCCCGGCACAAATAGAACATCATTGTTCAGGAACGATCCGGTCGGAAGATAATAGCGCATACCGAGTACGTTACGATCGATATTAAGCAGATCTTGCCCGAGTGTAACAAATTTCTCCTCTTGGAGCTTTATCCCTAAGAGATTGGCAACAGTCGGTAGAATATCCAGCTGGCCACCAACTTGGTCGATAACTTTCCCTTCCTTCTCACCCGGAAGATGGATGATTAGCGGAATGTTAAAGCGCGATACGCGCGAATCATAAGGGATACCAAGCTGCGCCTGCACCCAGGCCGGATCGTTATCCTGCGGCTGAAGTCCGAAATGGTCTCCGTACACAACCATAATCGTGTCTTCCCATAGCCCTTCTTCTTTCAACTGTTCTATGAAAGTACCTAGCGCGTAGTCGGTATAATTAACGGAGGTAAGGTAGTCTCCAAGCTGCGTATTGTAGAGCGCGTCCGGTAAGGTAATCCGCTTACGGTCATCCGGCACCTTGAACGGGAAATGACTCGACACAGTCACAAACTGGGTGTAAAATGGTTTTTTTTGCTTCAAAATATTGGATATTTTGTCCATCCCGACCTTGTATAATTTCTCGTCCGAAGGACCGAAATCGTTAAAATGATCATTCTCGTAGAATGGTTTGTCGTAGTAATGGTCAAAGTTTAGCGCGGGATACAGCTTAATCCGATCCCAAAACTTAACCTCGTTCACATGGAAAGTATCTGCGACATATCCTTCCTTCTGCAGGAGCCTCGGCAAGCTTGGCAGCTCGCGATCCCCATAGCCCATCGACATGGCAATCGTTCCCGTAGGGTATATCGAAGTGTTGGATATGAACTCCGCATCCGATGTATTGCCTTGTCCAATTTGCTGGAACACATGAGGAAAATAGAGCCCTTCACCCGCAAGCTTATTCAAAACCGGGGTAATTTCCTGTCCCTCAATCAATAGGTGGACAGGAAAGTTCTGAAGGGATTCCAGCTGCACGACAATCAGATTTTTACCTTTTGCAGCTCCGAAATAGGTTGGAGTCACACCCCTGCTTGACGAGGTTTGATAAGGGTATGTTGCTTTTAGTTGATCAATTTGATTGATCTTATCCTCTAATGTCTCGTTATTCAACTCACTCTGTTCTCGGCTTATTCTAACAGCTGCAGCTACCTGGTAGTTCAGAAAACCAAGACTTTCCGCTTGCACAATTTCATTAGAAATCGAACCGCCGAGGCGAATATACCTGGAGGAAAGCAGGACGCAGACGATTGCTGCTAGAAGGATACTCGATTTCCAAACGATATCGCTGCGTGCAATTCGACTTCTTCTATTGTTCGTAAAGCCCCATATCAGGAACAGTAAAATTAAATCGACGAAGTAAATGTAATGAATTAGCTCAACTGTTGATTCAATGCTTGCCCTAATCTGCATCACCTGGTTCAAAGCAAGGAGTGCAGTATAAGTCGGCACGGAGCCGAAATGGGTAAAATACAACGTTGACGAGAATAGCATCAGCGAAATGATCAGATTGATCGCCCAGAAGGATATTCTCTTCCACTTCATCGGCGTTACCAGTTCAACCAAACAAAGGAGAACCAGCAAAGCCAGGCCGTCTGCAGGGAGCCGACTCCATTCGATTTGCTGAAACAAAGTCAGCCGAAGTACCGCTAATTTGATAAGCAACAGTAGAAACGTATAGAAAAAGGGCATAGCGAGAAGCCCGAAGGGTTGTTGTTTGTTGACGTTAAGAAGCGACTTTCCCATTTGAATCCGATCAGACAAATTCGATCCTCTCCCGTTCTGTAGTTCCCTAATAATAGCAGATTTACAGTAACGAGTCGTGAACGAAGTGTGTCCGATCGGGACAACTGGGAAAGAAGGATGGGAATGGAAGCAAATTAGGATTCCAAGAAAAATCGGATTGTCCGGTCCGTCGAGCCGGGCAAGTGTTCATGTCCGAAGTCGGGATAAATCGCCAGCTGCTTGGGTGCCGTGATTTTATTGTACGCCGCGAACTGCGTGGAAGGCGGACAAACGGTGTCCATAAGGCCAACGAACATTAGAACGTCCCCGCGGATTCGGTTCGCAAGATATTGCAGATCGATATAACCGAGCTTCTCGAAAATTTCGTCTTCGCGCTCATGCAAAGGATCGAAGTGGCGGAAATAGGTGCGCAGTTCTTGATACGCGTCCTTCGCCAAATCCATTGTCCACGTCCGTTTGTAGTCGCAGAGGAATGGAAAGACAGGCGCAAGCTTCTTCACTCTAGGCTCTAGCGCCGCACAAGAGATGGTTAAAGCTCCACCCTGTGAGCCACCAGCAGCATAGACACGCTCTGGATCAACCTCCGGCAATTCCAGCGCGATACCGGCTAGCTGCGCCGTATCTAGGAAAATGTGCCGAAATAACAGGTTGTCAGGATGGTCATCCAAACCGCGGATAATATGTCCATGATGCGTGGTTCCGATCACTCCGCCCACATCCTGCGACGATCCGCCTTGACCCCGGCAGTCCATAGCGAGTACCGAGAAACCAAGCGAGGCATAGGCTAACTTATCGCTCCAGTCTCCGGCGCTCCCTGTGTAGCCATGGAACAAGACCACAGCCGGATGAGGCTCCGCAACATTTCTCGGACGAACGTATTTGGCATGAATACGCGCTCCGCGAACACCTGTGAAATAAAGGTCGAAGCATTCCGCTTGGGGCGTCTGGAAAGAGCTCGGCACAAGCTCCACTTGCGGATCCACAGCTCGCATTTCCGCGATTGCCCGATCCCAATAAGCATCGAAATCAGCTGGACGCGGATTGATTCCTTGATACTCTCTCAATGCTTCAATAGGCATGTCTACTTGTGGCATCTCAACCGTTCCTTTCAGATTAACAGCTAGATTATCGAAAAGCTTACAGTTCTTCGCTTACCATCCGGTTGGTTAGAGCGCCCAGCCTGTCAATTTCAATCGTTACGACGTCGCCTGGTTTAAGATAAACCCGCTGTTCCTTGGGAAGACCTAACACAACGCCGGATGGCGTCCCTGTTAGAATAATATCCCCCGGCATTAAGGTCAAGTGCTGCGAAATATAGCTGACAATCTCGTCGCAGGGAAAGATCATATCCGATGTATGCGAATGCTGGCGGACTTCGCCATTAACGATACAACGGATACCCAAGTCATTCGGGTCTCCTACCTCGTCCGCTGTAACTAGATAGGGTCCTAGCGGGCTGAAGCTATCGCAGGATTTACCCAGCAGCCATTGCTGCGTTCGCATTTGCAGGTCGCGTGCGGATAAGTCATTCGCGTTGCAATAGCCGAATACGTGCTCAAGCGCATGTTCCTTTGCGACATACTTTGCTTTGGAGCCGATTACGATTACAAGCTCAGCCTCGTAATCAACCCTGCTCGTTACTCTCTCCGGCAGCGGAACGTCGCAGCCATGCCCGGTCAGCGCATTATTGAATTTATTAAAGAGAATCGGATACTCCGGAATCTCCGCCTTTGTCTCCTCGGCATGCTTCCGATAGTTTAATCCTACACAGATGATCTTGCCCGGTTGAGTGACGCAAGGACCATAGGTTAGACCTGCCTCATCGAGCCAATTGGGTTCATTTGTTGCGCCGGAGGCAAGCACATCCTCAACATGCTGCTGCAGCGAAGAAACTGCGGCGGCTCCGCCTTCGATGACTTCCATTACAGTAGTAGGAAGCTTACCTTCTGGTTTCAAAGCTGTGAGGGATGCGGAGACATCCAGCACTCCCTTGCCTGTCTTTATCCCAAGCTTCTGCTTGCCTTCCTCCACAAACGTCAGTAACTTCACTCGTAAATCGCCCTCCCCAGTCCGTTCTCATTTCATTATGCATTTTTGCCGAATACAACGCCACCATCAATGTATAGCGGTGCGCCCATCATGAATTTGGATTCATCCGATGCAAGGAAGAGCGCCGCATTAGCGACATCCTCGGGCTTGCCAAGAGCGCCGCTTAGCTGGCGCAGCTTTATCGCTTCAATGGCCGCCGCCGGGTCGTCGTAGGAATTCTCTAAGTAACTTTCCACAAAAGGCGTTAATATCGTACCCGGCAGAAGTGCGTTAACTCGGATGTTATACTCCGCGTAATCGACTTGCATCGATTTGGTTAAGGCAAGCACAGCCCCCTTCGACGCTGCGTAAGAAGCTCGGCGGGCAAGACCGATCTCCGCAACGCAGGAAGACATATTGATAATAGATCCCGCTCTGCGCTCGATCATATAAGGAATGACGTATTTGGAAGACAAATAGACACCTTTCACGTTAATGCTCATGATCCGATCCCACGCATCCGGTTCAACTTCGTGCAGTGCGCCCACACCGCTAATACCGGCGTTATTAAACAGTACGTCGATGCGCCCAAACTCCTTGATTGCCCTCTCTACCATAGCTTTGACGGACTCCGGATTCGTTACGTCCGCTTGCAGGCCTATTGCATTTCCGCCCGATTCCTTAATTTCTCGAACGGTTTCCTGACCCTTCATCTCATCTATGTCATTCACAATAACGGCAGCGCCTTCTCGAGCGAAACGCATTGCCGTGCTGCGGCCAATGCCGGAGGCAGCACCCGTAATTAAAGTAACCTTATCCAGTAAACGCATAGTTTAACTCCCAACTTTGATAAAAAGATTCCACTCTATTTCACTCTGTACTTGTCAAAATATTGCGGAATGACCTCAGTAGACGCGCCCGGCAATTGCGGAAGAATATAGAATCCGTCTTTGACTGTGGCCGGCTCAACAAAAATCTCGCGAATCCAAGGAATGTATTCCAGCATGATTGCATTCTGCGTCGAAGCGACAAGATGCTGATGAATTTGTCCCATATCTCCGACATGCGGAACGATGGGCAAATCAAACGAGGCAGCAAGTCCTGAAACCTGAAGCCATTCGGTGATTCCGCCTACGCGAGTGCAGTCGACTTGGACATACTCTACCGCTCCGGCGTGAATGTAGTCGCGGAAAGCATACTTGCTGTATACATGCTCCCCGAGAGCAATCGGTACGTTTAGTTCATCCGCCAGCTTTTTGTGGCCCATGATATCGTCTGGATTTAATGGCTCCTCCAGCCAGAACAAATCGAACTCCTCCAGCTTCTTCCCCCAGGTCATGGCCGTATTGATATTCCACTGCTGGTTGACGTCGATCATTAGAATAATGTCTTTGCCGATGACCTCCCTGACCGCCTTGACGCGATCGTAATCCTCTCTCGTGTTCGGCTTGCCCACCTTCATTTTCACACCCGTAAACCCATCCTCCACATAGGAGCTTATGTCTTTGAGAAGTCTTTCCTGCGACCAGTTCAGCCAGCCGCCGTTCGTATTATAAGCCTTGATTTGCTTGGATTTGTGTCCTCCGAGATATTGCCAGAGCGGTTTTTTCGATGCCTTCGACATCATATCCCAGAGCGCGATGTCCACCGCCGCTAGTGCCATATGCGTAACGCCCGCTCGGCCAATCCAATGCATCTTGCCAAAGCGCAGCTCATCCCATATTTCTTTCACCATTAATGGATCCTTACCTAGGAGGACAGGCGCATAATATTGATCGATTGTATCCGTAATCAGCTTGTCCCCATTGGCGCAAGTCCCTGTATAGCCGTAGCCGGTAATCTCTGCGTCGGTATATATTCTGACTCCCGCTAATCCCCAATGGGTAGGCGAGTTAATCGCATCGGTAATCGGCGGGGTTAAGGGAACGTGCAGGATAAAGCTTTCTACTTTAGTAATTTTCATTTTGGTATTCTCCTCTTAATAGATGATGTGGGTCAGGAAAAAAAACCTCCCAATTTTCAACTAACGGCAGGATTTGCCGCTATCTATTCACAAATCTCATTTCTCACAGGGATAACGGCAAATTTTGCCGCTATTGAACTGATAATGACTAGAACTAAGTTACTAGCCTTCGTATAACGGTAAATTTTTCCGCTAAGTGCCTGGGTACTACCAGTAAGGTGATATAACGGCAAAATTTGCCCAATAGACGAAATTACTTCGATTACTTTCGTACCGTATTATCGTTGCATCAATAGCCTAGCGAGGCGCCGCCATCAACAGGAAGAGCAATTCCGGTAACAAAGCCGGATTGATCGCTTGCCAAATACAGAACTGCCTTCGCCACTTCTTCCGTTGTGGCGCATCTACCCAGAGGATGCATCTCTACTAATGCTTGAACGACAGCCGCGGGGTCCGGTTGTTGCCCAATCCACTCTTCTAATAAGGTTGTCGATACACCTGCCGGACAGATGCAGTTAACGCGTACGCCATCCTTCGCATAATCCAGCGCCAAAGCTTTAGTCATGGCTACGATTGCGCCTTTGGTCGCTGAATAGACAGGGTTTTGACGCTGTCCCAGCAATCCGTTCAATGATGACATATTTACTATACTTCCATGATTTTTCCTAATCTCGGGTATGCAATATTTAATCATTAAATACACGCTTTTCAGGTTTATATCCAAGGTGCGAGTCCATTCCGACTCCGTGATGTCCTCCAATTCCTTAGGCAAGAGGACCGAGGCATTGTTGAACAAAATATCGATAGAGCCATACGTATGAATGGTCTGCTGTACGAGAAACTTAACCTGTTGCTCTGAGGAAACGTCTGCCTTCACTGCATGAGCGCTGCCTTGAGTGTTGCCTTGAGTGTTGCCTTGAACGTTACCTTGCGCATACACCGATTTCCTCGCGTTAATCTCATCTGCCACCCTGTTCGCTTCCGCTTCGTTCCAATCCGCAATGATGACATGGGCGCCTAGGCTGGCAAACAGCTTGGCGGAAGCCTCCCCAATTCCGGAGCCCGCACCCGTAATAATAGCCACCTTACCTTGCAGCCGCATCGTATCCCTCCTGTCTTATACTGCATGCCGCATGTATACTCAGCTCTTTTATTGCAACGGGCTAACCGTTAATTGCTCAACAGCTTCAAGATTCGAAAACTGTTTCCCGTGCTTCGCTCATCCTTCAATCCCGTATTACGTACCGTTATTCGCATACTTCCCCGCTCCTCTCGGAAAGGAAACAGGGTGATCACAGGTCGGTATGCGACTAAACACCAATCGTCAAACGGATTAACCGACTGAAATTGCAGCCCATCCAAAGAATATTCGAATATCCCAGTGTCCGGGCCGCATAACATCAGAAGTCCGGCACTCTGTCCGACCACAGTAAACGTAAGGGAAGCCTCGTGACTATCCGTGTAGAGCTGCTCCGAGCTATACCTCCAGTTCATCAGGGGTTCTTGTTCTATGCTTTTCAAATGAAAGCCTTCGGAGTGATCGGCTTCATTGCAATTCCTCATAGTCGCATGTTCATAACTTCGGTGGTCCAGCGGAATCTTAGTCTGAACTCCCCCGTAAGCGTATTCGACCTCCAAGCTCAGAGCGATTTCTAGAAAGTCCCGCACATAACGGGCATACAGAGCATATCCCGTATCATTCGGATGAACGCGGTCCGGAGCGAGCTCCTCCCATTGCATTCGGCCTGACTTCACCTGAGCATAGATCGGTCCCGCAAAATTAATAGATGGGATATCGTAATAGGAGGCCACTTCTTCATGGATGGCAATATTAAAAGGCAATTCCTCAGACAGGTTTTTATCTGCCGCCGTATAAAGGAAGCAAATATCCGTTCGCGGCGATAGACGTCCGCATTGTCGAACAATGCCTTCCATTCCTCTAATGGATTCCTCTCTATCACTCGTATCATCGTTCACGCTGAATTCAACGAACAACAAATCAACCGCGCCTCTATATAACACGTGGTCTTGAAGTCGGTGCGCGCCGAAGGTAGAATTCGTGCCGCCGACGCCCGCATTGATGAATGTAACCTGATCCTCGGACAAGCGCTCTCTCAAATATTTCTCAGTTAGAGCTCGCCAGCTCGTTATGTTCGCATCCGAAGCCCCTGCACCCTCCGTTATCGATCCGCCTAGAAAGGCGACAACAAGAGGTTCATGGCGAGAGAGTCTATCTATCGTGTTAGGTAAACCCTTGCGTAGATTTCCGTAATGGTTATGGAAGCTTTGATTATGGAAGCTCGTTTTATTTTTCATCGTTAATCCCCTGAGCCTGATATCGTGACGCCCTATGCTCGCACCAATCTAATGCTTTCACCCTTATCCGTGTCAAACTCGATTAGGCTTCCTCTTCTGATTTCTTCCCCTCGATGACTTATGCACCTGACTCCATCTTCCCAAGGGCTGTAGACGATGAGCTTCGATCCAGCCTTACTCGTGATTTCTATCCACTGGACTTCTCCCGCTTCTGCTGCAGCGCTCACAAGAAATCCGCCAACCGCGCGCAGGGTGGAAAACTCGGCATGCTTCTCTGAAGGCCAATTGGGGAAAAAACGAAGGATTCCGTTATAGCTTTGCAAGAGGCACTCGTTGATAACGACGGGCAGGGCGAAATTTTCGAACCATATGCCCATCGGACTCATATAGTCGAAATCCGTTGTATCCGAGTATCTTCCGCCTGCTTCTAGAAGTTTGTCTGTACATGTCCCATTAGGCAGCATGCAGTAGGCAATTTGTCGCTTGAAGCGTTCTAGATCAAGCTTCCCTAGCCGAGCCCCGGCTAAATTCAAGAAAACAAGCTCGTTTCCACCCTCGTTACGTTGGTTGAGATAAGAATTCACCGCGATTTCATATTGCTCCGGCGAGGAATGCAAGCCATGATCCTCTCCCGGGAAAACCGTCGTGATCCCGTTCGGTACGTTGTAAACAACCTCCGGATTCTCGCCAGTAACCGAGACGAACACTTCCCCCCGCTGTGATTCCGCGGTTGGATAGTCCGGAAACTCACTTAGAATTTCAAGCACCTCGGATATTAGCTCCGCTTCCTCTTCGTTTCGTCCGAGCTCCTCACAAGCCTTCACAAAGGCTAGGAAAAGGAATTTTGTTAAGGTTAAATCCACGATGCAATCGCTGTTCTTCTTGAAGCCAGGCGTTAACTCATATAACTCCGGAACAACGGTAGGGAAAATATGATGGCGGTCATCCCCCCACTTCTCTCCGTGTGCTTCGGGTCTGCTCATGTAATCAACCATAAATAAAACGGCTTCTTTAATAGGATTAAAGGCTCTTTCGGCTAAAAACGATTTGTCCATCGTATACAAGTAGTGCCACCAAAGACTTTGCACTGTCCACGGAGTTTCGCAAATCTCCCAGCCCCAATGAGGGACAGGGTACGGCATCATGCTCATCTCCACAGGATAGGCGGAATGCGGATAATAGGCACCGCGCAGGCCGTAATATTCCTTGGCCCATTTCCTGCTGACGGGAAGGACATGATCGACCATGTTCACGTACGCTAAGTGCTTTTCCACATGGTTGCTCGAGAAGGCGAGCCAGAAGGGCTGCTGCGTATTGTAATTCATATGGTAATCCCCGTGCCATTCCGAGCCGATCTTCCCGTAGCTCCAATTAGCGAATATTCCCGGACACGTCGCTTCTGGCTTCACGGAGCAATGGAAGAAATACAGGTTCCGATACCATGTTTGCTCCAGCAGCTCATCCTCCAGAACGACGCCCGAACATGACCAATACGCCTGCCAGCTCGCACAAGCATGATCGTATGCTTGATCAAATGACTGTCTCGACGGTAACCCAATAGACTGGCTCTCTCTTGGGACGTCCGAATCTAGCCCCTCCTCCAATTGCACACATATGACGAAGCCCAATTCCATCTCTAGCTTCGCTTCGAGTTCATTCTCGCTGGTATGGAGCGTAGACGACTCTGACACATTTGCCGTTAATCGGAAGGCTCGATCCTTCGGATTGCCGAGTCCCAAATCTTCCTGTCCATTGGAAACCGGCAGCACTTGGCGAAAAGATAGTTGCTTCTTAGATAAGTCGACTGAAGCCCTTAGCGAGGGGATTTCCTTAGGCGTCAGAGGATCCGGCAGAAGCTTTATCCGATTGAATATAGAAGCAGCCGATTCCAGATAAGATTCCGACTCCTTAAAGGCAACCCACAAGCGATCAGATTGCTGATCGACGAACACCTGCAGCGTAAAGGGGGTATTCTCGACTAGAAATGCTATTTCACATAGGCCGTTTTCAAGATGCAGTGTATGTCCAAGCACCTCCGTTGTCCGCCGGTCTATGCCCAGAAGAAGGGATCCACAGGGCATGGGGCGCGGATACGGAAAGCTATAGTTCTCGCAGGTCATTGATACATATTCGCGGTACCAAGACTCATCGCTCAACGATACATAATGCTCCGGTATTTCCTTCAGCTTGGCGAATACTTCCTCGAAGGTGCCGATCTGGTCCTGATGATTCTCCTCAATCCGAATATCCCATACATTGTTATGTCCGAAATGAATGACAACCGCGTCGGGACGGGTTGTTACAACGGCCCCCAAGCCCCCGTTGCCGAGCAAAGCCCCTTCAAAAAAACTCGGAGCCGGGCGATCGTAAGTCAGCTTATGCTTGCGCGCTTGTGATATTGTGTTCAAAAAATCCGCCTCCATCGCTTTGCACATTCTAATGATCGTGCCCACCCTAAACCACAGCAGGGTGGGCACGAATAAGAAGCTATTGCTTTACTTTTATTGAGTCTAAGATCATATATGTTCCTGATTTTTTTACAACTTTGATCGTATGGGAACCTTTAGAGAGTCCGGAAAGGCTGTACACGGTTTGACCTACTAGTCTACTAGTATGATAGGCACTGATCGTTTGCATAAATTTATTGTCTACGTAGATATCGATTTCACCCAAGGAAGAATCCTTCTCCATCAGCAGCTCAATCCCTGAGCCCTTAAATTTATACTGGAAATAATCCTTGTTCCTCTCGGTGTAATGAACATCATCCTCGTAATCTCCAAACCCTCTAGCGGTGCTGTGCACCCAATTGCCGCTATATTTGATTTCAGAGTCGGAATCATTTATTTGGGTTGAACCCGCCACGCTGTACACAAGCTGATCCACCAGCATGTAGTCTCCTGACTTCTTTACCCCTTTAATCGTATGCGTTCCGTTCGGAAGTCCGGAAATGCTGTAAACGGTTTGCCCTGCTTGCCTGCTGGCTGCATACAAACTCAATGTTTGCTTGAGCTTGTTGTCTACGTAAATCTCCACGTCACCTTGAGTTGGAGCCTTTGCCGTAATCCATTCTACTCCCGTGCCCGTAAACGTAAATTCAAAGCTGTCATTATTCGTCTGAGTGGAATGCACATCATTCTGATAATCCCCGCGGAAGGAGAAAATTAAGCTGGCTACTCCCACCGGTACGGCTGCAAGATATTCCTTCTTAAGAGTCACTTGATTGCCCGATATCGTGTAATCAGTACCCGGAACCAAGCTAACTCCCTCATTTGTTATGCTTAACAGGTTGCTCCCATCGATTGTCAGCGTTGTTGATAGATCTGTCTGTGCATTCTTATCAAAGCTTGCTGAATCCGGACTGATCAAATCCGCGATGCGAATTTTCAACTGATCTAACAGCATATAATAGCCCGATTTCTTAACAGCCTTAAGGGTATGGTCGCCATCCGAAAGTCCTGTAATGTTGTACACCGTTTGTTGAACCTGCTTGCTGGCGCTATACGTACTGATCGTTTGCTTGAACTCATTATCTACGTAAATATCGATATCGCCCTGTGAGGAATCTGTCTCTGTCACCACTTCAATTCCGGTACCCTTAAACTTGAATTCGAAGGAATCGTTATTCGTCTCGGTGAAATGCACGTCATCCTTATAATCACCGAGTCCTCTATTCCTGTTATGCTGCCAAGCGCCTAAGTACGAAATTCCCGAATCATTATCATTGAGGAGTAAATAACGGCCTCTGGATGTATCGCTGATGATAACGGTAAGGGTTTGATCGGCTCCCTCTGTAAAGGAGAAGATCAAGTTAATCGTTCCATTTGGCAGCGTGGCAAGGAAACTTTTCTTGATGGTTACCACGTTGTCAATTACCGTGTAGTCGGTACCTGCAACTAAAGCTGATCCCCCATTAGAAATGCTGCTTAAGTCATTGCCGTTAAGGGTCAACTTTGCCGTGAGATCTGCCTGTGCCGTTTCCTTCTTGTCAAAGTCGAGCGTTGTTGGGCTAATCGTGCTGTTCTGCGCCGTCGTATCGATTACGGTAATGACAAGAGTCTGCATGGCCCCTGCGTTAAAGGAGAATCTCAGACTCGATTGTCCAACCGGCAGCCCTGCAAGGTATTCCTTCTTGATCGTCACCAAGTTTTCAGCAACCTCATAGTCAGTGCCAGAAATTAAATTAACGCCGTTATTAATAATGCTAGTTAATGTGTTCCCGTTAAGGTTCATCGTTGTTGTGACATCAGACTGTGCTGCGATCTGTTTGTCGAAGGCTCCGGTATTCGGACTGATCGTGCTGTTCTGACTTATAGAATCGACCACTTCGATGACAAGGGTCTGTATAGCTCCTCCTTCGAATGAGAAGGTTAAGCCGGTTGTTCCAATCGGCATACCCGTAAGGTACTCCTTCTTGATGGTTATCTCATTGTCCGATACCACGTAGTCCGAACCTAGGACTAAGGGTGACTGTCCGTTGCTAATGTCACTTAGATTATTTCCGTAGACGGTGCTTGTTACTGTCATATCTGCTTGTAACGTTGCCGCTTTATCAAAGCTTGCCGTTAAGGGGCTGATCAGATCAGGTACGGTAACCCTCAATTTATCCAGGAGCAGGAACCATCCTGATTTCTTAACCACCTTAAGAGTATGAATCTCTTGCGGCAGTCCTGTAATATTGAATACCGTTTGTTGCGCTAATCTTCCTAAGTTATAAGTGCTGACGGTTTGCTTGAATTCGTTGTCCACATAGATGTCCATAGCCCCTTGGGAAGGATCCATCTCCGTAATCATTTCAATCCCTGTTCCCGTAAACGTATACTCGAAATATTCATTGTTATTCTCGAGGTAATGCACATCGTCCTTGTAGTCTCCAAGTCCCCTGTTGTAGCTGCGGTTCCAAGCTCCCGTATACACGATTGAAGGATCATCGTCGTTAAGGGAGATAGAGCCTCCAATAGATGTATCTTTAATGATAAGCGCAACGTTCTGCGCAGAACCCCCGCTGAAGGAGAAGACCAGATTGGTCGTTCCCGTTGGCTGTGCTGCCAGATATTCCTTCCTCAAGATGAGTTTATTGTCTGTAATCGTATAATCAGTGTCTTGCACTAATTGCGAACTCCCATGAGTTACACCGCTTAGGCTATTTCCGTTCAACTGCAACGTCGTAGGGATATCACTCTGAGCACCTTCCTTTTTATCAAAGCTCACTGCTGCAGGAGTAACCCCGCTATCGCGTATCGTCGTATCGCTAATAGTAATTGACAGTGTCTGCGAGGCTCCTCCCGAGAAGGAAAAGACCAGATTGGCCGTTCCGATTGGCCTGGCTGCTAGGTATTCCTTCTTAATCGCGACCTCGTTACCCGACACGATATAGTCTGTGCCTGCCACCAATGCCGATCCGCTATTCGCAATGCTGTTTAGTTGATTTCCGTTTAGAGTCAGCGTAGTGATGACATCCGCTTGAGCGGCTGCCTTCTTGTCGAAGCTTCCTTCATTCGGGCTTATCGAGCTGTTCTGTGCATTCGTATCGCTAATTGCAACAATAAAGTTCTGAGTTGCTGCCGATAATTGCTGGCTGCCATTACGAATCCAGGAACCGGTATATTTCATGCCGGTATCATCATCGTTGACAGCTGAGGCGCCTTCTTCGACCGTTACTCTGAACAATCGCGAAGCATGCGGAGCTAAATCTACGGCGCTATAACCCGAGGCGAATACTCCAAGATCGGTATGGCTCCATAAGTCACGGACCGCAGCCGAGCCCTGCAGCCCAATATCGCTCCAATTGACGGTAACTGTCGATGCAGCGTTTCCAAGGTTGAACAACCCGACGGTATAGGTACCATCTCCGTTGTTCGCATACCACACCTGCTGCTGGGATTCCGTCGACACTGGATGAGCAGGTCTACCCGCCTGGTTAACAGCGATAACTTCCTCGTTCGTAAGCAGGTCGATTCCGAAGCTATCAAGCTGAGTCATATCATTACCAATGTATAGAGGAGCCGAGGAGATCGACCAGAATGTCATGGCTGTTCGACGCTCGTCCTGCGTGATGCCATCCATCGCTCCGTTTCCTACATTCATAGAGTCGAAATCATTCCAGCCATCCGTCCCCGCATGTCGCCACCATTGCTCTGCAATCGGGAACAGCCGAGCGATGTTATCCCATTTCGTCAGCCCCCCGCTCCCGCAGTAACACTCAACATCCCAATCTACACGCCAGCCGTTCGCGTACTGCTTCCAAGTATCCACATACTTAATGTCCAAAGCCCATGAGAGCTCAAGCCAAATGTTATGGGGAGCCAGCGCCTGAGACCATGCCTTCACATCATCACGCGCGTCAATCGATGTATTGTTATGGCCAGACCCCGGAGTGACGCTATCGAATTTCAGGAAGTCGACTCCCCAAGCTCCAAGTAGATCAGCAATTGAATCAATGTAGCTTTGTGCACACGGATTGGAGAAATCTATCTTGTAGCCCAAGCCCCAATAGTCCGATGTGGTTAGCGGCTGAACGGCAATGTCCTTCATCGAGCAGCCAGGCGCATCGTATATGGGCAAGTCGTCATTATAAGCTTGCGGTGACAAGCCCGGAATCGCGTATAGTCCGAACTTCTGTCCGTTGGCATGGACATAATCGATCACTTCCTGAAGCCCGTTAGGATAAAGAGTCGTGCTTGGAATCGGTCTGCCATAACCGTCCATTCCCCCATTCCAGGCAGCGTCCACGTTTATGTACTCATAGCCGAAGGGCTGCAGAGTTTCATGCATCGCGTCCGATTGGGCTTTAATTTGGTCGGCTGTAATCCATTGACCGTTGCCGGAATAGACCTGCATGCTGTAGCTGCTCCAGCCCATGTACGGTTTATTCCCTAATACGTTATCGGCTTCGCTTCCTCTATTCACGTTCGCGTTCGCATTTACATCCGGATTCGCATTCGCGTACGAGCTCGAATTCGTATTCGGAATCAAACCGCCAGCCTGTGCTGCTAATAGAGCGATAACCAAGAGCCATACTCGAGCCTTTTTCAGCTGATCAAACAAATCATTCATCCCCTTTGTCGTTTTAACTAATGAAGAATCAGGTGCTCTATATCGCTATACAGCACCTGGTTCTTAACTCCATTCGATTACTTGGACGTTGCGTCGTAAGCCTTTTGCAGAATTTCAAGATAACGATCCAATTTCAGATCCTTCAGCCCTTTAACGTAGGCATCCCAATCCTTATTTAGATCCTTGTTGCCAGTGATGAATTGAAGCGCATTCTGTTCGATATAATTTTTGATGTTCGTCTGAAGGATGCTTGCTTCGTCTGTTTCGGCTGGATCAACCCATATGGCCCAGATCGGGAATAGCTCCTTCGGCTCATGTCCTTGGTATAACAAGGTAGCTTGGTATAATCTGCGTTCATAGTTGGCGGAATCGTAAATATCCGTACCTTGAACTGTGCTGTCTCTGTACTCCGAAGGCATGTAGAAGTGTCCCATCCCGCTCCAGCCTGCATTCCGAGGAGCTTCTCCTTCAACAGCTGGAATAGGCTTGATCTTCGGTTCAACTCCTTCACCGAGTGCAGCATCGCCCGCGGCAGGATCCTCCCAGTCAATGCCTTTCATACCTGATGCGGCATTGGTCTGTCCTTCCCACGAGTACATGTAATCAACAAGCTTGATCATGGCAATTTGGGCTTCTTTGCTTGCTTTGTTCGTTATCGCGAATTTCGCGCCTGGTGCAACGCCGCCTCCGTCATGAGTGGCTAATGACCCGTGAGGACCCTCAAGAGGTGGAACCGGATTATAATCAGCAGCACGTTGGTTTCCTTTATCGATATTAACGAAGATCGCCGGATGCATACCCGCACCTGCACCAAGAATTTGCGCATCTGCGTTCTCGCCGATTTTCTTGAACGCTTCCGCATTCTGCGTGAACGCGCCTGGATCGATCAGCCCTTCATCATACAAGGATTTAATGTAGGTTAAGCCCTCCTTCCACTCCGGCTTGATCGCAGCGGATTCAACCTTCCCGCCCGTCAGATTCAAATAATTGCGATCGTCATCATAGACGAAGCCGTTCATAAGATACGGAATTAAGCGTACTCCGAAATCCTCCGTCGAGCCGCTAAGCGGTACTTCATCAGCTTTGCCATTGCCATTCGGATCCTGTGTCTTGAAGGCTTGCAGTACTTTCTTAAACTCTTCCGGTGTCTTAGGCATTTCTAGTTTTAATTTCTGAAGCCACTTGGTGTTGAGCCACATTTTGTTCGGATAAGAACAGTGGAAGCATTGGGAATAAGCAACAAGACCGTATATATTGCCATCCGGTGCCGTGTTAAACGCTTTCAAGTCAGCATTGGATTCCATAGCCGCTTTAATATTAGGCGCATACTGATCAATAAGATCGTTTAATGGGATTAACACTCCTTGCTGACCGTATTTCAGAACGTCAGCTTGCGAGAACTGGTCGATGTAGGCCGTTAACAGATAAGCATCGGGATAATCTCCGCTGGCAAGCGAGATTTGACGTTTCTCCTTAGCTCCATCCCCTGGGATGAGCTCCCAGTCGAATTTAAGATTGAACATCTCTTCTGCATGCTTCGTGAATTTGTTCGTCGCTAGATCAATGTTTGTTTCCTGTACGGCGAACACGCTGACCTCTATCGGCTCCGAAGGCGCTTCAGATGCTGCTCCTGATGATTGCGATGCTGGCGCGCTGGAGCCTGTGTTGCTCGCCTCGTTATTATTCGAGCATGCAGCAAGCACCACGCTGGCTAATAGTACAAATGCCAATAAACTCAATAGCTTCTTTTTCATTTTTCTCGCTCCCTTTTCATTATTGAAGTTATAGCTATTCGGTTTAAGCCCTGAACGCCCTACATCTGAATCACCTCCAACAAGAATGACAAGCCTTAGACGATATCTGATCAACCTTTAACGGAGCCAACCATCATTCCCTGCACGAAGTAACGCTGTACGAATGGATAGATAATGAGCACGGGCAAGGTGGCAACCACGATCAAGGAATACTTCAGCAGCTCGGCTAACTGCTGTCTTTCTACCATTTTTAGGGCATCTGTTACTCCTCCTACACTGTTGTTCTGGATAATAATGCTCCTGAGAATCAGCTGCAACGGGAATAGATCAGCAGATTTCAGGTAAATGAGAGCATCGAAATAAGCGTTCCATTGACCTACCGCATACATCAGAACCAATACTGCGATAATGGGCATGGACAACGGGATCACTACGCTCCGCAAAAAACGGAGATCGCTGCAGCCATCAATTTCGCTGGCTTCGAACAACTCATCCGGTATGGACGATTGGAAGAACGATCGGGCGATAATAACCTGCCATACCCATATCGCATTCGGAATGAGCAGAGCCCATCTGGAATCGATCAAGCCCACTTCCTTAACGACCATATAGGTGGGTATCAGTCCCCCGCTGAACAGCAGGGTGAACGTAATGAGCATCATCAGCACATTTCGGCCAAAAAACGATCGGCGTGACAATGGATAAGCAATCATAATCGTCAAGGCTACGCTGATCATAGTTCCAGCTATCGTATAGAAGATCGAGTTTCCGTATCCCGTTACGACTTGCGGTGTATTCAGAAGAACCTCGAACCCCTTGAAGGAGATATCCACGGGCCACAACCAGACGCGGCCGGACGTTACCGCTGCAGGGCTGCTGATCGAGCTGCTTATGATGTAGATGAGCGGATATAACACAACGATTAACACCACACTTAGAACCGCGTAGATCGTAAACAGAAATATTTTATCGCCTGATGAATCTCTAATTGTACTTTTCACTGCTGCCATACGAGCTCACTCCTTCTACCAAATGCTGGTGTTCGAGAATCTTTTGGCCAAGCTGTTAACCGAAACCAATAGGACAAGATTGATAACGGAATTAAATAATCCAACCGCGGTCGCGAAGCTGTAATTGGCATTCAAGAGGCCAATATCGTAGACGTAGGTGGCGATAATCTGCGAATTAACGAGATTAAGCGGATTTTGCAGCAAATAGATTTTCTCGAAGCCTATGGCCATCACGCTGCCCACATTGAGGATAAGAACGATCATAATGGTTGGCAGAATGCCTGGCAGGTCCACATTAAGGATTTTCTGAAACCGCGATGCTCCGTCCACTTTGGCCGCTTCGTACAACGTAGGATCAATTCCCGCGAGAGCCGCCAAGTAAATGACTGCCGTGTAGCCCGCATTCTGCCAGATATCGGACCATACGTAGATCGATCGGAACATTCCCGGCTCTCCAAGGAAATTGATGGAATCTAGTCCAAAGAAGTTCAACGCGATATTTACGAAGCCGAGTCTTGGAGCTAGAAAAAGCATAATGATCGATACCATGACGACGGTTGAGATAAAGTAAGGCGCGAAGGATACCAATTGTACTAGCCGCTTGAAGCGGCCGCTGCGCACCTCGTTAAGCATCAACGCAAGCAGAATCGGAATAGGAAAGCCTGCCAGCAGGAGATACCCGCTAATATAGATCGTGTTCTTGACCAGAGGCCAGAACATCGGATTATCGAAGAATAGATGAAAGTATTTAAGACCCACCCAAGGGCTTCCCCATATGCCTTTAATGACGTTGTAATCTTTGAAGGCAAGCACCGTATTCAACATCGGATAATACTTAAAAATTAGAAAAAACAGCAGCGGCGGAAAAACGATAAGATAGAGCTGCCAATGCTTCTTCAAGCTTCTCTTCGCCTCAAATGCGAATACTCGCTTGTTCTTATGCGCCATCGATTTATGGCTCAACACCAATTCCTTCTCCAGAACAATCCCCCCTAAGTTGCTCGCCACCGATGGATGATAGCGCTTTCTATACGACTGATCATAGTAGATTTTACTAGCTGTCCGGAAGGTACATTTGGGTAGTTTTGCGTACAGCTCTCCTGATTTCGAGGGGGGCAATTTCCCGTAAGACCGTACGGTATTCCGACGGATAGCGCCACAAAAGAAAAGAGGCTGTCCCCTGTAATTGATCTTAGGGAACAGCCTTTATGACGCTGCGAGCGTGGGAGTGGTGGGAAAGAAAAGATCGAGGCCTAGTTCCTGCAGTAACAGGCCTCGAATCCATCGACTAAACCTTCACGAGATCATTGGCGAATGATTTCGCCATTTCCTTCGCACTCGCGATTGCTTGCTGCTTAATGTTCTCCGCTTTATCGGGCATCTGGGAAAAGCCTTCAGCGATAACCGAATACATATCGGTAATTCCAACGAAATTGAATATCGTTTGAATGTAGCGATCCCCGAATTCCATCTCTTTGGCCGGTCCTTCGGAATAAACCCCGCCCCGAGCCTGAATATGCAGCGCTTTTTTGCCTTTCATCAAGCCTTCCGGCCCCGCCGCCGAATAACGGAACGTCTTGCCGGCAATGCAGATGTTGTCGATATACGCTTTAGCTACAGGGGGAATACTGAAATTCCACAGAGGCGTTACGAATACGTATTTGTCAGCTGCTATAAATTGATCGGTCAACTGATTAATTCTGGAAACCTTATCCTTCTCTTCCGCAGATAATTCATCGAACGCTTTACCCTGCTGAAGTTTTCCCCAACCGTTGAACACATCGGTGTCGATTTGAGGTACATTCATTTTGTACAAATCGAGCTCCACGATTTGATCATTTGGTTTTTCAGAACGGTAGGCGTCCAGAAACGCTTTCCCAATCGAAAGGCTGACAGACTGCTCGATTACTTTGGGATTTGCCGTAATATAAAGCAAAGTGGCCATATTGTTATCACCTTTCACTTGCTGATTTTAATTCTAATCCTAATTTCCGTCATCCGGAAAAACATCCATCCCATAAGTAAAGAGATACTCTGCGGATTTCGCTTCCTCGCTCTGATTGTCCGCAATTTCAGCAGAAACAACGTCATCCAGCGGGATATCCTTGCCGTAACTGAACATGCCAATCCTCCCTCCAAGCTTTCTGTTTTTCCTCTATGATGTTGTCCATGGCTTCCAGGAATTATTCGACTTTTCCATTGTTTATGGAGATCTTTTGCGGTTTGCAATCCGTGCCGAGAAGCTTTAGGGAGTTCTAAAGAAAAAACGATTCATCCCTGTCATTCGGGAAGAATCGTTTCGTCTCCATCATTCTGTTTCTCCGTTGCTGCTATACTCGGAGAATTCGTAAGTGTCGTTAACTCAAACTGTATTTACTACAGGGACTATTCGCGTATAGAGACAATCGAGCCTCACAACCTGTAAAAACTACAGTTACTTTCAACCCTATTAGAGCAAATGGGGATTTTTGAGCCAAAATTCATGTACAGAATGCAGGTGGATGAGCATAAAAAATGAAATAGCCGAGATCTAACTGTACTAAATGCAGGTTAGAGTCGACTGAGCGAACGAAATCGCAACAATGACAGATGTATACGTTTGTTTCATGCAATCTTCAGCAGCAGCCAGGTTAAAATCTTGCGGTTACTCATTACTTCCTATATGAAGTATCATAAGCCTTCTGCATAATCTCCAGATACCTGTCCATTTGCATGTTATCCAGCCCTTTGACATAAGTATCCCATTCCTCGTTCAAATCCTTATTTCCCGTAATGAATTGGATCGTATTCTGATCCACATAATTTCTGATATTCGTTTGCAGGATGCCCGCCTCGTCTGCTTCGTCCGCATCAATCCATACAGCCCAGACCGGGAATAGCTCCTTCGGTTGTTTGCTTTCATACAATTGGGTCGCCTCATAAAGTCTACGTTCATAACCGTCAGGTGCATAGATATCCAAGCCTTGAACCCAACTATCCCTGTATTCCTTGGGCATGTAGAAGTGGCCCATTCCTCCCCAGCCCGAATTGTTAGGTTTGTCTCCCTCCTTGAAGGGTATTCTCATAAACGCCGGGGTGACATCATTGCCTAGCGCCTTCTCCCCTTCAATCGGCCTTCTCCATTCCACGCCTTCCTTGCCTACCTCAGCAAAGGCTTGTCCATCCGGCGTAAACATATAATCGACCATTTTAATTAATGCAATCTGAGCGTCCTTGCTCGCTTTGTTGGTAATAACGAATTTCGCGCCTGGTACCGCACCGTTCTCATGATATACCGCAAAAGAGGAATGCGGACCTGTTAGCGGCGGCAACGGGTTATAATCGCCTCCCCGTTTATTATCCGGACCGGTGTCTACGAAGATAGCAGGATGCATTCCCGCTCCCGCTCCTAAGATCTGCGCTTCAGCATTCTCGCCCATTTTCTTAAAGGTATCGGCGTTCTGAGTGAATGCTCCTGGATCAATCAAACCCTCATCGAACAGGGACTTGATATAAGCTAAGCCTTCCCGCCATTGTAGCTTGTTCGCTGCCGTATCCACTTTCCCGTTGCTCATGATAAGGAAATTCCTGTCGTCATTGTAGATAAATCCGTTCATTAGATAGGGGATTACGTGCACTCCGAAATTTTCTGTAGACCCGCTGAGCGGCACTTCATCAGCTATGCCGTTGCCATTCGGATCCTGATGCTTGAACGCTTCCAGTACCTTCTTGAAATCCTCCGTCGTCCTCGGCATTTCAAGCTTCAATTGCTTAAGCCATTTGGTGTTCAGCCATAGCTTGTTTGGATAATAGCAATGGAAGCATCCGCTGTAGCCGACGAGTCCGTAGATATTACCGTCTGGAGCGGTGTTGATAGCTCTTAGAGATGCATCGTTAATTATTGCCGCTTTGACATGGGGAGCATATTGATCGATTAAATCATTTAATGGGATAAAAACTCCCTGCTTTCCATACCGAAGGACATCCGCCTGCGAGAACTGATCTATATAGGACGTCAGAATGTAAGCATCGGCGTAATTACCGCTGGCTAGAGATATTTGACGCTTTTCTTTTGCTCCATCGTAAGGAACAATATCCCAATTAAAGAAAACGTTAAATTTCCCCTCGAGGAACTTAGTGAAGTCGTTCGTTCTCAGATTCTGCGTCGCAGCCTGCTGCGCAAAGATGTTGATTTCTATCGAATCAAGCTGCGCGGGCCGCGCTTCTGGTGACTTAGAGCATGATATTAGAATAAGATTGAATACTAGAATTATGTAGAGAAAGCTTACTCTCTGTTTCATCGTACTCCTCTCCTTTTCATTCCTGCGCGGATTGTCTGTAGGAGCTCGGGGATATTCCAGTTACCCGCTTAAAAGCTCTTCTGAAGGAGTGTGAGCTATTATAGCCGACAAGCGAGGCGATATCGTCCACTGTGTATTCGTTTTTCCTTAACAATTGCTCAGCCTGATCCATTCTTATCTTCTCCAGATGATCCGATAAATTGATTCCAGTCACTTCCTTGAACAATTGGGAAATGTATTTCTCCGGTCTCTCCACCTGCTCAGCCACTCGGTACAAGGTTAGCTCAGAATCCGAATAGTTTTCGCGTATATACTGCTTGATCTGCTCTACCGTACGAGTATGGCTATCGTTCTTCTTGCTTGTAATGATACCGCATAACACAACCATAATCTCATTGATTTCTGCTTGAATAGATTCGATCGTTTCCGTTGCTTGGATATCAATCGTTCGGTTTTTGACGCTTTCGAACAAATCGGACTCCATAAATGCTTTCTGATCGAGTAATTTCAGAATCGTCCCCTTCAGTTCCCCGATTAGCTGGTGCTTCATCTCTATGGACAGCTCTCGCTGATCGATGTTTTGCGTGATTATGGATTGGACGATCCGTTTGGCTTCTTCGATTTCACCCGCTCTGACGGTACTGATCAAGCGCAGCTCGATATCTAGCGGATAATAATAGGTGGCGCTTTCCAGTAAGGTCTCGCTATACCATGAAATCCCCTTTTTACTCATATGAACGGCATATTCCAGCGCTTGCTTCGCTTGCTCGAAGGAATGGCTGACTTCCGCTTCCGATGTGAAACGGTCGCCTACCGCCGCTGTGATAGAAATTCTATATTCATTAAATACGAGCTGAGAAAGATTATTCAGTACATTACCGATTTCCTCTCTGCCGAAATCGCTTGCCATATCCGCTTCCTTGGTCGCGAATAGGATGACAATCTTATCCGAACCGCTATCCGTCATAGGAATGTAGCTTCCCCAATCTAGCAACGCCTGCTTCAGAATCAGCCGTGCTGCATTCAGCTCGTTCAGAATATCTACGCTGTCCATTCCGGAATAACCGTTAATTTGCAGGATTGCTGCGTATCCAGCTTTACTTGTCAGGCCGGCATTGGCCTGCGAGGCGGCGGCTATGATTTCTTCCCGTGATTGGAACTCCCCCGCGATTAGCCGCTTCAGAAAAGCATCTCTTATTAACGGACGCTGGCGGTGAAGCTCAGCTTCGAGTCTCGTATTGTTGGTAATCATCTCAGAGATGTTACCTTGCAGGAAGTCATATTCGTTTCTTCCTGCACTGCCTTCATTGCCGAACTGCTCCTTCATTACGCTTAGCAGCCTGTTGATGGGAACGCTGTTCCGATAAGAGAGCAAGAGACCGACTAACAATCCAATCAGTATAGCAATACCTGTCACGGTCCAGGTAATATATTTGATTTTATTCGCGTTTTCTAGCAAGACATGCCTTGGAATACCCGCTCTGTATACCCAGTCATTCGTG
The DNA here is from genome assembly GCF_041640265.1 of Cohnella sp. Lineage (GTDB taxonomy): Bacteria > Bacillota > Bacilli > Paenibacillales > Paenibacillaceae > Cohnella. The sequence goes on from NZ_JBEQAP010000001.1 coordinate 206,904, forward strand.
CCGGAACGGATGGTAATAACCAAATCCTCCTCGTAAAACTGACTAACCTTTTCCCTATCGAAGCGTGTGTCGGACGATAATTTCCCAACGTCTTCTTCGGCGATTCCCTGTAAAGCGATGGTGTGACCCTGAGCATCACTAATATGTGCCCAGCCGCCATACCGATCCGTAATACCTGATAGCAGACTTGAAATTGTTTTTTTATCGATAATTACGACCACAATAGCAGGCGATGAACCATTAAAGCTGTCGAGCGGAAGAGATTGCATATAGGTAATAGCAGACGTTTGCGTATTCTTATTCTTGAACGGACTGAGCGGCATAATCTCGCTTCTATGCGTTTTCCCTAGAATGGATTCCTTCCACTCCTCTAGGGAGAGATCGTTGTAATGGTAGCTCTCATAGTAATGCTCAGGGCGAAAATAAGCAGATCCCGGCGTCAGTATAACATTATAATTACTCAGATAAATGAAGAAATGCTGCAGAAAATCATTCGTCTGGCCGAAGGTTAGGACGTTCCTCATCATTTTCCAAATCCCGAACACATTAGCCTTCTCGTCAGAGCTCTTCTCGCTCATCAGAATATTCAAGTCTTGGTTGATTGCGAGCTGCCTTGTAAAGCCTTCTACCTCTGCCATCCGGCGTTCCAGAATTTCCTTGCTCTTCTGAAGCTGGGTAACGCTATTCTCAATCGAAACGGATTGTGTTACGGAAATCGAAGTACGGTAGGACATATATCCAGCGATGCTCGGAATGATTAGAATGACGATATAAGAGATCAGAAATCTTCTGAATACCCTAGAGTACCTAGGCACAAGCTTTTCCCCCTTTCCGGTTGAGAGCGTTACCAATTAAAGCTGCAACACTATTATGAGCCCGCTCTAAAATGAAAAGCAACTACCGATAAGAGACTTACCGTAGTTGCTTATTTTTCTATTCGTTTTGTATGCGCAAATGCTTATCTATTCTATAGACACCGCTAGGCTCCAGTGTCATTGAGACGGTGCGGTCTCGGTATCGAAGTACTGTTCCTCCTGATGAGAATGCTTTAATTGTCGCTTGAACCAGCTCTCCGTACTCCCAGATCAAGTCGATCTCCGCATTTCCCTTGACTCTTAATCCCTTCACCTTGCCCGTATGCCATTGCTCCGGAAGTGCAGGAAGTAAATCAATCGCTCCGGCATGGCTCTGTAAGAGCATTTCCGCTATTGCAGCAGTTCCGCCGAAGTTACCATCAATCACGAATATATTCGTCTGGGCTCCGGCAATTCCTGCCTTGGAATACGTGAGTAGATTATCGAAGCACAATCGCCCGATCAAATAAGTCAATTGCTTATGCGCATTCTCGCCGTCTCGCAATCTAGCGAAGCATGCTGCGATGGCAGCCAGCGTGAATTCCACGTCCTCAAGCGTTTCGCGGCTCATACGGTACTCTAGCGTCTTCCTCGCGGCTGCGCTTAATTCGGGCGTTCCATCCACTGTCACTTGATTTCCGGGATATAGGCTGAATAGATGGGAGAGGTGCCGATGATCAGGCTGTGCTTCCCCATAATCCTCGAGCCACTCCTGCAATTGTCCCCTCTTCCCAACCTGCAAAGGAGGCAAGAGGGCAATAGCCCTCTTCAATCGCTCCTGAAGATCAGCATCCGTATCCAGCAGCTCTGCCGATTTCAAGCAGAACTCGAACAGGTCGCGGACTAACACTTGATCCATGGTCGGGCCCATCGACAGATGGTGCTCACCTTCCTTGCCTCCCATTGGGTAAAAGCTGTTCTCCGGTGAATTGGAAGGTCCGGTAACCAACCAGCCATACTTGGGATGCACCGTCATGTAGTCCAGGTAAAAGACTACCGCTTCCTTCATAACGGGGTATGCCATCTCCTTCAAAAACTCATGGCTCAAGCCGAATTCATAATGCTCGCGAAGGTGAGTGGCCAACCATAAGCCTCCCGTTACGTTTAGTCCCCATGAGGTTTCCCAGCCGGGAGATGCAAATCCCCAAGCATTGGTGAATACGTGCGCTACCCAGCCCTCGCAGCCATAAAAGGATTGCGCAGCCGACCTGCCAGCGACCGACAGCCTTTCAATGAATCTCATCAGAGGAAGATGACATTCTGCCAGATTGCTGGCTTCCGTCGGGTAATAATTCATCTGTGTATTGATATCCAGATGGTAATCGCAGCTCCATTGCATCCGGTTAGCTTCCCCGTCATTCCAGATCCCCTGCAGATGCATAGGCAATGGCGAATCCGAACGCGATCCGGAAATCGTCAAATATCGTCCATACTGGTAGAACAAAGCGAATAGCTGCGGGTCATTAATTTTGCCATCCATTAGAAGCTTAATTCTTTCATCTGTTGGGAGGCTCTCTAGGCTTGATTCGCCAAGCTCGAGACTCACTCGGGAGTACAGCTGGCGATAATCGGTGATGTGATCTTCTTTGATTCGTACATATCCTTTGGAAATGGCTTTCTCCATTTGTATGAGGCACTCTTGAGACCATGACTCATCGCTTCTTCCGTAATCGGTCGCAGCCGAGAAGTAGATCCAAGCTTCATCCGCATTTTTTAACACCACATTTCCATCTGCGTTTACTATCGTTCCTCCCTTGGCAACGACTTTAACGATTCCTGTGCTGATGACACCGCAGCTACCATCGCTATGCATCGTTTCCGTGGCTTTCCCCGTGAATAGAATCGTCCCTTCCTCGGGGAGAGAGGTTATGAAATCTCCTGACTTGTTATCCATTTCGAGCGTGAACGATATTCCACTTGCCTGTTCACTCCACAGATGCGATGCCATAATTCCATCTACGTGAGAAGTGAATGCTTCCCGCTTGTAACTATTCCCATTTGATTGGTAAGTAATTGCAGCTATGGCGTTATCCAAATTCAGCTCTCTGCGGAGGTTCTCGCCATGATTATCGAAACGCAGAATGAGATCACACAGCGGCAGGTTGGTGCCGAAGTTTCGCTTTTTAGGCTGTAATGCAAGCTTCGCCAGCTCTTCACCCTGTTTATAGTTCCCTTCGAAGAAATGCTTTCTCATTTCCTCGATATCTGATTTGTCATTTGAATAGTTATCCAGGCTCTCTTCCTGTCCGGACCAATAAGTAATTTCCGTCATGCTCCAAATCTCTTTCTCTATTCCCCCGTGAATAACGGCGCCCAATCTTCCGTTTCCAATAGGCAGCCCTTGCGACCAGCCAAGTGCTGGACGAGAATACCAAAGCTTCAAACCATTCATGCTGCACCATCCCGTATTCTTATTGCATTGTTAACGCTTTCCTTATCGAAAGATTAACGAGAATACGGGAAGCCGTAAAGGTACAATTGCGGTTCATAGCGTACGATTCTCCCCCTATTATCTACAACTAATCAAGCTGCGGAGGATAACGGTGGTGTGCGGCTTGCTCGAATCCATATGCGATTTTTATCAACATGGGTTCACTAAAAGCTCTTCCCGAGAAGACGACTCCAAAAGGACCTTTTGTAGAATCTCCATCAGAGTCAATCACTCCTTGTGGGGAATAACCTGCCGGAACAGAAATCAGAGGGTAGCCCAATCGCGCAGCAATATACATGCCATCCACATCTCCGGGCAGCATTAATGCGTCCAACTCATATTTATCTAATACATAATCAATTCCATGCTTAAGCGGCAGCTCCATATATTCCCGTTTCTTTTGCAGATAGGCTTGCTCATCAAGCTGCGTTTCTTCCGATCTTATTAGCGTGTCTTGCCCATATTTTAATGCTGCATCCGCATTTAATTCATTGTAATCAATAAGCTCCTTCAGAGAGTGAATCGGTACGGAAGCTGCTAATTGGGATAAATAATGATTCAAATCCCTCTTGAATTCATAAGTAATGACTTCGTTATTCCAGCTTTGCTGCTCTACGTGAAGAGTAATGGGGTCTATTATTGTTGTACCTTCATTTTTCAAAGTCGCAATGGCAGCCTCCATTATTGAAAGTCTTCCCTCGTCCAAATGCTTATAATAATGCCGCGGAATTCCTATTCTTGCATGGCGTAAAAAGCTTGCATCCAGAAAAGGGGTGTAGTCTTGAAAAGATTTATTTTCGCTCGCTAGCGTTGCCTTATCCTTGTCGTCAACTCCAATTAGTGCCCCCAAGATAATCGCAGCATCCGATACCGTTCTTGCTAGGGGTCCAGGGGTGTCCTGGCTGCTAGATATTGGTATTATGCCAGCTCGGCTAACTAATCCAACAGTGGGTTTGATTCCAACCAGAAAATTCTGGCTAGCAGGTCCAACAATGGATCCCGCCGTTTCTGTTCCGATCGCTGCTGCTCCCAAATTAGCCGCTATTGCCGCTGCAGGTCCCGAACTAGAACCGCTAATGAATAACTCACCCGCGCCATATGGATTTAGTACAAGCCCTCCTCTGGAGCTGTACCCCGCCGGCATCGTACTCGACATAAAATTAGACCATTCCGTCATATTTGCCTTGCCTAGTATAACAGCGCCTGCAGCTCGGAGATTCGAGGCTACGAATGAATCTATCGCCGCGAATGAGTCAGCTAAAGCAATAGAACCAGCACTCGTGTGCATTCTATCCTGTGTATCAATATTATCCTTCAACAGTATAGGAATACCGTGCAGAATTCCTCGACTGCCTTTTACTCGACGCTCCATGTCTAAAGCTCCGGCTATTTGTAATGCATCTGGATTTATTTCTAAAATGGAATTGATTCTCGTATCGTACTTATGTATTCGATCTAAGTATTGTTGGACGAGTTCTTCTGAGGTTATAGTGCCTGCCTCCATAGCTGTCTGCATACTCGTAATATCTGCTTCAACAATCCATTCCTGCAAATTAATATTCATGTAAACACTTCCTTATCCTATCTGACCTTTGTCTATTATAGCTTCTACGTATATTGTGTGGGCAAAAAAATAAGGAAGCCACCCCTCACACGGGCAGCTCCCTAGACTATTTAACGATATTAACTTCTCATGTTATCTCAAGCTCTTTAATGCTCCGGTCCAGGCGACAACTTGGTCAAGCATTGCATTTACTGACGCCTCTTGATGCGCACCGGGCTTGAAGACGCTGTAATTCTCGAAATCGGTAAAAAGGGAAAGTGCGACTTGATTGCGTACGTCGGCAATTTGGAGCTCACCCACTATAAGTCTTAGATTTTCCACTGCTCGGGAACCGCCAAGGCTGCCGTAACCAACAAAACCTGCGGCCTTATTATTCCATTCCTTAAATATGAAGTCAATTGCATTCTTTAGTGCCCCGGATGTTGCATGATTGTACTCTGGAGTCACAAATACAAAACCGTCTAAGGAATCGATCTTAGCTGCCCAAGCTAGAGTATGCGGTTTTGAATACTGCCCCATTGAAGCTGGAACCGGCTCGTCAAGCAGCGGCAAGTTGAAGTCTGCGATATCTACCAGCTCGAATTCAGCATCACTGCGTTTGCTCGCGATTTCGTGTACCCACTTGGCAACAGCTTCACCATTGCGACCTGGACGTGTGCTGCCAATAATTATACCAATTTTGTTCATAATTTTTTCCTCCTCGACCTCATTTTGTGCATTCTTAATTAGTATGACTTGTTTGCCGATTTATTATTCGATTTAACCCTTCAAAACCTCTGCTATGGTGTACTTAACCGTTGTATATGTATTTCCAATCAACTTTACTAACATTGTTTATTCTATTTATCGAAGCTATAATTATATGACATGAAAGGGTGATAGCGATGGAACAACCGCAAATGTGCCCACGCTTCGAGAAGGCAATGGAACTGTTAAGCAAACGATGGATTGCATTAATCGTCTTTCAGCTGCTTTCTGGTAAACGGCGTTTTAGTGAGATTGATAATTCGTTGCCGAACTTAAGCGGAAAGGTTCTTTCAGAACGCTTAAAGGAGTTAGAGATAGAAGGGCTTATTAAACGCGATGTTTATCCGGATATACCTGTACGAATTGAGTATTCCTTAACGGAGAAAGGCCTTGCTCTTTCACCTCTGTTCACCGATATAGCGAAATGGGCTACTGAATGGATCCCGGTTTCTGAAGGCTCAACTGCAAAAAATTAGAACGCCATAGCGGCGTTCTCAGATCGTCGAGAAACCCCGTCTATTAAAGACGTAGGGGTTTCTCTTCATTTTTGAAGGAGCTGTCCTAAAAGGTTCTAGGTTCACTAAATGACAAAAATGTCCTATCAAGAATCCTATTCGCTACTCAAACCATGATTCGTTGAAAATGGATCCCCTCGGGTTTCATGCATACTGCAGCTCTAGAACCGGTATATTCACCGTCACTTTATCATTCAGCTTATAAAGTACGGGGGAGATGACCTCCCACTGCTGTCCAGCGGCAATAATATCATAATTGAATTCCTTCCCCTGAAACTGAACGTTGGCAACTTCGCCAACCAGCCCGTCTGCCTGCGCGGAACCCAACTGTAATTGGTCCGGCCTAACTGGATAAAGACCGTTAGATTTGAAGTAGTGAGCTATATCCCTTCCGTGCCACTGAATGGAGGAATTGGCGCCGTCTGGTATAAAATAATCTTTGTCCCATCGGCCGCGAATTAGATTGGCTTTAGATACGAATTGAGCTACGAATTCGGTTTGAGGCTGTAGATAAATTTCCTGCGGTGAGCCGACTTGTTCAATCTGTCCGTCCTTCATGACGACGATCCGGTCTGCCATAGACAATGCCTCGCCTTGATCATGAGTGACATATACGATTGCTGACCCCGTTTCCCTGTGAACGGATTGAATCTCTCGGCGCATATTCATACGCAGAATGGCATCTAGACTGCTTAAAGGCTCATCCATAAGGAGAAGCGAAGGTTCGGACGCAATCGCTCTTGCGATGGCGACCCGCTGCTTCTGACCGCCGGATAACTCATGCGGCATACGTTTCGCGAGTTGCGACAAGCCGACAAGCTCCAGCACTTGCTCGATACGGACCGATTCATTGTCACGGATGACCTTAGGGGTCATCTTGTGCGTCCGAATGGGAAACCGTACATGCTCATATACATTCATATGAGGCCATAAGGCAAAGTGTTGAAATACCATTCCGATCCGTCTCTTCTCAGGCGGAACTATGAAGTCGGAGGCGGCGACCACGGAACCATCCATGAGAATCTCACCGGATGAGGGTTGTTCAAAGCCCGCAAGCATGCGCAGCAAGGTCGTCTTTCCACAACCGGATGGACCAAGGATGGCGATGAATTCCCCATCCGTTATGCTCAAACTGACAGATTTCAACGCTTTGAAATGACCAAATGTTTTACTGACTTCGTTTAGTTGAATACTCATGACTTTCCCCCTTGGCGGAAAGAGAATTTGTGCACCAGTTGAAATAATCCTGCACCGATAAAGATCAATAGAACGATAAAGCTGGATAATGCTGTTGAATAAAGCGAGTTCCCCGCCTGTTCGAAACCAAATATCGTAACGCCAATCGTCTGTGACCCGGAGGAATACAGAAGCGCTGATACAGTCAGTTCCGTCAGTGCTGTTAAGAAGACAAGCAAAGCTCCGCCAAGAAGACCGGGGAGGAGCAGCGGCAGCAAAATGGCTCTCCATTTTCTCCATGGACCTGCACCGGAAATTCGGGCGGCTTCTTCCATTGAAGCATCGACTTGCATGAACGCTGTAACGCTTGCTCTAATTTGAAGAATCAAGAAACGACAAATATACGCAATAAACAAAATCGTAGTCGTTCCATAGATACCAGGATTCCAGCCCGGTATAGGTTCCATCCAAACTAGAATCATCGATAATGCAAACACAATTCCGGGAAGCGTATAGGGTATGGATATGGCTAGCTCAGCTAGTCTGTTAAGCTTAGATGGTCTTCGCACCCGGAAATAAGCAAATAACGAACCGATGACTAAGCATACAAATAATGTGGTTAGAGACAGGACTAGACTGTTCTTGATCGATTGCCAAATCGTCGGATTCTCAAAAAGAATATATCGATAGTTATCAAACGTCAGATTAACCCAGCTTAGCTTACCGCCGTAGGATTTTCTCAGCGAGAGAGAGACCATGGCGAACAAAGGTACGATCGTTATAAAGATAAGGCCGCCCCAAATCATCATGCTGATCCATAAGAGATGCCGCCCTAACGAGTAGCGAGTCTGGTCATCTATACGTGCCGTTTCCGAAGTTTTGCTCTTGCGGATGGAAAGCCACTGCAGCATCGTTCCCACAATCGCAATGATGCCTAATAGCACCGAAATCGAAGCCCCGCGTGCAAAGGCAGAGGGACCATAACCAATAATTTCTTCATATATCAGCGTACTCAGTACACTGATATTAACCGGTGTACCCAAGAAGGCGGGAATGCCGAAATTGTCCAGTGAAGCCAGGAATACAATCAATCCCCCTGCCGTAATACCAGGCAGTGCAAGCGGGAACGTCACTTGAGAAATTGTCTTGATCCTCCCGGCTCCGCCGGTCCTAGCGGCCCATTCCAAATCGCGGGGGATCTTCTTTAGTACATTCAGGGTAAACATATAGACAAGAGGGAAGTGGTGTATTCCCATTACAAATATAATGCCGCCAACACTATACATACTCCAAGGCTTTGCCGCCGGGTTGAACATCTGTAAGAAGCTGGCCATGAAGCCTTGCGAACTCATGAAGGAAGACCAAGACAAGGTAAGCACATAAGATGGAAGTACAAAAGATAACAGAATGAGCAGATGCAGCGGCTTCTTATGTTTTAAATCCGTATAAGCCATAAACCAAGCCGCTATTACGCCGAGCACCATGGAAAGGCCAGTTGAACCAAGTACGATCACGAAGGTATGTCGAAGAACTTTCCAAAACCGTCCTTGATTGAGCAACTCGGTGTAATAACGGAGTGTAAAGCCTTGCTCCCCTGCTATGCTGAGAAAAAGAAGCTTAGCTACAGGAAGAACAAAGAAAAATAATGTTGCCACGATACCTAGCAAGAAGAATCCTTTTATGCCTAAAGAGGAAACAGAGAGAAGAGAGCGGGGGAAACCCCCGTCCCTCTTCCTCACCTCTATGTTGGATGTGTTTGAATCAGTCATTAAGCTTTCGCTCCGCCCATTAGTTTCCGAACAGATCGGTAAACTGTTTCTTGTCCGCTTCGCGTTCGTTCGTTAATGTAACAAGATCGCCGGACAAAATCTTGAACTCCGATATGCCCTTAAGACCTTCCGGAGGAGTAACGCCTTCCCGAATCGGTGTATATCCGATCTCGGCGGCAAGCTTCTGACCCTCATCCGACAAGACGAAATTGACAAAGACTTGTGCGGCATCCTTATTGTCCGTGTTCTTCAGAATGGCAATCGGTTCCGTAATAATAGGCACACCCTCTTCTGGATAGATCAGATCGATAGGTGATCCTTTAGCTTTCTCACGTGCTGCCATAAAGTCTACGATCATTCCGTATGATTTTTCCCCGCTGGCTACGGCTTTCAAAACAGCCCCATTCCCTTTAATAACCGTCATGTTGTTGTCCTTCAGAGCTTTCAGGAAATCCCAGCCAAAGCCGTCGATACGAGAGAAAACCCCAACGTTATAAGCTGCAGCTCCGGAATATAGCGGGCTTGGCATAATGGCAGCATCTTTACTTTCTGCAGCAACAAGTGCCTTCCATGATGTCGGCAATGAGGGTACTTTATCGGTATTGACGGTGATAACGGTAGCCATAACCTTCGTACCTGTGTACATACCGTCCGGGTCTGCAAGCTCCGTTGCAATGCGGTCTCTTTCAGGAGATTTATAGGATAGCAGCAAATCTTGCTTCTTCAATCCCTCGAAGGTGACGGAATCAGCAAGCAACAGAACATCGGCTTGTACTCCGCCTGCTTGCTGCTCCGCCTGAATCTTGGCGATGACTTCCTCCGTTCCGGAGCGAAAAGTTTCAACTTCTACTTCCGGATGGATCTTATTAAAAGCTTGAATGAGCTTCGTTGCATCTTCCTCCGGCTGCGAAGTGTAGAATGTGATTTGTCCAGATGCTTTCTCAGAAGCCGATTGCTCTGCTCCACCGTTTGCGGATGTTTCTGACTTCGAGCTGCAGCCGCTAAAAACCATCATTACAGCAAGTAAAGCAATAGCGGATCTTTTGTTCAACATGTAGTTTCTCCTCTTATTTCTATTTTTTGATTAATTGGTATGTTTCGGGAAGCCCGACGCAGCACCTCAACTATCCTTCGCATTCCAATTACATTTCCTCGGACTCAAAACAATTGTAAACCAAGCATGTTTTTTGAGTGTCACGAGATCGTTAAGATATGTAAACTCTATTAAACCCGCAGAGAGGACGCCCTCAGATATTCGGCATATCGCGTCCTATTATTTCGAAAATGATCCAGAAGGCTTGTGAAATTGGAGTGGTGGAAATTATCGTTTATGATGATCCGCAGCAAACTTAGGCCCATGCGCAATTGCATGGGCCTCTTACAGAACCGGTCGTACGGATCCTCGCATTCGGTTGAACTTCTGCTGCTATTGGCTTAATCTCCAATTACAGCGTATTATTCATCAGTTCATCTATTACATCTAGAATCGTCTTTGTTGGGATGGCGAAGCCAATCCCTTGAGCCTCGGCATTAACTGCCGTGTTTATTCCGATCACTTCACCCTTCTCATTAAGAAGCGGACCTCCGGAGTTTCCCGGGTTAATCGATGTGTCCGTTTGCAGAAGATGCTCATATTCGTGGTCGCCCTGCTCATCTCTAATGGTGATGGGACGTTCCTTCGCACTCAGCACACCCATGGTTAACGTATGGTCAAAGCCATAAGGGTTCCCGATTGCAATCACCCATTCTCCGATGCTAGTCTCATCAGAATTTCCGAGTATCAGCGCAGGAAATGCCTTCTCATCCGGGCTCTCCACCTTCAGTACGGCTAGATCCAGTTTATAGCTTGAGCCAACGACCTTCGCAACTAGCGGCTCATTATAGCCTTCTACCGAAACCTTAACCTCCTTAGCATCTGAAATAACATGCTCATTGGTCAGAATATAGCCGTCTTCCTTGAAGAAAAATCCTGACCCCTCGCCCGCTAACACCAACTCGCTGCTCTGTTGCTGCTGCCTGTGATCACTCTGAACACCGCCGAAGAAAAAATGACGTGAATTCGGATTGGTTTGTCCAGCCGTCATGTAATTCTCGATCTTCACAACAGCCGGACTAGCTGTCTCATATACCGAAGAAATATCACCGCTTGCGCTAAGAGCTGCCGTTGCCAATCCTGAAGTCTGCTGTGATGCGCTGCTGCTTACGTCACCAATAATTCCGTTGGCAGCCTCCCCGCCCCCACTGAACAAATTCTCTTTGTCCGCCATATAAGAGAAGCCGCCGATTACGACTGCGCCAACCAGAAACGATGCAAGTATAGCCCTCATCGAATTAAAAGTCATTTGAATCATCCTCTCTTGTTGCTTCCTATGTATCTATCATGCAGGCTGCACCTTAAACGAATCTTAAGTGGAACTAAAAATAGCATGAAGAAAAAGAAAATTCGCGAGCTTGTGTTCGAGGCATGGACCAATCCAAAACACGTAGCGCAATGGTGGGGACCTAATGGATTCACCAACACCATTCATGAAATGGACGTAAAACCTGTAGGTGTTTGGCGTTTCATCATGCACGGTCCCGATGGCGTCGATTATCCGAATAAGATTGTTTATGAAGAGGTTGTAAAACCCGAACGCCTGGTGTATGCCCATGGCTCGGATGAGGAGAACGATCCCGAGCGATTTCAGGTGACAATAACGTTTGATGATCAAGGTAACAAAACCGAAGCAAAGTCTCTTTATATCGAAAGAAGCACGTGATAAGGTTGTCAGGGAGCATGGAGCCATCGAAGGTGGAAACCAAACCTTAAATCGTCTTGCAGAGCATTTGGCGAAAATGTAAAAGTTAATTGTTTGAAAAGGGGCTGTCCCAAAAGTGATTTGTTCAGGGAATCTTGTTTCTATATTTTTTAATGCTAGATTCCACCGATCGTCTCCATTTATTTTGCAGGATCAACTGTAAAAAGCGCAGGTTCTTTCGCCAACAACTGTTTTTAGAACGTTTGAACTGCAAAAAATACAGGTGTTTGGGGTTAGTCGAGTCATTATAGCCAATTTTGGGTTGAACACCTGTAGGAAATGCAGGTTGGTTGGCGAATAAGTCGTTTTTAGGCAATATTAACTGTAGTAAATACAGGTTCTACCAATAAACAGGGGTTGTCCCATAAGGTCTTTAACGACCTTATGGGACAACCCCTTTTGGTTACGTATTTATCGTTATTCGAATGATCCAAGCCTATTCATTCCATTACAATGTTCAAAAACAGGAATTTGCCACAGTCCAATTCACTTGAGTGCCGTCGTTGAGTTTTATCGATATTCGAAGTAACCTTATGTTTCTAGAAATGATATCGTCTGCAAATCATGAATTGAGATGTGTAAAATGAATAACAATTCGAAATTTATTCGTTCTAATTACAGATTATTTAGATTAATTATGGATATAGTTTCTTTCGTATAGTAATATATTCAATAAATAAACTTTCATATCGAATTATAGTCGGAGGAGCTGATCCATTGCAGCATATCGATGAGATCGATCGACAAATCATCAAAGCGCTGAACAAGAACGGAAGAATATCCTACACGGATTTGGCCAAGAACATCGGACTTTCGCGCGTTGCGATACAAGCACGAATAAACACCCTTATGGAAGAGGGTGTCATTGAGCGATTTACCGCAGTCATTAATCCCGAGAAAATCGGAATCACCGTATCGGCTTTCTTTAATGTCGAGGTCGAACCGAAGTGCCTGAAAGCCGTCGCAGACCAGCTTGCCGATGAACCGGCCGTCACGAGCCTATATCACATGACCGGTCCCAGCAAGCTTCATATGCACGGTTTGTTTACTGACAATATGGAAATGGAAGCTTTCCTGAACGACAAGCTTTATAGACTACCCGGCGTTATGAGCGTCGACTGTCAGGTGTTGATTACAAGGTATAAAAGTCGCATGGGAATGAGGTTGTAAAATATGAAGGAGAAAAAAGATAGACATTACTACCAGCTTGCTTGGGCTATGGGGAAAACAGGTATTCTTGGGTACGGAGGCGGCCCGTCCGTTATTCCCTTAATCCGATACGAGGCGGTTACTCGTTTCCGCTGGATGGATGATGATGAATTCGGTGAAATTCTCGCTATCGCCAACGCGCTGCCTGGTCCAATCGCAACTAAGATGGCCGCTTACCTAGGCTATCGTAAGAAGGGCGTCCTTGGTTCCATCGTTGCGGTACTTACGCATATTCTTCCTTCCGCAATTGCAATGATTTGTTTGCTTTCATTCGTGGAGTATCTGAGCAATTCCCCGGTTATCCAGGGTATGATTGCAGCCGTTATGCCCGTCATCTCCGTCATGCTTGGAGTCATGGCCTATGAATTCGCGAAGAGGGCTTACAAAGGGCTAGGGAGAATAATGGCGGTGGTCTTTTGCGGTATTGCATTCGTTATGATTCAGCTCATTCCGCTTCATCCGTCCATCGTCATTGTCCTTTTTCTCGCCTATGGAGCCGTTCATTTCAAGGTTTTGAGCAAATTAAAAGCAAGAAAGAATAAAGAAGAAGGTGCGGCATCATGAACCACATCATCGACCTTATCCTCGGGTTTTTCCTGGCGAATGCGCTTGGGTATGGGGGAGGTCCTGCATCCATTCCGCTAATGTATCAAGAAATCGTCACCCATTATCATTGGATGACCGATCATCAGTTTTCCAATATACTCGCACTAGGCAATACGTTGCCCGGTCCCATAGCTACCAAAATCGCTGCTTTCACAGGTTATGAAGTCGCAGGAACCGGAGGCGTAATCGTTGCTTTGGCGGCAACTATTATCCCTTCCTCTGCAGCTCTCATCGTACTCCTCAAGATATTGCAGCGTTACCGGCAATCCTCGGTGGTCAAAGGAATGACGCTGCTCGTCCAGCCTGTCATCGCTATCTTGATGCTGCTTCTAACTTGGAAGATGGGTAAAACCTCCATCGACTCCATCGGAATATGGCAATCGCTAATCATTGCCGCTATTGCTTTGTGGGCGATGGAGAAACGTAAAATACATCCTGCATTTGTCATCCTCTGCGCCTTCATATACGGCGGCTTGGTAGTGCCGCACTTTAATGTTAATTTGTGAGTACGTCATACAGTTCCGGTTGACTGCCGAAGTATCAGCTCAGGCTGCACGACCCACCTCGTTGCGTGCTGTTTAGCGCAGCGCTCAGCATACTCGCGGCCGCTCCGGCCGGACACGCGGGATACCGCGAATGCGCCGAGGCGGTTAAACGCCTCTTCCAGCGTTCGCTGCAACTGCTCGCCGGCCTTCCCCTCCCTTGCCACCGCCCATACGGCGACGAAGCGGTCGACGATCACACCCGGTTCCGCCTCCAGGCGGGTCAACAGCTCGTGCACGGGCGCAGGAACTTCCCCGAAATCCGTCGCTGTCAAGACGATGACAAGACAAGGATTGTCCTCGTTGACCCCCTCCAGAAGCTCGCTCGCACTCTCAACGATGTGCAGCTCCATTCCGTGCAGAATGCGCAACTCGTATAGCAGCTCGTCGATATCTTCGGAGTCTCTCCGGCGAGTTTCACTCGGAAGCAGCACGCATGCGCTCCGGGAGATGGCCATGCCGCCTCCCGCCCTGCTTTGCCCTTCGCCGCGGGGCAGCACCCCGTACAGCGTCATTTGGATGATCTGATCGACCAACAGCTCTTTCATTTCCTCATAGGAGCCTTGCAGCTTCATCTCTTCCCGTAAATTGCTCTCTCTGCGGTAATAGTACTGATTCATCATGCCCCAAATCAGTTGCAGCAGCATGCGCTCATGGATCTGGCCCTGAATGAGCCCGTCCTTCTTCCATTCCGCGAACATCCGCACCTTCTCCTCCGTATCCCCGAACCACTTGGCCGAGGCGTACTTCTTGAACAAATCGCCGCCTTCCAGCGATTCGCGGTGGTAGAGCTTGTGCAGGTTCGGCAGTTTACACTTCAGCTCGAAATGCTCCTTGATATATTTTCGCAGCAGCGCCTGAGGCATCCCGTCTTCAAGAAGGATCTCGTTCATATGGAGCTCCCACTGCTCGAAAAGCCGTGTTACGACTTCCATGTACAGTTTCTCTTTGGATTCGAAGTAATAGTGGATAAGCGCCTGGTTGACGCCCGCTTTCGCCGCGATGTCGTTCATGCGGCAGCCTACAAACCCGGTCCGAGCGAAAATATCCTCAGCCGCGTTCAGAATTCGCATCTGCACCGCCGACTTTTCTTCATCCAACGTTTTCGTGGCCAATTCGTTCTGTCTCCTCTCATGCCCCCTTGCCGAGAACGGCGCTGCGCGCCTTCGCCGATGTCTCATACCAGTTGCCGACCGTCTCCGGCAGCTGATCGATCTGGGAGTCTATTACGTACAACCCGCTCGTCGGGCAAACGACCCCAACCTCGACCAGAAGCGGCCGCAAATAAGCTTCCTATTTGATGTCATCAAAGATAACTTATAAAATCCAAAATACCCAAAAAGCCGGTCGCATCGAGGAATTCACCCCAGTATGGACCGGCTTGCGTTAAGCGAAATGCCTTCCCCTGAAATGGTTAGCCGTTCACAACCGATATCTCTTCAAGCGAATTCACGATTTCGTCTGCAAAAGGCCGCATCTTCTCCAGCATGACAGGATCGTCGGGAATGCCGATTCCGATACAGCCTGCCTCCTTGGCCATCTGAACATCAACGAAGGAATCTCCTATCATAGCTATTCGATTAAGACTGGCGTCTGTTTGCTCGGCAATAAGTTCGAGCATATCCGGGTTCGGTTTCCCGCGGCGGACATCGACCGGCGTGACGATGAACTTCAGATCGTCGGTTCGTGCGAAACGGCCAATCGATGTTAAAGTACGGGACAAATCGTCGGATGTCGCAATTCCGTACACGATGCCCGCTGTACGCAATCTGTTGAACACATCGGGGAAGCCCCGCTTCGGCAGCAGCGCGTTAATGAGATCAAAATCGCGATCCGACTTTTCGAATATGGACATCGCTTCGCGCCTGCATTCTCCCCAATCGCCCCCTTTATGCCTTCTAAGCACAGAAGCGGTTACGATGATTTCTTCCTGCGGAGACGCCAGCGCGAAAATTCCGTTCGGATCGGCGCCCGTTATCTTCCCAGCTTCCTCCCGAATTCCGAATTGCTCGCACCAATCGCGGATACCTGTTTTTCCGACATGCCGCGATAACCAGCTCAGCCGGGCCTCTGCAAGACATTTCCAGAAATGCTGGGAATCGAACAGCAATCCGTCTTTATCGAAGACAACAACATCCACGTCAAACCGCCGTCTGTTCACTTGCAGTATCCCCACGCTATATCACCCCTTTTACTCGAATGTAATAACCGTCTTCTTCAAACCGCTTTTTTGACCGATTAGTTCAAATGCCTCTAAAATCCGGTCGAAGCTGAACACGTTCGAGACGAAAGATTTCGACTTCAGAACGCCTAATTCAATCCAGTTCATCACCTGAAGATGACTTTCGGACTCATCCAATTTGGATGGCCTTTGGTTGAAATCCAAATACCAATTATACGGTGCTTTACTCCAATCCAACTGCATTTGAGTTTCAGGTGAGATGCCATAGATGCAAATATGTCCGTAAGGCGCAAGCAATTCCATGCTTTGATTGATGATTTCGTTTTTGCCGACCGCATCCACTGCAAAGTTTACGCCGTCCTTGCATATGTTCCGCACCTCGGCAACCAAATCACATTTCTTGCTGTTAAAAGCATAATCTGCTCCAGCCTCCAGCGCTTCACCCACCCTTGCATCGCTCGTTACTAAGGCAATCACCGGTCCCATGCCAAGCAATTTAGCAAATTTCATAAAGGTCAGTCCTACGGGACCGGCGCCGAATACGACAACGCTGGCATTTGGCCGGAAATTGAAGCGCTTACAAGCTCCAAGCACTTCACGGAACGTTACGATCATCGGCGCGGCTGTAATATCGATATCGGCAGGCAGCACTTGCTGGGCATAATAGGTTTCCGAGAATTCAGGAGCTCCCGGTCCCTTGCCATCCTCCAGCAGAGACATACTATCCGCTACGACAGCATACTCGGAAAAAGCCCCCAAAGCGGAATGAATTCCATCCGTTACTCTCTCCAGAAATGGTAACAGTACAAGATCTCCGACTTTCAGATGCCGTGCAAGCGATCCTTTCTCCACCACACGGCCAACTCCCTCATGCCCAAGCGCTGCAGGATACGTGTTAAACCCTTTAAACTCTCCATGAATCAGCTTCGAATCGGTTCCGCGGCAAATTCCGCAGCTCACCATTTTGACCAGCGCCTGATACTCACCGTAAACTGGCTTTGTTATTTCTCGGACTGAAAGCGTTCCATTCTCGTCAACGATCAAACTCTTCATTTGATCAGCTCCTCTCTGGAGTTTATAGAGCTCGGCTATAAATAGAGAGGACGTCCTCGCGTTGCAGCCTCTTAATCTCCCCGAAGGATCCTTTAGCCATTGCTTTGTCTGCCATAACTTCCAGCTGCTCGTCACCGATCTGAAAGTCCGCAAGCCGGCTCGGAGCCCCTATCGACTTCCAGAAATTGCGCAGCGCCTGGATTCCTTCCATGGCTGTCTCCCGATCCGTCTTGCCGGCCGGGTCGATTCCGAACACATGGACGGCCATCTGCTTGAACCGCTCAAGCCCCTCGTTCACCACATGCTCCATCCAGCAAGGGAACAAAACGGCGAGGCCGGCTCCGTGCGCGATATCATACACCGCGCTGACGGCATGCTCAATGTTGTGCGTCGCCCAATCTCCTCCCGTCCCCATCGAGAGCGTCCCATTCAGCGCCATCGTCCCGGCATAAAGAATCGTTTCGCGAGATTCGTAGTCTTCCAAATTGCTCACCAATTTGGGCGCCGCAGCGATAACTGTTCTAAGCAGCGATTCGCAGAACCCGTCTTGTACAGGGGAGTTCGGTTTATGGTGGAAATATTGCTCGAATATATGAGACATGATGTCTACAATGCCGTTTACCGTTTGATCCAGCGGAACCGAAAACGTGAAAACAGGATCAAGGATGGAGAACTGAGGGTGATTGAAGTGCGCGTACCAGCCATACTTCTCCTTCGTTTCCCAATTCGTGATGACAGATGCCGCGTTCATCTCCGAGCCGGTGGCCGCAAGCGTAAGAACCGTTCCATAAGGCAGAGCCGATTGAGGAGACTGCTTCTTGCTGATAATGTCCCAGACATCGCCGTCATACTTAACTCCAACGGCAATCGCTTTGACGCAATCGATGACGCTGCCGCCTCCTACAGCAAGAATAAAATCGATATCGCTCTTTCTGCATATGTCAATGCCTTTGTGCACGGTCGTGAGTCGCGGATTCGGTTCGACTCCGCTAAGCTCGAATACAGAGGCCCCGGTCCCTATTAGTTGCTCCATTACATCCTCATAGATACCGTTGCGTTTAATGCTTCCTCCTCCGTAAACAACCAGAACCTTCTTAACGAACGGCTTCAATTGACTGCCAAGCTGACTCAACGTTCCTTTGCCGAAAATAAGCCGAGTCGGATTCAGATGAACGAATGAATTCAATTCCCTATACCTCCTCTATACTCGTTACTTCACTGTCCTGACATCGTCATTGACGTTACTATTCGTCTCGAAGGAATGAAAGAAAACGGTGCAGCCAGATCCGAACGGGGACTGCGCTACCAGTCCCACCTTCAATTCGTTTGGTACCTCCATGCTGAAATATCGAACCAGTTCCCATTGATCGCCGTCTTCGGAATAATGAAAAGCGAAGCAGTTGCCGAATCGCGTCAATCTGAAAAAGGGTGCTGTGACTGCAACCGCCTTAGAATTGCAATCATCCGATTTCGTTCGAGTAACTACCGTTACGACAGTAGGAACCTTGTTCATGAACTCAAAGCATATTTTGGCCCAATTCAGCTCGTCGGACATCATCATCAGACAGCCGGAGTCGCATTGGGCAATCATATCGACGCTTAGCTGAATCGAAGCGACGAAATTGCCCTGAACTCTGGCATAAAGAAACGGGGCTGTAGATACGATAGAACCGAGACTAGGATCATTGAAGAAATCGGCATGCTGCGGAGCGGTAAGAATCAAGGGATGTCCTTCTATCAAGCTCCATGTGCGGGCTTCATTTATCCAACTTAATCCCGAATCCGTCCAAACTATCGGATTTTTCTCCAACCAGTTCATATGATCTTCTCCTTGTTCATCTTACAAGCGCTCCTCTGAATTCCTTTACCTTATCCATAAACGCCTTAACCCTCGTTACATCGACGTGGTTCTCGAATTTCCCGTCGTACTTAAACGTCGTTCCGACAACCGCCCCGTCGGCCACCGCCAGCTGTTTCTCCACGTTATCGAGCCTCATTCCCGTATTGGCGAGCACAACCGTGTCCGGCACCGTCTCCTTGACCCGCTTTAACACCTGCGAGTCCGTCTCGGCCCCTGCAGTCAGTCCGGATACGCACAAGGCGTCGGGTCTGTTGTTGAACACGGTTGACCGCGCTATACTCTCAATATCCCGATTCGCAAGATACTGAGCGGCTTCAGGCACGATATTGAACAGCAGCTTCACGTTCGTTGCGTTAATATTTCTCTGATGGCGTACCGTTTCCCCCACGTTGGTGTTCCACATCCCGAAATCGCTCGCGTACACACCGGAGAATATTTCGCGCACGAATTTTGCTCCGGTCGCTGCAGCGAGATCAAGCGATTTTTTCGCATCCCATAATACATTAACTCCGAAAGGAATTCTGATGTCCGGCAATAGTTCGCCGATAATTCTGGCCATGGCAGCCACCGTCTCCGTACGGACATCCGTAAGGTAAGGGAGACTGAATTCGTTTGAGAACATCACCGCGTCCACCCCGCCTTCCTGAAGAGCAAGCAAGTCTTTCCTCGCCCACGCAACTACATCTTCCATCCCTTTGCCGTGATCGTAGTAAGGATCTCCAGGCAGGGCATTGAAATGACACATCGCGATAATGGCTTTCTCGGTTCCAATGACATCTTTTAACCAACTCATAGAAGCACACCCCTAAATGAAAAGTTATTGTTAATAGTTTTAAGCCGGTTCATCCTTTTATCACCATGATGCGACCGCTCCGTCCGTTCGAGGATCTGTTCCTCCGCACAGCACGCCTGTATCCGGGTCCCGCCAGATGATCTGACCTCTGCCAAACATGCCAGGGTTGTCCCCGACCACCACTTCATGTCCCCGCTGCTCCAACGCTTGTGCAAGCTCCATCGGGAAAGTCGGTTCGATAAGAATCCTCTTTCCTTCATCCCATCTCCAACGGGGCATATCCAATATGGCCTGGGGATTCAGCTTGGCATCTAAGGCATTGATTATGACTTGAAAATGCCCCTGCGGCTGCATGAATGCACCCATGACGCCGAACGGTCCGACCGGCTGACCGTCGCGGGACAGAAATCCCGGTATGATCGTGTGATAAGTTTTTTTACCGGGCTCCAGCGCATTGCGGTGCGCCGGGTTCAGCGAGAAGGAATGACCGCGGTTGTGAAGAGCGATTCCGGTACCGGGCACGACGAGCCCAGAGCCGAATTCCATATAATTGCTTTGAATATAAGACACCATATTGCCTTCATCGTCCGCTGTACATAGATAGACTGTGCCCCCAGTTGGAATTGGAGGCGTGCGCGGAGTCATCGCCGTTTCGGAAATTCTCTGCCTCTGCCGAGCCGCATACTCCTCCGACAGAAGCGACTCCACGATGCCCGCCTTTATCCGGGACATATCAGTAACCTCTTCGAGCCCGTCCTCTAACGCCAGCTTCATCGCTTCGATCTGGCGATGGCAGTAACGTGCCGGATCGTCCTTGCTTGTATCCAATCCCTTAAAGATGTTTAGAGCCATCAGCGTGACGATCCCTTGTCCGTTGGGAGGAATCTCCCAAACGTCATAGCCCTTATATCGGGCACTGATCGGATCGACCCACTCGGGGACGAATTTCTCCAAATCCGATTTACGCAAATATCCGCCGCTCTCCCTGGAGAAACGGTCCATTCGATCGGCCAATTCCCCCCGGTAGAAGGATTCCGCGCAAGTGTCCGCAATATCGGACAGCGTAGTCGCATGCCTTTCGGACGACCAGATTTGGCCGGCCTCAGGAGGAAGTCCGTCAAGTGTAAAGACATCGCTCCACTGCTTGATTAATTCCTTAGGCATTTCTTTGTTGTGTCGATGATAAGCCTGCTTCCAGAAGTAACTCAAGGTCGGAGACACCGCGAACCCTTCACGCGCATAGCGGATCGCCGGCTCCAGCAATTCGCGGAACGGCAGCCGTCCGAACTTCTTGGACAGCTCGGCCCAAGCCGCAGGAACTCCAGGCACGTTCACCGGGTGCCAGCCGTACTTGGGCATCTCCGAGAAGCCCTGTTCCTTCAACTTATCGATGGAAATAGCCTCGGGAGCCGGTCCGCTTGCGTTTAAGCCGTGCAGGCTTCCCTTCATCCAGACTAACGCAAACGCGTCTCCGCCGATTCCGTTGGAAGTCGGCTCGACGACGGTAAGGCAGGCTGCGGCAGCCACCGCTGCATCGACGGCGTTCCCGCCTTTCTTAAGAATGTCAAGCCCCGCCTGAGCCGCCAGCTGCTGGGAGGTTGCAACCATTCCCTTCCTCGCGTAGACAGCCGTTCTCCGTGAAGCGTTCGGATAATATAAAGGGTCAAAATCAAAGCTCATAGACGATTCCCCCATAAATTGAAGTGACTCTATATTCTCACTGTCCGTTACAGCAGATGAGCTCCACCCGTTACGTCCAATGCCTCACCCGTAATGAAGCCCGCTTCATCGGTCGCCAAGAACCAGACAGCCTTTGCTACATCCTCAGGCTCTTGTATTCGTCCGAGCGGGGTCAAGCGAACATATTCTTCCTTCACTTCCTCCGGAGTCATTCCTCTTAGCTCAGCTTCCCAGCTCAGCTCCCGCTCTTGCATGCTCGTCTTCACGAAGCCAGGGCAAACGCAATTGACCGTGATCCCGTAAGGAGCCATCTCGATAGCCGCGCTTTTGGTGAAGCCGATAACGGCCCATTTGGATGCCGCGTAATGAGCAAGCAAAGGAACGCCTCTTTTGCCCGCCATGGAAGCTGTATTGATGATCTTCCCTTTCTTGCGCGACTTCATATGCGGGAATACCGCTTGCGTGAACAGGAATACCCCTTTCGCGTTTACATTGAAGTTGAAATCCCACTCTTCTTCAGTGAGATTCTCGATTCTGTTCATTGTTGAGACGCCGGCATTGTTAACTAATATGTCTATCGTGCCGCTCTCAGCGATAATAGCTTCGACTGAGGCCTGAACCTGCTGCTTATTCGTTACGTCGACGGCAACGGAGTAATGCTTGCTCGTTCCGATCGAAGGCAGTGACGCCGAAGCTTCCTTCGCCGCTTCTCCATTTCTATCGCATACGACCACCGATGCTCCTGCTTCCGCCAGACGAACGGCGATGCTCTTGCCGATACCGCTCGCAGCTCCCGTAACTACGGCGACTTGACCATCAAGATCTTTCATAAACTTGCTCCTCCTGTCTTATGCCCGTCCCGTCATACAAATGATTGACGGAGGTAAACATTGGTTTAAGCTGAGTGTAAAGCTCTCTGTAAATGGCATACGCCTTGTCGTATACGGCCACATTATTCGGATTGGGCTTGAAATCTCGGTAATCCGTCAGGAAGTCCCTAATCTGCTCCCATTGCTTGTAGACGCCAATCGTTTTCCCGGCCAGAAAAGCGACTCCGAGAGCGGAGCCCGGATGGGAAGGGTAGGAGCGAATCTCCGCATTCAGCACATCCGAGGCGATCTGGCACCAGAACTTGCTCTTCGCTCCTCCGTTGGTGGCTAAGATCTTTGTTGGTTCATAGCCCAAACCGTGTATGACTTCGATATGATGACGGAATCCGTAGATTACCGATTCGAGAATAGCCCTGAACATATGCTCGCGTTTGTGAGCCAGGCTCATTCCGAACATAACTCCTCTGGCCTCAGGGTCAAAGATCGGGGTTTTCTCCCCGATAAAATAGGGAAGTATAATCAGGCCGTCAGAGCCGGGTCTCACCTTCTCGGCCGCAAGATCCAGACGATTAAACAAGTCAATAGACTCATCCTGAAGCAACTCGTTCGAGAACCATTTGACCAGCGAACCGCTGGAAGCCATGCAACCGTTAAGCAGATACTTGCCGGGATATACGTGATAATCGAAGAACAGCTCCGGCGCAGGACGGATTTCGTTCATGCAATAAAGAATGTCGCCCGCACCTCCGAATTTAATCAGAAGCTCTCCCGATTCGATGATCCCTGCGGCCAAGGTCGAAGCGATATGGTCTGCGCTCCCCGCAATGACCGGAGTCCCTGCCTTCAAGCCGGTTAGGGCCGCAGCTTCCCCGGAAATGAAACCCATGACTTCGGCGGACTCCTTTACTTCAGGGAAGGTGTCCGGTGACAATCCGAGCAGCTCGAACTGCTCACTCAGCCACCTGCGGCTGCGAATATCGAACATACCGCTCTCGACTGCCCAATTGATCTCCAGAGATTTGGCTCCGGTCAATTTGTAATTGATATAATCATAGGAGCCGCAAACGGTGGAGATCCGTTCCCACACATTCGGTTCATGCTCTCGGATCCATAATAATCGCGGCAGCACGTGCTGCTGATTCGTGAAGCCTCCGGTCTCCGCGAACAGCCGCTCTTGATTAAGCTCCGCCTTCAAGCGTTCGATTTCTTCGGTGGCCCTTGCATCATTCTGTTGAATACTGTTGCGCAATGGCTCTCCTCGGTCGTCCAGAAGAACGATGGCCGGCACCATGCCGCTGACCCCAATTGCCCTAATTCCATTCCTCGCATCGGGTACGGCGGCAAGCACATCGCCGACCGCTCTGATCGTATTGTTCCACCACTCGCCCGCATCTTCCTCGGCCCAGCCGTGCTGAGGAGACAGAAGCTTCTGCCCAACGCTGGTTTGGTAGACGATGCGATTCTCCGATAATAGAATAGCCTTGACCGCAGTAGTGCCTATATCAATTCCCAATAAGTAGGTGGACACTTGCTTCACCTCTTCCATTCGTATGACCTTTACTCTATAAGGATTGACGTATCGAGCATCCCATGAACGCCTTTAATGCCGTTAACCGCCTGGGTGATGTGAAAATCGGCACAAATGCTGCACAGCCGGTACGCCTCTCTGCGGCTCAGGCCAAACTGATCCTCAAGCAGTCCGATCATCTGATTCGCGCTGCCTTGGAGAGCGCATGCGAAATCATCGTCAAAGCCCATGCTGATCAGCATCGTTCCTCGGCGGGCGTATGGCCAGCGCTGCCCGGTTCCCTTCATGACATCCAACCGGAACCTTCCTTCCAGGGAGGTCTCGATTGCAGTAACGTCAATCTCCCCATCCCCTTGGGCGCCGTGCCCGTCCCCCGCATAGAAGAGACCACCATCGCGCAATACCGGCAAATAAAGCGTCGTACCTTCGGTCAGCTGCTTGTTGTCCATATTCCCACCGTATCTGCCCGGAGTGACGCTGGTAATTCGTCCCCAATCCTCCGGCGGATTGACACCCATTATGCCGAAAAATGGTCTCAAAGGAATAGTGGCCCGGCCAAGTCTGCCAACTCTACGGTCATCGTCAAAAGTAATAATCGCGGTTTCGGCTTCCTCCATCTCGTTGTAGAATATACCCGACATCGGTCCCATGTAGTTAAATCCATAAGCGGAATCCACGCGTATTTGCTCTATCTCGACAGCGAGAGTATCTCCGACAGCCGCTCCCCTTACCGCGATCGGACCGGTAAGAATATGTACGCCGGGTCCATGATCCGTAACCTTCTTGTGAATTTCGCGCAAGGAATCGGGAATCCATTCAGCAGGCACGGGATCTCTCGGAGTACCGGAGACGGAACGCAGCAGTACGGAATCCCCCGCGTTTATTTCCAGGACATGCCGCTGAGCGCCGCCGATATAACCCCAAACGACCGTTTCAGGAGACGGATTTAACAGATGAAGCTCAGCCATAGAATTCACCTCTTACAGTTTCTATTCCGATTCGTTTGTAATTTGAATGCACGCTCAAAGGATACCGCAGGGGGTTAATCGGATACCGATTCCGAAAGGATCCTGGAAATACCAGGCATCCCCGCGGGTTTCCACTTCGATTCCGCGATGTTGGAGCTCCTGCAAAATCAGTTCGATATGCCAGGGGTCCGGATTGACGATAGTGAAATACGCCAAGCCGGTCGCATTATCCGGCGTTGCCGGCGCACCTGCCCCCGCCCAGACATTAAGGCCGATATGATGATGATAGCCGCCGGCGCCGGTGAACAAGGCGGATGGACCGTAGTGCAGCATCGCTTTAAATCCGAGCAATCCGCAATAGAAGGCTTTGGCTAGCGGCAGATTGCCTACGTGAAGATGGACATGCCCGACCCGTGTGCCAACCGGCAAGCCTTTCCATTCCCCGTCATTCGCTTCCCGCATCAGGTCGACACCGTTCAGCAGGTCAGAAGACATGTAAACCTCGCCATTGTTCATCACCTTCCATTCAGACCTGTCGCGGTCCCAATAAATCTCTATGCCGATTCCATCGGGATCTGACAGGTACAGCGCCTCGCTCACATCATGATCGGCCGAGCCGATCGGAATTTTCGATTCAACCAGATGCTTCAATACATTTCCTAAATCTCGTCGGCTTGGAACGAGCAGAGCGAAATGATACAAACCGCTGTTCCGCCCTGGTTGCAGAATGACCGCATCTGGTATTTGCTCCAGAACGACAAGCGGATACGCACCGTCCGCCGTCATCCGCACTAAACCACCGTAGCCATTCAATACGGACAAACCGATGACTTCGGTGTAATACTGTACCGAACGCTCTAGATTGCTCACCTTCAGATGGACGGCCCCCATCTCCGTACCGGCATGCGCAGCTGAAGGAAGCGGCTTGAACTCAATCGTCTGCACATTCAAGACAACTGCACCACCTTTGCATTTAAGCAGATCATGAGAAATTCTCTCCCATCCATCTTTAGTTCTTCACATGGCTATCGGACTTGATTGGCGAGAAGACGGGATTCAGAGGACATGCTTCCTGCCACGGAATGCCCTTCGGAGCGATAACACCTTCGCTGTAGATCTTTTCCGTCGGCACGTTTGGATCCAAACCTAGCGGAAGCTCGCCTCTCTCGATTTGCTTGATCGATTGCAGCACCATCCGCCGCAGCGCGATCACGCCAACGTCGCTCGTTCCAAGGTTCTCCTTCGAGCGATCCACAATCGGGCCCATGCTTTCCGTTACTGCATGATCCTGATTGCTGATCCCCATAATGCCGGAGAAATTGTCACCAGTCATCAACGTACGATCCTGCTTATAGTTATTGTCACGGTTGAAAATTTTCTTGTAATTCTCATCCACCCACAACCCGCGACGATTTTTCTGGGTTTCGTGATTGAGCGGATGCTCAAGCGTAAAGTGCACATCGTACGACCAAGTTGTCGTATCGTCTATCGGCACATAAGCGTGGAACAAATGATCCTCAGCCGGAACCCGAGGCGTGTAAGCAAAGGACGGCATCAGGATTGGAGCGTCGAGAATGAATTGGTCGGCATTCTCCGAGGTATCCGCCTGTCCTATAAACATGTTGCGGAAGCCGTACGTAGTTGGCTGCACGCTCAGTAGCGGGTTTCGGGAAGTAACGAGAGGGTGAGAGGGATTAATACCAAGCTCCGTGCTTAGCGCCCCCTCCTTCATATCCTGTTCCTTCAAGGCAAGATGGGCGAATGCGGCATGCATATAATCGATTTCGTTCTCCCAAATTTGCATATAATTGCACTCCTGATACACCTTCGCAACCATACGATGCGAATCTGGCAACGACATCCAAATGTAATTGGGTAACTCTGGCTGCAATTCCTGAGAACCCATATAAGTCCAAGCGATGCCAGCTGCCTCATGCACCGGATAGCTTTTGTTTTTGATATTCTCCTTGTAGCGGCTGTAATCCGGCTCTGAGGGCATGTTTGTACAAGCTCCGTCCGTACCGAAAGCCCAGCCGTGATAGATACATGTCAATCCGCAGTCATCGTTGCGCCCAAGCGTCAAGGAAGTGCCGCGATGCGGACAAAACTCGCCCAGCAAACCGATCTTGCCTTCCTTATTGCGGTAGGCCACGAGACGCTCCCCAAGCAGTTTAACCGGAAGCGGCGCTCCTCCAGGCTCTAGCTCTTCGGACAGAAATGCGGGCAGCCAGTATCTGCGAAACAAATTTCCCAGGGGCGTTCCTTCACCAACCCTAGTAATCAGTTCATTGTCTTTAGGTGACAGCATAACTATTTCCTCCTTTGCGTTTGTGCCTTGATCCCGTTTTTCGATCAACATATCGATACATCAGATGGATCCCTGCCATCGCCGGAATCCATCCGCCCTTCAAACGATGACCCTTATTTATTTAACTTGTCCCATGCTTTTTGGAATTCAACCAACGTTTCATCCTTGTTGATCTTGCCTGCAACAAATTTCTGCAGAATAGAGCCCCATTCCTTAGACAAGCCATCTGGAAATTTATTGTACTGATAACCAAGAGCCTTGCCTTGATCTAGATATTCCTTGATGCCCATGCCGAGTAAACCCAGGCTCTCCGCATCCGCTTCAACGCCTTTCACTACCGGGATATATCTGAAATCTTTGACGTACCACTGTTTGCCTTCATCCGTGGACACCAGCCATTGGATGAATTGCTTGGCTTCTTCCTTCACTTCCGAATCCTTATTCACAACCAGATAGGAGGATACTTGGGCGAAAATCTTATCATTCAATGCCGCATCATCGTTGATCGGCATCGGCATTATGCCAACATTGATATTGGGATTGGCTTCGTCAAGCAGCGACTGAGAGCAGGAGCAACCTAACGTCATCGCACCCTTGCCGTTCGCGAAGTCGATGACCATGGTTGAATAGTCGATC
Source organism: Cohnella sp. (assembly GCF_041640265.1). GTDB lineage: Bacteria > Bacillota > Bacilli > Paenibacillales > Paenibacillaceae > Cohnella. The sequence goes on from NZ_JBEQAP010000001.1 coordinate 234,954, forward strand.
GACAGCGGATTTGCGTTGCCGTTGTTAAATTCTAATTCGAACAAATTCAACCAATCCTTAAATAGTTGGTTATCCGTTACTTTAGTTGTGCCAGCCTTCAGATCCGCAAGAAATTTGTCCGGATCCGGCTGCTGTGCAACCGGGATATTGGCTTCAAACACGCCCGGTACATACCATGTGCCGAAGGTAGGAATAAACGGTGCAATTCCAGCGGCCTTCAATTTCTCGACTGCGTTCTTAAGTTCTGTAAACGTAGTGGGAATTACGGTAATTCCCGCCTTAGCAAAGAGATCTTTATTGTACATAAATCCATAGCCTTCAAGAGACAGCGGGAAGCCATACACTTTACCGTCCTTCGTGATGCCGTCCAGCGAGTGTTCCAGAACGTCAGATTGCCAAGTCTCGGACGATAGATCCTCCAGCTTTTCGGACCAGACGTCCAAATCACTAAAGCCTGCATTCGTAAAGATATCCGGACCTGCCCCCGCAGAGAATTTCGCCTTAAGCGCCGTTCCGAATTCGCCTCCTGTCTGCGTTTCAACTTGCAAGGTGACATTCGGATATTTGGCTTCATAGATTTCTTTAAGCTTCTGGAATGCTTCAACGCTTTCCACTCGATTTACAAACATATTTAATGTTACTTTCTTCTCGCTTGGAGCGGCGGACGATTCGATTGAGGAACTGCTGCTAGTTGGACTGCTGCTAGCTGGACTGCTGCCAGCGGAATTATTTCCTTTGGAACAACCGGCGAGCACCAATATAACCGCCAATACCCCTGCAAGCCATTTTAGAGCAACCTTTCGTTTTACCATTCTAGTCTCCTCCAATTCATTGGCCATGTCTATTTATCGTTCGATATGTAAAGAGCGGGATGGCTAGGTTACGCGTACGCCGTTTATCCCTTGACTCCACCGCTCGTAATGCCTTCGATAATTTGCCGCTGCAGCAGAAGAAAGAATGCGATCGCCGGCAACATCGCCATTACAATGGCAGGAAGCGCCCAGTCCCACTTCTTCATGTATTGACCAAACAGGGAGTTGATCGCGATCTGAATCGTGCGTAAATCGGGGCTTTGAATCAACAGCATCGGGAGCAGAAAATCGTTCCAGAACCACAGCGAATTCAGCAATATGACCGTCATCGTTATCGGCTTCAGCAGCGGGATGACGATTCGGAAGAACAGACCGTACACCGTGCTTCCGTCGATTAAAGCCGCTTCCTCGATCTCGACGGGCAACGACTTCACAAAACCATGGAATAGAAATATCGCAAATGAGAGACTCAATCCCCAGTAAGCAAAGACGACGCCAAACAGCTTATCCACGAGTCCCATATAACGAACGACCTGGACCAAAGGTATCATGATGGCGTGGAACGGGATGACCATTGAGGCCACGAACAGCCCGAACATAACTATGTTGAACTTATTCTTGCGCCGCACAATCTGATACGCCGCCATTGCAGACAACAACGTGACGCCCACAATGCTGAACACATTAATGATCAATGAATTCATGAACACGCGCGGGAAATTCAGAATCGACCAAGCCTTCGAATAATTCTCCCAGACGATATCCATCGGTAGTGACGACATGTGCGAAAGCAGATCGGACATCGTCTTGAATGAGTTTACCAGCACTAGGTAGAACGGATAGAGGAAGACGAGCGCTGCCGCAAGCAGCAGCCATTCCATCCATATCAGGCGTTTGCGCGCATGTTGTCCCATCAGGCCTCTATCTCCTTTCGTTTAGTCAGATAGACTTGAATCGACGTGATGATAACGACAGCAGCGAAGAAAATAATCGCTTTGGCGGAGCCCATCCCGAAATTGTTGTTACTGAACGCTTCCTGATAAATATTCATGGCAGCGGAATCGGTCGTCTTGAACGGACCGCCGTTCGTCAGCGAGTAGTTCAGATCAAAGATTTTGAAGGTGGAGTTAATCGTCCAGAACAAGCAGACGGTAATCGAGGCCATGATTAGAGGCAGGGTAATTCGGATCAGCATAACCCATCCGTTCGCCCCATCCACCTGCGCCGCCTCCCGTAACTCTTGCGGAACGTTCGACAGTCCGGCAATGAAAATGACCAACACGTAACCGAGTCCATGCCAGACGCTTACGATCACAATCGCCCAGAACGCCGTCGTCTCCGCGCCGAGCCAGGCGATTTGGAACAAAGGCAGATTCGTCGCATTTCCGATGGCTTCGAACCCTTTTGTAAAAATAAACTGCCATAGGAAGCCGAGAACGAGACCGCCCAGCACATTCGGGATGAAAAACACGGTTCTCCAGACGTTGCGGAAGCGAAGCTTTTGCATCAGAAGGAGAGCCAATCCGAATCCAACCAGATTCATCAGCACTGTGATTACCACTGAAATCCGGATCGTAAACCAGAACGAGGCCAGAAAATCCGAATCCTGGAGAATGATTTCTTTGTAATTGCCCAAACCAACCCAAGAGTAAACCTCTGAGACGCCGTTCCAATCCGTCATCGAATAGTACAAACCCAGCAGAAACGGCGCCATAATGACGATCGCGTAAATAAGGACGGCTGGACCCATAAAAACGGTCTGACGAATGGCTTCAAATGTTTTCTTTCTCATCGTATCCATCTCCTGGCACATGGGTAAATACCACCCTTGATTTGAGTCATAATTCATAACATTTCAGTGTTATATTTAATTACATATGATAGTTTGATTATAAGGCTTCAAATAGATTCAGTCAATAACAATCATTAAAAGATCATATTCAATCACTTTATAATCATAATCACCTAAATTTATCATCTTAAATTTAGGAAAAGTAATTTTATTCTTATTTTTGTTGATCTTGATTAGGATCAAACTTTACATGTGACATGTATATGACATTAAACATGTAAGAAGAGACTTGATGCCGCAATAGTCATTCGTTATCTGCACCTTTCTTCAAATAAACAAACACAAACGGCCTTCATGTCTGCAAATTGCAAACATGAAGGCCGTTTGTTTCTTTCTCGCCTATACCAACGTCAGCTTCCCATGAAACTCCATCTCTTCCGCAATAGAAAGACCAGGGATGTCATTCGTCACTAATTCATCGATATCCCCATAATCGCAAACTTTGACAAGGGATGTTACGCCGTATTTCGAACTGTCCGCCAGCGCGACGACATGCTTTGAACGATTGATAAATGTTCTTTTGATTTCAACCTCTTCCAAGGCGAAATCGGTAGGTCCCTGAATTTTGCAAAAACCCGCCAAACCCATATAAAATCGGTCAAAATTGAATTGCATAATCGTATTAATCGCAATAGAACCGACCATGGACATCTCCAGCTTTCGGAAACCGCCTCCAACCACATAGATATTGTGCTGGCTTCTCGAAAGGATAGAGGCAATCTGAAGGGAATGTGTAAATATAGTTAACCCCTTCTTCTTCAGCAGTTCCTTAGCCAACGCAGCATTGGTCGTGCCAACATCCAGAGCGATCACTTCGCCCTCTGAAATTTGCTCTGCTGCGTATTGGACAATCCTTTGCTTCAAGTCCACATTCTGACTCAACCTTTGATTAAACATGGGCTCCACTCCGAGACCCGGAAGCGATGCTCCTCCACGCTGTCTCAGAATCAGTCCTTGAGTTTCCAAGCCCACTAAATCCCTTCGGATTGTCGCCTCCGAAACCTGCACAAGGTCAACAAGCTCTTCGACTGACAAGGGTGATTTCTTACTCAAATGCTGTAAGATTTCTTTTTCCCTATTAATCGACATATCCACGTCCTCTTCCCAATTTTTGATCTAAATATATCACAATTTTCCTTATAAGCGCTATTCCCGAATGGGACTCCCTATTAGTTAATAATGAATGACAACGTTCCCCTCTTCTACCGTCACCTCGTACCGCTTGACGCAAGCACGACGATCGTTAAACAAGGCATTGCCGCTCGTGACGTCGAATTCCCAACGGTGCCATGGACAGCGCAGCACCTCGTTTTCCCTCCCGAACACGTATTCACCTACATCGGCAGGCAGAGTCGTTCCTGTCAACTCACCATCCGACAGCCTTGCCCCTTGATGCGGACAGACATTCAGAAGCGCGCAATACTCTCCACTGTTCATCCGGACCAATACAACGGAGCGCAACCCGATCTGCACAGCTCGTTTCTGTCCGGGAACAAGATCATCCGAACTGCATACCACTTGTTTCATCAAATCGTTCACCTCGCAGCTTTCGGAACATCAGGCAATTTGTAGAAATTTTTGGCGTTGTCGTAAAATATTTTGCGTTTAAGTTCGCCCGAGAAGGTTGTCGGCAGACTTCGTAATGGCGAATCGAAATCCCAGTGCGGGTAGTCTGTAGCAAACATAAGCAATTCATCGCTCTCCATCATCTCGACCATGCGCAGCATGAACTGCGGATTGGGATCCTCAATCGGTTGTGTAGAAAACCGGAAATGTTCTTTAATATACTCGCTCGGAAGCCGTTTAACCCAGGGTACCTCTACTCGCAGCGATTTGTAATTGTGATCCATCCGCCACATGAGCGAAGGCACCCAAGAGAAGCCCCCCTCAATCATCGCGACGCGAGTTCCCGGATACTTATCGAACACTCCATTCAGAATGAGATTGACGGCAGTGCCCATGAACGCCTGCGACAGAATCGTATGCCACTCGATGTAATAACGAGGCTGCCCGAAACCCGTCGTAACTGAGTTGCCCTGATGCATGCCGATAACGAGATTTTTCCGCTGGGCAGCTTCGTATATTGAATGATAATAAGGATCCCCAAGCGCAACATTGCCGATCGGAAGCAGCACCTGAACCATCTTTGGATGGTCACCCCACTTTTCAATCTCCCGTACTGCCAGCTCAGGAATTTGGGGTGCAACATGAATGGATCCAAGAAACCGATCATCCTTGTCAAGCCAATTCTTTACTACCCATTCGTTATACGCGGATGCAAGGGCGCCGGCCAGTTCGAATTGCGCTTCCATTGTAGCGGGATAGAACAGTCCAGTCAGAATGGCATAGCTGATGTCGTACTGGTCCAGCAACTGTTCTTTCAGTACCCTGTAATCCGAACCCGGTACATTGCCGCTAGGCAGCAGCGAATCCAGTCTGGAGCCTCCGATCGGATGCGTGTACTTCAACTCTCCCCATCCGGTCCAGTGCTTCATGTAACCGAGGAAGGGCTCCTTCATGTAAGGAAGCAATTCCTCTACGGACACAAGACGCTCGTGTACATCTGTATCAATAATAGGGAACGGCGTTTGCTTAGTGTTGTTCTGTTCCGCTAACCTCTCAGTGGGCACAGTGGTCATTGAGGCTCCTCCTCTTCATGTTATATTATGTAAGATTAAAACAATCGATATTTCTCTTAATCCTTAAATCCACTATAGCGTTTCAATCAAAAGTTGTCAATTTCCATCACATATCAATCATAAAAAATCAAAAATACAGGTATCTTTTCGTTTAAGTTAACATTTTCATGCTATTTTTTATAATTACTACGGATTTCAATCAAAACACATTTAAGACCGCAAATGTGAGATATATTAACATCGCTGCAGAAAAACTGTTAGAATACCGGTGCTTTTGCATAGACGTTTAACCACAGAACAGAGTTGCACGCCCTGACCAAGCACGCATATGGAAGTTTTTATCAAAAATAATTTGACATGCAATCAAAAGGTTGCATATAATAGAGGCATGGATAAACTATTTAAAGCGCTTGCCGATGGAACTCGCCGAGAGTTACTCGACCTCTTGTTCGTCAATAACGGGCAATCCTTAGGAGAACTTTGTAAACAAATGACTATGACTCGTCAAGCTGTTACGAAGCACCTTCTGCTGCTGGAGGAGGCAAATCTTGTTACTGTCGTTTGGCAAGGCCGTGAAAAGCTGCATTATCTTAATCCGGTACCTATCGGAGAAATTTATGAACGCTGGATCGGCAAGTTTGAGCGTCACCGGATTGAGGCATTAAACACACTAAAGCAAGCATTAGAGGAGGATTTTAAGCATGAATAAAACTTTCATGACTTTCTTAAAGGCTTCTATTTCATTTTCGCTCTTGAGAATATTTCGTAATGTTTCGTATTCACCCTTTAGCTCTGACCATTCAGGAATAACAGCACTCGGACCGAGGTAGTCCACACTTGCCCAGGTATCCCTTATCTGTTTTAGATCTTGGAACAGGTTGTCATGTTTACTCATTTCTTCAGCCCCCTTTCTTCGAATTATGGTCTAGCCGTTCCGCCACTATACTGTCCAATAGCTTAGCTAGGCTACTGACGTCAGCCTCGTAGTATTGCACCTCCTACCTAACATCTTTTCCCGAGAAAAACACACCTTTAAAAAGGTTGCTGTATAGTACACCTCATTTAAAACGAATTAGCCTGTTTGTTGAGTGTGCAGTTCACAACCAAAAAAAGCTATGGAGATCCATCGCTGAGTTATTGTATCCGTTTAGCTGAATGGCAGCTAATATGAGGTTTTTCATTCGTGGTATTCAATATATCAGCAGCAAACCTATGTTTCAGATCAGCAATTGTGCTCATCGGTCAGTTTGGCTTCGATATTGATTACTTCTTCTTTTGAATTGAAACCAACAGTGGAGCTTTTGCTTTTTACGAAAATTCAATTTTGTAATAGTTTATTGTATAATTCGTTATTCTTCCAAACCAAAGTTCCAACCTTTTCTAAATTCATATCCTTTTCTGTGGGGTATAAACTTTCATTCATGCCTGCATAAACTAAATCCAAAGTTCCATCCTTATTGACATCGTAAGGCAAAGCACTTGTTACACCAAAACCGCCAAATGCCTCACCTATATGAACAGCTTTTTGATTTGTTACGATGTATGTTTCCGAGCTTGAATCCTTAAAAAGCTGAATCTTTGTTTTATCCCAAATTTCAGAGGGGGTAATTTCAATCACACCATTTTCCATATTACTCGATTGAGAAAAATCTTGAGTTTCTAAAATTAGCTTATTTGCTTCTTCAATTGATATCTTCTTTTTTGCTTTCTCGATTGATTTCTCATTGGAATCACAAGCCGACAATAGAAGACATACAGTCAGCATGGTTAAAAATCCCATTAGGAACTTGTTTATCATTTAAATTTTCATCTCCAAAACATCATTTCCGTCAGAATTTTCGTTTGATGTGAGGTGTTCAAGGTCTAAATTTGCGGTAGCCTCGTGGTGTGGCTATACAACTCTCTTGTCCCGCAATCTTATAAAGGGTTCTTTTTTCTAAATGATAGAAGAACAATTCGAATTGTGGTGTAAAGGAGCCAAGTAAAAAAGCTCAACATAATAAGTACACTTATTTTGTGTTCTAAATGGTGTGATTTAATTCCAAGGAAATAAGACATCTGTAAAATAAGCTTGTCAGGTAGTAAGAAAAGAAGAAAATATAAACCAGTGAATAATATTAATCCCTTTGCCATTCTTCTACACCCCCGAAAACCGATTTAACCATTAAACGCAACGAAATATTAAATGTTGCTTTACTGCAACTGTTAAAATTACACAGTATCTTTATATTTGTTACTTCCTTTGAAGTAAATCGACTATGTAATCACATATTCTCTACATCCCTTGCTCCACCTGAACCATGATAAGTCTCAACAGTTAACTCAAACTTTCTGTTACATGAAGTACATCTGAACTTGTGATATATAACATCATCTGAGTATGGTTTTCTTTCTTCAATAGAATAGAAATCGCAGTTTCCTTGCACGATTTCCATTGTTCCTTCTTGGATTTCCTTAATTTGCTCAGCAATGTGAAAGTATTCATATGGATGCAACCCAGAATCGCGCGCAGTCTCCGCACGCAAAGGCGTTGGCTATCGCTCCCGTGCGTGATACGATCAAAGAGAAAGAGGTAAGAGATCAAAGGACTATGGAGGTCGAAAAGTTATGCAAACGATTCGAAACTTGTTCGCACACATGGATTGGGCAAACCGCCTGCTGCTTGAGGCGCTGCGAGCCGCGCCGGCGGACGAAGCCAGCAAGGCTGCGAACCTGTTCCTGCACCTGCTCCAAGCGGAGCGTATCTAGCTGACCCGGCTACGCGGCGAGAGCAGTGAGGGTCTCGCGCTATGGTTAGATAATGCCGATCCGGCCGACTGCGCCGCGCTGATCGAGGCGAACGGAAGCGGCTTCCGGACTTGGCTCGACTCCCTACCCGAAGATTGGCTAGACAAGCCGATCGCTTATCGTAGTCAGGCCGGGGCACCGTTCGAGACTTCAGCGCGGGACATTTTGATACATGTCGCCCTGCACGGCCAGTACCATCGCGGCCAAATCAATGTCGCCCTTCGCGCAAGAGGGTTCGAGCCGGCTGCCGTGGACTACATCCTATACGCACGACTCGACGGAAAAGCATGATCCGTCGCTCTACAGAGTAAATAAAGTATTTACTCAGTGCTTAGAACAATTTAGGGCTATTCAAGGTAGCCACCAACTAACCTGCCCGCTAGCGGGGAAAGGCAACCAGGTCTAATCGGTTGCCTTTTCGTTGGGTTATTAAGCTCCCTCGGCACGATATAGTTTTCTTACGAATGCTCGCTTATTCGCAGGATTTCACCCTTGCTAGTAGCACAGAAAGATAGAAAGAGAGACCTCGTAATAGACCTGAGCAACATGAAGGCGTAAGGAAATACAGGGGGGGGGGGGGGGGATTAAAACCCCATATTATTCCATATACTGCACACATTCTCCTTGGTTGAATACATCCGGTACTCCGTGCTTTCTTTGAAATCCTGCGAATAAGACAAAACTCGTACAATTAAACGGTGAATATAGGTTAAGCTGCTAGCTTGATGGGCATCGTTTTATGAGGGTTGTAGGCTTCACCACTACGAGCCATTCCAACTAAAATTCTAGCTAGTTTGCCACACAGTTTCATTATGGATCTCATTTTCTTTATCTTCTTTACCTGTACATTGTAGGCATGCATAGCTTTAAACTCCGGATTGTTCGCTACTAAACTCATCGTCATCATGAAGATAAAACTATTCAAACCTCACTTAATTATACACATGCTATATTAACGAATTTTACGGAATCATTTAGTATTGAAGTTGGTTCGACCCCGGTTTTACTTTTAGAATGGGGACATTTCGTGCCGTTAGGTACTCGATTTGTTGAAGTCAATGCGTGTGTTGGATGGGAAGGACCTGTAGGTGCTGAAGCTATAGAATTAACACTTGTACAAGATGGTTCAATTTTTGCAACTGCCGTAGATAATTCCGATGACATAGGTTCAAACGTAGATGCTCTAACTCATCTTAAAGCTATAGTTACAACAAATGCTAATGCCCACCATGTTTATCAGTTATTTGCTAGAGCAGCTGAAGGTTCTCCTGTGGCTATAGAAGGACCTTGCAATGCGAATACAATTAGCTACGGTACACCTTAGCTAAACCACAAAATTAACAAACTCGAGCGTTCGCAGCATCCCCGTCCGGGTCTAATTACGGAACCGCACTCGAGCTGCTTAGAAACCCCATACATTTTACTGATGAATGGAGATTCGCACCGTTTTCGCCAAAGTCTGGAACAGCGGACGCGGGAGTAAACCCATGTCTAAGAAGGAGATAATTCACTACGACGTGACCGAGATGTGTGGACCGTGAACAAAGGATCCGGCTTGTCTTCCCTCCACTGCGGTAAATGCTTTGATCTTGCGATTGGCTCCACCTGGTTCCCTTGCCGATTAATCTGGTATCGATTAACCTCCATCTAAATCATCTACCCATGCTTGAGCAATTAAGTTATACTTTTAATAGATATTACAATCGATACGCGAGGTGTCCCATGAAGTTAGATCAAAAAACACCCAAACAAAAACAAACGAACCCACTGACTATATCTGTAATCGGGCTGATGCTTACTGTGTTCGGTATCGTTGACTACATCTATGTCAACAAGCTTCTTGGTATTATTCTTGTTATCGTGGGAATATTCTTAGGTATCACTGGCGTTCAGAAGTACAAAGCGTTGAAAGCCTTGCTTCAACAAAAAAAGATGATCTGATTATTTAGCTCGCCGTTATATTTTTAATATACCGTTCAACCTTTCTATGCTCCAAGTAGAAGGGTTGTTTGTTTTTATCTGTCACTGTCACCCCCTTCATTACCTTTTTCTGCGTTCTACTTCGGATTATCTTTACAGAGGTGTTTCTGTCTGCTAAAATTACCAAAGTTAAATGTCAACCTGAATATAAAAATTGGTTAACAATTAATAGGTCAATGGATGGTGATCATTATTGTCAACGCATATTGAACGTCTTGCCGCCATGAATAAGGCATACCTATGGCATCCTTTTACTCAAATGAAAGATTACAACAGCTCCGACCCTCTAATTATTGAACGAGGCGAAGGTATTAAGCTGTATGACGTCCATGGACGTTCTTATTATGACGGTTTCTCGTCTGTTTGGCTTAATGTACACGGACACAACGTGCCGGAGCTGAATCAGGCGATCACGGATCAGTTAGGACGAGTCGCCCACTCTACACTGCTCGGAATGGCCAATATTCCTGCCATCGAGCTTGCTGAGAAGCTGGTGGAGATAACACCGAAAGGCTTAAACAAGGTGTTTTACTCTGATTCAGGAGCAACCGGTGTTGAAATCGCGATTAAGATGGCATTTCAATATTGGCATAATCGTGGGCTGCAGGGTAAAAAGACATTTATTACGATGAATCAAGCGTACCATGGGGATACAATTGGCGCGATTAGCGTAGGCGCGATTCCGTTGTATCATGACGTGTTCCAGCCTATGTTATTTCCTTCACATGTCATTCCATATCCTTATGCTTACCGCCATAAGGGCGGTGCGGCGGATGCAATGGAAGCTACATTAACCGCTCTTCGCATTTTGCTAGAGACTCGCAGGGATGAGATCGCAGCACTCATAGTGGAGCCGATTGTGCAAGGAGCAGGGGGAATAATCGTCATGCCTTCAGGCTGTTTACGCGAGATGGCTGCGCTTTGCCGCAAACATGGTGTGCTTCTTATCGCTGACGAGGTAGCGACAGGATTCGGGCGGACGGGCGCCATGTTTGCCTGTGATCTGGAAGGCGTTTCACCTGATCTAATGGTTGTCGGCAAAGGTTTGACTGGAGGCTACTTGCCCGTCGCAGCGACACTTGCGACAGACGAGGTGTACGGAGCATTCTATGCCGATTACCAAGAGCAGAAAACATTTTTCCACGGACATTCCTTCACGGGTAATCCTCTTGGCTGTGCCGTCGCTTTGGCCAGCTTAAAGTTATTCGAAGAGCGGAACATGCTAGAAGGAGTACTAGCAAAGTCATTATTTGTTGAGCAGAAGCTCGCAGCACTTAAGGAACGGCCGCATGTCGGTGAAATCAGGCAAAAGGGCCTGATGATTGGAATCGAACTCGTACGTGATAAAGCGTCACGGGAACCCTACGATTGGGCAGATCGTATCGGCGTTCGCGCGGCTGTACGTGCTAGAGAGCTTGGAATGCTTATAAGGCCGCTTGGCAATGTTGTCGTATTTATCCCGCCTCTTGCCAGCACGGAAGATGAGCTGGATACCATGACGGATATTTTGGCAACATCTATTGTTGATGTTACCGAAGGTAGATTAACTACATGATCAAGGTCAACGGATTGTTTGTGACCGGCACGGACACTGGCGTGGGGAAGACAATAGTTACGGCAGCTCTTACCGCTGCACTTCGTGCCGAAGGTCTGAATGCCGGTGTCTGGAAACCTGTCCAGTCCGGTGCACGAATTGGCAATGGAATTACGGATGCTGAACGTTTGCTTATAAGCACGGGTATTGATGAGCGGCCAGAGGCCGTGGCGCCGTTTACATTTGAAGCACCGCTTACCCCAATGCTAGCCGCCAAGCATGCTGGCGTGACCCTAACACTTAAGGAGATCCTCACCGCAGGTGAACCGCTAATCAATCGTTATGAAGCACTGCTCATCGAAGGCGCAGGTGGCGCAGCTGTACCGTTGACCGAGGATTCCCTCGTAATTGACTTGATCTCGGAACTTCGCATACCGGCTCTGATCGTAGCCCGATCCGGCCTCGGCACGATTAATCACACACTTCTAACAGCATCGTTCTTGCGGCAACGTGCAATCCCGATCGTAGGTGTAATTATGAACGATGGAGAATTTGCAGAATCTCATGACGATCCGAGTATTGCGGCGAATGCAAGTCTTATCGAACGTTACGGCGGCCTGAAAGTCCTTGGCCGGTTTCCCAGCTTGCATGGTGAGGCGAATAAAGAAACTCTAGTACATACCGTTCGAGGAACCATTCAATTAACGCCTGTCAGAGAGGTATTTTCAAAACAACCAAAAGGGGAAGATGGAAATTAAGACGATGGAAAACGATTTGCAGTGGCAGTCGCTTGCCCAAAAAGCACTGAGTGGGAATTGTTTAACGGTAGAAGAAGGGCTTGCCGTTCTGGAAACGGATAATGAGCAAATACTTTTACTAATGCAAGCTGCTTTTCAGGTAAGAAAACATTTTTACGGCAAAAAAGTGAAGCTGAACATGATCATCAACGCCAAAAGCGGTCTTTGCCCTGAGGACTGCGGCTATTGTTCTCAATCCATCGTATCTGCAGCGCCGGTAAATAAATATTCGATGCTTGACAAAGATACGCTGCTTGCAGGCGCACGTGAAGCGATGGCTCGTCAGGCAGGGACTTATTGCATTGTTGCTGCTGGTAAGGGACCGACAGAAAAGGAATTAGATCAAGTGGTGGACGCGGTTAAAGAAATTCGTGAAACGATGCCGCTCAAAATTTGCGCATGCCTTGGAATTCTAAAGGACGGTCAAGCCGAACGTCTTGCAGAAGCAGGCGTTCACCGATACAACCATAATTTGAACACAAGCAAAGCTAACTTCCCATCCATCACCACGACCCATACCTACAATCAACGTGTTGAAACCGTAGAAAAGGTAAAGACACACGGCATGTCTCCCTGCTCCGGTGTCATTATCGGAATGGGTGAGACGAATCGGGAAATTGTTGAGATGGCTTATGCGTTACGCGAGCTTGATGCGGACTCCATTCCAATCAATTTCCTCCATGCGATTCCGGGAACCCCGCTTGAACATGCAGGCCGTACCTCGGCAATAAAAGCGCTGAAGGTATTGGCTTTATTCCGATTCATCTGTCCGTCTAAAGAAATTCGTGTGGCCGGCGGGCGAGAGGTTAACCTTCGTACCCTGCAGCCTCTATCTCTGTACGCAGCAAATTCACTCTTTGTAGGCGACTATTTAACGACGGAAGGGCAAGACGTTTCAGCCGATCATCAAATCATTGAAGATTTGGGCTTTGAAATTGAGTTAAACGCGTTATAAGGCGGGCTGTTCATGAATGGGTTGGAAAAAGAACTTGAAGTATTGGATCGCGTATCATTGGAACGTCGCTTGCGTGTTAGTGCTTCGGTCCCCGAAAGCCCTGGTTATACGGTGCGCGGAGAACGAGTGCTGCTCAACTTGTCTTCGAATGACTATCTGGGACTCGCCCAACATCCTGCTATTGTTGAAGCGATGCGCAATTCACTCCTCATCGAAGGTGCCGGCGCTGGCGCCTCACGGCATGTGACCGGCAACCGGCCGTCATATGTGCAGCTTGAACAAGCGTTGGCAGAATGGCAGAACCGTGATGCGGCACTTGTTTTTGCAAATGGATATATGGCTAATGCCGGTGTCATTGGCGCGCTTGTGAGCCGGGGCGATGTGGTTTTCAGTGATCAGTTCAACCATGCGAGCATTGTCGATGGTATTGTGATGAGCCGCGCTGAACATGCCCGGTATCGTCATAACGATATGGAACATTTGCGTGCGTTATTGAATAAGCACCGTCATAGACGGCGCAAGTTAATCGTTACGGACGCCGTATTCTCCATGGATGGCGACCAGGCGAACTTGATTGAAATCGCTGCGTTAAAAAAGGAATATGGTGCCATGCTGATGGTTGATGAGGCACACAGCGGAGGAATTTACGGGTTGCGCGGCGAGGGATTGAGCCTTGAGCTCGGGCTAGAGAATGATGTGGATATTCATATGGGAACTTTCAGCAAATCGTTTGGCGTCTACGGGGCTTATGTTTGTGGAAGCAGCACGCTAACCAGGTGGTTGGTGAATAAAGCAAGACCTCTTATGTATTCAACGGCATTGCCGCCTTCTCTTATTGCCGGTATTTCAAAGGCGCTGGACCTGGTACAGTCAGAACACTGGCGCCGTGAACAGCTTTTGACGGCAAGCGCTTTTTTTCGTTCCTCATTATGCCAGGCGGGCTTTAATGTCGGTGAAGGAAATTGTCCGATTGTACCTTTGATCGCAGGTGATAATGATACGGCCCTAAGATTCAGTCATGCTCTAGAAACGGAAGGTATCGCCGCGGCAGCTATTCGTCCACCTACAGTACCTGACGGTACGGCGCGAATCCGCTTCTCCCTGTCAGCAGCCCATACCTTCAAGGAACTGACAGATGCCGTCACGCGAATTCGCAGCATTGGACTTCAACTGGGGGTACTGGATTCATGCGACCAGAGCTAAGCTGTACGATCTTATGGCTGACTGGATGGAGTATGTCGGATAGAATCTTCGATCGGCTTCGTGATTTACTTCCTGACTTTCACCACGTTTCCGTCGATTACAGCACTGCCGGTTCTTCAGAGGAAATATTGCAATTGACAGAAACAGCGGCAATAAATATCTTGTCTTCTACCTCTGGTCCGCTCCTGATAGCAGGTTGGTCGCTTGGCGGGTTGTTGGCGCTCAGACTCGCGGCTCAAGAGTTAGCGGACGGCCTAGTACTGCTCTCAGCAACAGCAAAATTTACCCGTCCTAAAGAACAGGCGGATCTCGGTTGGGCAGATGTATACGTTAGACAGATGATCACTGGAATCAGGAAAGAACGAAAAGCCATAGAAAACAAATTTCAGCAGTCCTTTTTCATGGATACGAAATCAGGAATGGATCACAGGGAAAGTTTCCCCTTCTTTGGCAATTGGACAACCTTTGCGCTAGTTGCCGGCCTAGAGGTCCTTCGCAGTGTGGAATGCCTGTCCCGATTGTCGGAAATCGAGTGTCCGGTTCTTCTTGTGCATGGCTCCGAGGATAAGATTTGTCCTTACGCTGCGGCCGAAGAATTACTCATGCAATTACCTCGAGCGAAGTTACTAACAATACCTAGCAGTGGGCATGCTCCGTTTCTGGGAAGGGAAAGCCACTTGGCTGAATCACTGAGGAGTTGGTGGAATGATCAATAGAAAAACTGCTATTGGACGTCAATTTAACCGGAGCGCAGCAGGTTCTTATGATACTCATGCCCATGTACAGCGGATTATGGCAAATAGGCTTGTAAAATCTCTCGAAAAATGGACGTGTGAGGGTGAGTTTAATAGACTTAATATTCTCGAGATCGGTTGCGGTACCGGTACTCTCACTGAAATTGCGGTAAACCAATGGCCATGCTCGTCCATTACTGCGCTTGACATTGCACCCGCAATGATACTAGCGGCGGAACAACGTATGAGGTTAAGTTCTGCAAACGATTACAGCTCCAACAATAGGCAACCTTCCCATGTTCACTTTTTGCACGCCGATGTCGAAATGTGGGCGGCACTTGCTCCTGCATCCTCATTCGATCTCATTATTTCCAGCGCTTGTTTTCAGTGGTTGAGCCGTCCGAAGCAAACGCTAGAGCACCTTCACCGGCTGCTTCGCACCGGAGGCTTGATAGCATTCGCGACGTTCGGGCCGGATACATTCCGCGAGCTGCATACGGCTTTTGATGCCGTTTACCATGCTGGCGGCATCGAGCCGCAGCGGCACGGACTATCGTTTCAATCTGCAGATCAGTGGAAAAGCTTGCTGAAGGAAACAGGGTTCTCAAATATTCAATGTGAGCGATTGGTTCAAACGGAAGAGTATGCTTCTGCAAGAGATTTTCTTCTATCTGTCAAAGCGCTGGGAGCCAGTACTTCCGAAGCTGCCTCTTCGCACGCCTTTGGATCACGGCGTCTGTTCGCCAACATGTATAAAGAGTACGAAAATAAGTTCAGTACCTCGGGAGGTGTCGCTGCGACTTACGATATTCTATTTCTTCAGGCATCGGCAATCTGACCAACTAAACTTTGCCTATTAGTTATTCGCCACCATCCGCTTGTAGAGCTGTTCGAGTACGAATGCCATGCATGTTCGTGTCCATTCCTCGAATCCTGATCTGGAAACCCTGTATGCGTAAGACGTAGTAATGTGCCGTTGCCGTGAGGTTCAAGTTCAACCGTGACAACAGTCTCAGCTCCCTTTGTTCCCTCAGCCCCAGTAACCCACGTCAATTCAACGAGACGATTCTGCTCAAGCCTAAGAAATCGTCCGTAATGTGGATGACGCTGTGCTTCACTTTGCGTTTCGGATTTGTAGATTGTCTCAAAGAAGAAGACCGTATTGACTTCTCCCTTCATGACCACTGATCCAGGCTCTGCAAACCAACGATCGAACTGCTTTGTCCACGCTAGAAAAAGTACATCCGGCGACGAAACTATCATGCGTTCCGTTTGTAAATAGAATGGCCTTGATGAAATATCTGGTAGAGAAATAGGTATCGTCATCAAATCCTCAATCCCTTCAGATAGTTGCATTTTGAGGCTGCCTATTAATTGTGGACAGTTTTAACGTGAACGTACACATGCAGAGAATGTATATGATTTTTCGAATACATTTATAGAAGCCGGGCTCAAATCGTGTTTTATGTATGAAATTTCGCATATAATCGACTGATTCGATGTGTGTGTTGCTCATTTTGTATGATTTTTCGCATACATTCTGTGGTCTCCCGCAGATTACCGAAGTTATGAACTGTTAATCGACAGCCTCATTTTGCGACAATGATGAGACGTTTCTTGGTTAGGTGCTCTCATTGTTACTTTTTGCGACAATGATGAGACGTTTCTTGGTTAGGCGCTCTCATTGTTACTTTTTGCGACAATGATGAGACGTTTCTTGGTTAGGCGCTCTCATTGTTGCTTTTTGCGACAATGATGAGACTTTTCTTGGTTAGGTGCTCTCGTTGTTACTTTTTGCGACCATATTCTCGTTTTTTTATTTGTAATTTTCTAGACCGTTTTGAATGGTTTCAAAATTCGTGAGATGTGGCTTTAATTGATTTAAAAACTGTTTTTTATAGGCGGCCTCCATATCGTCCCATCCATAATATCGCTCGTAGTAATCTACGAATGTAGCAAACGTCTTCTCCATGGAACGCAGTTCTTTTGCGATTGAAGCAAGCGTATCCTTCGTATTTTGGCTAATCAGTTTAGGCTTTGCTTTCCAATACTGGCCACTTACGAAATACATAACGTCTCCTACCTCAGTACGATTGTGTATCATGTAAATTTCCTCTTGCTCTTGCTGCTTTGTGTAGTTAGACAACTTTTTTGAGGCCTCGGTTCTCTCATGGCTGGAATAGCTGTCGCTAAATTCAATCAGAAGTGAAATATGTTCATCCTGGGCGTTCGCTTGCACTTTTCCTCTCTCAATGATTGCTTGTATTTCCGAAGGATCCTCTTTATCACTTACAGCGCTAAGTTCCTCCAAGGTTTCCGCAAGCGAAAGAAATGATGGTGGCCTTTCTAAGAGTCTGAAAAAAGCCAAGTCATTTTTTGCTTCGTATATGGAAAATAAAGCATAAAACCTATGATTCGCTTCGTTAATTTTGTCTCGGTAAACAAGAGTAATGGTTACAAGTAATGCAACACTTATCCATACAACCGTTTTTCTTGTCATCCTAATGCCCCTTGGGTTTAAAAATATGGAGAATCATAGACTACACGCGGGCTATTCCTCTTCATCTTTTTCTCGTTCCCAATAACTTCCTTCACCAAAGTAATCCTGACAAACATTATTAAGTGTCTGTAATTCATCAATAAATCCTTTTAGATCACACGTATGAAACGTGTCTTTTAGCTCACGATTTTCTTCTGTAAGTGAATATACGTGAATTTCTGTACAACCATCCCATCTAACATTAACATCAAGACGCTTATCATCGGTTTCCAGTTCTAGAGCTACGGTCCCACCATCTTCATCTCTTTTATGTTTTGTTTTTATAATCCACAAAGTAAACCACCACCTTTGGGTATATAATTACCCAAAATGGGACGTTTTAAAAGTAATTGTTTACCGAGCCAAGCAGACTGCCGAGGCGTCCCATATAAAGGCATTCCCTCATTAAGCGAAACAAAAAGGGCAACGCTTCAGCGCGTCTGCCCGTTTTGTTTTACCGCAAAAGAATGCTTGACCGCGAACCGTTTCATCAACTCGCGCTGGGCTTCTGCCGCTCCGGCAAGGAACGCCGGCGTCCGGCCTGCCTCAAGCAGCGCGCGCTTGGCTGCCTCCGCGGCCAGCCCGTCGTCGCACAAAATATAATGCGCGACCTGATAGCAGAAGTCCTCCAACCGCCGCAGCGTCTCGATTCTTGCATCCGGCATCGCCGGAGTCGCCTTCGCAGCCGTCATGCACGGAATTTCAGATCTAGCAGCGTTAACTGCTTAATCGCCTCTTCCGCTTCGGACACGGGTCCGGCATATACAGCCTTTCCTTTATAAAGCAGCGCCCCATTCTCCCAGTCGAGCACTAAGGCAATCGGTAGAGAGCTCTGCTGCGCCGCCATATAAATTTTGCCATCCCTGAACCGAGTCATACCCATCTGGGTAACGCCGAGATCCTCCGCAGCGATGATCAATTCCTTGTCGATTTTGCCGGAGACCAGATCATACGCGAGAATAATTATGCGCTTCTCATGGTTCGTGACCACAACAATACGATTGTCCGCTACTGCGATATTCTCGTTCCACTGCTCGTTTAATCCGGTGAGCGGCACCTGGAGCTTTGTCATTTGGCCCGTTTTGTAGGAATAGCCGTAGAGCGTGGATTTCATGATGGTTTGCCTCTCCGAATCCACCGCGTTACTTATGGAATTCTCCTCGGTCAATCCATCCTGTGCAATGTTTTCACGCACCCTTAGAACTACGTAGCCGCTTGGTGTCGTGAATCCATCGGCCGTTACGGCATCGACCATCGCATTCTTAGGCCTGTCGATACTAGGCTCGAGCTTCTGTTGGCGAAGCAAGCGACCGCTCGACAAATCGATCACATTGTCGAAGTAGGCTTGGCTCGGCATCTTATCTCCCATAGCAAGGTAATACGTCGTCAGCACGTGGAGTTCATTCCCTTGACGTTGCACGTCCACCGCATGCATACGTGACAATCCCTCTTGAACGGGTAGTTCGGTCACAAAGCGTGCCGTTTTTCCCGATGCCAGATGGAGATGTTCAATCTTTAACGTGTTCGAGGTCTCGGATGCCGCTTCTGCATAGACCGCCCATTCGCCATCAATTAGAAATCCGTCCGGAATACCTTTTCCCCGCATGAATTGGCGGTGTTTCTGTTTCAGCTCCCGGAGACCCGGCACTTCGCCCATCCACGACCGGGCCGAAAATACGGTATTTTCGTAGAAAGGCCGTCTGCTGTAATAACGGCTGCCGTCGGTGGAAACGGTCAGAAATTGAGAGCGAAATCTGCCGCCGTACAAGCCGGATAGCTCGATCTCCAACCCGATCCGGCTGTCGCCTTCTACCTTCACAAGCTTGTATTCCGGCAACCGGTCTGTTGCCGCGTATACATAATACCCCCCAACACCTCCTGCAGCGAACAGCAGTAGAAGTACAGTCAATACGTATCGCTTCATGATGCTCCTCCTCATACCGTAATCTTCCGCGCCAGCAGCCGGAGTCCCAGCCACACCGAAAGGACCAGCAGCAATGCGGCGATGACCAGTACAATGGCGATAATTTCACCGGGATAGAGATACGCGCCCGGATTTTCGATGCCCAGCGTTGTCAGAGGAACAATAACGGCTGCAAAGCATCCGGCGGCGTACAGAATACCGTACAGGATGCCGATCCGCCGGTAGCTGCGCTCCAGAAGGATTGATGTGAACAGCACCAACACGGCAAGTACGCCTACCCCGTTATTAAACACAAACTGGCCAAACTGATGCGGCAGCAACATATCCAGTGCCTGATTGGCCGATACCGCGTCCGCAAAATGAGACGACCCGCCTTGTTCGGATGGAACGATCCAGTTGAACACCATATTTTCGACAATCAGAAGAAGCAGTTGAAACGAAAGCATAACAAACATGAATATCAGAATGGCCGTAAGCTTAGCAAGGTAAATATTCCGCCTTTGTGTCGGGAGCATAAGCAGCCGGTATACGAACGTATGGCGGCCCACCCAGTCGCGGTACCAGATGAAGAAGATATACAGACTCAGCACTGTGATGCTCATAAAGACCGGGACTAAAAACCAGAACTGCGCGCTCGACATCGCCCAGGCAAACGTCAGCTCATGAAATACGTAGTCGGTCTTCTCCGGCCGCAGCATTAACGTTTCCCTCAACTTCAGCTCTTTGGATACGGTCCAGAACAGAGCACACAGTTGGACGATCGCCGTCACGCCCATCAATCCGGCAAGGATATACCGGAATCGGCGAACCTCCATATGAAGCAGCTTGAAAAAATGGTTCATGCCTGGTACACCTCCCTCATGATGTCGATGACCGATTTGCCTTCGTCGGAACGTACCTGCTCGCAATCGAATTCCCGGCTGACAACGCCGTCGTGCAGCAGCACAGCTTTATCAATCAGGTGCTCCATCTCACTGACCTCGTGTGTGGTGAGCAGGACGCAGCGATCTTCCACAAGCTCGCTTGAGAACACCTCCGTGATCGACTCCCGGCTGAACATATCGATGCCCGAGAACGGCTCGTCCATCAGCACATAACCGGCATCCTGTGCAAGGCCCAGCACGAGATTGAGCTTGGCGGCTGTTCCTTTGGACAGATTGCCCACCCGTTCACTCCGGTCAAGCCTGAAATACTTCATCAGCTCATCGGCCCGCCCCGGATTCCAGCTCCGGTAGAAATCGGCCATGAATTGCAGTGTGTCGGCCAGCTTCATGCCAGAAGGCATCGTCAGGTGATCCGGGACAAAAGCGACCTTCTCGTACAGAGCGGGGTGCAGCGATTGACCGTCAATACGGATCGTTCCCTTCGCAATCGGCGTCAGTCCCATGATCGCCTTCAGCACCGTCGATTTGCCCACGCCGTTCGTACCAATCAGGCAGGTGATCCGCCCTTTCTCGGCGGTAAACGATACCCCGTTCAGCACGTTGCGCCTGCGGTATCGCTTATAGATGCCGTCGACCTCAATCATGATCCGCCCCTCCTTCACGCACGGCGCTGTCAGCCGTTCTGTCGTGCTCGTATTTTCTCTTCACCAGCTCGAGCAGCTCCTCCACCGGCGCATCGATCCTCCGAACCGATGCTACGAAAGCCTCTACAGCCTCCGCGAGCAGCTCCGACCGGATCTCTTGCAATACCTCGGCCTTTGTCGTTATCCGGCTCGGCGAATTCCCCTCCGTCACAATCAACTGCTGCTCCTCCATTTCCTTGTATGCCTTCTGTGCAGTGTTCGGATTAATTTTGAGTAGTAACGCGAGTTCTCGTCTCGAAGGAATGACTTGGCCGGCCTCCATACGAAAGATCGCAATCTGCTCCTTGAAATGCCGGACCACCTGCAGGTAGACCGGGTCCCGATTGTTGAACGTTACCTGGCTCCAGCTGTCATGGTTTGTCATCCAGCTCCCTCTTTCCTTCATTTGTAAGTGTGTGTACTAAGTAGTTCATACATCACATTCGTATTATGCCCTTAATACACCCCTCTGTCAACATATAGCATAAACGTAATAAGAAGGCATACCGAAGAGCCTCCAAATTAGATTATTGTTAATTTACTTCTATAACAAAGTTATAGAAGGCATCTCCATGGGATACGTTTTCTACCTCTTCATCCATCCACCATACTCCATAGTTATAATAATATATCCCTTTTTGTATAGGTGCGCTAATGCGATTACCTTTCAACTCAACTTCTGTCCGTTTGTCTTCATTGATTTGTGTGACATGAAATTGGTTCGGCTTTGGTTCATAATCCATAACGAACTTTATAACAACACCTGGTTTTACGGAAATTGGCGTTTCCCCTTCTAAGAGTTCAACTGGACCAATCGTATCCACGCATCCTGTACTCCAGCAATATGTTCCAAGAATCGTTTCGTATTTCTGATCCTCAATCTCAATCATGACATTCGGTGGTTTTTCCCCAACCATACCTCTATCTCCTGGTCGTTCATTAACCGAGTACGAACTGCATGAAGTTACCAAAAGCAAAATAAGTAGACACATAAAGAATGTTTTCATTACCTTTCACTCCCTTACACTTAAAAACGAAGGTAAGGCTAATAAGTTGCAAACCCAGGCTGAACGCATTGGAGCAGTTTCCTTTGGCGTTTGTGTGCTTATGATTCTGATGGCGATATTTCGTCAATTCTTTTCAAAATCCTTTTTTCGTGGATTTACAGTTGCCACAGGGCTATTCTTAAGCTTTGATATTGTTGTCTTTCACTGGATTTTTCAACTTCATCGTATTACAAATGGATCGGAAGCCAATTGGTTGGAACCCATTTTGGTTATGGCGGGTACGACATTTGTAGGGTATGGAGTAATAAAGGAAAATTCGGATAATAAGTCCCGAACAGAATTTACGGTTACGTTATAGCTTTAAGTTGATACGTATAGTAATCTTGTGCATGTACAGCTTTGAAACCAACAGATTCATATAAACCTAAAGCATGGTCATTTTTCGTTTCGACTTCTAAATGTACTGAATGACCAACTGATCTTTGATCTTTGATGACTCGACGCAATACTTTTCTGCCGATTCCTTTACCTTGCTGCTCTGGTAAAATCGAAAATCCATAAATCCACGCTTGCCCAGCCCTTAAACTCACCCGAATTTTCCCTACCGTTTCTTGGTTCACTTCGATCATTAATATACTTGTGTCTACATCTCCGATGGTCTTGCTTTCCATCGCTTTAGCATCTTCATCGTCCAAACCGAACGCTGTAACAGATAAACGCACACGCATGTCATAATCATCTGCTGTTGCTTGTCGCAGAATAATACCGTCTACTTCTTCTAGAAACCTTTCTTGCCACTCCATTTGATGTTCTGAGAAGGCATAATCAGCGCCATATTTATTCAAAAAAGCTTTTGCTGCATCTGATCCCGCAGGTGCGTTTAATAAAATTTTTTTGTATTTGTTTTCTTTGACTGTTTCCATTCCTTGTTGAAACAATCGATGGAAATGTCCCTTCCGTCGCTCACTCGGTTTAACCATACCACATACTTCGACTGTTGAACCAAAGGCATATAATCCTAAAAACGCTACAATTTCGTCTTTTTCATAATGAAGAAAGTCTAGCTGATTAGATTCGCGGTTCCCCAGCATTTCCCAGTTAAGTTTTAGTTGTAAATGATCATAGGTTTCGCACTCTTTTTGCAGTTGTTCAATATCTTGTAATTGCTGTTTCGTTAACATCGTTGTCCTCCTAGCAGTTGAGAATCCCCAAGATCCGGGATACACATATCGTCTATTGAAAAAGTATTGGCTTCAAAATGACCGTCGTTTAGCTTTGCGTGGAGTTCATGATCCTTGAGCTTTTGCAGGGCTGTTTTCAAGCTCTAGAAGCGAAATAAGCTACTATGAGTGCCAAAATAATAGGCTTCACCAAATGACAGATAGCTTCTTCAGCTTCATGAAATAGGCATCGGAATGAACAAGATATTAATGGGTAAATTGGAGCCCAGCGCCGTCAGGAACGAGATTTCGACAGTCTCATCGTTTGGGCCTGTACGATACACTGGGCATACGGTATTTTTATCCATCAGCATGCTTGTATTAGTAACGGGTACATTCAACTTATTCACCCTGAAAGCACCGGAGTATATACCACCACGTGCATTGAGTGCAATTAGCGTATTTGCTTTAACTTGAACAACCGTGTGATATACAACACCAAAATTTCCCCAGTTATTCTCAAGCTGTCCGTTCAGTTTATCGATGCCATCCAGCGCTGGATCATTCTTGTGGTCACCGAACTGGATGCGCTGTGTTTCCCCACCCAAGGTTTGAGAGATAGTCACTTCACGATCCGCACCCTGGAAGGTACCGCGAATATGCTTACCGTCACGCTCCAGAATGGGAAGCGCAGGTATTGTCATCAAAGGATCTTGACCCGTCATCACAGCGAACAACGTAATTTTAACCGATGATGAAGTATTAAGATCTGCATATGCTGATAATATTTGCCCGAAATTCAACGCCTTCGTACCAAGCTCAGGAACGATCAATTTCGTTTCACCAGGTGCTAGTGCGATTTGAGAAGTGATCCTGCTATCTTGCGAGTCCAGGTATCGAATGGCTGCCATCTTACCTGTCAATGTACCAAAGGTGTCAGGTCCTGCTTTACCCCAGGCCCCTAAGGTAATAGTAGCCGAATCCGTTAGGCTCTCGTTCGTGGCCGCCATATATATCGTCAAAGGTAAGGTGCTTAGATTCTTATGGTATAGGAAGACACGGAAGTCGCCAAGCATGGAATCCTGGTACAGAATCCCTGGCCCCGTAAGATCCTCTGGGCTGTCCGAAGCGATGAGCTTACGATCCGATACGTTGTAGGTGTATGGAATATTAGTCATCCGCAGCACCTTTGTGCCATCGATTATATATTTTTCCCCTATCGGAGTGAAGAGTTGATTGAAATCTGACTCCATGTACATAACTTCCTTAGTGATTGTAATCGTCTTACTGATTTCAGAGGAAATACCGTGTTTATCCGTAACGCGCAAATTAATCGTCTGATTACCACTGCTAAAGAATGCCGCTTTTTTATTGAACCAATCCTTAGCTACGATGGCACTCTCGTCGTCTGTCGATTGCTCAGAATAAATAATGGGTTCCCCCATCTTATATATGTCTTTATCCGTAGTAAACTGTGCTTGCGGAGGTTGATTCGGACCTAGCACGGTGAAACTAACCGAATAAGGAGCACTCCATTTTCCTGTTGAATCTTGCACGCTGCGTGTTACCGTATATGCCCCGCCTTCAGAGAAAATGGAATAATTTCCTGTCCATACTTCCGATTTGATCTCATCTGCATTCTTTGACAGGCTTGTATACGTGACTTGAGTCTCCCCTGCATAAATCTGTTGCTGGTCTACTTTAAAATCAGCAGTTGGTGAGGGTCTCCATGTAAGTGATAGCGTCCCTTTACCGGTAGTTAGTGTTGATCCGGTTGCCTTGCTCCAATCTCTCACTGCGATCATTATGCTGCCTTTGTAATTGTATGGCTTTCCTGAGACCGCCCACTTATTGCCGTTGCCAGTATAGACACTTGAACCTTCTTTGAAACGGATTTCGTGACCAAGTCTATTCGCAGTTACCTCTTTAGTAGATTTGTTGTAACTGATTGAATAGCCATATCGGGCAGTAAACATGCTAAGTGGGGCATAGGTTACGCCTTTGATGATCAAGGCAGGTTGTGCTGTCTTATATACGTTTCCATTCATGGTAACTTGCGCTTTGTTCATTGTAAGTGTTAGCACGTTGCCGTCAGTAGGTGCAGCTGCTACAGCTTGGGGATAGAGAGGCGGGATAAGAGAAACAATTAATGCGACGAACGTAAACCATTTCAACCATTGGTTCTTCTTCTGCTTTGAGTCCATTCCTTAAAATCTCCTTATAACTCTATTAAATCCATAATCTAGTATGTAACTACGATAATCATAGACGTAATAATGTTGGAGATGTTGCGAAAAATGTAATAAATAAGACCCAAGTCTCATGACTAGGGTCTTATCACTCATACTATGGCAGCTGGAGACATCGATCTGTTTAAAAACTACGACGGCACAATCAACGAACATAACATTCTCGCTGTTCGAAGGTGAGTTATAGCGTGCTTTACGGAGTACATCATTTACGAGGCGCTCTCATTGTCGCTTTTTGCGACAATGGTAGGACGTTTCTTGGTTAGGTGCTCTCATTGTCGCTTTTTGCGACAATGGTAGGACGTTTCTTGGTTAGGTGCTCTCATTGTTGCTTTTTGAGGCTGTCGATTAATTGTGGACAGTTTTAACGTGAACGTATACATGCAGAGAATGTATATGATTTTTCGGATACATTTATAGAATCCGGGCTCAAATCGTGTTTTTTGTATGAAATTTCGCATAGAATCGACTAATTCGATATGCGTTCTGCTCATTTTGTATGATTTTTCGCATTCATTTTGTGGTCTCCCGCAGATTTCCGAAGTTATGAACTGTTAATCGACGACAGCCTCTTTTTGCGACAATGATGAGATGACTATTAGTTTCAACCTCGTACGAGGGTGCTTGAAATACTGTTTGAAGATTATGCCGTCGTAGTTAAAAAAAGGAATAGATCTGCTCCCTAGACCCGGGTGACCTATTCCTGCCAGAGCCGCCAAGGCGGCTCCTTTTCAATTATATAACAAGTGTTGATGTGTCACCTATGCCTGGGTGGGGAAGGTCGATACTACTGTTCTACCTTAATCCAGCTTAACATCGGTTTCGATCCGCCTGCCTTAAGTACCTTCAAGATAAGTTCACCTTGTGTCACAACAATGCCGTCGAACGTTTGAGCTTCCCGTTTCGAGCCGATAACATAACCGGTCAGTTTCGTTTCACCATTGATCGTTAGGTTCATCGTCCGGTCGCTCGCACTCCACGGATCGAAGAACCCGACCGTCACTTTGTAAGTGCCGTTTGGAATCTGAAACCGGTAGGCAAGCCCTTTACCGTTTACATTTCCATCATATTGGCGAATGGACTCGTACGCATCGGTCGGACCCGTGTGGGCCCAGGTCGATCCGTCGTCAGCTTCATAACCCCACTTGATTCCTGTCACGGGGTCACCGCCATACGGCTGCTCTTCCAGTGTCTGTTGAGATCCGAATGTCTCGCCATCCTCCAACTGGAGAGGCGTACCATCACCGGCATCAACATAGAAGAGAACCTGGCTATCATTGCCGATTGGCGTTGCCACTGCCGGCTCCGACACCGCTTCCACACCGTCTCGCACTGCGACAACCGTAAACGAGTAGGTTACTCCGTTTTCAAGCTCGGTAACAATCGTCGAGCCCGGATTGGCGGGTATTTCAACGGAAGCGGAATCTCCTCCCGCTAAAGCCGCATAACGGATTACATACGAATCAGCACCGTCTACTTCGCTGTACTTCAGCGCCACCTGCCGGCTGCCTTCCTTCACTTGATATATTTCCGGCTTAGACGATAGGGATTCAGTGTCGCGGGTAATCTTCAAATAGGCAAATTCCGCATCAGCCCAGCTGTGAAGACCGGCACGTCCGCTTGTGTAAACCGTATCCGTAATGTCAAACACCTGATTCCCATCCATATAGGCTCTGATTCGTTTTCCGTCCAGCCGCACCTCGAGCTTGTAAAGCTCGCCTAGCACCGCTGTAAACGGTATGGAAGCCGTTAAATTTTGACCGTCCCTGCGAATAACCAGCGCTCCGTTCTCGTAGCCGAACATGTACCCTTGCGAGTAGCTGCTGCCGCGGAAGGTGATACCCCAATCTGCTCCCGGCGTCCCATGTTTGGCGACAGCCGTTATCGTTCCATCGATCAGATGTAAGCCATTGACGCCAAGTTCCCCCTGGTGATCTCCACCGGAAGTATGCTTCAACTGGCCGTTTTCGATTAGCCAATTACTAATATCCTGCTGGTATCCTGTCATATCGCCGCTCTCAAAATCGTCTTCCAGGCGGATATCCTCGGCTTTAGGCGTCACGACCGTTTCCGAGTAACCGGTACCTGCACCACCCTTGCCGACCGAGGAAACACGAACGGCAAACGGCGATCCGTTGGTTAAATCCCCCAGCGGGATGGCGGTTTTGCCGCTGCTGAAGGAAGAAACAACATCCGAACCGGAAAGGACCTGAATGGAGTAGCCCAATACGCCTTCCACCGGAGCGAATTCAAGCTGCGCTTTTCGATCACCCGGTACGGCAATGATCTTGCCGGGTGCGGACACATCCGGCTTCACTTGAAATTCTGCCGACGGAGGACTAACCTCCTGACCGTCAACCGCTTCAACGACCCCGTAATAGGTCGAGCCGTTCACCAGCCCATCGACTAAGATCGTTCCGTTCGGCGTATCGCTAGTCAGCTCATTATCGTAATGGCCTGACTGTTTGCCGTAACGAACACGATATGCGGGGACGGTTGTTTCAATATCGTAAACTGCCTTAAAGCCGCCGTCGGTACTCACTGCCGCGACCCCGGCCGGAGCCAAGAGGGCTGGTGTACCATATACCCGTTTCGACGGCGGGCCAAAGCCGAGCTTGTTTCCGGCGCGAATCGTGACATAGTAGGATTTACCGTTGTCCAAACCTTGAAGTATGAACGCGTCATCAGACATCAGCGTTAAGACTTGTTCCCGGTTGTCATTTTGCGCTCCGTATCTCACTTCGTACTCATAAGCGCCTTTCGGGGCACTGAATATGACTTTCAGACCTTTATTGGCTGGCTCCGCCTTGACATTGATGGGAGCGTCAGGTTTCTTGCTCGCCTTCACTATGTCCCCGTTCAGGGTTACAACCGAATGCGCGGGAATGACCGTTTCGAACGTTCCGTCCGCCATAGCCGCCACATCCATTGCTCGGGTAAGATCCCTGTCGGCCGAGGTTACATAAGATTTCATTACAAAGACCGTGTCGTTCTTGCCCAGTCCGCTTAGAGAAATCTTGATGCGTTTGTCGTCCTGGCTGTCGTTGACGAATACACTCGTTACCGTCTTCTCTCCGCCATGTGTATAAGCGGAACCGAGCAGACCACTCCGAGCTTGCTCGTCCAATCCCGCAAGCGCAATGCGGTCCGCGCCGGGACGGATAAATTTGCTGTAGTTACCGAGTGCCCACAAGATTTTTGACGTCAAAATGTTCTGCTTGTCCCCGGCATTATTGAAATCGGTATAAATCAATCCATCCTTATAGTCTTCTTTGGAGACCGCAGTCCACCACTGCCAAGCCGACGCGTTCGCTCGCGTCATGTCGAAATGGATCGTACGGGCAACGTGAAGAGCCGGGTTGATGCCGAGATCCCGGCCTGGGCCGTATGAACCGAGGATGCAATACTCACTCATCCAATATTTGGCCGCTTCATCGTATTTCTTGACGTTGGCATACAGTAAATCCCGAAGTTCACCAAGACGGTCGTCACCAGGGTTACTGTAATCGGACCAGTAGGAGTGGGAAGCAATTTTATTGCCAACCGCTGCCTTTAGCTCCGGATCGCCCAGCAGGTCTTTGATGTATTCGCGGTATTTTCCAACTCCCAGACTATTGGAGCCGCCTGTGTATCGTTCTTTGTTCGCGAACTGCTTATAAACTTCATCGTCGAGCAGCGCCGTAATCTCTACGCCATCGGGAGCGCTAATTTGTTCTGAGAGACCTCTGGCTTGAATCTGCCGGTACAGCTCAAGGATGACGCGTTTTATGTCGTCGTTATTATAACGATTTCCCTCCTGTCCTGCTTTGTTCCAATCCCATGTCGGTTCGTTGATCGGGCTGATGTATTGAAATTCTAGCCCTTCTTTCTTAAAATGCTCCAGTACATCTACCAAATAACCGGCAAATTCGTCTTCATACCCCTCCTTCAAATTGGTGGATCCAACGGACGAATCCGGCTGAGCGTGGCCATTTTTCGTCATCCATACCGGCGGACTGTTCGCAAACGCGATCAGCGTGTCGACGCCCCGCTCCTTGGCGGCTTTCAGAAACCATTGTTGTCCTGCCTGCTTACTCCAATCGTACTCGCCTTCCGCTGAAGATTTGAATGCTTCCGAGCGACGCCAATGATTGGTAATGATTGCTTGGTCGGTTTCCGTTGAGCCCGCCCCGATGTTGAAACGCCAAGCAGATAGTCCGATTCCTTTCTCTCGAGAGAAAAGAAGATCCGCAACCCGTGCTTTATTCTCTTCCGTCCAATACTTGCCCAACTGTTCCATCGACCATGCATCGGACGCGCCAAAGTTGTCAATTTTCTGATATTTGACCGATGCATCAATGGAAATAAACGCGTCGACAGACTGATTCTCCGCCTTTGCCGTACCGGCATTTATGCCCCCCAATAGTCCTAGACAACAACTACTGGCGAGAAGTGCGGCAGTCAGTTTCCTTAAACGTGTACGTTTCAATCGCCTAACCTCCTTGGAATAGTCTTTCACCATGCGGGTTATTCTGCTTATTACTGCTTCATTAACGTTCGGACTCGAACTCTTATGAATCTTCATGCTTCTTGGCCGCTTCACCCCCCCTTATCACTTGCTATTAATGAAACCCATTACATGAAACCGATTTCTATTTGGTTTTAAGAGAGGCGAGGGTTTATATCACCTCGCATGTAAGGGCTTTCATTTACCTATATTTTACTTCGCTGCTTATACAGTGTCAATCTGCACTTCCGCACAACGGTTAATTCCCACATGCCATATTCCGAAAAATAGTTCTAGTTCATTTGCGTTCCCCAAAGAAAAGCCGACTCACTCGTTTAGAGAAGTCTTCTATTCCAAAACTTGCCGTATCGATCCGGTTATACCAGTTCGTTATAGTTTCCAAGATCCATAACGGTACCTTTACATCGCATATCAGAGGATAAAAATGTTTGTATGACCATACCAAGTGTTCCCATCGACTATCGTTTCCTTCCTTGTTATATTCCGATACATCAAGAACTTTTCCTCTTCCCTCTTGCAAAAGCACATTCTTTAGATGAATATCTCTTGGGTTCAGCCCCTGACTCCGGACAAATTCGCGGGCGTCCTCAACGTCTTGGATCGCTTGCTCTGGAACCCGAACACCTTGTAAAAGACAATCATATAGGGTAGCTCCTTGTTCAAAACTTAAAACCAAATAGTTAGGTCCGGCTCCATAACATTGGGGGAAATACGGCGATCCTTTTAAGCGTTCGTATATACTTGCTTCCACTTCCTTTTTCTCTAATGACTGAGCGGAATACACTTTATATGCGTAATTAGGGGTGTCCGGGTAATAAAAGACCGCGGCATCCGTTCCGATGCCGATGCAACGTAAATGTTCTGAAAAACCTATAATGGAAACAGGCTTATTGTTTTCATGACCTACGACCTCAATGTCCCTCAATACTTCCTCAGCTTGTTTCCAATCTGAAATCATAACCATCTTCTCCTTGTTGTTTTTTACAAAAACTCATACTTAATGAATGATATGACTAAATATCAATGAAGATATCGTCAACCTTAGCTTTCTTAATTTCCATCTAGCCATCTTATGTCTGTAGTTAATCCTCCTTGTATTTTAACTTCCTATTTTATCTTCTGCACGTATACTCCACAATTTAGCGAAGTAAATAAAAAAATGGCCGCCGAAGCAACCGATTTTGAAGATTAAGCAATGTTATTTGCCAAATATTAACCGAAGCTCGACGGTGAGATTGTTCTCCGTATCCATTACAACTGTGTGCGGGTTGGTCATACCGAAATCATCGAACGTAACGACCGTGCTCGCTTCAAGCTTAAGACCCCCTGCTCAAATGCACCTTGTCCTGTAAAAATAACCTCCTTCGTCAATCCCTTGACGGTCATCTCTCCAGCGATAGTCAGCGGGAACGTGCCGCCTTCCGTCGACTCACTCGAATTTAGCATTTACTTTATTTTCAATATTAATAATAAACCTCGAATACTCTGATCATGCTTTTTTCTTTTCCGGAATTCCACTTACTGCCGTTCCAAGTAACCAAGCAAGGATTGCCTTCCGAATTAATAAAATTCTTATGTATTTGACCTTTCAATCTATGGCGGGATATAACTTCTAAATTTGTATTCAACAATTCTATTGTGCTTTCTCCCTTTTTGATATAAACGTTGTTTTTATTATCAACCAATATTAATTCTATGTATTCCGTACATTTTTTTCTTCTGCTTACCTGCATTGTATTCGAATCGACCATCACAATCTCATTCTGGAAAACAAATAAAGTTATCATTCCGGATTGTTTGTCGATAACAGAATCAAAGCTTGTATCACCAATATCAAGCTGAGCTAATGGTTTAAGCTCTTCATCAAAGCAAAAAAGTTTAGTACTTCTAATATCGCCTTCATTTAGGCTGCAGCAATAATACATCCGATTTAAGTTGTCAAAGAGGAAAGTATTCCAATGACAACCTCCCCACGCAGGTAGATTAATGCTAGATTCGATATGCCCTTGACGGTTAAGCTTAATTATAGTTGACTCATCATCAATCTCTGCATGCATAAAAAATTTATTGTTATGTAGAACAGGAGGAACCTTTAAGTATTTTAGTTTTAACTCCCACTTTTTTTCTTCGTCTGCTCCGATTTCAAAGATGATACTTTCAGGTCCATAACTCGAATAAATCGTGGCTCCATCTGGCGTATGTAACAATGGATAGGCGGAAGTACTTACTCTATCGAGGTCTGTTTTTTTGAGAATAAGAGATCCATCGGTCTGCAATTCATAAGTATTGGGATCATCCACGAGAAAATTCCCGTTAGCCTTAGGTAATATATACAATGATGAAGAGATCTCAGGCATTCCTTCAAATTCAGTTCTAAGTCGTAAATTGGTTTTATTTTTAATTTTACTAGCAGCTTTAGATTCATTGATATAATCCATAACCATTAATTTGGTAAACTCACGTTCGAGGTTTTCTTCGCTTGATTGACTGAAATCATGATAACCGATCCATAAAGGTACTCCAAAAAGATTTTCGAGAAGATTAGTTTTCTGCTCCAGATTCTCACATTTGAAGACTTCTTTTAGTATATTTGCAGCCCCCTCATCTAGCTCCAGATAGCGTTGAAAGCTTGTTGGATTACCCGTCTTGGCATCATAACCGTACGCATCATTAGAAACATGAAGTGCCACGGATTTTCCTCTTTGAAATATATTTAATACTAAAATATCATCGTCATAATATCCAACGGAAAGTACAGCATTATCTATTCGTTTAGAAAGTTTGCGAGCTTCCCCTTCAATTTGTCCAATTTGAAATTGTTCATGCAATACTGTAGTCCAACCTTTAGCTAGCTCCCTTACTATACAGTCTGGCATCAGCCTTTGAATTTCAGCAGGATCGATGTTTCTTATTTGAAGATTAGCAAACTTGGTTCCCATCACAACAACTCCGTTTTTAGCGCTAAATTAGATTCACCTACAGGTTACCATAATTCAGAAAAGCATGCTCCCCCACAGGGAGGGGATAAGTATACATTGCATAAAAAGAAAAACCTTCTAATTTCAGGCGAAAACGCGGTGCTTTTAGTGCAGGAATATTGGATGGAAAACAACTAGGTGTAGATACACTTCCAAGTGCAAATTTTTTCCGTTATGAAGTACATGTAATCGTTGAAGCTAGAAATCTAGCAAAAGCAAAAAACGTTATCATTTCTATGTTTCCAAAAAATTTTAAGGGGAATTTATTGGCAGCCCAACGCATAGTACACAAAGAGTTTATAGTTACTTCCATCCAAAAATGACTAAAGCACAAGCTAGCTCTGGCTATTCCAAGCCTCTGCAAGCAGCTCGCCATTGATGCCCACACCAGCCAATGCTCCCATAGAAGCGGCTGTAATCACCTGATACATTTCAGTTGCTGCATCTCCGGCACTATAGATACCCGGTACGTTCGTTTTACCAAAGCCATCGACGATGACGGTTCCTGCTTCCGTGATCTGGCAGCCTAATGCTTGCGGCAAGTCTGATCCGGCAGCAAGCTTCGGTGCAAAGAAAATCCCTGTGCATGGAATGATCGTGCCGTCCTCCAGCACAACTCGCTGCACCATACCATCGCTAGATTCGATACGCTGGATCGGCGAGTCAAATGCAGGAACGTTATGTTGCTTAAGTTCCTCGCGTTGTTCATCAGTCCACTCATCAGGTCCATCGGTGCAGATTGTATATTGGTTTGTCCATCCGGGCAGCATTTTGGCCATGTGCAACGCACTCGCTCCCTTGGCAATCAAGACGAGCGGCTGGTCTCTTAATTCCCAGCCATCGCAATAAGGGCAGACAAAGGCGCTTTTACCATACACCGCCGTTAACCCGTTTATATCCAGAGGGAGGTCCTTCATTCCTACTGCAAAGAGCAGCTTTTTGCTCCGATAGGACGTTCCCTGTGCGGTCGTAATTTGAAAATGACCATCGGTTCCCGTGACCTTCACTGCAGCATCCGCCACAAATTGGACGGAGGGATACGCGTTGATCTGCTCCATCGCAATTCGCCGAAATTCGCTCGGACTAATGCCATCTCTGGTAAGAAAACCGTGGGTCTCACGTGTAACCCGATTACGCGGACGCCCTTCATCTATAACCGCCACGCTTTTTCTTGCCCGACCCAGCACAAGAGCTGCATTCAACCCTGCTGGTCCGCCGCCGATAATACCTACATCGATAAGTTGTTCCATAATTACCATCCTCCCGGATCTACAATATCCATAATTAAAGCGCAAGAAGTTCATTACTTCTTGATTACTGCACCGTTGCTCTCGAAGGAAGCAGAGTCCAACACTCCCTGGATTGTATGCTGCTGTAAGTATTGATACATCTGCTGTTCTGCGCCGTTCATCACTTTTTTAACTAGACATTCCTTGCCTGAGCGGTCAGAAGCTTCAGGTTCCGCAGCTCCCGCTTCATAAAATAACTGATGACGCTGCGTGTTCATATTAAAGCATTCGTACAGATTCTGTCGGCCTTCGACAACGTGAATGACCTCAAGGAACGTAATTTGATCGGCTGATCGTGCAAGCTCGTAACCGCCACTCGCTCCCGTCACAGCGCGTACGATTCCATCCTGACGCAGCTTGGACATGATTTTGGACAAGTAGCTTTCCGAAACTCCGAGCAACGCAGATAATTCCTTGATTCCTACGTTGTGACCGCGCTCCTTATGAGCTAAGTGAATTAATGCGTGCAGTGCATAACCCGTGCTTTTGGAAAATTGCATGAATAACACCTTCCTTCGACACCTATTTTTGATCATTGTAGACCTGTAATATCCATAATAAACGATCCGGCTCCTTTATTCAAGCAGCGGGCATGTCGTTAAATTCATGTAAGCAGTTACACAAAAGGCAGCCTTTGTTATAATGCAAGTTAGAATGAGCTTGATTTCAGCTAGGAATAGAGGAAACATAACTGATGATTGCTTTTTCCAAGACAATGCGTCTGATCCGCCAAAGTAAAATCGCCACCCAATTAAGCCTGCTTCTCTTACTTATGATTGTATTGCCCCTGCTGCTCGTCA
This sequence comes from Cohnella sp., assembly GCF_041640265.1. Lineage (GTDB taxonomy): Bacteria > Bacillota > Bacilli > Paenibacillales > Paenibacillaceae > Cohnella. The sequence continues at coordinate 270,267 of NZ_JBEQAP010000001.1, forward strand.
CGTTTTTCTCTATGCGTACCTACAACTCCGTATTGCTCGAGCAAATCATCTCTCGAACTACGCAGTCGCTAGAGCAGGTGTCGTACTCCGTAGACCTGCAGACAAATCGCTTTGTCCATACGCTTGCTTCCATCTCTAACTCGGAAGATGTTATTACGGATGCCACGGGCTTTCATCGCAGTAGCGACATTGGTCTTCAGTTTATCAACAGGAAAAAACTGGATCAACGGATATCCAGTTTTTTTCATTACACCCCGGATCTCGTATCGGTCAAGTTTTATTATCATGACGGCTCAGTATACGATTATAAACAGATATTGAACAGTGAGCGGCTGCAGGCTGGGGAGGACTGGTACGAGCGTACCAAACGCTCAAACCATAAGGTCATCATGTTCGGTGCTGAGGATATGCTTAAGATTATGCCGCAAGGAGGATACGAGCTTTCTGCTTCCGTAGCGCCGGGTTACGGTCCTCCGTTCTCGGATGTTGATATCATTCAAGTGTTCCTTAACGGCAATTCGATACAGAAGCTAGTTGAAAGCCGTCAAGAGGATACCGGACAGATTTATGTGCTGGACGGTCAAGGAGCAGTCGTGACTAGCGGCGGCGGAGCAGGGACTCGTGACGAGGCGGTCTTTCAAACTTATTTGAATAACGCTCTATTAAAGCCAGACGGACATTATGTAACGGAAATCAACCATACGAAATCATTTGTTGTGTTTCTTACCTCCGATTCAGGGTGGAAATATATTCAGGTTCTTCCCTATGAGCGTGTTGTAAACCAGATTGATAAGGTCGCCCGAACGACTTTGATTGTACTTGGATTGGCTATCGCTGTATTCTCACTTGCTTCCTTGGTGTTGGTACGAAGCATTGTGAAGCCGATTGGTTCCCTTATTCAGCAAATGAATCGCATGAAAAGCGGCAATCTGGATGTGAGAATAGAGGAAGCGGGACCGCTTGAAATGAAGGTTCTTGGGGCTTCCTTTAATGATATGGTGACGCGTATCCGCGAATTGGTCAACGAACGCGAGCTTAAGGAGATGCAGCGCAACCGTGCGGAAATCGATGCGCTTCAGTCTCAGATTAATCCTCACTTCCTACTCAATACGCTAAACACGATCAAATTGATGGCTCGGATGACGCAGGCAAGGAATATCGAACAAATGACTGTGGCGCTGACCCGAATGCTCTCTTCGGCGTTCAACAGGGGCGGAAGCTATACGAAGGTGGAAGAGGAGCTTGGGCTGCTGGACCACTACTTCCATATTATGAAAATTCGATATGGAGATATATTCGATTTCGAGTATGCCATCGATCCGGACATCAGGCAGCTGTACATGCTCCGGCTTATGCTGCAGCCGATTGTCGAAAATGCGGTAATCCACGGCATTCATGGTATGGCTGGCCGGGGGCGGATTACAATTAACGGCGTTCGTGAAGATGAACGAACGATTCGCTTCGAGATCCAGGACAATGGAAGCGGAATTGCGCAGTCTAAGCTTGCAGAACTGCACAATCCATCTGCTGTGATGGAAGGCTTCAGCGGATTAGGGATGAGGAATGTCATCCAACGGATCAAGCTCAATTACGGTGAGAAGTATGGGCTCATTATTCAGAGTGAATCTGATCAAGGAACAAAAGTTATCATGACACTGCCGGTTCTGGAAAAGCCGGAGGAATAGAAAGCGGGGACCGGGAATGATAAGCATTCTTCTGGTGGACGATGAACCCATTGTACGTCTTGCTCTGCGGGAGTTAACGGATTGGGGGCAACTGGGATGCGAAATTGCTGCGGAAGCAGCTAATGGAAGAGAAGCGCTTGAGATCGTACGCAGCAATCGTATTGGCATTGTCATTATTGATCTGACAATGCCCATTATGAATGGTTTGGAGTTCTTAAAGCAGTTGAAGCATTCAGACGATTTGTCCAAGCCGCGTGTCATTGTCCTTAGCGCCTATTCCAATTACGAATATGTACGAGAGGCTTTCCTTCATGGGGCAGTAGACTATATTATCAAGGACGATCTGGAGGAAGCGGCAGTAACAGCTGTCGTTTCCAAGGCGATTGAAGCAATTGGAGAAACGACCAGAGCACATGAACGCTCGCTTAGGGAAGAGGAGAGGCTGTACGTTCAAGGCAAGGAAGCTGCTACCCGGCAAGCGTTGAATCCAATTACCCCTGAGTCAGGAGTGGAGATGCCGAGTCCACGAGTTGCGCAATGGCTGGCCGGGACCTTACAATCAACCCAGTTGATTATCTGTCTGAAGATCGACCGATCTTACGGGCTGGGAGAGAGAACTCTTGATGAAGAGCGGGAGAGATTCCTCCGGCGTTCTATTCTTCAAGTGATGGAGAGTCAGGATCGAGAATGTTATTTGATACCCCTTCAGAGCGGAGATTGGGCTATTCTGCTGCTCTTCTCTCATGAAGATAGGGTTCAACTCGTACGCCATCAGGCCTCGGACCTGCTTAACAGGCTGACAAGCCAATTGAAGCATTACATGAATTTATCAGTGTCCGTAGGCGTATCGGAACCCTGCGTTGGACATAATTTCTGGAATGAACGTTATCAGCAAGCCAATCGTCTGGCTTCTCTCCGCTACGCGACGGGACTCGGCCGCATTCATTTCCCGGAGAATTTACCAATGCCATCTAAGAGTCCGCGGACCGACACTTCTGCCGGTTTGTTCACAAACTTGCTCTACAAGCTGGAAAAGGGGAATTTGTCCTGGCGCTCGGATTGGACGGAGATTTGCAAGCTGTTGGAGCATGAGGTTCTATTCTCTCAAGAGTCTGTTCGGCGTGCATTCCGTTCCCTGCTGTGGGAGCTGCAAGCGCTGCTGCATGCATACAATCGCGATTGGTCCCAGGTGACAGAGTCGGCAATGGAGCCATTCCAGCGATTGGAGGAATGCGAGACTCTATCGGACACGCTTCGTTGGATGGATAAGATCGTTAACGATTGCGCTAATCTTGTCGATCCGGCGAGGCGAGTTGAAGAAGCCGTTCCTAGAATGATTGAGGCTGCTTGCAAATATATAGACAGAAATTTCAGCGAACCCCTTTCGTTGCAGCTCCTTAGCGAGATGGCCGGAGTTAGTGAGAGTTATTTCAGCAAACAATTCGCCAAGGAATCAGGCTGCAACTTTGTAGATTATGTAGCCAAAGTCAGGGTAGAGATGGCGAAGAAATGGATGGGCAGCGGAATGAAGCTATATGAAATCGCCGAGCGGGTCGGTTATCCGAATCAGGCCCACTTCAGCAAAGTGTTCAGAAAGGTTGCTGGAGAAACCCCACAAGAATACAGAGAGCGAATTCGCTTACGATGATAAGAATTGTGCGTTCCATCAGGTAACGCACAATTCTTTTATTCCTATTTTTGTTCAAAAAGAGAATAGAAAATAACAAGAAAAGCAATATGTAAGCGGATACGTAATCGTTAAAATGATGAATGAAAGCTATTCCTAACATATGGAGGGTTATTTTCATGAGAACGATTACAAAGAGAAAAGGCTGGCTCGCAATGATGCTGGTTACCATTATGCTGGCTGTTACGGCCTGCGGAGGCAACAGCAATACGAACAATAATGCCGCTTCATCCAGCCCCGTTGCTTCAAGTGCGGGTTCAGCAAGCCCGTCAGCGGCGGATTCGGATAAGAAGATTACATTAAAGCTTGCTATGTGGGATACAAACAACGCCTTCATTACTTATCTGACAGAGAAAGTTAAGGAATATTCGTCCGTTAAGCCTAACGTCACCGTTGAAGTTGAATCCTTCAAGAATGATGGCGATTATCTGCAAGCGATGAAGGTGCGGAACAGCGCCAACGCACTTCCGGACATTTTCGAGCTGAAGCCGAACTTCCTGAACGACTTCAAGGATGAGCTGGAACCGCTTGACGACCAGTCCTTCATTAGTACGAATATGTACGCGAAGAAATTTGCCATTGACGGCAAAGTACTGGCTGTACCGACCGTTTCCTTCCCGGAGCTCGTATACTACCACCCAAGTGTCTTCAAGGAACTGAACCTAACGGTGCCGACGACTTGGCCGCAGTTCCTCGACGTCCTGAAGAAAATCAAGGACAACAGTAAGTACATTCCTTACGCGATGGGCGGCAAGGATGGCTGGCCGAACTATCCGTTTAATGAATTTATGCCGCTGCTTGTCTCCGGCAGTGAGACGTATTTGAGCGATATTGCCAAGGAAGACGCTCCTTTCGCTGAAGGCACGCCGTTCTACAAGTCGTTTAGCCTAATCGACCAGTTGTACAGTGCAGAAGTTATGGGGCCGGATCCGCTCGGCGTTAGTTGGGATCAGGCTACCGGATTATTCGAATCCAAGAAGGCAGCAATCGTCGCAGCCGGTCTCTGGTACCTTGCAGCCTATCAATCGAAGGTCGGCAATACGGACGATCTAGCCGCATTCCCGTTGCCATACCGTGAGGACGAGAGTCAACCACTCAAGGTTATGACGTTCACCGACCACTTCTACGGCATCAATAAGAGCTCCGCCAATGTAGCAGCTGCCAAGGAATTCATGACTTGGTTCTACTCGCCTGAAGTGTATCAGACCTATATCGACACAGCCCAAATCGGTTCCGCTTTCGAAGGAATCTCGGCCAATGTACCGTTCCTGACCGATTTCTATGCGAACAATAAGGTAGAGGCACACACATACCTGCCGGGTGATGCAGCTTACACTTCGAGATCCAATGGTATTCAGCTGGACTGGAAGAAGCTCGGTCAGGAAATGATGGCCGGCAAGAAGCTGTCCGACATTGCCAAGGAAACCAACGATAAGTGGGCTAAAGCGAAATAACGATCAATTGTATATAAGAATTACGGATCTATATAACGGTGAAGGCGCCTGTGCGTCTTCACCGTTCCACGGTCCAGGGAGGCTCTGTTATGAACTATAAACGCCAAAAGCAGTTGGTTATCTTTAGCTTTCTCCTATTTCCGGTAGGTTTGCTTATGCTTTTCCTTATTTATCCGACGATCCAGCTATTCCAGTTCAGCCTATCCGATTGGAACGGGATTGCTCGTTCTTTCAACTATATCGGACTTTCTAATTACAAGCTTGCTTTCCAAACTCCTGAGGTTTGGGAGGCTTTCTCCAACAACTTCTTATACTTTTTCCTGCATCTGGTTATGGTTCCTTTGGAAATTATGATAGCCGTATTCCTGAATTCAAAAATACGCGCAAGTAACTTCTTCCGCTCCATCGTCTTTATGCCCTACATCCTAAATGGAGTTGCTGTCGCTTTTATTTTTGTATATATCTACAATCCGATAGATGGACCTCTTAATGCTCTCTTGAACGGGCTTGGTCTGGAAAGCCTTATTCAGCGTTGGCTCAGCGACGCAGAAGTCGTCAATTATTCCTTGGTCCTTGTGTCGCTATGGCGCTATTGCGGCTTCCATGTCATTCTGTTTCTGGCTGGACTGCAATCGGTGCCGAACGATCTATATGAAGCGGCAACCATTGATGGCGCGAGCAGTGTACAGAAGTTCTGGTATATTACCGTCCCTGGCATTACACGGGTTATTCAAATTGTCCTATTCCTGAACGTTCGCGGAGCGCTGCAGGTATTCGATATTCCATTCCTGATGACACAGGGCGGACCGGGTACTGCAAGCTCAACCTTCACCGTATACACATTGGAAACTGCATTTAAATTTAACAATTACGGCCTCGCTTCGGCGTTGGCCGTGCTGCTTATGCTGATCATCATCGTCATCAGCATGCTCCAAAATTTATTGTTCCGAAACCGGGGTGAATAGTCATGAGTACGAATACCATTACAAACCGCCCATCCGCATCAAGAAACAAATTTAAGAACGAAAGCAGCGGCCAACAGCTTAGCCGCGGGGCACAGACCGGCATATATGCGCTGCTGCTTGTGATCTGCCTGATTGTTCTGTTCCCTGTTGCGATCAACGTGTTCGCCGCCTTTAAGACGAGTGCGGATCTTGCTTCGTCATCTCCGCTTACACCGCCCTCCAGCTGGAGCTTCGTCAATCTGAAGATAGCGTTCGAGACGGGGAACATGCTTCGAGGTTTTTCCAATACTGCCGTTCTTGTAGTCGTAAGCGTCCTATTCAATATGCTGCTGGGTTCAATGACTGCTTATGTCATACACCGGTTTGATTTCAGACTCAAGAAGGGTATTATGGCGCTCTTCATGTTAGCTATGGTCGTTCCTTTCTATACAACGGAGGTGTCACGCTTCCAGATCATCAAGTCGCTGGGCTTCTACGACTCGCTTGGCGCGCCGTTGCTCATTTACATCGGGACTGATCTGCTGCAAATCTTCATTTACCTTCAATTTATTTCCAAAATATCCGAGCAGCTCGATGAGAGCGCGATGATTGACGGAGCAAGCTATTTCCGCATTTTCCGTTCCGTCATCTTCCCGTTGCTATTGCCTGCATCAGCAACGCTGGGCATTATCAAAGCTGTAGACATCATGAACGACATGTATATTCCTTATCTGTACATGCCGTCTGCAGAACTCAAGACACTTTCCACCGCACTCATGACCTTTGTCGGCTCACGATCAACAGACTGGAACCAATTAGCTGCGGCAATTCTGATCGTGCTGCTCCCTACGCTTGTTCTTTATTTATTCTTCCAGCGATACATCTTCTCAGGAATTGCGGAAGGTGCGGTCAAAGGTTAATCGGTTTTGTTGCGATCGATTCCGGATCCTCGTAAGAGATGAAGGTTTCGGTCGCTTTTTTATCGGTACTGACATAAAGTGAGCCCCCTCACCAGTATTCTAATCTGCCAATAGCTCAATGAGGCTGCATCGCCGGTAGTCTCATTTTTTGTCCTCATATCCCCAACGTTCCAAAAGCCATCCATATTCAGCTATATCGTTTTCATCTATTCGTCCCAATTTCATCTTCGCAACAAGAACGAGTTCATTGCGACCAGTGTATTCAAATTCCTTGTAAATCTCCTGATTCTTTTTATGAAATAGGTGGATCCGTTCAGTAAGTTCGAAATATGGCACTGTTCCTTGTTTCCATTCCAAAAACGATTGATACAATGGCTCTAAAGCTTGTTCAGTTACCAACTTGTGATATTCGTCTATTAACTCGCGTTCTTGTTGTCTTTCCACAATCTATTCTCCTTTCTTCCATTTAAGCTATCGTTATCCGTTAGTTCAGCGGCTCTTAAGCTTACCTAACAACCATCCAATTACGCAAACGCAATATGAAATAACTACACATATTAGGGCAAAATAGATGTCTGACGGCATTTCGATGAAATATCTTAACCCGTACAGTGGACCAGCGAAGATGAAGAGTGCTGGTATGCTTATTAAACCTAAGTTGCCCAAGTAACCTACGATTAACAATAAAGTTCCTCCACCCCAAAACCAAGAGGAAGCTTTGATCCCTATGTTCTTATTGTTCATAAAAAATGTACATAAAAACCAGAGGAGAATATAAAACATTGAGGAAAGTGCTTGTGAAATACTTGGCATGCTCCCCTTAAGGTAAGCACTGAAGTTTATTATCGAAAATAGAACCGAGACAGGTATAAAGATGATGATTAAATATTGAATTTTCATTATGAGTGACATAATTCTTCCTCCTCTTACGTAAGTATATTCCACCTCTTTGCCTTCAATCCTATTGAACATTCCTGCCCGTCTACTTTAATAAACAAAATAGGAGCTGCCATGAGGCAAGCTCCTGCACTATCGTTTCCGTTAACAAAGTGTGTCACATGGCATATTCATCCGCAATACTTGAACAAATACGTTCTAATCATATTGAGCATGCCATTAAAACATTCCCATCAGGATCTTTAAACCAGATAACCTCATCGTCCTTATGCTCAATAACGATGTTTAATTTATGTAGGAATTGATATGTTTCTTCTATATTCGGTGCATCCAAACTAAAGAGAGGTTGGGTTGTAGGTTCTACTTTATCTACACGGCGTAAAAATATATTTGAACACTGACTCTCCCCCAAACCGAAAATATGAATATCGGTTCGGTCTGTATCAGGAATCGGTAAACCGAGTACTTTGCAGTACCAATCGATTGATTTCTTCACATCAGTGACATAGACAAAAACAGCAGGAACAATCGGTTTTATCGGTGTTCCAATATCCTGTTTCACCATCTCAGAAGCCTCCTTATATGTTTTAATACTACCATCTATCACTTTTAATGCATTTGGAACTACATGGGGTTTATACCCCTCTGATACTTTCAAGTCGAGTTGATTTTGCTCGTTTTGTTTTCTAGCATTCTCGGCCAAGTATATTACTCCCCCAATCACAGTTCTTATTAACATTATACAGAATTTCTCAAGAGTCTTTATGTCTTTTTTTATCAACTTTTTGTTGGAATATGTTTCACATAACTGCCCGTTAGGTTAATGATCATGTGATTCAAATGCTACTCGTTCGGCTGCCAAACTTTTAGCTTGTTGCCATCCGGGTCATAAAAATCAAATTCTCTGAACCAGCTATGTATAATTATTTCTCCGACACGTATGCCGTTAGAGCGGACATGCTCATAAAGTCCAGCAATATCGGAAGTTCGAAAACAGACAACAGGCATTTCATAGCTTTCCCCACTATCCAGCCATTGGTTTGTCCGAAAAGTTAGAACTTGCTCGTCTAATCGTTCACGCAGGAAAACTTCTTGCTTACCCGCAAGTAAATAATCCCCCCCCGTTCTCTAACCCAAGGTGCTCTATGTACCACTGTTCAGACTGTTTTCTGTTGGAAACTGGGATGTAAACACCATCAATTCTAATATCATTGTCCGAAAACAGAGATAACCACTATTATCGAATGGCGAGCGGGCTATTCTGCACCACTTCCAGCCAGCGGCCGGCGATGTGAACGGGTCATCTCGGATTATAACTCCTTTATCTGGTACAGATAAAGGTGCAGGTTCCGCAAAAAACCAGCCGGATGAATCAGGCTGTCTCACTTTTGTGAAGCTCTCTTGTATTCTTGAATGGAGACCCCCGTCACTTTCTTAAAGCGGTGGCTGAAGTAATAAGGATCCTTGATTCCTACCTTCTCCGCAATCTGATAAGCTTTCCAATCCGTTTCATTCATAAGTGTAACGGCCTCATCAATACGAAGTTTAAGCAAATAATCGGTGAAACCCTGCCCCGTTTCCTGTTTGAAAATCCTGCTTAAGTAGCTCGAATTAAGATGGAACCTTTGCGAAACAGACGTGAGCGAAACTTCGGGGTTACGGAATTCTTGCATAAGATAAGCAAGCACTTCATCAATGATCCTACTCGTTTTTTTGTTTCTAGTACCCTTAATATAATCCGCGGCTTCCTCAGCCAATTCGGACAACAGAAGTCTTAATTCACTAAATGTTTGGCATCCGAACATTCGATTATATAGAGCACCGTTTAACAAGTCCGTACGCAGCTGGAAGAAGCCCAATTCCGACATAGCGAGTATAAGCAATGAAAGGAAATGGACACCAAGCGAGTATGCTTGTTCTATCGTCGCTCCGCGGGTAGAGGCTAAAGAAAGAAAGAGCTTATCGATGGAGTGAACGGCTTGTTCCTTTATTCCCGTTTTAATGAAAAAAATAATCTCTTCCATCTCGGTCAATTTCAAATCCAAGGCAGTATCGACAAGCCGAATGTCCTCTCCAAACGAAATGACCTGGCTCCCGCCGTATAATTTTCCATATCGTAGAGCTTCCAGTGCCTCTTTGTAGCTGTCTTTCACTCGATCGAGCTTGTCGTAAACGCTTCCAACTCCTACAGTCGTATGACAGCCGATTCTATCCTTGGTGGCACGAATGGCCTGTTCCCCGATCAACTCCAATTCACGCGCTGTACCCCAGCTTACGATCACAACCCGTCCGCTATTGTCATGAAACACATTAACCCCCTCACGCTCATGTACAAGGAATTCCACAACCCGCTTACAGCCCATACTGAGGATTAGATTTTTCTCCTCTTCTCCGTTAGGTTCGTTATGAACATCCAGCACTGCAACGGAACAGCTCGTATGAAACGGCTCTCCAAAAAAGTATTCGAATCTCCGATTCAGTTGATCAAGATTAGAGGTACCTACTAACAAATCTAATAAAAATTTTTCTTTAAGCTCAAGAGTATTTTCCAGCAGCTCTGTCTTGATTTTACGATACTCGTTCCAATGGGCCGTCTCCTTCTCAATCGCTTCTTTCAAGGCATAAGCCAATTTTCTGAGTACATCTGGTTGAATGGGCTTTAACAAGAAATCATGGACACCGATTCTGACGCTTTGCTTGGCATACTCGAACTCCGGATAGGCGGTTATAATCACAACCTTAATGAACGGATCTTTTTCTCTCGCAAGCCTCGCCAATTCCAACCCGTCCATGTATGGCATATTAATATCCGTAAAGACTATGTTTGGCTTTAAAGCATCTATCAAATCCAGCGCTTCATTCCCGTTAGCCGCCTCGCCAATAAATTCAATCCCAAGGGAATTCCAATCCAAGAGAATTTGAAGGAGCTTTCTTGTATTGACTTCATCATCTACGACAATTGCTGTTATCCTTCCTTTTTCCACTCAAAATCCTCCATGTAGGGTATTTCGATTTTGATTAACGTTCCGTTTCCTGGTGAACTGCAAATCGAATAGGACATGCCATCCCCGTAAAAAAGCTTAAGTCTCGTTATCGTTCCCCGCAACCCGAAGCTTGCAGCATTATGAAAGAGCTGCTCCTCTTCCATGAATTCCAGCTTTTCTTCGGAGATGCCTATACCATCATCCTCAATGGACAAGATGACCGATTTACCTGAAGAGAATGCCGAGATTGTAATCGTTCCGGGCTGACCCATAGGCCGGATTCCATGGTAAAGGGCATTCTCAACAAGCGGTTGAATGGACAGCTTGGGAACAGGATAGGTTTCCAAAGCATCATTTAATTCATAATTTACATTGAACATGCCAGGGTATCTCATATGCTGAATCGTCAAATAGTTCTTCGCGATTTCAAATTCCTCTTTAAGCGAAATAATTTCATTTCCTTTGCTTAAACTAAATCGGTAATATTGGGCCAACGCTGTAATAAGACGATAGGTTTCTTCCCTTTCGCCTGCCAAAGCCAAGTACCCTGCAGACTCTAAGGCATTGTACAGAAAATGCGGTTTGATTTGCTGATGCAATATATCAAGCTCCAGTTTTCGCCGAAGCGTTTGCTCCTCTTTCACACGCTCCAACGATTGTTCAATTGTTGCAATCATTCGGTTATATCTATCTTGAAGCTGCCGGATTTCACTCGATTTTGGTTGTAATAAGACTTGTTGGTAATCGCCTATCTCTGCTTTTTTCATCGATCTTAATAAACTTAATATGGGGTAAATAATGGACCTGGTTATCCAAATGAATCCTATAAATATAAAAACAAAATTAAAGGCGACGATTGGGATTAAAACCCGATTAAAAGCCTTGTAGGGATTCGTCCATTCGCTCATGGAGAGTGCGGTTGCATAGCGCCAACCACCGGCCTCCATCTTATCGAAAATGTATCTTTTTCCGGCTATGGTTTTGATGAAGGTACCTGAAGTATGAGATTGAAACTCTACCGATTCCGCAAACTGCTGAAGCTCCGGAGTTTCGAATGGGATCAACAGAGTGTCGTCATCCCGATCTACCATGAGATCCGTTTTCTTGCCGTCAATGGAATGCTCGTTGAGACTTTTTATTTTTGATATAGGAACGTTAATCATAACCACGCCTATTTGTTTGGCTGTATTCAAATCGTTTACCGTACGAATTAAAGTAAGATATTGTTCCCCATTCACCTGGGTATTCAGGATTCCGCCTGCATTGATTTTCCACATCCGACCGCCATTTTTTTGTACCGCGTCTTGATACCAAGAAGCGGTTTTGATACTTGCAGCATGAATTCCTAGCTGCTGAAGTTCCAAGGAATAATATAAATCGTCGTTGCGGAACAAATATACGGAGGCTACATTCGACTCTGCAAGGAAAATCTCGTTTAATACTTTTTGAATCCTATTATTCGAATAAACATATTCATCATTTGATAAGTCCGACTTTAAGATTTCCTGAATATCGCTGCTTGCAATCACCCTTTGGGAATATTTTGAGATACTCTCAAACAGAGAATTCAAATTGGACTGAATTGCGTATAAGCTTTGTTCGGAGACTTCCGCAATCTTATCATCAACAAGACTACGGTTGAACTTTTGATACAAGACGCCGCTGATAAGCAAAGAGATCGTGAGTAGTAGAATATAGTAGGACATCATTTGTGTTCTTATCTTGGTGAATTTCACCGCTGAAACCACCTTCTGTCCGATTGGAAGTCTACCTGCTCTTATACCAGAGGTTCCCCATTTATTATAGCATGATCACCGCGGTACTAGCCCTTAATCGCTCCTGCGACGATACTCTTTTGCACCTGCTTGCTTAATAACACATACATGAGAATTGTGGGAATCGTTGCGATTACCATGCCGGCATTGATCGGACCGTGCTCGGTCATGTGCAGTCCTCGAAGTGAATTGATGGCCACGGTTATCGTCATCAAACTCGATTTGTTGATAAAGATAGTCGCGAACATCAATTCGTTCCATGCAGCAAGGAAAGTAAAGATCGACACCGAGACGAGCGCTGGATTGATTAAGGGCAGCATGATCCTAAAAAAGACTTGGTATATATTACAACCGTCAACGACGCTGGCTTCTTCCAATTCCCGGGGGAGGCTTGAAAAAAATCCTGCCATGATGAACATGGCGCTCGGAATGGCGGTCACCGTATAAGGTATAATCAGCGCCCATGGCGTATTCAGCAGATGAGTTTGCTTTAAAATGAGAAACACAGGCAACAATGTTGCATGTACTGGAATCATCAACCCTGACATAAAAAAGGCGAGTACGATTTTGCTAAGCTTCCATCTCATCCGGGTGACAGCGTAAGATACCATTGCGGCTAACAATCCCGAAGCGATTACCGTTATCCCGGTATAAAATAAACTATTCAAGAAGTTCCTTCCCAGCGCACCGCTCGTAAAAACGTATTCATAATTTGAAAACATCCATTTAGCCGGCAGTCCCATCACATTGCTTCCGGTTATTTCGATATTTGATTTGAATGAATTCAATACCAACCAGAGAAGTGGATAAAATTGAATGATCGCAAAGGCGACTAGAAACAGCTGGAGGACGGGTCTTTTCCAATTCCATTTATGTGTCATGATGACTTACCTTCCTCCCTCTTCCCGCGTCCTGAACAATCGTTGCAGCACATAATAAAAAACAAGACATTCTACTACCATAAAGACAGCCATAACGCTGCCATATCCAAACATGTTTCTCTTAAAGATGGTAGAGTACATGAGAGTGCTAGGAACGTCTGTTACCGGTAATGAATTCCCGTTTGTCATAATATAGGTCAAGTCGAAAAATTTAAGGGACCCAATTACGGCAAAAACGACACAAACCTTAATGATCGGGGTTATTAACGGAATGACAATAGAAAATAGGGTGTGCCAAATGGATGCTCCATCTATTTTAACGGCGTCAAAAATCTCCTCTGATATCCCTTTTATAGCTGCATACATCAGAAGCATGTAATAACCAACCCACTGCCAAACTGCCGGCAGCATAATGCTTGATAACGCCGTTTTTTCGTCCGTCAGCCAATCACGTTCCCATGCGCCCAGTCCCAAGCTCTCCAAGATCGCATTCAAAAGTCCGTAGTTCGGATTTAGAATGGACAAGAACATAAGTCCGATTACAGCTGAAGAAATCGTGACGGGGATAAAGAATAAAGTCCGATAAAATTTCTCCCCCTTGATTCCCCTGCCAAGAATGAAAGCCAAAATGAATGCGAAGGGGATCTGCAGACAGACCGACAAAATAGCCAAATAAAACGTATTCCAAACAGAGTGAAAAAATTGCAAGTCATAAGTATCGTTAATAAGAAGATCCTTATACAACGCAAATCCCACGAATTTCCCATTGCCGATTCCGTCCCAATCCAACATGCTGTAATAAACGGATTGGATAATCGGAATAAAACCTACAAATATGAACAATAGTAGTGCAGGCAGTACGAAGACGACAATCGCTTTCTTATTGCCAAATACTTGTTGCATGGTCCCCTATCCTCCTAATAGAACTGGCGGAAGTTTTCATTGCGCCAGTTCGTTCGTATCCGTATTATCTACTATTTACCAGGATTAATCTTGCTCTGCAGTTCTTGGTTAAATTCCTCCGGGGATATTTTTCCTGCACTAAACTTTATCAGTGAACCGAACATAGACTCCGTATCGTTACCGGACAACATCTGATCCCACCAGTAAGAGAAGCCGGTTGCATTAGCAGAAAGTTGGCCAATCTTAATCGCTAACGGATCAACCTTGGAGGTGTCGCCTAGATCGCCTTTCCATGCCGAGGACCCGGAACCCGCAATAAATACTTCTTTGGCCATCGTTTCCATAAAATACTTGTAGACTTCCCACACGCGATCCTTATTTTCTACATTGGCATTAATAAAGAAGGTTGCGCCGGAACCGCCATGCCATTCATCGGCGTTGCCTTTCCCTCCTGGAAGCGTCGGGAATTTCACGACGTCGACCTTACCTTTAACCAGAGAGTCCGGTGCATTGATCTGTCCGTTCACCCAAGCTCCCATGTACAACATGGCGGCTTTGCCGGTTAAAAACATATTGATCGACTCGTCATAGGAAGTCCCTAATGGATTATCCCCGAATGCCTCGGAGTCAAACAGTTCCTTGTATTTGCGGCTGGCTTCCTGGAATTCCGGAATGTTGAAAGATCCCGTCTTATTTAAGGCAGCATTGACGGCAGCTGTTCCCCCCATCCGGATGTCCAATATGGAGTTCCAGAACATAGCCGGCCACCTGTCTTTACCCCCAAGTGCGATAGGCGTAATGTTCTTGTCCTTTAGAATGTTAATGTCAGCCATTAGGTCATCCCAAGTGGCAGGAATTTTAGCGCCTGCGGCTTGGAACAGTTCCGTGTTGATATAAAGGTTAGCCGTATCGATATTGGTAGGAAGACCGTGAAGCTTATTGTCAAAGGTGAAGTTGTCCGTAGTTCCTGGAACCAGCTTGTCGATTGTTCCGTCTTTCACAAGATCATCTAATGGCAAAATCCTGTTCGCAGCGACAAATGGCTCAGCAAACCCTCCTCCCCAGGAAAAGAAAATATCGGGCAATTCATCTGCGGCTGAAGCCGTTTTTACCTTGGTTTTATATGCTTCTCCGCCGATACCCGTATGATCGATTTCTACATTGGGGAACTTGGCCTTCGTCGCTTCCAACGCTTTGTAAAAGCCGATAAATCCTCCGTCCTTGGAGTTAGGGTCGGAAAACTGCGACCACATCGTGATCTTGATTTTCTCATCAGCAGCAGGACTTTGGGTAGCCGCTGGCGATTGGGAAACTGCTGGGTTTTGGTTTTCGGTTTTCGTACTGCCGCATGCGGCAAGCGTCGCCGTTAGGACAACAGCCAAACTCAAACTTGCCACCTTATTGAACAACTTCATTTCTTTGCCTCCCTGTTCTTTAGTTAACCGCTTACATTTATAATCATACGCTTTTCTTAGCTGTCGAAAAATGTAATCGCTTTACTAAAAGATAGAATCTTTTTACTTCAACAAGGCGATGCATTCGCTAATTCACATCCCCGTTTCAAACCTTTCTTAGGGCTACCCTACTTCGATGTTAGTTTTATTTCTACCTCTAATTGCTTCAAAAAACGGTTAAAAGAGCAATTAGCGGCAAAAGTACCTGTATTACGATCTATATAAGCCGATTCAGG
This sequence comes from Cohnella sp., assembly GCF_041640265.1. Classification (GTDB taxonomy): domain Bacteria; phylum Bacillota; class Bacilli; order Paenibacillales; family Paenibacillaceae; genus Cohnella. Next base: position 286,087 of record NZ_JBEQAP010000001.1, read on the forward strand.
TTGCTGGCATTGAATTAGAAGTAGATTTTCCGCTATATCTCCAAATACAGAAAAATGCAATAAGATTAGTGGCAGATATACATCTAAGTAAATTACATTTTCCGAAAGCTCTGTTTCTTATGTAGAGTACGAGTAATCACCGACACAATCATTCTAGCTCGTTCGTAGAATCATCCTAATAACGCGCTAATCGGTTTGCTATACGATTATCCCCGCACTTATCATAAAACTCAAAGACCCCGCATTTATACGGGGTCTTTGAGCTTGAGAAAATCAATGTATAGCTAATTATGCACTTATCAGTTTAGCACCAGCACACCGTACGGCTCCAGCTCCACGTCTCCCTCCAGGGAGTTGCCGCTCAATAAATCGACCGACTTACGCTGCAACTGCAGCGTTACCGCATGTCCCGAATAGTTGAGCGCGAATATAAAGGCTTCGCCAGTAGCCGGATGGCGTCGGACAGCCAGCTCTACCTCGGCGGGTGCGCGAACGACGTCGTCTGCCGTCTTCCGCAAACCAAGCTCTGGCAATAGCTTGCGTACGACCGCTTCATTGTAGGCGGCTCCGTAATAGTAAACGCGCCCTTTACCCAGCTCGTTAACGGTCAAGGCAGGCTTCCCGGCGTAATAGTCGGAAGCATATTCGGCGATCACCTTCACGCTGCTCGCCTCGACCCGCAAAATATCGTTAAAGCCATCGGCGGTGAGGGCAGCGGCTGCTAACGTTTCATCTCCGCCTTCTTCGTCAACAAAGCGCAGCGCCGGCGCCACTGCGGTCCCATTGAGGATCGTGAAATCCTCGACCGTAATTCCGCACAGGAAAGCGGCGAGGCCCGGCAACGGCATCATTCGGCAATGCCCATGCTCATTCTTGTATCCGGTGCGGGCTCCGAACAATACGATGCCGCCGGCCTCAACATAGGAGCGGAGCAACGTTGCTGCGGCCTCCGTCATAATGGCCGGATGAGGATACACCAGCACTTGATAACGCTGCAACTCGTCAAGCGGCGTCTGACCCGTTAAAGTTAACGTATCAGCGGCAATATGTTCCCGCTGCAATGTTTTGAACCAGGCGTTCGTGCTTCGTCCGACAAGCGGGCCGTACCAGACATCGAGCTCCCCGTCCCATCTGTTGTCATAATCATCAACGATGGCGATGCTCGCTTCGTATCGGCTTTGCGCCAGTCTTCCGCCAACCCGTTGCAGCTCTTGGCCGATGCGTGCGGCCTCGAGCACTCTACGGTTCGGCTGGTTATGATAATCGTTGATGCCGTGCCAATAAATTTCAGTGCCGACTGTGGCCGTGCGCCAGCGGAAATAAAGCAGCATGTCCGCGCCATGGGTGATCGATTGATACGTCCATAACCGCATTTGGCCGGGCTTCGGCGAAGGCATCGCAAACCGGTTGGCCCATCCTCCCGGTCCGGATTGCTGCTCCATGATGCAAAAATTCGGAGATATCGAGCGTACCCCGCTCAAATACAAACTCGACATGCGGTCCAGCATCGGTTCGGGACCCGCATCCGGATGAATCGATGAGAACTGCGGATACGAGTCATAAGAGTAGAAATCCAGAAGCTCCTCCGTGAGCCGGTGATTGTCGAGATGTCCGAACATTCCGTTGGTCGTAACCCAGTGCTTCGATCCTACGACCTCCCGAAGAATATCAGCCTGGATGCGGGCGAATTCGATTGCGCTGTGAGAGATGAACCGCTTCTCGTCCAGTGCCTGGTGCGGATTCGGGGAGTTTGAAGGCGTCGGCCTCGGAAGAAACACCTGCTTCCATGCCGTGTAAGTTTGGCTCCAGAAGACGGTTCCCCACGCCTGATTGAGAGCGTCGAGGGAGCCGTATTTGCGCTGCAGCCATTCACGGAATGCTGTGTGGTCGGCGTCTGAATAAAACACGTGCATCTCGCAGTTCAGCTCGTTGTCGATTTGCCAGCCGACAACCGCCGGATGGTCCTTGAAATGCTCAGCCATTTTCCTAGTGATCCGTGCGCAAAGCTGCTTGTAGACGGGGCTGTTGTAATTGTAATGCCGCCTCATGCCGTGTCGGTAAGTGATACCTTCCATAGAGACGTTCAGTACTTCCGGATATCGATGTGTCAGCCAAGCCGGAGGCGTAGCCGTAGGTGTACCCAGAATGACTTTGAGACCATGGCGGTGAGCGGAGTCAAGCGCCCTTTCGAACAAATCGAACCGAAAAACGCCTTCCTCCGGCTCCATGATCGCCCAACCGAATTCGGCTACGCGGATGATGGAGAAGCCGAGCTCCCGCATGCGGCGGTAATCATCCTCCCACAACGTCTCCTTCCAATGCTCTGGATAGTAGCAAACTCCAAGCTGGACAACCTCTTCTTTTAACGACTTTGCCATTTTGCATCCTCCTGATATGGTTCAGTGATAAATTATTGCGAATATATTTCTCTCTTTCTTTTATTTTATCTGAAATTGATATAGAGTAAATAATGGGATCTTGCGAATGATATCAATATATTGCGAATGTGATAAATGAATTTCAAATCGAGGTGAGGCATCGTGAGGGAACATATTTATTTACCGCAGCCCAGCTATTTGCATTATGTCTGCTATCCGGAATCATGCGGCCGTTATTATCTTGATCCCGAGCACCGCGAACGGAGACCGGCCGGGATGTTAAATGAATACAATCTGCATATCATCGTATCGGGCAAAGGATATGTGATGGCCGAAGGAGAACGGCAGGAATTGCCGGCTGGCTCGGGTTTTCTGTACGGACCCGGCGAGAGCCAGGATTATGGGACAGATCCGGAGGATCCTTGGGATGTACGCTGGGTGCATTTTGCATGGAATGGGATCGAGCCGCTGTTGGAAGGTAAAGGTCGGGGTGAGGTTTGGCTGTTTACGCTTGCGCAGCAGCGCATTCGCGTAGAGCAGGCGTTGGAGAGGTTAACCCGGTTATCCGGGGCATTTGAGAGTGCGAACGAGCCGGCCATATCAGCGTCGCTGTACGAGGTGCTTGCCGCACTCTTGTATAATGCCGGACGCCATCGCCGGCTGGCGAGGAGCGGTACCCGCGAGAAGATGTTCGAAGTCGCCGACTATATTCGCGCCAACTGTGCAAAGAATTTGAATTTGACGTCAATTGCCGACAAAGCCGGTTATAGTCCGTACCATTTTACCCGTATTTTTCGAGATGCTGTAGGAAAGTCACCGACGCACTACTTAACGGAATGCCGCATCTTGCTGGCCAAGAACTTTCTGGTATCTACTCCGCTCGCCATTAAGCAAATCGCGTATGAGTCGGGATTTAGCCAAAGCAGCTATTTTATCAGCCTGTTTCATCGGATGACCGGATTAACGCCCCAGCAATTCCGTGATTTGTACGGGTAAGACTTGCCTTATCAAGCTCAAGGATAGGACAAGAACCTAGCTCTACGATTACGGCGAATCGTCAGATTATCCTTAAACCGCATTAGACAGCGTTTTGAAGTCCTTGTCGCTAAGCTCAATTCCGGCCGCACCGATGTTCTCATCCAGATGAGCAACTGTCGATGTTCCGGGGATAGGCAGCATGACCGGCGAACGCTTTAGCAACCAAGCAAGTGCTAGTTGGGACGGTTTTGCGCCATGCTGCTTTGACATCGCATCAAGAGGGCCGCCTTCCTTGGCCAATGCGCCTGTTGCCAACGGGAACCAAGGTATAAATGCAATATTGTTTGCTTCGGCGTAATCAAGAACCGGCTCTGCGTCGCGTTTAGCACGATTGTACATATTTTGCACAGAAACGATTTTTACGATTTCACTCGCGGCTTTCAATTCGTACACGCTTACTTCACTTAGTCCGATATGCCGGATCTTGCCTTCTTGTTGTAAAAGCAACAGTGCACCAAGCTGCTCGGCGAGTGGAACTTTAGGGTCGATGCGGTGCAATTGTAATAAGTCAATCCGTTCTAGTCCGAGGTGGCGAAGATTAAGTTCAACCTGTTGGCGTAAGTACTCAGGACGGCCAACCGGAATCCAATCATTAGGTCCGGGTCGCGTAAGGCCTACTTTCGCGGCTATGATAACACCGTCGGCATATGGGTGAAGAGCCTTTTTGATGAGATGATCGGTAACGAATGGGCCATATGCATCAGCCGTGTCGATGAAATTCACACCAAGCTCCACAGCGCGACGGAGAACTCTTACGGCTTCATCCGGATCGCGTGGGTCACCCCACACATTCGGCCCGGTTAATTGCATCGCACCATAACCTAGGCGATGAACCGGCAAATCTCCTCCAATGGCAAAGGTACCCGAAGGTGCAGCTGAAACACTTTGATTAGACATACTATTACCTCCCGATTTTTTTTGCGTGTTGTTTATAAATTAGGCACACTCCAATCGTAAACCCTAGAGTGCACTCTAGGTCAAGAGGTGATTCCACAGCAATCGGAAAAAATCTGTCACTCATTACCTTTACCTGCTTTCTATAGTAAAAACCCGACCTCTCTTGCTTGCAGAAAGGTCGGTGCTCATGGAGCTCCACTCGTTGTTTAGGAAATCCCGCTTACAAGTTGACTCAGAGCTTGGTTAATTGGCGTTAACGGCCGGCCGAGCAACTTTTCGAAATCGTTGCTCTCGATTTCCAAGGTACCTTCCCTAATGCCTTGCTGGATTCCTACAATAATCGGAATGACGAAGTCCGGTACACCCACACTTTTCATGATGTCTGCATAGGCGGCATCGTCCACCTGGTGCACAGGAACTTCCTTACCTAAAACAGTGCCGAGCGCTGACGCCAGTTCTTCCTGTGTCAGCAGTTTGCCGGATAATTCGTAGGTTGTATTCTCATGTCCGTTCCCTGCCAGAACGGCTGCAGCCGCTTCCGCATATTCCTGCTGCAGGGCCCAGCCCACCTTGCCGGATTCCGCAGACGTCACCCAAGGGGCTCCTGCCAGCACACCTTGAATACTCGAGATCTCGTTCTCCAGGTACCAGTTATTGCGCAGGAACGAGTAAGGAATACCGGTTTTCAGAATGGCTTTTTCCGCGGCTTGGTGCGGTGGAGCAAGTAACAGCTTGGTTTCACTTGCATTCGCCACACTCGTATAGGCGATGAAGCCAACTTTTGCACGCGCAGCCGCTTCTACCGCATTCGTATGCTGACGGATTCTGGTTTCAGTGTCTCCGTCCGCGGAAATGATCAATAACCGGTCAATACCTGCAAAGGCCGCATCCAAGGTTTCCGGAAGGTCAAAGTCTCCTTGCCTGACGTCTACTCCTAGAGCGCGAAGACCTTCCGCTTTCTCAGGATTGCGAACACTTACAGCCAACTGACTCGCCGGTACAGATTTCAATAGCGTCTCTACCACTTTCGTTCCCAGTTTCCCTGTTGCCCCAGTAACTAACATTTTCATTGCCGATTCCTCCATTTTTGGTTGTAGCATATCTTGTTATAACAAATATTGTTACAACAAATGTATAAAATAAGAGCTCTAGAAAGAGCTTTTATTTATTTGAACTTTCCGATCAGTTGGTCTAACGTCGTTTGTGCCAGTCTCTGTTCCAAAACGGATTGAGCGTCTTTTAATTCCGCTTGAAGCACTTGCTCGATATTCCGCCCGACCGGGCAAGCAAAGTTGGGGTCGTGTATGCGAAATAGTTGGTTCTCCTCTGTTGCATTTACAGCCCGATAAACATCAAGGAGTGTAATCTGGCTGGGATCCTTGAGCAAAGAAGCTCCTCCTACCCCTGGACGCACATCCACTAACCCCACCTTCTTCAACATACCCATAATTCTCCGGATAACAACGGGATTTGTATTAACACTGCCCGCGATGAAGTCCCCGGTACAATTCGGACTGAAAGCAATTAGGGAAAGGGTATGCACAGCAATGGAAAAGCGCGTACTGATTTGCTTCAATTGTATCACCACCGTTGTATTCATTATAGTTACAACGGCGTCGTGAGTCAATAGTCGAGACTAAATTAATCTTAATAGGATTATGAATCGATTCTTGTCCGACTAGCTTTAACATATTTAAGTTGGGCAACGATGATGACGCTAATGATTATCAGAAGGAACCATGAGCTGATCTTGCTGAAACTAACCAGTTGCCAGGTTTGGTGCTGATCAGGGTATTTCCAAGCATCAAAAAATGTGGCTATATTTTCTGCTAACCAGATGAAAAAACCTACAATAAAAAAAGCGAGAGTTAAGGGCATTCGATAAGTTATAGTCCGTACCCGATAGATGATCCATGTTTTCCAGAAGATAATAAACACAAGCGCCGTCAACCACCAACGAAAATCGGGAATAAAATGATGTGTGAAAAAGTTGAAATAGATTGCTCCTCCTAGCAGCACCGAAGACCTAATCCCAGGCCAGCCGGTCATGTCCATCCGCAGTCTCCGCCACACCTGACACATAAAGCTCGCTACACTTGCATACATAAATCCGCTATAGAGCGGGACACCGAGCAATTTCGTATACCCAGGCTCAGGATATGACCATGATCCCATATATACCTTATATAACTCCAGCAACAATCCAATTAAGTGAAATATACAGATTACCTTGATTTCATCACGTGTCTCTAATCCGCTGCGGTACATGAAGTATTGCACTCCAAGCAGTATAAGTAAAATGGCATCATAACGATGAATGAAAGGTACTGCTATTACGTTAGAGAGAGCTAAAGTTCCAAAGATCGCTACAGGAAATATGCAGCTCATCGTCTGATGATAGCCAAAATGCAGTAGTTGAATGATTGGCTTCAATTATGCTTATCTCCTCCCCAAACCCATTTAATCGTACGATATATCCATTTAAATTCTAGTCATCGAAGAGAAATTATTCTCGTTTAATATTTCTTATTTATGTTACTCCACATAGCCTAGAAAAATCATTCTTTAAATTCTTAGTATCCTATTTATTTTCCTTCAAGAAAAAGTTCGTGAGCTTCACACCACGTTAAACCTTCTCGTTAATTGAGAAGGGGCTGTCCCGTCAGGTCTTTAACAACCTACGGGACAGCCCCTTCATTATTAGAACTATATGTTCCGTTTAAGGAAACCGATAGCTAGCACGAGCCATTGATGTGTGCAGCATTAACTACTCGATCGTCCACCCCGTTGTATTGGAACACACATCTATCGTATAGACCTCCCCGTTACGACTCACGTTCACATCCAAACGGCTGCCTCCGAGCCTCATTCTCTGTACGGACAATATATTCATTCCTTCCGGAAGGTTGGGCGAGAGAAAAATTCGGCTGTTCGCATGATCTAGCCGGAGACCTAGCATAACAGGTATAAATACAAGCGGAGTCGCCGCCGCCCATGCCTGCGGAGAGCACGCAACTGGATAACGTACCGGAGTACCCCGCTGTGAGGAATAACCGCAATACAATTCCGGCAAACGGTTGTTCTCGAAATGTCCACCCGCTTGGAGCAAACCTTCCATGACGATTCGAGCTTCAGCTTGGAACCCCTGCTCATTGAGCCCTATCAAGCATAATGAGTTGTCATGCGGCCAGATGCTTCCGTTGTGGTAGCTCATCGGATTGTATGCCTTCTCGCCCTCGGCCATCGTACGAATTCCGTAACCGCTGAACAATTCCTTCGACACCAGCTTTCTCGCTACCGCCGCTGCCCTTTCCGGCATGAGCATGCCCGACATTAAGACATGGCCCGCATTGGAAGTGACCGTCTCCACTTGCTTCTCTTCTTCGTCAAGTGCAAGCGCATAGAATTGGTCGCTCTCGACCCAAAAAAACTGTTCGAAACTCTCCCGAAGCTTCTCCGCTTCGGAGCTCAGCCGGAGAGACCAATCCTCCCAATCCATAGCTCCCGACATTTCCTTCAGAGTACAGAGCAACTCCGCCAACGTCGTTTTCGCTTGATACACATATCCTTGTACTTCAACAAGCGCGATCGGTGCCGCCGCATAGTCGCCGCTCCGATGTACAATAGAATTTCCGGAATCCTTCCAGCCCTGGTTCGAAATGCCTTTGGCAGATTCCCGAACATACGATACAAACCCGCTGCCTTCGCGTACGCCGTACTTGTCGATCCATTCCAACGCGCGGCGGATATGCGGAAGCATGGCTTCAAGAAGCGCCGTATCATTCGTCCATTTCACATATTCCCCGATCAGGACGAGGAACAGCGGCGTTGAATCAATTGAACCGTAATAAGGCGTAAACGGAATCTGATTCGTATTCGCAAGCTCTCCGCTGCGCAGCTCGTGCATAATTTTACCAGGCTGCTCGTCGCGCCATCCGTCAGCCTTCTCCCCCTGATAACGGGCCATCGTAAGGATGGTACCTTTGGCGATCTCAGGATGAATCGGCAGCATTTGCATTGCTGCGATAAGGCTGTCCCTGCCGAAAGGAACAGCAAACCATGGTAAACCCGCTACTGGAAAACGACCGAACCCCAAATCCGTTAGCAATACTCGGATATCTTGCAAGCCTTGGTTAAATAGGCGATTGAACAGTGGATAATCGCTTTCCATGGCGGTCGATTCATTCTCCCAATCCGCGTAGGAGCTGCGAAGCTCGTGGATGGCGATGTCGCGAGAGTACCGCTCGGGCTTCTGGTCGCCGATCACCGGTACGATAAAGAAATCGAGTGATTGCGACTGGGCTGAATCCAAATTCAGATGATAGGTTACCTCGACACCGTCGTCCGTTATTTGAATATTTGACGGCTCGACAGTCCATTCCACGAGAAGCTTTCTTTCCAAGCTGTCCGCACCGTCATATCCGATTTCAAATCCGGCCGCTTCCTGGAGTACGCCTTTCTTATTCCCGACATTGCCGTTCTGAAACCCGCGGACGATAAACATGTCGCGGAAATCGGCGTCAAAGACCAATGTCACGTCGAAGCTTTCCCGATGCGGATTAAAGTTAGTCACCTTCACTGTCTCATAGAGAATGTCTTTATAGATGAAACGCGTCCGCTCGATCTCTATGGATTGCGGCCATAATGTAATCTGATCGTCAATTTTCGTCTCGACGTTAGTCAGCACTATTGTCGAGATATAATTTTCATCCGCCTCGGAAGACAGCATGCTTGGCCTTTCTCCGTTTACTGTCAAAGAGAACCGGCTGAGAAAACGCGTGTCCTTAGTGTACAGCCCATGTCCGTGATTGCTTTCGAATATGTCTCCGGAATAATCGGTTAGTAAGAAAAGATCGTTTTCCTTGATCACTCTGTAATCCATACATTTACCTCATATTCTCTCAATAATTATAGTAAGTCGCGTGAGTTATTGTTTGCTTAACCTTTTACGCCGCTTGACGCAACGCTTTGTTGAACCTGTTCCTGAACCAGTAAATAAATGAGGATGCCGGGTAGGATAATCATTGTAAGAGCGGCGAACATGTAGGTATAGTTGTATGAGAAGGCTTCATTGAAAAACTGAAGGGCGACCGGCAACGTTCGGTTGTCCTTACTGGATGTCAAAACCAGCGCATAGAAATATTCGTTCCAGTTCGCCAGAAACATCAGGATCCCCGCGGTTGCCAAGCCGGATTTGGCGAGAGGGAGATTCACGCTCCAGAAGACGCGCCAAAAGCTAGCGCCATCGATAATCGCCGCTTCGTCGAGATCTTTGGAAATCGCCATAAATGTAACCCGCAGAATGAACAAGGCAAGCGCCATCCCAAAAGAGGCATACACAAGCACTAGCCCAGTCTTGGTATCATATAAATTCAGCTTCATCACAATCGTAAATATCGGTTGGGCTCTAGCGTATCCCGGCACGAGCAACGTTATCGTAGCAAGGATAAACAGAAGGCTCTTTCCAAAGAAATCAAATTTCGCGAAAATATATGCCGCGAGGGCATAAATGAATACCGCAATTAACGTTGCTGAAGTCGCGATGATCATCGAGTTTTTGAAGTAGATCAAAAAGTTGTATTGCGTAAAAACGTCTACATAAGCCTTAAAACTAATCGATGTCGGCAGCGCGAATGGATCTCCAAGTATTGCCTTGTTCGTTTTGAAGGAGGACACGACGACCCATAAAATAGGGAATAGCGACACCATAACCGTGAACAGCATGACCGCATAAGAAAAGAGATATACCGCCAAGCCGCGGGAACGGATTTTCATCAACCGGACACCTCCTCAATAAATCTTTTCATTCAGTTTAAAGACCCGGTTTACCACGAACATAACCATAACGCCAAGAACGATCATCACCGTCGCAGCCGAGTTTGCGTACCCGTATTTGTAATTAACCAGCCCCTCATATAGCATTAGCGTAATGTTATACGTATCGTTTCCCGGACCTCCGCCTGATGTAAGCGCCACTTCCTCGAACCCGGCGATTCGGGCGGTTACGGATAAAATGATGCCGGTGCCGATGGCGTTCTTGACGAGCGGCAAATTAATATATCTGGTGATCTGCCATTCGCCCGCGCCGTCCAGCAATGCCGCCTCATGAACCTCTTTGGGTATCGCCATCAATTCGTTATATACGATCAGGGTCACATATACAGCATAGAACAACCAGGTAAACGTCACTGCAAAGAAGGCGGCCGGAGTTTCGAAAAACCAATTCACATGAAAATCGGAAAATCCGATGCTCCGCACGAAATTATTGATGACCCCGATATCGTCGTTGAAAATAATTTTGTAGATCATCGCCCATGCAGCGGCGGATATAATCATCGGAATCATAAACACGCCCCGGACAAACCGCCACCCGAAATATCCTTTATACATAATGAAAGCCACCAGCGTTCCGAAGCCCACATGCACCGTTGCTGCGATCAGAGACCATAAGAACAAATTGCGCATCGAGATTAGAAAAGTGTTGTCGTAAGTGATTAAGTGGATATAATTGTCCAGTCCGTTGAATGAAGGCGATCCGAACCCATCCCAATCCGTAAATCCGGTTGTAAAAACGGTAATGATGGGTACGATGTAAAAAAAGCAGAGAACGAGAATTGTAGGCGCAAGAAAGCCTGCAATCCACCACTTTTTCCGTCTATCCTTCATTTCCTCACCCCTCTTGGGAATAGAGCCTCCCACCTTAGATGGAAGGCTCTTCCGCATATTATTTAAATTTGCTTGCTTTTTGCGTCAAGGTTTCTGCGAATTTTTCTGGCGTAAGAGTACCTTTAACCAAAAGCGGCAAATGCTGAGCAAACTCGGTACTGCCGATCAAATCCGGCCAAACATTGCCGAACGATTGCGCGATTAGCTTAAGATCGTTCGTAACCGAGCGGTTCATATCCGCCAGAATAGGATTCAGCTTCGATTCGAAATCAGCGGACGCTTGGATATTCGGAGCAGTACCGCCTTCAGCGATCATATAGGCTTCCAGCTCTTCAGGCGAATTAATGAATTCCAGGAATGCCAGCGCAGCATCCGTTTCTTCTTGCTTCAGCCCACTCGGGATCCACCAGGAATATTCAGCAGTCGTTGCGATTCCCACGCCGCCTGGATAGAGGGATGCTCCCACTTTCTTGTCGAATCCTTCCGGCGCCTTGGTTGCATCCGAGAAATCGCCGACCATCCACGTACCGTTGGCAATGATCGCGACTTTTTCGTTCAAGAAATTGTTGGCCGCTTCGGCATATCCGGCGCCGATTGCGTTGTTCGTCGTATAGTCCTTAAGCCATTTTTGCGTTTGAGCGAATGCTTTGATCCATAAAGGATCATTGTAATCGACCACTTTGTCCGCACGGGTGCTTTTCAGCACTTCCGAACCTCCCGGTTCATTGGCCATGAATGAAGAAGCCAGCAGCATCGTTGTCCAGGCATTCTCGCCCGTCATCAACGAAAGCGGAGTGAAGCCTGCGTCCTTCAGTTGCTGGAGTGCAACGTCGAATTCTTGAAAGTTCATTTGGGCGATCGGTTTGGTGATACCCGCCTTTTCAAACATCTCTTTGTTGTAGAACAAACCGATCGGGCGGATGACCGACAACGGCATCGTATAGACTTTGCCATTTCTCGTATTATAGGCGACGGAATCCTGGATCTGTTGCTTGCTCAGATCCGGTTTGGAGTCCAGCCACGGCTTCAAATCGTAAATTCCATCTTTTTCAATAAGCTGATCGATAAATTGCGTGTCTCCGCCTTCGATTAAGGCAGGTAATTCATTTTGCTGCCACAACAGCTTTATTTTTTCTTTATAAGCGTCGTTCGGAACCTCTTCGATCTTAATCTCGTATTGCCCCTCGTACTTTTTGTTAAAGCGCTCTACCTGCGGCAAGAAGAATTTACCCCCGACATTTTGTCCTGCTTTATAATGCGGAATGTTCAGCACAACTTTTTCTTTCGGAGTTTCTTCCTTCGGTGGTTGTTCACTCGCTTTAACCGGGCTGGATGCAGGTGCATCGCTCGCATTATTCCCGCTATTCCCGCCGCATGCTGTCAAAAGCACCATGAAAACCATGCAAAGGATAAACGACGCTTTGTAACCTTTCTTCATTTGAACGACTCCCCTTCATTTGTTCAAGTTATTTATTTAAAGATCCCTAAAGGGATGCTTCAAATCATGGTTAACCAGCAATTATCCAAAACGTTTTGGATAATTCCCAAAAAAATAAGCCTTTTCATAATTCAGGATGAAACCCTTTCAAAGCAACTTGGCGGTGCTGTTCCGTATGATAAGCTCGTTGGAAAGTACGACTTTGTGCCGCACCTGCCGCCCTTCCAGCATGTCGATCAATAGCTGCGCGGATTGGTAGCCTAATTCGTATTTCTCCTGACGAACTGTCGTCAGATTGGGCGAGCTATAGGAAGCAATTAATATGTCATCATAACCGACTATAGACATCGACTCGGGTACCGCACGTCCCATGAGTTCCAACGTTCTCATGGTTCCTAAAGCCATCAAGTCGCTTGAACAGAATACAGCGGTCACCTCAGGATGCCGATCCAAAATGTGACTCATTGCCTCCATGCCGCCTTCTTCCGAGAACCGTCCATCGTACACCAGCTCTGGATCGTATGAGATTCCCTTCTCCTGCAAAGCAAGCATATAACCCGACAATCTTTCGCGGCTGACGGATGCTTCATCATATCCGTTGATCATCGCAATACGCGTGTGCCCAAGCTCAATCAGATGAAGAACCGCTTCTTTGGATCCGTTTACATTATCGGTTGTAACGTGACCGACCCAATCCCCAGCTACAGGTATATCGATTAACACACAAGGAAAATGAGATTGATTAGTAACTTCCTTCAGATAAGGGTCGTTCATCCTTAGACCCTGTAGAATCGCCCCGTCCACATTTCGTTCCCTGCACAAATCCGAATACGTCTTTTTCAGCTGTTTGTTGGGGTTAGTACTGAATAGAATAATATCGTAATTCAACTCGCTGGCACGGTCGTTAATCCCGCAAAGCACCTCAAAGGCGAAAGCGTCTTTGGCGCTCGATCGTTTAATATCCGACATGATGACGCCTATGGTATTTGTTTTTTTCAATACAAGACTTTGGGCCTGAGCATTCGGTCGATAAGACATTTCATCGGCAAGTTTTTTTATGCGGCTTCTCGTTTTTTCGCTGACATCGGAATAGCCGTTTAATGCTCGGGAGACGGTCGTGATCGATACTCCGGCCGCTTTAGCTAAATCTTTAATTGTAGTCATCCTTATTTCTCCCGTTCTCCAAAACGTTTTGGTTTATTTGCATTATAGCAACCGCCTTTTGTTTTTGCAACCCCTTTCATAAAGAGCTGCGATTGTAATTGCACAGTGTTTCAACATCTATATATCTCCTCCCCCAAAAAACTCCCTATTGTTAGCCGACGCAACTTCGATACTACATGCCTGGACAGTGTACTGTATTCCAAGCACCTCCATTCGCTGCCTGAACCAAGTAACGCCCCACCATTGTCGCAAAATGCAGCAATGAGAGCACTTAAACTAAGAAGCGCCCCACCATTGTCGCAAAATGCAGCAATGAGATCGCCTAAACTAAGAAGCGCCCCACCATTGTCGCAAAATGCAGCAATGAGAGTACCTAAACTAAGAAGCGCCCCACCATTGTCGCAAAATGCAGCAATGAGAGCACCTAAACTAAGAAGCGCCCCACCATTGTCGCAAAATGCGGCAATGAGAGTGCAAAGTAAGCGATGCATCCTATCAAAAGCACGTTATAGCCCGTCTACGAACAGTGAATGATTAAGGTTATGTTTATTGATTGTGCCTCGTAGAAAAAAAAGTAGTCGTCCCGAATTATTATATTCGGAACGACCCAAGTTGTTTTACTTGCTCAATTGATTTTGTGATTAATGCTTCATGCCGTTCATTCTTCCTCGTTTTCTTTCGCTTCCGAGCCGTTGCCGTTCTTTTTTGCCACCGTTACGCTAATCCGTTCGGAGACAACCGGCACGCCCCGAAAGGTCGCTTCCACCCAAATTTCGGCTTGGCCAGTTTTCTGCGTATGGATGAAACCATCCTTCACCTCGGCCACTTTCTTATCCGTGCTGTAGAAGGCAAGCTTCGCTTCGGAAGGATCCAGTTCCCTGCCGCCAGCAAGCAGCAGCTTCACCTGAAGCGGCACGGAATCCTTGCGCGGGATACCATCGCATTCGTCGCATATCAAGATCGCTTGGGCCAGCACCGGAACGGTCTCCTTGCCGTATAGCTTAACCTCTGACATACTGTTCCACGCATTCTGGTTGTTGCCGAAACCGGTTATTCGCACGTATCGGCCATCGGTAGGAGCGAAGGCGAATACTTCGTGATCTGCCGTTTCGCCCGAGCTCTTGCCGCTGAATACCTGTTGCCAAGCTTCGCCGTCCTGCGACACTTCCACCTTGAAGAAGCTGGTTCTTGTATTCCCGACATAATAAGCGATACTAATCGCGCCGACCTCGCGAACCACGCCAAGATCATACTGAATCCATTGTTCGCCGGATGCGGACCACCGGCTCGCCATGTTGCCGTCCAACGTATTCTCCGGCACGTTGCCGTCGTGAGAGCTCGCGGAGACGGATACCGACTCGAAGACAGGGCGGTTATCCGGTATGCCGTAGGAGACGCGGTGCTTAAAGTCCACGTAATAAACCGTCCTCTTCGCAACGCCTTGCGGATCGACGACCTCGATTCTCGCTACGCCCGGCACGCCGCTTGCTTGCTGCACCGTAACGTCATAGCCTTCTGCCGCCGCTCCAATAACGGGAGGCTGCGTCTCGCCGTTCTCCAGCTCAACCTCGTATACGTAACGGATCGGCTTAAACTCCTCCAGAGATTGTCCGTCTACGGTCAATGCGCTTAGCGAAGCGAGCTCGCCGTTCTCGATAGTCCAATCCTGAATCGGAACGACCTCGCGAGTATCGCTAGGCGGCGTCTCGCCCGGCATCAAAGGCACCATCCGGACGCTGATCGTTTCGTTTCGCACGTCGTTCATATGGATCGCCAGCTTCTTCACGCCCAGGTTAGGCGTTTGGCCGGACGGATTCGGCGAGGACGGAAGCGGCGCCGCATCCATAACCGTGAAGCTCGCCTTCGCGGGCGCTTCAATATTCACCCACAGCTGGCGGCCGTCTTGAGTCAGCAGCGCGCTTTGGCCGTCCGCCGCAATCTCGATTGCCGCGCGCGTATGCATGAACCAGTAGACTTCCGACGGCACCTTCGCCTTGATCTCATCCTGCACGAGGAATTGGCGCCGTTCATCCAGCAGCGCGACGCCCCGCTTCACCGAAGCCGCGGACTTTCGATATGCCGGCGTCAGGTCGGCTACCGCAAACGCTCCGCCCGTCTCATTAAAGCTCGTGTCTGTAACCTCCGAGATGCTGTCCACGTCCTGATCCGGCCCCGTAGATGGCGAGATCTGCAGCGTATTATGCCCTTCCGCCCGCTTCCGGTAGTAGGTCCAACGCTGCCCCGTCTCGCCCATGTTCCAATAACCGGGCAGATTGTAATCCTCCTTGCCGATATCCAGCGCCCATCTGACGCCGTTCGCGTCGAAGATGAACGAACCCGTATCCAAGTCGCCGTGCGGAGCGCCGTTCATCCCGCCCTTGAAGCCGACGAACAAGGCGTTCGGATCGTCCCAATCGCTCCGCATCGTGACGGCGCGCGGAATCTCCATCTTGCGGTCCAGCTCCTGCGGCGGGTTCGCGCCATACAGCTCCGGCCTATACCAAAGCGCGTCGTACAGCCCCGGCTGGATTCTGCGTTCAGCCGCAAATTCGTGGTACCACGTATATTCAGGTTTGTTATGATGATTCGCGAACCAAAGCAGCGCCCTGCCGGGAATAAGCGTCTCTGCATTATCGAAGTAGTTGAACGTGCCTTCCGGACCCGCGATGTGGAGCGGATACAGCGGCGTCTCCGCCAGCCCTTCCCGTTCCGAGAAGCCGAAGTCATGGCCGAATGTAGAATCCAGTCCCGCCAGGAAATAGATCAGGTAGATCGTCCCGTACTCCCAGTAGCTCGGCCCTTCCTTGGCGGAGCCGTCCGGCGCGTATTGCGGCAGGCCGTATTGGATGGACTTGAACGCTTCCCGCAGAATAAGTCCCGACAGCTCCTCCTCTTCGTCGGCAATTGCAAGCGCGCCGATTGCCATGCCGGCGTTGCAGACGAAGTTCCAGTTGTCCCGGTTGTAGACCCACCAATACGTTTTTTCCAGATACATCGGAACGGCCGGAGTCAGTCCTTTGTCCACGATCGCCTGCCGAACCGTATCACGCTGGCTTTGGGTCATATAGTCGTAGAGCCAATCGTAGCCGATCGCCACGCCGTAAGTCATCGCCGCCGTGTCCAAATAATGCTGCGGGCTCCAATCGGGGTAAGCCGCTCCCGACACATGCTCCAGCTCCAGCCATGCCCGCTCGGCATAAGCGACTTTCCCCGTTAGCCGGTAAGCGAACGCAAGGGATACGATCCGTGCCGAGGACGACGAATCGAGCCTAAGCCCGTCAGGCTTGTTGTAATCCCGCACCGGCTGCGTCAGCAGCTGATCCGCTTCCCCGATCGCCCGTTCCGCCCATTCCGCGAATCGCTCGTCGGTGTCCAGCAGGCCGATCATCCGCTGGAAATCATCTTCCGTCGCCAGCAATCTCGGATGGCCGTTATGCGGGTGAGCTGCCTTCAAGGAGGCGATAATCTCATCGGAGGTCGGCGCCGTATACACGCGCATCAGCGCCTCCGCAGTTCCCCCATTGCCATCCTCGACCTTTACCGTGAAGGAATCCGCTCCCGTGTAGTCCAAGTCCGGCGTATAGGTCCACTTCCCGTCCGACTGCAGCGCGGCCTCCCCATGCAAAGGCGCTTCCACCAGCGTATAGCTCAAGGCGTCATCATCCGCATCCGAGGCGATCACCGCAGCGTTAACGGTCTTATTTTTATCAGTTGGGTGAATGCCCTCCTGCGCTTCCGGAGCAGCATTCACGCCAATTACTTGCACATGAATCCGTGTAATGGCGAATCCTCCCTCTCCATCTTGAATCGCGATGACGAAACCATCCTCGCCGCTGTAGCCTTCATCGGGATAATACGACCATGCCCCGCTCGCCGTCACGTCCGCGAGGCCGTGCTTCGGCCGCGAGAGCAGCGAGTAGCTAAGCGGATATCCCATCGTCGATACTGCATCCGCTTGCCCTTGGATATAACCATTCTCATCCGTTTGGACCGCAGCATCCTCCGCGATAATCGTGTCCGTGCCGCCGACGATGACAATCGCCTCGCCCTTATGGTTCCCGTCGACGCTGGTCGCGGCAACGACGGCAAGACCGTTCGCATGAGCCGTCACGATGCCGGCCGCAACCGTCGCCACCTCCGGCTGGCTGCTCGACCACGCGACCGAAGCGTCCGACGCATTCGCCGGCGTCGCCAAAACCGCCAAAGTAGCCGTATCGCCAGCTTCCATAACAAGCTCGTCCTTATCCAACGCAATCGACTGGAGCGGAATCCAAGGCGCAAACCGCACGTCGTCGAACCAAACCGTGCCCGTCCCTTGCTCAAAGAACAGCTCCAGCTTTACGCCGACGATGGCGGAATTTGCCGGTACGATCGTTATTTTCTCCAGCTTCGTCCAGTCTTCTTCAGTCCCGGTAACCGACCCCAGCATAACCAAATCGCCCACTCTCGCGCCCGAGCTGTTGACGTATTGCAGCCTAGCTAAGGCGCTGCCCGTCACATCAAGCGTCTTCGCCCATGCCTCTGCCTTGAATGCGTTGCCCAGCTGCGAAGGAGAGAGCGGAATCGTCTGTATGACCGCCGCTCTTCCCGTCGTCTGCGACTCCACTTTCAAGGAAGCCGCCCCGGATCGATAGACCGACGAATCCACTCCAATCGCAGGCGTCCCGATCGGCACCCATGAACTCCATCCCGCCGGCAGGCCGCTCGAACCGCCGACTTCGAAGCCTCCGTTCACAACGGTGTTCGCCGTTCCGTCCGCCGGCTCCAATTCGGCTCCGTCAAACCAAGCCGTCCCGGTGCCCGTCTCGAAGAAATTCTCCACCTTAATCCCAGCGATGTTCGCGTCGTTCGGAACCGATACGAATCCTTCCGTCAACGTCCAACCGCCCGTTCCCGTCAGCTTCTTCAGCTCAATGAGATTTCCTGCCCTGGAGCCGGACTCGTTCGTGAGGAAAATTCTGCTGAACGCGCCTGCGCCCGTCACATCCTCTGTTCGGATCCACTGCCGCAGCCGGTACGTCTTGCCCTTCTGCGAAGGCTGCAGCAGTACGACCTGAAAGGCCGTCCCCCTGCTTGCCGAGGACGCGGATATGCGCAGCGACCGCTTCCCTTCCGCGAAGACGGCCTCATCCGAGGCGAAGGACGGTGTGCCGCTGGATACCCAGGTCGACCAGTTCTGGGGGAATCCGCCGCCGGACAGCTCTTCATATCCTCCATTCACTAGTAATCCGCCTCCGGTCGATGCGCTGGCTCTCTTCAGCATTGGTCCTCCCGCAAACACGCTTCCCAGCAATAACACCACAGCCAGCATCCCCGACACTGCCGCTTTCCATTTCACTTGCGCTTTCCGCATCCTACTGCTCTCCATATCAATCTTCTCCCCTTCCGAAATTGAATAAGGACTAGCCCGTTTATAATATTAAGCGCTTTCATTTCCAAGCCGGAATCCCGCTCCGTCCTCTGCCCGAGCGGAATATCATCCGCTTATTTGTTCCGTTCGTACCAGTAGCCCGGCACTCCTTCCTCCAGCCGCATAAGCGCCTCGAGATAATAATAGTCGCCCCAAATCATGTAATCGTCGGGACCCAAATCTCCCCGGACGTAATAAGACCCGTGCCGAATCAATCCTTCCGCATTCGCATCGTCCATCGTAGAATAATTCTTCACCAAGGAACGCATGGTCCGCTCCGCGACATTCGCGAAATACGTACGATCGGGATCATCCTCTTGCAGATGCCCCGCAAGCTCCAACATGCCGCAAGCGGCTATCGCCGAGGCCGAGGAGTCCCGGTACGTATCTTCATCCATCGGCACGTCGAAGTCCCAATACACGACGTCATCCTCCGGCAGCCGCTCCGCAAAGTAGCGGGCCAGCCGCCTCGACGTCTCCAGGTATTGCGAATCGCCCGTGTACCGGAACGACAAAGCGAAGCCGTATATGCCCCAAGCCTGCCCCCTCGTCCAGGTCGAACCGTCGTGGAAGCCTTGATGCGTACCTCCCCCAATCGGCACCCCATCGGAAGGATTGAAATAAAACGTATGGTACGAAGAATCGTCGCCGCGAACGAGGTAACGCCTGCTTTTGTCCGCATGCTGGATCGCAATCTCCCTATATGCCGGATTGCCGGTTTGTTCCGTCGCCCAATACAGCAGCGGAATATTCATGAGGCAATCGATGATAATGCGGCCGCCGTTTTTCTCGTCACCCCGCTTCCCCCAAGCCTGAATGTAGCCTCCCTCCGGCCGCCATCGCCGCAGCAGCTTATCCGCCGCGTCCAGCGCAAGCCGCTTCGCATCCTCGTTGCCTTCAACAATCCAAGCCGCCATTGCGGACGGACTGTAGAGAAAGCCGATATCGTGATGGTCTAGAGCAATGTCTTCATCCAGACGCCTGCGGAAGTCTTTCATTTGCTCCAGCGCGATATCCCGAAGAAGAGGGTCGCCGCCGTATTCATAAGACAGCCACATCATACCGGCATAAAATCCTTCGATCCAATCCGTGTTGTCCCTCCAATCGTAGCCATGCCCCTCAGTCTTCCCCCGGATATGCGGGAACCGCGCGCCATGTTTCGTTCCGTTCGCTGTCGTCTTGGCAACCGCGTCTTCAATCGCCGATTTCCACACGCCATTAATCACTCCTCTGTCAATTAGGCGGGGCGCATGCCGCGCCCCTTCCGTTAACCTTTGATCGCGCCGATCATAATGCCTTTCACAAAATATTTCTGAAGAAACGGATACAAGCACAGGATAGGTACCGTCGCTACGATTATCGTGGCGTATTTGACCGTTTCCCCGATCGGCATCTTGTCGCCGCCCCCGACACCTGTCAACATCGTATCCGTGCTGTTCGATATGAGAATTTCTCTCAATATAAGCTGCAGCGGATACAGCTCCCTGGTGCGGATATAGATGAGCGCGTTGAACCAAGAATTCCAGTGGTACACGCCGTAGAACAGGATCATGACCGCCACGACCGGCATGGACAGCGGCAGTACAATCCGGAACAGGACGGTGAAGTCGTTCGCGCCATCCAGCTTGGCGGATTCCTCCAGACTGACGGGGACCGCCTGGAAGGCCGTGCGCATAATGACCAGGTTGTATGCGCTCATCGCCGTCGGAACGATCAGCGCCCATCGGCTGTCCAGCATCCCCAGGTTCTCCACCAGCAGATAAGTCGGAATGAGCCCTCCGTTGAAGAACATCGTGAACACGATGATGAACATAATCGGATTTTTCCACATGACATTCTCTCTCGACAGCGCGTAAGCGCCGAGCGAGGTCATCAGAATGTTCAAGGCCGTGCCGGCCGTCACGTACAGCACCGTATTGCCGTATCCCGTCAAGATCGACGGGTTGCGGAACACCAGCTCATACGCATTCAATGTCGCGCCTTGCGGATACCAGATCATCCCCCTGACCTGCACCATCCACGCGGGATCGCTAAGGGAGGCGAATAGCACGAACAGGAACGGGTACAGCGTGACGGACGATAACAGGAACATGAACAGCAGATTAAATCCGTCGAATACCCGCTCGCCCCAGCTGCGTTTGATTAACATGGTCTATCGCCTCCCTTACCAAAGCCTTGTGTCGCTCGTTTTTCGGCTAATCGCATTCGCCAGAAAAAGCAGCGTAAAGTTAATGAGGGAGTTGAACAGCCCTACGGCCGCGCTGTAGCTGAAGTTCGCCTCCAGTATCCCCTTGCGGTACACGAACGTGCCGATGACGTCGGCCGTCTCGTATGTCGTGCTGTTGTATAACAATAGGATCTTCTCCGTGCCTACCGCCATGAAATTGCCGATCTGCAGGATGAGCAGGATGATGACGGTCGGCATAATGCCCGGCAACGTAATGTGGAACACTTGCTTCCAGCGGCTCGCCCCGTCCATCTTGGCGGCTTCGTACAGTGAAGAATCGATGCTCGACATCGCGGACAAATAAATGATGGAACCCCATCCGACGTTCTGCCAGATGTTCGAGGATACGAAGATGGTCCGGAACCATCCGCTCTCGCTCAGGAACGCGACCGGCTCGATGCCGAGCCCGACGAGCAGATGATTGAACAATCCGTCGCGATTCAGAAAATCGACCAACATGCCGGAGATGATCACGATCGATATAAAATGCGGCATATACGTGATCGTCTGCACGGCCCGCTTCACTAGCGCGCTGCGCAGTTCGTTAAGCAACAGGGCGAGTATGATGGATGCCGGAAATCCAAACAGCAGCTCGTAGAAGCTTAGCAGCATCGTATTGCGAAGCAGCCGCCAGAAGTAATAGCTGTTGAAGAAATCCTGGAAATGCTGTATGCCTACCCAGTCACTGGCCCACATCCCCAGCCCCATGGAATAATCCTTGAAGGCGATCTGCAGCCCGTATATAGGAACGTAGTAGAAAATAAGGTAATAGGCCACAACGGGCACCAGCATCAGATAAACGTACTTGTTCATCGCCAAATCGCGCAGCGCGCGGTAACGGAATGCGTTCTTGTCGACTCCTGCTTGAGGGAGACTCCGCTTCTTATCCAGCATCATTGACATGCCTTATCCTCCTGTCCGCTCATGCGCCTCTTGTCTCAAGTCGCCGATGTTACCGCTTGTTAAAGCGGTCGAGTGCGGACTGCTGAACGGAGGTCGCTTCTTCGATGCCCATCTGCTTGATCGTTTCCACGTATTTATCAAAGCCCTCCAGTGTTTCGCCGCCCATAATAAATTTGTTGATCATTTCGTCGCGGTACGTTTTTACGTCGTTCATGATGGCGGATGCTTTGGAGCTTTCTTCTGACGTCAGTGTGACCGGCGGCATCCGCTTGGAATGGTCCGCCTCTGACCAGCTCTCCTGCGCGTTGCGCTGAGCGTCCAGCTTATAATATTGTTCGATATAACGTTTGTCCTGAACCATCGGTCCGTTCCAGCTCGCGATAAAATATTTCGCCATGGCCTGCGTAACCGGAAGATCAGGATTGTTCAGAATCGTATCCGTATATTTCGGATATCCGTTCTCGAGCGTATAGCTCTCCCCTTCGATGCCGAAGTTGAACAGCAAATGGCCTTCTTCGCCGTATTTGAGATCCAGCCACTTGACGATTTGCTCCGGATTTTTGGCGCTGGCCGATATGGCGGCGCCGTGGGTCGAGAACGGAAACGCGTATTGGCCGATCGATTGCCCTCCCTCTTCAA
Organism: Cohnella sp.; assembly: GCF_041640265.1. Classification (GTDB taxonomy): domain Bacteria; phylum Bacillota; class Bacilli; order Paenibacillales; family Paenibacillaceae; genus Cohnella. The sequence continues at coordinate 308,847 of NZ_JBEQAP010000001.1, forward strand.
GAGCGGGATAAGGAGCTCCAACAACCGCGAATGCCGGATTCGATTCTTTCATGAGGTCCGTGTATCGGCCGATGCCGCTGCCCGGATATGTGGACAGCGATCCCAGCTGGTTGCCCGTCACCTTGGCGTCCTTCAGCTTGCCATCGGTCGTCGCGTAATCGCGGTCGATCAAGCCTTCCTTGTACCACTTAGCCATCAGCGTCAAAAATTCCTTATACTCCGGCTGAATCGGCCCGTATTTGACCTTGCCGTCTTCTTGGTAGAAGTCTGCCGTTATGCCCCATGCGCCGACGAACAAAGAGTTCAAGTCGGTATCGGCGATACTGAAAAAGTAAGGGATTTCGTCCTTCTCCCCGTTGCCGTTCGGATCGCCGTCGCGGAAGGCCGTCAGCACCGTCTCCCACTCCGAGATCGTAGTCGGAACCTCGAGGTTCAGCTTCTTCAGCCAATCCTCGCGCAGGACGGGCCCGTTGAACACGGACAGCAGCGGATCCCCGAGCAGGAAAGGCATCACGTAAATATTGCCTTCGTCGGTCGTGACCATTTTGCGGAAATCCGGATTGTCATTCAGCACTTTCGTCAAGTTAGGCGCGTGCTGCTCGATCAATTCGTTCAAGCGGATGATCCGTTTCTCTTTAATGAGGCTGTCCACCCCTTTGGGCGCTTGGTTCCATTGGTATTCGATGACGTCCGGAAGGCTGCCGGACGCCAGCATCAGGTTGAACTGGTCCTTCTCTTGGCCGGTCGGCGGATGCTGGAAGGTGACTTTGGTTCCCGTCTGCTTCTCTACTTCTTTATAAGCCGCGATCTCACTGTAGTCCTTCATGGTTGCCGATACGTTAGGATTTAAGCTGACCCAATACGAAATGCTGTCGGGGTACCCGATCTCCTTAGTTGTCATATCCGTTGCCTCGGCGGTGCCCTTGTCCGCAATGCCACCGTTTCCTTCATTGCCATTGCCGCCGCCGTTTCCGCTGCAACCGGCCATTAGAATAGCGAATACGGCCAGAAGCGCAACCGCGTTCATAAACCTATTCTTTCTCTTTCGCATCATCGTTCGAACCCTCCCAAATTTGGATGTCTTGCCGCGGCAATTGCCCGCACACCAAGTATAGGCACGGCCTCCTAAACCTGCCTACAATCAGCTTTCGCGATTGGCTAACCGTTCTTCCGCAAGGGGATAAACCGAATTTCATATCCCCAATCTCTTCTTCATATCGACCGCTTCTTAAGCCTCAATTGCGCGGGAATTCATTGTGGGGCCTAATCGATTATGCTACGATTATAGCACCACCGCCATGAACGGACTGAGAAGAGGGGGATGTCTATCCATGCAGCATCGGAGGAAAAACGTCTTTCTTAAACTATGGCTGTCTTACCTGCTGATCCTGGCCGTTCCGGTCGTCATCTCCGCTTACCTGTACAAAAACATGGAGGACGTTCTGGTCGACAACGCGAACCGGTCCAATATGGCCATGCTTGAGCAGGTCAAGGGCGTCGTGGAGAATCATTTGAAAGAAATTGACCATCTCTCCATCCAGGTCGCCACGCATCCCAAGCTGCAGGCGCTGTGGAATATCAATGACAGCCATCGATACCTGGAATTCAACGAAGCGGTGAAAATTTTGAAGAACTTCCATCTGGGCAGCAGCTTCATCAGCCATTTTTTCATCCATCTCCAGGGCCAAGACATCATCCTTTCCCCTGAATTGAAAACGGATACAACGATGTACCTGACAAAGCTTGCCTCTTATCAGAATGCTTCCGAAGAAGACATTCGCCGTTCCGTCCTATCAGGCTACCACTTCCGAACATTCTGGCCGTCCGCAGCCGTCGTCACCGAATCCGTTACCGAGTATATGATTACGTCCGCCGTTACCCTCCCTCTTGGCGAGAAGGACAACGTCCGCGCGACGCTGGTTATGCAAATTAACGAACAACAAATTTTCGACCTGCTGAAACAGGTCAACTGGGCCAATAACGCCTCCATGTTCATTATGGACGGCACGGGGCAGACGATCCTGTCTATCTCGGAGGACGGGATGCAGCTGGATCCATCCGCGCTCGAGGACAAGAATAGCTCCGGTTATTATTCGACCGCCCGTTACAACGGCGAAAACATGCTCATTTCCCACACCGGCGGCGACAGCGGCTGGACCTACGTATCGCTCGCTCCCGAGGAGCAAGTGCTAAGCCGGGTCAACGAGATGAAGAGATGGGCCATAAAGCTGCTCATTATCGCGATTCTGGCCGGTACGTTAATCGCTTACGCCATGGCGTACCGCAGTTATATCCCTATCCGCGACATGGTGCTGTCTTTACTTAAGGGCGAACCGCAGCAGCCCCATACCGCGAAAACGATGAACGAATACGAGTTTATCAAATCGTCGATCGAACGAAATCGTGCGGAAGGCGAGCAGCTGCGCCATGCGCTGGCCGGCCATGTGCCGGTCGTAAGGGCGCATTATTTGACCCGGCTGCTGAAAGGGCAAGTACCTTCCGGCTCCTTCGACGGGCAATCGCTGGGATTCATCGACCTGAAGTTCCAATCGGACCATCTCTGCGTGGCGCTCATCGAGGTTGACGACTGCAGCCGGTTCATTGCGAGGAACAGCGAGGAGGAGTCTGCGCTTGTCCGCTTCGTACTGGCCAACCTGAGCCAGGAGCTGCTGCAAGAGAGGGGGTACGTGATCGAGACGGAGCAGAACCAACTGGCCTTGCTGCTGGTGCTTCCGGACGCCTCAGACGCCTCCAAGCAAGAGAGGAATGAGCTGATCAGGCAGTTGAAGGAGATGACCCATACGCGGTTCCGTATGGATGTGACTATCGCGTTCAGCTCCGTTCGCACGGGCATGGAAGAAGCGGCGCGCTGCTATAGCGAGGCGCTGAGCGCCTTGGACTACCGGATCGTGCACGGTATCGGCCAGATCATCGACTACGAGTCTATCAAAGATATGGAGCGCCACTTCTACTACTACCCTCTGGAAATCGAGAGCCAGCTGATGAACTTGCTCAAGAGCGGCGATTATCCGGGGGCGGAGAAGCTGCTGAACGATATATATTGGCAAAACATCGAGTCCGGCTCCCTTACGCCGGAGATGGGCAAATGCCTCTTCTTCGACTTGTTGAGCACCGTGCTTAAAGTAATGAACGCCTTGAAGATCGATACGGCGGGCCAATTCCCGGGTTCCGGCGATCCTGCGAAGGAGCTGCTGAACAGCACGTCGGCGGTCGAGATGCAGGCCAAGCTGAAGCAGCTGTGCCGATTCTTGTGCGGACGCGTGCAGGAAGCGCGATCGCAGCAAGGCGATCGGCTTAACAATCAGGTTTTAGCCTTCATACAGGAGAGATTCCGCGACAATAGCCTGAGCCTGACGATGATTGCCGACCATTTCGGTATGACGCCGCAGTATATATCCGGTTATTTCAAAAAGCACAACCATTTGAACCTGACCGATTACATCGTTGAGAACCGGATCGGGGAAGCGAAGCGGCTGCTCGGCGACACCGACTTTACAATTGTGCAGATCGCCAAGAAAGTGGGCTACGCGACCGATATCGGGTTTATCCGGGTATTCAAAAAGCTGGAAGGGGTCACGCCAGGCAAATACCGCGAAACAACGCATCAATTGAGGCAATTGGAGGCTTGAAGATTGGATTACGACCATTTCAGCAGAATCGAATAGGGCTGTCCCATAAGGTCGTAAAAGACCTGACGGGACAGCCCCTGTTACCTGTATTTACTACAGTAATTATTGCCTAAAAATGAGATATTCGCCAATCAACCTGCATTTCCTACAGGTAATCAGCCCAAAATCGGCTAAAATGACTAAACTAACCCCAAATACCTGTAGTTTTTGCAGTTCAAACGCATTAAAAACAGTTTTTGGCGAAACAACCTGCACTCTTTACAGTTTCACCTCTCGATTCGAATCAATTACGGCTATCGAACAAAATTAAATATAACAGTAACATCCATACCGGAACTCAGCGTTAAGGGAATATGTTTGCCAAATCCATCGTCAAGAGCCTCTGCCTCACGGTCGTTAACTGTTGCTTTTGCCCAAGGAATGCCCGCTTTTAATTTTATTTGATTATGATCAGCAACTGATTGTAATGTAACACTTACAGTTTTAGATAAGATGTCCCATGATAACTCTCTAACCTCCACCTGGGTTCTCGCCATTAGTCCTTTGATGGATCCCGACTTCCATTCTGAGGGCAGTGCCGGAAGAACCTCTATTTCACCGGTATTCGAGAAGAGCAACGCTTCATTTACTATCCCCACAGTACCAAATGATGTATCGGTGCAATAGCTGTCATTTCTTCTGTTTGTATCATGGTCTGTCATTAAGGAGGTATAATAACCGGCATCCGTCATCATTGGTAGAAGAGAAGAAATTACACCTTCACCATTTTTCAACCTAGCGTAAACTAATGCCTTGTGCATCCAGCCGTGCCCGGCTGTCGCATCCCCTGTATTGTACTTATTTCTGTTTTCAATCGCGATATTTGCAGCTTTAACCAGCTCCATATTGTTCTGCGTTTCATATGCAGGCCATGCCGGGTAGAGATGGCTCAAATGGCGGTGGTTGTTATTTTCAGTATATTCATTCATCGCCCATTCGCGTAAGGCGCCGTCCTTGTCTACCTTGTAATCTGGCAACAGCTTTAGCAAATCTCCCCATTTGACGATTACAGCCTCATATCCGTCGCGTTTTACTGCTTTTTCCATGGCTATAACCATATGCAGACCATCCCGCGCCGCTGAAATATCCATAGTGGCATTTGCCGTAATCGTACTGTTGTATCCGATAGGGTTATTCTCGGGCGAATAAGTAGGGATTATCATATATTTTTCACCCGGATGCAGCGCCGATTTGCCTTTCTCATAGCACGCGCTTCCATTAATATCCGTATAGTATTCCGGCGTGCATAGCTGTTCCCAGAAATTGGCCTGCTTTGTAAGCAGCGGAAGTAAAATATCCTTTTCCAAATCCAAATGTCCCTGCTCGATCAATATTCTAAATTCTTCATCCGTCAGCCCCCCGTCGTTTACACTCAGAAGCGGTTTCAGTTCATGGATCCTCATGTTGTCGTTTATCGGAATCTGCCCGTTACCGTAACACTGCCAATACTCGAAGATGGGAAGCAGACACCAGCTTGCCCCGGCATTCCAATATTCAAACGGGTAATCGTTGTCGTATTCGATATGCATCCCGCGGTCGCCATCTGAGTTAACCGAGATCTGCAAAGCATCATGCATCCCATATGCCATTCGCGCATTGTATTCGAAGTCGGGCGTGTTTCTCAAGAAGAATGTAATATACCCCAGCTGCGCTTGCGTTAAATGGCCTGTATTCATGGGAGAAACCTGCAAATTCACATTGGCGTCAAGCGTGTAGATAGCACGCCAGGCTGGATTCCACTCTCCAGTCCACATTCCGTACAGGCGCGGCGCGCTTGAACCGCTGCAACATATCTGGGCATACCGCCCTTGATTGTAAACCTGCTCCATAAAAGCATGATTTATTTTTGTTTCGGATGCCCTTTGAACGTTGATTAACGCTAAGTTATCTGCGCTCTTGAAATCCTCATCGCCTTGAAGCGTAAAACATACGGCATTAAATTCAGCTGAATGTTTTTTAATATGGGGTGCTAGGGCAGCGTTATAATCGAAATGACCGGAGGTATCTTTATATTTTTCTGCGACAGAATTCGTGTTTTTAAACAGGTTGTCCACTATGGCGTATTGCGTCATTCCAGCAAAATCTTCGATTTTGCCCATATCAAAAGTCCTGTTCGACTGCGTTATTATATATACGACTTCGGCTCCGATCACTTGAATCGCAGGATTCTGCTGCGTTCCAACATTCATAGGTTCATTCGTGTCGGTAAGATCTACTCTCTTCTTCGTTCCGTTAACGACAATAACCTGTGTCAGGCCTGCGTATCCTCCGTCGATCAGCTCGCTTCCCGGATAGGATGGGTAATGGGCAATCTGTGCCATATATTCGGCGTTCGGATCCACCAACTTTTTATAGTGGAGCGCCGTAAGCTCGGAATTTCCATTGCGCGCCTTGTACATACTCGAAACGTCATCAATGGAGATGATCATGTTAATCTTTGCACCGGTGGAGGATTGAACGATCTTCGTAATCGAAACATTGTCCTCTCTGGAAGTAAATGAGGTACGGATCCACACGCCAAACTCATCGGTGTATCGCACACCGGTTTCCGCCGTTTCATAATTCGTCCATCTTTCATAACCGGACACGTTTCCCTTATTATTCATGCTTAGTCTGAGCTGGTGTCCCGGATGGTAGCTGTAATAAAAGGGCCTTCTCCTTGTTTTACCATCCGCATCTGTAATCTTCCATTCATCATTCTGGTTAAATACATTCCATCTAGCATCAGCAAGCTGTCCCGTTAATTGTTCCGGAATCACTCTTGGATCTTGGGAAGGATAGTTGAACCACATATATTGGAAAATGAAGCTGTCCGTATACGGCGATCCTGACGTGATATAACCGTTTTCGCCGTTTCCGCTAACCATACCGTCCCGCCACGCCAATCCTGGATTTGAGGTTGGAACCTCTGTGTAGGTGCTGGCGTAATTTCCTTTTTCGTACATGCGTGCAGTTTCCGACACTTTAGTCATCTATTACTCTCCTAATCTCAATATAATGCTTTTGTAAACGCTTTTTATGATTCTTATTATATCGGGCGGGAGAAGGTTCATGAATCGTTCAGCGCGACACGATTATTTCAATCATGTCGCAATCGCGCAGGTTATCGTGTAATAGACGAATGGAAATAAGATCGGGAATCACTCATGGAGTACCCTTCGGAGGTTACACGCCGCCGCACATTTATTGATGACGACATCTATGCCAATTAAAGATATTGCGAAGAGCGTATCCGCTTTCAAAGAATAGGTTGTCGATCCTTAACGAGAACCCTTCTAATTAATTTCCGTAGGTCTCCTGTTCATAACAAATGCTGTCTCTTCATGCTTATCACCTATTCTCACGATTAACCGGTTGTCGTCATGTTCGATCATTGGTGCGGGTGGAGTCTCATCACTGTCAATCACGAATGAGAACAGGAAGGCTGCTTCTTGCAATAGTCGAAAATCGATACTTCTCCGTTCGCCCGAATAAATGATGAGATCTACATTGAATGTCCGACCGTCATCATGAATTTCCCATTTCAGGGGTGCTTGAAAAACGCTTTCTTCAGTAAAAGCAGCATACCATGTCTGCAGTAGCATACGGATCTTGCCTATCCAAATTACTGCGTCACTGTCATTAGAATCGCCGACTACGCGGTCAAGACAGCCTCCGATCTCCATACGCAATCGAAGGTCCGAAGCTTCGATCACACCGCCCGTCTTGTCCAAGCTCGGATGCGTATCACCACCATCGGTTATAAACTCGACGCCGCACAGAACATGCTGACGGTCCTGCTTGCCGTTGAACACGGCCGAGCAATAATCATAACCGTCATGCAGGCAACGCAATTGCGCATACGTCGCTTGACCTCCATTATCGACGTAAGCCAATAGCGGACGTTTCTGATTCCACATCACCTCCCTGCTATGGCTGCCGACTGAATACTGCGCAGTCATATACGTCGTGGCCCAGGACTCGGTATGATTGGTTGAGTTCACCGCATACAACTGCCGGATTTCCCTTTCCTCAGAAGTGAGGAATGAATCCACATACGGCTCGGGACAGAAAAACCCGCTTTCATACCATTCCTCTTCATAAGGAAGCTTTTCCCATGAGAAGAACATGAGTTTCCCGTTCGTCGCCAATTGAAGAAATGCTTGATTCTCTATACTGAGCAATGTCTGATAACAGCGGGCATGCGGACCGGACCACTGCTTGGAGGCACTATGAAAGTGCTCGGCAACCGAGCTCCATGCCAGATTGAGAAGCTCCTCGCTGAGCCTCTTCGATTCCTCTCCCGTTGTTTCCTTACGTATCTTGGATAATTCCAGAATCGCTATGTAAGTGTACGGCGGACTATTATATTCCTGGAAAGCTCCGCGCTCCATCGTGAACCGATGGAGCTTCTCTAAACGGTTTAGTCCATATTCGGCATAATCGCTCCGGCCGAACCGTTCTCCGGCGATTAGTGTGACAAAAGCGCCCATGATGGCAATATTCGTATAGTGCGGACCTACATCTCGTTTGATGATGGCATCGCATGCGTTGTATATCGATTGGATGACAGAATCTCGCAGTTGTTGCGGGAATCGATCTCCATGCCGCGATAATGCGAGTACAAGCTGCTTCCCGATGAAGTCGGCCCAATTCCAATCTGGCGGGGACATCCGGTCGAGGCTCTCCTCGTAAAACCATGACCATATGCCGAAGGTGCTGCGGCTTCGGTCAGTATCCTGTAAAGAAACGATCTTCTCGATAATGTCGAATGCTCTTTGCTTGTTTTCATCCAATGCCGTATCTAACAATGCAAGCGCGTATCTCATGGATTCGCGGGTTGCATGGATAAAGTCGGCATGTTTAATCGTTGTATGATAACCAGGGCTGCTGAAAGGCGATCTTAGCAAACAAAGCTCCGAATTATAATCAGCATCCTTCGATTTCACAGCATTCAGCAGCATTTGCTTCTGATCTGGTTGTTGCATGAGGACTTCCATCCTTCCAAGTGGTTATTCTGTCAAGATCGACTCTATTAACAATTGCACCGTTAACCCTTGGCCATATAGTGTCGGACATATGCGAACACGATTGTAATCTTCCACGGTCGCCTTTACCGCCGTTCCTCCGGATACGCCAGTTACTTTGCCTTCGGAAGTAATTAATTTAAGTACACTCTCCAGCGTCAATCGGCTCACTGCCAAGTATGAGGGATCCAACATTCTTGACTTGACCGCTTTTATAAATCCACTGGCAATTCCAGCACTCCCGGACGTTTCCTTGTAGTAATCCTGTCTATCCAGAACGGTGTGCCATAAGCCATCTTCTGCTTGACAGTCAGGCAGACCCATTGCAAGCTTCGAATAGCGTTTATTGAGCTCATCCGGTATCTCAATAATCTTTCTTATTTCCATGACAATTTCCGGTACCGCGATCATGACGGAAAAATGACGTTATTGCGAAAACCCCCGGAAATCTCATACGACGCTTCCGGCGCAAGCAATGCGGTAATTCCAATGGGATCACTCCTTGTATTTTTCACGATATTCCGTAGGAGTTAACCCGCTTATTTTCTTGAAAATTCTCACAAAGCTGTTGACGTTCGAATAACCTACCTTCTCTGCGATGGTGCGAATCATTTCATCCGTCCCAACCAACATCTCCATCGCTTTGCTCATTCGATAATCCATTAAGTAGTCGATAAAATTGCATTCCTTCTGTTCCTTGAACAGCTTGCTCAAATAAGACACGCTAAGGCGAAACTCGCTGGCCAACAAGTTTAAGGACATATCGCTGCGATTGTATTGCTGTTGAATGTACAACAGCACCTTATCGATCACTTCATTTCTATCCCGGCTGTTCCGTTTCTCCCTGATCCGTTCAATGAAATGCTCTAGTACATTAACTGTATGTTGCTGCAGATGATCCAGCTGTTCATACTGATTCAGGACGTCGTACATGTCGCGCCCGGGAAGGATTTCTTCCACGTTGACGCCGATTTCCGCAGCTACGGTAGCCACCTCCATCAGACATTGGACGATCAGCTGCATGATCATCTCCGGAGGTACATTCTGCTCTGCGAACAATTCGAACCATTTGCCTACCTGATAGCGCAGCTTCTCGCTGTCAGCCATTTTTACAGAGACGACGATTCCGTCCGTCATCGCGAAAAATCTGTAAAATTGCGGCGATTGGTCGCTCGTAATCTCTTCATTCGTAATAATGGAGTTGCCGCCCATAACCAGCTTGTAACGGAATGCCTCGATCGATTGTTTGTAGGAAAGATGGATGTCGTTAAACGAGTTTACGGAATCTCCAATGCCGACCGTGATCGTCTGATTGAAATATTCCCGGACGAAATTCCGCATTAAGTCCGCTACTGATACTGCCCGCATCACGTTGTACTCAGCCGAATCCTGGTCGCCGAAACTCATAATGACGGCACATTTGCCGTTATCGACTTCCACTGCAATGCCTAGGCTTTCCGCATTCATTAACTCTTCCGCGATATTGCATAAGGCGTAAGCATATAAATGCATATCCTGCATGGTGGCTATTTTGTGCTTATTATCAAATTCAACGTACATCACCACGAACTGGCCGTCTTTCAGACGGATCCCGATTTTATCCATGTAAGACTGCAATGAGCTCCACTTCTTGTCCCGATTGGACAGCAACTCCGTAAGCAGCTGCCATTTCATTAAGGGCTTGCTCTCGTTGACCTGCTTGTACAGCAGTTCCCGATCCTGCAAAATATGCTCCACGGTCGATTCGAAATATTGGAACTCATCCGAATATTTCTGAATCAGGTGTCCTTTAGGGTGAACGGTTAACCGTCCGGTCATCGACTGGATGAAACGGTTAACCGGCTTCAACGTCCATCCGCCAACTACGGCAACGAACAGCATGGACATCACGAACAACACAATCGCAAGTAGAAGCAATCCATATCTGACGACCGATAAAGGCTGATTAAACTGAACCTCGGGGATAAAACGTACGATCTTCCAGCCCGTATAATCCTGATTGACATAAAAGATCGAGGACGGCGTTTGTTCCACTTCAGCGGATATATGTCCATTCGATTGAGTCTTATTCAGAATAGATTGGATATACGGCATCTCGCTTATGTTAATACCGAGAATTTTCTTATCTCTATGAAGCACAACGACACCGTTGGCATCGATGACGAAGGTCTCTCCCTCATCTTGATCAGAGGTTTTTCGAATGAGGTCGTACAGCAATTCTTCCTTAATATTGACGGCGATTGCGCCTTTCCTCACGTCCGGATCCGAGATAAGAGGATAAGTTCTAACAAACGTAACCACATTACGATAAATCGGATAATTCGATTGATCGAGCACGACTCTACGGGTGGACATCCACTTCGAATATCCCTCGAATGGCTCGAAATCGTTAACCCATTGGTAGCTCTGTATGAATTCCTGTTCGTTCAAGAGCGTACCGGACACGAGCTGATGCTTACTGTAGGAATATAAATCGATGGAGAACACATATTCATTGCTGCTCACGACATCGGCAAAATAATTGGAGATGCGAAAGGAGTTGCTTCGGCTTTCCTGCTCGTTAAGCTCATAATCGTAGAACCGGGTAATATCCCTGTTATTTAACATCTGGATCGCCAGCTTATCCATATTCTTCATCGTAAGCTCCAGCTTCTGATCCAATTGTCCAAGCAACTCCATATTCGTATCCGTCAACTGCCGCTTCAATTCTTTATTGAAGAAAATATAAATGGAAAAGATGGAGGACGAGACAAGCAGCAACAAAAGGATCGAAAGAATACCGACTGCCTTGACAAGCCTTTTATTCCGAATCCAATTCACTGTCCCATCCTCCTCCTCAAGGTTTATTTAAAGCTTGCTTTATTGTTCTGGTACCATTGATTGGCGATTTCTTCAGCTTTCGCTCCGCCCAGACGCTCCCATTCCTTGCGGATCTCTCCAAGCGCCCATTCTCCGTTGTATTTCTCTCCCTGCGTTGTCGCTCCAGCTCGGATTTCCTTAATGAACTTGTCAAGCGACGCGCGAATTTCATTGATCTCGTCGAAGTTCGGTTGATAGGGAATATCGCGCCTGAAAGGAACCTTGAGAGCGGTCTCCAATGCAGCCGAATTAAGCTTGGCAATGCGCTGTGACAGCTCATCATCCGCCGCTTGAAGGATTAAGTCCTCCGGCTTAACCGTCTCTTGTCGCAGAACGGCATACTCAGCGGCATACGACGCTTCCTTGTTGTACTTATCCATATCCAATCGTTTGGCAACGCCATCCACAAGCTGGTGATGGACGCCTTCCTCACCGTTTAATAACGTAAACCATCCCTTATCGACAATCCAATCCAGATATTCCACGGCCGCTTTCGGATTTTTCATATTCTTATTAAAAGCGACATAAATAAAAGGGGATGCTTCTTGATACAAGCCATACTTCCCATAAGGGGTCGATACGGCTTCCAGCGGTACGGGATTCGCACTTGGCACGTTTGTAATTAGATCCTTATTTAATGGAGTAAGCCATTGTCCGAGCATAATACCAGCCTTGCCCGTTGTCCACAGCTGATTGCTTCGTTGGTAGTTCGTATCCGTGAAGTACTCAAGATCGACGAGCTTAAGATCAAATAGCTTTTTCTCCATTTCAATGACATCGGCAAACCGATCCAGCGTTGCTCCGTATTTCAGCTTATCCTCTTCCACATACCACTGATAATTGATTGCGCCGTGCAGTGCGGCATAAATATCGCTGGTATTCGCCCCTACAATAGGTGTGCTGTCAGGATAATGTTTCTTAAAGGCCTGCGCCACGGCAATCAATTCATCAACAGTAGTTGGCGCCTTGAGATTCAACGCATCCAGCCAATCTTGCCTGATCCACATTCCGTGGTTAGCAATGGCTGTAATCGGGCGTTTCGTAGTAACAGCATAGATTTTTCCGTCGAACGTAATATGCGGGAGTAACTCCGGATTCTCTTCCAGGTATTTCTTATAGGAGGTACTATACTTTTCGATATACTCACCGATCGGTTGGAGCGCTCCCTGCGTAACCAGCTTCCCGATATAACTGCGGTCGAACTCCCAGATCAGATCAGGCGCCTGATTGGATGCAATAAGCACATTCAACTTATCCTTAGCCTGGCTACGCGGCACGGGGATGATCGATACATCGATGCCCGATTCCTTACGAATCCAGTCTACCCAACGGTTTTCCTCATACGTTCCCTCATCGCTAGAGACTTTGCCTCTATCGAACATGGAGATGCTGACCGTCTTGGGAAGATCGTTATAAGGATCCTTAGTGTCATTCGCACTAGAATCCGCAGCAGTAGAAGCCGGTGGATTGCTTTCTTGTGCCTGATTATTTGCACCTTCGTTGTTCCTGGTGGAACAGGCTGACGTAAGCAGTAATACAATCATACCTACGACGAACAACATTTTCCCCTTGTATTTGCCAAAGATTTCCATACGCAACCTCCCGTAGTAGTTAAATTATATATTAAATAGCGCTCGCGAGTTCGCTATTAATATCGCTAGATTAGCCCTTAACAGAACCCATGAGCACGCCTTTAATGAAGTGCTTCTGCAGAAACGGATATACGCAAAGAATCGGAACGATTGCCAGTACGACTGCCGCAGCCCGAATCCCTTCCGGCGTAATCACGGTCTGCGTCACGCCTTCTCCGCTCCGCAGCATCTCGGGACTGACCAGTTCAATCATCTGATACAGCTTTACCATCAAACTCAACTTATCCGTACTTCGGATATAGATCAGCACATTCATGTAAGAATTCCACCAGCCGACTGCGTAGAACAACGTTAGAGCAGCGATCACAGGCTTGGATAGAGGAAGGATAACCTTCCACAAAATCGTCAGATCATTGGCGCCGTCGATAGACGCAGACTCTTCCAGTTCCTCAGGCAGCCCTTCAAGGAATGACTTCATAACGAACATGTTATAGACGCTAATAAGTGCAGGCAGCCATAAAGACCAATAGGTATTCACCAAACCCAAGCTGTTGATGAGCAAGAAGTTAGGAATGATGCCTCCGCTGAACAGCATCGTGAACAGGATCGCCATCAGGATAACGTTTCTGCCCTTTAGTCTCGATTTGGACAGCGGATAAGCGGCCATTATGGTAAACAGCATATTGAGCACAGTACCTACAACGGTAATGACGACCGTATTCTTCATAGCTACCAACATCTGGCCGTCTCGGAGCAAATTCGTATAGGTGTCCACGTTAAATTCTACCGGCCACATGAATACTTCGCCTGCGGTGATCGCTCTCGTGCTGCTCAACGAAACCGCAAATATATTAATGAAAGGGAACAGGGTGATATATGCACACAACGCCAACAGCAAATAATTCAACCATTGAGAGGTTCTTACCATAATCCACGTTCTCCTAACGCTTTAATAATCCGATTAATAGATACGATAAGAATGAGTGCGATAACCGACTGGAATAAGCCTAAAGCAGTCGTATAGCTGTATTGCAGATCGACAATCCCGCGTGAATATACGTACGTGCTAATGACCTCGGCGACACTCGAGACAGTGGGGTTGCTCAGGGCATACACGTGTTCAAACCCGACATCCATCATCTTTCCGACTTGCAGAATAAGTAGAATGGCGACCGTACTACGAATACCCGGGAGCGTAATGTGCCAAATTTGCCTTAATTTTCCTGCACCATCCATCTTCGACGCTTCATACAGCGTGGGATCAATCGATGCCATGGCCGCCAAATACAATATCGTACCAAATCCAGCTTCTTTCCAAATCCCCGAGAAAATAAAGGAAACCGTCCACCAGAACTTGTCTGCCATGAAATAAATCGGTTCAAGTCCAACGCCTTTCAGCACGTAGTTTAGAATACCTGTGGACGGCGATAACAAAGCGTAAACGATGCTGCCAAGTACGATCCAAGAGATGAAGTGCGGAATGTACAACAAATTTTGCAACGTCCGCTTATACCATTCCAACCGTACCTCATTCAGCATCAACGCCAAAATAATGGGCGCGGGAAAAGCGAACAGAAGCGTATACAAATTCAGCAGAAGCGTATTTTTCAGTACAATATAAAAGTCCCTGCTCGAGAATAACTTCTCGAACTGCTCCAAACCCACCCATGGGCTTCCCCATAATCCATCAGCCAGACGATAGTTTTTGAAAGCGAGGATTTCACCCGCCATAGGGGCATATTTAAAAAGAATCAAATACATAACCACCGGTACCAGCAGCATATACAAAAAACGGTTCCGGGAAGTATATTTCCATACAAACTGCAATGCCATCGCTCCGTTCTGTGTTTGATTGTCGTTTGCATTTTCAGACTAGCACGGTCCTTTAACCATTCAAATCTTCATTTTTTGTTATACTACTCCTTATCCGTACAACGTTGTCCACATTTTTTGTGAAGCTATCCTTTTTTCCTTTTTCGGGACAATAAACGAGAAACGGGCGTGAAAAAGAAGTCACCTACCGTCAAGTAGTTGAACTTCCTTTTCACACCCGTTGCGAATTCCAAAGCGAGAAGCAAATACTCTATCCTTTCCGGATTACCTTATGCCCGGCGGAAAGCTGTCCTTTCACAGTCTATCCAGATATTCCAGACGTATTGTACCGGACGGAACCGTTTCCCTTTCTATTCATACTTGAAATTTGGCATCCTCCTCTGTTTCGTTGAACATTCTCCCTTTTAATTTGATAGAGAATTTTCATTATACCACTTTCTAAGCTGATTAATTTGAGCCTGATGATAGCGGCTATGGTCAGCCATATGCCATAGGCCCCAGCGTATGGTTGCTTGCTTTTCATTTTCATGTCCAAAAGTGACAACTTTATCTAGATCAGCATCTTTTAATTGTGTACATGAATCTTTCAATATTTTTACTACACCTTCATACTTAGACATAAGTGTGTTCAAAGACTTCCCTTTGACCATCGGAAGCCTATTATTTGCATCTATCATGGGGCCATATTGCTCTTTTAAAGGATGAGGAAGTGGTTGTCCTTTCATTCTATAAACCCAATTAAGATCAACATACATGATATGTTTTATTAACTGAGCGGTACTATTAAAGTTGTTATTTGGACCCTTGTAATCTACTTCTTCTTGCGACATGCCATCCGTGATTAATTGTAGACGTTGGCTATTCTCTTCCACAGCAGAATATAATATTCCCACAATAGGCGACATATTTGCTTCACCTTGTAAATCGTAAAGCATCCCAGCTCTTCCTCCCTCGCTCTTATTTAATAATCACGTTGTGTTTACTCAGTAACTCATCAATCGCGATCCCGTTTATGATTAACCCTGTTATATTACAATCAGTGATAGTCACATTGGATAAATCGATAGTTATTTTTGCGCCTGTTAGATTCACATCATTTAAAGTTAACCCTTCTAGATTAGCACAGTTAATTTTTGTTCCTGCTAGATTCACTTCGTTGAACGTGAGTCTCTTCGCGTCCACTTGTTGAAATTTCGAATCTGAAATATCGGTCATTCTCAAATCAACAGTTCCTTTCCACTCTGACATACTCATTTCACTCTCAATTTATATTTTAACCAAGCATAATTTTATTCGATCGTAATGATCCAAAACCCTCTAAATATTGTAAATTCTTTAACATACTCGCTTTGGGAATATTGGAAAAAATAAAAATTCCTTCAGGTTAGCAGCGGGCTGGAATGGGTAAAAACATCTTGTGTTTATGAATTTATAGAAGGGAGGATGTCATATGCAAACAGTAAAAGAAATTATGTCCACCGAGCTTATAACGATCATGCTTAATGAAGACATAATAGAGGCTGCAACCGCCATGAAAGAACAGGATATCGGATTAATACCGGTGGTCGACCAACAGAATAAATGTATTGGCGTCGTTACGGACCGGGATATTGTTATCCGCGGGATAGCCGAAAAAAAGTCTATTTCCCTGAAAGTGGAGGATATTATTAGTAATAATATCATTTCCGTTAATCCTGATACCGACGTTCAACAAGTCACCGAGCTGATGGCAAAAGAACAAGTGCGCCGATTACCGGTCATAGAAAACGACCAAATTGTTGGCATTGTTTCGATGGCCGATTTGGCGAATGAAACGTCGAAGCAGAAAGCCGGCGAAGCGATTAGCGGTATTTCTAGGCCTACGGACAAACATAGTCAAGGGTAAGCATGATCAATACTATAGGGCAATTAGAATAGTAAACTCTCAAAAAAGCAGCTGATAATCTCAGTTGCTTTTTTGACAGAAATGTCCGGTGATCATAAAAACGTAGATTTATGTTCAAGTACATATTTAGTTACCTGATTACCAAAACGTTAACGGAATGAGGCTGAAGTTCGACAGTAAGATCGGATTGCGTATTCCGCTTCAAAGACTGTTCCACGACACGAACTTGCTCTTTTCCAATATCGTTATAAGCGTCTTTCGATTCGCCGACCACACTATGGAGAACAGCATTCGAATACTGGATTGCACTGCCAAGCTGCAGGGTGACGGATTCCGTCCGGTCCGGATGGCGATTAACCAGAGCAATTCGCAAATCGTTGCTTCCCATCCGTTTGGTGGCAACTGCATCTATATGAGGGACGCTCGTTGTCTTGCCAGCCATCTCCACATCGAAAGCCGAATTTTCCGAAAGCCAAGAGTCAACGACGATATCTCCCAGATGGCGGGTATAGAGCTCAAACACAAAGTAACTGGATCTCAGGACGATCCCGTCTTGATGCGTAAAGATGGCTCCTCTTGTATTGACGGTCGGGGCAAAATTCGCCATTCCGACAACATCGCTATGTTTGTGACACTGATTTAAGAAACAGGCTGTAAACACGGCATCCGCCATGGTGTAGCTGGAATTGATGTCGTTCTTATCCCTTGGCGTTAAGTAATCCTCGGTTCCGGAGTTAATATGCGGATGATGCCAACCCCGAAGATTCCATTCGTCATAGGCAATACGAATTCTGCCCAGATAGCCGAGCGAGCCGAGAATATTTTTCGTCTTTAGAATTGGCTTCTCAATTTCCATGGTATAAGCCATACAAGTTTCATAGTTCGATAAATCGTTGACTTGGCCCAGATGATCCCAATAGTCGTGAATCGAAATCCAATCCAGATAATTCCCCGCTTCCCGCAGCAAATTCAGATTCCAATCCAAGTCCGAAATGCTCGCTGCCAGGAGCTCGATGTTAGGATCGACCCGCTTCATCATTTTGGCCGACTCTTTGACGAAACGCCCCCATTCCCTGACGTTCTTGGCTCCCATTTCCCAATCGCCATAATTTTCATTGCCGATGCTCCAATATTTCACTTTATAGGGCTCGGCATGGCCGTTTTCAATACGGAGCTTCGCCCATTTTCCTTCGGAAGGGAGGTTGCAGTATTCAACCCAATCGCTCATTTCTTCCGGCGAAGCAGTTCCGGCATTCGTGCAAATATAAGGCTCGGCGCCTACCAAGCGGCAATATTCCATAAATTCGTCCGTGCCGAACAGATTCGATTCCTCTACCCGCCACGCCTTGTCAAAGTAAGGAGTGCGCTGCTTTCCTACTGCATCTTTCCAGTGGTAGGCCGATACAAAGCATCCGCCGGGCCAGCGAATAATGGGAACCTCGATTCGTCTGAGCGCTTCCACAACATCCTGACGATATCCGCTGCCGTCGGAAAACGCGGATGCCGGATCAAAGATTCCCCCATAAATTTGCCGATGAAAATGCTCCAGAAAATGCCCGAAAATTTTTTTGTCTCTTTTGCCAAGCTCTCGTCTTGGATTGATTTCCAATTTGGACATTGTTACACGCTCCATAATCAGATAATTTACGTGTGCGTACACAGTTATAATATTTTGCGCAGTTAATGAACATTAAACATGCTCATACCTACAAATGCCACCCTCCCGCATTACCCCGGTGGATAAAGAATGATTTTTCCTTCTTCCATCGCTACGCGGACTTTGTTGTGGGATTTGAATTCATCGGCCTCCAAAAAACCGGAAGGAATTTGCAATCGTCCTACTTTGTCAATTACCACGTATTCGTCGTGGCTTTGTTTATCCGCCTCCGAGCTTTCCAACTCCATGGCGCTAAGCTCATCGGTATACGATTGTCGGCGGATCATTTCCGAGGAAGTTTTTCCGTCGCGGATCGCCACAACGCGATCCACCTTGAGAGCCAGCAGCGGATCATGTGTCACAATAACGATTGTGACGCCAATCTCGCGGTTTAAGCTGCGGAACAGATCGAGAATTTGGTTGGACATTTTCGAATCCAGAGCCCCTGTCGGCTCGTCGGCCAGAAGCAGCTTGGGCTCGTTGGCAAGCGCAATGGCAATCGCAACCCGCTGCTGTTCGCCTCCCGACAGTTCGTTAAGCTTGTTTTTCACCCGGTGCCCGAGACCGACCGCTTCGAGCAGCTCCCTTGCGCGCAGCCGCTTTTGTTTACCTGTGAGCAAGATAGGCAGCTCCACATTCTCCAGAGCCGTTAAATATGGAATCAGGTTGCGCGCGTTGTTCTGCCATACGAATCCGACGCTTTCCCGCTTGTAACGAATCAAATCGCGTTCCGTAAATTTAAGCAAATCTTTTCCCGCGACATGCAGCTTACCCGCCGATGGCTTATCGAGACCTCCGAGCATATTAAGCAGTGTGGATTTGCCGCTGCCGCTGTTACCGATTATGGCCATCAGCTCACCGGCTTCCACGCGCAGGTCGAGTCCTTGCAGTGCAACAACTTCCAGATCAGCTGTTTTATAAATTTTTACTAAGCCTTCGCAAAGGATCATCCGATTATTCCTCCCCCAGCTTCAAGGCTTGGTGAATTTTGATACGCGACAATCGTATGCCGAGTATGGCCAATCCGATTGTAAGCATAAATGCAACCGTGCCGTACAATTGCAAGTAATCGCTAAGCTGATGAATAATTTGGAATGGCGGCACCTGTTCCGACGGATTAAACGACATTTCGAACAGCGGAACAAACAGATCGCTGACCGTATTTCCGATGAGGACGCCGATCAGAATGGCAGCACCCGATGTAAGAATTTGTTCGCTGACCAGCATCCCGACGATTTGACTGAAGGAAATGCCTATTGCCCGCAAAACCCCGTATTGCAGCGTCCTTCCGGACAAGGTCAGAATCCAGAACAGCAAATATCCAAAGAAACTTATAAGCATCGAGATGACGAACCCTAACGTCATTACACCGTTAATCGCCAACCGGAACGGATCGTTCTGGGATTTAATCAGCTCTTGATTGGTATCCGACAAGCTCACAACCTGTATTTTCTTCTGCGCCAGTTCGTCATAAACCTGCTTGCTCGTTGCCCCATCCTTTAGCTTAAACCATATTTTGTATGGCTCCAGCGCCAGATTATTTTGAATATAGGAAAGATGCCCGACAACAAGCTTCGGAAGCGCTACTTTCGCTTCTTCCGAATTGGCGGAACCGCCGGATTGCGGCAGAGGGTTCCAGCCTGGCCAGTAATCGATAATCCCATATACGATAAAACCGGTCTCATCCAGTCCACTCCATTTAACTCCAATCCGGTCGCCTTCCTTAACATGGAGTTGATCGGCGATGGAACGGGAGATCAATACCGCTTTATGATCCGAAGCGATCAGATTCAAATAGGCGTTTATCGGATGGTTCAGCAATCCGCCTCGCATCCAAGTGGTTTGGCCGAATTCGTACGTGTCAATGCCTATTAGAGAAGTTCCGCTGTCACCGCCCGCCACGTTTATGAATGCTTTGTCGGTTCCGAACACCCTTGCAGCAGACTCCACGCCGCTCAGCTTCGTCATCGGCAGAAACGGCGGTTCCGTATATTGCACCCTCTTGGACTCGGCTGGGGATTGATCGTCCGAATCTTTCACCGCTGGTTGGGCAGGGGCCCCCATCATTGGTGGCGGCGCATCGTTTTCCCAGTTGATTTCCAGAACCATATCCGCTCCGGTTTCGTAACGGATTTTATCCTCCATATTGCCGTTAATGGTTCGCGCGGCGTTGGCGCTGAACAAACCGATCGCCACCGTCATAATGAGGAATACCATAATCGTCAAATATTGTCCGGATGAACGGCTTATTTGCACGAGAGTCGAATAGAGCGCCGGCGGCCAGAAACGGCGGCCCATCCAATAGATGAGGCGGATAAACCAAGGATAAATACGCAGAACGAGCAGCCCTCCGCCAAGAACAAACAGCGCCGGCATTAGAAACAGCAGCGGGTCCGTCCGGAGAGAGTCCGACTGAAGCGCAAGCTTCCGCAAATCTCCCATCCGTCCTTGGAAGCTGTTAAGCATGTAAACCGCAACTCCAACGAGAATAATGTCCAAAAACGTCTTATGCCAGAACGACAATTTATTCCCATGGGCCATTTGCTGCTTATGATTGACAATGGATACGCGAGTCGCGATAAATGCAGGCAGCAGCATCAGGATCAGCGATCCTGCCACCGCAATAGCCCCGATTTTGTACGCCGAGCTGTTCAGCGCCACTTGAAGGGAAGCTCGGTTGACGAATTCGAGAAATCCGCTTGAAGCTCCCAATATTTTCGTAAAATATAGGCCGACAAAAGGACCGGCCGCCAGCGCGGTAAGTCCGAGCAGCAAACCTTCCGCTGTATAGCCGACCATAATTTGCAGCCGGCTTGCTCCCCGGCTGCGCAGTACCGATATTTCGATTTTCTGCTTATCAATAATTAAATTGGCCGACATATACAAATAGAACGCCAGCATTAAAATGACCGGTGAATAAAGCGACCACAATATGACATTCAATTGTTCTTTCTTTTGCTCATAAGTCGCCATAGTTTCCAGAGCGTTAAATTTGAACCCGGTCACTCCAAGGGAATTCATATAGTTGACAACGCGATTGGATTCACGGATATACGTTGGAATCCGGTCAATATTCATCTGGCCGTAATCGAGCGCAAACCGATACTGCAAATTGGATACGCCGATTTTTCCGCCGTTTATGATATCTCTTCCGAATTGTCCATAATCGATATAGAACATTTTGCCGCTCTGCACCAATTTGAACTCGGAATAGGGATCCGGCTTCGAATCGATAATTCCAACAGGAACTATTCTAATTTTCTGTTCGCTGTTGCCTATTTCGCCGAGAAACTCAACATCCAGGTCTCGTTTCAGGGAGAGCATAAATTGCTGGGATACGAGTGCTTCATACACTCCGTCGTTGCGCTTGGGATCTGGCATACGACCGTCAATCAAGCGAAAGTACTGGTTCGGTTCAGAAATCGCGCCGATGCTGACATGAGTAATCTTTTTCTTTTCCTGTTCACTCGCATCCGAAGCGTACACTTTAAATGACCTTGAATATTTTTCAGCTAATACAATGTGTGAATCCAGACCGAACCGCTGCGGGATACCGCTCATATATCGGTCGGCCTGGCTTATCTTTGTGCTCTTATTTTCCAATTTTGTAGATACCGACGTCGAAATCCGCATCATGCCCGTATACAAATTTGTCGTTTGCTGCTGCAGTTGCAGTTCCTTCAGTAATGTCCGCTGCAAGATGGCATGTGAATAGAGCGGCATGGAGCTGAACAAAGCGACGCATACGGTTAGCCCGAGCCATAAATTAAGCTGCAGCCAACAATTTTTGACCATTTTGCGCAAAATCATTGTCAGCAACGCCATTGTTCCACCTCATTTTTCCTCCGGAAAAGCGATTACACTTATTGGAAGCTAATTTTTTAGGATCACCTGCTGGCCGACTTCCACGCCTTTACGGATTTCGACCTCGGTTGATGTCTTTAAGCCGATTTCCACATCGACTTCTTTGCGCCGTTCGCCGTCTAGTATTTGAACATAGTCTCGTCCCAAATAACTGCGCAAGCCGCTTCTCGGAATAACAATAACGTCGTCGTGTTTTTCCAGCGGCATCGTAATATTCGCTTGACCTCCGATTTGGAGGCTCTCTTTGGGGGCATCAAAGTCGATAATGAGTCTTTTGGAATTCCGTTCCTCCAGCTCCTTGTTGCCTGTAATCGGTGCACTGGACGGGGTTTGCAATATTTTAGCCGGATATTGTTCACCATTGAACTCAACGGTTGCTTTCATATTAACTTGAATCGAGCTTAGTTCATTGCTCGTAGTAGCTTCGTATACAAGCTCTATGAAATTCGGGTCGTCGATAGAGGCGATCGGTTGATAGCCGGTAATGCCGTCACCAGGCGAAATCTCGCTCAAATAGGTGACAATTCCGTCCATGGAGGCGACCAATCTTGATTTGTTGTAACGTTCTTGTATGGATTCAAGATTGATTCGTTCTCTCTCCAGGTTAATACTGCTTAAACGCAATTCAAGATCAGCAGCTCCTGAATTTTTAGCCCGTATATATTCGATTTGAGTTCTTTCCAGATTAAGCTTCTGCAGCCGGATTTGCGTGTTCAAATCGCCGACTTCCAGCTCAGCGATTAAATCGCCCTTTTTAACCTGCTGACCGAGCTTAATATGAACCGCTTTAAGCCGGCCGCCGGAGTCTTTATAAAATAGTGGTTGTGATTTACTTGATACGATGGAGCCTACTCCCGTGAATACCTTCTGAATGGTGCCTTTTTCAACTACAATCGTATCGAACTTCTCCTGAACCGGTTTGACCAAGGGGGGCTGAAGCGGCTCCTCCTCGTTTGGGAGAAAGGAACAACCGGAAACGAGTGATAAAACAAGTAACGCAGCTGCAGCCCTTTTAGCTGCCTGTTTCCGTCTTGAAGATTGCTTAATCGACAATTTGTCCATCCTCCAATGCCAGTACATAGTCTACGAGCGCCATAATATCGGGGTCATGCGTTGTCAGCACAACCGTCATGCCGAGTCGCTGTGTAAGCTGACGGAATATGTTGATGACCTGCCTTCCCATCTTGCTGTCCAGCTCCGCAGTCGGTTCATCGGCTAACAGCAGCACCGGCTCGTGCGCGATCGCACGGGCAATTGCCACACGCTGCTGCTCGCCGCCGGAAAGCTCGGCCGGACGATGCTTCATTCGAGCCTTCATTCCAACCCATTCTAGCGCTCTTTCCGCTTTCTCCCGAGTTAAGTTGGCTGGAACGCCTGCGATCCGCTGGCCGAACTCCACGTTCTCGTAAGCGGACATCAACGGAACGAGACCGAACAATTGGAAAACCAGGCCGATTTGCGAACGGCGCAACGCGCTCCGTTGTTTTTCCGACCACTCCGTAATGTCTTGCCCCTGGAACCATACTTTGCCTTCCGTCGGTTGATCCAGAGCGCCCAAGATGTTCAGCAGCGTTGTTTTGCCAGATCCGGAACGCCCTTTGAGCGCAACCATTGCACCTTTCGGAATCTGCAAATCAATGTTTCTCAAAGCAGTAACGGACGCGTTTCCGCGTCCGAATACCCGATTGATGTTAACTGTTTTCAGAATGGGCTGAGCGCTGCCTTCGGCCAGCCTGTTCGTACGATTCGCTTCTGAATGATGAAAGTTCACACAAAACCGCCTCCTGCAAAATCGTTACTCGCCGGCAATACCCGCCCGTTCGACGCTCTCTACAAAATGGCGTTGGATAAACAAATACAAAATCAGAATCGGACCAATCGTAATGACAACCGCAGCCATGATCTGGTTTAGAATCGTTGGAGCCATTCCGAACGCATCGCCTGAACCCCCGCCAGTTTGCTGTGCGATTTGATTCACTTGCGCGTTCGCACTTCCGTTAAAATTGGCCATATTTTGCGCGAGGTTGAAAAATTCCGGTTCCATTAAATAGGTATTCGATTCGAACAGGTCATTCCAATGCCATACGACTGAAAACAAGAAGACGACAAGCATAGCCGGTTTCGCCAGCGGGAACATAATGATCCAATAGGTTCTAAACGCACCTGCCCCGTCAATTCTGGCGGCTTCTTCAAGCACACCCGGCAGCCTGCGATAAAACTGGATGAAAATCAATACGAACAAAGCCCCTTTCATGCCGTGGCCTAACACAGCCGGAAAAACAAACGGCATGAGCGTATTGATCCACTGCAAATCGTTGAAAAAGATGTACAGTGGTACGACAATGGTCTGCGGTGGAACGAGAAACGTAAATACGACAAGAGCGAGCCAAAAGGAATGACCGGGAAACCTGTATCTGGCAAAGCCGTATCCGATAGCCGAACAGCTTAATATTTGCAGAACAGCGCTGCCGAATGAAATCATTACGCTGTTAAAAAAGCCGTCCCAATAATTAATCGCTGTGAATGCAAGCTTATAGTTGGTTAAATCGAAATGCTTGGGAATCCATTGAACGGTCGCATCGGAAACGTCCTGCGTCTGCATGAGCGACTCCGAGACCATATACAGCAAAGGGTAAAGGAAAACAAAGGATAAACTGAGCAAAACCAGGTAGAAGAAAATACTTCCCGCAACGCTTTTACTCCTTTTAATATAAGTAAACTTCAGGCTTCCGCTCGCCTTGTCTACGACCTTCTGTAAAGTTTGTATGCTTGCTGTGTTCATCCCTATTAAAGCCTCCCTTCCGTTGCTGCCAGGCTCTTCCGGAAAATAAGAAAGACGAACCCGAGTATCATAAAGGTAACGAAGAAGTAAAGCCAGCCGATTGCCGATCCGTAGCCATAGTCGTTCGCCCGGAACACAACGTTTAAGAGATGATTCATTACTTCATTGTCCACCTTCGTGAACGAGTTGACGATGCTGAACAGCGTGTTGACGAATATCATCGGCATAATCATAGGAAACGTAATTTTCCAGAAGCTTTCCCATTTGGTTGCCCCGTCGCACTTGGCCGCTTCATAAAGCTGCGGAGAGATCGTCTGCAGACCGGCTAGGAAAATCAAAATTTGCACACCAGAATCCCACATGACAAGCGTTAGGGAATCCGCATATTCGAGCAAAGGCTCAAGAATTTCGCCGGGAATGAACGCCCTCAATTTAGCGTACAAGTCATATTGGTAGAAGATCGGGAGCTGCGCCGCGCCTTGCTGCAGCAGCTCGCGCAGCACAGCGCCCGATGCAATAATAACGGGAAGGAAAAAGATGCCGCGGAAAATAATTCTCCCATACGATTGGCGGTTCAGCAGCTGCGCACTGAAAATCGCAAAAATAAGAATGAGCGGCACTTGCGTCAGCATAGTTGTAATCGTCTTTTGCAGCAGCGGCAAAAAGGTGACGTCCGTCGTAAATGCTCCCCTGTAATGCGTCGTTCCGACAAAGGTTGCGACCAAGCCGTCTTTTGAAGGTTTTAAATGATGAAGCGAGTAATAAAACGATCTTCCAAGCGGTATAGCCATGAACAGTAAAAATCCGACAATCCAAAACGAAATAAACGAATATCCCTCGAAGATGTGCCTTGTTCTCATCGAAACTCGAAATCGGTTCATCAGCTCTACTTCCCTCCTTCTGAAACGGCATAACCGAGACCTTTGACCCTTTGGCCGTCTACCGTTGCGTCTTCTTCGCCGTAGTTAACGATAATTTGCGTGCCGTTCGCATAGGAGGTCCGGTACACCATCTGACTGATGCGTTCATGATTCGCAATGGTTTGATTGCCGATTTGTTTATAAATATCGTTAAATTGACGGTATTCCTCGACGATGGAGGGCAACCAACTGCTGTAGCTGGAGCTGAACAACCGATCCTCGATCGTCCGCAACAATTTGCCCGTCGACTCATAGGTCAATTCGTAGCTTGGCAGAGCCCCGTATTCCACGGCTCGCAAGAACTCCTTGCGTGAATCATCCCTCAAGTTCGATGGCTTTGCCGTATAGGGGACTAGTCCATGGAGCACGATTTGGTAAAAGGGAACTGTTTCATCCGTGTAAACAAAATGACTGGAATCCATCGGTGCGTTATCGATTCGCTCTACATTCCCTAAGGTATATGCGAAACCATAATCAACTGCAGTTCCCCCGAGTTTTCCTTTATATGCTTTAAGGGTATTTTCCCAAACCGCCGCGGTTTCTTTACGGCCGGCAAGAGATTTCGGATCCATATCGGAGTATATGGTTTCTCCTATATAATCGAACGAAACACCGCTTATCCCGAGATCAGCATAATCTTTAAGCTCATCCATGATGTGTTTATTAAATACGCGTTCAGGTTTCATGAAATAAAATTTTTCTCTTCTTTTGTTATAGCCGCTGGCAACGAAGGTGTCGTAGCTTTCCATGACTTCCCGGTCAATGCCGCGGATCGCATCTTTCTTGGCAGTAAAGCCATCGCTTGATGTAAACGGTCTGACATAATTCGTCCGCAAGTAAAGGGAAACCCCTTTTTCTTTCGCATAACTTGCTAAATTCTTCAACCCGCTTGAACCGCCCAGCTTCTTCTCGATAGGGAAATGATCAGGCTGATTGCCGTATAAACCGTCTTTGGACCAGCCGTTAAGCGTAAGCTCAAGGTTGCTGACACCCTTCCCGATAAAATCATCGATAATGGAGCGTACCTGTTCAAAGGTCGTCATCTTAATAAAATCGGAGCCGATAACCTCTTTCCGCAGTATGCCTCCGAGCAAATTTACATTCATCGGCATGATTTCTTGAACAATCGGCTTGACTCCTTTTTCCTTGATCAAATATTCGCGGTAAGCTTTGGCCATACCGACATAATTAGACTCTTGATCTTCGAGAAGCACATAACGGACTTTCCGGTCGCCTTCTGTTTTCTTGCCTTGGAACAAAGGAATTTGTCCCGAATTCCCAATAAAAATAACATCCAGTTTGCGATACACAAACTCCGCCGAAGTCCGGTACAGCGGAATATTCCGAATGCCGGCCGGGGTGCCATTGATGATCGCATCCTCTTCACCCTTCGTAATGATGCCTAGAAATGCCGAATCGATATGATAACTTCCGAATACCGGCAGCGCAACGAGCTCCTTCGGAGGTTTCGCCAATCGCCAAATCGGGGTAATATCCGAAAACTCGTCGGCTTTAAAGGCATGATCCGGTCCGTATACGGATTGGGAATATCCGCTGAAATATTTAGGATGTTTTTCCTTGAAATTCATAAGCACGCCGGAGCCGTCCGGAAGGAACACCGCTCCTTTATCCGTTTCTTTGCCCGCATGAAAGAACGGCAGCACTTCAAGGCTGACCAGTTTCACGGCGCCTGCTTCTTTGATCGACTCATCCGGTATTGTTACTTCCAATCCGTCATCAAGCAAACGGTATTTCATCTCAAACGCCATATTTAGCGCAGCTAGCTTAAATTTAACCTTGGCGCCTTGTTCAATGTTTTCGATGGATATTTCCGGCTTGGTGTCTTTTTTTAAGGGATACGTTTGGGTAACGTCCGCGCCGCCGGTATATTTAATATGAACTGGAGAATCGATAAATTGTTTGTTGTTTGGCGGCATTTTACGGTCTACTTGCGGTGAACCGAGCCATTCTTTTTTCGTTTGTTTATTTACAATTCTAATATTGCCGGTCTTGGGATCGATATAAAGCGCCAAGAGGCTGTTCTCGGCCACTTTCCTAGTCGCCGTTACCGGACTCAAGGCATTGTTCGTTTGTCCGTCCGAATTCGTATTCGTTGCAGAATTGGCGGCTGTCGTCTCGGTTGCCTCCGGCGCATCTGCAGTTTCCGTTGTTTGCGCATCCGCGGTCTGATCATCCTGCTGTTTCTCAGTCTGATCGGTCGTTTCCGCAAGGCCGACATAAGGGTACACGATACTTAACGCCAGCGTTAGGACAACGCTCACAATACAAATGATTTTGTGTTGTTTTTTCATGCTAACCTCCTACATGCGGAATTTCACTTCTTTGATCAGATCAACAGCAAAATTTATCAACTGATTAATAAGCCCAAATAGGAGAAGGCCGATAAACCATATAATCGCCATTCCGACAAGGCTGATGAATGTAATCAAGAACAGCCTGCCTAATTCAAAATCGTTAATAGTTTTAACTTTCACGATCAACAGCCATGCTACCCAACAAAGCGTCAATGTCGTGAGGGATGTGTAAATGGACTTCTCGCTTAATGACAATAGGTTCGTAATCAGCGAAATCGGAACAATGAACACGATATACGGAACCGTCGCGAAAGCGCTGCCGACGAATACTTCTTTAAATTTTCCTTCGCCGTCAAGAATGGCGCTGACTCCCCAATTGGAGACGCACCAGGTTAACCAAGGCACGACGATCCAAACAAATTCAAAGACGAAAGAAATCTCATACGGCTCCCTCGTCTGGAACGAATAGCTCGTTATAAGAATGGCGAGCATTTTGGCGACAAAAACAAGAAGGATCATCAAAACCGCTTGGGACCACTTCGTGCGTCCCGATTCTTGAATATCGTAAAAGAAATCAAAGGGATGCAATAAAACCCCCCGCATCATCCGTAACGTATTCATTACGCCTCCTCCTCCTTGACAACCGCCCGTTTACCGATTTTCGAGTTCCTCAAATATCGTTTGAGCTGCCGGAGACACCTTGGAACCAGGAATCGCAAGACGAGAATGATCCCAATGATTCCGCCCGTAATTTCGGTGAAGTGTTCCCTCATATATTGCTTGCGGTATTCACGGAAAGCGTTCGAATACTCGGTTCTATTTCGCGCCACACTGAAATGCTCCATCGCTTCTTTATAACGTTCCGATTTATACAGCGCCTTGCCGATTGCAAGATAAGCCATATCGAAGTTGGAATTCATCGCGATGATTTTGTTCCACAGCGTTTCCGCTTGCTCGTACCGGCCGTTTACATAGTAGTTAGACGCTTCATGAACGAGATCGGCAAATGGGGTCGTACGAAATCGGTCAATCCGGTTACGCCCTTTGTCTACGACATAAATCGTGCCGTCTGACGTCTGATCAACGCTCGAAGGCGTTACGAACAAACCGTTCTGATCTCCAATGCCGCCGAATGCAAACAGTAAATTGCCCAGCTTGTCGTATTGGAACACTTTGCTTGTCTGCAAGTCGAGCGCGCTGATCATCCCGTCACTATTTACGGACACATCGACGAATGACGGAGTTGTAAAGGGACCAACGTCAAACACATCGCCATATTTCTTATTTCCGCTGTTCAGCGTATTCACCCCGACCGGCGACAAGCGTTTGACCTGGTTGAATGGTTCCCCTAATGTCGTGGTGTAAATAAACCCGTCATGGTCTTGGTCTAGGTTCGAGAAAGCAAGCGCTTTAAGGGCAGACATCTGCTGTTTCTGCTCCTTCGTCGCAACGAGCTTCACAAACAATCGTTTCCAGCTGAACCCCACATGGTTCGCTCCGAAAAAACCTTTGAACTCGCCCTTTTGGTTAATTTGTATAAGTCCTTGCGTGTTTCCATCGCTGACGATAAACATATAATCCCGTTTGTCCAAAACCACTTTGGAAGGGGAGTAGGAAAAATCTTTCCCCAGAAGCGCACTGGTCGGCGCCTTCAAATCCTTAACAAACTTCCGGTCCTTGTTAAAGATAGCGATTCTCTGACTTTTCGTATCCGCGACGTATACCGTGCCGTCCTCTTTGACGTATACGCCTTTCGGCTCCGACAGCATGCCCGGTCCTTCCTCATCGCCGATTATACCGATCAGCTTATGCGTCTTGCTGTCCATATGAAGGATGCGGTTGTTGCCAGTATCGACAAGGTACAGCGTATCGTCAGATGCGATAAATAGATCTTCGGGCGTATTAAACGTACCGGACGGCAAATCGACACCGTCTATCGAATCTACATAGACATACCCGTTGATCGATCGTACATCATTGCCGAGATTGTTCCATGTATACCCGTTATACGGTATTTCAGCCCAAGTTCGTGCCGGTAAAAGGAGCATCACCATAGCCAAAATACAGATGGAGGCATACAACTTAATAGGCAAACGTCTCATATTGGTTCCCCCCTACTCCTTCAGTCCCGAGTGGGCCATCGTTTGCAGCACCATTCTCTGTGTAATGATAAATACTAGAATGGTCGGAATAATCATCAGGAAGCTCGCTGCAGCCAAAGTGCCGACGCGGGCTATAACTCCTGCGCCGCCGCCGATTGTTTGAATCGCAAGCGGCAGCGATTTCATATCCTCGTCCGTCGTGTACACCATGGCAGGATAAGGATCGTTCCAAGCCTGAATGAAGCTGAACAAAGCAAAAGTAGCGATCGCCGGCTTCAACATCGGAATAACGATCGTATAAAACAAGCGCCATTCAGATGCCCCGTCTATCCGGGCCGCTTCAAGTAAAGCATCCGGTATTTGCCGGAGAAACTGCGTCATCAGAAACATGCCGATCGGCGCAGCCAAGTAAGGCAGAATCATCGCAAAATAGGTGTTCATTAATCCGATTTTACTAATGATCAAATACTGTGGAATTTGCAATACCATCGGCGAAAACATCAATGCGGTCACAACCATGCTGAATATCGTCTTCTTAAACGGCATATTGTGCTTCGCGAGAGGATAAGCCGCCATCGCAGAAACTAACACGCCGAAGATCACAATACCCAAAGTTACGATTACACTGTTGAAAATGTACCTGGAAAACGGCACGCTAGTCGTTCCCGTAATGAACAACAAATCTCGAAAGTTGATTAGGGTCGGATTAACCACAAAAAAGCGGGGCGGGAATAAAAACAACTCGCTTATTGGCTTTAGTGCGGTTGAAGCCATATAAATTAACGGGGAAAGCATGAGCAATCCGAACCCTGTCAACAGCGAGTAAAGGGTTATGCCCCCCCAATCAAATCTGCTGCCTTTAACCATGCCGTTAATCCCTCCCGAGCCATTTGAAAATAAGACGGTTTAATCCGACCATCAAGCAAAACAGTACGACTGCAATCGCTGAAGCATAACCCATCTCGAACCGGATAAACGCGAAATCGAAGAGGTGGGTAAGAATCGTGTGGCCGGCGTACAACGGACTTGGCAAACCGACCAGTTGAACGCTGACATCAAACACCTGCAGCGAAAAGACGACCTGCATGACAGCTCCAAACAACAATTGCGGTTTTACGGAAGGGATCGTAATATAAATGAGCTGCTGCCAGCGGTACTTGACCCCGTCGATCGAACCGGCTTCATAAAGATCTTTGGGGACGTTCTGCAAGCCGGCCAAAAAGGCGAGAAATCCGACCCCCATGCTCATCCAGAGCGATACGATAATGATGACCGGCACGATGGAATTCACATTTTGCAGAAACAGGTACGGTTCGTCCAATATACCCAGCTTCAGCAAATAATGGTTGAACAGTCCTTTACGATCGCCAGCGAACAAATACAACCATACGACCGACATCGCGACCGCACTTGTGATCGAAGGCGTATAGAAGCAAAGCGTATAGAAAAAGCGGTATTTAACCGGAATTTGGCTGATCAGCCATGCTAATAGAAACGCCAGCACATAACCCAGCGGCCCGGTAATAAAGGCCAATTTCAGCGTAATACCGATCGCCTTCAGGAAGATATCGTCGTCGACAAACAACAATTTGTAGTTCGACAGCCCGATATAGCTAGGCTTCTCCAAAATGTTGTAATACGTAAAGCTAAGAGCCACAGAGGTGAGGATCGGAATGATCGTAAAAAACGTAAACAGGATGAGAAACGGGGCAAGGAAGTAGTACGAAACTCTGTTAAGCATTATTTCGCGCCACAGCCTTGCCATTTTTCCCGGCTCCAAGGAAACTGCCGAATACGGCTGCTTCACAGCAGCAACAGAGTTATGGTCGCTCATCTTTCGCCGCCTCCTCATCCAAGCCGAATTCTTCCCGTTTTTTGCGCAGCTCTTTGTCTATTTCTTTAACCCCGTCTTCGATCGCTTCGCGAGGGATTTTACCGTTCAACACGATTTCGTTCCACATATTGGCGATATATCGCGTCGTATAATAACCCCCGAGCACAATTTCGCGCTCTTTAAACCATTCCCACTGCTTCATAATGCCGTCAAGGTCCGATTGATTCCACGGCAACCGTTTAAGCGCGTCAACGTTTGCGGTATTCCAGCGCGCTTCTACGCCTAACAACGCCTCTAGCTCAGAGCCGAATCTTTCCTGGGCGTCCGCACCCGTCCACCATTTAAGAAATTCCCATGACTTCTCTTGCTTCTTCGAGCTCTTAAAAATAATCCCCGTCTGGGCAAGTCCGCCTGTGGAACGGTTGATTTGGCCATCAGGCTGTTTGATACCCGGCATCGGCTGCATCCCCCACCACCCGGTCAATTCCGGAGCGGCCGTAGACAGCAAGATGTAAGTGGAATAATCCGCTACGCCAATTGGCATTTCGCCTGTACGGAACCGATTGTAGAAATCGGCCTGCTTCTGAATTTTGTAGTTCGTAAACAGACCCGTCCACATCTTCATCGCTTCCAGCGCTTGAGGCGAATCGATATCGGAAAGCTTGCCGTTCTCGCGGTAAAATCCCCCGCCGTGCTGGAACAAGAATGGAGCGAATTCGTTGATTGCGGAGTTCGGTGCATTCGGAGCATGCGGATAATAGAAATCCATTCCGTTCTGCTGCAGCAGCGGAATCAAATCCATGACTTCCTGCCACGTCTGCGGAATTTGGTCCTCTGTGATCCCTAGTTCTTCCATAATGTCTTTGCGATAGAAAAGCATATAGAAGTTCTGATTTTCCGGAATCGCGAAGTCGCCGCCGTTATACTTGTACGGAATAAGAGCGCCCGGCCTGAATTGTTTCACAACTTCCTTGTAATCGGGGAAATCATTTAAGTTAACAAGCGCATTACGCACCGCAAAATCAATCGGAACCTCACCTTCCACCCCAAGAGCGACATCGGGAGCAAGACCTGAGGTATTCGCAAGCATAAGCAGTTGCATCTGCTGAGCGGGGATAACGTTCACATTCACTTTGATGCCTGTTTCCGGGGTGAAATCTTCATCAATCATTTGTTTAATGATATCAACCCAGTCTCTTCCCCGGGCAACCCAAACGTCCAGCACCTCTTCACCTTCATACACATTACCTACGCCGCCGTAATCTTTAGTAAAGGAATGCGCTAAATCATAAAGGCTCGTTCCTGCCCTCACATACCAAGACGCCTCGGCAGGCGGCCAAGAATTCTCCGACGACTGGACGAGTATATAATCGAGCACCAGACTTTGTTTAACTAATCCATTGGCCCATGTCCCCAGAGAAGATTGAAGATCTGTGAGCGCCTTCAGCCTTGCCGGAATCGTTGTCGTATCCTGTGCCATACTTAAAATTTCATCGCGAGCTTCATACAGCGTGCTTACTTCGGAGCTTCCTTCAGGCACCCCGAGATCATACAGCTTATGAACTGCGCCATCCAAATCCCGTGCCATAATGTGGAGTCTCGGAACCAGGTTCTCAATGTTTTTCTCCAGCTTCCAATCGGCGTTCGGGTCCGGATTCGTACCGGTAATATGAATGATTTCCCGGCTAAGGAACGAAATCATGCGGGTCGTGTTCACTATGGATTCCAGTATCGGTCCAAGCGAACCGACCTGCACTTCCATTCGCATCGTATGCTTGCCTTTTTCCAAGTAAAATAGGAACGGCTTATCGTCGCCCAACACTTTAACCTGGAAGTTCGGTTTATACGGATACAACACTTCGTTCATTTCCTTAAACGGAATTTTCCCGTCGATCATAACCGTCCGCTGTACAGGAATGCCATTAATAAACCATTGCCCGAAACGCATGCCGATATTGTAAAGACCGCTCTCCGGAACTTCGAAATCCCATTCGGCCCATTGACCGCCGTCTCGCCAGCCGGCTCCGCCAAATATGTTAAGAATAGACGCATTCTTATTGAAAGGCTCGGTTAGAGGCTCGCGGTCTTCAATTCGCTTCAAGGTGGGACTCGAACGGAGAATGGATTTTTCCGCCTGAATCTTGACGACCTGGTTTGCGACCTCTTTATATCCCTTCTCTTTGTACCCTTTGAGAACTTCCTCATAAGACGGCAGTTGAACCGGAGAAAATACGTTTAACTCGCCGATTGCCGCGGGCTCGCGAATCGCATTGATTCGAATAATATGTTTGCCTGCGGTCAGGAAAAACCGGAGCGGCTCCCCTACCTTGCCTTCTGAATCCCTGAAGTCCCTATATTGCCAACCTTTAACTTCTTCCCTCTTCGGATTGAATTCGTTCCCTTGGTTGTCGAACCAAGTTTCCCCAGACTCGCGCCACATCCGTTGGAATTCAATTTTTTTCGCTTGGAAGAATGGATATTCACCGTCAATTTGCACGCTTCTTACAACAGACGACCTTTTGCCTGGCATCGCATAATAGCTCATGCCC
The DNA here is from genome assembly GCF_041640265.1 of Cohnella sp. Lineage (GTDB taxonomy): Bacteria > Bacillota > Bacilli > Paenibacillales > Paenibacillaceae > Cohnella. The sequence goes on from NZ_JBEQAP010000001.1 coordinate 343,734, forward strand.
AGCTGGTAATAAGCATCCTGAGGCACTTCAATTGCGTATTCTACCCAACTATCCTCATCGATTAAAGCCAGAGCATCGCCTGGTCTATCGCCAATTCCGGATTCAACGCTTGTCCCTTTGCTGCTGATCGCAGAATATTCAGTCGAAGGTATCGAAAGACTGTAGCCCTCGGAATCTTGGGCTCCTTTATCGTTATGGACTTTATAATAGCTGTAGAAAGACATTCCCAGCTTTGTTTGAATGTCATCAGCTGCCAAAATAGATGTTACGTCTATATCCGTATAATTAGGAACACTAGCCATAACTGTATCATCGAAACTTCTGGATTTGTTCCACAAAACAAGCGCTATTGTTAATAAAAGTACAACAATGATGCTAACCATGTACTTTCGAAGCAACCTTACCACGCGGACGCCCCCTCCTATCCTATTACTGCTTTATCGATGTCAATAATTCAGTTCGCCCCCTAAGAAGGGGGCGAACTGAACGACGGGATTACTTATTTACCCATCTCTGCCTTCATTTTATCGATATCAGGCTTCAGCTTGTTCTGGATATTTTCTTGAATTTCCTGCAGGATCGCTTTGGAATCCAGATTTTTCTCGATGCCTTTCTTGACGCCTTCGAGCCAGATCGGCCAAGCTTTGCCGTCAAGCGGATTCAACGTTCTAGGCGGAATGTTAGCTTCAATCTCTGCGTACAGCTTATAATCTTCTTGTCCGCCCAAGTATTCGTTCGTGTGGCTGCTATACGACTCTAAGTTTTGGATATGCTTCCAACCCGGATGGGTCCAAGCTCTGGACCAAACTTCCCAAGCTGCTTCCGATCTCATAGACCATTCCATAAATGCCCATGCTGCTTCTTTGTTTTTGCTCTGCGTAGGCATTACTACAGATGATCCGCCCATACCAAAGGATACGCCGAACGGTAATTTGGTCGCTCTCCATTTGCCTTTAAGTTCCGGGAAAGTCTGCGAAATCGACCATGCACCCCAAGCACCAAGCACCAAACCGGTTATTTCGCCTTTTTTAATCATTGCTTTTCCTTTATCGTCCCATAGTCCGCCTACATAAGAGCCCCACTTGAGTTGTTCGCCGCGTTTGGTGAAGTCAAGCAGCTCGACAAGACGATCGGTGTTGCGCGTCCAGTTCAGCTCAGTGTCGAAAAAGCCGACCTCGTCCCCGCCCCAGTGAACCGGGCCGTCCCCCCACTCCATAAAGTACTTTCCGTCAGCCTTCAGCGTTTGAACAGCCGTGAACACGTTCTCGGGATCTTCAAAATATTCTCCAAGCTCTGTCGGATCGCTCGGCAATCCCAACTGCTCATAAATGTCGGAACGGTAGTACAATACTCCCGGTTGTGTATCCCAAGGCATCCCCAACAGTTTTTTGCCGTCAACGGACATCCAACGGCTCCAGTTGTATTCGGATACGTCGTCTTTAAAGCGTCCTGCTTCGAAAGGCGACTGCAGCAAATCTTCCAAAACGCCGCCGGTTGCGTATCTTGGAAACTGACCTTGTTCTACCACGGCAAGATCTGGAGCGCCTTTGCCGGCTGCCAGTGTCGTTGCCAATTTGTCGTGCACTTCCCAGCCTAGGTCAACCACTTTTACTTTGATGTTCGGGTATTCTTTCATAAAAGCATCAGCAACATCTTTAAATTCTTTTACGAACGTCCACATTGTAACTTCCCCGGAAACATTGCTTGCCGCAAACTCGATTGGCTGGGCTTCTTCAGGTACAGCTGCTGCCGTCGAAGGAGCTGCCTCCGATGATGCCGCTGTCGATGGAGCAGCTGTCGATGAAGCAACGTTGCCTCCGCCACCGCCGCCGCAACCGGAAAGAATCAGAGCAAAAGCCATGATAATCATAATCGTACTGCTAAATGTTTTTTTCATATAAACCCTCCTCGTAATTTTTCCTTATTAAAATCTATTAACATTACACCCCGCCGAGAGATTCATTTCCCACCCCCTTCAACTTTGAGCTATGTAATACGCACTCTGAGATTTATACCCATATACAAGCAGGAGTGGTTTCGGATGTCGGTAAGAACGATATCGACAGGCTCCTCGGCGATGAGTTGAAGCGCTTCCAATCCGTGAGAACAAAAGCCCCGAATCATCCGGATTCGGCGCGTTTTGTGGATACGACGCAAAAACGATTAGGCCTGACCGGCGATACCGTTACGTTATTACCAAAACGTTCACGGAATGGGTCTGAATTTCGACTATAAGATCAGATTGCATATCAACATCGTGTGCGCACACGAAATTAATATAAAAGGAGCCAATATGACAGTCACCATTAAAGCCACTGGTAAGCACTCATATTCGCGGTATAGAATTCGTAGCTCGGATCACTTTGTGCTAAACATTCGAAAACTCTAACGGGCTACCCATGTCCCATAAGTCAATAATATGGGACATGTTTGTATCGCTTTTTCTGGAACTCTGTATAGCGGGCAATACAAGTACGATCGGGCGTGAACGTCGATAACGTTACTTGATGACCAAAACGTTCACGGAATGGGGCTGAAGTTCGACTGTAAGATCAGATTTCATATTCCAATTTAAAGGCTGTTCCACCACACGAACTTGCTCTCTTCCGATATCGTTGTACGCGTCTTTCGAATCGCCGATCACACTATGAAGCACCGCATTCGAATATTGGATTACACTTCCAAGATTCAGGGAAACGGATTCCGCTCGTTCCGGATGGCGATTTACCAAAGCAATTCTCAAATCTGCGCTTCCCGTCCGCTTGGTAGCGATTGCATCTACATACGGGACGCTTGTTGTCTTACCTGCCCTCTCCACATCGAAAGCCGGATTCTCCGACAACCAAGAGTCAACGACGATATCTCCCAGGTGACGAGTATAGAGCTCAAACACAAAGTAACTGGATCTCAAGACGATCCCGTCTTGATGCGTAAAGACGGCTCCTCTTGTATTGACTGTTGGGGCGAAATTCGCCATTCCGACGACATCGCAATGCTTGTGACACTGATTTAAGAAACAGGCTGTAAACACGGCATCCGCCATGGTGTAGCTGGAATTGATGTCGTTCTTATCCCTCGGGGTTATATAGTCCTTGGTTCCGGAGTTAATATCCGGATGATGCCAGCCGCGAAGATTCCACTCGTCATAAGCGATGCGAATTCTGCCTAAATAGCCAAGCGAGCCGAGAATATTTTTCGTCTTGAGAATTGGCTTCTCAATCTCCATAGAATACGCCATACAAGCTTCGTAATCCGATATATCGTTGTCCTGACCTAGATGATCCCAATAGTCGTGAATCGAAATCCAATCCAGATTATTCCCTGCTTCCCGAAGCAAATTCAGATTCCAATCCAAATCCGAAATGCTCGCTGCCAGTAGCTCGATGTTCGGGTCAACCCGCTTCATCATTTTGGCCGATTCCTTTACGAAACGACCCCATTCCCTAAGATTCTTGGCCCCCATTTCCCAATCGCCGTAGTTTTCATTGCCGATGCTCCAATATTTCACTTTGTAGGGCTCGGGATGGCCGTTTTCAATACGGAGCTTCGCCCATTTCCCTTCGGAAGGGAGGTTGCAGTATTCCACCCAATCGCTCATTTCTTCCGGGGACCCCGTTCCGGCATTCGTGCAAATATAAGGCTCTGCGCCAATCAAACGGCAATATTCAATAAATTCGTCCGTGCCGAATATATTCGATTCCTCTACCCGCCATGCCTTATCAAAGTAAGGAGTGCGCTGCTTTCCTATTGCATCTTTCCAGTGGTAGGCAGAAACAAAGCAGCCACCTGGCCAGCGTACAATCGGAACCTCAATTCGTTGAAGTGCTTCCATAACGTCTTGACGATATCCTCTGCTGTCGGAAAGAGCAGACTCTGGATCAAAAACTCCGCCATAGATTTGACGATGAAAATGCTCCAGAAAGTGACCGAAAATTTTCTTATCTCTTTTGCCTAGTTCTCTTCTTGGGTTAATCTCTAATTTAGACATCGATGTACACTCCTATTACCTATTATTTTCGTGCGCGCACACGATAATTGATATAGGTGAAATATAACTCGAATATCTTGTTTTGTCAATTAAGAATAATGAAATACTGTTAGATCCTTGCTATACCTAAGGTTATATAATAAAAAAATTTGTAATTTTTCGTGTGCGAACACGATAAAGTTGAAAAATAGTAGCCGAATATAACAGCTCGATTCTATGTGTCCAATCCATTAACAGTGGTCCAACCTGAATAGTTACCCCAAAAAATTGTCAGCCAGATCTTAATAACTGCCACTGTAATCAAAGAAGCCATGATCAATTGCAGCAATTTAATATTTATACTCTTACTGATTTTAGCACCTAGTGGGGAGGCGAGCGTACTAGCAAAAACCAGTACAACAGAAGGAACTAACAGCATATGTCCACCATTAAGCTTTCCTATTGTCGTACCGATCGAAGAGATAAAAGTAATCGCCAAGGACGATGCAATGGCCACCCTCGTAGGAATCTTCAGAACCGTTATCATGACAGGAACTGTTATAAAGGCACCCGCAGCTCCTACGATTCCGGACACTATGCCGATAACCAATGCAAAGAGCGTGGCCAATGGTTTATTAAGCGTTAACCGGTTTAAATCTTGGACATCATCTCCTCTTTTCGGAAGAAACATCATCAAAGCTGCAATCAACGCCAAGACGGCCGATGATAATGGAGCTCCCCATGTAAAGGACTATAGACTTATTAAGAAATCCACTTTTACGGAACACTAGCATCCCCGTCAAACTGGCAAAAAACACTTGTACAGCATTGATTGCCGAAACCTCCTGCGCTGTAAAGGCAGTAAACCCCAACGCTGCCGGAATAAACAGCAACATCGGATAGTTTATGATGGAACCACCGATTCCAATAACTCCGGAAATGAACGAGCCCAGAAAACCGATGACGAAGATGATGAGAATCCATGCCGCTAATTCCATAAGGCACCTACCTCTCATTAGTTAAAACTCTTACTCTCAGAATTTGTTTATAACAATAAGAAGTCCGCCGTGGCGGACTTCTTATTGTTATAAACCGAGAACTTCATTTCAATTACTTTTCTGAGTTCAATGTTGCAATTAGATTTACATTGTTGCGGATCGTATTAGCCACCGGCGACCATTTAATAACATTTTCCTGCATTACCTTTTTCTGTTCGTGAGTGAAGTTCCCTTCAACAAATGCTTTTACACGAATCTCTGTAAAACCTGCCACTCGATCGTCAGGTGTTTCCGCTACACCCCATACCGGTGAAATATCGATATCACCTTCTAGTTCCAAACGAAGTTCTTCCAAAGGAATGCCCATCGATGTTGCATTAGCCATATAACCAACCGCTAGGCAGGCACCGAGAGAAGCCAATACGTGCTCGGACGGGTTCGGCGTTGAATTTGATCCGAACAGGTGACAAGGCTCGTCAATGACGACGGGATTCAGATCGCGGACGTACGTGTAATTTAAAAACCCGCCTTTGCAAACCGTGGTTGCTTTGGACACCAATTTATAGTTCTCCGGCTGCTTTTCGGCCTTTTGCGCAAGTTCCTTCAATCCCACCGCATCGATTTGCTCTATTACTTTTACTTGTGCCATTTTTGTTTCCTCCTAATAAGTTGTTTTTTATTCCCAATTAAATTATAACCATCATAATTGATTTAGACAATGATTTTTCTTTTTATTACCTTTTTTATTGTTGCACGGATGTGACAGCACAGTGGTTGGGCCCTAATTCCAACTCGGTTTGCTCGTTAAATGACACTTCGTATTTACCTTGGTTAATCTTTGTAATTACCTCGTAATTTGGCGGCGGATCTCCGAGCAGGTTTAGTAGAATCGCGATAAACTCCTCTTTATCACAGAGATTTAACAAAGCACTTCGCTGTTTGATATGAAACAACATTTCACCGATAAAGCCGTGTTCATTGAACTCAGAAAAATGGGAATAGTGACCCGGTAGAATCATCATTCCATCTCCCAAACGGCTTATTATCTCAGTCATTGTTTCAAATAGCAGTGAGCCCATTTCGAGAGCGGCTCCCTTTAAATCCGGACGTCCGATTCCATTAACAAACAGAGTATCGCCGCTTAATAAGTATTTGCCTTCTACGAGAATACACATGCCGGAGATCGTATGACCGGGCGTCTTTAGACATATAATCTTAAGATTTTCATTACCTAAACGTAATTTTTGTTGATCAAACAGCGGTTCATACTTTCTGGTTGCATCTTTCATTTCTTCTTCAGGAACCCAAAATTTGGCGACTGAGACATCAGCTAACGCATGCCCCCCGGAAATATGATCCGCATGGAGATGAGTATCTACTACATGACGAATCGTGACTCCTAATTTCCGGGCTAATTCTTCATAAATGGCAATGTGTCGTCCGGGATCGACTACCAATGCTTCATTGCCGGATGCGATCAAATAGGAGATACAGCCTTTAGCCGGTCGAATGATTTGATAAAGCTGTAAAGAATCCTTCAGATAAACGGGTACTGTTTCATAAAATTCGGACCAAGCAAGCATACCGCCTGACAAATAGCCGACATCATACCCGAGACCTTCCAAGATAGATGCCGTTTGTTTCGCGACGACTCCTTTCTCGCAAACCGCGACGACAGGTTTGTCATACGGAATCACTTGGGTTACTTCTTTCCCGAGTTCTTTCATTTTGAAAAGCTGTAAATTGATTGCACTGACATGCTTTCCTTCTACACGCCATTTCTCGAATGCTAATGAGGATCTTACATCCAGGATCAGAATTCCTTGTTCGTCATTCATCCGCTTGTACAACTGTTCAGCGGATATCTTTTTGATCATATTCCATTCTCACTCCTCTTACCCCGCACATCATGATACTGATCCTTCTTTTGCCTTTTAGAATTTTTTGTAAGATAGAAACTTACCTTCGAGCGTTATCACTACCCGATCTCCTAACGGATCGGCTTTTCTTGAAATATCCATATTGAAGTCAATGGCACTCATAATTCCGTCGCCAAATTTTTCGTGAATTAAGGCTTTCATCGTTTCACCATAATTGAGGATCAGTTCATAAAAACGGTAAATTGTTGCATCTGTTGGCGGCATAGAAAATGCTGTCCCCCGATAAGGAATCTTTTGCAACTCCTTACCGATTTCTTCTGGTAGACCGAGAAGTTGAATCACATTTTCCGCCTCTTCGGCATTCATGGTTTGTTCCCGGAACAAGGCTGCGGTTGTCCATACCTCTGACCGCCCAATAGCTTCAGCAATTTCTGCAAAAGCTAAATCTTTTTCTTCCTTGGCTTTCAAGATAGCTTCCTTTGTAAGAATCTTGTTCATTGGGGAATCTCCTCTCTTCTTTTCGAAACGGATTGTTCTATAAGATCATGGAGGAAGCGATTAAGATCCCGACCGCTATCCCGCAGCTCCGGAACTTTATCACAGTAATCTTCAAAAAGCTTCTCCATATCGCGATAAATAATTCGGCTTCCTTGGCCGGTTTCGGATTGGATAACGGCTATTCTCAACGGGATATCAATGGCAATGCAAGGCTGCCGTTTAAGCAGAGTCGAGCCTACGGCAGGGTTGCCGAAAACTATAGTAAAGGCGGGATAAGAATAGATTTGAAGTGCATCCATATCGGCTTGGTGGTCAACTACGGCATATACTTTGATGCAGCGAGCTTTAAGCTCATCAAGAATACGTTGGACAATTTGTCTTATCTCAAACCCGCTTTCTTTGACAATCAACGATTTAAACATGGCTGACTTGTTCACCTTCCGAACAGCAATTGAATTTTCCTCATTATCAGCTCTTTTTTCTTTTCCTTGATTCGGTAACTTTCACTCTTAATATTGATCGTGGTGGTCTGGTAGCCTCTTTTCGGTGATCCCCACACCGCCGGGGAAGCCGTCGTAGATAAAGACATCGGCTTCTCCGTGTCGAAGTAGAGGTAGAGTATTCTGTGTGTCGAGTCATGGTGGTTATTGTGTGTAGTAGTTCGTGCCAGCTGAGAACTCGATGAAGACGCAAGCCTCGTCGCCGACCGTCCAGGCATCGTGACCAGGCGGTAACATCATGATGTCGCCTCGGCCGAACTCCTCCTCAGAGCCGTCGTCCATGACGACCTTTAGACGACCCGACTGCACGTAGGCAACGTGAGGGAGAATGCAACTTTCCGTCCCGGCATACGGCTTCAGATCGTTGGACCATTTCGCACCCTTCTCGAAGGTGACACGGTGAATCTCGACACCCTCAAGAAACACATTTTCCTTCTTGATCAAACCATAGACATCCACCCTATCGGGTGTGTTTAGATTCTTCTTCTGCATGGTTGCCTTTGCCATAGGTTTATATCACCTCCTTCCGTATTGAACCATCGTACCGATTATGCTGTATGTTCGGCCGACAGCATGTTGACCAACTTCTTGCGCAAGACAGCGAATTTCGGATCGTCCAGAAGTTCCGCCTTCTGCCTCGGCCTAGGTATATCGACCTCGATGCAGTCCAGCACCTTCGCTTTAGGGCCGTGACTCATGACCACAATCCGGTCCGAAAGCAGGATAGCCTCCTCCACGTCATGTGTGACCATGATGACAGTCCGCCTGTCTTTCTCCCAGATTCGTTCGAGCTCATCCTGCAGCTCCCCGCGCGTCAAAGCATCGAGAGCGCCGAACGGCTCGTCGAGCAGCAGCACCTTCGGATTGATGGCGAATGCCCGGGCAATTCCGACCCGTTGCTTCATGCCGCCCGATATTTCTCCCGGCTTCTTGTCCTTGGCAGCCGTCAGCTTAACGACCTCCAAATATTTGTTGGCGATCGTCGTCTTCTCCTCCTTGGATGCGTCCTTCATCACGCAATCCAAGGCGAACATGATGTTTTCGAACACGGAGAGCCACGGATACAGCGCATGGCTCTGGAAAACCATCCCCCTGTCAATACCCGGACCGTCGATCCTGCGGCCCTCCAGACGGATATGACCAGTGTTGCAGCTCTCGAGACCGGCGATTATGTTGAGAAGCGTGCTTTTGCCGCAGCCGCTCGGGCCAATCAAGGAGATGAACTCGCCTTCCCGGATATCCAGCGATATTTCGTCAAGTGCTTCGAATATTACGCCTCGTGTATTGTACGATTTCATGACACGATGAATCCCCAGAAATGGATCAGCTCTCATATTTAACCCTCTTCTCCACTAGTGATAACAGACGATCAAGCACGATGCCGACAAGACCGATGAGTACGATACAAACGATAATGTTGGCTATATTTAGATTGTTCCATTCGTTCCAGACGAAATAGCCGATTCCCCGTCCCCCGACCAGCATTTCGGCAGCGATGATAACGACCCAGGCAACCCCTAGGCTGATTCGCAACCCAGTGACGATCTGCGGAAACGTAGCGGGCAAATACACCTTGCTCACGATCATCCACCGGCTTGCTTCCAGCGTACGTGCCACGTTCAGATACGTCATGGGGATATTCCTCACTCCGAATATCGCATTAAGCAGAATCGGCCATACACTAGAGATGAAGATGACGAATACGGCTGTATTTTCCGCGTCTTGGAAGAGCGCAAGGCCGATAGGCAGCCAAGCAAGTGGCGAGACGGGGCGCAGCACCTGGATGAAAGGATCGATCGCCTTCGACAGCACCTCGGACATCCCGATGAGAAAGCCCAGAGGAACCGCAACCACCGCCGCCATAAGGAAACCGATCATCACTCGGCCTATGCTAGACAGCAAATGCATGCCGATACCGACGTCATTCATACCTTTAATATAGAAAGGATTCCGGATCAGTTCGAAGCCGTTGGCTAGTATGAGGCTTGGAGCCGGGATGAGAGGAGACATCATCTTCACCTTCACAGCCAGCTCCCAGGCCAACCCTACCCCGAGTAAAATGCCAAGAAAGATGAGGAACGCCTTCATGTTGGCCGTCATGACTCGGGACGTCCGGTTCACCTCTTGCTCGGCGGGCGCACTGACCGAACCGATGATCGTTTTTGAAGTACTCATTTAGCCATCACCTTCTTTTTAATTTACTAACAGCTTGGTAACTTTCGTCGCGTCGAAATCCTTGCCAAGAATCTTCTCGATCTTGTAATCGTCAGCCGGTGCGCCAAAGCCAAGTTCCTGCTGGGCCTTGCGGACGTCCTGCGTGCGAAACACCTCGTCGGCGATCTTCGGGAAGTCGAGATCGGTCCGGTTCTTCAGATAACCCCATCGCTGCATCTCGATCAACATCCATACTGCGAAGCTCTTCCACGGGAACGGGTCGAAATTAATGCGGTCTGGGATGTTTAGGGTCTCCCCCAGGCCGTTGTCGAACTTGCCCGTCAGCACGCTCTTAACCACTTCCTCAGGTTGGTTCAAATATTCCTTCGCCGAGATCGCCTTGGCGATTTCTTCACGATTTTTGACGTCGCTACTGTAGTTAGTGGCATCTATTATCGATTTCAACAGCACCTCATAAGTCTGCGGGTACTTATCGATAAACTCCTGCTTGACACCGAATGCGCAGCAGGGATGGTTCGGCCACATATCCTTGGTCAGCTTAAAGATAAAACCGGACTTCTCGTGAACGGCGCGCTGGTTGAACGGTTCGGCCGTCAGGTAACCGTCGATATTCCCGGTAATGAGCTGGGCAACCATATCCGGCGGGCGAACGACCCGGAGCTGCACATCCATATCGGGATCCAGTCCGGCATCGGCTATATAATAGCGAAGCAGAAGGTTGTGCATCGAGAAGTCGAACGGTACGCCGAGCACCATCCCTTTCAAATCAGCCGCAGTTTTCACTTTGCCCTTATGCTTATTTGCCAATGTGATGGCCTGACCGTTAATGTTTTCGATCGCCGCCAGCCGGGTTGGAACCTCAGCAGAGCCTACTCCGAGGCTGAGCGCAAGCGTCATAGGCGCCAGCAGATGTGCGGCATCGATCTCGCCCGCAATGAAGGCGTCGCGAATATCGGCCCATCCACCGTATTTCTTCACCGTCACATTAAGACCGTGTTTTTTGTAAAAGCCTATCGGTTCCGCCATAATGATCGGAGTAGCACAGGTGATCGGGAGAAACCCGATCGTAAGGTCCGCCTTCTCCATAGTGGCCTTCACCAGCGGCTTGCTGCCCGCACCCGATTGCGGCGCTGGACGAGAGCAGCCGGCCAAGAAGGACAGCAGGCCGCCGCTGGCCAATACCGTCGCACCAAGTGCAGCCGAATACTTCACAAAATCTCTTCTCGTCATGGAAAGTCCTAGCTCTTTCATCTGTTTCTCGTACTTCGCCACATCACTCGCACCACCCATCGGAGTATCCAAGTAACGATGACTGTCATGCGTGCAATCCGGACCGCAAATGTGATTGTTCTCTTTGCTCATACCCTTCCCTCCGAATCTATCCATTTTATTTCAGAAACTTGCCTATCATGGTAACGACATGCATCGCAGGATTAAAAAAACGAGGCTGTTTCCTTTCAAGCCCGAGGAGTGCTTTCTCGCAAGATCCTTTTCAAGTGTTTTACCGCCGGCGTTACTACCGCAACAAACAGCGCTTCTCTCAACCTCCTCATACAGTCTGATTTACGGTAATAACCCGCAGCACCATGATATAAAAATGCTGTTTGCGTGGCTCGCAACGCAAGCTCTGCTGACCGTAAACGCAATTGTACCGCAGGAATAAAAGCTTCTTCTCCCGATGCCCCCTTCTCGCATAACAAGACGGCTTGCTGCCGAAGTTCGTTTAGTTCCTTCGCTAATTCATCAGGGGAAATGCCAATATATTTATTGGTTTCATTTTGCTTATTCATCGCCTTAGACATGCTGTCCACCGAGGTTTGCACCAAACCTAACCCCATGCCGGACTGTGATAAAACAAATTCTGATCGAATCATCGGAATAAACTCATCAGCTCTTACGGATATGACCAGCTCATTTGGAATGAATACCTCATCAAAGCGACAGGTATACGACCTGGTTCCATTTAATCCGGAAAAGTCCTTATGATCAGTCATTCTTAGACCCTTTATATTGCAATCAACCATTGCCATAATTCTCTGGTCTTCGTTTATTTGAGCTATAATTCCAAACCAGTGTCCTGGACCTACATTGGAAACAAATGGCGTTATTCCATTGATGATAAAACCATCAGAATTCATTGTTGCTTTCATACGCAGCGGCTCCATTCCTGCGTAATATTTCATAGGATTAGATAGTCCGGTTCCAGCTAGAACTTGACCGGTTTCCAATAAAGGAAGCAGGGACGTCTTTAAATATTCCGCATTTGAATTATGTATAAAAGAGATAGCCGTGGTATGGCACCAAATCAGAAATGAAGTGGAGACACAATATCTTGACGATAACTCAATCAATTTCATTCTTTTTGATAAAGCCACGTGAGGACTCAATCCCGAGACTCGGAAGGCTCCCATTTCACCCAATGATCTTAAGACCGTTTCAGGATAATAACCCTCCTCATCTACCTTGCAAGCTACAGGAATCAACTCCTTTTCCAACAACTTCTCAAATAAAGTCATTTCCTCGGATTCTACTGAAAAAGTGCTCATAGAACTCTTCCCCCTTCAATACCGAACATATAATGTTAATTTATATCACACATCTTGATTCATTTATGTGTTATTTATATCACAAAACCACCATTGTGTAAATAGATGGTTATATTTATAATTTTTAATGTTACTTTATCTTTCATTATCAAGACAGTTTGTGTAAAGGTGGAGAAAAAAAACAAGCAAAGAAGTCCAAGGGCTTCTTTGCTTGTTTTTTTGTGAATGAGTAAAGGACTGACTCAAACTACTCATTGGTATTTTAAGGTGTGATGTCGTCGAAATGATATCAGCTTTTTTCCAATTTACGATAATAAAACCGGGATGCTTTGATTTTGTTGCCACACGTTGCCATATTGCACCATCTGCGGGTTTTGTTTTTGGATTGATCAACAAAGAGCAATACACATTCATCATTCTCGCAAGGTTTCAATCGATCCAGAGTTGATTCATCTGTAACAATATTCAAAAATGACTGAATGATATGATGAAGTAATGGTGAAGATATTTGTTCCGATTCAAACGCTAATCCAGGGAAGGTTGGTTTTCCTTGTTTAACTTGCGGGTGAATTTTGAATGCTTCAATAAATTCATTAAATTTCTGGAGGTTTTCCAAATGAATGATTCTTTTGTAAGCGAAATCCTGAAAACAATTGTGAATCAGATTCCGCAAAGTTCTGAACTCTTCAAAAGATTTTTCTAATTGTTCAGAAGGAATAGCCATATTAGTTTGTTGTGTCCACCGATACAAGGAACTTGGAGAAATAAGCAGATCCGTTTTCGATCCTTCGATGATTTTTATGGTATTTGAGAAATCTACCGACAATGCTCCGCCAATAAAAACAAAGTTCATATGGTTGCTCATTAAGATGCCCCCCTTCTAACCTTCAAAATGCCTTTTAACATTATAGATCATGACTGAAGAAAATCCAATAGCTTGACTATTTGTTAATAACAATCGATAGTTTATAGTTTGCATGCTCGTTTAGATTCACCAAGAATTGATCCAATAATTCATTCGATGGAAATTTACACTCAAGAATATAACAGCCATCCCCGCTTATTTTATAGTTATTGATTACATATTTCTCTTGTGTCTTTATAAATGAGAGATAATGTTGATGACGCGTACTATTTACGATAAAGATATTAATAAAAGCATGTATGTAGTAGCCTAATTTAACTTGACTGATTTTAATCGTATAACCCTCGATCATTCCGTTCTCTTCCAATTTAGCGACTCTTGATGCTGCTGCTTGTCCTGTCAAGTGGACTTTCTCTCCTAATTCTTTCATCGTAATGCGACTATTTTTAGTTAACTCCTCTAATATTCGCATGTCTGTATCATCCAACATTAAAACACATCCTTCTATGTCTAATTGGGAGATGGTTTGAACCCGATTAATCATCAGTTACCTATTTTAAATAAGACTTCTTTCATAATTCAAGTCAAACGATAAAAAAGACTTGATCGCACGAGTTATTTTGAGTGAACACCGTATCGCGCCTGTACTCCACCACCCCAATAAAAGGAAAAAAAGCCGCAACCGCGCAGCTTCTAATCCATATATGTTCTTGTCCTCCACGAATTGGCACGTATTTGTTACTCACTATCCTTATTTAGGGTTGTTTGCGATATAGTTCAAGCCCCAATTTTCTATTTGGAGAAGTATAGGATAGAGACTCTCCCCAGTCTCTGACAGCGAATACTCTACCTTGGGCGGGATCTCAGAATACACTTGCCTGTTAATCAGCCCATCGCTTTCGAGCTCACGTAGCTGGCGAGTGAGTGTTCGCTGCGTAATATCGGGAAATTGTCTTCTTAATTCATTGAACCGCATAACCTTATGAATCGAAAGCTGGTGCAAAATGAGCAGCTTATACTTGCCTCCAACCATATTGACCGTAAATTCAACCGGACATTGCGAGCATTGCGAGTGTTGTTTATCCACTTTGTTTCCCTCCTTTTTAGGTATCCTAAAGGATACTATATATCCTGAATGTGCGTACTTATATATTTGAATGTAAATTTATATTATTTAACTATAAACACTAATTTACTTTTAGTAAACGAAAGGAAGATGAACAATGGAAACGAAGGAAAAAATATTGGTATATGGAGCTGGCGGTGTGCAAGGAGGTGCAGTCGCCCGCAAGCTTCTGGAAGAAGGATACACCGTTCATACGGTCGTAAGAAGTTCGGATAAGGCCGCCCAGCTTCAAGAGCAAGGCATTACAGCCTTTGTCGGCGATCTGTCAGATGCGGACAGTCTCACTTCAGCTCATGGCGGAGTCAGCAAAGTGTTCCTGCTGTTGCCGGTGGACTATGACCTGGAGCGTAATCGCCAATTCATCCGCAATACCGTCGATGCCGCCAAACATGCAAATGTTAAGCTTCTCGTTTTTAATACCAGCGGTTCTGTTCTGGATGATGATACAGGTGTCACTGCCTTTGATATTAAGAGAGAATTGGTTGCTTATGTGAAGCAAAGCGGAATTCCGTCGATCATCCTTCAACCTATATTTTATATGGAAAACTTCCTTATCCCCGGCGTTGTTGACAACCAAACCCTGGCTTATCCTGTACCAGCCGATCGGGCAATCGCCTGGATCAGCATGGAAGATGCGGCTGCTTACGGCGTATATGCGCTTAACCATCCAGAGCTGGCAGGGCAGACATTGCCTATCGTAGGACCTGAGGCGCTGACCGGAAATCAACTGGCTGAGCAATTCAGTGCTGTATTGGATCAAGAGATACAGTTTTACTCTCTCCCAGTGGAAGCGTTCGAAGGAGCGTTAGCTCCATTATTGGGCAAGGATACAGCAGCAGGTCTGGCCGACTCGTATAGATGGGTTGGATTAAATACTAAATTACTGCCCCAGCCAGAACAAGTCATTGATAAAATGCGTACTTCCGTTCCCGGCACTCCTCTCATAGAGTGGGTGAAAAAAGCTATGCAGGATGGATTTTTCGCACCCGGCTCTGAATTAAACAGAAATAGCTAATCTAGGAAATAACTGAACCTTCACCCGCCATGATCGCGGAGAAGGTTTTTGTTTTAAAGGCACTTGGGAATAAAGGATGCATGAGCATCCCGGTCTCCTCCGTTTCAAGTTGTTCACCATCGATTTATACTGTTCTTCGGTGTAGTTTTGTTTCTAAAATGAGGGCCAGGTATAGGATGGTTGCATACGATGCTCATGCAAAAGATCGAACCCAGCTAACCTTGGCAGGGTTCGATCTTTTTCTCTCCGCCACGCGGAAGCCTCGCAAGGAGCCTGTCTGCAAATTAATTTACATGTCTGTTTTGTTTAGCGCCCCATTCCCTAACATCCTCGGCCCCCATTTTCCAATTACCATATAAATATGCGAATGGCAGAAAGCTTCCGCCCAGCCAACGGATAGTGGGAACCTCAATTCGTCTAAGCGCTTCTACAGAATTTGCTGGGTAAACTGGCCATAACACACAGTCCGGGACATGGCATTCATTTCCCGGACTGAACGGTTTCATTCACTGCCAATGCAATCGCGATTAACTAGTGGCATTATGGCGTATTACGGCTTGATCAATTACTTAACATTACTTCGTTTACTTCCGAAGCGGTTAAAGCACCGTTATAGATGCGGAAGTCTTCCACCAATCCGTTGAGATAAGGGTCGGCGGAGAATTGGGAGCGGCCGATCCAATTCTGTGTGGTGACGCCGAGATCCGATGGTCTGAACATTGTGGGATTGCTGCCAACCTGCTGGCCATCGACATAAAGCGTTCCCGTTAAACCGTTCAGGGTAACCGCCACATGATGCCATCCGCCCGTTGGCAGCGGCGCCGTGCCGTCGATGATTCGCTCAAAACCGTTCACTTTCATTAAGAAGCGGATGTTGCCGTTGTCTGCGTTTTGCGGCGTCAGGAACATATACGTGTTCGTTCCGGAACCGAAATCGAAGATCCGCATCCAGTTGCTTACGGAATTCAAATTCACCCAGGCTGTTATGGTCATGTCGCTATTGTTGGCAACGACGCCGGACGGAAGCGCGACATATTGATTCGTTCCATTCAGACTCACTGCGTTGCCGCCGTTCCTGCCGGCTGTCCAACTGGCGCCGTTCGCCAATGTACCGTCCCAGCCGTTACCGGTCGCATCGTTTGCCGTCGTTCCGCTGCTCTGGTCAAACGGAAGATGCGCACCCAGAAGCACAGTATCCCCATTCATTACCTGCGTAATATCCGAAGCGGTTAAAGCGCGATTATAGATGCTGAATTCTTCCACCAATCCGTTAAGATAGGGATCGGTGGAGAACTGGGAGCGGCCGATCCAATTCTGTGCGGTGACGCCGAGATCGGATGGTTTAATGGTCATTCCGGAATTGCTGCCTACCTGCTGGCCATTGACGTAGAGCGTTCCCGTCGAACCGTTCAGGGTAACCGCCACATGATGCCATACGCCCGTTGTCAGCGGCGCCGTCCCATCGATAAATTGCTCGTTGGTATTGCCGCCGGTTGTAATCGCAAAGCGGATCTTGCCGTTGGCCGCGTTTTGCGGCGTCAGGTACATGTAGCTGGATGTTCCGGAACCTAAATCGAAGATCCGCGCCCAGTTGCTCACGGAATTCAAATTCACCCAGGCTGTTATGGTCATGTCGCTATTGTTGGCAACGACGCCGGACGGAAGGGCGACATATTGATCCGTACCATCCAGACTCACTGCGTTGCTGCCGTTCCTGCCGGCCGCTGGGCTCGCGCCGTTCACCAACGTGCCGTTCCAGCCGTTGCCGGTCGCATCGTTTGCCGTCGTTCCGCTGGTTTCGTCAAACGGAAGCTTCACAATCGGAAACCCGTATGGATCATTCATTGCTTGCGTTACTTCCGAAGCGGTTAAAGCACGATTATAGATGCGGAAGTCTCCCACTCGTCCGTTAAGATAGGGATCGGTGGAGAACTGGGAGCGGCCGATCCAATTCTGTGCGGTGACGCCGAGGTCGGATGGATTAATGGTCATTCCGGTATTACTGCCTACCTGCTGGCCATTGACGTAGAGCGTTCCTGTCGAACCGTTCAGGGTAACCGCCACATGATGCCATACGCCCGTTGTCAGCCGCGCCGTCCCATCGATAAATTGCTCGTTGGTATTGCCGCCGGTTGTGATCGCAAAGCGGATCTTGCCGTTGGCCGCGTTTTGCGGCGTCAGGTACATGTAGCTGGATGTTCCGGAACCGAAATCGAAGATCCGCGCCCAGTTGCTCACGGAATTCAAATTCACCCAGGCCGTTAAGGTGATGGCGTTATCGCCGTAAACGACGCCGGATGGAAGGGCGACATACTGATTCGTTCCATTCAGACTCACTGCGTTGCTGCCGTTCCTGCCGGCCGCCCAACCGGCGCCGTTCATCAAAGTGCCGTTCCAGCCGTTGCCGGTCGCGTCGTATGCCATCGTTCCGCTGGTCTGGTTAAACGGAAGCTGCGCCATTGTCTGGTTATCGCCCGTGGTGCCGAACACCTTGAAATCGGCGATGCCGGCCGAATAACCGCTTGGCACTCCGGTAACGGTAATCTTGACATACCGGGTGGTGCCGATAAAGTAATCGTTTTGAACCTGAGAAGTGTTGTTACTATTGTCCTTCCAAAGACGCACGGTCCAGTTGGTATTATCCAGTGATGTTGAAATCGTATATCGATATGGTACGCCGCCATTGGGCCACTTCACCTGGGTACCGCCGGTGATTTTCACGATGGAGCCAAGATCCACCACCCACCAATGGCCGCCATTCGGATCGGCGGCAGTCCAGACGGTCGACGTGTCGCCGTCGTTGCCATTGGAGGCCGGATTTCCTGACTGCGTGCTATCCGCAGTTGCGGTTTTCCCGAGCGCCAGATTCGTTGGGTCTCCATACACCTTGAAGTCGTAGAAGCTGGCCCAGGCGCCGCTTGGCAATCCGGTAACGGTAATCCTGACATACCGGGCGAAACCGGTAAAGTAATCGTTCTGAACCTGTGAAGTATCGGTATTGCCGGTCTTGTCCACTTGCAAGGTCCAGTTGGTATTATCAATGGATGTTTCAATCTTGTACTGATAGGCTGCGCCGCTCTGTGCCCACGCCACCTGGGTACCGTTGGTGATTTTCTTGACATAGCCAAGGTCCACCGTCACCCAATGGCCCGGATTCCCGTCGTTAGCACTCCAAAGGGTCGCAGCGTTGCCATCGGTTCCATTGAAAGCCGGATTTCCCGACTGCGAGCTGTCCGCAGTGACAGGCTGACCGATCGCCAGATTGGTCGGATCTCCAAATACCTTGAAATCGTAGAAGCTGGCCCAGGCGCCGCTTGGCAGTCCCGTAACGGTAATTCGGACGTACCGGGCGGTACCCTGGAAGACATCGTTTTGTACCTGATTCGTATCGGTATTGCCGGTCTTGTCCACCTTTAATGTCCAGTTGACATGATCATAGGATGTTTCAATCTTATACTGATAGGCTACGCCGCTCATTTCCCACATCACCTGGGTGCCGCCGGTGATATTCATCGGTGAGCCGAGGTCTACCGTCCACCAATGGCCGGTATTACCATCATTCGCACACCAACGAGTCGTCGTGTTGCCATCGTTCCCGCTGGATGCCGGCCGCCCTGACTGAGAGCTATCCGCAGTTGCGGTCTTGCCTCGTGCGATGTCAACAGGCGTCGTGTAGGGAATGGCGGTCGGCGCAGGTACAGTCCCTCCGGACGCTATGAAGTTAATGTTCTTTGTATAGCTGCCGATCGCAAAATTACCTGCGCTGGCATCCAAAACGACATTCCCGTTCACTTTCAAATTCTCAAACGTCACGTTTTGAGTCAACTGGTTTACATATTTGCCGTAGATATTGTTTGTATTGGAATGGCTTCCGGTATAGCTCATATTCTTCACGTAGACGTCGTTAACTCCACGCCCATACGCAAGGCCAAAGCCGTTATTCTTAAACGTAAGGACTTCAATGAATCTTCCCTGATTCTCATCTTCTATTGTGATATCAGTGAATCTCACTTTTTTGACCAAAAGGCCATCGCTGGCAGTTACAGAGGTATACTTACTCGCATTTTTTTGCCAGATGGTAATATTCGAGAAATTGAGATCTTCAATCGTTTCGCCGCCGCCAGGTTTCGTTGGATCGCCGTGAGTGCCGATATTGATCGGATGAGCGATATCGGGCTGGAGAAAAGAGTTCGTGACACTGATATGGGCTGTATTGCCCGAATAATGGTTGCCGCCGAAATTGCGCGCTCCGTATATGGCAATCGCATCATCACCTGTGCGCGCAAAGTATTCATTGATCGTAACATACGAAGAGGCAAAGACGTCGATGCCATCGGTCCATCGCTTAAAGCTGTAGGCTTTAAAGTTATTGACCGAAACATTGGTGGAATTTCCGATATTAATCGCATAGCCGCCGTTATTGCCATGGCCGTAGTCGTTCACGATGATCCCGTCGATCGTGATCTGGTTGGAATGGTCGACCTCAATCGCTCTATACGGAGCGAACTGAACGACTCCCCTCCCCAGGACTTTGGCATTCGTGGCATTATTCACAGTGATGCCGCCTTGAATGACCGCGCCGCCGGCGATGTAAAGCGTCTTGCCGCTCGGCACGGTGAAATCCTGTTGATAAAAACCAGGACCAACGTAGATGACATTCGGGTCCGTAGGGCTCGGAGGATTGGGGTCGACCGGATTGGCAAATAGGTCCAGCGTATTGTTATGATCCCCATTCACTTCCACCGAGATATTCATGGGACCGGGTATGCTGAACGTCATCGTATTGCCGTTGATGGCGGGAGTAATGCTCTGGGCAGCGGGCCGGATGACAGCCGATGAAATAGTTCCGCTATTATAGGTTACAGAAATATTCACCGGGCCATCCGTATCGAAATAGGCAAAGGAAGCCTTATTGGAGTTGTACCCGTTGATCGTCGTTTGATACACGTCCAAACTCTGCCACGGTCCGCCCGGCACCTGTACTTGCACCGTATAGGTGGTGTTCATCGGGACGCCTGTTGAGGGGGCGGGATATACTTTTAAAGTCGTAGCTGCTTGAACATTTGTCGGAAAGCTTACCGTCACAGGAAGGAAAGATACCAAGATCGAGAACACGATTAAAATAGATAAAACTTTTGACCTTTTTTTACCTCTGATTAGAAACATGTTTTCAACTCCTTCTCATCATTCGCAAGTGGTATCGACATTTGGTTCATGCCCGGCATCGGTCACTTTTCAACCGATGACTCATCTATCTATAACTTTCACTTGCGTCAGGCTGTCCGACACCTTCTCCCGAAGGTTCATCAGGATCCATAAAGCGCTTTCATCTGTATCGCTTTCTCGGCACTTCTACCTCCCACCCCCATTCGGACTCAAGAAATTCAGGTCACCCCCTTTCTCGAAGCTTCGACAATTGCCTTATAAATATGCGAATGGCAGACTAGCACATTGTAGGTACTGTCTGCCGACATCATAGTGAGTATGTCCCGGGCCGTATTTAGCCTGTGTTGTTGTTCAGGGCTACAGCACTTGATTAACCTTTGACGGCACCTGCCGTTACACCGCTGATGATGTCCTTTTCATTCGCATAAGCGGATGATATCAGCCTTTTATGCCGCCGACGGTAAGACCGGTTATAAAAAACCGTTGAAAGAAAACAAACAGGATCAATATCGGCAGGATGGCCAGCACTGAACCGGCCAGCAGGATTTCATAGTTATTGCCGTAGGGAGAGATCAGCGAACTGAGTCCAATCGGAATGGTGAGTTTGTCTTCCGTTCGAAGCACCAGAAGCGGCCATAAAAAATTGTTCCAGTTGCCTAGCGCGATCAGAATAATCATCGCGCCAAATGCCGGAAGCATGAGCGGCACGAAAATGCGGAAAAAAATCCCGTATTCGGTGCAACCGTCGATTCGGCCTGCATCCATGAAATCTTTGGGAAGTCCGTTCGCATACTGACGGAAGAAGAACGTGGGCAAAGGAGCAACCGCAAACGGCAGGATGACGCCCCACAACGTATTGATCATTTTGAAGAAGATCATCAATTTATACAGAGGAAGCATGATGATTTCGGTTGGAACCATCATCACCAGTAGAATCAATGTAAAAATCAGATTTTTAAATCTGAAATTATACATCGCCAAACCATACCCTACCATGGAAGAAAAAAACAGCGAGACCGCAGTGGCCAAAACGGTAATGATCACGCTGTTTTTGAACCATGTAAAATACCTGTCCGCCGATTCCAAGAAGAGCACCTTGTAGCTGTCAAGAGTGAGGATACTCCAATCGATCTGAAAGCTCAGGCCGGTACTGATGACCTGCTTGGCCGGCTTGAAGGATGCGGCCAAGGCGGCATATAACGGCGTAAGAATAAGAAAAGCGATCCAGAGGAAAAAAAGCAGCAACAAGATCGAAGCGGGTGTCAGGCGCTTGGGGTGAGGCATCCTTATTCCTCCTTTCTGAAAAGTCCAAAAATCTTCAGTTGGACAAGATTGAGAACCAAGGTGAATCCGAGCAGGGAAAGCCCGATTGCGGCGCCCAATCCCATATTGTTTTGTTCGAGTCCCTGCTGGTAGATGTATCCGATCATCGTGAGCCCCATATCCTTCGGAGAACGGTTGCCGCTCCACAGCATGTAGCTTTCAGTGAACATGGACAGTCCGCCAAAAACGCTAATGGTTAGCACGTAGATCGTCACCGGCTTGACTAATGGAACCGTTATCTTCGTGAATTTCTGCCAAGCATTCGCTCCATCGATGTCCGCGGATTCATAGAGTTCATTCGGAATACTCTGCAGGGCAGAAAGGAAATAAATCATATTCACCCCAAGCCAGCGCCAAGTGGCCAATATTACCAGAGCGAGCATGCCAAGCTTGGCATCGGCCAGCCAAGTCTGCGGTTCCATTCCGAACCAACCGATAACTCGGTTCATAATCGCCTCGTCGGAGCGGGCCAGCATTAGCCGGAAAATCGTCCCGGCCACCACGACGGAAACCAATGCGGGTACAAAAAATACCGAACGAAAAAAATTCCTGAACCACATGACCTTCGAATTCAGCAACACGGCTAAAACAAGCGGCAGCGGAATGAGAACGATCAAAGTCAGCAAAGTATAAAGCAAGCTGTTGTATATCGCGCGGTAATAATGCGAATTCAGCAGTTTCTCATAATTCTCAAACCCGATATACCGGGTAGCTCCTGGCAGCACTTCCTGGAAACTCATTTGTACCGTCGAAAAAACCGGGTATGCGAAGAAAATCGCAAACGTGATGAGGAAAGGCAGCACGAATACGTAAGGAGCCGTTCGGGTATTGAACAGGAACTTCACCGAGTTGTTCTCCTTTCTAGGGTAGATGGCTAGCCCAGCTGTAAGCCGGGGCTAGCGATCCGCCTTGCTTCTTCAAGTTCAGCGCACTTCGTCCGCTACTTCTTTGAGAACTTTCGCAGGATCTTCCAAATCGTTGATCGTTTTGAACATGGCCGTACGCTTCACTGCGTCAATGATGGCCGGAATTTTCTCCCCGATGTTGACCGGTTTGATTTCGCTCTTGATTCCGGAAAGCATCGTAAAGATGCCTTCGCCGAAATACTCGGTAAATTTGTTAGGCTCGTTCATCTCCGGTGTTTCCCATACCTCGAAGCGAATCGGATCGAAGCCGAGCTGCTTCCAGATCTCAATGTTTCCATCTTTGGAGAGCTTGGCGAAAGCAAGGAATTGCTTGGCGATCTCCTGGTTTTTGGATTGCTGCGTAATGACGGTTCCAGTACCGCCCATACCGGAAGAACGGGCGCCGCCTTCCGTCCAGGCCGGTGCCGGCTTGATCACGATTTTGCCTTTGAGATCGGGCATTTGCTCCATAAAACGGCCCATATACCACATTGGCATCCAGATCGAAGCGGCGCCGCCTTTATTCATGAAAGCCCAATACTCTTCAGAGTGATGGAATCCGCCGGGCGCGCCGATCGCGATTTTTTCCTTCACGAGATCCTGCAAGAACTGCACGGTTTTGATATTCGTTTCATTATCCAGCGTAACGCTTCCGTCTTTTCCAAGGAAATCGCTGTCTTGCTGGGCGATCAGCGGCCATAGAGACCAATGCTCGGTCGTTTCGATGGTGGTCATCGGTACGCCGGTTTTTTCGACGACTTGTTTGCCTGCTGCCTTGTACTGATCCCAAGTCTTGATCTCATCCGGGTTAACGCCTGCTTTATCCAAAATTTCTTTATTGTAATAAATGACTGCGGCGCCGACATGGTAATCGATTCCGTAATATTGTCCGTCTTTGGCGTAGATATCGAATCGGGATTTGACCATGTTGTTCAATTCCGGTTCAACAATGTCGTTCAAGGGAACAAGCTGCGGCGTGCCTTTCAAATAGTTTGCGAATTTGCTGATTTCAATGTCGGCGATGTCCGGAGCGCCCGTGTTCGTTTGAAGCGCAACGAGCAGCTTGATATGCATATCGTCGTACGGGAGTGCCGTGCCTTCGATCTTGATCGGCTTATCGGGGTGTTGCTCATTCCATTTAATAGCCATATTTTCATAGAAACGCTGATGCAGTTCTTGGAACGTCCAAAATGTGAGCTTAACGGGTTCTACCGTCGACTTGCTTGTGTCAGGCGCCTTTGAACTTTCCGACGACGATGATGCAGCCGAATCATTCTTAGAGCCGGAGCAAGCGGTTAATACCATAGTGAAAAGCAAAGCCAAACTTAACAAAAAGACGAACGACTTGCGCATTTTGCTTCCCCCAATCGTTTATAGTGATACCTAAATTGTTTGATACTCCAGATTCCAATCCAAATCCGAAATGCTCGCAGCCAGCAGTTCGCTCCGCCTGGCCAGCGTATAATGGGAACCTCAATTCGTTGAAGCGCTTCCAAAACGTTTTGACGAAATCTGCTGCTGTCGAAAAATGTTGACGTCGAATCGAAGATTCCGCCATAGATTTGACGATGAAAATGCTCCAGAAAATGACCGTAAATTTTCTTGTCTCTTTTTGCCGAGTTTCCTTCTTGGATTAATATCCAGTTTAGGCATCGATCCGCACTCCTAGAATCAAAATCATATTTTCGTGTGCGCACACGAA
Source organism: Cohnella sp. (assembly GCF_041640265.1). Classification (GTDB taxonomy): domain Bacteria; phylum Bacillota; class Bacilli; order Paenibacillales; family Paenibacillaceae; genus Cohnella. The sequence goes on from NZ_JBEQAP010000001.1 coordinate 368,400, forward strand.
ATAATCTAGTAACAAATATATATCGGTTACCTTATTTTGTCAACAGAGAAAAATGAAATACTTTTAAATCCTTGATTTAACTAGTGTCGTATAATAGAATAAACAACAGATAACTCGTGTGCGTACACGCACATTATTATAAAAGGAGCCCGATATGTCAGTTACCATTAAAGATATCGCCCGGATCTGCAAGGTTTCCGAAGGGACCGTCGACCGTGCGTTAAATGCAAGGCCAGGCATTAGCAAGAAGACGAAAGAATACATCCTCAAAGTAGCGAAGGAATTAAACTATACCCCCAATCATCTGGCCCAGGGTCTTGCCAGAGGCCGATCCATGACGCTCGGTGTCATATTATTTGATGTCCGCAATCCATATTTTGCGCAGTTAATGAACGCCATTGAAGTCAAGGCCAGGGAACTAGGGTATGTCGTTTTCCCTATTTTTACGCATCACGATCCTCAAAATGAGCGGAAAGCACTCGAGCATTTCAAAACCCGGCAAGTAGACGGAATTATCATGTTCAGTGTACAGTCCGGACAAGAATTTGAAAAAGAATTACTCGATTTAAAGATTCCCATCGTTACAATCGGAAATCGTATTTCCGGCAGGTGGACCTATGTAGGCATTAACGAGCGTGAGTCGATGAAAGACGCTGTGAAACATGTCGTAAGCCAAGGTTACGAAGAAATAATCTATATTTGTCCTCCATTGGCCCGCAGAGGCGAGGTCAATCTTTACACAATGGAAGAAAGATTGGCCGGATGCTGCGAAGGTTTATCGGAGATGGGAAAAAAGCAACCGCTTGTCATCATGGATTCGGATTACATCAAGGCCATTAACGAAACAGATCTGGAATCCCAGCCCAAAAAAGCAATTGTCTGCCCTGCGGATATCTATGCACTAGAAGTGCTTAATCATTTTAAGAAAAACAAAATCAGAGTTCCTGAACAGGTCGGTCTTATGGGCTTCGATGATATCGACACGTTGAAATATATTTCTCCAAGATTATGCTCCGTACGATACCCTGTAAGCGAAATAGGAATAACGGCCGTGAGTCGCTTGCTTGAAGAAATCGATGAAAAACATAACAAGCATTTGAATGTGCTGCTTTTGCAGCATCAAATCGTTATAGGTGAATCTTTGTAACACAAACTTTTACTGAAACCGCCAAAAATCATCAACCCCCCCGCTCCCTCCGATATTCGGTCGGCGCCAAGCCGTTGCGATTTTTGAACGCCTTACTGAACTGATAGACGTCCGGATAACCGCAGGCTCGCGCGATGTCCGTGACGGAATCCCCCGTATACAGAAGTCGGCGAACCGCATGCTCGTTACGCAGCCGGTCCAGGTACTCCTTGGGACTGCACCCGTACCGGGCTACGAAGGTTCTGCGCATGTATGCAGAGGAAAACCCGGATTGCTCCATCAATTCGGCAATGCGCAACTCCGTGGCGAATCCCCGGTCCAGATTCTCCTTGAACCGGCGAAGCGCCGCAGCCAGTCCTTCATCCAAGCCCTCGCTCCACTCCACTTCCGCCGCTTCGTGGAGTTCTTGGATCAAGCGGTACCAGACGGACATTCGCTTACTATCGATACGGGGGAAGGGGAAATGTTTTATCGCGGGCAACATAGACGAGACGATTGACGGCATTCCGAATCCGACGGTTTTTTCACATTAAAATTTTGATTTGTTATCTTCGAGGGAAGTTGGGATTCGATACGATTTACTGGCTATGATTGCCTGCAAGCTTTGGCTGTTCTTCGATTTTTCTGAAACCTTTAATGCAGAGCCCAGAATTACTATGCCGCTTACCAATGCGATCCATGTAAGAGCGGCTACGGGAGCATTCCAGCCAAATCCTTTGCCAAAGAAGAACAATTCCCGCAGACCATCGACCATAAAGCGCATTGGGAGCCATGGATGTATCCACTCCCGGTAGAAAGAGGACATCATTTCAGGCGGCAAAGCCAGCAAAGGCGCCCCGAAGAAGAGCAATAAGGCGAATATAGCAATACCTCTGATACCCAACACCGACATTACAGCAGTTATCATAAGGAAAAAACTGAAGAACGTAACTGATAAGAACAGCGCGGTATCCGCAAATTTAGGAATATCAAGATCCAGCATACCATCCGCAAGCCAGGTTAGCCCGAATCCAACCGCAAGAGAAGCGATCGCACCCATCAGGATATGCATCAGCTTCGAGACCAGGCTCTCTCTTTGGGTCTTAACCGATAATTTACTGACGGTTATAAAAAGGATTGCCGAGCTGGCGATACATGCCATCCATAAGGGCTGAAATAAGGAAATAGGGGCATTGCCATTCGCGCTTTTCGCGCCCGTTTCATTTACATTTGTCACTTTTTTTTACAATCGGCGAGGCTAAACCCGCAGCTTGCTCTACGGTCAGCATCACTCCCTGCGTCTTAAAGACTTCAAGCAATTGGGAGATATTAACACGCAATGATATCGATTACAATATTTAATTTACTCATACCCTTTAAAATGGCTATTTAACTTAAATTTTTCGATTAAAATAAAAGATATTTTATGTAATCGATAACATTTGGCGAAAAGATGGACGGAATCCTGACTGGGTATGGGCCCAGTTATAATTTTTTAAGACGGTATTCCACGAACTCATCGCCAACTTGTTGATCAAGGCGTTCAATCGTTTCACCGATAAGTCTTGTTGCTTGAATAAAATCCTTAGTTTTTGTTTTACCATGTAGCTTTTTTGCTCTGTTCACAATAAAATCGTCATAATAGATCTCAGAAACGCTCTGTATCCTTCCATTTCTCCATATTCTTAAGGGCTCCCGACTTTCTGAAAGAGCTAACCATTCTCTTTCAAGATCCTCGCGTTCATGCTGTGTCAGCGGGGACTTATGTATTTGTTTATATATTGCTTGAAATTGTTTGGGCATCACTTCACTTGTAACGAAAGTGGTATATTTTTTCTTTCCTAGTTCGCGAGTAAATCTGATCATTAGTTTGTTGAAATCTGATCTTATACTCATGGAGATCTTCGTACTGGTCATTCATCATATGTTTTAACCAGTTAAATCTGCTTTCTTTTCCAATCTCCTCATGCAACCTCCATATGGGCCCAACCGAAAACATGTCCCAAAAAGAAAAGAAGCTATCGTTTTCTATTTTGTTTGTACCCAAATCCTCTAGGGCCGCCTTTAAAAAATACACTGATGATATGCTAAACAAAATATGTATCATTTCCATTATCCTTTCAATGGATGTTAATCACCGTTGATACTGAGTTCAAGTTCTTCATCAACATTGTTGATATCTCAATATTTCCCTCTACTCATTAAGCTAAACTGCATGGGAGCTTAATAAACGAAAAGAGCAGCTGCTAAGGCAAACTACTCTTCATTTTTAATCTATAGTATCCGTTAGCGTTATCTACTTTAGGAGACAAGGTTATCTAACCGTCCGGTAAACGAGACCAATAGCTCCAGAATCAAAGGTCTTGTTTTCGATAAGTTTAAGATTGATTTTCTCCTTGAGACCTTGGAATAACGGCAACCCACTGCCGATCAGGACGGGAGAAACCGTAATTTTATACTCATCGATTAAATCAAGCTGCATAAGGTGGTGTGCGAACCTAGGACTGCCGAGGATGACCATATCCTTGCCCGGCTGTTGTTTGAGGTTCTTGATCTCTTCCTCGACATCTTCTTTCACCAGTCTGGAATTGTTCCATTCGACTTTCTCCAGCGTCGTGGAAAAAACGATTTTGGTTGTCTTTTCGATCCACTCGGCATGATTCCGTCCATGCTGCGTAGCTGATGGGTTTGAAAGCACAGATGGCCAATACCCATACATCATTTGATAAGTCCCCCGTCCCCAAATGACGGTGTCGGCCGTACTCAGAATTTCTTTCGCGTGTTTCTCCAAATCAGCATCGTAGGAAACCCAGCCAATGTCCATTTCACCGTTTGGCCCTTCTACAAAACCGTCAAGCGATGCGTGCAAAAATAGAACGAGTTTTCTCATTTTCAGTTCTCCTTTGTTCATGAGGGATATTTACAATATCCATTTTAGGACATTTCAGCATGGGTTGTTTCTTATGGATGTGGTCTCCCGACAGTAACAACCAGAACGTCCCCACAAATACAACTACGATATAGTTTGGTGCCTTCGTCATAGTCGCTATTAATATACCAACCGTGGTGAGTTCTATCGTAGTGCTGTGAAACACATTTATAACAGGTATGGTTAATTGGGATACTTGCTGTGCTCTTTTTACACAAGACACACGTTTGCCCTGCGACCATGCTCTGAGAATCTAGTTATGTTTCATGTTCCCTAACCCTTTTGGGATCAATGGAAAAGCAATCTTTGCAAAGTGTATAGATATTTGAGGGAGAGTCTATATTATCGTGACATCTATCACATCTCATTTCAATTTTTAGTCCTAAGAAGCGTTTGATTTTCATTAAGCGTGACAACCCTTCTTCTTATCTACAAGACTCGACTCGTTCTTTTATACTCCTATAATTAGATATTCGACGAACTACCCTCCCTTCCTTCGTCCTTTGTTGCGTTAAACTGCCCGTCGTGAGCCGCCAGCCGCTTCAAAGCTTCCCGCTTGCTAAGCGGTTGAAGCGATTCGTTCGCTACAAATGCAAGAACTGCATCGGGATTTATCCTCGCGTATTGACGAAGTGCCCATCCAATCGCTTTGGCGATAAAAAATTCCTTCTCGTGTGCACATGCGCGGATGTACCGAAATAGCAGTTCCTCGTTGGTCCGTTGCTTGTACCCAAGCTGGAAGAGAAGCGCCGAGCGGCGAAGCCATAGGTTATTCGATTGAATCCAACGATCCGGGTAAGTTGCGATCTGCTCGGGGTAGTGGGTCAAGTAACTTCCGACTGCGTTCCCGGCAAGAAAGTCTACCGTATCCCACCAGGATTTTTCCATGATCAACGACTCCAGCAGCATGATGCGAGACTCCACCGTTCGCTTGCCGCGAGCATCAAGAAACGACATGGCCACATTTTGAAATTCGCGTTCCGGCTGTGCCCAAAGCAGCTTCACGACCTGCTCCAGCGACTGTTCGCTTTCTGGTCTTCCATGCGCTTGAAGGAACGCCTTCAAGAGCGCATTCCGCTCCGGAGTCTGAATTCCCATGAATGTGTACCGATTCTTCATATAGGCGGACATCGCAATCGCCTTTTCTGGGCGGTCATGGGAGCGGAACCATACGGTCAGCCCAGCAACATATGCGTCAGGTTCCATCATCATAACAAACAACTCCTTAAGCATTTGTGCCAACATTATACCAAATGCAGATTGCGCTAATCTGACAGTTAGCTTAATAAAGAATGGAAGCAGCCGCCGTAGCAAACTGCTCCTTGTTTGTACAACTATCGTTTCCCGAGGGAGTTTAATCAACTATGATACTGTTCCCGAAGTTTTCCGGATATCAAACAACCTTTGGTGGCTGTTAATTTATATCCAATGCATTCTTAATTTTATCGAATAATTTATATGAATCTACTTTCTCAAAGTTCCACAACATTATAACGCTTATTTTTTGATTGGGAAATTGCCATATATCTGCTTTAAATCCCGGAGATCCTCCTGGGATCCATCTAAAATTATTACCCAAAAACCAACCGTAACCATACTTCAAATTAGGATCAAAATCGACAGGTGCATAGGCTTTAAATATCATTTGCCCTGCCTCTTTAGATATTATTGAACTGTTTATATCGCTCTGCACCATATATTTAGATCCTTTACAGTTGAATATAGCTCACCTGGAGCATCAATATCAGCCAATTTATCATTGTCCGCATTCCTGTACTCCTCATTTTCAATTGTATGCCCATAAGCACGATTAAAAATTATTTTTCGAGGATTATTAAGACCGGTATCTGTCATTTTTAGTGGTTGGAAAAACAATTCATCCAGTAAATTTTGAAATGATTTTCCTGTCACTTTTTCTAGTATGTAGCCCATTAAAATAAAGCCAGTGCTGCTATATCTCCATTGTTCACCGGGAATAAATAGCTGTTCTTGATTACTCAAGTAGCTAAGAAAATCACCATTCTCGTTGTTTAATTTGTTCATTTCGTATCTAATGTTTGGTACAGCATAAATATCGTGCAACCCAGAGGTATGAGTTATTAGATGGTGTAGAGTGATATTAGGATGTAGTTGTCGAAGATTCTCTATATACGTACCTGGACGTTCATGAAGATTAATTATGCCATCTTCATGTAATTTAACAGCTGCTGCTGCAATAAACATTTTTGTTACCGAAGCTATAAAATACTTTGTCTCCAGAGTGTTTCCAACATCTAGCTGCATATTTGCTTTACCATACGCTTTTTCAAATAGTACATTATTATCTTTTGAAATAAGTATAGTACCGCTCAAATAGTTTTCTCGATTGTAATTGTCTACAATGGATTCAATTTCATTTCGGACTTCGTCCATTTGAACACCTCCATTATGATTTATAAGAAGTATTATATCATATTTAGGAACAATTGTTCCTATTTGTTGTTCGATTAATCTGCCAGTTAGCTTAATGAAGTCTCGTGAGATTTTGAACAACAGGCTAATCTCGTCCTAACTTCGTCTTCATGAAATCAATGATTTCATCTTGATCGATACTTGTTAATTTTTCAAAAACTAGCAAAAGGTTTGCTTCTTTTTCATTGGTATCACGAATAACCTTATCATCAGCATTTACAGTACCAAGTGGAAGCCACGTTACATCGGTATGGAATTCAGAGACAATTGAAGTTATAATCTCAACCGAGGGCTTATACTTATCTTGTTCCAATTCACTCAGTGCAGCTTGCGAAATGCCCACTCGATTTGAGAAGTCAATCTGATTCAGTTCATTAAGCTTCCTAATCCTCTTAATACGTCCGCCTAAAGTTTCGATTTGAATTACCTCCCTTAAAATAAAACAGTCCCGATGAGCACTTGCTTCACCGGGACTGACTTAGTAGGTTCACGACTACTTTTACTAGTTCACGACATTTTTTACTGGTTCATGACTTTTTTTGCTGGTTCACGACTTTTTTGTCACTGAATCAGCTTGTTCAGTGACATTATAGTTGGTAACTGAAAAACCCAGTAATATCAAGCGATTTCGAGTTTTATGCCTATTTTATAAGTTGCATTATAGTTGGTGCCTGAGAAAAACTCGCTAACCACACGTTTACATTAAAGTTTGTACCTCTAAATTACAATGAAGATATAAAAGGAATCCCCCATCATATTCACAGCGTTCCCTAATGAGTTTTGTACCATTCATTCAATGTTACCCAAAATCTAGATTCAGTGTGAGGGATAGTGTAATATCTCCTATGCTTTTTACTATATACATCGTATCTTTCAGAGCGAAGTAAAATACATTTACTTTTAGCACGGCTCACACAAACAAAAAAAATACGATGCTCCTCTGCCAGCTTCCGCTCATCCGTTAGGCTTCTAAAACTTGGAAATACTTTTTCATCCATACCTAATAATACAACTACTTCAAATTCGAGACCTTTTGAAGAATGTCTTGTAGTAATTGTAATTTGATTCTGTGGTTTCCCTAGTTTACTAAACATACTAATGTTATAATGCTCGAATTTTCCTGTTTGCGAAAGTTTAAGTAATTGTTTCAAATTACTAATTTCTTCTGGGTAAATGTTCGAATCTTTTAATAAGTCTAGTAAAGACAACTTATCGAATATGTATTTTGTCCATAATCCAAGACTATCTTTATAGTTCTTACTTTCCATCAAAATATCATACAAAGCTCTTTTTTTATTCATTTCCATTATCTTCGTAATCTTTAGACCATGACCATTCTGAACTTTTTTCCAAAAACTGAAAATGTCATCAAATGAAAAAGCAGTTTGGTCATGTAACCATAAGGCACAGTTTTCTAACCAAACAACAAATTCTGATCTATCAAAATCATGTTTTGAAATGTAATTGGGAACATTAACTTCATTGCAAAGTTTACTTAGTTCGCTAGCATCTTTGTTTGAAGCGATAATAACTGCAATTTCTTCTAAAGGAACATTTTTATTGATACAATCTGGAATCAATACTTCAACTACATACTTAAATTGATCCTCCATGCCATTTTCACAGGTGATAAATGAAAATTCCGCTTTTTCCCCAAAACGTGTACCAGCAACGTAATTCCTTTTCTCTGCACTATTCAAAGCAAGCTCAGAAGCATCAACGATATCTTGATTACTTCGATAATTTGTCTTTAGTCGTATTTGATGCATATTGGGCATCCTGTAGAGTTCAAACAGATAATCAGGAATACCTCCACTAAAGCTATAAATTGATTGATCTGGATCACCAACAGCAAAAATTTTTATCTCAGTACTTTCCAATAATGAAAGAATCATTTCATGGAGTGGTCTCCCCAAATCCTGGTACTCGTCAATTAAGATCCAAGGGAATTTTGCTTCCAAACACTTTCTGACGAAATTCTCTTCTTGTATTAATAGCGTTGCATATTTGATGATACTTTCAAAATCCACAAAACCCTGTTCAACCAATCTTTTTTCATACTCAGTTGCCACTTTAAGCGCAAGATCGTAGCTAGGTATGTTTACTGATGTTTTACCATTTAAACTCTGATATCGTTCCTTGTTCATTTCTAATACACTTACATTTTCTTGATTAATCTCCAAATCATACAAAACATTTTTAAAAAGTGTATTTTTATCGTTATTTGAAATAATCTTTAACGGCAATGGTATTTTATATTTAACATAGAGATGAGCAAATGGTACAATAACTTCGCTAATACAAAAAGAATGTACTGTACCTAAGAATACATTGTCCCTTTGTTTCAAACCAAGTTCCTTTAATCTATAACGAAATTCTTTCGCAGCTTCATTACTAAAAGTTACACAAGCTAACCCTCGAGGAACCGAAATGTTTTCATTCAATAACTTTACAATTTTCATTGTTAATACAGTTGTTTTACCACTACCGGGACCAGCAAGAACTGTAGTGCTATCTTTGCTTAATAGTGCAGCGTACTGTTCTCGATCCTTTCTGATTCTAAGAAGCCTTGCTTCATACTTAGACATCAATTTATTCATCTACTTTCTGATAGATGTAATTAATCGCACTAGTAATATAATCTGGGATATGATTTATTGTACATTCGGTTGCTAATCTCTGTGCATAGCGTCCTTTTCCAATATTATTTCCTGAAGCCTCAATTTTACGTAAACAATCCCAATAATCACCTGACTCAAGCGAACTTTTGAAATTTTGTTTTTGTCGTTCCCCACCAGAAGTAAGATTGTTAAATACATTGCACAAAATATTCTTAGCAATTTTATCACCTGCAGCTTTAGCCATTATATCTATTTCTAACGTGTATGCACCATCAAAAAATCCATAACTGGTAAAAATCACATCAAGTTCATTAAAGTCCGTAGGTAATGAATCCAAATCAACAGGATCAACAAAGTTTAAGTTTTCGAATATTTTTTTAATTATTTCCTGACCTAAATAGCCGTATGATTCTGCTTCATCATTCCATATTTGATGGTACTTTTTTTCACCATCTTCAATTAAATAATAATCGCCATCTGTAATTACTACATAAGGAATACCAAGCGACATTAAAAACTTTATGTATGGTTCAAAATTAGTTGAATTTATATTACATACAATGATTCCTTTGTAATCCAAAGGCTGTTCCAATAGTTCAGCGAATTGGGGCACTAAATATTCTTCTGCAATACCTTCAACCAAGATAACCCCTTTCCCAAAATAAATTTCTCCTCTTTTCGCATCAATATACCTAGACAAGTCTTCAATTTCTACTGGCTCTAAAATTAATTTAGCTGAAGAGTTTACCTTTGTTCCTTCCACTTTAGTTCGAAATAAATGAACAATCGATTCAATCGGAGCAACTGATGTAATATGTGTTGAATGAGTTGTCATTAAAACAGATGCATCTTTACGGTGAAATAGGTCCTTGTAGATAATTCTCTGTATAGAAGGATGTAAATGTGCCTCAGGTTCTTCTATAGCCAACAGCGTTATTCCTTGATCCCTTGGGTGATTAGTATCCAGAAATTCATATAGTGAAATAAGCATTGATTGTTCCAAATCATTTTTTAGTTCCCAATATCCCGATGCATTTTGTTCATAACAGTTTATTAAAATGCCTGTCGAATCAAATGATTGAAGTTCCAGAAATTTATCATTCTTAAAAAAAGATGTTATTGTTTTATCTTCAACTGCTAACAAAATTAATGTCATGTACAAGATATTTGTAAGACCTAAGCTTGTATCTGTTACACTTCTCTTTCCTAAAATTAATTTTAAACTTTGCAGTATCCGACTAGCTTTATACTCATTAGTACTCATTTCAACATTCGAATCGGGTTGAATCTCAACAAACTTAGAAAATCTATTATTTATTCTCTTTTCAAGATTTTTCAGTTCCCCTAACGAGAGAACTTCATCGTTCTGTTCTTTAATCTTTTCGGCGATTGATTCCAGATCACTTAACTCGATATTATAGTCTTTTAATAAGGCAGTTAGAGGGGATTTCTTAGAATTTTTGATTTCACTTTCCACATCTCTAATCGGCTTTATTACCTTTATATTTAAGTATTTCCGATCACTATGACGGAATTCATTTTCTTCATTATCTCCTTTAAAAATAATGTAATCATATCGAAATCCTCCTTCTTCTTTTGGGATAGGAAAATAGCGATACGTTAATCTCATTGTATCCGGATCAGTTTGTATAGTTGCCCCATTGAATTGGCATAATAAGTTTTTGTTATGTTTAAACTGTTTTATTTCTAACACAATTTCAATAATTTCTCCTCTTTCCATAGGAGCCTCTAAGCCACTGAAAAAATCAGTTTCTTCTAAATACCTATCCTCTTCATTTAATTGAGGGTCTAGGATCAATTGTATAGCTCTAAGAAAATTACTCTTGCCGACATTGTTTTCCCCTATAATAACTTGCTTCTCACCTAATTCAACATCAATTTCTTGAAAGTTTCGAAAGTTTTTGATTTTAACTTTAGAAATATAAGGTGTCTGCATAGTTCTCTCCCTATCATGATCTGATTTTTAATCCTATTCTTATAAGTATTTAATGAAGATATATCGAAAATAATTAATGGATAATGGAATAATTCGAAAAGAAGTTCTACTGATGTTTTTCTTTCCAAATATCATGATAACAAACAATCTTAATCTTTTTTATAAGCACAGTTTCCTGCTCATTATCTTCAACTACATAATTATCCCCCTGATGCATTTTACAATGGGGGCAAATATGCATGACATATTTTGACTCGGTCACCTTGCTGGAACGTTCTTCTAGTAGAACTCCATATTCTTTTGCAAAAGGGATTAATGAACTTGGTTTACTGTAAGCGAGATCGCTAATAATTGGGTATCCATCTCTCAACTCATTCTCGACTTCTGGATTAAACATCAAGAAAATTGGCATGCTTTTCTTACATTTCCAGCACTGATACCCACTACGGATATCGACCTCCCATTCAAAACACTCCGGATATTGATTGGGAATCATTTCTATAAACTCCTGATACTCAGGCTTATTCGTCATTCCATTTTCTCTCATCCAAGAAAAATAACTTGGGTTAGTTAGGTACACTTCTTCAATCGTCTCACCTTTGTATTTACCAAATGTCATTATCATTTCCATTAGTAGACCCTCACACTTCCAAGCTTTTTTGCTATGGAGAATCAATTGTTCAATTACCCAGCAACCATCTCAATTGGGATTTCGCTATCAGTATATTCGACATATTCGACGTTAAAACAGATCCTCCTGCCAAAATACCCATTTTTAGCTATGGAACTACAATTAAATAACTTAATTTATTGTTGTTTGGTACTCATAATTTATTTCAAGAGGCTGCATATTTATTTTCGGGATTCCGAATATAAACACTAAATAGAAGGACATCAACCATCGAATGCAAAAAGGGGATTCCTGTCTGATTTGCTTGCATGAAAAGAACTTCCTTAGACGTACATCACCAAAAATTGAACTTTACCCCGAAAATTCACTTTCTAAATCCTTGACGTCATTTAGTATATTTTTGACAGGATCACACTTATTAGCTTTTTGTCGCACAAAATTGATATAGGTATTTAGAAGCTTCTTTGTCGTTTCATCACTGGCAGTTGATACGAAACTCTCCAACTCCTCAGCGTAATCACGAAGCTTTTGTGCCTTAAACCAGTTTTCCATTTGATTCTCAATATTTTGTGTTAGATGCTGTTTGCGAATATTGTACTCTTCGAGCTTCTTAATCGCTTGCTTCTTTGCTTCCTCAATTTCATAAAGACGCTCCTGTTCTTTTTGCTTAATTTCATACTCACGGTCGGCGATATGACTTGCTACATCTATATCAAGTGCTATTTTCAAAAGGTCATTGATGATCTCACCCATTTGTTTTTCAAGCGGCCGATCAAGAGTTTCTACAAAGCATAGTGACTTGGCTGATTTATTTCTATCTGCATAGCCGAGAATTTCCTTAAACTCAATTGTCAGTAATCCACTGGGGACTTTTTCATACATGGGCCTTATGCTAATATTCATGTTGTCGGATTGTTGATTTGATAATAAGGAACGCAACTTTACCATGATTTCAGTCAATGAAATTGAGAATTCATGATCTAGAAATCGCATGCGGGTATTATCTTGTTCTCCTGAACTCACATATATCGTCCCACCTAACTCACCCACAGCATTAATCAGGCAGTTTATTATTCGATACGACCGATTGGCTTGCTTCTCAGATATGTACATTGACAGTATAGCTTTATTCCTACGGTTCTCAACCTTTGAGTTTCTTAGCATATATGGTTCGAGCGCATCTCGAAATTTATGTTCTTCATCACGAGTTTTTCTGTAAGCAACCTCATTCTGATATTCTATGATAAGCGGATGTAGATACTTATTTTGCTTTACAATTTGTAGATCTCTGCACCATTTCTGAAATTTCACCTTTGATTGGGGCGTCAGTAATCCAATTCCATCAATCTCTTTTAACTGATCGATAGAATAATTTCTCATATCCTTAACTTCAATAAAACTATATCCCCCCAATGTTATTCTCCCTCCTGACCAGAAAAAGAAAAACCACCTCTTAGCAGATCATCAACTAATTCCTCAAGCTCTACATTTGTAGCTATTCCTTCAGGCACAAAATACCGACGCAAGTTGTCATTTAGCAAGGCCGAAAGAGAGCCTAAGAAATCCGAGTTTTGGGGAAAATCATATTTATATAGATAGGTATTGCCGTCTTTATAATGTTTATGGGAAAACCCTGTTCTGCTGGGAATCTTGGATAGATGGATACCGACAATCGCTGCTCTCATCTCGCTAAGCCTATTGAAATCTTCCTCAAAATCGCTGGTAAAATTCTTCCGTTTAATCAGCCTTGAGATATCAATAGCGAACTTTAATTTATACTTCATTTCTTTGACCACATTGTTGATGTTCACAACATCCTCAGCAGTTTGCATAAGATACTTTGACTTTCCATTTTGCTTCTGCGGGCCATTAATCAAAACAATTTTCATTGCTTTATATTTTTTCAGACTTTTTTCGAGAATCGAGTACTTCTCGAAGAACTCCTCTTCACCGTAAGTTTGGGATCGCAATGGGGACAACAACTCCAAGGTGTCAGGCACGCCATATCTTGAAAGCGTATCAGTTAGATTTTTTATGATTAAATTAAGTCGTTCAGAGTTCTTCCACAATAAGTCGTTGTCCTTTTCATAGCCAAGACGCAAAACATACTCTTCACTTGGAGCATCCTTTAAAACTCCCGTTGTTGTTTCAAGAAAAATTCTGTTGCTCTTAACATCTACAGGGTACAATATGCTTTTCGTTTTTACCGGCACCAACACGTTTATTCGTTTAACCAAACTCACTCTTCCAGTAGAGATGCAGAGGTTTACATATTCAGGCCAGTAAACCTCATCATTTGCATCTTCAAACACCCATATGTACATAATCAGCATTTCCAGTTCGCCTTTACGCCCAGTAATGAACGGACGATGTTCGTTTTCTTTATACAGCACTTCCATATTAAACGGGTTATCGTTATACCTATGGTTATAGCGATTAATGTAATAGAAATGCTCTGACTGCCTGTTATAAATTCGCTCAATGTACTCCTCAAAAAAAGCAGCCGTATAGTTTTGAGCAAACTCAAATAAATTTACTCCATAACTACGGTAAGTCTCTTTTACCCAGCCGATAAGGGTATTATCCAAATATTTAAATCCGGAAATGGACGGCCTCTCCGTTTCTTTTGCTTTTACCTCTTCTGCTAGAATCATCAGTTGATCCCGAAATTGCTCTATCCCTGTTCCTTTCATCTTCGCACTGTTGCAGAATTTGTTTATTTCTTCCTCATAATCCTCGGCACTATATAAAAGATGCACGTATTTACGCTCATACATCCAGGATTTCAATATCCGATCTATACGGCTCTTTGTTCTTTTATAATATTCAATAATAAAGTCCTTGCTTTTCGGGAAGGCAACTTCCACCTCTTGAGCAACTCTTAATGCGGATTGTTCCGTTTTGATATTCTCATAATCATATTCTTCCGGATTAAGGTAATCACTAAAATAATTCATTACATACTTTAGGACAGTGGACATATTTTCGGCATGATTTTTAAAATCGAACTCATCCAGCTTATCTTTTTTCTTCATATTTGTTATGTATTGCTCAACCGTAAGCATATAGCTCCCTCACTTTCAATTGAGTTTGATATTCCTTATACAAAAAAACTCCTGAATCCAAGGATTCATCTCAAAAGAATTGTCTTATTATTGCTGCGGCGCATGATCTACATGTCAGCTTCGTTTTCATTTGTCTTCTCTGAAATAAAAACCTCTTACATAATGATCATATTTCAGAAAAGGAAATGGATTCCGCCCATGTAATGGGCCTGAGAAAAAGAGCTTAAAGTCATTGTTAGTCGGAGACGTTTGCTTTTAACAATCGAGGGCGGAGAACAGCGCTTGCTTGTCATTCGCTTTCATCAGGATCCTGTGAAGAAACCTTCCGTTCCTTCGGTCTACTATTAACGAATCAGAGAGTACGTCGGGGATGCCCCAGACTTGGGTGGCAAGACTTGTCTACCTGGGTCCTGCGGTCTCGATGTCTATTCAAGCTAAGTGTAGAACAGATGCAAGATCAGAAGAAAGCCGAAGCCATCACATCGTAATGTGAGTGGAATCAGTAAAAAACTATGGAACTAGTATACCGAAACTTTCCCGATTCAGTCTCCGGTACGCGTTGAACGCGGTGGACACCGCTCTCGTAAAACACTCGCGCGTCCTGTCTCTATTTTACCAATAAACGGTTCTCTTTGTTTAAATAATAAAAAAGGGTGTCCCTGAGCCCTTTTCATGGCTTCTGAGACCGCCCCTTCGTTAGGTTTTTCTTGGTGTGTTTTACTTTTTACACATCCGGCTTTCACTTGGAGCAGCGCCTCGAGGAAATGACATCTTCCCGTATACGTTAATTCCCTTTAAGCTGTAGCCGGTTGGAAAACTCCTCAGAATCTCGTCTGTTTTGTGAGTGGTAAAACAGATTAATTTGAGCTCTTTTTGGCGATTTCAAATATGGGCTTCAGAATGTGTCCGGACTGCTCGATGTAATCCCGGAAATAAAAAACTACCGCCGATAGCAGCAATCCAATTACACCTAACTGATGCCATCTTCAAATCGGTTCTTTAATGTCTCCAGGTCCTTCTGCCATTTCGACTTTGTTTCAATGATTCCGTCGTTCTCTCTCTTCATCGTTAATTGCCAGATTTCTTTACCGGTGAATGAATCCGTGCCTAGATATAGGATACTTGCAAACAAGTAAGAGTCCCGTATTGGCAGCTTATCTTTGCCGTAATCATCTGATAATAGATCGTGGCGGATGCTTCCATATTGCCCCATGTAATCAACGAGCCGAACCTTCGTATAATACTGTGCGTTCCGCAATACTCGACATTTTACCAGCTTTCCAGCCATATTTTGTTTCGAGACTGTTTCCTTTCTTTCCGGCGTTTCGATTCTATCTACGACCTTCGCACTTCGGTTATAAGCTCTGGGACCGTCGTAGCTAAATCCGAAGGAAATTTCGGCCATCTTCCCGTCATCGCCTTCCAAGATTTTCGTTACTGGCACGGAAGGGTTGAAGAAAATATCAAGCTGATTCGAATGGAGATACGCATGAAAGTTGTTTTTGTAATTAATCCGCCCGAGTACCTTTGCCAGCGTCATCGTTTCGACATCCCGCTTCTTGCGTTTGCCATCCTCGTAATAGATGGAGCTAAACAATCGCTCGATCCCTTTCCCTTCTCCTAGCCATTCGTAGATCACCGTATTATTTCGCAATTTCCCGCTCATCTGTTTGAGCTCGAACTGCAAGCTCTGAAGCTCCGCCTCAGCCTTGGAGCTGCCTTCGATTGCTTTGATCGACACCAAAATGAAATAATAATAGTAAGCTTCAATACTACTGTTACTAATCTTCCACAAAGCCAAATTCTGAATCGCTTCGTCCAACAAGATTTCAGGAGACTTTGTTTTGCAATGCCGTATTGTATTGAACCACATCCGGATATTCGCCGGGTTTTTCGGCTCTTCTCGGATATTCTCCTCCATCAAAAGAATAATCTCATCTATTAGATGAAGGTTCTTCTCGATCCCGTTACGGTAAAGCTCGCTTTCCTTCGCTCTGGCGATAAACCTGCGAATTTGAGGTTTCTGGTGTTTTGCAGCGTCCTCCAAGTACCCTTCCCACATGTCGATCGTCTTTAACGTCGCGTCCTCCATCCCGTTTACTTTCGCTTGAATCTTGTTGGTTTCGAAGTCGTCGTCATCGAGATTCTTCGCAATTTGCATAAGTGATAGAGCCCGATCGATATAGGTCATGTACCAAGAATCGTTAGACAACCTTATAAATTCCTCCATTGAGTGGAGCCCGGACAGTTTTCTCCCTATATCCACCAAGTCGATACACATTTCGATATCCGATATATACCCGGCTATCTTGTTATTGATTGTTCGGGAAGCCTCGAACATCGTCGACGCGCGAACCGCAACCTTCTTCGTTTCCTCAACCAACTGGTCTACAATGGCGGCATCGCCGGTTTCGTACGCTTCGTACATCTTCCCTCTGTAGTGGCTCCTGATTTTTTTCCTCAAACAAATTCCGCAAATGTGGAATAGAATCGCGTCAGGAGCTTCCTCGCTCAGCTCGATCGCTTCTTGTGCTAATTCGATTCCTTTATTATAGTTCCCCTCGACGTGAGAGTAGAACCGGGCCAGATGCGCAATGAAGTGCGGTTCTTCAGGATAAACTTCCGCTAAAGTCTTAAAGATCAGCCCGATGCCGTTTCCGTTGTCTTCCTTCGGCAACATCCCCTTAATTTTGGTAATAAGCGGCGCGAACCGCTCCTTTTCGATTTCGTTCGAATTTTTCAGTATGAACAGATTCTTCAATACGTTAATCGAGCTTTCGTATTCCACCACACCGCTGCTCCTGGAGGATCGAATAAACATGACCAAGTATTTTATCAGATTGGTGACAAACGTTTCCGACCCGTCTTCTTCGCGGCCGACGATTTGACCGATCAATTCCTTCGCGAACAACGGATGCCTAATTTTATAGTAATTTGCGGATTGGTCCGATAACACGACCACTAGATTTTCGAACGCGCCCTCTCGGTCGAACGGTTCGCTGCCGTCCGTATCTTCATCAACGATTAGCGATGTCGTGAAATACGTCGTGTCCAGCGGTCTCTCAGCATAATAATCGGCAATCGCGATATAAACCAAAATGTTTTTCTGTTCCTCTGTTAATCCGTTGATGAAGCCGGTAATATAAGGCTTAACTCCTTCAAACTTCTCCTCGAATGTGTGCAACGACATATAAAAGGGCGTCTTCTGATCCTTGCGCAGGGAGCCATTGCATATTTCCGACAAGATCTGATGGGTTACATCGCTGTTAATATACGCCGTTAATTTATTATGCATGTCGATACACGCATCGTCGTCCAACGTCTCGAGAGGATACGTTAATTTGCCGTTCGCGGAATCCCCGTTCTTATGAACCGGCTTTCTTTTTACGTACAGAATGACAAAGTTAAACGTTTGCGACTTGAGATCGTCGATAAGCAGGTTGACTTGATCGTTCGACATTACTCTGCTTTCAATCAGTATGAGGATTGGCATCTTGCAAACATTGAATAAATTGTTGATTTGCAATGCCGTCTCTTCTTCTTTGAAGGCTTTCACGACGACGGTCGGATACTCCTTGCTCACGTTATAAGCAAGTTCCCTGGCGAAAGACGTGCCCCCGATTCCCGGTTCGTGAATCAGCTGTATCTTCACCTTTGCCTTGGACTCCAACTCCTTGGACAAATCCTTCTTAATGGAGGCGTACAGTTTTCTGCTGACCGCAAAGCCATGCTGCGCGCCATACCAGCTTAAAGGAACTCGACCTTGATAGTAGAGCTCCGGATTCGTCTTTTCCTCGTTTTCTTTTTCCTTCTCCGCTATTCCTCTGTAAAGTAGCTCCAAATGAGAATAGTCACCTAGTCTAACGGGAATATAACCCCCGTCGCTGGCCGGTATCTGATAATCCATTCCAGCAATTTTCTTATTGAAGTGGGACGAATACCCGAGCAGGCCGTTCGCGAAGCTTTCGTACGTTAACGAAAATGTAAGGTCTCCGTAATCCTTGAATTCTTCGTATGCGGCGTTTTTCGATAAAATATAGCATTGTATCTTGTCTTCATAGACAGCGTCCAAGCTTTTTCGAATATCTAATACTCTGTCGACTTGTTCGCTGATAACGATGACCTTGATAGGCTTTGTAAATGTTGAATGATAGCTCTTCAATGTTCCAAATAATTTCGAGGCGTATTTTTGTTGCCATTTTCTTTCGGTATCTGCTATCGTTTCCTGGCGGTCTGCTACACCATTCGCGAAAAACCAATACGGGGTTTGAATCGTTGGAACCATCTTCGTTTTTTCCGGATTTGATAGATTGAACCGTTCAGGTTGAATATAATTTTCCTCGGAATAGCAAGCACATAACCCTTCGCCGTCCGAATATTCGTCGAAATCGATTACAAGGGACCAATTTATGAATAGCAAAGCCTTCGTCTGCTCGTATGAGAGACCTTGTAATCGATCCACTAACAAGACGTACCCGAACCGCTCGCTGGTAAAATCTCGACATTTGTTGAATAACTCGTAAAAACTTCCCGAAGCAGCATAATCGTTGTTGTTCACAGCTTGTAGACTTGCTTGTGCGTCGACATATGTCAATATTACTTTTCTGATTTCTCTAAGCGATTCCTCGAACTTCCCAGCACTGACGTCCTTACCGTTGTGCTTAAAGCTGTTGTTCACGTTGTAAACATTAGTTCTTATAATGTCGAAATCGATTTTCGTAACCGCCATTGCTGGGCTGGCCCATGTGTGCATCTGATCTACCAATAATTTGACATTCGTACCCGGACTGCTAAGAAATTTCTTCATTTCGGTAAAGTCTCTCCATGACAACCTGCCGTTGTTATGCTCGCTTTTGAACATCTTATGTAAGTGGTATTTTAATGACCATTCATACGCACGGTACAATCTTGTCCCTGCGTTATTAATTATAGATTTTACCGACTCACCATCGTCGATTTCCACTCGCTTGGAATAATCTTGGTACTCCGTCACGCTGAGATTATACTCGTTGACGATCCTCAAGCTATCCATATAATGATGCTCGCTATACTTCATTCCCATCTTCCCTCCCCGGACATATATAGTAAACTGATTTTCTATGTCGTTAGATATATCATACTTATTTCGACATTGACTTCCAATTTCCTACAATTTTCTTTTCTGAGAACCAAAAATCATAAGAAAGCTACCCAACTTATAGTATAGTATTAACTTTACTTCGGTCTAATCCTCTAAAGGAGAGCAGGTATAACCAGTCCTCTTTTACGTTTGCTTAGAGTCATTAAAATAATTCCTTTTCAGTCAATTCCATTGAGTGTTCATTACCAGTTCGGGATCCAATATTTCAACCTAATAATCTTTTTTCAAATTGCAAATTGCTTATGTCAACCCCTCGCGCTCCACGGTCCATAAAAGAAACTAACTAGGTCAACTTCTCATAAGTGCATAAATGTTATTGAGCTCCATGTACTCCGATTCAGATTTCAAGATCTCTACTCCTCCGCGGTTATAATACCGATTGCTAATAACAGCCTCAAAGTGACTTCGTATTTCTTCTTCACGAATTGCAGTAAGGCAGAATAACTGAATCTTGTTTTTCAGTGCAAGCTCAATGATCGGTCGGACTACGTGTTCGGATGATGCGGCTCCGAATGGATTGTCAGCAACAATTGTTTTCCAGACACTTTCTTTGCCATGTAGTTTCTTACGTATGTGAGTCACAATTATCATAAACATGATCATGTAGGAGGTGTATCGTTCCCCGCCTGACCAAGAGGCGGCTTCGTCCCACGAGAAATATTCAACTCCTAATTCAAGAAGTGTTTTCTTTCTCGGTTTGAAAATTTCAATGTAACAATTCTCCAAAGGTGATACGTTTTTGAGAAGATTCATGCTATTCATTTGCTGTTCAAGGTATAAATTTACTTCATCATCGGTTTTCCCCTCTCCTTTCAGTCTTTTTAGTTCATAAATAATCTTCTCAACAAACAAATTAGTATTATGTAGAGATACTTCCCTTGGATTCGGATCCCACTTGATTTTCACCATCTGTATCGTATTCCCGAATAGTTCGACTTTCGAGTGCTTTGAAACTTCACATATATTTTCGTGAATAATAACGGCACGACGGTGCGCAATATCCACAAGATTATCTTTATCTTTTCTCAACTCAGTTAGCTTACTCTGTAAGTCATTTTCCATCGCGTCTAGTGCATCAAACACTTTCACAAATGCTTCGATAATGTAGTGATAATCAAATAACTTCTCTTGCAATATGACAACAGAATTAAACTCGGTCGCAAACCGGCTTACTTTGGAGTTATTAGTCTCATGTAGTGTTTTCACGTAGGATTCACACGACTTTGTTACAGCGTATCGCTGTGAACCCAAGCTATTCTTGGAATTCAAATATGCGCTAGAGACAACAGTTATAGCCTCAACACGAGTATCTCCAAATGTCTTCCATTCTTGTTCGTTAAATATTGGTCGTGAAATACTACCCGTTGGCAGTTCTCGTTGTGCTTGGTAGCGCTCAAGTGCAGAATGAATATCCTTCATAACATTGTTTTCAGCTTCTAAGCATTCTTCGTTCGAATTATTTTTTTCTCGGTTTTTCTTTATTGCTTCTTGGATTTCATGGATAGTCAAGGGAAATTCCCCTCCTCCATCACCATAAGGTGCCTTACCAAAATCGTTACCGAGTGTGGAAATCATGTTGTTAACGGTTCCTTCTGCTTTAGCAACCTCTATCTTTTTATCATTAAAAGATTTTTCAAGAGCGCTAACGACATCTCTTTTATCATCTGTTTTCTTTTTGAGCTCTACCCTTTCACTCTGATAAACTGCACGGTAATTTAATTGTACCCAATTAAACTCAAGACCTGTATCTTCTATTGAACTTTTGGCCTGATCCCTGTTTTCAATACACTTCAATAGAAGCTCTTGCTTAGTCTCATACCCCGCATTCTTTTCGTTCAGTTCTTTTCGTGCTTTATCTAATGTGATTCGAATTTCCAGGAATTCTTCTTCTGAATATTCGCTCTCGAAACCACCATCTTTGTCTAGTTGGTATTCCTTCCCGTTTTTAAGATGCTCATCAAGTGCTCGTTCCTTCTCTAACAATAAAACCAATTGTTTCTCTCTATCCTCACGATGTCCATCTAACTCATCTTCAATTTCATTTATTTTTGTAGTGATGGCTTCAAGCGCAACCTTCGTTACCTTAAGAGTCGATATTTTAAAGTTAACATCCGGTTCTGGGTATTTATCAATGAAATTTTTTAGGTGTTCTGTTTTAAAATGTACTTTTTGTTGTTCTTGCCTGTAATCTTCTCTTTTATTTTGTGCAGAAGTCTGTGCTTTCCGTAGAGAAGTTATACTCTCTGTATTAACTGAAAGCTCGTTAGCGATGGAACCCAGTCTGTCTGTTAGCTCAGATTCACGTTGAGCAAACCTCATTGCAGAATAAGCGTCATAGGTTTCATGAAAATCTTTTGCAGTTCGAAACGTATCCTCAAAGAAATATAATTCGTGTTGATCTTGTTTAAGTCTTTCTTCTTTACGGTTAAGCTCCTGTTTTAACTCCTTAATCATAGATTCGATTTTCTCTCGGGAAGTAAACAGCTTTCCATCCAATGCCTGAAAGGCCATAAGGCCGTCTTGGAAAGATGCTAGGATAACATCTTCATCAGATGTATTCACAGACAGTTTATTTTTAAGTTGAAATATTACTGGAATTTCAAACATTTCGCGGTTGTTCTTAATTCTTTGCATTTCACGAACAATCGTTGCTGTCTGAGCCTCCTCAATTAAAAATGAATAAGGGAGCAGCGGATGATTTTGCAAATATAGTTCCTTAGTTTCCTCATCAACATTTTGGTCAGCTAACCACTCGCTTCCGAGTGTAACAAGAGTACCTCCTCGATATAGTCGGTTCTTAATCTCAAGAAGAGTATGATGAGGAACAAAATATTCATTCTCAGTGAGATGTCTAATCTTTCTACGAAGCTCCTCTATCCCAACTTTAAGCTCATCCCGTTGGTAACCCCTTGTACTAATCTCTTTATCGAGCCAAGCAAGATTTTCATCTTTTTCGGCAAACAAATCAAAAACTATTTTCCCCTGCTTGGTTAGGGTATCTGTAAGTATGGCATGCTTGGTCTCATATTCCTGTGTTGCAGTTTGGTTATCATTGCGCTCAGTGTGAATTATTGACTCCTCTATGCTAAGTTCCTTTTCCTTAGAATGACACATGGAGAGTTTTTCCTCATATGTTTGAAGATGATCTGAACATTCTTTAATTTGAGCCTGGATTTCCCTTAATCTCTGAACAAAGTTTTCTAACAAAATTGGAGGGCTATCAAGAGCGCTCGAATCGCAAATATTTTTCGTCCGTTCCAGCTCACTCTCATAGTTTCGCACGTACTCATTGAGAGAACCTATTTCATTTTGAAGCTTACCCTTGTCATCCTGACATCTATTAAGCTCAGCAATTGTCTTATTATTTTTAATTTTAATATCTCCAATTTTTTCAGAGACTTCATCTCTAGCCTTTGTCTTCAGATGAAGGAGTGCTGACCAGGCGTCCTGCAGTTCTTCAGTCTTATTTCGAACGGTCTCCTCTAACTCTGGCTGAGTTTTTTTCATCATTTCAAGCTCTTGAGTGTAGGAGATGACAGCTTGGTTCTCCTTGTCATACAATGCATAATGAATAAACGATTGAAGTTCTTTTTCTTTTTGCTCAAGAAAAATCAACTGTTGACGGTGGAATTTAATTTCATCATCATACCGTTCTGCATCTTGCTGAAGCTGCTGTATCTGACGTCGCATTGCTTGAATGTTAATACTATCTTTTTTCCAGTTCCAGTCCTGAAGCTCTTGATAAAGTCTCTCTCTCTCATCTCCCAGTCCATGCAAAGTTTCTAAAGATTGTACCTGATGCATCTGTAATGTAGAGCGAAGACGCTCAATTTTCACCAGCTCTGAATTATGTATATTTCTCTTATTCTCTAGTTCCTGAACGCTTGAGACGACCATTTCAGCCAAAGATTTGATCATTTTAAAGTCTTCAATATCTTTTTGATATTCTGGAATGATTAGAAGGTTCTCTTTATATCCCTTGAAAGCCTCAATTATTTCCTTTTTATCCTCCTCAGTTTGAAAGATAGTATTTTCCATGGTAGGTACCAGCAACTTCGTGATCAACGTTTCCGTCGTCTTCGCTTTTTGGAAAAAGCCTTCTACCCCACCCTCATCACCGTTAATCTTTCGAATGCTTTCCCATTCTTCCGGGAGTATACCGTATAACATTAAGTTTTCCTTATACTTTTTGTTTGAATCTGGAATTTCTACATAGGGATACTCTAAGCTGTGTAAGTATTTTCTGAACTCAGTATATCTTGTCACCATCTTATCCGTAGTAAATGGCAATGTAGCAATATTTACTTCAGAGTCTTTTTCATAAGTAAAAAGATAATTAAAATAATCCAGCTTATCTTTATCCGTCTCTGCATTCTTAAAACAAAAACCAGTCAATAAATACTTTTCATTCTCCCCGTCTAGTAACCATTCTACCGCAATATGACCATATGACTTTTTGGCATAGGTATCCTTAATATTTCGCCCAGCGAGACTCGAATTGGGTAACACTGTTTGCATTAAGGTCTGGATAATGCTTGTCTTACCCCCACCATTCTCAAGCAAAAAAATTGTATTCTTACCTTGCGGCTCCCAAATATTATCTGGAATAATCTTCTTACCTTCATCAAACTTCAGGCCGACCGTACGGATTCGAGTTATGACAGGCATTTTAACCTCTCCCCTTTTGAGCATTTGTAATAAAGCGCATAATTCGTTCTTTTCGTCCTGTATTAAAATAATATTTGATAACAATATGATTCAGTTTTTCTGTAATTCTTACCTCTTTACCTTCCATGATAACTGCAAGTTCTTCCTTTTCTAAAAACACCAGGACTTTATTTAAAAATCCAAAATGGTGCTTATCATACTTTGATTTTTTTAGATTTTTTACCGTTTCATTAAACTCAGGCACAGAATTCCATGAATTGATAATTCCTTTTAGGTCTAGTTCAAGATCCTCTGCAATGGAGATTAAGTCATCTTCATCCAGTGACTTAAAATAATCCATACTCTTGCCCACTGTCTCTAGTATTTCCTCAATTCGCACGTATTGTCGTGTAGATACTGTCTGGTCCATACTATTAAAGAATTTTGACAACAAAACCAGCATACAGAAATACGCCAAATAGAGATGCTCATTATTCTTCAGTCCCATTTCCTTACGAAGCTCTTCGTTCGTGTAAGAAAGCACTCGGTTTTCCAAAGTAGGAACCATATATATAATACCGCTGTCTTCATACTCAAATATTTTTACTTGTGCATTCGGTTCAATAACAGCGCTTAAAAGTACCGTATATCTCCTCATTATCTTTAGTAATACACCCTTCTTTTTGCAGTGCAATAAAGACGGAGAATGCATCCCCAAATTCATCCTTGAGTGTTCCCATATAAATTCCCCTTTCGTATTGCAAAATCTGAAAGAACAAAGCCGTTCGGAAGAGTAATGACACTCCCATTTGGCTCGAAAGAAAAGTATCCTATGGCTTCAAGCTCCGGATATGCCTCTACAGCACGGGCTAAGCATCTAGGAATCACTGGTAAATGAGGAATAACCTCATGTTCTATCCGTTGGAATGACGTATAGTCGCTTTGATGCAGATCAACAAGGAAGGAATAAAAATTCATTGTGTTTGTGAGTTCCTGGTACAAGCCTAAATTCTCATTTTTTATATTTGAAAGGATATCGGAAATTGTAACACTAGTGTTGGTAAGTATCGGCTCACCTAAAATACGAAGGTATTCTACCACTTTGACTTCCTTTTGTACTCGTTGCATTTCTTCAGCTTTTTCAATAATTAACATTTCCTCTTCACTGACTTCATGCACTTCTACATCTTGCTCTTGCTTGCGAGTAATGCGCCGCTGCGGTTGAAATACTTCAAGGGGATTGAAAATAGGCTTTCTCCGGAAAGGTAATAAGGGATTTAAAATGGTTTTTAATGTTTCTAGATCTATGGGCCTTGTGGAGATTTCACCCAATATTTCGCGCTCGAAATTTAATTTTACAGAAAAGGCATTGAGAATTAGCGATTCCATGGAGTGGGTCATGACCATCTGCAGCTTTTGTTTATCAGTAAACAATGATTCATGCACTGCGATTACACTCGCCAGTTTTCGCTGAATTTGCATTACAAGCTCAATACCCTTAATTTCCTTCGCCGTAAGTTCACCCATATGGTAACTATGAATTTTTTCATCCACTAAATTTTTTAAACTATTGAAAACTTCTCGTTCTCTAGTTAATTTATCGTGAACACTCTCAAGTTGTTTTTTTAGTAATTCTTTTTTTGAAACCGAAATGGCATCTTTAACAATTTCACCCTGTAAGTCACGAAGAGCAAAGCGCTCTTTCTTAATTGCTATTGTAATATCGTTAATTGCATTTAGGGCTTCATGAAAAAGTCCCTTTTGCATTTGCTGTTTGAAATATAATTGAGCAATAGAGATTTGGAGCTCACCATACATTTCTTTCGTTTTAAATAGCATTTCAATACCCTCGGTTGATAAACGGAGACTGATTTTCCGCTCTTTAAGCATGTCTAGGTTCATGTCCTCATCGTACTCAAACAATCGGAATGATATTATTTCCTTACTCTTCTGTTCCAAATCGAAATACTCAAATTCATGATTGCGACCAAAGTTTCGGAGGAAATCATCGACAAGGACTTCCCGTAACTCATCGATTTCCTCGTTATTCAATTGAATGTCACACCGTTCCCATAAAGTAGTTTTAAGGAATCTGTGAATACCATCAGTAGTGGTAGGCCGGTTCATCAGCATATTTTCCAAAGTGTAGAGCATGACAGCAATCGCCAGCGATACAAGAGGCAGTTCACGAAAACGAATCTTATCTTTCATATAAAGAATTGGCGAAAACACCCCTAAGTTCTTCATACGTTCCCGGAAACCAACGAAAATATTGTCGTAACTATCCATTCTAAAAGCCTCCTTCGGGGTGGCTTAGCTTTATAAAATCTTTACGATTCAATCCTTCTTGAGGAAGATATCCATTGCATTGTTCCACAATCGAGATAAGACTTTTCCTTATGGATTCGCTGAAACATTCAAGGAAGGTCGCATAGGATATTGGTTTAGTTTTTGCCTGTTCCTTTTTACGTCGAGGTGGCACCCTATGCTCATATTTGCTTAACAATGCAAAATAGAATAAGAAAAAAGGTTGAACGTCTACGGTTCTCTGTAGAGAAGAAAAAATACTCATCCCCTTAGGGTCAATATCCCCGAAGTAGTGAACCTGATAATTAACATCTCTCAGCTCTTCGATCTCGTTAATATAAGAGAAGCTCCTTAGGATCTTATCCCCCTCCCCATAAATCAGCATAGAGATGGGAATCTCTCCAAATGTGTAGATCCCTTCGATAAAGAGACGTTTGAGTGTGTAATATGTATCTTTATTTTCTACAATCAGAATGTGGTACGATGATTTACTATGACAGGTACGACGGTATTCAAAAAAAGGCTCATAAGTAGGGTAACAGCATAAATCATCTAAAGTTATGCTGATTCGTTGGAGGATTCCCCTGTTTTGGTCTATCCACTTTTCATCGTAAAAGAGTTCGAAAGATCGTTCGTTAATTGAAATAACTTCCGTATCCCCAGTCCTTAGGAACTTACTAATTTCATCCAGATACGGTTTATCTATGATGAAGAATTCATAATCTTTTGCGTAGGACGATAACGCCATCTTAGGATGATATTCATTGAGCAGCATTCGAACATATGCTTCTTCCAATGGCTCAGTTGCTTGTTCAATTTTTCGGTAAACATTATATAGTTTCGTGCCTGTCTTTCCTCTAGAGATAACAGGGGATATTACTCCGTCACTACAGATACCTTCAATCGTTTTAACAAAAGCCGGAAATCCGCCTTCTCTTTCATAACGTAATTTATGATGACGTACCAGAAAGACTTCAAGATCATCTGTCCGGATAGTTTTAGTTTTATGCTTTTTAATAAATGATGCTATCAAGTCTTTCAAAAACCATCACCCTTTTTAGTTGCATTTGTGTTTAAGAGCTTAATGATCAAACGGAAAGTCAACGAAGAGTTTATCCGCTCGATAACAAGTGGATCGCTTCATAAGACCTATAATTTGCTTTATGCTTAATTAAACCACACCTACACGTCAATACTCTGTCACTGAACATTTGTTCCCATAATACATTTCCTGTAATATTTCGACAAATCATACTACAAGTCCTTGCTTCCGATGGAGTGACAGCTTATTTAAAACAGAAAAAAAACCCCACCGTAAAGGCGAGGTAAGAGCAACATTCATTTACTTTTTATCCACTTGAAGCAGTGTTATGTTCTTAACCGAGAAAGTATCTTTAATCTTTTCTTCCGTAATGACGTTCAGTTTGATAAGACTTGTAATCTTGGAGGAATCCGACTTTGAGAGCATGCGCCATACTCCGGGGTCAGGCAGTGCTTCGTAAAGCTTGTTATCGTCGTATTCCTTCCGCTCTTGGAGTACAATCTTCACCTTATAACTTCCAACCACTAGATCGGAAGCGCCCTGCTCTGCACAATGGTTCATAATCTCGCTGCGCAGTTCCGACAATTCCTGATCTATCTCTTTCTGTTTTTGCTTCAGTTGATAGTATCGCTTCACTTTCTTGTCCACATTATTCACGCTCCTCTATACAACATATTTATGCTGAGGTAGTGAATTTAGGACAAGATAGCAAGAACTAACTAACGTAAAAGTTGGTGTAACTATAACCCTCTCTTGTTTTCTTCACTTCAAGGATGGCTGGTATGGCTTGTTTCAGTTCCTGTACATGTGAGATAACGCCGATCATACGTCCGGATTGTTGTAAATCGATCAGGGTATCAATCGCCTTGTTCAACGACTCTTCGTCAAGGGAGCCGAAACCTTCATCGATAAACATGGTCTCCAGCGATATGCCACCTTCATAGGATTGAATGACATCCGCCATTCCAAGCGCCAAACAAAGTGAGGCATTGAATTTTTCTCCACCGGATAATGTCTTCACGTCCCTGAGCTGCCCCGTATAATTGTCGTACACATCTAATCCAAGACCACTTTGCTTTTTACCTTTCTCCATACGTTCGCTACGAACCAGGTAGAATTGTCCTCCTGACATCCTTTGTAATCGATGGTTTGCGTTAAAAATAATCTTTTCCAGAAACTCGATTTGCAGATAGCGTTCAAATGAGATTTTTTTACCGTTTTCACCTCGAACAACATCAAACAAATCTTTTACGAGTTGATACTCTTGTTCGGCATTCTGCCAATTGCTCTCTGCGACATGGATATTTGCCCTAAATTCTCTTCCCTTATCATAGTTGTTCTCTGCTTGCATAAATACACTGCGAACGGTATCAATATATTGTTCCAGCTCCTGCAAGCGCTGATATAGCGCGGCAAGATCTTGGCGCTCTTTGCCAGCAAGCGCCGCGGATAATTCCTCGATTTGCTTAGTGACCGATGCCACTGCTGTCTTATACACTTCAATCTGTTGCTTCAGCTCCGCTCGGGCTGTATCGCTCATTTTCGCCGCTTTATAGGCTACTTCCGTCTCAAATCCGGCTAGCTCTAACGCCTCTATGTAGCTCAGGCGAGCTTTTTCCTTGTTGGTAGTCGCCTCGTTCTTCAAACTCTCTGCATTGTTGTGACTTGCAACTGCCCTAATGTTCCGCTCATTCGCCTCTTGGTATTGCAGTTGAGCTTTCTTCCATTCAACCTCCAACTGCTTCTTAGTGTCTTCTGCCGCCCGGATCCTATGTTCAAGCTTCTCAAGACTTCGCACATCTTCAGAGACGGTACCTAACGATTGATCGTAAAGTGCCTTCTCCATGGCATGCGCTGTCTTCTTGTCATTGAACAAATTCAGTACATCTTCCTTATACTTATGCATCTCATCTAACTTATTATCCAGCGTATCCAGCACTTGCTTAAGCGGAGCAAGCATGGCGTTATCTTCCTTTAACTGCCTCTCTTCTTCAGCTAGCGATTTTCCTTCTTTCACCAACGAAGTGAAAACACCCTCAATTCCATCCAATCTAAAACCCTGCTCAAGCACTTGCTGCTGCTTCTCCTTGCACTGCTGCCCGGTAGCTGCGAGTGTTGCTCTCGCTTCAAGATGTTTCTTCTCTACAATGGATTTCTCCTTACGCAGCCGCTCAAGCTCTTCTTTTGTAGGGATATCCCCCATTGAAGTAGCTTTCCTTGGATGGTCGACGCTTCCGCAAACCGGGCAAAGATCACCGTCATGAAGATGACTTGCAAGTAATGCTGCTTGACCTTCAATGAAGCGGTTCTCTACAACAGAATAAGCCCGTTCTGCTTGTATATATGCTTCCCTATGCTCTCTTTCCTCTATTTGTTCTTTAGTAGACTTTTGTACTAGGTTAAGGTACTCCTGTATGATTGAAGCTTGCTGCCTTAGAATGGTAAGCTTCTCTGTCTTTACCGGCAAATGAACTACTTTTTCTTCCAATTCCTTTACTTGAGTTGCTTTCATCAATCGTTCGGTTTGTTTGGTTTCAACTTCTTCCAGCGCATTCTTGTATTGTTTTGACAACGTTTCAGATTCTGATGCAAGCTGTCCTACCAGTTGTTGTTTCTGATCTATTTCTTTTACTGTTGGCAGATATCCCCTGAGTCGATCCAGATCGCGCAAGGCTTGTACTCTTAGCTCTTCTTTGTCCTCTTCCTGCTTATGATGCACAGCAGCCATTTGGAGTGTTGCCTCTGCTTGTACGCATTCAGACTGAGCATCTTCGAGGAGCTTACTTTTGCGTGTCAGTTCATCCGTCATCTCCGCGTTATGCCGCTCATAGACATGGAGGTGAACGGCCTGCTCAGCAAGTGTAAGCTGTACCGTTTTTTGCTGAATATCGTTCTCTCGTTCTACCAGTTGTTGTCTTGCCGCCACCTTCTGATCCAAGAGACCAAATTGCTCGTTCATATTTTGGGCTTGATGATATACCGTCGTATTTTCTTGATATTTGGTAGTTTCAGATATCAGTAACTGCTTCCTTTCCTTCATTTCTTCAGCATAAAACTCTATCTCCATATCTATTGCTTCAAGTACCTGATACGTATTGAAGTGTTGCTGTTGAAATACGTTATTTAGATCTGAGCCTTCACGTCCGGACAGAGAGCCCTTCACATTGCTAATATGATACTCCCGAATATTTGCCAGCTCCGTGCAAATCTGCTGCATTTGCTTTCGCTTCTCATTTAGAATATCTGCGACATATTTGTATAACCCGGTCTTAAAGATACGACGCAAGATCTCTTCTTTGTTTTCAGTCTCTGATGTCAACAGCTTGCGGAATTCGCCTTGCGGTAGCATGACGATTTGGCTGAACTGTTCCTTCGTGAGTCCAATGATTTCGCGAATCTTCTCATCCACCTGTGACACGATAAAGCGGTCCGTAAGCGGAACTTCTTCTCCAAGAACGACTCCATACAGCTCATATCTATCTCCCGTCGCGCCTTTATTACCTGTTTTCACATGAGCCAACTGCCTAAAAATACGAAATGTCCTACCTTTAAGCTCAAATATGAAATTAACGGAAGTATACATTTGGTCATCAGCAAAATGACTGCGAAGCATTTTACTGTCGCTCCTATCCTCCCCGCTCGCATCTCCATATAAAGCAAAACAGATTGCATCAAAAATGGATGTTTTCCCAGCGCCCGTATTTCCCGATACGACAAACAACCGATGTTCCTTAAGCTCTGAGAAATCAATAACCTCTTGATCCTTATATGGCCCGAACGCCGTCATCGTAAGCTTCAACGGTCTCATAACGCTCACCCTCTTTCATGTGAATCTCCTGCAGTGTTTCGATAAACAGTCTCTCTGTTTCCGGCGAAAGTTCCGTTCCTCGTACTTCTTTATAAAATGCTTTAAACAGCGAAAGATCGTCCATCTTAGCTCGTCCATCAACCGCTAAAGATTCCCCATTAAGCTCGGCGATGGCCAACTTCCGTTCTACATGCATAGCATTTGGATAAACGGAACGAACCCGTTCCATAGGCGACAACACTAGTGCATCGTCAAGTAAGCGAACAAATACATAATCTTCACTAGTCGGATGCCGCTCGATATCTGTAATAAGGCCTTCTACAGTTCGCATGTCATGTCGTGGAGCAAGATATCTTTTCTCAATTGTTGCGTTTCCATGTTGATCCAGTTCGACAACGAGATAACCCTTGTTGTGGTGTTCTTCTGAAATGGAATACTTCAGAGGCGATCCGGCATATCGAACCATTTCGTTGCCAACATGATGTGCCTGATGCAGGTGGCCTAGTGCTATATAGTTGAAGCCAGCAAAATGTTTGGCGCTTACGTGCTCAGCCCCACCTATGGATAGTGGTCGTTCTGAATCACTTGTATTATTCTGAGCTTCACCACCAGGTGTAACAAATGCATGTCCGACGAACACATGACGGGCGCTCGGATCCATGGTTGCTTTGATGGTTTGGGCGATCTTGCTCATGGCATCATCATGCGTTTTGATATTATCATCGCCTAGTAAATAGCGAACTTTACCAGGCTCGGCATACGGAATAAGATGAAAATGAACTTCTCCCTCCTCGTCACGCAGCACTACAGGTTCAAATGGATATGTAAGTTCACCTGCGATATGTAAACCTGAAGCTTTCATTATGCTACTGCCAAAATCAAGACGGCTTGGGCTATCGTGATTGCCCGCGACTGCTAATACGGGGATTTTCAATTGAAGAATAATCGTTTCTAATGCACTATCAAGTAATTGCACTGCTTCAGTTGGCGGAACTGCACGATCATATAAATCGCCTGCAATAACAATGACATCTGGCCTTTCAGCATCTATATCCTTAATAAATTGTTCAAGGACATATTGCTGATCCTCCGTCATATAAACGCCCTGTACCAATTTTCCTAAATGCCAGTCTGCCGTGTGGAATATTTTCATTTTACCAGTCCGTCCTTCCTTATAATTTATCACCGTATCTCACCCTGCCATAGGTGTCGCTTGTTATAATGTAACTCTATTATAACAAAAGTTCTCTGACAACTTGTTGTCAGAGAACTTTTGTTCGTATAATGAATTTCAACTTCAGGTTACAATAGGGGAGCTTATATCTTTAAGATTGAATCGTTGCTTTTAATAATTCTACGGCACTTTCCTCCGTTGGATTGTTTGTTCCGAGTTCGCCCCTGAATGCTTTTTGGAGAATGGCCTCTTTCAATTCGTTTACGTTGTTTTCAACAGTAACTGAGCTATCTATATAATCGTTCCTTTCTTTAAAGCTCTTAAGATAATTAGTTATTATAGAAAGTTCTTTTTCTGAAGGCAAAGGAATAAAAATAGATGCCAATTTTTGCGAGTTTATATTTGCTTGTCCAACTTGTTGTGTTGCCATCGACAACAGCATCTGCCTTCCGAAATAGCTATTTATAAAGGCACAGACATAGGTAGCTAATTTATTTTTTTCATGCAGTCGAATTCTTATCAGATAGGATGCAAAAATTGCTTTACCCGCTATATCTTCAGTAATTAAAGCAGATTTACCAACAAGTTCGTAACTGTTTGTTCTATTAAATAAAATATCATTAGTCTGCAGATCGAGCTTATCAATCTCCGCACATTCATTTGAAATATATTTAAGGCTTTCTAAAACAATACCTCCATCAGATGTTATATTCCCCATTCTAAGGACAGGAATTCCCGTTATATCATCATTTGCTTTTTGGGACGTTCCATATACTGAAGATTCAATAAGATCGTCTAATTTAACCCATTTCCAATTATCTGGTATCTTATACAACTTACTTTTGTACGAAGAATCTAATTGATCGATAAATTTTTTGTTTCGTTTTTCGTTCTTTGTAGAAAATTTATTGATTTTCTCTAGAAACTCTTCTACTGTATAGTATGATTTTTGATTTTCTCGCCACGCCCTCGTTAACTCTCCATGAAAAGCCTTATCTAAAATAGCAGCACGTCGAAGTTCAAATGTTTCCTTTGCTTCCTCGATAAAACGGCTAGCTTCGTCAGTTTTCAAAAAAAGTGAACTAATTCTATTCACGATTCTTATTTGTTCTTGAAAAGGTGGCATTGCTAGAGGATAGCTCTCAACATCCTTTGGCCTTGCTCGAGTTAGAGAACCACCTACTCCAGAGACATTGGATGCTAACAATTGCCTAAAATACGAGGTTCTTAAATAATACATCAGATATATTGGGTATACTCCTATATTCTCAGAAAAAACGATCCATTCAGTTGAAGCAATTTGTCTATACTTAAAATTATTAGCTGTGACAACCCATACTCTATTTATACGAGGATTAATTTTACACAAAAGCACTTCATTAGGTAAAACTAATTGTTTGTTTGAACCAATTTCTTTCCCTGACAAATATTCGGGTTCATTTAGAACATAATTTGGGACACTGTACAGCTCAAATATTTCATCCACAAATTTTGACGGTTCAATTGATCTAGCAATGTTATTATTGACAAAACCCAATTTAACCCAAACCCAATTTTCAGGCACTTTATAAGGCTGTTCTTCTTTTGGGATCAGAGCATTTTGCAACAATTCATCTATACTTTTCTCTTTCGGGTTGCTCATCCCTTGTACACCTCTTGTGCCTCAGCCACTTTCTGCAGTTGTTGCATGTTTTTCAACGTATATACTTTCTCTTGTTCTGTAAGAACTGGCAGTTTAGCTGCCTTCAGTTCAGCAATAACTTCATTTAACAACGAAATTGCCTGTTCCAACTTCCCCATCGCTTCCTCGGCAGACTCAATCGGATCAGGAAGATTATCATAAATGGACAATGACTCATCCGCAATCAGTCCAATGTCAAGACTATCATCCCTCTTAGCAATATCTTCACGGGTAAAAGCGTTCCAACGCTCATCTTTTATCGTATTACGATCATCTGCCGTATAAGCGGAAACAAAATCGTCAAAATGGGCTTCAGTCAATGGTGTACGTTTTCCAAGAGAAGGCATGTTTGTACGCATATCGTAGACCCAAACTTCCTTTGTATTACCAGCATCGCTCTTTCCGCGCGTAAAGAACATGACATTTGTTTTGACACCCTGAGCGTAAAAAATACCCGTAGGCAAACGCAATATAGTGTGTAGATTACATTTATCCATTAAATCGCGACGAATTTGCGTACCTACACCGCCTTCGAATAGAACATTATCCGGTAGCACGACTGCGGCGCGGGCTTTATTGTTACTCTTCAATGCACGATAGATGTGCTGAAGGAAGTTCAACTGTTTATTAGACGTCGAAAACGTAAAGTCGGTTCGCGTAACACGTTCTCCACCTTTCTTCGTACCAAAAGGCGGATTCGTCAGAATAACATCGTAATTTTTCAAGCTCTCCCCAACAGATGTTAGCGTATCCCCAAGCAGCAATTGACCTTGCATGTCATGCAACAGTGCATTCATTGTTGCGAGACGATGTGTATCTTTTACAAGCTCAACCCCTGAAAACGCATGGTACTTTTGAAATTCCGGATTCACGCTTTCGTCGAAGTAGTCGTCTGTCTTACTGCGAATATATCTATCAGCAGCGATCATAAAGCCAAAGGTACCAGCTGCCGGATCATGACACCGCTCGCCCGCTTGTGGGTTAGTCAGTTTGATGATAACGTCAATTAACACACGAGGTGTAAAATACTGACCCGCACCAGATTTTAATTCGCTTGCGTTTTTCTCCAGCAATCCTTCATAAAGATCTCCCAAACCTTCCTGCTTGGCGCTATACCAATCTAGCGCATCAATTGACTTAATGATCTTTTCTAAGTTCTTAGGCTCGCTAATGAAAGTAGTTGCGTCAACATAGACCTCTTTGAGAAGATTATTTTCCGCTTTACCCAATTCCATGAGCAAGAGTCTATAAAAGGTTTTTAATTCCACTCCGTCCTTACCTGCTAACACATACCAGCGATATTCTTCAGGAATGATAAATTCCTGGCCTGTTTCTTTCATCATTTTGAGAAACAAGAGATATGTCAACTCAGTAACATATTGATGATAGGTAATACCATCATCTCGAAGTACGTTACACAAATTCCAAAGTTTTTGCACGATTTCACGGTTATTCATTTAAGCTTGCTCCTTCTTTTCGTAGCTGTACAGATTCGTGTTGATTTCCCTTACAATTTCGTTTAGTTGCCCACTGAATATCTTATCCAGTTGCCTAAAACCACCTTGGCTCTTGAATGGTTCGTAATCAAAAGCCTGATTTGCATCCGGTCCTAACACGGATTCTTTAATTAGCTGCTTCTCTATGCGTTCCAACCACTTTTTCTGCACAGGCGGCCATACTTTCATGTGATATACCTTCTTCATTGCATTTCGCACACGTTCTTCATGACTTACGAGCGGATCGCCAAGCGCCTGTTGACGGATAAAAGCAATGATGTCGGCCGCGATATCTTCGTTTTTGGCCTCACGCCATGCAGTTTGCAGATTTTTCTCCGTATACCCCGCCTGATCCAGCTCTAAACGAAGCTTCTTAAGCTCTTCTCTTGTCAATTCAGCAGGTCGTTGACATACAATCATTAAAGCTGGCAACAAGTTCATATTATCCCGAATATACGATCCAAAACCATCCAAAAAATCCTCTGGTTTGTCTGCATTACCGTAACCCCGGGTAATTCCAAGTGATTTATCTTCTGCATAAGAGATATAGGTTCTATTCTCACCGTCTTTATTCTCATCCAAATATTTAAACAGAGGAACAAACGATTTAAGTTGCTCGTTCAACTCAGTTGCCGCTAGCCCCTCCACCCATGAAGCAAATTCATCTACAGAACGACCATCCGACAGGAGTTTAAAATTCTCTTCCCGCGTCACGGTAAAATGCCGTTTCTTACGTTGAATTTTAGCTAATATCTGCTCCTGATAGTCAATCAAGTGAGTTTCTTCCTTGATTTGTTCCAATTCCTTTACCAGTTGTGAAATCGGAATCTTCGGATTGACTACAATCGGCTTCATGTCGGTATATTTTTTTAACACCTCGTAAATGCCAACTGCATCAAATATTTTAAAGTGATCTTTTTGAATTACATCACACTTACGTGTAGCACGACCTAGCATTTGCTCGAACAAGATACGAGACCTTACCCTTCTTAAGAAGACAATGTTCGTAATTTCAGGCACGTCAATGCCCGTTGTCAGGAGATCCACTGTAACGACAATATTAGGAAGACGCTCATTCTTGAATCTTTTGATAGCCCCAATCGGATCTTTGATCGAACCCGTTATTTTCATTATTGCATTGTCTTCCAGTTCACCATATCGCTCATCCATTTCTCTTTTCAAGAAATCAACGACTTTATCAGCATGGGCATCTGTTGCTGCAAAAATAAGCGTCTTTCCGTCATCATCTGGAGAGATGAAATTAGCTAGTTCCTGCAAGACAACCCGATTGAAACTATCCGTAATGACCTTTGTATTGAACTGAGCCACTTCAATATTAACTTCATCCTCCATGAACTCTCGGGATAAGGTGCCAGATACGGTATCGAATACTTCAACCTCAGTGCCCTTTTCAAACGTAATCCCATTTTTCTTCAGAACAGTGTCAAACTGATAAGGAGGTTCATGGTCAATTAAGTGCCCTTCTACAACAGCTTCACGGTAAGAGTATGTAAACACTGGAGCACCAAAAATTTGTGTCGTATGCAAAGCAGGTGTCGCCGTAAGTCCGATTTTGACAGCATCAAAATATTCAAGAACTTGGCGATATTTACTCACATAATCGTTATGGTCGCGAATTTCCATTTCCAATTCGCTCATTTCCTTATCAAGCGTGTAGCCCCGATGGGCCTCATCGACAATAATACAATCATACTGATCAACTGTTGGTTTGTCATCTATGGAGTTACTATAAAAAAGCCGCTTCAGCATACCTTGCACCGTAGCGATCTGGACTTTTGTTTCAAGGTTAGGTTTCTTGTCCTTAAGAGACTGTAGTTCATAAATTTCTGTA
Organism: Cohnella sp.; assembly: GCF_041640265.1. Lineage (GTDB taxonomy): Bacteria > Bacillota > Bacilli > Paenibacillales > Paenibacillaceae > Cohnella. The sequence goes on from NZ_JBEQAP010000001.1 coordinate 406,327, forward strand.
AATGTATGAAAACTTTCTAGTTTGCTGTCTTGAAATGCCCCATCAGCTTGTGCTCCTAGAGCTTCACGGTCCACGAGAAATAAAATCCGATGAAACCGCTTTGATTTAATTAATCTATAAATTAATCCAATAGCCATGCGAGTTTTCCCTGTTCCCGTAGCCATTGCAAGCAGGATTTCACGCTGCCCTGCTTGCAATGCTTCCTCTACTCTCTGTATGGCCTTCTCCTGATATGGACGAAGTCGGAGGTAATCGAACTTCTCATCTCTCAATGTTTGAGTTGCCTTGCTTACATCTTGAACCAAAAGCTGAAGTATTCCCTCAGGTGAGTACCACCCTTGAAGAGCCCTAGGATGGTTCGTTGAACGACGAGCATCCAAGAACCAAATACCAGACTTTTGTTCAAGCTGTTTTACATAAGGTCTCCCGTTACTCGCAAACAAGAAGGGAACGAAATAGTCACCCCAAGGCTCGTCAATTTGTTCATCGCCATGCCGGATAACCAACTGTGCATAATTTTTGGCCTGTTCAATATCGGCCGGTATGTCCTTACTTGCTCTCTTTGCTTCGATAATACCTACTAGTCGCAAACTAATAAATAGTGCATAATCTGCCCTTCCATGTTTTAATTGCCATTCAGCAACTGCAAGGTTTTTCCCTTTCTCGGGACGGGTTCCTAAAGCGAATCGCAACTTGTTGGAATCGACCTCCCATCCAGCCTCTCTCAACTGCTCGTCAATTAATATCCTGGTTTCTTCCTCTGTTAGTTGAAGATTGCTACCGCTTCTCTGAGAGATATGGCGCCGTCTTTCCTTTTCTTGTGTCTTGACGTTAAGCTGCTCGGAACGTACTCTTAGCAGTTCCTCCTCCATTGATGCTAGCTTTGATTCATAACTTTCTGTAATTTGGGTCAACTCAGCTTCTGTTATTACGTTTCCCTCAAGCGGCTCCTGGAACTCAGGTGCTTTGAAATTCCAATCTCCATATACTTCCATGAACCAAACAGCGATACGAAAGGCCATCTGTAGTAGGATTTTCGCCTCTGCTGTATCACCATATGAAGGATTGTGAGTCGCTTCATTACCTTTTTTACGTATGACATGAAACAAGTCCAATAACTCTCGAGGGACTAACTGCAAATAATTCAGCTGATTTAATCGATCCACCTGATTTGTAATTCGTTCTTCATTTATTTGCTCAAACGCAGAAATATATTTCGTAACCGTTTCGGCAAACGTCCGAATTTTCGAGATTGCGGTATTTGGATCCAAGTAGACATTACGTTCACCCGTTTCAGCAACTTTATCTAATAACTCCCACTTCGTTGCCAAAAATGAAAAGTTTTGAGATGCCACGCGAATCACCTGCTTTTATTAATATTTATGGTAGTGTAATAGTGTACACATGACTATTTCCCTACTATTTTATCATATATAGGATATATTTGTGGACATACGGTCAAAAGACCTTAGAGGAGTGGGCAGTTCTAAGGTCTTTTCATATTCTCTAAGAAAGTTTGAGAGAGCTATTCTAAAATAATGTTCCCTGCTTTATGTTTTCTGTTCTATTCGAAATAGAATCAACAGTGTTCACGTTAGTTTTGTTACTCTCCCCATCTTTGTATCCCTTATCCATCCAAAGCTTTAATTGCTCAGGAAGAACATTCAGCGTTTTACACAACTCTTGAAAATTATAGCCTTTTTGTATTTCAGCTTGGATTATAGGCCATACAATACTATAGAGATCTGAACTATGGTCAGAATTATTTACTCCAATAGATTCACTCGATGACGAGGAACCATTCTTTGCTTTTTTAAGAATTTCTATTATGGACTGCCCGCTCTCTTCTACAAAAGGAATTACTAAAGGATGTTGTCGATACTTCTCAAGTAACGAACGATTTCCCTCAGGCACATCTTGACCCGTCCGTATTATAAGAGGTACCCATGAGTTTTTCAAATTTTCATTAGCACCTTCCCATGTACCCCCCTTGTTGTTTGCTGCCACAACTACTGTTCCTTTTGAATGCGTGTAGATATACTTATTTCGCCCCATCGCATTAAAGCCAGTAAAACGAGAAGAAGGATGAACAGCAGATAGAAGAGTTAAATTACCATCAATAATTGTTTTACGCCATTCTTTTTTCTTAATAAGCACTTCTAGTTCTGAATGTACAAATGAAACAACTCTCCCACCATGAGTTAAGGCTTCGGTTTGTGAGATAAGATCTATTCCTTTAGCACCACCTGACACAACTAAAGCGCCTTCTTCCACTACTCGTCTTACAATACGTTGTGTAAAATCTATGCTCTGTGGATCTGCATCGCGAGAACCCACAAATCCAACAGCACTAAAGCGTAAATTTTCCCCATTACCTGCACCGTAAAAAAAAGGAGGGGATTGTTCCTTTAAGTATTGTTTGACTCTCTGGGGGTAGTTCTTGTCCCCACGCGTAGCTATCCATATTCCTAGACTAGATAATCTATCGATTTCGATAGCCATATTTCCCGCATATTTCATCAAACTGCAAACCCTCTCCGCAAGGGCTCTATCTACCAATAAATCTTTCATTATTACTTCTTCATTTTTTCCATATAAAGAAGCAGGTGTTGCATAGGATGAATTCCTTAGTAGTGCAGCAAATTTATTCCATTCACCAGGTGTAAAAGGTTTTTGAGATACATCTTTAGTCTTTCTGTATAGTAGATCAGAGGTTAGCAACATTATAGCTAATCCCTCATCTGAAATCTTCTCCAAACTGATCACCCACTTTCTGAAGTCGACGATAACGCAAATGGTAAAATTCGATCATAGCCTGATTCCTTTAACAAAAATCCTGCTACCGTAAAAGTCCATCGTGAGTCAACCATGTCATCTATTAATATTACACTATTTCCATTAAAGTTGCTGTTATTCACTTCTAAAGAATCCCGTACATTTTGTTCCTGCATGTGACTGTTATTCATCCGTTTTTGTTCAGGACGTGACTCCGTTTTGGTTAAAAGATCCACGTATGGAAGTCCCAAACCATGTGCAGTCCTTATTGCAAAATCACGAACAAGATCTTGACGTCGTAATGAAGGAATTGAACTAACAACAAATGAATCATTTGGATAGTTGCTCTGAATCCAATGAGCTAATGCTTCTGTCGCCGCAACAACTAGCTGATCATCAAAGTGATTATTCTGGTATTTCCCAATACGAACTAGACGCCCCCACCCACTATCACTATACCTGCTTAACGCGAAACCAGACTCACAGCGTCTATTTTCTGTAATCCTTGCTCCAGACGCCCATTGTTTGCGAGGTTCGAAATGGAAATAATTACGTTGTAAAAAAATTTCAGCATGGAATACGATATCTGCTTGTATATTTCTACCGACAAAATCCCCGTTGCAATTAGAACATATACCACAGTCGTTTCTTGCTGGGTCATCTAGCTCACGAATAACGAACTTCATAAGACATTCTTCAGTATGTATAAACGATTTCATTCGTTCAAGCTCATGCTCTTTGTTCGAAAGGACGTTAGAAATACGTGCATCTTGTAGTTGTATTGGTTGGAGCGTTCTTGTATAGCCAGACCCATCTTTCGTCACAATACTGTCGATTAACAGTAATTTCAAACAGTCTTTTACAGTAGATTCTGTAAGATTTAATCTAGAGCATATCTGATTAACTGTAAGGATATCTTCTGTCTCAAGTAACTCTATGACAGCCAACATATCCTCTGAGGAAGGAAAAGCATTACGAATAAAATATTGTTGAATGGACTCATCTTCTTCTCCATGTAGTAACACGATATAAGCCTTTTCTAGCTTTCGTCCTGCGCGTCCAATTTGTTGATAATACGTTAAAAGCGAGTTGGGCATTTGAAAGTGTACCACAAAACCTACATCTTCTTTGTCAAACCCCATACCTAATGCAATGTTTGCAACAAGAACCTTTATACTATTTTGAAGAAGACTCTCCTCTCTTTCAATCCTCTCTTCTTTAGTTAAGCGCCCTGTATAATGAACAGCAGAGATTCCTTGTTCTGTTAACCAACGAGCAACCAACTCACAATCGCTAATTGTAGAACAATATACTATACCGCTGCCTGGTAATTTTTTAATATTACTAGACAGCCATGCTAAACGATCTGCTTTTTTAGGCATCACGATCGTTTGAATATGTAGTGATTCCCTTGCTAGTGGGCCACGAATAACTTTCATTGATCCAAGTTGTTCCTGTATATCTTGAACTACTCTGTTATTTGCAGTAGCAGTAGTTGCTAAGATGGGAACCTGAGAAGATAAAGTACGGACGATACGCGAAATACGTCGATAATCTGGGCGGAAATCATGACCCCAATCTGAAACACAGTGGGCCTCATCAATTACAAACATACCGATTCCATCACGGATAAGAGGAATTGTTCTCTCCATAAAACGATCATTCCCCAAACGTTCTGGAGAGACAAACAGTATATCAATATCCCCTTGCGACAATCGATATTCAATACCTGAAACTTCCTCAGTACTAAGTGAACTGTCGATAGTAGCTGCTTTTAGACCAAGACGATCAGCAGATTGCATTTGATTGCGCATAAGTGATAAGAGTGGGCTAATGACAATTGTAGGACCTTTTCCACTATCTCGTAATATTCTTGTAGATAAAAAATAAACTAAGCTTTTACCCCAGCCTGTTTTCTGAACAACCAGTGTACGATCACCATGCAGTACAGAATCTATTGCTTCCCATTGCCCCTCTTTAAAAGCAGCATCTGGACCAAACATTTGTTGTAAATAATCATAAGCTTTAACTCTGAATGTCATTTTAAATCTCCTCCCGGTTATAAGATCTAAGTAATCTGTATTTTGTTTTTTATTCATAGTGAAACATACTCATTCAGATGCAGAAAATACAATCCCGTCTCTTTGACCTGCAAACCAAAAGCTCGTTCCAATTCTTCCTCATAAGCCACCACCTGCGGCCTATAGAAGTCAACGAATGCCTGCCGTTGACCCTCTTCATATACATCCGTTTTGAAGTCCACAACAACCCAACCATCATCTTCTTCGAACATAAAGTCGATAATGCCTTTTAGGTGCAGCTCCTTCGCCGCAGCACCACCTGTCGATTCAGTGCATATTGTCCGCAATGGTAGTTCATGAACCTGCTGCTTAGCAGCTAATGCACGTCGCCATAGCGGATGTTTCACTACAGTACCCAACATTATCCGAACATCCGGAATAAGCTCCTCATCCATGCCCTCTTCTTCGGCGATCATACGAATGTGTAGTTCCAACTGATCAGGCACTTCACCAGATCCAAGCAACTCAATACACCGGTGTACCGTGCTGCCGAACGCCATTCCTCTGCCCACAAGAGGTCTCGGCGGCTGTGGCGTTCCCGACTTCGCTAACTCCGTCACCGATGCCGTCCTGAATGTTGGCTGCGCCAGTCGACTTCTCCATTCACGGTTAACAGCTTCGTCTGCTTCTTCGTCATGTACGATGTCGTAGCACGACTGCATCACAGGTACAACCAAAGGATCATCCAACTCCCGCCCTTCCTGAAGACCGCTTTCAAAGCTGCTCCACGGATCAATCGCTGGACGGTCTGGATATCGGCTGATGATCATAAGCTGCTTCGCGCGGGTAGCGGCGACATATAGCAACCGCTCCTTCTCAGCGTTCATGTACAGTCGTTCTCTCTCGGCATGTTCATTCCATCCCTGCGGATGAGCAATCACTTCATCTTGATATCCTTTTCGTCGCTTTATGCTGAAGTAGCCGCGAGCCGGATTGTCTGATCGGTCTACGTGTTCGGAGGCATCGTGATCCGATTCCCCGCACGGACAAGCCAAGAGTACTACTGGCGCTTCAAGCCCTTTTGCTTTGTGGAGGTTCATGATGCGAACTGCATCATGCTGGCCTGCAAATAAGTCCCCACACTCGAGCTTCGCTTCTTCCACCAATCGCAATAAATAAGAGCACAGCTCTGGCCAGCTTGCAGTAGTTAAGCTATCCTTTTGTAGCACATGAAGTAGCTTTATAAGCGTTCCAGCACGTGCCCGGCCAGTCGGTCGAACTGCAGCAAGCGGAATCAGTCCCAAATCCTCTATGATATGAATCAGCGCTGACAGAGCCGGTATCTTTCGGATGATACGCGCATATCCCGCGAGCCGCTCCAGCGCTTCGTATACAGGCAGTGCAGTTTCAGACACCTCTGCCTGATTCGGCAGGTAGGTATAAACTATTGGAAACCCTTGCATCTTGTAGTGGAACAGCGCGTTATCACTAACGGCGAATAACATCCCTTTAAGCACGGCAAGTAGAGAAATCCGATCACCCGGGTCATTCAAGCAGCTTGCGAGTAAAGAAAGAGCGCCAATTTCCTCATACATCGCTGAACTTCCAGCAGTCACAGATGGAACACCGTACTGCTCCAGCTTTTCAGCATAAAGATGCAGATACTCCCTACGTTTCAGGAGCACCAGAAAATCACTTGGAGACGCCTCTCTAAAAACATAACCACCATCAGCTCCTGATTGCTTCTCCTGTATTATTAATTGGCCGCTGCAAGCCCAGGCAACATAGCGAGCCACCCGGTCCGCATCCGCTTCGGCAATAGCATCCTTGCCGCCAGATATTTTCACATGGGTCATCGTGTACACACCATGTAACACTTCTGCATCCGGATTAACAGATTGTGTCTCCATTGTCACAAACGCCGCCTGATGCTCGGATTCATTGCTTGGAAAGCGAGCGCAAAATTCTTCATTGATGAACTGACCAATAGATTGAACTGAACGGAAATTAGCGCTCAGTTGAAGTACCTCTCCGCATGATCTGATCTTGTTTTTAACCCAATTGTATGTAGAAATATCCGCGCGGCGGAATCGGTAAATGGATTGCTTGGGATCTCCTACCACGAATAGAGAGCCTGCTTTCGGCGTGATACGCCGCCAGTCCGATTCGTTCGGATCATCACCCGTCAGAAGAAACATAAGCTCCGCCTGGATGGGATCGGTGTCTTGAAACTCATCGACGAACAAGCACGTATATCGGCCAGTAAAAAAACGCCGCACATTCACATGCTCACGAAGCAAAGCCGTTGCTCTCATCAGTAAATCCTGAAAATCGAGCAACCCTAGCTCACTCCGCCTGCGCGAGCCGTACGCAACAGCTGGCCGGACAAAATCAACCAGCTGCGGATAGAGATGCTCCCGCCAAGCACGAAGAAACGGCAGCAGGACTCGGCCCTGCCACTCTTGAAACATGATCTTGTATTCCTTGGCCTTTGCTCCATCCGTCCACTGCTTCAATGTCGCATCGATTTTCCGTTCAAAAAGCAGCGCCAACTGTAGCACACGCATATCGTCCTGCAACCCATGTATCGCAACAATCCTTCTGCCATCTCGGACCATCGATTGTAAAGCATCCCAGCCCCGTTCCGGCTTAACCGTCGGTATGTAGCGGCTCACATCCTCCAACATCGATGGCAGCGATAAACGAATCAGATCAAAATCCGGTCTGGGGGAGGGAGCCGTATCAATCTGAATGTCCGTATAGTCGCATACCCGTTTATAGACCTGACGTAGATCCTCTACATTTACCTGAAGTGCCCCTAGTACCGCTATGGTATCCTCTCGGCCGCTTTCAATTATACTTATCAAGTATTCATCCCAGCATTGATCACGCAGTATTGCCGCTTGTTCTTCTTCGAGTTCGCAGAACATGGGATCGAGCCTAGCTTCGATTGGCCTCTCCCTAAGCAATCTACCGCAAAAGGAATGAATTGTGCCGATGTAGCACCGATCAACCTCCTTAAGTGCCTGCCTCAGCAGACCGCTTTGAGGCTCTGTCGCGGTGCGAATCCGCCGCTCCAACTCCAGTCGGAACCTGCTCTTTAGCTCGTCTGCTGCTTTCCGGGTGAACGTAATTGCTGCGATCTGCTCTGCCGCGGTGCTTCCTGACTCGATTAATGCGATCATCCTGCCGACAAGTGATGTCGTCTTTCCTGAACCCGCTCCCGCTTCCACCAAAAATGTCCGGTCAAGGACTCTTGAAATACTCTCTCTTGCTATCCGATCGTCATGCAAAACGCTCAACCTCCTTCATATTGTGAAGTAGCGAGTCATTTTCTGCTAAATCCCATTTGTCCTTTGTTCGCTCTGATTCGTTCCCACAAACGGATCGATAATCACAATATGTGCATCGTCTCGACTCCTTTGTCGCCGTAAACAATCCCGACTCCATGGAAGCAAGCAGATGTCCCACCAACTCAGAAAGCTCAGCTCTACGGCTTTGAACTCGAGACACCTCTTCACCCTTCCCCCACTCCGTTGGGAAATAATAAGCCGACTCCATCACGCGGGCCATTGGATCGATTCCCGAACTCTGAAGCCACTGCTCAACCGCAACGGCATAGAGCGCATGTTGGAGCTGAGTGCCCTGTGAAAAGTACTCATTCTCGTCATACTTAGCCGGACTGCCTGTCTTGTAATCGTAAATCTTGTACGTGTGTGGCCCGACTTCATCTACCCTGTCGACAAATCCCTTCATTTTTATCATGAGACCATTGTCCAACATGACTTCCATCGGTTCACCATCTCTCGTCAGCTCGAGCTCAAAATAACGTGGCCTTCCCTGACGTTTTTGCTCCAATTGATGGAAAATAGCCACGTCTCGACGAATAGTCTCGCATTCCTTAAAGAAAATATGTGGACTTGGGGGTGGTACCATTGTTTCGTATTCGCTGATTGTTAGATCTGTGATTTCCTGGAGCCTTTTTTCGTTATGTATAAGTATATCGCTTGTATCAGAATCCTTGGACATCTGTTCGAGGTAGAGGTAAAAGATGCGGTGAAGTAAGCTCCCCCTGCCTGCAGCATCCAACCACCGAGTGCGGTCGAAGTCGGTAGTCTCCTTCTCCCTGACCTTCAACACCGTGGAAAAGAAAAACTTCTTCGGACATTCAGCGTATCGTTCGAGTTGTGTTACGCTAAGAAACATCTCCGGGTTATTCAGATAACGGACTGCAAATACATCCGTCTGAAGTAGCATCCCCTCATATTCTGATAGCTTCGCCGCGGCTATTTTCGTTTCTGCTCGTTCCACGCCTGCTGCAAAACGTAAAGCTTGGCGCAGCGAGGGAAGGCCATCTTGCACTCTTCCTCCTACGGTCAACCGACTTAACCAACGGTCCGTCCCATCTAGTAGATGCTCTCCTTCAAAACTGCCCGCCATGTAGCCAATCGGTTTTCCGAGAGCATGTTCAAGTCCAGTAAGATCCATATGAGGATCGCCTGTTACGATCCTCGCAGCCTGCAAGAGCTCAAATGCAGGACTCGTTTCCTTTTGCTCTGCCGGATCATAGCTGACGAAGCTTAGCGTCAACAATCCTGAAAGCATCCCCAGACGAGAGGCTCGTTCACGAACCACATACTCTGCCTTTTCGGTAGATAACTGCAGACCGCCCAAATTGCGGCGTTCCTCATCCAATAAAACGGGATCCTGTCTAAGTTGTAAGGCCCACGCTTCATTGCTCATGCCCAGAATATAAGTATGGGTCCTGCCAGATTCACCACCATCCTGAAGAGATGATATATGAATTTTCCCGCAGACCGGCCCCTCACAATGGATACGGATTCCAGTAACCATGTCTTTTACATAACGCAACGCACTCTCGCTTGACAGTGTTCGAGGAGAAACGGATTCCAACTGCTTCGCCTGATCACTCAGTTCAGCGATAACCGTTATGTCTGCCTCTCCGGAAGGGACGGTACACTTTTCGAGAAAATCAATCATTGCATTCAGGACGGTAAGTGGTGTCCACGTCTCTTGACGGGAATCCGGCAGTGTGTGAAACAATCCTTTAATTGCCCGTTCTAACAGCCGAATCGCCTCGACGTGCGCCCCAGCTTCCTCAGCAGAGGCTGCAGCTTCCAGCATCGAAAAGCGCTGCCTTCCCCATCCAATCCCGCTTTGCTCCAAAGCACGAATAAGATCAGCCGTTGCCACGGAGTCGCCAAAGTGACGAAATGACAGATAATCATGCCGGAGAGCCTTAAGCAGACATTCTACGTCATAGTTGCATTCCAACCAATCCAGATATACCAGCGCCGCCTTCCCAACCTTCGTGTAAGAGATTGGCATCCCTTTTGAAAATGTGCAGGGAATGTCGAGGGTTTGGCTTAGCGTATATATGGCTGTACTATAGGCTTCATAATTAGAAACAATGATCTCAGTCTGGTCGAAGGGAATATCCTGACGGCAAATACGACGGAATGTTTCACGAACTTCAGCTAACGTTCCTGCCGCGCAGTAAAACCGAACATCATGATCCTCGAAGTTTTCAAAAATTCCAGGGAAAAATGCTTCCTGCCGCAGCATGACAAGCCCGCTTCCAGCAATGCGCTTCAGCATTTCCTTCTCCACAGGAGAATGTAGCTCCACATCCCTGACGATAAAGAGATCATTATTAATTTGAGCCTTCTCTGGTAAGCAACCAAGCAGTCCTGCAAAATCAGTGAAACGGTTCTGCTCCAGCCACTTTTCGTACAAGGTTAGAAGCTCGATAATATAGATTGCTTTCCTAGTGTTATCAAAAAAAGTAATTAAAAGCTCTGAGGAGCGAATACCTGAAAGCCTGAGCTCCTCTATCGCAAGGTGAAAACTATGAACGATACCAGGTGAAACCATTTCGCTCGGTATATATTCCTCAAGACGAACAGCCAGATCAACCATAAGATTCTGAATGATCCAAAACGTCTGCTCGCTGCTTAGTAGTCGAAGTCCACGTTTCGTCAGTTCCAGTTTGGTTCGTTTCACGACAAGTGACCGCAATGTTTCTGTTTCCACTCCAAGCAATGGGCCACATTGTCTAGTTATTCGAGCAAGCCATTGTTCGGCCTGGTCAAAACGGTCAGCAAGTAGAATCTTTCTCCGAAAAGGGTCGTTATTGCATATCTCATACAAATCCACCAACCAGTTATGGTTCATAAGACCCACATCCTTCCTCTATTGTATATTTCGAGGAATCTATCTTAGTTCCTGCATACTAGGCTTCAACTTCTTGTATGAACACGCGGATCTTAAGGCGAAGCTAGAATAGTTGAAGTTCTTGAAGCTGAACATTTTCATGGAATTCATCGCAAGGCTGTGAGTGACCTACGGATTTGTTAGCAAATTTCCTTGTATAATGATTATTCCTTGCAGTTTCCTGTTTTGACCACTTGCTCGTACTGATGAATTCAAGGATGCCGAGGCAAGTAATGAGAGTAAGTTCCTTTTTGATCGTATCATATTCATACCTCCAATAGGCTTGGTACAAATAGACGACCGGCTTTCCGCGCCACTCAAAAAAACATATCCTTTCTATGGCTTCTTGACGAAGATGTTTCTGAAAACCATAGTAATCGAATCTATCTGGCTTGCCTCTTTCGCAATAACGTTCGAATGCATGTTTGGTCAAAATTACCTTCATGTCCTACCTCCTCATTTTTCGGGGCTTATGTATACATCCGACATCTTCTTTCTTCATTATGCAATTCTGAAAAGACATGTGGTTGTCTCGAATGTTTGTTCGTTTTAATTTTAGTTTACAATACGAAAAAAGCATGGTCTCTGCGAAAGAGGCCATGCTTCATATGGTTAACTATACATTCCCAACCATTCAACCAACTGACTCTTTAGAGAATCACGTACGGACTTTGGCTCTAGTATTTCTGCCGCGGGTCCATATTGCAGAATCCATCGAATGAACTCTTTCTCGTTATTCACGGTCACCTCAAAAATCATACTACCATCTTTTTGGTCTTTCATACGCGGGTGGACAAACAATTCTTCTTCTTTAATGTATCGAGCAACATCAGAATTAAAACGCACTTTGAATGTAATGTTCTTTTCACCCTGTTCAATCGACCACGTGTTTTTCAAATGCTTTTTTATGTTGAAGTCACCCTTGTCGAATGGCTCACTTGTAAGATCAACCTTCAGAAACCGACTGATTCGGAACGTTCGAATTTTCTGTTTCGAATGGCAAAAACCAATTAAGTAAAATCGTTGATCACGTGGTACAAGGTAATAAGGATCAATTTTACGCCCAGTAGTTTCATTACGAGATTGGGTATGGTATACAGTATCGATTGTTTTTTGATCTAAGATGGCTTGTATGATTGGCTGAAGGAAATTAGGGCTTTCTTTACGGTAAGCAGGCGTCCCCATCTGTATAATGCCAGTGATATCCTCGATAATACTGTTTTGCTGAGATTTTTCCTTACGATGAGTTGCCATTACTTTATCATATACAGTCTCAAAACCTGGCGGTAATTTGTCGAGATCTAATACTGAAGGCAGCAATGAAAAAACAAGCGCTTCCTGCTCGGTGAAATTGAGGGGATACATGAAAAACTTACCCATAAACCGATATCCAGTGCCTCTTCCTTCGTTGGTAACCGGTGCAATTAGAGTAACAATATCGATATCCCTGTAAATCGTGCGGATATTCACGTCGCATTTCAGAGCAAGGTCGGCTGCGGAAATTCCCGGATTTGCTTGAATCGCATTAATGATGTTAAAGATTCGTATGACTTTATCGATCATGATAATTCTCCTCTATATCGTGATACCTATCTATGAGGATTATGATTCGACAAGATCTAGCTCTTTCCTTCTTATTCAATTTCCGATGATTTTTCGTTGATTATCAAAGCCTTCATACTTGGGTTGATACATTAGATGTAAAAAGGCTTCAAAGTAGTTTAATACAAATATCCCCAATGAAGCATTAATGAATAGATCAACCCTTTTTGTGTTTTGTCTAATCCATTCACCAACCGTCTCTATTGAAATGTGTTGGCTAGCAAATTCAATATCATTTAAAATAGACTTAGCCAAGTTGCTTTGTGATCCCAGAGGATTGTAGTGCTGGCTTCTAAATCTCGCATCACTATTAGGACCAGCTTTACCGATTTTGAGAAAATGATCCTGATAAATAAAAGTATAGATGCCCATTTTCCCCGCCGGAAGACCGGATGGCTTATGAGGCATCCCTCTATCGACAATTTCAAGTTGGTCGTTTTCAATTACAGTTCCTGTTAATCGGATTGCTTCAATCATTTTTGCTCTTAGCTCCTGTATATTCAACATTTCAATCCTCCAAGTGTGTTTCTGACTGTATTCTATCTTAGTATACATGTTCAAAGTGCATCTATTTGACAGCGAATGTACGTTTCCATATAACATAAAAAATAACCCAAGCCATGCCTACTATAGTGTAGGATGAATCGGATTATGGAAAAGTAATTGGATATGTATAGGCAAGACCCAATCTGGTAATTTGGCATGTTGATACTTCACCCTACCGTTCTCAGCTTCAAGAACGATCTCCCCATTTAATGCACTGTTGTCGATGACGAGCAAGTCATTCACCAAATCCAAATGATTAAGCATTTTTTAATGGAAGAATGATGACGATGCAATATATCCTTAGAAGGGATGTGATGTCCTCCATTGCGAACTCAAATGGCAACACGCTCAATATTTAAATTCGGATCCCCTAGACCGAAATAAAAAAATGATACCCACATCAGATCGTTAATCACATAACGCAGCTTCATTCCGCAGTTAATGCATCCAACACTTTGGCAATGCTTTCTGGAATGATATAATTTGCTAGACCATCCATAGGCGTGGCGCTCTTATTAATCAATAGGAATTTTCGCCCTTCATATAACCGAATTAATCCTGCTGCTGGCTGAACGGTTAGAGAAGTACCTGCTACGATCAATACATCTGCTTGTTTAATATAGTCTGCCGCGCTTTCCAGCAGATCCATGTCCAAGCTTTCCTGATATAAAACCACATCGGGTTTAATGATCTCGCCACATCGCTGACATATAGGCACTTGGACACATGATTCAACGATTGACGCCAAAGGATATATCGTATGGCAACCCATGCAACGATTTCTTTGAACTGACCCATGAAGCTCCAGCACATTGATACTCCCAGCAACCTGATGAAGGCCATCGATATTCTGAGTTATGATGGCTCTAAGCTGCCCTCTCTGCTCAAGCTTCACTAATGCCTCATGAGCCGGATTAGGCCTCGCCTCAGGGTATATCATTTTAGATCTATAAAATTTATAAAACTCCTCCGTACGTTCCATGAAAAAATCACGACTTAATATATCTTCTGGAGTATACACCTCGTCCGTTCCAGCATTATACAATCCATCTGCGGACCGAAAATCAGGTATTCCACTCTCAGTGGAAGTGCCTGCCCCTCCGAAGAAAACGATATTGCTGCTTTCATTGACCATATTCTTTATTTCATTAAATTTCATGGCTAGCATCCTCTTCTACGTTCATTATTTCACCGACAAAGAACGTAAATGGTATCATTTACACGGTCACCCAAACAGATAATTCCCCATAATCTTCCACTGGTCCGAGCCGTCATAAATATTCATGACCGCCGTCAACTGCAACTTTACCACAAGTACATTTTTTATAGTCATGTAAGCTTGTGGACTCGATTTCACTTAAGCAATGTTTATAACGTATTGCGTTCCGGAGGATTTTTCTTCCCTTCACATGTTGTCCTCCTTTTAATTTTCTACAATTCTCTCAACAACTGTTTTCACTTTATGAATAATAAGTTGACATGGTGGCTAGAGCACCTCCCATCGAACCGTACTATTCTACTCTTACTAATGGATGTGTTTATCAATTATATCACGATGGTTATCAATAAATGTCTCCCTTAATCCAGAAGCTCGGATGAGCTCCCAACGCTTAACTACTGCACTAGTGTTTCGCAACTCGGCTGCCTTAATATTAATTCGTCTCTCCTGAAAGTCCTCCATTGTCTCCAAGACAGTATTTAATTGATTAGCGGTTTGAGGGAGTTTATGGAGCGACTTAAATAATAAAGGAAGTTTACCCATTCTTCGTCCGATCTCGGTTTTCGTCACCCTAATTAGTCTTTCTGACGTTTCGTTTAAGATCTCAATCGCTGATAATCGCACTTCTTCCGCTGTTTGTTGATCCCGGCCTTCCCAATTTATACGCCCCTGGTTCATTGTTACCTTAATTTTTGGGGGCGAGTGTTCCTGTAACCATTCTCGTTCTCGTCTATATAACCAAGAAAAAACAGACTGGTTCAAACCTCGAAGTTCGGATATCGAAGATTCACTATTATCCGCAATCAATCTTATCCACTTTTCTTTATAGTGCACGTTCTCCTGAATATCAATAGTATTTATTACAACTTTACTGATGGAGATCCTATTCAACACTGTTTTTGGATCACAACCAAGTAATCTCGCCTTTTCCCTAAGAGGCATATCAATCTTAGATACAGTTTGGAATCTTTCCTCCCATACTTCTCCAAAGCACTTTACACGGCCAATCTTAAACTGATCTTCGTCGGAATGATCTGGTCCTTTCCGCGAATATACATATCCACATTGACATGAGAATGTCCCCACGGGTAACCCAGTCTTGGAGCATCTCGTAATTTCACACAATGAAACTACTGACATCCTATAATGATTAGCAGCTTTATTGAGGCATGGCCATGGGCCTTGACCGAATGGTTCATAATTAGTTTTTCTACTCGTTATTATACTGGCCATACTTTCAATTGTTTGATTTAAGAAGCCAATAACCAATATATGGCGTAAAGGGTGGCAAGTAACACGGGGTTTCCGTAATAGTTTATGTAACCAGGTCGCATCTTGATCGAATTCAATGTAACATTGCAGATTCATTAAAAATTGAACGCCATAGAATCGATTAAATGCTGGAATGAGATCCGCCCACCTAATTCTTCCTGTATGATTTGCCAGATCCATATGCTGTAACCTAGAAACATAAAATCGATTGATTTCCTTTAATCCAAATGAGGGATATTCCGTATTCAAGAGGATATTAGTCTGCTTTGCAATAAACTGTAAATGACCCAAATCTCCAACAGGTAAATTAATTGGGATCGCACTATTGCTCAAAGCGTGTTCTAATGGTACGAATTTATGCTTGTTTCTTTGTTTGCTAAGTGCCACCCTTGATTTTAGCAGTGTACTATCATGCATATGGCATAAATAGACTCCCTCCACTTGATGAGATCTATGCCAGTAGGCTTCCCCATACTTTTCCCTATCCTCTTTCACACAGTTCGGACAATATTGAAGATTTTGCATCGGTGAGATCGTGGAGGCTGTTCTTCCTAGTAACATATTGACAGGAGAACTCTTGCCTAGCTCCATTACTTTCTTGATCTTTAATAATCTCTTTGTCGGAATGAAGGGACCGAAATATGGGATTATTGAATATTTTTGTATAAAGTCTTTCGATATATAGGGACTTCCTAGTGGCATTCTCAAAGACAGGTTACTAATATGGGAAGGAAACAAGATTGATGCACAAACAGAGGAATTTCCGAACAGTTCCTTCGTAGTCTCCTTATGGTTTTCATTCCCTGAATTCTGATGATATCGAGCAAAGGCACTATATAACAATTCATCCGGAAATAACGGCGGGAAAAATATCATACTGCTTCCTCCAATTGATTCAGCTATATTCATATTTTTCCCAGCATACCATTAAGTATTCAATTTCACTTTAAATGCATTAAAGTAGTGCGCCATTCTCTTGCAAGAAAATTAGGATATGATGATCGACTTCATCATCTCCGTTTAAATAATAGGATACGGATGTTTCTTTGAATTTATTAACCGAAACTTTAACCTTACCTTGTTCTACTAGTTTTGAATAATGACGAGGAATACTACGTATTAAAAATTGCTTTCGGGACTCGACAAATCTATCAATCTCTTGGTTCGAGGCTGGCAATTTGTCACGATAATAGTGCCTAAACCGATTGTGATCTTTTTTATCAAGTAAATTTAATATCGTGCCTCTCCTAATAGGTAAATGGTAATTGGGATCAATGCCTTCACCGGCCACTCTAATTTTTGCTTGCAAATCCAGATCTATTTCCTGAAAGTTTAGTTTTATACTATCTTGGCTTATCTTGCGAGGAATTTTATCTTCAAACCATTCCTTATCATTTCTCATAAACCAGCGGTACATTGATTCTGCGCTTCTCCTTATGTCAGAACGTTTTTGATATGTATTTTGCTCTAGAAGTCTACTCAAGTCCCGCCGCAATTTAGTTCGATATGTATCTATCTCAATGCCTGCAGCCATCTGATCTTGAGCATCAATGATTTCTTGTAAACCATAATCTTTTGAAACAACCTCCAGAATTCTCCGATTGTGGAATGAGACTTTGTATGAAGTCGGAGTACCTTTCAAAATCGTTGTTAGATTGCAGGATTCACAGTCATAACTTATTGAATAAGTACCTAATCTACCATTTACAATTTTTCGAATACAACTCTTAATCTTAGGAATGTTGCGATTCACACATTTAGAATTCTCACATGCCCATGGACCAACTCCAAACGGAATCTGTAATGATAACGAGTCCTGTGAGCTCATAAAATCTTTGAAGGACCCACATAAAAACCGTGCAAGAAGGAGATAAAAGCCGATAAAATTTGTCATCATCTCTCTATTTAGAATGGCGTTTTTAAAATAAACGCTCGAAAAATCCATATTGAGAATTATCAAATCAGGCGAATAAGAAGCAATCAAATCCGATAAGAGAGCTTTTTTCAAGTGTACGCCTGTTGAGGTGATATAACCCCTTTTAAATAATTGCTCTAAACACTTGAAGAATATCGTTTCGTTTGATAACTCATCATGTTTATCCCTTATAAAGATCATATCTTCTAACAGATCATATTGAAGTGTGATCCCTCTCTCATCTAGATTAACATGTTCAGAATTCATAGCATGTCCTAATTTACAAGATGCTGCCTGAAGCAGTTTTCCTGTTTCAACATTTCCATAATTACACTTACAAACTGGGCATTTGGTCAACAATCGCACATGATGTTTAGGACAAGAATGTAAGAAGGATACCTGGTGCAGACGGTGAACGTATATTTCTCCAAATTTCTGCTCATCCTCAATTACACATTCTGGACAATACTTTATCTCTGAAGATAAAATGGATTGAAAGCCCGTGTTTGGCTGTCCATTCGGGTTTCCTTGAGTATCGGAACCATACTTCATAATATGAAGCATTTTCCTATTCCTCTCTGAAGTAAAAAACGCCTTATACAACCCGTACCATGTATGTTCATAAAGAAGACTGTCTACGGTGAATTTATTTCCAATGGGCAGCCTCTCAAATAGTACATTTAATCTTTTGGGAAAAACGGTCTGTTTATATGAGCGAATTCCAAACAATTCATAACGGCTCTCATAAAATTCTACATTTACAGATCGAACATGGTATCTGAAAACAATACTCCTAATATCTTCATCAGGAAATGGTTCCGGAAACATTAGTAATCGAGACATCCACCTCCCACCTATCATTTAAGAGATAATTCCTAACAACTCATCCACATCTCTTATATAACCTTTTTCCTCGAGCGACTCTTCTGTAGTTAACCCTCTTTTATTGCCTAGTTGGACGACGTATCGAATATCGTCTAAATCCAGAACGGGCTTGATCTTTTTCGTATTTATTTTTTTAGGCAGTTCTTTAGGCAATTTATCTGTTGCTTCTGCCGTAAGATTCCCTTTTTCGATAACGAGTTGTGCCACCTGACCAAACATTAGGGAGATATCCCCCATTCCTTCGCTGGCATTATATACTTGATTAGCAAGATCCTCTGCAACAGTTGGTGATTGAACAAGATGTAAGGCAAATTCAGTCAACTTCTCTAACACCTCAACTTTATTTTTTTGCTGAAGTGCACGTGAATGATCTTCCGTTAGACTTCCATGTAGTTGAATCCGATGAGTGACTTCCTTAATATATCCGTTTAGGGGCATCCAGTCTGGTTTAACATCATCCAGATCTTTATAAGCTGTGGGGTCTCCTCCACGAATTCTTTCAAAAATGGGCTGTACTAAACCCAGGCTTATATCAGCTACTTCTCGAATACGAGCCACACTCATCCGCTCATTTCCTCCATTCACGATAGTTCTCGATTGGACATGGATGAACAGTTTGACCGCAAAATCAGGAATACCTGACGAGTAATAATACATCGCTTTCTTGATACCAGGCGTTATTTCGGTATATGTTTTTGTATACTGCAGCTCCCATAGATTTTCAATAAATTCATTCCATTCCCAGCTACTTTCTAACATATGACCTGAAATATTTTCCGCGTAGCCATTTGGAATCCCCCTTCGAGTATTCGCTAAAGAGTCTTTGAATAAGTACAATGCCTTGAAAGAACCAATAAGTATGGTCGGCACACCAAGTGTATTTACAAATTGAGTGATAAAATCGATCATGTCCTGTTCGCCACCAGAATAAGCCTTCTGAATCTTCTGAATCTCATCAATAACTAACACACCCAAATTAATTTGAGAGGCAACCTTAATAAGCCGCAGCACAAGCTTGTCGATAGTCCCGGGTTTTTCACCAAACTTTTCATAGTAATTAGTCCCCAGTAACTTGTCTACTTCAGCGTAAAAGCTTTTGCAGAATGTACCTACCGACTTGTTATAAGGACATTCGACCTTTAACCATACTAATTGAGTTTGAGGAAGAGGTCTTCCTAGATATTCACTGTGGTGTATCACCTGTGGAAACAACTGTGTTAGCATTCGTTCGTAAACTTGAGACTTCCCAAAGCCGTTAATTGCAATTTCTACAAGGCTTTGAGCAGTCTGAATATTTCCGGCTAAATTTGCACCATTCTCATCAGTGCCAGCTTTAAAAATCTCGTCCCAACCTATTGCAAATTGGCGATTATACATAGCATGCATAGGATTTCGCGATTGATAACCAATCTTAATCATCGTGTATAGGTTCCGATATTTATCATAATGAGTCGGTAATGGCAACCAGAAATCTGGTCTTATTTGTTGAACGAACTCCATACGATCTTCTGCACACATAGCATTGTACTTCTTATCCATCGGGGGTTCGGAAGAAAGAACGTCTATGAAGGTATCCACGTCGATCCTATTTGGTAATGATTCAATGAACGGATTCCCTTGATTCTTAGGATTGATTTGTTCTTTATACTCCGCCAGAATATGCGTTCCTTTTAATCCAGCTATGCTATTACTCATCCGATTCACTTCTCCTCCTTCTTTCATTATTTTTTCTTGAGAAAACAGCTTGGATGTCATTGTTATTAATAGGTGTTGAATATTCATCCTTCTCTTCAGCAGGAAAAGCGATTACATTCTTTTGAACTGATTGCTGATCGGCTCTCGATGCTGATACCGGATCACCTACATTGGTCATCGCATTCATAGCACCCCAAGTTTTGCTATCGGCATCTCTTGCCTCACGTTTATCTTGTTTCCTAGCGTAAAAACTCCTATCTTGTGTCGCTATTTTGGTCTTATTCGTTTCCTTTTTATCAAGATCGTCCGCAAAGGCATGCAACTCTGCCCGATGCTGCTTCTCTGCTTTTTCTTGGTCTTTGATCTGATCATTGCGGTACTCTATAATTTTTTCAAACTCAGTAAAGTGCAACCCTTCAAATTCCCTATATCTCCCAGTCAGAAAGCACTGAATGAGACCCTTTTTATGCTTTAGAAAAATACTACTGCAGTTTCTTGGATCAAAACTGACCTCAACATCGGTTTGCCCATCAATACCGTTCCCATTCCCCTCAAACCATCCCTCTTTGACTCCAAGGTTGGAAGTATAGCATAGATCCTTAAACTCAATCCCGAATCGTGTTACTTTTCCCTTTCCCCGAGGCAACAAATTATAACGGAGTTCATCTCTAGATTTCTCATGAAGGAGTCGTTTTCCTTTAGCCCAGTTCCAAACTTTTAAGGGTGTTAGTTCGACTTGATCAGCGAACATCTCTTTTGTAGGCAGATAATCCTTACTTAAAGCGCTCTTATTGTAAGTCATAAAGTAAATAATTAAGAAACGATTAAACTCTTCAATGGTCCATACAGATTTTCGAGCTGGATCTTTGTCTCCTCTTACAATTTGTTTTGCTTCTGTTGATCCAGACAATAACTGACGTATCGTTTCATTAGTGATATGAAAGTTAGCTTCTATAAATGGTTTCAGATCACCACGATAGGAAGGGGCATTCAGCACATCAACATTGAGATTTACAAACCTCTCTGACATTTGTGCTTTCAGTTCTCCTCGGTCACCAACCAGTTTTTTCGGCAAGAAGTGGCATGGCCACTCTTCTTCTCTAATATCAATTCCAAATCGGGCACAGTTCTCCACCTTGCTAGTTGCTGCATGTTCCATTGCTAGCATTGATTCAAACCAAGATTCAGAAGCCAGACTTGCATGGAAACCAGCCACAAACCTACTGAAAACATCCATTACCACATACAACGTTGGCTTACCTAATATTGTCTTACGGTCAAATGAAACCAAAATAATATCTGAACGTGTGGCATCCACCTCAAATACTGCACCTACGCAATTAGCTCTTTCTGTGGCATCCCCCTGCATCGGGCGAACATCCATGGTAGCTCTTCGTTTACCATGTTTATTTGAGTATCGATCAAAAGCAGTTGAATGATTGGTATACCAGTATCGAAATTGACGTAAACTTGGGCTTCGATCTGAATCTACCATGGGCACCCTTACGCCATACTTCCTGTAAAAACCACGATTATAAAGCGTTTCACACATTCTTTCGTGCGTAGTTGTAATATTCATTCCTTGCCGTTTATGAAAGATACGAATTGCGGATTTAAAGTTTTCTATATCCGCTTCCGTCACCAAATAACGATTTGAGGAAACAGGTCCAGGTTTATGCTTATATATCCGCTGCTCTCCTGGTACTCCACACTCAAAATAATTATCGAGCAATCCATTTATTGATTTACCGTAGAACCAAAATTTCTTTAAATAGTCTCTAATAACTTTTTTGGGCTTTCCAGAGGATAGATGAGCCATATTAATAAGCTTACCCCGTGATTTCGATATATAAATATCTGGTTCGACGTCAACTATATCTTTAATAATATCCCACCTGCGATTTCTATTAACTTTATACTTATCCAGATAATCTTCGCTCGGAGATGATAACCTCATATCTACTTCAAATTCCATTATTTTGCTTTTTCTGTTCTCTATTTCCTCAACTATTGATATGTATTTCATAATGAACGGATATGTCATATTTCGGTGATCTTTAATGTTCACAACTACTAAAAGTTCTTGTTCTTCATCAATCCATAACACACGAAGTATCTGTTCTGTCTCTAAGTTTTCATTCAACCTTTCAATGATTGAATTGACGACAATTAACATATTCTATTTCCTCCTAGGCTAAATGAATTGACTTTTGCGTATTTTCTAATGTATAAACAACTATCGGTTCGCTCTCCCTAATGATTCTGCTACTCATGTCGGTTCCCCACCTCTTATTTGCCAATAGATGTTGCAATATGAACATACAAGTCCCACGCACTAATGCGTAATCTTTATCTGTACGTAAACATAATTTTGTTAACGAGGTCTGTCCATTATCTTTTAGAAATACCTCAAGTAAACCATCTGATACTAATGTTATTAGTTCCTCATCCACACTAGGTCTTGTTTCAAGATATTTTGCTTCCGACAACCATTCAATGTTCTTTACAAGAGTAGCAGGTATTTTGTTTTCAGTTATAATACACCAGTCAATACCCTGCTCTGCAAAATAGATTCTTTCAATCTCAAAAAGCTCCAATGTACGACCGTCCAGTTTTTCACATGGTTTGATTGTTCTAATGACGTCTCGAGTTCCATCCTTCGTTTTGCATGTAAGCCTAAAATCAGTCGTCATAACCATAGGGGTACCGTCTATGTTCGCATGCTTAATACCGAGTTGTTTTGCTATCTCAATTGTCTTCTCGATTGGTAATAGGGGCCACTGTTCCCGAATATCTATCACGCCATCAAGCCACTCACAGTAATATAGATACTTCCGCTCATGATCCGATAAGGTGTGATGAATGCGTTCTGTTTTCCAGCCTTTATGCCGAGCTAGCCATCCCTCTGAAGCAATTTTATTATCATGCGCTTGAATAAATGGCGTATACTCCGACCCTATCCCCTGCCCTCTTCCTTTCTTAATATAATTTTCTTGTAATTTTGATAACCTCATACTGCGACGTGACATAATGTCTCTCCCCTTTCAAATTCATTCACATTTGAATATTCAATTGAAGGTTCAATCCCCCTAGAAAGCACTAATGGCTTCGCCCTTGAAAACTCAAGGACGAAGCCATTAAATTAGGTTGTTTACGCATAATCTTGCTGAAAAATAACTTGTTACTCTTACTTTTATTCCCACATGCTCATTCGAATAAACCTAAAGGAACTAACTCTAATGTTAAAGAACCAACTCTTGTGTAAAATCACTAACTATAATGTCTAGGCACTAACTATAATGTCATTGAACAAGCTTGGTACTCAGAAATACTCCCCTACTCCACAGTAACACTCTTAGCCAAGTTCCTAGGCTTATCGACATCATGCCCAAGCGCTAGCGAAGCATAATACGATAGTAACTGTAGCGGAATAACGGACAAAGCAGGTGTCAGCATCGGAAGCGTACGAGGGATCGCGAACTGGCGATCAACGGATTTCGCAACTTCTACCTCGTGGCCTTGGTTGATAATGCCCAGAACATCTGCACCACGCGCTTTTGTTTCTTTAATGTTGCTAAGCATTTTCTCGTAGAGGTCCTCTTGAGTCAACAGAGCGATAACAGGTGTACCTTCCTCGATCAACGCTAGCGTCCCATGCTTCAACTCGCCTGCCGCATAAGCTTCAGAATGGATATATGAGATCTCCTTCAGCTTAAGCGAGCCTTCCATAGCAACTGCATAGTCGATCCCGCGGCCGATGAAGAATAGGCTGCTGTGGTGGGAGATTGATTCCGCGACTTCCTTGAGCACTTCCGCTTGAGCCAGAATCTGCTGAACCTGATCAGGCAAAGACTCCATCGCCGTAAGGACGCTCGCTACTGATGCCTCATCCTGTGAACTCACTGTCTGTGCCCAATACAACCCGAACAGGAAGAAAGCAATTAACTGGGAAGAGTATGCCTTGGTCGAAGCCACCGCGATTTCCGGTCCTGCCAGCGTGATAATAACATCATCCGCTTCCCGCGCGACTGAGCTGCCCACCACATTAGTGATCGCAAGCACGTGAGCCCCGCAACGCTGAGCTTCACGAAGCGCCGCCAAAGTATCCGCAGTCTCCCCGGATTGGCTGACAACAATGACCAGCGTTTCTGGCGTAATAATAGGAGAACGATAGCGGTATTCCGATGCAACATCCGTCTCAACCGGAATGCGTACTAAGCTTTCGATTACATTTTTCCCAACAAGACCCGCATGCATCGCAGTCCCGCAAGCCACAATATGAACACGGTTGATGCCGCGCAGCTGCTCAGGGGTTATTTTCAACTCTGACAATACTACGGAACGTCCATCCTCACTGATCCGACCAAGCATAGTATCGCGGTAAGCCTTCGGCTGCTCATGAATTTCCTTGAGCATGAAGTGGTCGTAGCCGCCCTTCTCCGCCGTCATCAAATCCCAATCCACATGGAAAATTTCCTTGGCGATAGGGTTACCCTCGATCGATACCAATTCAACCTTGTCTCGAGTCAATATCGCCATTTCCCCATCATTGAGGATATAGATATCGCGAGTATGCTCCAGAATGGCCGGAATGTCGGATGCGATATACTTCTCTCCGTCGCCTACACCAATGATAAGAGGACTGGCATAACGCACAGCAACAAGGCGATCCGGCTCGAACTCCGTCAATACGCCAAGCGCGAACGCTCCACGCATTTTCTTCACGGCACGCTGAACTGCCTTAACGATATCCCCCTCATATTCCACCGAGATGAGGTGTGAGATGACTTCCGTATCCGTCTCAGATAAGAAACGATGCCCTTGATGCATAAGCTCTTCCTTAAGCTCAAGATAATTCTCGATAATACCGTTATGAACAACGGAAAATTTCAACGAATTGTCCGTATGTGGATGAGAGTTCAAATCCGATGGTTTACCGTGCGTTGCCCAGCGAGTGTGTCCGATTCCAACCGTTCCGCGCAACGGGTCCCCGCTCAAGCGATTTTCCAGGTTAACCAATCGACCTACCGTCTTGGTTACTTCTAGGCCTTGCTCCGTAAACACTGCAATGCCAGCCGAGTCGTACCCGCGGTACTCCAGCTTCTTCAGACCTTCGATCAGAATAGGCTGCGATTCTCTAAACCCGATATATCCAACGATTCCGCACATATTTATATAAGCCTCCGTTTTGGTTTCTTATTGTCCAAGAATCCAAAACCAAGCCGTACAAGCAGCATTAGCCGTATTCTAATAAGGGTTATTCCGTTTAACCCGAACATTTCCAACGACATGCCCGCGCACGGCTGGTTTAGATCCGCCGGACATCTCTCCATGATTACTCTTATTAACATCGCACACGGAATATTGTACGCCTGGTTGCCCTAAGCGCTTTGTCTTCCGATTGTCGACTCCGATGATAAGCCGGGAGGTCCCCGCCGAACATTCCGAACACCTCCACCTCGTCAACTTGCCCGATTCATGAGACACACTACCGAAGTTTATCGTACGGATCGCATTTCCGTTCCCGATCCATACCCTTCCTTAATGCTTCATGATCCGACAAGTTCTGGCGCTTTTCTTGCCTCTTCTCCCCTACCCTGCCCTTCCATTCCAGAATCTATTCCTTATCTTATTCGTTTTGAAAATGTGTTGCAACCTTTCTAAGACTATTTTCCCGGAAAAGACATAATCCAATAGCTTTTTCGAATCCACTGCCAACCCTCTGCATAGTTTGGGCTAACCCTGTTCAGCCTAGATGAGAGTTCGGATTATAAAAGGAGGTTCTGCCGAATGGCCGAAAAATCCATTCTCGCTTACTTCAACACCCCTGAAAAAGCTCAACAAGCCTTGGAGCAGTTAAAAGGGCTGCAGCTTATCGATTCCGCAATCGATCGTTTCGACGGTTATGCTGGAGACGGTGCGGATCGCATTCTTACTACGGGTGATATCCCCAGCTTAGGAGCGATGACGCTTAGCGGAACATTTGGAGACCGGGATGCAGGAATATTAGCCGCAACAAGCGTTAGTGCCAGCGGTTATAGCTCCGGAGGCTACGACAATCGGGTCAGCGGCAACGATATCCTGCTAACTGCCATTGTTGAAGAAGCGGATTATGATAAAGCGATGTCGATCGTACGGCAATCGGGAGCGCTTTAATCCAAAGAAAATGCGCCTGCATTTCAATCAGGGATCTGATTGGGATGCAGGCGCTTCTCTTAAACGCTCTAAACTAATTCCGTGCGAACGACTTCTACAATTGCCGCTACATGGCGTTCGATATCAGCTTTGTCCGGTCCCTCTGCCATTACGCGAATCAATGCTTCCGTACCCGATGGACGCACTAGAATGCGACCGTTGTCGCCTAGCGCCTCTTCTGCCGAAGCGACTGCCGCTGCGATAGCGACGTTGCCAGGATAACGGGATTTATCTGCTACTCGTACGTTCACTAGGACTTGCGGATACTTACGCATTATACGCTTCAGTTCTCCCAGCTTCATGCCTGAAGCAACAACGGTGTCCACCAGCTGTAACCCAGTCAGGATTCCATCTCCCGTCGTACTATGATCGAGGAAAATAACATGCCCTGATTGTTCTCCGCCAAGATTATAGCCTTCGTTAACCATCTCTTCCATCACGTAACGGTCACCGACCGCCGTCTTCGCCGTACGCAAGCCCAACGTTTCCGCAGCCTTGAAGAATCCGATATTAGCCATTACCGTTGTAACGACCGTGTCATGGGCAAGCTTGCCCGAACGTCTCATGGCATCTCCGCAAATGCAAAGGATATAATCGCCATCAACTTCCTCACCATTCTCGTCAATCGCGATTAAACGATCTGCATCTCCGTCGAATGCGAGACCAAGATGGGCTCCATGCTCCTTCACCTTCGCCGCGAGCAGTTCTGGATGTGTAGAACCAACGCCTGCATTAATATTTAAACCATCCGGCTCCGCTCCATATGCGATAACCTCTGCTCCTAGCTCACGGAACACCTCAGGTGCCAGTTCGTAAGCAGAACCATGCGCACAATCGAGGACAAGTTTGACACCGTCGAACGAATGCTCGACTGTTGTTTTCAAGTACGCAAGGTACTGAGACTTCAGAGTGAAATCTGTTGTGAAGGATCCAATACCGCCGCCAACTGGACGTGGAAGCGTATCATGCAGCGCATCCATTAAACGCTCAATCTCAGCTTCCGTCTCATCTAATAGCTTAAAGCCGTCTCCACCGAAAAATTTGATTCCATTATCTTCAACCGGATTGTGAGATGCCGATATCATAACGCCGGCGTCCGCTCCCAACACCCGGGTCAAGTAGGCTACAGCAGGCGTACTCACAACCCCTAGACGAACAACATCTGCTCCAATCGACAGCAACCCTGCAATCAGCGCGCTCTCCAGCATCGGACCAGATATCCGAGTATCGCATCCGATAAGCACCTTAGGACGTTCAACAGTTCCTGCAAGCACCACGCCGCCGCACCGGCCAATCTTATATGCCAATTCAGGCGTTAACTCCCGGTTTGCGACTCCCCGCACGCCGTCTGTTCCAAAATATTTTCCCATAAGTTACTTTTCTGCTCCTTCATTCTGCGCTTCCAATAAGTGATTTCGTTCCTTTACTGGTTGCTTGATGACGTATTCTTCGATCTATTCAACGACAACACCTTCATCGCCTTCCTCTTCAGGCGCGGCCGCAGGTACATCATTCGTGATCTCAACGGTAATGCTATTCGTTCCTCCAACCTGTTCCATGAACCGCTCCAGGTTAACGATAAGAGGTATGGTATGAGTACCCGGGCCCCTGCCGATGAGGTCGGCAATTACATCCACGTCTCCAGGCTGCAGACGATCCAGAATCGCCGGAGCCCCTTGAATGGTTATATCCGCTTTCCCCGTTGAAGGTTCGACAAACTTTACTATTAACCCCTCACCAAGCCCATTCCA
This sequence comes from Cohnella sp., assembly GCF_041640265.1. Taxonomy (GTDB): domain Bacteria; phylum Bacillota; class Bacilli; order Paenibacillales; family Paenibacillaceae; genus Cohnella. The sequence continues at coordinate 434,437 of NZ_JBEQAP010000001.1, forward strand.
GATAATCGGCAAGCCCTCTAATGACCTTGTAGCCGACAGGACGACAACAATACTAATCTCAATTTGCTTAGGTGAAACTTCAATAATAGGTGCTTCTATTTGCAGCGTAACCGCTAGCTTCCCTGAGTTCTTAACATTGGTGAGTTGAACGTCGACATTTAAGAATTCAAGCTTATCCAGTTCCTCCTGCGGGCCATATAAGGTCACCTGCTCGACATCCGGCTTAAAGGATTCGATACTGAGTCCTGCAGGAACGCGTCCGACTAATCGGAACTGAAGAGGAACCGTCTTGAATGGATTCGTGATCGGTATTTCAACTTCAAGGATTGCAGGTTCGATTATCACATTCTTGATGACCTTACCCGCCTCATCGAAGGCTTCCAGCTTAACACTCTTGTTCTTGAGCGTTTCCTTTGCACCTTCTACGGAGATTAATGCCCCTACTCTATGCACTTCGGCGATCTCATTCTTCGGCAATGTCACATGAACCCGATTGCTGGGCTTAACAATTGGCGTTCCGGCTTTGTATCCTTTGGCCGGGCTGCCGCTTGTCGTAATATCGACCTCGAATTCCTTCGTTTCAAGCGCTTGGATACTCACGCTAACGGATGAAGGTGTCATCTCCACAAACTGAATTCCCCTAGGCAAATCATACTGTAACTTCATTGTATGCGTTCCTTCGCCCACTGTTCGCAGATCCAGCCGGACCTCATAGCTTTCCGGAGCCGCAAGCAGATCGCTTCGTGATCCGCTGACCGTCAGCTTGACCGTTTGGGGCGCTAGATTGTTCAGGACGAAGCTGCGTTCATCCAATCCGTAAGGTTGAATCTTAACACTATTAATGACCTTAGTTTCAACCAGTGAAGACACGTTGTTCGGCGTAGAATCCGGATCAAAGTGTACAACCGCCCACATAAGAATACCGAGTCCGAGCGCAACCAGCTTAACGATTGTCGGGTGATTTAACCATTTATCCATGGCTATCACCATCCTTTCGCTTCCAGAACGCTTTCCACTCTGTACCCTTGGCTTTGAACTGCGGACGCAATTCCTCAAACAGCTTGGAGATAAGAGATTCTTCCTTAATATCCCGAACGATCTGTCCATTAAGAGCAAGCGTTATTTGTCCCGTCTCTTCTGAGACGACTACGGATATCGCATCGCAAACCTCAGTGATACCGATCGCTGCCCGATGGCGAGTACCCAACTCCTTGCTAATGAATGGGTTCTCGGATAAAGGCAAGTAGCAGCCTGCAGCCATGATCTGATCGCCTCGGATAATAACCGCGCCGTCATGAAGCGGAGTGTTGGGAATAAAGACGTTGCTTAACAGCTCCGAGCTAAGCTTAGACTGCATCTTGATGCCTGACTCAATGTAATCGTTGAGTCCCGTGTATCTTTCAAACACAATTAACGCTCCGATTTTGCGAAGCGCCAAATAATTAACGGATTTCATGACTTCACTGATTCGTTGGCTGACATCCTGTTCCTCTGGTGAAGAACGCATGAACAGCTTGCCTCGTCCGAGCTGCTCGAGTGCTCTTCTTAGCTCCGGCTGAAAAATGATCAGAACGGTAACAATTCCGAAGGTGAAAATCTGGTTCATCAGCCATTTCAGCGTATACAAATTAAGCCATGTACTTAGAGCCCACGTAATGACCAGAAGAAAGATACCCCGCAGCAGTTGAACCGCCCGAGTACCTCGTATCATTATAATGAGCCTATAGATAATGTAGCTTACAACAAGTACATCGATGATATCTTTAATGGAGTTTTGTAGTGTCAGCCCGGCAAAATAGTCCAAGACGCTTGCCCCCCGTCCCGGCGCTGGATTAGTTGTGACGATTATTGTCGAAAAAGTAAATTGCTTCTCTTTATTATCTTTCTCTACTCTTGCCCAGAAATCCTGTTCATTTCACAAAAAAAACCTCTCTCTTGTCCAGAGAGGTTTTTCTGCTCAATCCGGAACGCCTGATGCCTTATGCCGAATGCCGTCGAAGCTTGTTAGGAGCCGTAGGTCAGCGTCCCGAAAAAGTTGCTCACTTTGTACCACAGCCAATCCACCGCACGATCTATGGTCTTAATTTCACCCGCTATGTGTGCAGTTGATGCTAATGGGATCAGATTGCCATCGATAACGGTCAAGTTACCATCCAGATCACCGAGCACCTGAACTGTCCCATTCACGACGGTCAGATTACCGGAAACCTTCTGGCCCTCAGGAACGATAACCTTATTGCCTTCAATAATAACATGCTCTAGATCAGGACCCGAAACGGATAGCTGCGTTTCCTGATTCCACATAGCCACGAAGCTTGATAACATGACAACCATAAATATCGCAGCGGCAGATACCGCTGGATGACGACGAACCCAGGAAGTCCATGCGGACGGACGACGCGACTTAGGCAGCGAGCTCATAATACGATTACCTAGCAGTGAGGGTGCCGCCTCTACAGGAAGAGCCCTTATGAGCGCATCCGTACGGGACAGCGCTTCAAGGTGAGCTTGGCATAACGGGCACTGGTGCAGATGCTCTTGCAGCCGCTTGATATCCTCTCGCGCCAAATCACCATCTAGATAATCATGTATGAACACGACGGCGACGTTACACTTCATATCTGCCATCCCTTTCCTCAGTGGAGACATGTACTCCACAACAATACTTCTATACAGTACGTGAGTTATTGCGGCGCGGTTTCACTTATTTCGATTAAAAATGAAACACTAAAGCTTATGCTCCAGCTTCTTACGCAAAAATTCACGTCCGCGATGCACGCGGGTTTTTACAGTTGTAACAGGTATTTCGAGGACATCCGATATTTCCTGAAGCGACATATCCTGTAAGTAGCGTAAAATCATAATCGATTTATATTTCACGGGTAATGTCGCAATCGCTTCGTGAATAAGCTTCTGAGTCTCCGACAGAAGAAGCTCAGTCTCCGGAGTCTTGTCATCGCTTGGCATCATGGCATAGCCGTCCAAGCCCTCATGATCTGACGATTCCGCATCAAGTGAATACACCGCGCGTCTTTGTCTGAGCCGGTCGATACATAGATTGGTTGCGATACGATAGATCCACGTGGAGAATTTATGATTCTCATCGTACCGATCCAGATTTTTATATACTCTGAGGAAGGCTTCCTGTACAACATCCTCAGCCTCCTGACGGTTGCCCGTCATCCGGTATGCGAGGTGGAATAGCTTGTCCTTATAGATATCCACAATTTCCGCGAACGCACGCTGATCCCCTTTGCGGGCCAACCGCGCCAATCGCGTCTCTAATGGCTTCAAAGTCACTTCTCACCTTCCTTACCGACTGCCGCAGCTTGCTGCGGTTTACCTTGCGCCGCCATGATCCCCGCCATAATGAGCCCGATACCTGCCCCTTGCCATACGCTCAGCGGCTCATCCAAGAGGATGAATGCCGCGACAACCGCAGCTGGCAGCTCCATCGAGCCGAGCAATGCAGCCAAGCCGCTGCCCATCTTGGGTATTCCATAACTAAAACAGAAAAAGGGAAATGCAGCCCCGAACAACCCAAGTAAAAGTCCCCATCCGAGTAATTCCCCTTCAAAGCTCCAGTCGAAAAAGCTTGCAGCCTGGAGTATCATCACAAAAGCCAGAGACACCGTTGCCATAACTGCTGATTTTGCGATGGAGTCTAGATGTATCGGGAGAAAGCCAGTTAGAAAGAAAAATAAACTGTATGTACCCGCCGACAGTAACCCGAAGACGATTCCCAAACCATTTATCTGACTAAAGTCTTGCTCCAAGAGCCCGACTGCAAGAATTGTTCCTGCCGCAATACAAACGACTGCGATCCATTCTTGTTTAGTCGGCCGCTTACGCTTGCGAATGCTTTCTAGCAAGATCGTAATCCACGTATATTGAAAAAGCAAGACAATACCTAGAGATGCATCCAACCGGGCCAGCGCCTCATTATAAAATACAGTGGTAAGCGAAAGACCCACGATACCGATCACGACTAACATGAGCCAAGCTCTCCATGTGCTCGTGAGGGAGGGTGCTCCTCGTCTCAGTCTCGTTAAGCCAAGCGCAAGCCACAATAAAACGGCACCGGATAAAACTTGATGGAAAGTGAGATGCTTTACGCTCCAGCCATCTGTTATAGCCAGTTTCAAAGCAACTGTTGCGAGCCCATAGCTCGCTGCACCTAGTAGAACCAATACAATAGGCCACAAACGACTCGATCTATTCATGCAATACCTGCTTTCTTGCACAAAAGGACCCAGGTTATAACCCGGGCCCTCCTTTCATTCCTTTGTTAACCAGTATTGCGAAGGCCTGCAGCAATTCCGTTAATCGTAATGAGTACTTCACGAAGAAGATCCGCATCATCTTGGTTATCCGCCCGTAAATTCCGCAATTCCGTCAAAAGCTGTACTTGCATATAGCTCAGCGGGTCGACATATGGGTTGCGAAGTCGGATAGACTCTTGGATGACGGGGACATTGTCCAGAATATCTGCTTGCCCGGTAATGGACAGAATCATCTCTTTGGTCTTTGCAAATTCCTCTTCGATTAGCGTGAATATACGATTCTTAATCGCTTCATCCTCGATCATTCCCGCATATTGTCCAGCTATGATGAGATCGGCTTTACCAAGCGCCATCTGAAGGTTGTCAACAAGGGAACGGAAGAATGAATATTCGCGGTACATCGTCCGCAAGATTTCTAGACGTTCATTATCACCGTTAACGTAAGCTTCGAAGGACGTACCCGCAGCATACCATGCCGGAAGCAAGTAACGGCTTTGAGTCCAAGCGAACACCCATGGAATGGCACGAAGATCCTCGAACTTATCGCTGCCTTTGCGCTTAGATGGACGAGAGCCGATGTTCAGCTCTCCTACCTCAGGCAACGGAGTCGATTCCTTGAAGAAGGTCATGAAATCCGGGTCGCGGAAGATCAGATCCTGATATTTGGTTTGAGCATCTATCGATATTCCACGCATAATTTCTTCCCACTGCGATTCCGTTGTTTTCTCCTGGGCAGGGTAGCGAGACAGATACGCTCCCGTAATGAGTGCGCCCGTTGCTTGCTCTAAGCTGCGGTAAGCAATACCCTTCATGGAGTAACGGGAGGATAACACTTCGCCCTGCTCCGTAATTTTAATACCTCCGCCTATCGTTTGCGGCGGCTGAGCAAGAATACTGCGATTAAGCGGCATTCCGCCGCGTCCAAGCGCACCTCCGCGTCCATGGAAGAATTTCAATCGAACGTCGTGTGCCTTAGCGGTCTGGGTCAGGTCATTAAGGGCAACGCGCAGCTCCCAGTTCGCTGTGACCATTCCGCCATCCTTATTACTGTCGGAATAACCAAGCATGATCTCGTGCAGGTTACCCATTGCTGCTACACACTCACGATAGATCGGAAGCTTGAACAAGGTTTCCATGATCGCCGGAGCCTCGTGCAAATCATCAATCGTCTCGAATAAAGGAGCGGCTTGAATCGTGCTCGTAATCGAGCCATCTTCATTGCGGCGGAATAATCCGGCTTCTTTAGCGAAGACCATCACCTCTAGAAGGTCGCTTGCTCCCCGTGTCATGCTGATTAGATAACTAGTGATACATCCGACTCCGAATTCTTGTTGCGCCTTATAGATCGTACGATAAACTTCCAAGCACTCCTTGCTCGAGTCGCTTAGCTCTGTCGTTTCGTTAATTAAAGGCCGCATATCTTCAAGCAATCCATGCAAGAGCTCGATCTTCTCCTCTTCGGTAAGCGCAGCGTAGTTATCCGACACTCCCGATTTAGCAAGCAATTCCTTCATCGTATTCTCATGCTCTTGGCTATGCTGACGAACATCCAAAGCCGCTAGATGGAATCCGAATAGCTCCACTTGGCGAATAAACTTCTTCAGATGCGTATTCGCTACATAATCCGCAAAATGATGACGAAGGCTCTCATCAATAAGCTTAAGCTCGTTAATCAAATCAGCTACTGTATGATAACGCTGATTAGAATCCTTGAACTCTTCTTCTCTCATATTCTGCAGCTTCTGAAGCATGTAGGTTAATTTAATTCGATAAGGTTCCTTCTCATTCGTCCACTTTTCAACCGTGCGAAGTTCCACATTGGCTTTATCTTCTTCAATTGAACGAGTAAACTCCTCAGTCACGCTGATAATAGTCGTGCTGAAGCTCATCTGACGCATGAGAGAACGAATGATGTTCTCATACTTATAGATAACCAGATTGCGCTGCATGTTAAGCGTCTTCCAGGTTATCTCGGCAGTCACGGATGGGTTGCCATCGCGGTCGCCGCCAATCCAAGAACCGAATCTCAAGTATGTCGGCACATGCCACATTACTTCCGGATAATACTTCTGCAGCACTCGTTCCAGCTCTTCGTATACATCCGGCAGAACTTCGAACAAGGTTTCATGGAAGAAATACATTCCGTTACGAACCTCGTCAAGGACCGTCGGCTTACGATCGCGCAGCTCATCCGTTTGCCATAAAGTAAGGACTTCGTTAAGCAGCTTCTCACGAAGCTTCTCACGCTCACGGTACGTTAATGTAGGATTGTCGAGCTCCATTACCTCATCCGCAATCCGTTTGTGAATATCGAGTACGGCGCGACGAGTCGCTTCCGTTGGATGAGCGGTCATCACAAGCTCAAGTGAAATATCCGCCAGCATGTCCTGCACTTCATCAATCGACAGCTTCTTATCCTTAATATCCTGTATAACGCTTTCTATAGAACCCGGCTGCACTGCTTCGCCGGTGGAACGCTCATAATCACGTTTCCTGCGAATACGATGATTCTGCTCCGCAATATTAACCAGTTGAAAGTAAATAGCGAAAGCACGAATGACCTGATGCCTAATTCCCGGCTCCAGAGTTTTAATGGTGTTAATGAAATCTTCGTACAGCTCCGGCAAATACTCTGCACGCAATGCCTTACTCATTTCCCGGATCTTCTCAACATGTTCCAGCAGCTCCCGACCACCCTGATGCACGAGCACTTCTCCCAGAATGTTACCTAGAAAGCGCACATCTCTACGCAGCAGATGGTTGGACGAGGAACGTTGGCTCGCAGCCAATTCCGTCATCTCTCTCACCCCAAACCTACATTTCAACATAAAAAGCTCTTCCTATTATCATACTACATTGACCGCTGAAAATCTTCTTTTTCTTCATTTAGCAACTTTGATAACTTCTGGTTTCATATCCAGCTTTAATGGTGTAAATAATCATTAGAATAGCCTACCATGTTTTAGCCATAATTAAACACTTAAGGGGAGCGGTTGAAAATGAAAAAAAGAAACCATAGTAAGCTGCGTAATTACTTGATCCTGCTTACATTAGCCACTACGATGATGATGGACACGAGTGAAGCTGCTGAAATAGATTTTAGCGGTCATTAACTATGCTAATAACTAATCCTATGAATTTACATACAACACTGTCTTATAACAAACTGTCAACACAGAATATTCACCTTAAAACATTACGCTTTATAGGAAAAAGCCCTACAAATGTAGGGCTTCAGATCGTCGAGAAACCCCCGTCTCTTGAGACGTAGGGGTTTCTCTTCATTTTTGGAGAGGGGATCATTAAAATCCGAGGGGGATATTACCCTAATTCCCTCCTTTCGAGTTGGAGGGCAATCT
>NZ_JBEQAP010000002.1:0-209654 GCF_041640265.1 Cohnella sp.
GAAGATTGCCCTCCAACTCGAAAGGAGGGAATTAGGGTAATATCCCCCTCGGATTTTAATGATCCTCTCTCCAAAAATGAAGAGAAACCCCTACGTCTCAAGAGACGGGGGTTTCTCGACGATCTGAAAGCTCCCTTTATGGGAGCTTTTTTAATTGTATTAAATCGTGGATAAGAGTGTAAAAGTGCAGGAGAGGTGCGAGATTGATGGGGAAGTTTATAGAGGTAGATTGAGGAGGCAGATTGAAGGAGCTTACCAGCTACACGGCTGCACCGTCGTAAATAACCAAAACAAGCTCTTTCCCTGGCTGTAACACGGCTGCACCGTCGTAAATCCTCAAACTAACTAACTCCGAAATATTCCATTTTAGGGACTAGATGCAATAGAGCAGCTAAATTACATTGAAATTGACTATTTTGGGTAACTTGAAGCAAAAGTGCATCTAATTGTTCGTCTGATGCCTATTACGGGCTACTGGCGAATATTTAGATGTACCCTTATAGAGTATGCTATGGACGGCGAAACCGACTTATTTCTTAGGGAGAAGGGTAAGTTAACAATCAAAAGAGACTGCAGCAGCTGTAGTGCGGATTAATGCCCGAATGGAAAGTCGCCGATCGGCTCATAGCTGGGCCGCTGACCCAGCCTAGTGCGAAACAGCGTGCAGCCTTCGGCGGCCCACGCTGGATGCCCCTGCGGAGCCGAGTCCGGCTGCGCAGCGAGAGGCAAAGGCGTGGCACAACCTATGTGCCACGCCTTTGCCATTGCCGCCGTGCTGAAGCCGGCGGCGCCTCCGCGCGCGAGCGTCACGTGCGCGCGGAAGGGCCTAGCCTCCGTGGCGAAGCCGGAGGCACAGAGGCGCGCGCCTAGCGCTGCGTGCAGCGCGGCGAGCGCGCCGCCGGGTGCGGCTGGCTCGGCCAGGCCGCACCACAGCACGCACGGCGCTGACGGCGGGCCGAACGTGCCCGGCTCCGTCAGCGTAAGCACGAATCGCGACGTTTCGGCCGCGGCACCAGCCGCTGCGTCGCCGATATCGCGCACGCGCGAAGCTGGCGTCTCGCCTAAGAAATGCAACGTAACGTGCAGATCCGACGGATGCGTCCAGTTGCGGAAAGATAAGCTTCCTGACAAGCTTGTCATCTTGCATGAAAGATACTCAATGGCGGCCTTGGATAACTTCAATCCAAGGAAAAGACGAAAATTCTCCATCGATGACACCGCTTTCGTTCGGAAATTTGCGCATTATGTCCTGGTTTTGTCTAGTTAATGGTTGCTCAGAAGAGCAAATCTTTGATATGATAAGCCTATTATGAATATACAAGGTGGGAAAATGATGGCTAACCGCGCCTATAATTTTAATGCTGGTCCTGCTGCTCTACCGTTAGAAGTACTTGAGAAAGCTCAAAAGCAATTCGTTGAATTCGAGAACAGCGGCATGTCTCTGATGGAGATGTCACATCGCGGAGCCATTTACGAGAAAGTCCATTACGAAGCAGAAGCTCTTCTGCGTGAACTGCTCGGTATTCCTACTGGATACAAAGTATTGTTCATTCAAGGCGGCGCAAGTACGCAATTCGCTATGATACCCATGAATTTGCTTCGTTCAGGAAAAACGGCAGCTTTCGTTGCTACGGGCAGCTGGGCAACTAAAGCAATACAAGAAGCTAAGCTGTTCGGTGAAGTCTCTATTGCTGCTTCTTCGGAAGCTGACAAATATAACCGCATACCTTCCATTGGTGAGCTGAAATATGACTCAGATGCAGCATACTTGCATCTCACTTCGAATGAAACGATTGAAGGAACGCAATGGTCTGAATTCCCCGACACGGGAGCTGTTGCTTTGATCGGCGATATGTCGAGCGATATACTATGCCGTCCCATTGATGTTTCCAAGTTCGGCTTGATTTATGCCGGAGCACAGAAAAATCTAGGGCCTTCCGGGGTTACGATTGTCATTATCCGCGAAGACCTAATCGCGGAACCGACAGCTCCGGTTCCGACCATGCTGCGTTATACTACGCATGCCAAAGCGGATTCTCTCTATAATACACCGCCTACTTTTGCCATCTATATGATGAATGAAGTGCTGAAATGGGTGAAGGAGAATGGCGGCGCGGCGGGTATGGAAGCTCGTAATCGCGAGAAAGCGAAACTCATTTACGACACGATAGATGGCAGTAACGGATTTTACCGCGGATTTGCTCAAGCGGAGAGCCGTTCTCTCATGAATGTTACTTTCCGGCTTGGAAACGAAGAGCTAGAGAAGAAGTTCGCTAAGGAATCGGAAGAGCAAGGTTTTGTGGGATTAAAAGGTCACCGCAGCGTAGGGGGATTAAGGGCATCAATCTACAATGCCGTTCCGCTTGAAAGCGTTCGTGCCTTAGTAAGCTTCATGAAGGACTTCCAGAGCCATAACGCTTGATTGCAAATGAATCGAATAACGAATAAAGTGAAATAGCGGTATTACTGCCGCTATTTTTATATTTGCCAGCTAGAATGCAATGTTCCTTGGCTAAAGGGTAGGAGGTCTTAAACTTGTCTTTCCATATTGTGCTCGTTAATCCCGAAATTCCTGCGAATACAGGTAATATTGCTAGAACTTGTGCGGCTACAGGAACTCATCTCCATCTTGTAAGGCCATTGGGCTTCTCGACAGATGACCGGCTGCTGAAGCGTGCGGGGCTGGATTATTGGCATGCCGTCAATATCACTTATTACGATTCCTTCGAAGAAGTGAAAGCTAAACATGAAGGAGCTCGGTTTTTTTTCGCAAGTACTCGAGTAACCAAAAGATATAGTGATTTCAAGTTTCAAGATGGTGATTTCTTCGTTTTTGGCAGAGAAACGGCGGGATTGCCGCAGGATTTGTTGGATTCGCATATTGAGACCTGCATGCGTATTCCCATGACTGACAAAGTACGATCGTTAAACCTGGCCAACTCAGCGGCGATTCTGGTTTATGAAGCGTTGAGGCAGAATGATTTTCCGCTTTTTTAATCATTAGATCGAGCAAATAACACGCGATGGTTCGACAATATTCTACTTATTATGAAAAGTTTTGTCGAAAAATTGCACAATTTTAAGCAAATAAAACAATTTGCAGGGAATTTAAAAGCGATATCGAACGATATAGAGTGGCTAAAAAGGTTTCGAAACATTAACTAGCTAGAATAAGCATAAGAAATGGAGGTACTGCATGTGAAACCCGCAGGCGTAGTTCGTAAAGTAGACCAATTGGGACGTATTGTATTACCTAAATCGTTGCGTAAAAGATATCAAATGAATGAAGGCGATCCTGTGGAGATTCTTGTCCAAGGAGATCATATCATTCTGGAACGTTATCGGCCTCGCTGCGTGTTTTGTTCTTCGATGGAGGGCGTCGGAGATTTCAAGGAGCGTTATGTATGCGCATCTTGTTTAAAAGATATGCAAGGGCTGTAACGTAACCAGTACAAAGAGACCGTCCATTAGCGGACGGTCTCTTTGTACACTATAGAGAGTAGAAAAAAGCCGGATGACTACCTGTTAAACAGGAAGCATCCGGCTTTTTCGTAAGCTCTTAGAGTCCTTTAGTTTTGTCATCGTTATAAGAAGATGTAAAGATGGCTACGAGGAACAAAACAAAGACGAGCATGATAATCCAGAAATCAGTAGTCATACCGAATAACATAGCAGCTTTTTCAGCAGATCCTGAAAGAAACATGTTCCACACCTCCACTTAACTACTTTTATTATAACCAACCCCCCGTAAAAAGAAAACGCAAAATGTTGTGAACAATCGTTAACGAATACACTCCTATAAATTGGACAACCTACTTTTGGAACCTAAGACAAAGGAGACAAAGCTATGAAATCCCGCGCTTCTTTTCGGGAATGGCTGCTGCAGACAATATTTGTCGGTCCGGCTTTACTCGTATTTGTAATTATTGTTGCCCTGCCTTTTGTACTGGGTTTGTATTATTCCTTCACGGACTGGAATGGGGTATCCGAACAGGTAGTCTGGATTGGCTTTGGAAATTTTCAAGAGCTAATAAGCGATCAAGGCTTTTGGGATTCCTTCGGGTTTACTGTTCGTTTTACCCTGGTGGCGGTCATAATTACGAATTTGGTCGGTTTTATACTGGCTCTTATTCTCACGCAAAATTTGAAGCTGCGAAATATATTAAGGACTATTTTCTTCTTGCCCAATGTGATTGGTGGATTGTTGCTCGGTTTTATTTGGCAGTTCATATTCATTAAAGGATTTGCAGCGATGGGTGAATGGACGGGCTTACCTTTCTTTGAACTGGCATGGCTGGGAGATGCAACCACTGGATTTTGGGCTGTCGTCATTGTCAGTGTATGGACAGGCTCGGGTTATTTAATGATCATCTACATTGCTTCTCTTATGAACGTACCAGCGGATTTACATGAAGCCGCATCTATTGATGGGGCGAGCAGCTGGCAACGGTTGCGCAATATTACCATTCCGATGATAATGCCTGCGGTAACGATTTGTTTGTTCCTGGCCTTATCTTGGTCGTTCAAAACGTTTGATGTGATATTGTCTCTGACCAGAGGCGGACCTTATAATTCCACGCAATCCGTGGCGCTTAACATCTATACAGAAGCGTTCCAGAACAATCGATTGGGACTTGGAACCGCAAAAGCAATCGTATTCTTCATTGTTGTGGCCCTTATAACAACTCTGCAGGTCTGGTTAACGAAGAGGAGGGAAGTTGAAGCATAATGACAAGCCGACGTTATACTACAGGAATGCTGATCTTAGAATTGTGCGCGCTGATCATGGCATTGTTGTTTCTAGTTCCGTTTTATTTTCTGCTTGCCAACTCCATGAAGTCCTTTGCTGAAATATTGCTTGATGCCGCGGCGTTTCCGACAAAGTTTGTATGGAGTAACTACTCGAGAGCTTGGGAAATCATGAAATTTCCTCGAGCATTCGGGAATTCCCTCTTTATTACGATAATCAGTAACGCGGGGTTAACGCTGATCAGTGCCATGAGCGCTTACCGGTTTGTAAGGCGTCCTACTCGTCTAAATAACTTATTATTTACTTTGTTTGTCGCGGCGATGGTCATCCCTTTTCAATCTATCATGATACCCCTAATGAGGGTTGCAAACTGGTTTCAACTGCTCGATAGCCGACTCGGATTGTTTGTCTGTTATTTAGGCTTTGGTGTTTCGATGTCGGTATTCTTATTTCACGGGTTCGTAAAATCCATTCCTATGGAAATCGAGGAAAGCGCCGTCGTAGACGGCAGCAGTCCGCTGGGAGTGTTCTGGAGAATCGTCTTTCCACTGCTTAAACCGATGACGGTTACCATCATTATTCTCAACAGCCTGTGGATTTGGAACGACTTTCTGTTGCCTTCTCTATTGCTCGGCAGACCGGAACTAAGAACAATTCCTTTATCGACATTCTCGTTTTTCGGGCAATATACGAAACAGTGGGATTTGGCGCTTGCGGCGCTTGTCATGGGGATAACGCCCATAGTGGTATTTTTCCTCTCTCTTCAGCGGCATATCATTGAAGGAATTACAGCGGGGTCAGTAAAAGGTTAGATACAAAGAGGAGGCACGGTAATGAAAAGAAAATTCGTTTTATTCATGGTAGTTATGATGTTAGGGTTGTTACTTAATGCATGTGCTGGAAGAAATGATGAAACAGCTCCTGCGCCCGGGGCTACCGGTACGGCAAGCCCGCCGCCCGCCAAAAATGTAACCATCAATATGTTTCAGTTTAAAGTCGAAATTGCCGAAGCGCTGGATAAACTGAAAAACGAATATGAAAGCTCGCACCCGGGCGTTAAGCTGAATATTGAAACGGTCGGTGGCGGTGCGGATTATGGAGCGGCTTTAAAAGCGAAATTTACGTCGGGTGCGGAACCGGATGTTTTCAACAACGGCGGTTTTAACGAATTGATTACGTGGGCAGATAAGATTGAAGATTTAACCGATCAGCCTTGGGTTGCAGATGTTCTGGATGTAGCTAAAAAACCGATGACTAAAGATGGCAAGCTTTTCGGAATGCCGATGAACATGGAAGGGTATGGGTTTATCTATAACAAGGACATGTTCCAAAAAGCAGGCATCACGACGTTGCCCAAGACGTTGTCTGAGCTAAAGGATGCATGCAGCAAGCTCAAAGCAGCCGGCATGATCCCATTTGCCAATGGATATGGGGAATGGTGGGTTCTCGGAATTCATAACTTTAATGTCGGGGTAGCACATCATGATAATCCGACTCAATGGGTAACCGAGAAGAATGAGGGTAAGGTTAAAATCGCTGGAGACAAGGTGTTCGAGGAATGGGCGAACATGCTTGATTTGACGCTGGACAACAGCAACAAAAACCCGTTAACAACGGATTATAATACGCAGGTGACTCTTTTCGCCAGCGGTGAGACTGCGATGATGCAGCAAGGTAATTGGACTCAGGTACAGATTGACAAAATCTCGCCGAACTTGAATATGGGCGTGCTGCCGATGCCGATTAACGATAATGCGGAGGAAAATGATAAGCTGTTAGTGGGTGTCCCGAGTAATTGGGTTGTCAATAAAAACTCCAAGGTTAAGGAAGAAGCGAAGGAGTTTCTCAACTGGCTCGTTACGTCGGATGTGGGCAAAGACTACATCGTTAATCAGTTCAAATTCATTCCGGCGTTTAAGTCGATCGAAGTAAAGGATGAAAAAGCACTCGGTCCAATTGCTAGCGATATTATGGCTTACAGCGCAGCGGGAAAGGTGCTTTCATGGCACTGGTTCAATTATCCTGATGGGCTGATCAACGAATTAGGTGCGATAATACAGTCATATGTGAAGAACAAGAACCGAAACAGTATGTTCAGCGAAATGGACAAGCAATGGGAACGTCTTTCCAAGAAGTAGAGGTTTCCTCGCACAAAAAAGACAGGGCAAAAAATGACCGGGTGTGCACATTGGAATTTCGTGCATACTCGTTTTTTTTGCTCTATCAGTAGTTGGATTTGGTTTCCCTTCTATGATAAGTTAGTAGTTAAAGAATCGAAGGAAAGGATATCGCTGACATGTTCAATTTCGAACAGATCTACGTCGACTCCTCTATTATTTTGGTCAAGCCGGATGAGACGTTAACGGATGTGTACGCAAAGCTGCAGCACAACCGTTTTGTTATTGTAAATGATGCTTTCGCGTATATTATTTCCTGCGGTGAAAGTCCATATATACTGCTTTCCGATCCCGATATGTCAGTAAAGGAATGGATCGCTCGGACTGGTCATATCCATTCGCCCGTATATTCTTTATCACAGCTTGAGGATATGGAATTTACATCAGACCTGCCGATCCTGATCGGCGAAAGTCAGTCCGAAATTCAAGGAGTCGTGACGACCGCTGCGATCATAACCTGTTTGTTGAAAGAAAAGCAACAGCTAAGCTCCTACTTGCACACCATGGTTGAAACGGTCAATGACGCTGTGACTGCGGTCGATCAAGAGGGCCGGGTCATCTTTTGGAATCAGGCAGCGGAACAGATATACGGGATTACCAAGAAAGAAATCATCGGCAGAAAGATCGGGGATCATTTCGACAAAGACTCTATTATGCTCCATCGGATTCTAACCGAGGGGCGAGCGGTCCGGCAAATGTATCATCAATCGGCCCCCAATACGCATGTGCTGATCAACGCTTCCCCCATTATCGATAATAATCGGATCATCGGCGGGATCGCTACTGAGAAGGATATCTCCCGAGTCGTGCGGCTAAACGAGAAGCTTTACTCCGCAATTCCGGCGAGCTTCGAGGAGGATAATCCTTTTACCGCTTTTATCGGGGAGGAGCACGCCATGAAGCGTGTTTTGGAGCTTGCGCAAAAATTCGCCTGGATAAATAAACCTGTACTGCTGACTGGAGAGGCGGGGTCAGGCAAAGAAATGCTTGCTCATGCCATTCACCATCAGGGTGGACGAAAGAACGGGACTTTCATGTCGCTTCATTGTGGAGCGATACCGGGAGGGCTGTTGGAAACAGAGTTGTTCGGCTATCAAGGCGGAGCCTTTACAAGTCAAGAAGACCAGGGCAGACCGGGTCGATTGGAGCTTGCAGCCGGCGGTACGCTTTTGCTCAAGGATATTGACAAGGTACCGCTAAATATTCAATTGAAGCTGTTGCAATACTTAAAGATCGGCTCCTTCGAACGAATCGGCGGCGGGGAAGCCATTCATGCAGACACGCGAATTATCGCAAGCACAACCGTACCGCTGCGAACCTTAATGGAGCAGGGACAGTTTCTCGAAGATCTATATTATGCTTTGAATGTGATGGGAATTGAATTACCGCCCCTCCGTGAACGAACGGAGGATATTCCCGAAATTGTACAGGCGTTTGTTCGCGAGTTTTCATTCCAATACAATAAACACATTCCTAAAATCGATCCGGAAGTAATGAATGCGTTAATGAATTATGTTTGGCCGGGAAACATGCGGGAGCTGCGAAACATCGTGGAGAGAATCGTGATTGTCAGCGATGGCGGCATCATCACAGAGGAGCACCTTCCGCAAGGTTTGATATCGGAGGAAACGCTTGAGGTGAATATGATCGAGGAGGACATCCCTCTGAAAACACGTCTCAGCGACCAAGACGAGAATGGAATTATTAACGATACCTTACGGAAAGTATACGGGAACAAAAGTGCCGCCGCCAAGATGCTGGGCATATCAAGGGGAACGCTCTACAAAAAAATGAAAGAATACGGAATTGAATTCTAATAAGACTAGGAATGAGATTTGCTTGGGATTTAATTCTAATAGGTTAGCAAGGGGCTTACCCATAATGAGCCTCTTTTTTTTTGGAAATATGTGTTCAAAACTTGAACAAAAGTGTATACATATTAAATATAATATTTTACAATACAGATAAATAAACGAAATTGTTCATTATTGAACAATAATATCATCGTGTGATTGCGGGGGGTGCGAATGGAGTCTTTCATGAGAAATACGTTTCAATTTCTCGGAAGAAGCAGCTTCTTTAAGAAATACGCCCGTAAGTATGGATTGCAATTCGGGGCAAAACGCTTTGTGGCAGGTGAATCGATTGATAAGGCGATCCGCGCCGTGCAAAGATTGAATCAGGAAGGAAAGCAGGCGACTCTGGATCATTTGGGTGAGTTTGTTAGGAATGAGCAGGAAGCGATTGAAGCCGCCCAACAGTGTATCCAAACCTTGCAAGTCATTGCAGCGTCTGGTATCCAATCCAATTTGTCTTTAAAGATGACTTCCCTTGGTTTGGATATTAGCAAGGAGCTATGTGTGCGAAATATGCGAAGCATATTGACTTGCGCCAGAGAGCTGGGGAATTTTGTGCGTATTGATATGGAGGATTTCTCGCATTGCCAGGTATCCTTGGATATCTACGAAGAACTCCGCCTGGATTACGACAATGTTGGTATTGTTATTCAGGCTTATCTGTTTCGCAGCGAAGCGGATATTCAGGCATTGAACATGCTAAATGCGAACCTTCGTCTGGTGAAAGGAGCCTATAAGGAATCTCCGAAAGTATCATATCCAGAGAAGAAACAAGTGGATGATAATTTCAGGAAAATCATTAAACAGCATTTAGGGAACGGCAACTATACCGCCATAGCTACCCATGATGCAGCCATCATTGCAGAGATGAAATCTTTTATACATGAAAATGACATTTCGTACGACCAATTTGAATTCCAGATGTTATATGGAATTTCCGAAGAACTGCAGCAGCAATTGGTTAAAGAAGGGTACCGCGTCCGAATCTATGTGCCTTTCGGAGAAGATTGGTTTGGATACTTTATGCGTCGACTGGCTGAACGCCCAGCTAACGTATGGTTTGTTCTCAAAAATATAAGAAAGTAATAGGAGTGTGGTAATGATGAGCAACCGTTTAGAAAGACCTTTTAGCAATGAGCCGTTTACCGATTTTGAACTTGAGGAACAAAAACAGGCAATGAGGGCTGCTCTGATCAAAGTCAAAGCGGAGCTGGGAAGAGATTATCCGTTGGTTATCGGCGCCGATAAGGTGATGACTGCGGACAAAATCGTTTCGATCAATCCGGGCAATAAAAGCGAGGTTGTCGGAAATGTAAGCAAGGCTTCTCTGGAGTTGGTTGAACGAGCTATGCAGGTCGCCCTCCAGACGTTCGAGAGCTGGAAGAAAACGGCTGTCGCAGAGCGTGCGGAATACCTGTTCAAGGCTGCTGACCTCATGCGGGAGAGGAAACACGAGTTTTCGGCACTGATGGTATACGAAGCAGGTAAAAACTGGGCAGAAGCCGATGCCGATACGGCGGAAGCGATTGACTTCCTTGATTTCTATGCCAGGGAAGTGATTCGATTGAGCGAAACGAATACGCATCGTCCCTTAACACCAATAAGCGGGGAAACAAACAAGCTTACTTATATTCCGCTAGGTGTCGGGGCCATTATCCCTCCTTGGAATTTCCCGTTGGCCATTCTCGCTGGAATGACCTCCGCCGCTATTGTTTGCGGCAATACCGTACTCGTAAAGCCGGCGAGCCCGACCGCGGTCATTGCTCATAAGTTTGTCGCTTTAATGGAAGAGGTCGGGCTGCCTTCCGGTGTCATCAATTACATCCCGGGCAGCGGGGCCGAGGTGGGCGATTATCTTACTTCCCACCCGAAAACGCGGTTCATTAACTTTACGGGCTCTAAGGAAGTCGGCTTGAGGATCAGCCGAATAGCTGCAGATACCGCGAATGGTCAAGTCTGGATCAAACGCGTCGTGGCTGAGCTTGGCGGCAAAGACGGAATTGTCGTAGACGAAACGGCGGATTTAGACCAAGCGGCTGCCGCCATTGTCGCTTCCGCTTTCGGGTTCCAGGGTCAAAAATGCTCGGCTGGCTCGCGCGCCATTATCGTGAAATCCGTTTATTCCGAGCTATTGGATAAAATAACCGTTCTAACAAATAAGATAAAAATCGGACTGCCGGAAGACAATTATCCCGCAGGTCCGGTTGTTGACCGCAGATCGTTCGAGAAGATTTTGGAATATATCGAGGTTGGAAAGCAGGAAGGGCGTTTGCTTACCGGCGGAACAATTGCCGAAGGAAACGGATTTTATATAGCGCCAACCGTATTTGCCGACGTCAAACCGGATGCTAGAATCATGCAGGAAGAAATCTTCGGACCGGTTCTTGCCATCGGGGTTGCTGAAAACTGGCTGGAAGCGATTGACTTCTACAACAATACGGAATTTGGATTAACGGGATCTTACTTTTCGAGTGAAGAGGATCGTATCGCTTATGCCCTTGAAAACATGCACTGCGGCAATTTATACATTAATCGTAAATGCACAGGCGCTCTGGTAGGTGCCCATCCGTTTGGTGGATTTAATATGTCTGGCACGGATTCGAAAGCAGGCGGCTACGACTATTTGCTGCAATTTACCCAAGCGAAATTAACTTCCAGGAAAAATGCCGTGGGGAGATAAGCATGACTACTCGAAGCCGAACTTCAGCTGCCATTGAACAAACAGAACGTCTTGGCGCACATAATTACCACCCTCTGCCGATTGTCATAACCAAAGCGGAGGGGGTATGGGTTGAGGATCCGGAAGGCAATCGCTATATGGATATGCTGAGCGGATACTCCGCCTTGAATCAGGGTCATCGCCACCCGAGAATTATCGAGGCGTTGAAGAAGCAAGCGGATCTTGTAACGTTAACATCCAGAGCCTTCTATAACGAGCCGCTTTCCGAGCTATTCACATTGTTGACTGAACTGACAGGGAAGAATATGGTGCTGCCGATGAATTCGGGGGTAGAAGCGGTAGAAACCGCTGTCAAAGCGGCGCGCCTCTGGGGCTATCGAGTGAAAGGCGTTCCAGACGACCAAGCGGAAATTGTCGTTTGTGCTGGCAACTTTCACGGTCGTACGATTGCAGTGACTTCTTTTTCATCAGAGCCGTCCTATCGATTAGATTTTGGACCTTTTCTGCCTGGATTTCGAATTATTCCTTACGGGGACATAAAAGCGCTGCAAGATGCGATAACCCCGAACACAGTTGCCTTTCTGGTGGAACCGATTCAAGGTGAGGCAGGTATTGTGATCCCGCCGGATGGATACTTGCGTCAAGCAGCCGCGCTTTGTACGGAGCGGCAAGTTCTCTTTATGGCTGATGAAATCCAGACAGGATTCGGACGCACAGGCAGAAGATTCGCCTGCGATTGGGAGGGTGTTGTTCCAGATGTCTATATTATGGGAAAAGCACTTGGAGGAGGCGTCCTGCCTGTGTCTGCCGTGGCGGCGGACAGTTCTGTTCTCGGGTTGTTCGAACCTGGTTCACATGGCTCCACCTTCGGCGGTAATCCGCTGGCCTCTGCGGTGGCTTTGGCGGCTTTGCGTGTAACAGAGGAGGAAAAGCTGGCCGAACGCTCCAACAGGCTTGGAGCCGAAATGCTGGCATTGCTTCGCATGATCCGAAATCCGGAGATTGTCGATATTCGCGGGAGAGGGCTGTTCATTGCGATCGAAACGAAAGGACATGCTCGTCCGTATTGCGAGAAATTAAAGGAGCTTGGAATGCTTTGTAAAGAAACGCATGAGAGAGTGATCCGCCTTGCTCCGCCGCTTATCATTTCGGAGTCCGATTTGAAATGGGCAGCCGATAAAATTGCGGAAGTGTTTCAAACATAAGAACAATAACAGGTACATTACCCTATTCCAGGAGGTCATGTACCTGTTATTTTGTTTGCCGCGTTCTGTGTTTCCGTAAAAATTTTAATTTGATTAATTGAGGAGGATTTGTTATTCGCAATGCAGGCATATAAATAATGAAGGCCAAGATCGTCGAGGGGAGGGATCGCCTTGAGTTCAATCATTAATTGGATGGGTGGATGGCCTAAGGAAGGTTTGGTTTCCTGGGCTGATTGGGAGGAGCGAGTGGAAGCTGCGTCTGCTTCAGGTGTGACGACAGTAGAGGCAATACATCATGGGTCAAGTCCGAATAGACAGGAGAGCCGTGGTGAAGAGAAGCTTCGAACGCAATTGGCACAGGGATTGTTAAAGGGGAAGACAGGAGGGAATAGCGGCCAGATCATTATAACGCATGGAGCAGATGGTGCAATCAACTGGCTCTTGGAAAATGTGCTCGTGCGTGGAGACACGATATTGACCGAAAGGCTTACTTCCAGAACCTCGCTGCAAGCATTTCGCAAAGCAGGCATGCAAGTAGAGGCGGTGGAGGGAGATCGAAGGGGGATGGACCCTGAGGCTTTAACGAACGCTTTATATCGATATCGTCCCAGAATGGTGTATATTTCTCCATCCTGCACGGATCCAGAAGGGGTCAACTGGAGCCAGGAAAACAAATTGGCTGTTCATCACAGATGCAGAGAAGCCGGAGTTCTGCTTGTTACCGATGATCGGCAGGAGATGCTCTTATATCATTCGGATGAGCAACGTTCGCACAAAAGAATGGAGCCGGGAACACTCTCTATCGGCCAGCTCCCGCCGGGTCTAATTGCTGGTTTACGTATGGGTTGGATTGTGGGAACTCCTGAATTGCTTTACACAAAACCAGCAGAGAAAAATTTCCGCAATGACATATTTGTTAATGTTTTGGAGCAACGAGCGTTATCTCAGTTTATAGAGGAGCAGCCTTTGGAGCCGTTAATCGAAATGCTCAGGATTCAATGCAAAGAGAGAATGAGAAGAATGACAGAGCAATTGGAACAGAAACGTCTTACGGATCTGAATTGGGTTCAACCTAAAGGAGGGCCGCATCTATGGATCAGCCTGCCGTCCGGATTGGAAGGGGAGTTGCTGCTTCGTGGGGCTTGGTTAAAAGGGTTGATTTTCCAGCCGGGAGCCCCGTTTTACGTAAGTGATCCGAAAAGCAATACGGTAAGAATCACGCATGCTTTTGCTGATGATCGGGAAATGAAGCTCGGCGTGACAAAGTTAGTAGAGAGTATCGAGGAATTCACCGGTCGATGGTCTCAAAGCTAGTGGTTATGTCCAACCGCATACAGAAGGTTTTCTCGGAGCTCGACTTTACGTTGCATAAGTTTTTCGTCAGGATCGTTCAGGCATACTCCATTCTCAGAGTTAAACGTCCAAAAATGAAGCGGACAGAATAGGACGTCATTCAGCGGACGAATCTCTCCTCCGGCATGTGGACAAATAGCCAATAGCAAGCGATATTCACCTTCGGTTGTCCGGACAAGCCAATAAGGAATATCCTCTAAGATAACTTCCGCTGGGAATTGCGGGAAGGATTCCATGGGACCCAGCTCAATTTCTAATGGGTTCATAAATGACCGTCTCCTAAACACTAGTTTACTTCCGAGCTTATCCGCTGTTTGGCCCACGGGAACTGATTCACCCATACCGCAGTAACTTCTGTATATTCTTGAAGAGCAGCTAGGCCTGATGGAGATAGCTCGTATACGCCTTTGATGACACGAGTAAACCAACCATAATAATTGCTGCGAAGGAGTGCACCCGCTGTAGGGCAATTTGTCCAATCTCTTACCTGACGGGGGGAGGATGGACCGTGACAGTGCAGCGCAAGTGCACATTGGATTGCTTTCTCTCGATAAGCAGTCACTAGCTTCCGTTTCGAGCTTCCGCCGATGTTATAATCGCCGCTTCGTGCTGTGAACTCCTTCTTTAGCCGCGTGAGTCCTGCTTTTTGACGCCCGCCTTCTGCTGTCTGATAAGATTGCGCAGATTCTGCTGCTTGAATGAAGTCAACTATGGATGACCTGGGGGTTTTTCCTATTGGTTCACACCAAACGTCAATGACGGGTGTTTTCGTTTTGTAGAAGGTGACGGTAAGGAAACCAAGGTTTAATCGGCGGCAGAGCGCTGTCAGTTCATTAAAGCGTTGGTTGTGTGCGCCTTTTTTGGTACGGTTGCGCTCCACAGCCAGCCAAACGTTTCCGCCGGTTTTCTGACGGTCGATGCCTTGCAGCAGCAAGGGTAAAGTAAAAGTTTTTTTCATTTCAACAATAGTTGGCTCAGGTTGGTTCTCTTGAAAGGCAACAAGATCGCAGCCGCGGATTTCAGCTTTGACTTCATAACCCCGTCCCGCGAAAAAATTCTTGATCGGCGGGTACAGCTCAGTCTCGAATTTAACGGCCAATGACCCAACCTCCTTAAGCCTCCGCAGCACCGAATAGAATAACGTCATTATAGCATAAGCAACGAAAAGGACGTCTCTTTGGCTCCATTTTTAATGTGATATTTCCATGATTATAGAATGTAAAAGCAATGTTAGGTCAAATTCTCCGATCTGCCCGCATAGGTATGTAATACGTTCAGTGATGGGTAGAGAAAGAGAGCGAGGAGGAATCGGCATGGACATCTTCAGTCGGATCTCTGAATATCGAGCCGAAAGTGAGAAGCTGCATTGGTCAGGTACTTTTCGGGATTATATCGATCTACTTAGCCGTGACAATACTCCGGCGATGACCGCACATGCCCGGGTTTACGACATGATCGTTTCTCACGGGGTGGAGGAGAGAGGCGGTAATAAAAAATATAATTTTTTCAATTCCGAGATTTTTGGATTGGACCAGACGATGGAGAAGCTGGTGGAAGAGTATTTTCATTCTGCAGCTAGACGACTTGATGTCCGGAAGAGAATATTGCTGTTGATGGGCCCTGTAAGCGGAGGGAAGTCAACGATCGTCACATTGCTCAAAAAAGGATTGGAGCAATATTCCCGCACCCAGAGAGGTGCAATCTATGCGATTAAAGGATGCCCGATGCAGGAGGATCCCCTTCATCTGATTCCAAGCGAGCTGCGCTCAGAGGTGGAGAAGGAATTAGGTGTGCGTATTGAGGGTGATTTGTGCCCTTCCTGCCAAATGCGTCTGCGTACAGAATTCGACGGGGATATTGAGAAGGTGCCTATTGAACGGGTTCTCATCTCGGAGAAAAATCGGGTAGGTATCGGCACGTTCAGTCCTTCGGATCCTAAGTCCCAGGATATCGCGGATTTGACAGGCAGCATTGACTTCTCGACCATTACAGAATTCGGTTCGGAATCAGATCCTCGGGCTTACCGTTTCGACGGTGAATTAAATAAGGCCAACCGGGGGTTAATGGAATTTCAGGAGATGCTTAAATGCGATGAGAAGTTTCTATGGAATCTACTCTCACTGACTCAGGAAGGTAACTTTAAGGCGGGAAGGTTTGCCTTGATTAGCGCGGATGAATTGATCGTCGCCCATACGAATGAATCGGAGTATAAAGCGTTTATTTCCAACAAGAAGAACGAAGCCCTGCAATCCCGTATGATCGTCATGCCGGTACCTTATAATCTGAGGGTATCGGAAGAAGAAAAAATTTATACGAAGCTGATCGGGCAATCGGATATGAATCACATCCACATAGCTCCTCATGCCCTGCGTGCGGCAGCTATCTTCTCCATTCTGACGAGATTAAAGGAATCGAAAAAACAAGGTATGGATTTGGTCAAAAAAATGCGTATGTACGACGGAGAAGAGGTTGAGGGTTACAAAGAAGCGGATTTAAAGGAAATGCAGAACGAGTTTGTTGAAGAGGGTATGTCTGGAATCGATCCTCGTTATGTTATCAATCGGATTTCCAGCGCACTCATTAAGCATAATATTCCCTGTATTAACGCCTTGGATGTATTACGTGCGTTAAAAGACGGACTTGATCAGCATCCTTCGATTACGAGGGAGGAGCGGGAGAAGGATTTGAACTTCATATCCGTTGCCCGCAAGGAATACGATAACCTTGCTAAGAAAGAGATTCAGAAGGCTTTCGTCTATTCCTTCGAGGAATCGGCGCGAACGTTGTTCGAGAATTATCTTGATAATATCGAATCCTACTGTAACTGGTCGAAGATTAAAGATCCGCTCACGGGAGAAGAGATGGACCCAGACGAACGGCTAATGAGGTCGATCGAAGAACAGATCGGCGTTTCTGAAAATGCAAAAAAAGCTTTCCGCGAAGAGATACTTATCCGGATATCCGCCTATTCTCGTAAGGGAAAGAAGTTCGACTACAGTATGCATGACCGGTTGAGGGAAGCGATCGAGAAGAAGCTGTTCACCGATCTTAAGGACATAGTGAAGATTACCACGTCGACCAAAACGCCGGATGAAAGTCAACTAAAACGTATTAACGAGGTCACCAAACGGCTAATAGATGAGCATGGTTATTGTCCGGTATGCGCGAATGAGCTGCTTCGGTATGTAGGGAGCTTATTAAATCGGTAACATAGTGCAGCACGATAAAAAAAGCACCTGCGAAGGTGCTTTTTGTCGTATGCTGGATCGCTTATTTTAATGATTGATAAAGCTTACTCTGCAACGTATGGTTGAAGTCTTGGTTAATTTCCCAGAACATGGCGCCTCCAAGTCCTTTGGACTTGATATATTTGGCTTTGTAAGCAATAGACTCCGGATCTTCGTAAGTGATAAAAGTACCGGTCGATTTGTTTAAAAGCCAAGGCACTTTGGCTGTGTTGCTCCAATAACGCACAAACCCCTTACCATTGATCCAACCTTGGTTCTCAAGGTTACCATACTCGTGTATGCCATCCGCCAATACACCGTCTGCAACCCCTTTACACGATTGATACAAACCTTGGTTGGTGATATCACAGCCCGTCCAGCTGCGTCCGTAAAGCGGTATGCCGAGTATGAGCTTGTTCGCAGGGATTCCGGCTTTCAAGTAGGTGTATATAGTGGAATTGATATTCCCTTTTGCATTGTAGGCAACCGGATCCTTTGGATCCATGTATAGCGGCGCTTGATGATTGCTGACGTTCTCCCAATCCCCGTGAAAATCATAGGTCATTAGGTTGACCCAATCTAAGTGCTTGGCGATTTGATCCATTTCAGTATTCTGCACATATCCGGGAAAAGCACCGCCTGCAATAGTTAGCAGATAGGTTTTACCGTCTTCCTTCTGAGCGGTATTCAGTTTTTCTCGAATTTCCTTCAGAAAAAGAGTGAAATTCTGTTTATCTGAGGGTCTCTTGGTATTGCTGGCAAGGCCGCCTGATACCGGGTATTCCCAATCAAGGTCCACTCCGTCAAAGCTATAATCGCGGATAAATTGCACGGCACTGTCAGCGAACTTGGCACGGGAGCTAGCGGTCAGTGCAATATCAGAAAATTGTCCCGACCAAGTCCAGCCTCCAACGCTAATTAACGTTTTTAGGTGCGGATTTGCTTTCTTCAGCTTTTGCAGCTGGTTGAAGTTCCCTTTCAGGCAACTATTATCGGAGCAGTCTCCGGGGAATGGCTTCTGGGTATCAGCCCATGGATCTCCCAGCACGATTTTGCCCTCTTTAATATTTGCGAATGCATAATTGATATGAGTGATTTTAGATGCATCGATTCCTGAAACATCATAATTCTGATAAGTTCCCCAAGAAGAATAATAAGCGATAATCTTGTATGAATGGTAAGAAGTCGCGGGCGTATTGTTCGCTGAGCTACTCTCGATCGCGATTGTGTTCGTTGCAGCGTTCCAAGACACCTTATGACCAGTGATATCCGCAATGGGCCGTAGAGGGAGGAACAAGGTGGCGCCGACCTTCATGGGAGCAGCTGCTAAAGTAACTTTCCTGCTGTTAACATACGCGGTCATGCTATTCACTTCCATGTCAATGACAAGAGCTGTCTTGGACAGTCGGAACTTCGTATTGTTTATCCAATGAATCTGAAAACCTAGCGGTTTAATAAACGGTCGTGTCTCTGCATAAGTTGTACCTTTTCTAGAAATCGGCTTCTGTCCGAATACGATGGCTTGATCATTATAAGTAACACGAACTACGCTTTCAGCACTCCCATAGGGCATGGAAACTGTGGAAAAGCCGATGAAAGTAAGCAATAAGATAAGGAAACTCTTCAATAATCGTTTATTCACTGTCTACTCTCTCCTCTGAAACTAGCAAGTTGTTACTTGTTATTCTCAGGGAAGTTGTAGATGTAAGTAAAGCTGAACATTATGGAAATGAAGCTTCTGGTAGAGTTACTCGGAATAAGATACTTCCCTTGTTATCCTCGGAATGCACCTCGACCTCACCCTTGTAATGCCTCACGCGTTCTAATATAATCGCTAATCCGAGGCCAGAGTGATTCTCTCCCTTAGTCGAATAGCCTGGGAGAAAGATGCGCTCTCGATCTTCGGATTCCAGCTTTCGCCCGTTGTTGGATACGTCAATTTGAATGGTTTTGTTCTCTAATAGGACAGTGATGTGCACCTTGCGCTCTTTAATGGGAAGAAGCTCTGTTTCATCGAATGCGTTGTCTACGAGATTACCCATTATTTTAATAATATCAATGATCTTGATAGACGATTCTTGAACATTCCAATGATCCGGCAGCTCATAAGTGAAGGGGATCCCTCTGCCAATGGCGACCGTCATTTTGGCACGGACAAAAGCAGCCAGCGCGGGAGAAGCATGATGGACGAGCTCGCTGACCTCATGCGTTTCTTTTACAAGGTCCGTAACATAAGCCTCTAACTGTTCCGTCTTGCCCATCTGGACCATCGAGTGAATAACCTGAACATGATTCAGAAAGTCATGCCGCTGTCCGCGTATGGACGTGAACATGTTGTTGATGTCTTCCAAGTAAACCTCTTGGGTTACGCGAATAGCTTGCTCCCGGGTGCGGATTAAAAGGCGAAGAATGACTACAAAGGCAAACAAACTCACTGCGATAATTATGTAAATTAAGATAGCGGTAACTAACGGCTTATTAGGATCATTTGTTGTTTGGACAAATAATAGTGCACCAATTAATACAAACTGCAAGGTAATAAGTGAGAGTACTTTGGTTAATGTGCTGCGGTCACCTTCCATGACGATAGAGAACAATCGTTTTGCAGAAAACAAATTACGTTTGCGGATAAACCACGATACTGTAAATAAAATTACAATTTGTGGATAAATAATCGTAATTGCTTCAAATAAATAGTCCCGAATCAAATCCTCATGAGATGGAACTCCTAAGACATGGATACATATAATTGCAACAATAATATCCATAAAGATTGCTACTAAAAATATGAAGAAAAGAAGGTAGATCTTTTGCTTAGTCTTTAAATCACGAAAGAGAAAGAACATGAGAATAGTTGAGGCTAAAATAGAGTTAATAAGATGCAGATGGAATGGGAGGATTAGAATAAAAATATCTGTATAAATAGAGTGAATAAAGGCATATATAGCAAGTCTCTTAATTAATTTTGGGGGTTGCACTTCTAAAAATGAAAAGCAAAATAATAAAAAAACAAAGGCTTGTGGCTGTGCAACCAAAATATCCAGTTTAAGAAATTCAATAAAAGTATCCATGTGTATGGGGTCTCCCAAGATATTAAAATGTATATACTACTTTATACCATTAATAATAGGGAATAAGATTCATTATTTAGATATATAACAAAAATAATAAAAAAATTTGGATACGTTTTCTCAAAAAAATGATAGAATAGGGTTAGTAATTCAATATTTTAGATGTATTTTGGACGGAGGAGCACTACATAATGAATTTTGCTGGTTTCCTGTTCTTCTCAAGTCTTGAGTATTTTTCATTATTCTGTTTAATGCTAGTGTTGTTTCGCTTTGAAGTAAAAGACAATTTAATTAAATTCGGAGTATTCTCGTTAGTGCTGTGCTTTGTTTCAAATACACTTCAGATGGAATCACTTCAAACCGTATCCCCTCTTATTCATATTTCTTTATATATATTTTTCTTTATCTTTTTTTTAAGAATCCATGTGTTGAATGCTGCGATCATGGCAGTTACAGGGCAGGTTGTTTTCTTTATTGTTCAAACGATTCTTATTGTTTTGGTTTTGCAATTAGGGTTGCTAGAAGAAATCGCCCCTTATACGAAAAATGCTTTTATTATTCAAGCCGCTACAGCATTTACTATGTTCATGATCGCGTTGGTTACTTATTTTCAAAAGGGCGGGTTCAGCTTCATCGATAATAGCAGCAAGTTTAAACGTAAAAGAATATTCGTCAAAGAGAACAGACTCTTCATTATTTTCTTTACATTATCCGTTATTGTTACTGTCTGGGCTAATTTACTATTTTTAATTTCAAAAAAACCTCCTTTTCTATTCATATCATTTTTTTTATTCATCGTCTTGGTTGGCTTAATCTATACATCTATGAAAAGAGATGGGACAAAAAATGGTTGAAGCTATGGCGCTTCGATTAGCTGAAGCAATCAAACGAATAGAACCTGACAGGACGGCAAGTATTGCGGTCATGAAGTTTTCGATTGAAGTACTTATGAATACTTTAATTACTCTCTTCTTTATTAGCATAGTAGGTTTCTTAACTGGAGCTTTCGGAAAGACAATGCTAGGACTTGGGGCTTTTGTTTTACTAAGATTTTTCTCCGGAGGATTGCACCTTAGTAAAGCAATTCATTGCTCATTTCTTTCAGTTATTTTAATTTCCATCGCTCCCCACATTCCTTTGTCGAATACAGGAATCCTGATCATCGGCGGGGCTAATCTTATTCTGATTCTTGCATTCGCCCCGTCTAATATTGAAGGACATGCGCGCATACCGAACAAATACTTTCCTTTATTGAAGCTTGTTTCTGCTCTAATTGTTTCTATAAATTTTGTGTTTTTAAGCTCTACCATAGTAATGGTTCAACTGTTTCAGGCTATTTCAACAATTAACTTTAAAAGGAGGTGATTTCATGAAAAGAGGAGTAATTATTGTGCTTTCCAAGGTACTAGCACTTATTGCTGTTGTTTTTGTAAGCACCGCTTCCGGAGCCTACCTTCATCGTCCAGAAATTCCAGCAGAATTGAAGTAGTATCAGATTATGAATGGGGGATGACGACATGACCCAACAACTCCGTTTGCTCGACCGTGATGGCAATCCATGCACCATTAATACTGAGGATCTGATCGCGATTAAACCGACGGCGGATGGTCCTGAGTTCTATACAAAGGACGGCATGTATTTCTATCCCTCGACAATGGAAGAAATGCTTTTAATGTACAAGGATATGGGATTCGAGCGTCTTGACCGAACGAATATGGTTAATATGAATCATGTCAAGGCTTTTGATCCAAAAGCACGCAAGGTTTACTTTGATTATCCATGGAACGAAAGCAGCAAGTTTGCCACTGTGTCCGAAGCAAATGTTAGCAAAGTCACTCATCTGGCCAAAGAAGACAAGGCAAAGTACAAAATGATTCCGAAACCATCGTTGTTCTGGAAAAAGTAAGCTAATCAGACATATAGGATCACAAGCCAAGCCGCCGAGGT
The DNA here is from genome assembly GCF_041640265.1 of Cohnella sp. Lineage (GTDB taxonomy): Bacteria > Bacillota > Bacilli > Paenibacillales > Paenibacillaceae > Cohnella. The sequence continues at coordinate 22,268 of NZ_JBEQAP010000002.1, forward strand.
TTGGTTTTTTATTTGCCGCCATCGTAGATAGGTAAAAGCTATCGTGTAAATAGTTTTTATATATTTAACTAATAACTCTCATCGTGGTATAACTTACCTATCGAGTTATAACACGAGGGGGAAATGAACAATGAATGATCAAAAACAAATGCAGAAAATACATTGGGAGGCAAATGATTACGATGAATCTATGAGCTTCGTATCTCGTTTCGGAGATGATTTAATCGGCTTGCTTAATCCGCAAGTTGGCGAGAGAATCGTAGATTTTGGGTGCGGCACTGGGGATTTGGCTGCTCAAATTGCAGTTAAGGGTGCTCAGGTGCTAGGAATCGATATTTCCCCGGAAATGGTCGAAAGAGCTCGAGAGAAATATCCCGGGCTGACATTTGAATGTGCGGACGGAATGAATTGGAATGTTGATCAGAAATATGATGCTGTATTCAGCAATGCCGCCCTTCATTGGATGAAGGATGCTGAAGCAGCAATTGCCAGCATGACAGGCGGCTTGAAGCCGGGAGGAAGATTGGTTGCCGAGTTCGGTGGATATCTTAATGTAGCGGATATTATTTATGCAGTCAAGGAAACTTTAACGGTATTTGGTCGTGAGAACATGTTCGTAATGCCATGGTATTTCCCAACTATCGGCGAGTACACATTATTGCTCGAGAAAGCAGGAATGGAAGTTCGCAGTGCAATCCTCTTCGATCGGCCAACAAGGCTCGAGGGTGGTGATCACGGCATGAGAGATTGGCTTGAAATGTTCGGAACGGCGATGTTCCCACAAGTAGATCAGGCAGAGGCGGCAACCTGGATAGAAGAAGCTGTCGAGCGTTTGAAGCCCAAACAATACGATCAGGGGGTTTGGACGGCGGATTATCGGCGGATCCGTATCCATGCTGTAATACCAAAAACGAATAAAACATAGACCTCCCTGAGCATTGACTTAAAGGACCAACACGCGCAGAATGGGAACATCATAGTCAGCAGGGACGGTTATACAACATGAAACTTCTTAAAAGCTGGTATCTTATTCTCGTACTAGCCCTCCCATCTTTATTCGCGTTTGCGACACAGACATTAACCGGTACGATTAATCTCATCATGGTGGGTGACCTGGGGTTTGTGGTCATTGCGGTGGTTGGGGTTTCCAATATTATTATGTATAATGTGTTTGCTATTTTCTCCGGAATCGGTCATTCCGTGAATTATCTGGTTGCGCAGAATTTCGGAGCTAAAGAAATGCGCAAGGGGATGCAACGGACCTACCTGGCGCTCATCGTCAGCTTGGCAGTCGCTTTATTCATCGCCTTAGCGGGTTGGATTGGTAGCGATGCCGTGTTAAAGTTGACGGGCGGCTCAGAAAAATTATTGGCAACCGGAAATGCATATTTGGAGCTCCGTTTCTACGCGATGTCGTTCGGGATTATCAGCTTTGTCTTTCATGGCTTCTTCCGCGGTGTTGGTAATACTCGAATATCCATGGTCGTGTCTATTGTGGCAAACGTTCTTATGATTGTATTAACCTACGGACTTACCTATGGTCATTGGGGATTACCGGAACTGGGGATCATTGGAGCTGGATATGCCATCCTCATTGGCGAAGCCGTGCAGCTTGTGATCTGCTTGATCGTATTCTGGGGGCCGATGCATCGACGTTTCCAAACAAGGGAAATACAGAAGCCGGATTGGCTTGAGCTGAAGCTCATTTCGCGTGAAAGCGGGAAATTGGGACTGCAAGAATTCTCGATGAGTGTTTCGATGTATATCTTTACCATATTCGTACTTACACTAGGTGATTTGGCGGCAGCGGCAAATGAGGTAGCTCTCAGCGTGATGTCGTTCGGGTTCATGCCTGCTTTTGCCTTTGGCTCTACGGCAACCATTCTCGTGGGGCAGGAGATTGGGCAAGGGAAGCCTCGTCAAGCCAAGCTGGCAGGGACAAATACGGCGATATTGGGGACCATCTTCTTAATTGCTCTTGGAACGGCTGAGTTAATCTGGGCGGAGCCGATTGCGAGATTGTATAGCGATGACCCAGGCGTATATGAATTAGCGGCGTATCTGATCACGGTATCTGCATATTTACAGATTTTCGATGGATTTTATAACTTCTATGCCGGAGGGCTAAGAGGGATTGGCGATACGACCTTCCTAATGCGATCCTCCTTCGTGTTGAGCTTATTTATGTTCGTACCGCTGACTTACTTGTTTGTTATGGTGTTAGATTGGGGCAGCATTGGTGCGTGGCTTGCGCTCTACTCGTTTCTCATCGCATTAGGATTAGCTGTGATGATCCGCTACTACCGAACGGATTTTAATTCTGTAAGGTTGAAGCAAGCGCAGGCGTAATGATTATGGACAAAATAAATCTGGCCGTTCTCCCAATGGAGAATGGCCAGATTTGTCTAGGCTATTATTAACCGTTAACGACTTCACCGCCATTGACATGCATCACTTGGCCAGCCATATATGAGGAATCCGAGCTAGCTAAATAGACGTATGCCGGTGCTAGCTCATCCGGCTGGCCAGCTCGTTTCATCGGGGAGTCTGCTCCGAACTTCGCGACCTGCTGAGCGTCGAAGGTGGAAGGAATCAGCGGCGTCCAGATCGGACCGGGCGCTACGGCGTTCACTCGTATACCTTGTTCGATGACGTTCATCGCGAGAGATCGGGTGAAAGCGACTTGAGCGCCTTTGGTGGATGAATAATCAATTAAGGTAGGACTGCCGCGATAGGCGGTTACGGAAGTTGTGTTAATAATCGTTGATCCTGATTTCAGATGAGGGATTGCCGCTTGCGAAAGATAGAACATGCCGAAGACGTTCGTACGGAACGTTCTTTCCAGCTGTTGAGGCGTAATCTGCTCCAGCTTATCCTGCGGATGCTGCTCGGCAGCATTGTTGACGACGATATCCAGTCGCCCTAAGGTGCTGATGGTTTTGTCGACGGATTGCTTGCAGAAGTTAGGGTCTCCGATGTCACCTGCAAGGAGCAAGCACTGCCTTCCCTCGGCTTCTACTTGTTTCTTGGTTTCCTGCGCGTCGACGTCCTCGTTCAAGTAAATAATCGCGACGTCTGCACCTTCCTTGGCATATGCGATCGATACCGCACGCCCAATCCCGCTATCTCCGCCGCTGATGATAGCTGCCTTGCCCTTCAGCTTGCCGGCAGGCAGATAAACGGGGGATTCCGCTTCAGGCAGCGGATTCATGTCCTTCTCTAAACCGGGCTGACGATCCTGATGCTGAGGGGGAAATGAGCTTGGATGCTGCACGGCTACTTCACTCGATAGGTTGGGTGATTGATTTGGATTCATAATAGAATCTCTCCTTTCCTTATAGGAATAGGTTAAACCAATCTCCTTAGTCCTACACATTTTTACGCGAGGTTTTTTTACCGTCGCAGCTGAACAGGACTCTCTTATCATCTGAAATCGTCTCCAGATGGACCTGCTTTCCCCACAACTGCACCAAGTAAGGAAGCGTGCGCTCAACATATTTCAAATCAAGCTCGGTTCCTTCGAAGCGGTGTGTGATATATAACTCGCCTTTACGCTGCCAATCCCCGTCTGTTACCTCCAAGTACGGAAACCCTCCATTCACGCGCATGAACACAAGCTGATCACGGACTGTTTCCCAAGCCTTCTCTGTGATCTTCCACTCTTGTCCTTTCTTCTCGAATATATAAAGGTCGAGCTCATCCGTTAGTTGCTTTGTTAAGTAATTGCGCATGAAGGAAGGATCGGAATCCAGCTCGCGAACCTCGAAGATTTTCTCCTGACCGAATCTTTTCTCGATATCCTCGAACATTTTGAGACCAAGGTAATAGGGGTTGATGGAATGGCGTGAAGGCTGGACAACAGCGGAATTGAGCTTGGCATATTCGATCGTCTCTTCGCTTGTCAGCGGGAGCTCCCGCATGATTTTCTGGTGCCAGTAGGAAGCCCAGCCTTCGTTCATGATTTTCGTCTCAATCTGAGGCCAGAAGTATAGCATTTCCTCACGTAGAATGCTCATTATGTCACGCTGCCAGTCCTCCATTGCAGGGGAGAACTCCTGAATGAACCAAACGAGATCCTTCTCCGGATTGAGTGGGAATCTGCGGGCTTCAGCGGGTATTTGTGCTTGTTGGTTAGAGCGGTTGCTGTCCTCGAAGCTCTCCAAATCCCAGAGATCCTCATAAGGGGATAAGGAAGGTTTTGCACTCCGGTCTTTGGCTTTATCCCGTTTAAGCTGCAGCTCCATGTAATGTTTTTTGTCTAAGCCATAGGGTCTATGAAGCCCCGGATCGATATGCTCCTGAATCGCCAAAACCGCATCGAGGAATCGCTCGACCTGAGGTGCTCCATACTCAATCTCGTACTGGCTGATTCTCTCGGCCGCTGCCGACATGCTCTCCACCATATTGCGATTGGAGATTGAGAAACGGGCGTTGTTCTTGAAGAAATCGCAATGCGCCAGAACGTGGGCGACGATAAGCTTATTCTGGACTAAGGAATTACCGTCGAGTAAGAAGGCATAGCAGGGGTTGGAGTTGATGACAAGCTCGTAGATTTTACTTAAGCCAAGGTCATACTGCATCTTCATCTTGTTGAAGGTTTTACCGAAGCTCCAATGGCTGAAGCGAGTTGGCATCCCGTAAGCGCCGAATGTATAGATGATGTCCGATGGACAAATCTCGTAGCGCATCGGGTAGAAATCAAGGCCGAAGCCTTTTGCGATTTCCGTTATTTCCGAAATGGCGTATTCTAATTCCCGTTGTTCGTCTTCGTGCGGCATGCTCTGTCAAGCCCCCAGTCCTAAACAAAGATTTCACCATCTTATTTATATGTGGGAACTAGCTGGAGCGTGAATACATTATTTTGAGGGAACTATAAATCAGCTCTAAGGGTTGCGCTCGCAAAGTGTGCATGATACAACATAGAATACGAAGGTTTGTGTAAGGAGTGGAAACAACAATGATCGAAATGGATACGCCTCGCGATGAGGAAGAGAAAAGGCTGCTTGAAGTGCTCGAGCAGGTTAGCCGGCGCATGCGTAAGGAGCTGTCTTTGCTCGGAGATCGTAGAGAAGACGTCGTTGGGATTCGTAAGGAATTCTGGGATGACGTGCGGATGAGCTTCTCCGACTCGACGGAGGTCGGGGAGACGTGGAGCAGCATCACCCAGCAGGTTGAACTGCTTGCCGAGAGGGAGCGCAGTCACCGGGTTGCTTCGGAAACAGTAGATAAATTGACTAGGCAGTTTGACTCGCCTTATTTTGCAAGGATCGATTTCGCGGAAAAGGGCAGTGAAACCGAAGTTATCTATATAGGTCGTGCTTCTCTTGTCGGCGAGGATGGGGAGACGTTCTTCGTCTACGATTGGCGCGCGCCGGTATCAAGTTTGTTCTATGATCATGAGCCGGGTCTGGCTTCGTATCGTATACCGGATGGAGAGAGGGTTGGGGAGCTGAAGCTTAAGCGGCAGTTCGTGATTCGAGGCGGACAGCTGAAGCATTTATTCGATACTTCCGAGACGGTTGGAGACGAGATTCTGCAGGCGGTATTATCCGAAGGCTCTGATACGTCTATGAAAAGCATCGTGGCTACAATACAGAAAGAACAGAACCAGATTATCCGGGATGAAAAACACCGACTGCTGGTCGTGCAAGGTGCGGCGGGGAGCGGGAAAACGTCGGCGGCGTTGCAGCGGATTGCGTATCTGCTCTATCGATTCCGGCAGACGTTAACCCAGGATCAGATCATTCTGTTCTCTCCCAACCCGGTGTTCAAAGGCTATATCTCTCGTGTGCTGCCTGATCTGGGCGAAGCGAATATGCGGCAGATGACTTTCCGGGAGCTGATAGAAGCGAGGTTAGGCCGCAGGTTTGAGGTGGAGGATCTCTTCGCGCAGACAGAAGCATTGGCCGCCGAAGACGGAATTCCTGAAGGTGAAGCGAGGGAGCTGGCAGTTCGCTATAAGGGTTCTGAGCATTTCTTTATTACGGTAGAGAGTTACCTGAAACGATTGGAGCAGGAAGGCGTTCGATTCCATCCACTCCGTTATCGAACTGAAATGATCGTATCTCCTGAGGAGATGTCCGAGCGATTCTATAGTGTGCGAGCGTCAGAAGGCTTCGGAGTACGTGCATCCAAATTACGCAGATGGCTGCTTGAACGCTTGAAAAGCTGGGTGGAATCCCAGCTTGACGAGACTTGGGTGGAAGAAGCGGCCGAGCTTGTTGACGGTGAGGAAATTCAGCGCGCTTATGTAGATGTTCGGCGAAGCGGCGGCTTTCATGATGAAGCCTTCGATGATGAGGAGCAAATGAGCGCCAGGCTGCGCCGAAGGGTTGCGGAGGAGGCCATTGCTCCGCTGACGAAGGCGGTTCGCAGCTTTCGATTTCTAGATGCCGTAACGACATACAGAGAGCTGTTCGAGAGCCGGACGCTGTTCAGTGCTTGCTCCCCCGACAATAAGCTTCCGGCAGGCTGGGAGTGGATGTCTCAGCGTGCCGAAGAGACGATGGGGCGCAAAAAAATTGACCATGAGGATGCCACTCCGCTCATGTATGTTCTAGAGGGCTTAGAAGGCTTTCGTCGCGTTGAAGGCGATATTCTGCATGTTTTCGTGGATGAGGCGCAGGATTATTCGCCGTTCCAAGCCGCTTATCTGCGGCGGAGATATCCTCGCGCACGGCTGACGGTACTGGGAGATTTCAATCAAGCGATCTATATTCAATCTCAGGAGAGCGGCGGATTCAGCGGCTGGACGAGATTGATGGCGCCGGAGGAGACGTCGGTGCTGCGGTTGACGACAAGCTATCGGTCGACGGAGCCGATCGTTGAATATACGAAGGGTATATTGGCACCGGAGGATGCAGCTGAGATTATGCCGTTCCAGCGCAAAGGGGAGGAGCCGAAGGTTGTGCCTTGTCGAGATGGCTCGCAGCTGGGAAAGCTGATCGCGGCGGACATTAATGCTTTGCTGGCACAAGGCCACGGGACAATCGGTGTCATTACGAAGACGGCACATGAGACGGGCAACGCTTCAGCTTTACTGAAGGAGCAATTGCCGGACGAAGTGCCAGTTACGCTCGTAACGGGAGGTTCAGCCGAGCTGCCGAAGGGTGTATCGGTGCTGCCATCCTATTTAGCCAAAGGAATAGAGTTCGATGCCGTACTTGTATGGGATGCTTCTGCCTCTAACTACGGCAAGGAGAAGGATCGCAAGCTGCTTTACACCGTCTGTACGCGGGCGTTGCATATTTTACACATTTACCACATAGGCGAGGCATCGCCATGGCTTCCGGGTAATTGATATATGCTTAGAATGATTAACAACTCTCAAGGAGGTTGAAATGAATCCAGCAGCGATAGAGGCTTTACGGACTTATTACGGTTATGATCAGTTTCGCAGCGGGCAGAGCACGTTAATTGAAGCGATTCTATCCGGCAAGGATGTACTTGGAATAATGCCGACTGGAGCGGGTAAATCGATTTGTTACCAAATACCGGCGATTCTGCTTCCCGGGGTAACAATCGTGATTTCGCCGCTTATCTCGCTTATGAAAGACCAGGTAGATGCACTTAATGCAGCCGGCATAGAAGCGACGTTTATTAATAGCTCACTGTCTGGAAGAGAGACGAATGAACGAATGCGGAATGTAGCTGAAGGCCATTACAAGCTGCTTTATGTTGCTCCGGAGCGGCTGGAATCCGAGCATTTCCGCGAGCTCGTGAGAGAGCTTGAGGTACCGCTTGTGGCTGTGGACGAGGCCCATTGCGTATCGCAATGGGGCCACGATTTCCGTCCGAGCTATATGACAATTATCCGCTTATTGCGCGATATTCACCCGCGCCCGGTCATGGCTGCCTTCACGGCTACGGCAACGGATGTGGTGAAGGATGATATCGTAGATCGGTTGAAGCTGCAAGCTCCAGTACGGGTGACTACGGGTTATGCGCGTGAGAACCTTGCCTTGAACGTTGTTCGCAATGCGGACAAGCGCGAGTATGTTGCAAGGTTTATCCAAGATCATCCCGGGCAATCCGGTATTATCTATGCATCGACCCGCCGTGAGGTGGAAAGTGTTCAAGCATTTGTCAGCGGACTCGGAGTGCCTGCGGGGAAGTATCATGCAGGTCTTAGCGAAGAAGAGCGGGGACGGACTCAGGATGCTTTTCAGCGGGACGATCTGCAGGTCGTGGTGGCGACAAATGCTTTCGGTATGGGAATCGACAAGTCCAATGTAAGATTTGTGATCCACAACAATATGCCGAAAAACCTCGAGGCTTATTACCAGGAAGCGGGCCGCGCAGGGCGTGATGGGGACCCGGGAGAATGCGTATTGCTCTTCTCTCCTCAAGATGTGGTGACCCAGAAGTTCTTCATCGAGCAGAGTGAAGCGGATGAGGAGCGGAAGAGAAATGATTATCGTCTGCTTAACGAAATGGTGCAATATTCTCATACCGGGGATTGCCTGCAGCGCACGATTGTCCGCTATTTCGGAGAAGAAGATAGCGAGCCCTGCGGGACCTGTGCCAATTGTACGGATCAGCGCGAGCAGAAGGACGTAACGGAGCAAGCAAAGCTTGTATTTGCATGTATATCGGAGATGCGTCAGCGATTCGGAGTCACTCTCACGGCGAAGGTACTGCGGGGTGCAAACGATGCAAAGGTGCGGCAGTTTGGTTTCGATAGACTCATGACTTATGGCCGGATGAGAAAGACGCCGGAGAAGGAAGTCGTACAGCTTATTCACTCGCTGGTAGCGGACGGATATTTGCGAATGTCAGATACGGCTTATCCTGTGATCCAGCTTACGGAGCAGGTGCGCGAAGTGATGTCCGGCGAGGAGAAGGTTTACCAAAGGGTGGAGCCGGCAGCTCCGCCGACTATCCGCAGCAGCCGAGCATCTTCTTCGCGTTCAGCGAGTTCAGAAACTTCAGCTCTTCGCAATCCCGATCTGTTTGACGCGTTGCGTCGGCTTCGCAAGACAATTGCGGATGAGGAGAACATGCCTCCTTTTGTTATTTTTCACGATGCCACGCTTCGAGAAATGTGTAACGTGATGCCGACCAGCGAGAAAGCGATGAGAGCGGTCAAAGGAATTGGAGAGGCTAAATATATCAAGTATGGCAGGGCGTTTCTGGAGCTTATCCAACAGCATAATTAAAAGGGCTGATAGTGTCTTAGAGAATTTGGGGTAAAAGTGCTTCTAATATCAAGGGTTCAACCGATAAATCATGATTTACTTGCTTTCATACCACTAATTTGACGCCAAAAACCTAATTCGGGGTACATGGGGGTTATTAGTAGCACTTGCGCTACTAGTTGATCTTTAATGAGCTATTGGGATTGAATTTCTGGTAGTTTTGCCGCTACTTAAACAACTTGGTAGTAGCCTCAAGTTTAATATAGGGGTCTTGCTAATTTAGAGAATGTATAACAAATAGAGGGGTGTCCCATAAGATCATACTCTTATGGGACATCCCTCTATTTGTTTTCAATTATTCGCGATATTTTCATTAAGGTAATTGCTTTACCGTAACCGTGAATGCTTTCGTATCGACGGAAGCATTGCTGATGATAACGGCAGATAAAGTCACCGTCTTGTCGCCGGTTCCAGCCGCTGGACGAATGACCGTCCCGTTGTCGGCGATAATTGCGGTATTGCTGCTGTACCAGACGATCGTGGAACCATTCACGCCAACGACTGGTAACGAAAGCTTTAAGGTCACGCTTCCGGAGGTATCGGTTCCGCTAAATCCGATTTGGAGCGCCGCTTTGTCCGCAGCCATTTTCTGAGCGTCGGTAAGCTGTTGCTTGACGACTACGCTGAACGTTTTCAAATCCGATACACCGTTGCTTGTGATCGTAGCGATTAGAGTTACGTAAATATCGCCTTGTCCAGCAGCTGGACGAGTTACAGTCTTCCCGTCATTAGAAATAGCGGCAGGAGCGCTGGACACCCATGTGATTGTCGACCCGTTAACTCCTAACGTTGGCAGCGTCAGCTTGGAGGTTACGCTGCCCGCTGATTCGCCTTCCGTGAAGGTAATCGACAGAGCGGCTTTATCGGCCGCTACTTTATCCGCATCGTTAAGTTGTTGTTTTACGACTAGCGTAAACAATTTGGTATCCGTAACACCGTTGCTTTTTATCCTTGCAATCATGGTAACCACAGCATCCCCTTGACCGATAACCGGACGGATTACGGTCTTTCCGTCATTGGAGATAATGGCCGGGTTACTGGAAATCCACGAAATGACAGACCCGTTAGCGCCTTTCGCCGGGAGCGTCAGCGGTGAAGTGACAAAGCTGGTATCGTCGCTTCCACCGAATCCTATGGCAAGTGCAGCTTTGTCGGCTATTACGATTTGCGCGTCGGTGAGCTTTGCTTTAACAGTAACTTCGAACACTTTCGTTGTCGTAATATTGTTTTTTGTAATCGTTGCTGTCAATAAGACTTTGACATCACTGTTAGTCGAAGGAACTACCGTCTTTCCATCGTTGGAGATCACAGCCGTATTGCTGGAGGTCCATGTGATCGTGGAGCCGTATTTCCCCGTTATTGCCAACTTCAATGCCTGCGTTACGCTGGATAACGTGTCGCTTCCGCCGAATCCAATGGCAAGTGCAGCTTTATCTGATGCTACGATTTGTTCGTCGGTTTTAACCTCTGGCTGCTTTTCTTTTTCTTTAAGCTTCTTCTTTTCCAGCGCACGTTTGATCGCCGCTCTGGCTTTCGGATTTTTGACATGTTCCAAGGCGTTCTCAAGGCCGGTCTTTTTCTCTGCGGATACGGATACAGATGCGGAAGTGGATGCGGATACGAGCTTATTGTTCTCCGACTTTGCCATAGCCGTATTCGCAGCTACGAGTGATAGTGCCAAAAATGATAGTATTGCAAATTGGGTTTTCTTCATACGATTTAACCTACCTTTCGTGATATAGGAGAGTTCACTACAAATATTCGAAAGGATAGGTAAATTTTGGGGGGTGGCCCAAAATTTATTTGAGATTACGCATACTTAATTTCAACTGGAACAACACTCGCATGCTGGGGATACCACTTGGGTGTTCCGTATTTTTTCATATAACCAAGCACGTTCAAGTCACTCTCTACGCTCTGCTCCTCGTTCATTTTCTCTATCAGCTTCCAGCAAGCATAGACATCGTTAAGCGAACGATGTGCGCCTTCAAGCTCGATGAGGTAACGGCTGCACATGTCCTTCAGGTTATGGGGATAGGGATGGCGGTTTCGACAGATGGTTAATGTATCGAGAAAGGAATTAGTGAAGGACCGATTCGCCAGTCTCAGTAAAGCATTATGTAGAAAGCTCAGGTCGAACATAGCGTTATGTGCAACGATGATACTATCCCCGATAATCCGGTTCAGGATCCGGAAGGCGGTCTCCTCGTCCATTCCGTTCACCAGCTCATCGGAAGTGATTCCTGTTATCTCGGTTATTTTGGCAGGGAGGACGCCGTCAAAGCGGACAAGCGTATTAAACTGGCTTACAATCTCCCCGCCATAACATCGTATGGCGGCCATCTCGATGACACGATCGCGTGTCGGATCCAATCCGCTCGTCTCGAAGTCGAGTACGGTTATGTTATCTAATAGCAAGATAAAGTCCTCCTCTATTAATAAATACGATATACGTAAGGATCCTCAGGCACGGGGATCGACTCCCATGAGGTAACCTTGAGCACGGGAATCGTCTGCTTGAACGGTTGATAGAGCTCTGAAGAGAGCTTTCCCGTCACGTGTACCCATTCGTCATCTTTAAGGACGGTCCCCTTCGGAAAATCAACCAGCATCCCGAAAACGCCCGAATCCGCCGCGCAGTGAATGAAGCCGAACCGGAAGATGAAGTAATGCTCGCCATCGACCTGCTCGCCCTTATAGGCAAAACCATCGAAGGATATCGTTCTCCCCATAAAATCGCCGGGAAAATTGTAGATGACCTCCATGCCTTTCATATAATTCTGATCGTTAAGGTCGATAGCTCCAGGTTTCATAAATTCGGAGAGTTCTTTGTTCTTGATCATTTCGTAGCCATCTGCTCCGTAGAACACGCTAGAGTCTGGCTTCAGAAATTGATGCTGGCCCGGATTATCTTCCGATATGGCGCTATCCATGCCTGGGAAGGAAAAGCCCTTGGCTTTCACAAAGCTTGAATCGAGCGTCTGCACGGGCAGGAAGATTCCTGTGATGATTGGGAAGCTAAGGATCAGGTAACCGATCGTGCGCCTGAAAGCGGACTTTGAACCATGAGAATGGCCGTGGTCATCATGCGCATCATGAGTATGATCATGGTCATGGTCATGCGAAGAATTATGGTGCTCATGGTGGCGATCAAGACTATTGGCTCTCTTCTCCGCTTGTTCAAGGCGATACAATCTCACAATCTCGACGATGCTTAGTAATGATAGAATCACGATAGCGCTAATCGAAAGATAGGCGTATTTAGTATTAATGTATTTGTTCAGTTCACCTTTAGAGTGTATGAGCGCAAACATAAGGGCAAAGCCAATCATAATGTAGAACCGAATCATCCGACCAACCTCCCAACAATTAAAGATCCGATCAGCGTGGTGACGGTGACAAGAGCAATGAGCACAACGACGAATTTCCCTCGGAACGAGCCTAGCAGCATCAAGGTATTCTTAATATCGATCATCGGCCCGAAGACAAGGAAAGCGGACAAGGCCCCCATCGAGAAGGTGCTACGGAAGGATGAAGCGATGAAAGCATCCGCTTCCGAGCACAGCGACATCGTAAAAGCCAGACCCATCATGACGAGGGAAGCCATTACCGGATTGCTGCCGAGACTTAGCAAGGATGATGTCGGAATGAATGTTTGCATACAAGCTGCAATGAACGCTCCAAGTACCAGATATTTGCCAACGGAGAAGAACTCCTCGATTGCATGCATGAGCACCGACCCCAGCCTAGGGATGACAGGTTTGCGATTGACAGGTGCCGCGGGTTGCTCCAAGGCTGCGGCAATCTGCTGCTCCGAATCCGCCATTTTAAGAGGAAGCACCGGGAACAAAAGGGCTATCGACATCGACACGACCAGGGCAACAACGAACGCCATTCCGGCCCGAATAGCCACGACTCTCCAATCATTGCCGAAAGCAATAAACGTGGAAAATAAAACGATCGGGTTGACGATCGGACCCGTGAGCATAAAAGCGATACCCGCGTTAAGAGGCACTCCTTTGTTCAGCAGGCGACGGGTAATCGGCACAATGCCGCATTCGCAGGAAGGGAACAATATCCCAGCACTGCACCCAAACAAGGAGGCGAGGAATCGGTTCCTGGGCATAATGCGGGCAATCCAACGTTCTGTGATGAAGGATTGAATGAAGCCGGAGATCAATACACCTAGCAATACGAAAGGAATAGCCTCCATGATCATACTTAGGAATATCGTATTCATTTGCAGAAAAGTTTTCATTATTTTGCACCTACTAGCTTTGAGGTTAAGTCTAGATTAACATATCATATCGCTGAAATCCTCAATAAGATGGAGTATAATATTAACATTAAGGGACTGCTGGGAGAAGGAGTGATTATCTTGAGTTCGTCCAAGCCGCGTCAAACGACCGACCGATCATCGAAAGTCAAGGAGCAGCAAAGCGATTACGAAACGCCGGAGCGTTACGAGATCATAGGGGGGGGTCCGTTATGATTTTCTATCTTCTCCTAAGTATGTGCATCAGAAGATATTAACTAATTTATACATCTCCATTCACGGCGGTTGCCGCTATGATGGCGAGATCCTATTAGCTCCTATGGATGTTCATTTCGATACGGAAAATATCGTGCAGCCGGATTTGATCTTTATCGCCAAGGATAACCTTAACATTATCCGCGATGGTTTTGTATTCGGCGTTCCAGAGCTTTTGGTGGAAATTCTATCGAAAAGCACAGGAAAAAGAGACAAGACGATCAAGAAAGCATTATATGAAAGATTCGGAGTTAAGGAGTTTTGGCTCATTGATCCCGGATATCAAACAGTAGATCAATTCGTGCTAGAGAAAAGCGGTTATCGCCTTGCGGCAACGTTGACTGAAGGTGACTTGATCGGTTCACCCACTGTTCCTTGCTTATCCGTCGATCTTGGTCAGATTTTTCCGGAGGATGAAAGGGATTAATATCATAACCAGAAAACATCTGATAACCCCCGCTTCTCTTTTTAATACGATTAAACTATAATGCAAGAAGAGATATTCGCTTGACCAATTGAATAATTTACAGCCTGTAGGTGCCTTTTGCACGATTTGTGCGGAAGGTTAAAAGGGAAGCCGGTGTAAATCCGGCGCGGTCCCGCCACTGTATATCGGGGATAACCTCGCAAGTCCACTGTTCCGCAAGGAATGGGAAGGAGAGGAAGTCATCTAACCCGTAAGCCAGGAAACCTGCCTACTCGGCTTCGCCAACGAACATCCTTCGCGGAAAAGGACTGGCCGAATCAGGATATTTAATAGATTCAATCTGCAACTTTTGAATTCCCCCTGATCTGCTGACCCCTTGTTTCCTAGTGGAGACAAGGGGTTTTTCTCGTTAAATGGCGCTCTGCCGGTAAAGAGATTTGATCGTTCAAGCCCTTCTCTACAAACTACATCGAGGGGAAGAAGAACAATGAAAAGTTATTGGTTATTAGGATTGACGCTATTGTTGGCAATCGTTGTAGCAGGTTGCGGTAAGGAGAATAATTCGGCGGGAAGCCCAAGCGCTAGCCCAACTGCCAGCATTGCAGCGGTCGAGAGTGCAGCCGAAAGTGAGACGCCAGCAATTGAAGCAACCGAGAAACAAACAGCTTACCCGCTAACGGTAAAGGATGCCACAGGTACGGAATTCATCTTCGATAAGGCACCTGAGAGAATCGTGTCGACATCTGTATCGGAGACGGAGATTCTGTTCGCGCTAGGACTTGGCGACAAGGTTGTAGGCGTATCGGATTATGACAACTACCCTCCAGAAGTTCTTGAAAAGCAGAAGGTAGGCGGAGTGTCGGAGCCGAACGTGGAAGCAATCATCTCCTTAACGCCGGATCTCGTCATCTCGGGGATCTCCATTAAAGATACTGCAGTTGAGGAATTCCGTTCTCTGGGCTTGAAGCTGGTTAAGACAGAGCCTAAGAACATAGAAGATGTACTGGGGAACATTCTGTTATTCGGACAAATCAACAATAAGCAAGTTGCAGCAGAAGCTCTCGTCGCGCAGATGAGAGAAGACGTCCGTAAGGTTACAGAAGCAGCGGCGACTATAAAACCGGAAGATAAGAAGAAGGTTTATATTGAATTCTCTCCGGGTTGGACTGTCGGTAAAGGCGAATTCATGGATGAGCTGATCACGCTGGCAGGGGGTATTAACATTGCTTCCGACCTAGAAGGCTGGAATCCGATCAATGAAGAGAAGATCATTGCGGATAATCCTGACGTCATTATTTATACGCTGAACATTACGGATGAGAAGAGCGGCAAGAAATTGGAGGACCTCATTCAAGGACGCAGCGGATGGGATAAAATCAAGGCAATCGCAGACAAGCAATTGGTCGGTTTGGACGGGGATATCCTTTCTAGACCGGGACCTCGTATAACAGAAGCGTTGAAGCAGCTTTCGGAAGGTATCTATCCAGGATTGGCGAAGAGTGAGTAGGAAAATCATATTCTGGGGAGGAGCAGGCATAGCGCTCCTCCTTCTTTCCGTTGTCGTGAGTTTGTCGATGGGTACCGCTCGGCTGCCGCTTGCTCAGGTATGGGGCATCTTGTGGCACCAGCTGCCGCTTGTCGGGGATTGGGTTACGGCGGATTGGCCGATTTCTTCCGAACAAATCATCCTGAAGGTTCGATTGCCGCGCGTTCTCTTAGCTATTCTGATAGGTGCTTGCCTATCTCTTGCCGGCGCAGGCTTTCAAGGCGTGCTTCGCAATCCTCTTGCTGATCCCTATACATTAGGCGTAGCCTCAGGCTCTGCGGTGGGTGCTGCTTTCATAATCCTGTTCGGCTTACAAATCGCTTTGCTTGGGCAATGGACGATCCCGATTGTAGCTTTTGGGACTGGGATATTAAGCTTGATCATCGTGCTCCGGCTAGCCCGAATTCATGGCAAGCTCCAGCTGGAAACCCTAATTCTATCCGGCGTAGTCGTTCAAGCGTTCCTTGGTTCGATGGTTTCCTTTATGGTATCCCTGTCCGACAAGGTCATCAATGAAATCGTGTACTGGCTAATGGGCAGTCTGTCTATGCGGGGCTGGTCCTTTACATTTATGCTCGTCCCTTATCTGATCGTCGGACTTGTGGTGCTCTTATCCTATGGCAGAACCTTGAATTTGTTTTCTCTTGGCGAACGCCAGGCTGAGCATCTGGGTGTAAATATAGCAAGAACAAGGCTTGTTGTTCTTATCGTGTCTACATTAATAACGGCAGCTGCTGTATCCGTAGCCGGAACCATTGGATTTGTCGGACTTGTTGTTCCTCATTTGGTGCGGTTAATGGTAGGTCCCGATTATCGATTGTTGCTTCCTATCACGGCTATATTCGGCGGAATTTATGTGCTCTGGGCCGATTCGCTTGCCCGTATGCTGCTAAGTCCAACGGAAATTCCGCTGGGTGTTATTACAGCTTTTCTGGGTGCGCCGTTCTTCGCCTATTTGCTCCGCAAAAACAAGAAAAAATTGGGGGCGTAGAGACATGCTGCAGGTCCATCAACTCTATAAATCCTACGAGGATGCAAAGGTGTTAGAGGAAATTCAGTTCTCCGTAGGCAAAGGGGAGTTTTTCGGCATCCTAGGACCCAATGGAAGCGGGAAGTCGACGCTGCTTAAGCTGTTATCGGGCATTGAGAGGTCGAGCTCTGGTGAAATCCTGCTTGAAGGTAAACCGGTTGAGAGATATACGCGCAAGCAATTGTCCCGATCCGTGGCTGTGCTGCAGCAAGAATCGTTACCTCCGGTAAACTTCACGGTGAAGGAGGTCGTCGAGATGGGGAGATATCCCTATCAGAACTGGCTGGGAGAAGAGAAGGGCAATCAGGCCGCAATTGTAGACATCATTCTGCATAAGCTTCGACTGGTTGAATTACAAGACCGATCCCTGCAATTTCTTAGCGGAGGAGAGAGACAACGGGTTGCACTTGGCAAAGTAATGGCTCAACAGCCAAAGTTGCTCTTATTGGACGAGCCTACTACCTACCTGGACATTGGTTATCAGATTCAGATGATGGATCGGATTAAGGCGTGGCAGACCGAAGAGAAAATGACGGTTGTTGCCGTGCTTCACGATCTAAACCTAGCTTCGATCTATTGTGACCGGATGCTGATGATCCATAAGGGGAGGACCGTCTGTCTTGGGACTCCGGCGGATATTATGCGGAGCGAGCTTATCGAGCAGGTATACGGAACAACTCCGATTATCGTCGAGCATCCGGTTCACCAGTTACCGCAAATTATTCTTCAGCAAGGAGGGTCTTTCATTGAATAAGGTAGATCAGACAATTGAAAGAATTCAAATCCCTAGTGAGGCGACTCGGAATGAGGCGCTGCGTTATTTAGATACTTTAACGAAACCGCCGGGAAGCTTGGGCAGATTGGAGGAACTCGCTGTTCAATTGGCTGGTATTACGGGAGTACTTCCTCTGACTGTAATGAAAAAAGCAGTTGTTGTTATGGCAGCGGATCACGGCGTATGCGAGGAAGGGGTTAGCGCATTTCCGCAGGAAGTCACCCCGCAGATGGTGATGAATTTTCTTAATGGCGGAGCGGCGATTAACGTGCTGTCTCGCCAAGCAGGGGCCGATGTTATTTGCGTAGATATTGGCGTGAATGCGGATATGGAGCATGAAGCTCTCCTTTCACGCAAGGTGAGGAGAGGGACAGGGAATATCGCGCGCGGAGAAGCCATGAGTCGTGAGGAAGCGATTGCTTCGATGAGCCATGGAATCTCAATCGTAGAAGAGCTAGTCCAGAAGGGATACCAGTTATTCGCGACCGGCGAGATGGGAATCGGGAACACGACACCTAGCGCGGCACTGTTATCCGTACTCACAGGAATCGACGTTGAACTAGCGGTTGGGCGAGGCACAGGCATCGATGATAACGGGTTGAAGCGGAAGCAGGACACGGTAAAAAAGGCGATCGAGGTGAACAGCCCAGATCCGAGCGATCCGCTGGATGCGCTGAGTAAGCTAGGCGGGCTTGAGATTGCGGGACTAGTTGGCGTTATTCTGGGGGCTGCCGTTCATGGCTGTCCGGTTGTCATTGACGGCTTCATAGCCTCGATCGCTGCACTGATCGCCGTTCGGCTAGCTCCGCTTTCTCGTGAATATATGATTCCATCCCATATCTCCCATGAGAACGGACATCGTCTGCTGCTCGAACAGCTTGGCCTAGAGCCCATGATGGATCTGAAGATGCGTCTAGGGGAAGGCACCGGCGCAGCGCTGATCTTCAATCTGATTGACGCAGCCGTTCTAATTATGAACGAGATGGCTACCTTCGATGGCGCCGGCATTTCGCGGGAAAGGAGCCCGGACTGATGGTTGTATTGGTAACGGGTGGAGCGAGGAGCGGGAAAAGCACCTTCGCCGAACGCTACGCAGCCCATCTGGGGTCTGAAGGCAAGTACATCGCGACAGCACATATCTATGATGAGGAAATGCGGACAAGAGTTCGAAGGCATTTGGAACGAAGAGAGCATTCGGGATTTGCTTGGGAGACGGCAGAGGTGCCTTATGATCTTAGCGGTATACTGGGCGCGATAGATAACGACAAGGTAGTTCTAGTGGATTGTTTGACGTTATGGTTATCGAACTGGCTCATCTCCTATGAGAAAGAGAAAGAACCGGAAGGCCTGGTTTGGAACAAGATCGATGAGTTAATACGGACGTTGTCTGCTTTATCCGGCACTATCATCCTGGTGACCAATGAGGTCGGCGACGGAATTGTACCCGAATATGCACTGGGCCGACAGTTCAGGGATCTCGCAGGTGTGATGAATCAACGTATTGCTGCGATCAGCCAGCAGGTTTTCCTGGTCACGGCAGGCATTCCTATGGAGATGAAAAGCAGAGAGTTTAAGTTTGGCGATAGGAATGGGTGAATGCTTTGATTTTCTTTTCCTTGCCGGAAGTACTGTTCATGCTCATTGGTGCTATTGTGTTGGATTGGTTGATCGGAGACCCGAAATGGCTGCCTCATCCTGTCATCTTCATCGGGAGCTGGATCAGCTATTTGGAAAAGCGGCTATTGCCTGGGCAGGCCAAGCGGCGAAATGGCATCCTTATGATGCTCATTGTTACCCTTTCTAGCTTCACGTTGGTGTGGGGTTTAAGCGCAGCTGCCTCGTGGGTGCACCCTTGGGCGGTGTATGCCGTGAATACGTGGCTGATTTCCACAACAATCGCGATCAAAGGGCTGAAGGATGCAGCCATGCTGGTTTACGAGCCTTTGAGCCAAGGAGATCTCACCGAAGCCCGCAAGTATACGGGATATATCGTCGGTCGGGATACGGGGGAGCTGGATGCTTCGGAGCTGTCCAGAGCCACGGTGGAAACCGTTGCGGAGAATACGGTTGACGCTGTGATCTCACCGTTGTTCTATGCTCTGCTCGGTGCGGCTCCGCTGGCAATGCTCTATCGGGCAACTAACACACTCGATTCTATGGTCGGATACCGTAATGCCAAATACGTGCATTTTGGATGGGCTTCTGCCCGACTTGACGATGTGCTGAATTGGATTCCGGCTAGGGTGACGGGGTGGCTTCTTATTCTTGTGTCCATCCCCTATCGCTATGCATCGCCTGTTCAAGCTTGGAAAGCAGTGCGCGCCTTTGCCCATCTCCATCCGAGTCCGAATAGCGGTATACCGGAAGCAGCCGTGGCAGGCGGTCTCGGTATTGAGCTTGGGGGCTTGAACCGATATGGAGGAGTGGCGAGTGAGAGAGCAAGGCTTGGTTGGCCTAACCGACCGATCGTTAAGGAGGACATTGTTCATACGGTTCGGCTGTTATACGGAGTCAGTTATCTCGTAATGGGGGGATTGTTATGCGCAGCTTGCGGATGGCTATAAGGGATTGGGTACAGGCATTCGTTGCGGCTATTCAGTTTCTAACCCGCATTCCATTACCTTATACCTTTACATATACGGATGACCATTTTCGCAGAAGCGTTATTTTCTATCCTTTCGCGGGATTGTTGATTGGCGTTATTGTCTCTATCGCGGGGAGCTTGCTTGACTCGGTATTTCCTGTTTTTATTTGCGGAATTATTCTTGTCGCGTTGTGGACCTCGCTGTCTGGAGCGCTCCACTTGGATGGCTTGATGGATCTGGCGGATGGGTTGCTTAGCCACCGTTCAAGAGAACGGATGCTGGAGATTATGAAGGATAGCCGGGTGGGAGCCATGGGAGTTATCGTGTGTGTCTTCTATGTTCTGCTCAAGACAGCGCTAGTCATCTCTCTGCTTGAGGATCGGAACCTTGAATGGTTGCTGCTGCTCCAGCTTATTCCGGTTTGGAGTCGGAGCTTCATGGTCACGGCCATTGCCGGTTGGCCTTATGCGAGGAAGGGACAGGGGCTGGGAGCGTTATACCGCTCTGTGGGCTGGAAGCATGCTTTTATTTCTGGAATAGGTGCCGCTATAATATCGACTGCAATTATTTTCCCCCTCGGGAGCTGGAGTACGGCGGAAGCGGGGATTGTGCTCCTCTCCATGGCGCTCGTCACCTATGGGATTGGAGCAGGGGTCGCTTCGGCAGTCTCTCGTAAACTTGGCGGTCTTACCGGCGATGTATATGGTGCGCTTAACGAATGCATTGAGCTGGGCTTGTTAGCCGCGCTTGCAGGATATGCTTACAACTTGGGATAGGAGTGTGAACCGATGAGACTTGAACGTTATGGACATGGCGGGGATTTGTGGACGGCTGCGGAGGCTTATGGTCGACCGGTGGAAAGCTGGCTGGATTATAGCTCGAACATGAATCCATGGGGACCTCCGGATATCGTTGGGCACCTCATGAAGGAGCATTGGCGAGACATTGCGCGTTATCCAGATCCAGCGGTCCGTCGTTTGCGCAACAAGCTATCCGAGGTTTATCAGATTCCGGTTGAGAGTATTCTCGTAGGCAATGGCGCTGCCGAGCTCATTGACCTTGTTGTCCAAGTGATTCAACCGGAAGAAACTGTTCTAGCGCGTCCTTCGTTCTCGGAATACGAGGAAGCCGTGCATAAAGCAGGCGGTCGGATTAAAGATATCCCTTTGCGCGCGGATCAACAGTTTGAGCTTAACGATTTGCAAGGATTCTCTTCCCGCACGGTTTTCCTAGGCCATCCTAATAACCCGACAGGGCGATTGATTCCAGCTCCTGTGCTGAACGAGCTGCGTGATTCCGGCGCGAAAATCATTCTGGATGAAGCGTTTATGGATTTCCTCCCAGACGAAAGCGAGCACTCTTATATGAGGCTAGCGTCCGAATCGGAGCAGATTCAAGTTATCCGCTCGATGACGAAGTTCTATGCCATTCCTGGTATTCGCCTTGGCTTCCTGGTCGCGCATCCGGATTTGATTGGCCGGTTGAAGGATAGGCAGACACAATGGAGCGTTAATTTCCTTGCTCAGATGATTGGGGAAGCGGTGCTGGATGAGCATGCCTATGCAGAGCGTACAAGAGCATGGCTGCTTGAGGAGCGCCCGTGGCTTATCGAGGAACTGCGAGCGTTAGGGCTAAACGTATTTCCGAGCAATGTCAATTTCTTGTTGGCAGCCCTCCCTGAGCAAACTGGCCATAATGTCCGGCAATTGCAAAAGGCGATGGCTGAGAGAGGTATCATGATTCGGGATGCTTCGTTGTTCAAAGGACTGGATCAATCTTACTTCCGCCTTGCCATTCGTCTTCGGCAGGAAAATGAACGCTTGTTGAAGGAGCTGAAGGAGTGTTTGACGACGTGACAGCTGAATCGATGGAAGTAACGGCAGCTTCGTTTCCTGCAATGCCGACAGGTAAACAACATGCACAAACCATCATGCTTCAGGGGACGGCTTCCGACGTTGGCAAGAGTCTGCTTACCGCCGCGTTATGCCGCATCTTAAAACAAGACGGACAAGCGGTTGCCCCATTCAAATCACAGAACATGTCGCTTAATTCCTATGTCACGCCTGATGGCAAAGAAATCGGGCGAGCGCAAGGCATGCAGGCGGATGCGTGCGGGATTGCAGCGACGACGGATATGAACCCGATTCTGCTCAAGCCGAAGAAGGATATGGTTTCCCAGGTCGTCGTTCACGGCAAGCCGTTCGGAGATTTGGGAGCAAGGGAATACCGGGAGCAGTATCTTCCCCATGCCGAGCTGATCGTGAAGGAAGCGCTGTTCAGGCTGAGAGAGAAGTACGAGGTTGTTGTGATCGAAGGAGCGGGAAGCCCTGCGGAGGTAAATCTGAAGGATCGCGATATCGTGAATATGCGGCTCGCGGCTTGGGCGGATGCCCCTGTCATTCTGATCGCGGACATCGATCGAGGAGGCGTGTTCGCCTCCATCGTCGGGACAATGGAAATTCTGGAGCCGGATGAGAGGGATCGTGTTCAAGGCATCATCATTAATAAGTTTCGCGGTGATGTATCTCTTCTAACACCCGGCGTAGAGTGGCTGGAGAAGAAAGTCAACAAGCCTGTGCTTGGGGTCGTCCCTTACCTAGACAACCTATCTTTGGAGGATGAGGATTCTGCATCGCTCGATAGGAGGAAGGGAGTGCTGGAAGGTCATTCCGAGGCGATATTGGATATCGCGGTTATCCGCTTGCCCCGCATCTCTAATTTTACCGATTTCGATCCGCTGCTTGAAGAGCAAGGTGTCGGTGTGCGATTCATTCGTACGGTTAAGGAGTGGGGGAATCCAGATGTTGTCATTCTGCCCGGCAGCAAGAACACGGTGGAGGATCTGCTTTTTCTAAGGGCATCCGGTATGGAGCAGAAGATTCAGAGCCATATGAAAGATGGGGGAAGATTAACGGGAATTTGCGCGGGTTATCAGATGATGGGGCGAAGCTTGCTTGACCCGCACAACGTCGAATCTAATGTTCCGGAGCTTGATGGACTTGGTTTCTTTCCGATGAAGACGGTCTTTACGAAGGACAAGAGAACAGAGCAAATCACAGGTATGGTTGCCCAGGGCTTCTGCGAGAACGGGATGACCGTAGAAGGCTACGAGATTCATATGGGAAGGACCTCCTTCCTGGAGCCTGTCGCGCATCCTTTTCACATTCGTCTGAACCGGTTGCCGGACCAGCTCGAATCCTATCACTCGGATGGTGCGATCTCTGAGGATGGATTGTTATGGGGCACGTATATTCACGGTATTTTTCATAATGATCGTTTCCGGCACCAGTGGTTGAATGAGGTTCGCAGAGGGAAGGGCATGCCGATATCTGAGAGCGAGATATCCTATTATGGGCTCAGGGAGCAATCCTTCGACCGTCTGGCGGACCATTTTCGGCAATATGTGAATATGGAGCGGCTCTATCAGATCATAGATCGGACAAAGCAAGCTGATCAAGAGAAGGGTGAGGATGAGAAATGAGCAAGCCAAGCAAAGAACGAGGACTGACGTTAGTGTACACGGGAGATGGCAAGGGGAAGACAACGGCAGCGATAGGGTTAGCGGTTCGCGCTGTCGGCCGAGGGTTTAAGGTACTGATTATTCAGTTTATCAAATCTCCTCAGCGGACATATGGGGAGAAGATTGTTTTCGACAAGCTGGGTATTGGAATCCATCAGATGGGCATAGGATTTACGTGGCTAAAGACGCCGGAGGAGCACCGAGAGGCGCTGAGAACTGCCTGGGCATACGCTAAGGAATGTATCATGAAAGGGGAGCATGACCTGATTATACTGGATGAGATCAATAATGCTCTGGCGATCAGCACTTTCCCGATTGATGATGTTCTTCCACTAAGCGATGTGTTGGGTGTGATCCGTAACCGCCCGCAAGGGATGCATTTGGTTCTTACCGGCAGGAACGCACAACCGGAAGTCGTGGAGATCGCAGACCTGGTTACGGAGATGAATCCGGTTAAACACTATTACGGGGAAGGCGTATCGGCAGTGATGGGTATTGAAATGTGAGAGGGATTTGGCTTAGGCATGGGGAGACGGAGGCCAATGCTCGCCGTTGTTATCTAGGACATCTAGATTCAGCATTGACTGAAAAAGGCCAAGAGCAGGTTTCTCTTGCTGCAGAGTTGCTTGGTGAGGCGAAAGCTGCACGTCTGTATACGAGTGATTTAGGTAGATGCGTGGAAACAGCGAAGGTTGTTGGCCGAATTCTTGGGCTGGAGCCGGAGCTCGATTCCCGGTTGCGTGAGCTGGATTTCGGACAATGGGATGGTAAAACGTACGAGGAAGTCATGAGCAGCAGGAATCGGGCTTTTTTGGAACGTTGGTACAAAAACCCGTTTGAAATCGCCCCGCCGGAAGGCGAGACGCTGTGCGAGCTAGGTCAGCGTGTGGATGAATGGGTTGAGCAGACTTTTGCTAAAACCCGTTCTAACGAGACCATCATCATTGTCAGCCACGGCGGACCGATCCGGTGGTTTCAGAGCAGATGGCTGCGGGGGGATTCCTCGACATACTGGCAAACCGAAAGCGTACCGCCAGGAGGAACGTTGATGGCGGTATGGGATGGCAAACAGTTTACTCTTAATAAGGGAGCAGGTGTATAAGATGAGAATTGTTTCGCTATGTCCAAGTAACACTGAGCTATTGGGATTCATGGGACTATCCTCCTCAATCGTGGGTGTAGACAATTACTCCGACTGGCCCGCTGCAATAGACGGACTCCCGCGGCTTGGATCCGACATGGATATTAGTATAGATGCTGTCGGGGCTCTTCAACCCGATTTGGTCGTTGCATCTCTCACTGTGCCGGGGATGGAGAAGAATATAGAGGGATTAAAGGAAAGAAACCTGCCTTATATCATTCTGAATCCCAAGAGTCTGGCAGATATAGGACGGAATATGCTCGTTGTCGGCGAGGCGACGGATACGCTTGGTCAAGCATCGGCTGCGTTGCACAAATATCAGGGGATGCTGGATCAATATGCAGAGCGGAGTTGCCGAGTGGAGCGCAAACCTAGTCTCTACTGGGAATGGTGGCCGAAGCCGGTATTCACACCGGGTGGCGGGAATTGGCTGACAGAAATCAGTGAACTAGCCGGAGCGCGAAATGTATTCGCGGATGACCCTAGAGCAAGTGTGAAGACAGAGTTAGAGGATGTGCTAAACCGTGTTCCGGACTATATCTTACTTGCATGGGTAGGGGTGAAGGCGCAATTGGTGAAGCCGGAAACCGTCAAGCAGCGACCGGGTTGGTCTGAGCTGCAGGCTGTTCAGCAAGGAAGGGTTCATATTATGGAGGAGCCTTTGTATTGCAGACCGTCACCTCGATTGATTGTGGGATTGCAGAAGCTTGCGGCTTTTTTGCATCCAGGTATCTTTCCTGAATTCAATCCGGTAACTTGCGAAGAGTGGTTTAAAGTTTAGCAACAATAATCCCAACTACGACTAAACCCAAACCTATGAATGTCTTCCAGCTAGGAACTTCCGCGAAGAAAAAATAAGATATCCCAAGTAAAGCGACAATATCGAGAAATCTAGAGCTGGAAACCACCAATGTATTATTTTCAAAAACCTTATACCCTAACTTATAACCGATGCCAACAAGTAAATTCGCAAGAAAAAAAATAGGCAGAACATACAGCTGAAACTTAATCGTCTCTCCAAATGAGGCTCCGATATATTTCGTTTGATAGGCAAATATGCCGTTGATTACAAAAAAACCAATAAATAAAACGAACGCTGAATTAAACAATGGCTGATCTCCTTTCAATACGGATAAGGTTGTCCACTAATTTACCGTTACTCTTTACATATTCTTATAAGTAGATGAGTAGGACAAATAGAACACAAGTCTTTGTTGCTTTTTAATTTTTTTCGCTAATGATACAATAATGGGGTTCTCCGGTTAACTTGAATACAATAAGCAGAAGGTGGTGATAGATGAGATGAAGATCGTAGCTATTGTTGGAAGCCTGAGGAAGGGCTCCTATAATCTGCAGTTGGCAAGGACGATTCAAGAACGTTATAAGGATAAGTTCGAATTGGAAGTTGCAGACATCCGCTCACTGCCTTATTTCGATCAGGATGAGGAAAATAATCCGTCTAATGCTGTAATAGATTATAAGAAAAAAGTATCGCAAGCGGATGGCGTTCTCATTATTACACCCGAATATAATTGGTCGATACCCGGGGTGCTTAAGAATGCTCTCGATTGGTTGTCGCGTGTCGATAAGGTAATGATTGGCAAACCGGTGATGATCACAGGAGTAACTCCAGGAATGTTAGGCACCATTCGGGCGCAGCTCCATTTACGGGAGATATTGGCGAGTCCAGGTATTCAAGCTAAGCTATTGCCGCCTGCTGCAAATGAGGTGGTCATTAACGCTGCCGGACAGAAGTTTGATGAAGCAACCGGCCGTTTAACAGATGAACCCACTCTTCAATTTGTAGATGGAGCTGTCGACAGATTCATTAGCTTTATTCGGCATTAGAAACCGGGAGCAGGTCGGAAGCCTTAGTAAGCGAGCTACAAAATAAAAAGGGGGTGTCCCATAAGGTCGTTAAAGACCTTATGGTACAGCCCTTGTTTATTGGTGGAACCTGTATTTACTACAGTTAATATTGCCTAAAAACGACATATTCGCCAATCAACCTGCATTTCCTACAGGTGTTCATCCCAAAATCGGCTAAATGACGCAAACTAACCCTTAACACCTGCAGTTTTTGCAGTTCAAATGTTCTAAAAACAGTTTTTGGCGAAAAAACCTGCGCTTTTTACAGTTGGTCCTGCAAAATAAATGGAGACGATCGGTGGAATCTAGCATTAAAAAATATAGAAACAAGATTCCCTGAACGAATTACTTTTGTACAAATATGTATCCGTAAGGAGCAACAAATGAAGAACCTTCTAGTATCAGGCTATCGAGCCCATGAACTAAATATTTTTGATCAGAAAAACAAAAACATTATTTATATAAAAAAAGCCATAGCTGGAAAGCTGATTCCTCTGATAGAAGAAGGTCTGGAATGGGTGATCACTCCCGGACAGCTCGGTGTGGATTTGTGGGCTTGCGAGGTTGTCTTGGATCTGAAAACCAGCTACCCGGATCTGAAGATCTCTATTATTACGGCATTCAGTAATCCGGAGGAAAAGTGGAAGGACGACAAGAAGGAATACTACCGCCAAATACTCAAGCGTGTGGATTATTACGGTGCGGTAAACAACCAACCGTACATCGGTCCATGGCAATTCACTGCAAGGGACGAGCTGTTATTTAGAAAAACCGATGGAATCCTCTTGTTCTACGACGAGGAGGCTGGAGAAGGCAGCCCGAAATTCATGAAAGATAAAGCGTTAAAGAAGCAAGCGGCAGACGGATATCGCTATGTTGGGCTAACCTTTGATGACATCCAAAGCACAGCAGAAGAAGAACAAATCAACTCATTCGATTAAGACATAGTGCCTCAGCCTATACGGAAAAGTTTCGCCCTCTGGAAATATAGCTGCTCAGCTATTCTTTATTGAAATAAACGCCATCCTTTAATCCATCAACGAAATGCTGTAACCACTCGTAATAGCTGTCGGCATGCTGGAGCTTATGCAGATCCTTCAGGCAAAGCCGGCGTTCTTCATCTGTTGTGTCCTCTGCCAATATAATCTCCGATAATTCAGGAGAAACCGACTGAATAGCCCCCTGCATGACATCGATTTCCCGCTGCAGCTTAACCGCGAAGAAGTTCTGAAAAGCCCGAAAGAAGTCTGTCTCCGCTACATAAAGATCCTTCCGTTCATCCTTCTCCTTCAGCTTAGTCAGCATCTTGGACTCCGTCAGAGAGCGTACCGCATAACTCATATTGCTTTTGCTCATCTTCATGTGAGTTTTCATCTCTTCAAGCGTCATCGGCTTGTCTTCGAAAAACATAATTCCATACAGCTGACCGAACGAATAATTAGCACCGTATAAGTCCATGGTCTGGGCGATCGCATCAATCATTTTATGCCGCAGCTCATCGTGCTGGGTTAGGGGTTGTATCGTAAGGTCCCTGCTTAATCTAGTCATACCATATTCCCCTCCATCGAGTTTAACAATTTAACAAAACACGAGAATACATTTCACATTGCGAAAACCAACGTGAAGTCAAATGTATGTACAATAATTATTGTACATACGATTAAAAACAATCAATTAACAAGAATTATATCAAATATCAAAAAACTTTTGAACAGAATAGGGAGGAAAAATGAAACGTTTATATCGAGGCGAAAACCTTAAAGCAATCCTATTTACACTGCCAGCTATGTTTCCTCTTACCGTATTCTGGTTTGCCCCGCTCGCTTATGTCATATATCTTAGCTTCACTGAGTGGGACTTCATGAGTCCTGACAAAGTATTCGTAGGCTTATCGAATTATGTGGAGCTATTCGAGAATCCAGCTTTCTATGAAGCTCTCCGCGTAACGGCCCTTTTCTGTATCGGCAGCGTATTGCCGGTTGTCGCAGCCGGTCTGTTGCTTGCCTTGCTGCTTAATCGGAAGATGCAAGGCGGCGCGGTATACCGGACCTTCATGTTCTCTCCTTGGGTGACTCCGACCGTTGCGGTATCCATTGTGTGGTCATGGATATATGAGCCTGATGTCGGATTAGCCAACAGCGTGCTTCGGATATTCGGAATAGAAGGCATCGGATGGCTTCAAGATCCGGATTGGGCATTAGTCGGCGTTCTTCTCGTAACCATCTGGAAATCAGCAGGCTGGTCGATGATTTTCTACTTAGTGGCCATTCGCAATGTGCCGTCGGATCTGCTAGAGGCTGCTGAGCTTGATGGAGCAAGCCATTGGCGCAAATTTTTCCATGTCACTCTGCCGCTGATCTCCCCGACTACGTTCTTTCTCGTAGTTGTGCAGCTTATCCAAGCGCTTCAAGCGTATGACCAGATTAATGTACTAACGCAAGGGGGGCCATCGGGCTCAACCCGCACGATCCTGTATCTCTATTACCAATCTGCTTTCGAGTCCTTTAATATCGGTGAGGCATCCTCCGTGGCGATCGTCCTCATTCTGGGATGTGTCTTGCTCTCTATCGTTTCTTTCGCGGTAGGTCGCCGTACGGTTCATTACTCATAGAAACAGAAGGGAGAATCAGCTCATCATGTATGTATGGAACAAAATTAGTTTGTCGGTAAGACATCTTCTGCTCGCCGCTTCTGCGTTAATTATGGCGTTTCCGTTCTATTGGATGGCGTCGAGCGCCCTGAAAACCAATGATGAAATCTGGCAGTTTCCTCCGACCTTCTGGCCTCAAGATGCCCAATGGGGGAACTATATCGAGGCTTGGCTGGAAGCCCCGTTCTCGCGGTATCTCCTGAATAGCGTAGTGGTTGCCTCTTGTATAGTTCTCTTGCAGATCATGAACTCAGCAATGATGGCTTACGCGCTTACTCATATGAAAATGCGATTAAAGGGAGCATTCACCGGCTTAATTCTCGTCGGCTACATGATCCCGAGCACTGCTGTTTATTTGCCCAGTTATATCGTGCTTAGCGAGCTCGGTTTATTGGATTCCTATGGAGGATTAATCTTATCGAACTGCGTCAGCGTGTTCGCCATCTTCTTGGTTCGGCAAGCCTTCCTGCAAACATCTCATGAGCTGGTAGAGGCCGGAAAAATGGACGGTGCATCTCATATGCGCATTCTATGGACTATTCTTGTTCCGCTGACTCGATCTTCCTTTGCCGTAATGGCGCTCATTACCTTTATAGATCACTATAACAATTATTTTTGGCCGATGCTGATCACTAAAAACCCGGATTTACAGCTGGTTTCGGCGGGACTGCGCAGCTTCTTTGTGGAGGGGGGTGCATATGGGCTGAAATGGCCGCTGATCATGGCAGCCAGCGCATTCACGATTGCTCCGCTGCTTGTGCTTTTCCTTCTCACGCAGAAAACTATTATGAATAGCGTTAACTTGTCTGCAGGCGTCAGCAAGGGATAAAAAAACTAAATCAGAACGTGGAGGAATTGGGAAATGAAAAAGATGAAGAAAATGTCAGCTCTACTTTTGGTGCTTTGCTTTACTCTATTAGCGGCTTGCGGAGTGAATTCCGATAACGCTGGTCCGAGCGCTTCCTCTAATCCAGTTAACTCAGAACCGGTTACGAATGAGAGTACGTCATCCTCTAATCCAGTTAACTCAGAACCGGTTACAGTTGAATTCTGGTATGGATTGGGCGGTAAACTTGGCGATAATATGAAGCTGTTGATTGACAAGTTCAATGCATCCCAGAAGGAGGTTATCGTTAAAGGTGTAGTACAGGCGGATTATTCGGAAACCGAACAAAAGCTGCAGGCTGCAATTGCTTCCAAGAATGTACCTGCTGCCGTGCTGTCATCGAATGTGGACTGGGCTCGTAAGGGTTATTTTGCAACGATTGATGACTTGATGGCACAGCAGCCTGATTTCAATAAAGAGGATTTTGTTCAGACCTTCTTGCAGCAGGGCCAAGTTGACGGCAAGCAATATTTCCTCCCAATGTATGGAACAACTCAAATTATGTACTATCGTAGGGATACTTTCGAGAAGTATAATATCAAGGCAGAGGATTTAACGACATGGGAAGCTCTCGCGGAAGCGGCAGCCAAAATGACGGTGAAGGAGAACGGAAAAACCACATTTTATGGCTGGGAGCCGATGTGGGGAGATGGAAACATGGTGGATGCCGTATTAGGAAAAGGCGGAACGATTCTTAGCGCGGACGAAAAAACAGTCATGATCGATTCTCCTGAATGGATTGAGACTTGGGAGCTGTTCCGGAAGTGGATTCATGAGGACAAAATCATGCGGATTCATTCCGGCGGGCAGGGCTGGGAGTATTGGTACAAAACGATTGATGATGTAATGAAGGGTCAAGCTGCGGGTTACACCGGATCAAGCGGCGATCAAGGAGATCTGGATTTTACTATTGTTGCTGCTATGGAGCAGCCGGGTTGGGAAGGGATCGGAGCAGGGAAGCCTTCGGCTGGAGCACTGATGGCTGGCATACCTGCCTTAGCGAGCGAAGAACAGAAGAGTGCGGCTTTTAAGTGGTTAAGTTACTTCACAAGCAGCGAGAACACGGCTTTCTGGTCCATGAACACAGGATATATTGCGGTGCGCCAATCTGCGCTAGAGGATCCAGCGTTCAAGACCTATAGCGAGCAGAACCCTCAGAGTAAGATTCCGCTTATGCAAGCGGCGCATGCTTCTAGCCCGTTTAGGGATCCGACGGGCGGCAAAATCAACGATGCGCTTACAATTGCCGCAGATAAAGTACAAATCGAGAATATTTCGGCTGCCATAGCGCTTAAGGAAGCGAAAGAAACAGCTCAACGCGAGCTTGACAAACTCAAGTAGTACAGGGGGTTTGCGAATGTCGGAGCTTAACGTACAAGGAACGAACGTCTCTATTAAAGGCATTCTATTCGATAAGGATGGTACGCTGCTTGACTTTGTATCCATGTGGGGAAGCTGGAGCAAGCATATGCTCTCGGCTTTCTCTCAAAGGATAACAAATATGCAATTAACTCCTCCTAGTCATCACGAGCTGTATTCTCTATGGGGAATAATGGTTGATCATGAGGAACAAGTCATTGATTATGACCGTAACGGTCCGCTTGCGATGGGTACAATCGATGAGCTTCTTGCTTTACTGGCGGGTCAAGGTTATTCAGCGGGCATATCTTGGGCAGAGGCGAAGAAGCTTGTTTACGAATGTAAAGAGATAGCTGACAAGGAATTGGAGAGGTTGCGTCCAGTCCAGCCATTGCCTGGCGTTCGCTCTTTTCTAGAGCAATGCAGGAAGCAAGGGCTTCTTCTTGCCGTTGTAACAGCAGATGAGACGGATGCTGCCATTCACCATCTCGAATGGTTGAATATACGCGAGTATTTCAGTGAAGTCATCGGAACCGATCAAGTCGAGAGAGGTAAGCCGTTCCCCGATATGGTGGAGCTTGCTTGCAGAAGGCTGTCTCTCGATGTCTCGCAGGTTGCGGTTATAGGGGATACGAATGGCGATATGATGATGGCCCGAGCAGCTGGTGTAAAGCTTGGGATAGGGTTAACTGCAATAAATTTAAAGGGAAATGAGAGCCTGCTATTGGATGCAGATGTGAGAATTACATCCTACGGACAATTGCGGCTTAGAGGAGCAGCTGATGAAAGCGGAGAGTAGCTTAGGTTGGATTTTTCTTGCGTTAGCCATCCTTTTGGAATTGTCCGGTACCGTATCGATGAAGCTGTCGGAGGGTTTCACCCGATTATGGCCTTCGATTCTTATGTTCCTCTTCTACGGGGCAAGCTTCACCTTCTTGAACTTCGCCCTTGGTTATATGAATGTAAGTATTGCCTATGCGATTTGGTCCGGTGTTGGCATTATTCTCATTACATTGGCAGGATATTTTATTTTTAAAGAACAGCTTCCGTTGACCTCTATGCTCTGGATGCTCGTTATTATCGTTGGCGTCGTTGGCTTAAATATTAGCGCAAAGGGTCACTAACCATAAGGATTTAGAGGAGGCCGTAAGAGACGGATGAATGGGAATCATAAAGACAATGACCAGGAGCTAGAGCAGGCTATTATGACCTTTCAGGTTATTACGGACACGCATGTGACTGCCGATCCGCAGCATGTGCACAATCGAAATCTTGACCGAGCGCTTAAAGATATTATTGCTGTTAGCAAAGATAGCATTGGGATTATGCATGTTGGGGATGTAACCGATCACGGGTTTGAACGGGAATTCACGGAGCTGCATCGTATTCTGTCCGAGAATGAGGATGGACTTCCGAAGCTCCTCTATGCAGTTGGCAACCATGACGTTGGATTAGGAGTTTGGGAGAAGAGAATTTCCAAGTTTCTAACGGAAACGGGAATGAGCGCTCCTTACCATACACATTGGATAAAAGGTTATCATTTCATCTTTCTAGGTACAGAGAAGGGTTTGCAGAATTTCTGCGACTTATCCGAGGAGCAGCTGAAATGGCTGGATGGCAAGCTGTCTGAGCAGGCTTCGCTTGACAAGCCGATCTTCCTATTCCTGCATCAGCCATTAATGGATACGGTTGCAGGGTCATATGTGGAGCAGGATTGGTATGGCGTAACCCAAGACGAGCCGCTTAGAGCGATTCTGGCGAAATATCCCCAAGCAATCCTATTCACCGGGCATACCCATTGGGAGCTGGAAGCAGAGCATACTATGGCAGACGGGCAAGAAACTATGCCGGCCATGTTTAATGCTTCCTCCGTTGCGTATTTGTGGACGGATGACGATGAGCACAAAGCGGGCAGTCAAGGGTATTATGTAGAGGTATACGCGGATAAAGTGCTCGTTAAAGGTAGAGACTTTATCACGAGGCGGTGGATACAGGAAGCCCAGTTCCAAGTTGAATATAAGCAGTAAAGAAGGTTATTTTAGTGGTTTGCTGTTTCGTTTGATCCTTGATCCTGCTAAGATAAGACTATTGAGGGTATTCTTAGAACGAATGCACCAAGAGGAGGATCACTTTGAACCAAACGATTACCATTAACAAGAAAGACATCACTGTAAGCTTCAGTGATTATTACGATTCCGAGCTAGGTGAATTTTTGTTTATCCGAGTGATGTGTGATGTGTATATGCCTGGTAACGAGGTTGTTCCGATTGAAGTGGAGAAACAGCAGATCAAGCTTATACTAGAGGGCTTCAAGAAACGGAAGGCTTTATACGAAGAGTTGAAAAAAGAGGAAGTCAAGGGCAAGTCGCTCTATCTGATCACTCCGAAAATGCGTTACGATCTAGAATGGATGCAGGAGAAGCCGAAATTGCTTTCCTCCAAAGACCCTCGAGCGATGGTTGCGCCTGTGGCATCAGTTGCGTTGGAGCCTGAGATTTCGGATACGCCAAAATCCCAGCCCAAACCCGAGCAGAAGCAGCTTATATTTATGGACAGCAGACGCATGTATTTGCAAGCTAAGGGATTTAAGCTTAATCAAGCGACAAACAATTGGGAGATAAAGGATATCCGTTTCCCCGATTCTAAGATAGATAATTCCAAGTCGGACGAAGAATTCGAAGAGGGTATGACCCGTTTATTAAATGCTTCTTACCAGAATCACCTGAAAAGAAAAACGAAAGCCCCAAAGAAAAACTAAAACACGTCCTTTGCCGTGCCTATGCTACGCTTTCTCCTCCGCAGGAGATGGCGTGGCTTTTTTGTTTTTGTTCGGCAGACGATTTATATGAGTATAGAAAAGCTTTCGTATAGGGGAGTTTTGAGTGTTATCATGGATTGGGATTTCCGACTTGCATGCGGTATTCCGTCGGACTACAGCTGCTTTCTCTGCGGAAGGCTTTAGCGAAATGGTTCGTATCGGGATATCCGACTTGTTCTGCTATTTGCTTAACGGAGAGGGATGTCGTTCCAAGTAAAGTCTTAGCCTTCCGCATACGTTCGCGGTTCAAATATTTAAGCGGTGATACTGCAAAATGCTTGTTGAAATACCGAACGAGATAGTTCGGATGGAGATGGACATGCTTCGCGAGTTGCTCAAGAGTAACGGGCTCAGAAAGATGATCTTCAATGAATGCTTCGATCTGCTTAAGACGTTTGATATCATCTTTCCTTTCCGGCAGGACTCGGATAAGCGTATCCGCATCAGCGAGGAAGAGAGCGATGATCTCTAGCAGGACGGCTTTTTCCCGAATGCGAGAAACGTAAGAAGAATCTTTATGCAGCATCGTAAGCTCGTGAAACAATGCTAATAGTTGTTCTTTGTTGCGGATGTCAAGGCAATAAGGCACCTCTAACCATTGAAAGAGATCAAGCTCACCTATTGCGGCATTGAAGTGGCACCAATACTTATGAAAGGTGTTCGCGCTGATGCTTGAATAAGATTGCTCGACATGAGCAGGCATCAGACAGAGCTGTCCCGCTTTAGGATAAAATTCTTTTCCGCCGATCTTTAACCAGCCTTCGCCGTCGCATATGAAATAGAACTTGTTGTAAGAAGGGATGTAATCTAGCTCGCGCCATTCCGGCCAGCACTTTGTATAATAAGCCTCTACGAGATTCACCTGCAGATTCTGCATCAATTCTGCCATATATGTCGAGCTTCGATCTAGTGTCATAATCAGGTCACCCTCAAGTAGTTAATCTAATCCCTAAAGAAGTTAATTCTCTGCCTATAGATTATAACAAATCGTTGCTAAACTGAGGATATCCCAAGTCAAAGGAGGCACTTATGAGATGAGTCATACTTATAAAGAGGAAAGAACAGAAAGAACCAAATGGTTTCTAGAAGACCGCTTCGGCATGTTTATCCATTGGGGATTGTACGCGATCCCTGCCAGAGGGGAGTGGGTAAGAAGCGTGGAACAAATCAGCATCGAGGACTATCAGGTGTACTTCGATCAATTCAATCCAGCAAGGTACGATCCACGTGCTTGGGCGAAGGCTGCGAAAGCGGCGGGCATGAAGTACGCAGTGTTGACGGCGAAGCATCACGACGGTTTTTGTTTGTTCGATAGCAAGCTGACAGACTATAAGTCCACGAATACGCAAGCAGGGCGGGATCTCGTACGAGAATTCGTAGAGGCATTCCGTGCGGAAGGACTTAAAGTGGGTTTGTATTATTCCTTAATCGATTGGTATCATCCGAATTTCCCAGCTTATGGGGACAGGATTCACCCGATGCGCGAGAATGAAGCTTACAAGCGTGACCCGAGTAAATTCGGTGCTTACCTGGATTATATGCATGGCCAAGTTCGCGAGCTTCTAACCGACTACGGCAAGCTGGACATCATGTGGTTCGATTTCTCATACGGGGATCTAAAAGGAGAAGCTTGGCGCGCAAACGAGCTAATGGAGATGATCCGTTCCCTTCAGCCTCATATCATCGTGGACAATCGCCTGGAAGCAAGCGGTGAAGAGGGTGGCAGCATCTACAAAAAGGATCCGAGCTTTTTCTCAGGCGATTTCGCTTCACCGGAGCAGATCATTCCTCCAAGCGGTCTGACTGATGAGGATGGCAACCCGATTCCATGGGAAGCCTGCATTACCTTGAATAACAACTGGGGCTACGCTTCAAGTGATCACTCATACAAATCAGCCCGGACCGTTATCCGTAAGCTAGTTGAATGCGTTAGCAAGAACGGAAATCTGTTGCTAAACGTTGGTCCGGATGCCACGGGCGTAATTCCGCAGCAATCGCTGGAAATTCTTGAAGAAGTTGGTCAATGGTTACGGCTTAACGGCGAGAGCATATATGGCTGCGGACAAGCAGACTTGCCTAAACCTGATTGGGGACGGTATACACGAAGAGGTGACAAGCTTTACGCCCATTTATTCGAGGAGAGCATCGGTCCTGTTAATCTAGCTGAGCTCGCAGGTCGCATTAAGCAAGCCAGACTGCTATCGGATGGTTCCGAAATATTCATTTCCCGTCCGTGGAATGCGGTAATGTATCCTAACGATGCGTTCATCAATTTGGCGCGACCTGAGCATTTCTCTTACCCGTTGCCGGATGACCGTAATACTGTGGTAGAGCTTACTCTAAATTGAACCTCTAAGCAGGCACCCCCATCACCTCTTCTTAATATGGTGTGGTAAAGAGAGGTGATGGGGAGCATGCGAACGAACACTTTCGATGATCGGACAGCGATCTTTCTTGCGGCAATCTGTTTTCAAACCTATGAACAATACAGCAATCCGGTAGGTGCTTATGTTATTCCGGAGTTCTACGAAGAGGTTTCAACTTTCCTTGCGAGATCGATTACAGGTCAATCTGAACGGTTCGGATTTATTATTGAGTCTACGGACCATATCATTATCGCCTTCCGCGGTACGAGCTCGACAACGGATTGGATATCCGACGCCATCGCGAAACAGGCGAAGTATAAGTGTGTAAAAGATGCAGGACTAAGCCATGTAGGAATATCGAATATCTACTATTCAGCAAGAGATCAGATTTTGAGTTCACTAAAAAGGCTGTCTAAGGAAAAAGACTTGATTATAACCGGCCATAGTCTAGGAGGAGCATTAGCTGCTTTGTGTGCAGTCGATGTTGCGGGTAATTCCGAATTCAGCAATCCTAACCTATATACTTATGGAGCGCCGCGTGTTGGTGATCCTATTTTCGCAAAGGTCTTTTCTAACACAGTAGGTCAAAGCTATCGGGTTAACAACCGCTTCGATGTCGTTCCCCAGTTGCCTCCTCATATCTACAAGCTTCCCAGACGTGTAAAAACCTACCGCTACATGCATGTCCGTGAAGACATGCCTCTTCATTTCCACAAGGGCTCCGTGTCTGGCAATCATGTGATTAGCAGTTATTTCAATGAGCTTACTAAGCGAAACCCTATTTATGCAGAGCAGTTGAATAAACGCAATCCCGGTTTATGTCCGCAGATCTTAATATATAGTTCTTGAGTCCCATGAAACAATTGTGGCATAATTGGTTTATGGTTTTATTGTGGATTGAGGTGTGGTTGCGGTGAAGGATAAACCCATACATGAAATATTGTCCGAGGAAGAACTTGCGGAGTTATTGTCACCTGCTGTCGAAGAATTTCTTCCAGTCTCGTCTTCCTCTGAAAGTATGAGCCAAAACCGGAGAGAATTCGCAGCTTCCTATTGGGAACAGATCGTTCGTGATCTTCAAAAGGAAGTACAGGATTTGAGAAATAGAGTTGAGTTGCTTGAGAAGCAGCCGAAAGATGGCTTTGGTGGAGACATTCCCTCTCCTATTGTCACACTAGCAGAACCTAACGAAATCCCTGAATTGCAGGTGTCGCGCACTGCTAAGCATAAGCGTTCGAGTTGGTTTTAGAAACAATCTGATTAGCCTAAACAGAAAAGCAGCAGCCTCCCGAGAGCTGGGAGGCTGCTTGTTGTGTTAGTGTTCACTCTGATTTACGTCCTAATCCACACGTGCATCTCGCCTTGCTCCCGATTTCCCCAGAGATAATAGGGGATCGCCTTCAAGCGAAGCGGCGCAGCCTCAGTTTGCAGCCCTAGCGGTTGATAAGGCTTCCCATGGCTCCATGCTTCAGCAGCATTCTTTACATAACCATCAGCCTCAACGACAATAGCTCCGCCGAGTATTCCTGCCTCAAAACGCTCAGTCAATGGAGTATCTGCAGCGATAGATAGAGAGGCGAGCGGCGCGGAATTGTCGATCTCCTCCAAGCAATATACAAGTGGACCGCGTACGATGGCTGCTTTGCCCGCATTCGCGCGGATTTCCGGATGAGCGACTATGAGTTGCGACTGAAGCGGCAAATTCCACTCCACAATATCTTCCTCACCCCACTGACGCTCAATGAATGCGTAGCCTTTCTCTTCTCGATAGTCCGCCAAATCCCCGTTGATGGACATAACCGGGGGCTTACCCTGACACCAATCCGGGATACGAAGGGCAAGTGCAAAGGTGCTTCCGCCAACCTCCGGTTTCACGGTAAATTGCACTAATCCCTTCCATGGGAGCTCTGAATGCTGTTTCAGCGAAACTTTGCCGGCAGTGAGCTTAAACTCAGCTTCGCTTCCGATGAACAAATGAGTGTAAATGGTGTTTGACTCAACCGATACCTCATAAATATAATCATTCAGCGAGCTGAGCAGCCTTGCGACGTTGGGCGGGCAGCAGGAGCAACCGAACCATTTTTGCCGAACCGGCTTTACATGGTGTTTCCCCGGATTGCGCTCTGACGCTTTCGGCCACACCTCAAGGGGATTCACGTAGAAGAAATGCCTGCCGTCCTTAGACATACTTCCTAACACATTATTGTAAAGCGCGCGTTCCATGACGTCCGCATATTCGCTCTTAACCTCTAGCTGCAGCATCCGGCGAGCGAAGAAAATAAGTCCGATCGAGGCGCAGGTTTCCGCATAAACCGTATCGTTGGGCAGGTCATAATCAAAGGAAAAAGCCTCTCCATGGTGTGTGGATCCGATCCCGCCCGTAATGTACATCTGCTTGCCGGTCATGTTGTTCCAAAGTGTCTCGCACGCCGCCTTAAGCTCAGTATCGCCGTTTAATCTGGCCAAGTCAGCCATAGCTGTGTACATATAGACTGCGCGTACCGAATGCCCGACAGCCGCAGATTGCTCGCGAACGGGGAGGTGGCTTTGGTGATATTCGAGATTAGGAGGTGGAACAATACCTTTAACCCAATGGCTCGTTTTGCCGCGTTTCTCCCACTCCTCTAGGAAAAAGTGAGGCTGCCGACCCCGTTCGTCAATGAAATATTGGCTCAGCTTTAAGTAACGTTGCTCTCCGGTCGCTTCGTAAAGCTTAACGAGGGCGAGCTCGATTTCCTGATGGCCGTCGTAACCGCGGATCTTTCCTGCTTCCATACCGAATACAGATTCGATGTAATCCGCGAACTTGCACATGATATCAAGCAATTTACGCTTGCCGGTACCATTATAATAGGCGACTGCCGCTTCTATCATATGTCCCGCACAATATAGCTCATGGGCATCGGTAAGATTGGTCCACTGCTTGCCGGGCTCCTTGATCGTAAAATAAGTGTTCAAATAACCATTCTCGTGCTGAGCCGCGGCAATTAGGTCGATGGCCTCATCCGCCGTATTCTCGAGCTCTGGATCAGAATGCGAAGCAAGCGTGTAACCGACGGCCTCCAGCCATTTCGCAAGATCGCTGTCCTGGAATACGAAGCCTCCGAACTCACCTTTCTCAAGCCCTGCGGCAATTCGGAAGTTGCGAATGGCGTAGCTCGGTTCCGCGTCTTTAACTCTGTCGTTCAGCGCTTCCCATTGGTAGGGAATGACGGCATTACGGACAAGCTCAGTGTAGCTGCTCCAGAATGGATCAAGAATTTGGACTTGCGGTGAAAGTGGTTCTACAGCTCTTATCAAGCGCATCATAATGCCTCCTCAAAACGTCAATAATTAAACCTTTACAAACAATATCTTATACGATTAAATAGAAACAAAATACGTTTGAATTGAGCTTATTTTTATAATATTTAACACTCATAATGAGGTGCGGCTTCGATGGAAAACGAACAGATTATAGAATTGCAAACACCGCCAACGCCTTATTACCTTGAATGCGGCCAATCGCAGTATCCAATCGGTTACCAGCATCCGAATCGTCGGAACTTGGGTGTATATGATCTGCTTGTAGTCGTAAGCGGGACACTCCATATAGGTGAGAATGATCAGGCGTGGGCGTTGTCTGCCGGACAAACACTTCTATTATTACCAGATAGAGAGCATTATTCGGTAAAGCCTTGCGAGGAGGAAACGGTGTTCTATTGGATTCACTTTAATGCGGTTAGAGCAGCGGATGATAAGGGTGACCGAGGCTTCATGAACCGTTATATCATTCAGCTTCCACAGCGGTCACAGTTGACGAATTTGCAACAGGCGTACCATCTGATCGATCGCCTTCTTTCTTTGCGAGGTGAACATCGCTCTAACGCATTCTGGCAAGAGCAGAAGCTTCTGCTCGAATTGCTGAGGCTGCTGGAGGAAGGGGAAAAACACTTAAAGTTGGCCCCTTCCGTCTTGCTCGCGGAGAGAACGGAGGCGTACTTAAGGCAGAATTATCAAGCGAGTTTGTCAAACGAGACATTGTCCAAAGCTCTTCATTTTCACCCTAATTATATTGTTCGTTGCATGAAGGAAACTTACCATTGCACGCCTATGGAATATTTGCATGAATATCGCTTGAACCAAGCAATGCTATTCCTCATCGCAACCGAATGGTCGATCGCGCAGATCGCGGAGCATGTCGGCTTCCAGTATGTACCTTACTTCTCTAGCTGTTTCAAAGAGAGGATCGGTGTTTCTCCGCTAAAGTATCGCAAGGGATATTCGAAATGATTGCTGGCAAAAAGGTTATATATTAAAATTTGTTCCTATATTGTAGAATGGTGCAAATAAATGAAATCGATTTAACCGGGTATAGGAGGGGAACAAATGAGAGGATTCATTCCTAGTAAGCTATATATTCCATTTACTTACAAGATGATGATTCCTTATCTTGTCCTTGTATTATTGACAGATGTGCTGATTGGCTACATTTCATATACGATGCTCATTCAATCTCGGACCGAGATGGCGGAGACCAATATTCGGACTGCCTTGAAACAGACTAGGAACAACATTCAATACCAAATGGATGAAATCCAGCGAATGTCTAACACACTGTTTACCAGTATTACATTCCAGAACGCTCTTCAGAATAGGGGAGAACCGCTGGAAGTTATGCTTAAGATGAGGGATGACATGATCCCCCAAATGAAGGCGCCTTTACAGCTGTATGGGAATAAAATCCGATTGGCCGTATATACGGTAAACGATAAGATGCTAGAGGTTCCCGGCGATAATATGTCGACTCCGATCAATAGAAGCGATTATTATGTTCTTTCCTCCCAAAGCATAGAGAACAGCGAGTGGTATAAGTCCATCCTATCCTTAAACAAAAATAACCTATGGCTTCAGATCGACACGGATAGCCAGTTGGATAATATCTCGCATTTTCGCAAACTGGTTGATTCCAGCGGCATTTCATCCGTAATCGGTTATGTTCGCGTTACAGCCCGGTTTGATGAGCTTCTAGGTAATTTCGACACTTTTCCCATTGAACAAGGCATTAGCTTACGTCTTATTGATGTTGCTGCGGGTACGAATATGTATACGCGAGGCGCTCCGGATGAACAAATATACAAGGGCTCCTATCTGAGTGTAAGGGAAGAGATCCCCGGAACAAATTTCGTGATAGAAACATTGGTGCCTTATGCATACTTAAACAAAGATGCCAGCAGGATGCAGAAGGTGATCGGTACGGTTTGTTTGATCAGTTTCTTGGTCATGGCATGTATAGGTTACCTTGTGGCCCGTCTCTCCGGGAAAAAAATGAAGCGGATTGTGACATTAGTCCGATCTTTCCAGGAAGGAAATTTTCACAAGCGGATTGGATTCTCCGGCAACGATGAATTTGTGCATATTGCCGATTCATTTAACCAGATGGCAACAAGCATTCAAGGGCTTATCGAGAATGTATATGTGCAGGGCATTCAGAAGAAGCAGGCGGAGTTAGATGTACTCCAAGCCCAAATTAGTCCTCACTTTCTTTACAATACATTATCGACGATTGGCAGCTTGGCTAACTTGGGAGAAGTCCAGAAGGTCACAAAAATGATCAAAGAGCTTTCTAAGTTCTATAGGCTGACTTTGAATGGCGGACAAGTATATATAACCATTGGAAATGAACTGGAGCAGGTAGAATCGTATCTTGAGATTCAGAAAGTGAAGTATGCGGATGCCTTCAAGGTTTATTATGATATTGATCCTGAGATTATACACATTCCCATCATCAAGTTGATTTTGCAGCCGTTTGTGGAAAATATATTTAAACATGCTTGGTTTGGTGAAACGATCGCCATTCGAATTACGGGGAAACGGTTAGGGGATCGTATCGAATTGAAAGTCATTGACAATGGGATAGGGATGAGACCTGAAACTGTGCAAAAAATGCTGTCTAATACGATCCATCTGGATAGATACGGCCTGAAAAATGTGGAGGAACGGATAAAGCTTAGGTACGGAAAGGATTTCGGAATCCATATTGCCAGCTATTATGGAGCGGGAACGACAGTTCAAATTATCCTCCCAATAGAAAATACAGAAATACGTGAGAATGAGGAACAATTATCATAATTGGATCATCACAAGAGGTGACAGAGGTATGAACATGAACATCCTATTGGTGGATGATGAGGCTGTTGATTTGGAATGGTTAAGGCGTCGGGTGGCGAGCAATGATCAATTAACCTTTCTTGAAGTCGGGACGGCGACAAGCGGGTTCGCGGCTTTGAAAATAATGGAGCAAAAGCGAATAGATCTCATCCTCTCGGATATTCGTATGCCTATTATGTCGGGAATGGAATTCGCGCGAAAAGCGAAGGAAATCAATCCTCATGTCCATATCGTCTTTATTAGCGGACATCAAGATTTCAGCTATGCCAAAGAGGCGATTCAGTTAAATGCCAGCGGTTATTTGCTTAAACCCGTGGACGACAATGAACTAATCGCAATGATTATCCAGCTCTGCACCAAAATTGAACAAGAACGGAAACAGGATATTTCCTTATCGGAAGCCTTGTCGCTTGTGAATGAAGAGCTTCTGCTCCGCTGGTTTAATGAGACGACTCCGGGACCGGTAGATTTATATATCCAAAACTTTTTAACGCCTTTATTAAGAGACGGATCAGCTGTTGCTATTATTGAAATAGACGATATAGCTTGGAAGAACAAACATATGACCGAAGAAGAGCGACGTTTGTTTAC
Source organism: Cohnella sp. (assembly GCF_041640265.1). Classification (GTDB taxonomy): domain Bacteria; phylum Bacillota; class Bacilli; order Paenibacillales; family Paenibacillaceae; genus Cohnella. The sequence continues at coordinate 65,709 of NZ_JBEQAP010000002.1, forward strand.
GACGAAGGTCACGAATTTTATCCGTCATTTCTCCCACGCCAACCAATTGGGCACGGTTATGACTAGCTATGATTATCGTTATGTTCTATTAGCTACAGTCCCGGAAGAATATTTCACGGCATTGCTTGGAGAGCTGATTCAAGCGTTTAACCAAGAGTTCTCGACTTCACTTACGATCGGAACGGGTATGTACACAACCGAGGTAGACAAGCTGCATGAATCCTATCGGCAAGCGCAAGCCGCGTTAAGCATTAAATGGATTGTCGGGAAAAACAGGTTGATTCAGGATGCTGCTGAATGGTCGCCAAGAGAAAGGATGGCATCGAACCTCGAAGAAAGCGTTAATCGAATGCTGAAAGCCATGCTGGAATATGACCTAGTGACGATTGATGATTGTTTGATCCAGCTGTTTAATGGGGACAAGCCGCTAACACAGAAAAACGATATTTATGATCTTATCATTCGTATTACCTCAAAGCTTCATGCCGACTTGCAGCAGATGAATGAGCATCTTTATGACATTCTTAAGTGGGACTCGCATCAACCGTTTATTCTGTTTCAATTCGAAACCGTGCATGATATTCTCTCTTGGTTAAGAAGAAGGTTTTTCGAATTATCCGAGCTGCTGTATTTGAAGAAACAAAGACAAAAACGAAAGCTGATCGAAGAAATTACACAATATGTGGAGAATAGATTGGAGCAGAAAATAACGCTTAACGAGGTTGCTGCGCATTTCGACTTTACTCCTAATTATTTGGGCCACCTGTTCAAAGCCGAGACGAATACTTTATTCAGCGATTTTCTAATTGAATTGCGTATGAAACGCGTATGTGAGCTATTGGAAGACCCCACCAAGAAAGTTTATGAAATTGCCGAACAAGTCGGATATAAGAACATTATTTATTTTAACAGACAGTTCAAGCAATCCATGGGAATGTCTCCCGGAGAATATCGAAAAAAGCATAAAATATAGGAATGATAACCTAGTGGCTCTGGTCGGAAGATGACTATGGGCCATTTTTTTACAAATAAGAAGGGCATAGACTCCGCCTACACATGTAGAGAATGTATATGATTTTTCGCATACATTTCCAGAATCCGGGCTCAAATCAAATTTTTTTGTATGAAATTTCGTATAGAATCGACTGATTCGATGTGTGTGACGCTCATTTTGTATGATTTTTCGCATACATTTTGTGGTCTCCCGCAGATTTCCGAAGTTATGAACTGTTAATCGACAGCCTCGATTCCGAACCTAGAGGCGCTCAAGCGGCTCTTTTCAGAGCTGTAGGTACAGATTCTGAACCTAGAGGTGCTGACCCAATCATTCTTAGAACCGACTAAAGGACGGCGAAGCCGTTTTATTTGTCGGTTTTTAACCGTATCGTTGAATTAGTATTAGTTTTAGTTGTTTCTCTTAATTATATCGCTGACCCCTCTTTCTTATAATAAGACTATACAGAGATAAGAGAGGGATGCAGAATGAATCGACATGGATTTTGGGATGATGTAGTTAAGTATAGGACGATATTGCTGATGCTGGCGCCGGCAGTATTCTTTTTTCTCCTATTTGCTTATGTTCCGATGGTAGGGATCATCCTTGCTTTTAAACAGTACAACTACGCGGGCGGTGTATTTGGCAGTCAATGGAATGGACTTGATAACATTCGCTTTTTCTTTGAATCCGGGGATGCTTGGAGGGTCACAAGGAATACTGCGCTTTATAATATTGCATTTATTGTGATCAACAATTTACTTCAAATTTTTACAGCGATCCTGCTTTTTGAGGTCGGAGGCAAATGGTTTAGGAAAATAACCCAATCGGTGTTGTTTCTCCCCTACTTCATCTCCTGGGTCGTTGTTGGAGCTATTGCCTATAATTTACTGAATTATGATATCGGAACAGTAAATGTAATCCTCAAAGGAATAGGCATGGAACCCATCGACATTTACAACACGCCTGCGTACTGGCCTTATATCTTAGTCATCGTATCCGCATGGAAGTCGCTTGGGTACGGAACAGTGATGTACTTAGCCGCTATTACCAGCATTGATACTGAAATGTATGAAGCAGCCGAGATGGATGGTGCGAATATTTTCCAGAGAATTATGAAGGTTACCATTCCAAACCTATATCCGACGGTTATTATCCTGACCCTGTTGGCGGTTGGTAACATTTTCCGAGGAGACTTCGGAATGTTCTATAACATGATTGGCAATAACGGGATATTGTTCTCTGCTACAGATGTAATTGACACCTTCGTATTCAGAACTCTCATTACTACGAATGATATCGGAATGTCGGCTGCAGCAGGAGTTTATCAATCCGTTCTTGGATTTACGACTATTATGCTCGTAAACTATGCCGTTCGTAAACATGACAAAGACCGTGCTTTATTCTAATAGGGAGGTGATCAAATGAGTGCAGCCGATATTAGCTTCGATAAAAAAGTTGTCAAATCTGCGGGAATGAAACAAATGGACCGCCAAATATTCTCCACTATCGGTTATGTTTCGCTAGCATTTCTGTCCATTCTATGTATACTCCCCTTTATTCTAATCATATCTTCTTCACTATCCGAAGAAAGCAAAATTGTATTGGAAGGGTATCAGTTTTTCCCAACAGATTTTTCTATAGAAGCTTATAGAATCCTGTTTAAGTACCCCGACCAGTTGATCAGAGCTTATTCAGTGACATTGCTCGTGACCGCAGCAGGTACGCTGATTGGCTTATTCCTTACTGCGATGACCGCCTATTGCCTATCAAGAAGAGACTTTAAATGGCGGAATCAATTTTCCTTCTTCTTTTTCTTTACTACATTGTTCAGCGGCGGGCTTGTTCCCTGGTATCTCTTGATGGTTAACTATCTCCATTTGAAAGATACCCCGATGGCATTAGTCATTCCTATGCTGCTTAACGTGTTCTACATTATCGTCATGAAATCATTCATGAGTAACATTCCGGAAGCGATAGTAGAATCGGCAAAAATAGATGGTGCAGGTGATTTCCTCATTTTCATTCGTCTTATTCTTCCGCTTGCTAAACCGGCGTTAGCGACCATAGGTTTGTTCCTCGCACTTGGGTACTGGAATGATTGGTATCATGCATTGCTGTTCGTATCGAACGAGAATTTGATGCCGCTGCAATATTACCTATACAAAATGCTTGGGAATATGGATGGTATGCGAAAGGCTATGATGGGATCAGGAGCGGTTGTGACTACAGCTCTTCCAACTGAGGGATTAAAAATGGCAATGACCATCGTGGCAAGCGGACCGATTCTAATCGCTTACCCATTCATTCAGAAGTACTTCGTTAAGGGCTTAACAATTGGCGCGGTAAAAGGATGATTCCAAGGAAACTTGGTTTATCAATAGATTTGAATATACGATTAGGGGGAAATATCCAAATGCAAAAGCAGAGCAAATTGATTTTATTGTCTATCGTACTCACATTGGTAATGATTCTGAGCGCATGTGGAGGCAACAACAATAAGGGAGCTTCAGAGAGCACACAACCGGCTGCGGAAACTGGGCAAGCAAGTGAGTCGCAACCCGCTGCAACAGAAGGCGGATTGGATACCTCTAAAGAAGTTAAATTGAAGATGATATTCGTTGGACCTAAACCGGTTGATTATGATGTGGTTTTCACTGAGCTTAACAACAAGCTAAAAGAAAAAATCAATGCAACGATCGAGGGCGAATTCCTGGATTGGTCCGATTGGGCGCAGAAGTATCCATTGAAATTAGCAGCTAATGAAGACTTCGATTTAATCTATTCCGCGAACTGGGCTGGATATAATGATCAAGCGCTGAAGGGTGGATTTCTGGAATTAACGGAAGATATGCTCTCTAAATATATGCCAACAACTTGGAAAGAAATGCCTGCAGTGAGTTGGGGCCAAGCAAAAGTAGATGGAAAGCTGTATATGGTCCCTCAGAATCAAGGGGAATCCGTTGAGAAGCTTATCCTATACCGTGAAGATTTGCGTAAGAAATACAATCTTCCGGCTATCGACAGTCCGGAAGCTTATGCTAACTATTTGAAAGCAGTAGCCGCAAACGAGAAGGGAGTTATTCCTTTTACTCCGGAAACGGGAGATTGGAAATTACACAACCTCGATCGCGTATTGCTCAAGCAACAAAGCGACTGGAACATGCTGGATTTCGATCTTCCGCTTGGCTTTAAGCTAACGGATGAAAAGGGACAAATTTTTAACGTATACGAATCACAGGAATTCAAAGATTTAATTCACTATTATAAGGATCTCGCTGATAACAATGCATGGTCCAAGAACGTATTGAATAGCAAGAACGATCATCAACAGGACTTCAAAGAAGGTAAGACGGCATCTATAACCCATAACATGGGGACCCTTGGAAATTTAATGGCCCTGATGCGTAAGGAAAATTCACCATTTGAAGTCGCTCTAGCGGATATCACTCCGAATAGCAAGAAATCGACGGCCATTTCTACACAAAACGGAACATCGGTTCATGCAACATCCAAAAACCCGGAACGTGCCTTGATGTTCATCGATCTCATGCAAACGGATAAAGAACTGCATGATCTTATGATGTACGGTGTTTCTGGAGTACATTATACACCTGTTGGCGATGATAAATTCAAAGCAACAGACGCGAGCGTTAACTATACTGGATTCTCCAATTGGAGCTTTAACTCTCCATTGAACCGCGGCAATGAGGAATTCCCTCAGGAAGCTGCGGATATGCAGCTCGGTTGGGAAGCGAAAGTGTATCACTATCCGCTTGAAACCTTCGTATTCAATAACACCAACGTGAAATCGCAGGTTGCTAATGTTGGTAATGTTATGCTTAGATATGCGATTCCGCTTGAATATGGCGTGATCAAAGACGTGGATAAAGCATTAGAGGATCTGAATAAGCAAATGAAGGCTGCGGGTATTGACGATATTCAAAAGGAAATGCAGACTCAAATCGACGCTTTCCTTGCAGCACAAAAATAAATAAATAACTTGAGTGCTGAAATAGGTTAAGAGGACATCGTTCCTTTGTGAAGAAATTGTCGTTACTGACGACATTTTCAGATAAAGGGAGCGATGTCTTACTGGTATTAACTATCGATTTTCATAAGGAGGAAGTTTTGTGAGTAAACGGTATCCACCTATCAGTCATAAATTGCCGGTATTCATGCACGGCGCGGATTACAATCCCGATCAATGGCTGCATGATCCGAAGGTGTTAGAGGAAGATATTCGTTTGATGAAGTTAGCCAACTGCAACGTGATGGCAGTCGGAATTTTCTCATGGGCTGGCTTAGAGCCGGAGGAAGGGAATTTCCAATTCGAATGGCTCGATCATGTGCTGAATACGTTTGCTGAGAACGGAATCTATGCATGGCTGGCAACCCCAAGCGGCGCACGCCCTGCATGGATGGCTGAGAAATATCCGGAGGTTCTCCGGGTGGGTGCAAATCGTCAACGTAATTTGTTCGGTCATCGGCACAACCATTGTTACACCTCACCGGTTTACCGGGAGAAAGTCTCGATCATGAATCGTAAATTGGCTGAACGCTATTCCTTACATCCAGCTGTTGTTGGTTGGCATATCTCGAACGAGTTCGGCGGGGAGTGCCACTGTGATTATTGCCAGGACGCCTTCCGAGGCTGGTTGCAACGTAAATATGGCACACTGGATGCATTAAATCTGGCTTGGTGGGCTAAGTTCTGGAGCCACACTTATACCGACTGGTCGCAAATCGAGTCGCCGGCCCCGCATGGTGAAACCATGGTTCACGGTATGAATCTCGACTGGAGACGTTTCGTGAGCGACCAGACGATTGACTTTTATCAGCATGAGATCGTTCCTTTGAAGGAAGCGAACGCTGATCTTCCTTGCACAACGAATATGATGGACCTATTCTATGGATTGGATTACCGGAAGTTCGCCGAAGTGTTGGATGTTATATCCTGGGATGCCTATCCGACATGGCACGAGAAGGAATCGGAGGGTGATATTTCCTCTTGGTTTGCCTTCAATCATGATCTATTCCGTTCCTTGCTGAAGAAGCCGTTCATGCTGATGGAGAGCACTCCGAGTCTGACGAATTGGCAGCCGGTTAGCAAGCTGAAGCGCCCGGGTATGCACCGATTGTCATCCCTGCAGGCTGTTGCGCATGGTGCGGATACGGTGCAGTATTTCCAGTGGCGCAAGAGCCGGGGCTCCAGTGAGAAATTTCATGGAGCGGTAGTCGATCATGTCGGACATGAGAATACGAGGGTATTCCAAGATGTAACAACACTTGGTAAGACCTTATCGGAATTAACAGAAGTCATTGGCACATCGGTTCCTGCGGAAGCGGCTATTTTGTTCGACTGGGATAACAGATGGGCAGTGAACGATGCTCAAGGACCTCTGAACAGGGGGATAAACTACGAGAAAATGGTCGTACAGCATTATCGCGCTTTTTGGGAGCTAGGTGTTCCAACGGACATTATTGGCTCCTCGGATGATTTCAATAGCTACAAGCTTATCGTTATTCCAATGGCATACCTCATGCGACAAGAAACGGGAGAGCGAATCGAGCAGTTTGTAAAAGCCGGGGGAACCGTACTTGTCACCTATTGGTCGGGCATCGTTGACGAGAACGACCTGTGCCATTTGAATGGATTCCCGGGACCTCTTCGAAACACTGTTGGTGTATGGGCGGAAGAAATTGAAGGTCTTCATGAACATGATCGCAACGGCTTAGTCATGAATGAAGGCAATCCGCTTGGAGTAAGCGGAACCTTTGAGATTCATGAGCTATGTGAGCTGATCCATGCTGAGGGTGCCGATGTACTTGCGGTATACCAGAGCGATTTCTATAAGGGACGGCCTGTTCTAACGATGAACTCACTAGGGGAAGGTAAAGCATTCTACTTAGCTGCACGCGTAAGCGATGCTTCTTTCTATGAGACGCTTTATAGTAAGCTCGTTCAAGACGCAGGCGTTCGACGTTCTATTGACGCCGATCTACCGAAGGGTGTCACCTCGCAGCTTCGTACGGACGGAGAATATGAATATATCTTTATCCTTAACTTTAGCGGTAAGGAAGCGCAATTTGCTTTGGATGATCATGAATATTCGGATGCCGAAACTGGCGAACCCGTTTCGGGCAATATTTCACTGCCTCTTTATGGAGTTCGAATTCTTAAGTGCACGGCAAGATCGAAGAAATAGCAGCTTCCAGGGGGCTGTCCCATAGGTTGATCTTATGGAGCAGCCCCTTTATCCGTTGCCGAATAAAATAATGCTGGAATTCATTCTCCGCAACAGTAAGTAAACCTCGTAAACCCTCCACTCAGTGTAGAAGCAAAACTACCACTATATCACTTCTAATACCTCAATTTGGTTTAACTAAAAGCAAATGTGCAACTAATAAAATAAGTTAGGAATTGAAGGAAGGGGATCTCCGGATGAAAAGGATCAGCGTCATGATCGTAGACGACGAGGTTCTCGCGATTGAGCATATTCGGCAGCTGGTCTCGTGGGAACAGCTTGGATACGAAATCGTTTGTACGGCGACTAAGCCATCTCAGGCGTTGGAGCTGGCTCGGAAGTTTCATCCCGAATTAATAATCGCGGATATCGTCATGCCGGGAATGGACGGGCTGGTGATGAGCAAGGAAATATTGTCCTTCAACTCGATTTCGAAGATTGTCTTGCTCACGTCTTTCAAAGAATTCGACTATGCCAAGGAAGCAGTCAAGCTCGGCGTATCGAATTACTGGGTTAAGCATGAAATGGATGTAGAGACGCTGACTCGCGAGTTAAGCAGCTTAAGCCAGGAGATCGAGCGAGAAAGGAAGCAACGCGAAGAGGACCGAAGAAGACTTATAGGTGAATGGCTTGCGGGAAGTCCACTATCGGATAAGCAATGGCAGACGGCATTCCTTGGCCGAAGCACAAGCTTTGACAGGCTGCATATTATCGTCCTGCAGGCCGACCGTCCTTTTCCGCTTCTAGCGGGGCTTGGGACGGAACCCTCGCTATCCGTGCCGTTACTACCAACGGAATGGCCGGAGGACGACGATTCTGAGGGCCAATTGGCAGCAGTCCGATTCCGCGAGGATGTTTTCGTCCTCCTTTACGTGGACAACAGAGTAAGCGGAGAAGGGAGAATGCGGGATTTACTCGAGGGGAAAGCCGCAGACGCCCGGAATGCGATGGAACGGATAACCGAGGGAACCTTGTCGATGTCCATCGTATCGGGGTTACGCAGCTTCGCCGAAGTTCCAATCAAACTAGCTGAAGCTCTTCGGGTGCTGGCGAAGTCCATTTTCTTCGGTCCCAGTCATACCCATCGCTTAAACGATTTAAGACCGGAGGACCGTCTATCCAAGACTTTAGCATGGGAAGAGGGAGTCAGCCGTATTAAGGAAATGGTGGCGGCGCACAGGTTTGAGGAGGCTCGCTTGGAACTGTCGGAACAATTTAACCTAGCGGCATCCTCGCGCGATTTGGCAGGTTTCACGGATATGTGCAGGCAATTGATCTCCATGGTGAATCGCTCTAGAGTGTCATTTCATTTGCCATCCCTTCGGGAGTTGTGGGAACAACAAATAATATCCTCCACTCCATGGGTTTCCTTAGAGGGAATAAGAACTTGGTTCTTGTCAGAGCTAGAAGCGATATCCGCAGCGGGGAGGGGGCAGTCCGCTCTTTCCCGTAAAATGAGGCTGGCACTCGATTATATGGATATGCACTTTGCGGAAGACGATATTGGCGCGGATACGATTGCACGTCATCTTGGGATAAGCCGTGACCATTTTCGTCACTTGTTCAAGGAGGAAACCGGTCAAACGGTGCTTGACCGGTTGACTGACATTCGTATGGAGCATGCGAGAAAAATGCTGGATGAAGGGTTATACAAAGTATACGAGATAGCCGAGCGAGTGGGGTTCCGCGACAGTCGTTATTTCAGTCAAGTTTTTCGCAAGACGACGGGAATGAACCCGCTCGAGTACATGGAGAGGCAAAGGTGAAGCTCCAATGCGAATGAAAATCCGCACCAAAATCATCGCGAGTACAGTGCTGGTCGTTTCGCTTTCTCTCGTGCTCAGCGGTTTTTTTATTTATGACTATTCCAAAGATATTGTGCGCGAACAATCGATTAAAGACAGTCGGACTAAATTGGCCCAGGTTTCCTTCCAACTGAAGAAAATTCAAGAGCAGGTCATGAAGACAGCAGAATACATTATTTCTGACGATGAAATAACCTCGCTTATCTATGAGCCGCCAAGCTCTGACATTGAGGAGAACTATTTCCGCAAATACGCAACACAGGAGAAACTCAAGCGCTTCACCGCGATCAATAACTTCATCCTCAACGTACTGATCGTCCGTCCAGACGGAGAGACTTATTCCAATTTCAGCGGGTACGAGGACTATTTCAAGGAATATTTGAAGCAGGAATGGTTTGAGAAAAGGAAGGAGCTGCGCAATGGATACTCAGAACCGCATCCGTTCTTCTTCCTCAGCGGGAATCGTCAGGTGTTCAGCTATGTGCTCAAATTCCGTCCGATCGGGGATAATGGATCACCGTACAGCTATTTGGTGCTGGATATCGCCTATTCCGAGCTTGGCAACGTGTTCCTGCAAAGCTCACAAGATTTTGAACAGGTAGAGCTTTATACAGGCTCGGGCGAGCTTTTATTTGCCACAAGGAACGTTCAGGCGCAGTCCGATGCGACATTCATGGCCGATACCCTCGCCAGCGGTCAATCGTATCGGGAAGACGCAAGTCGCATCGTCCTAGCCGACGATTCGATGAATCAGGGCTGGAAGCAGGCCGCGCTTCTTTCCAAACCCAGATTATTCGAGAAGATCAACCGGATCTTCTATTTCTATATCATCATTATTTTGTGCGGAATCTTCTTCACTCTTGTTGTTATGCTGCCAATCATCGTCAACCTGACGAAGCCGTTGTCCCGGCTCACCCACGCGATGAAGAGGGTTGCCGTAGGAGACCTTGCTACTAGCGTTACCATCCGCAGCGGAGATGAATTGCAGATATTAGGCTCAGGATTCAACCGGATGGTACATGATTTGAGGAATTTGATCGAGACGTCGGTTCAAAGCGAGAAGATGAAACGAAAAATGCAAATTGATCTGCTGATGACCCAGATCAATCCGCATTTCGTGTACAACACGCTTAACACTGTTATCTACTTAACCCATGCCAATCGAAACAGTCAAGCAGTTGAAGTGACGCAGGCACTCATCGGAATTTTGCAGGATACGATCAAGACGGGGGAGGGTGCTGTACGGGCACCGCTGGCGGACGAAAAAAGGATTGTCGATAAATTCGTGCTTATTCAGCAAACAAGGTACCCTGGTCGGATTCGTCTGACTTGGGAGCTGGATGAAGCGCTGCTGGACATGCCCGTGCCGAGAATGGCATTGCAGCCGCTCGTCGAGAATGCGATCGTTCATGGAATCGTCCCTTCGGATATCATGGAAGGGGATATAGTGGCGAGGGCTTATAAGGCGGACGGTCAATTGTATCTAGAGGTAGAAGACAACGGTCAAGGGATCGAGGCAACTAAAAGCCGTATTTCCGCTTCGGGCACCTCGGCGGAGCCCGAACGGACAAGAGGTATCGGTCTGTCGAACATCCGGGAGCGGCTTCAAACACATTTCGGCGCAGCTGCGCGTCTTGAAATCGAAAGCGAGGGAAGAGGGACACTCGTTCGTATTCGACTTCCCCTGACGGAGACAGAATAAAGCGCTTTCGCAGGATTTTATACAAAATCGCCGTTTTCACTCATACCGCGCACACGAGCGGTGGAGTACGATTAAATCCGGGAAGCGCTTACCAAATTGATCATGGGGGAATGTAAAAAAATGAACAACCAACGTTTATTAAAAGGGCATATTGGTTTTATCATGATTATCTTATTGGCTGGTCTGCTTTCTGCTTGCGGCGGCAACAACAATAACTCGCAATCATCATCCACCGCGCCATCCGCAAGCCCATCTGAATCTCAATCCGCAGAAGCACCCGAGAGCGCAGATCCTACGCAGTTGAGCGCTACGATCAAAGTATGGGATTGGGACGAAGCATTCGATAAAGGAATGATTCCGGAGTTTAACAAGAAATACCCGAACATCAAAGTGGAAGTTACCGTAGTTAACCCGAATGACTACTTGCAAAAGCTTCAAAGCGGCATCGCTTCCGGTTCCGACGTGCCGGATGTCATTCTCGGGGAAGAGGCATATCGCGGCAAGCTGTTCGATCTGGACGTATTGGACAATCTAGAAGCGGCTCCATACAACTTCGATAGAACAAGCGTGCTCGACTATACGGTACCCTATATTTCGAACTCCAAAGGTGAAGTGGTAGCCGTCGATCAGGCGATTACGCCAGCGGGCTTCGCATACCGACGCGACCTCGCCAAGCAGTATTGGGGGACCGATGACCCGGCCGAGCTAGAGAAGCTATTATCCACTTGGGATGATTTCATCGCGAAGGGTACTGAGCTGAAAGAGAAGAGCGGAGGGAAAGTGCTCATGTTCCCGGGCCTCGGCGATGCTTTCCTCGTATTGAAAAATCAAAATATTACACCCTATGTCAATGGCACCGAAGTCGATTTGACTGCGAAATTGAAACAGCCAATCGAGACGTTATTCAAAATGCGCGATGCCGGTATTCTTGGCAAGAACGAACTGTGGACGCCGGCCTGGTCGGCATCCATGGCTAAAGGCGAATTCATGTTTTATCCGATGGCGCCATGGGGTCCTAAATGGCATATTTCCGCTAACGATCCAGAGGGCAAGGGACGTTGGGGTCTCGTAAAGGCACCGGAGGTCGGATTTACGCGCGGAGGAACCGCAATCGGAATTTACAAGGATAGCAAAGTGAAAGAAGCCGCTTGGGCCTATGTTCAATTCGCTTATCAATCCGAGGAAGGTTCGTTATTCAGCTTCAAAACCTTCGGAAACATGACGAGCAATAAATCATTCTATGACAAACAAAAAGCATTGTTCGAATCACCTGGAGCCTACGATGAGTTCTTCGGAGGTCAGAATCTGGCTAAATATTACTTAGAAAACGTCATTCCCGATATGAAAGGCTCACCGCAATCCAAATATGATTCAGTCGTTGATTCCGTATCTAACTCCTTATATCCATTATGGACCAAGGACCCGTCTATAACAGCCGACGCAGCGCTTGATAAGTTCAAATCCGAACTGAAGAACAAAGCTTCTGAGGCAACGGTGAAATAAAAAACAGCCAAAACGAGGGATGACAGTGAACGCGGAAAGAGTAAGTGTTTCTTCTGCCGCATCCCGCAAACGCAGATGGGGGCCACAGTTGTGGCCCTATCTTTTCTCCCTGCCGTTTGTGCTGGCTTATGCGGCTTTTCAATTGTATCCTGTCGTCTATTCGTTCATGCTTAGTCTGCATGATTGGAACGGTATTAGCGCCAAAACATACATCGGCTTCAGAAACTATGTTCAACTGTGGACTAACGACCCGTTGTTTATCAAATCATTATGGAATACCTTGATCATGATGGCGATGTTCATCCCGATAACTCTAATTCTCGGACTGCTGCTGGCCTATTGGACCTTTCATCTAGTTCGCGGCAAGAAACTGATTCAGACCATAAACGTGTTACCCTATATCACGACGCCTGTCGCCATCGGTTTTATTTTTTCTTATATGTTCGACTGGCAGACCGGACTCGTAAACCTGCTCATGGTGAAGTTTGGATGGCTGCAGGAAGGTTTCTATTGGCTCCAAGATCCTTGGAGTTCCAGAGCCATTATCGCATTGATGGTCATCTGGCGAAATCTTGGTTATTTCATGATTATCTATATGGCAGGCATGACGGTCATTCCGCAAGATATTTACGAAGCGGCCAAAATGGACGGCTCGACCGGACTTCACACCTTCCGACGTATAACGATGCCCTTACTGAGAAACATCACTGTATTTCTCGTTGTCACTTCCGTCATCGGCGGGCTGCAGCTGTTCGACGAACCAAAGCTGCTGTATGGCGGCTGGTCGGGATCGGCGCAAGTCGGCGGACCGGACAATACAGCGCTTACCGTTATTTGGAAGTTCGTAGACGAATCGTTCATTACCAATACTCGATTCGGTTATGCTTCGGCGATCGCCTATTCGCTGTTCCTGCTGATCGTGATCTTCTCGCTGGTCAGCTATCGTCTTACGGCGCCTAAGGAGGATAAACGATGAAGGTACTCATGTGGATTTGTCTAGCTCTGATCTCATTGTTGTCGTTGTTTCCCTTTTACATCATGATAGTCATGGGTACTCATTACAACGAGGATTTGTTTAAGGGAATTCCGATTTTTCCAGGGAGCTATTTGGCTGAAAACCTGAAGACTGTATTCCAAACCGATTTTCTGCGGGTTTATGGAAACAGCCTAACTGTTTCAGTCGCCTCCGTCGTATTTGCGCTGCTTACAAGCACTCTGATTGGTTATGCTGTAGCGAAGTTTGAATTCAGAGGGCGCAAAGGACTGCAAATGTTTGTAGTGCTCACAATGATGGTGCCGGCGCAGGTGGGACTGATCGGATATATTATTGAAATGAGAAATATCGGGGTCGGTAATACGTTATGGCCAGTTATTCTTATATGGGCCGCGTTCCCTTTCGGTGCCTTCTTCATGATTCAATTCATGCGGGATTCGGTTCCTAACGACTTGCTTGAATGCGCACGGATTGACGGTTGCTCAGAGCCGGGGATCCTTCTGCGAATTGTGCTTCCGATCATCAAACCGGGACTGGCCACGCTTGCGACACTTGTATTCCTATGGTCGTGGAACAACTACTTGCTCCCTCTGGTCACGATTAATAAAGCCGAATGGTTCACCCTTCCGATCTTCATATCGAATCTGGGATACGTTCATCGGACGGATTACGCAGCGAGAATGGCCGCGCTTACGATGACAACGATCCCCGTGCTGATTCTGTTTATGCTCGGCTCCCGTACGTTCATGAAAGGCTTGACTGCAGGAGCCGTTAAAGGATAATCGTTGGAAGTGATTTTTTTCTCTGTATAATTGCGAAATTCCCGATGACTCTTGAATGAGTTGTCGGGACTTTTTTTTAACAGGCTCCGATTAAAAGCCAGGAATAAACGGCGGTATTGCTCAAGGTCCTGCAGAGGCGAAATAAGAGGAAATCACATAGCTATGAAGAATTAATTGGTATCAGAAGGACTGCCGAAAAAGCATTCCAAAAGATATTATTAATAATTAATAAGGGGCTCGCACAACGATATGTTTCTAGAAAAATTATTTCTTAACGTTCTAATCGTCTTGGCTCCTGTTTTAGTCTTTACAGCGTTTGGTGATCGTTGGCCGCACTCCAAATCTCCATATACAATAGGTCTTTTGCATGGGATTTCGTCTTCACTTTGTTTGATTTTCTCATATTACGCACTAGATTTGTACTGGGATCTCAGGTATGTCCCACTTGTGATTTCTACGGTGTACGGTGGACCGCTTGCTGGCTTCATCAATTACTTAATGATTTTGGCTACCCGGACTTATCTAGGCGGAAATGCCTTAGTATTTGGATATATAAGCATTACGTTGGCGTTTTTGGGACCTTTAATATTTGCCAAGAAAATCGGCCGATTAACCGGACGCAGACGAATAAGAGCAGTGATCCTCGTTTCTGTAATCCCTTCCATTGTGATGCTGCTTATTTTAATTTCATTTACACTCCTTAATCAAGTTGAAAAGCCCTTGAATTTTGAGCCCATCCGGGCAATTTTGTTGTTTGGATTGATTCAAACATTAGGGACTTGGTTATCTTGCACCCTTCAGGAATTAAACCTTGAAAGAGCTTTAATGAAAGAGGAAATTCAACGTGCGGAAAAGCTAAAGACATTAGGTGAAGTCGCCGCCTCCATTGCCCACGAAATCCGCAACCCGTTGACCGTTGTTCAAGGCTTTTTACAACTCATGAGTGAAACTATCGTTGAGGGAAAAAATCGAAGTTTCTTACAAATTGCGCTAGATGAGATTGCAAGAGCAGAGGCAATAATAAATGATTATTTAAATTTTTCAAAGCCGAAATTGACAAAATATGGAAATTTCTCTTTATCTGATTTAATCGAGAATATCACTATAATGTTAACGCCACTAGCAAGTTACAAAGGAATACGGTTCGATAGTGTAGTGGAAGAGCAAATTTTTATGCATACCGATCGCGGTCAACTGCAGCAAGCATTAGTCAACGTAATTAAAAATGCAGTAGAAGCTTCATTGGAAAAGGCAGTGGTTCAAATAAAACTAGAATTAAAAGATGATCAAGCAGAAATCAAAATAATTGACAAAGGCAAAGGGATGACCCCAGAAGAGATCCAGCGAATCGGGACACTGTTCTATACAACGAAAGAAAGCGGGACAGGGCTCGGAACCTCTGTTGCTGTACGAATCATCGAGGCGATGAAGGGAAGTATTATTTACGAAAGTGAAAAAGGCAAAGGTACGGTTTGCACCATCTCTTTACCTTTAGAATTACAAAATTAGGAGCAACTATTTCAATTTATCAAGTGGTTTCCCGTATTTTCTTATCGTATTGGATAGGGGAGAGACCAACGTATTTTTTGAATACTTTACTAAAGTAAAAGGGATCTTCAAGTCCGGTAAGATAACCGATCTCGCCGATGCTTAGGTGAGTGGCCTCAATCAATTCCTTAGCATGGTTAATTCTAACCAAGTTGATATATCGGGTAATGGTGTGACCAGTCACTTCATTAAAGACGCGATTAAGATAGTCGTAATTACATTCAAGTTCCCTTTCAATATCAATGCTGGTTATTTTTCTGGTGTAGTATTGATGGATGTAGTCCAATAACGCATGTACCTTCTTGAACGACTTCGTGTTTTTTCTGTTATTGCCTTGAAGTTTATTCATTAAATTGTCACGAGAAACCTCGATTAAAAGTTCAGAGAATTTAAGAGCAGTCAAGCTGCGATTATAATGCTTGCGTTTGTATAGCTGCAGCATCTCGTTCATCGCATGGAAGGTTTGGTGAAGGCTGTTTTTGTTGGTTAATGTATAATATTTCGGGAAGTAGCAGGTATCATTATTTTGCATGTTATCGAAATCGGATTCTTTTGCTGTCTGATTATCCTCGAGAATAAAGCTTTTCGCGAGGGGCAGCAAATCCTCTATTTGGAGCGATTGGATATCCGGATGCTCGAAGTGGATGTAGTAATAATCACAAACGTGCTTTTCGGTGCCTTCATGATCAAGAAAAGGCTCTAAGATAAAGATATCGCCCCTTTTTAAGATAAAGGAACAACCATTTTCTTGGAGATGAAGCTCGCCGCTCTTGATGAAATAAAGGACATATTCATTCAGATTTCTCTTAAAATGAATCCAGGGGTTCTTGTAGGAGATATACCCCATGAGCTTTATTTTAGGGACTATACACACGTTGATAGCAAGCAAATCTGGTCCTCCTTAATCGAAAAAAAGTCGCTATTGTACAAGAAGAGTATCTATTCGACATTCCTGTTCATTGTACCACAGCCTATACTGGGGAAGTAATTCAGGAACCTAAGGAACGGGTGGTGGCTATGAAAAAGCTGAAAATCGGTGTGATTGGATTAGGTGGAATCGCGAATTTTCATATTTCAGGAACCTTGGCAAGCAAGGATGCTGAAGTATGGGCTATTTGTGACGTTAACAAAGAGTCCCTGTTAGCTAGGGCAACCGAATTAAATATACCGGAATCTCGTTGTTACACGAATTATGAGGATATGCTCAGGGCTCCGGATGTAGACGCAGTAACGATAGGAACTCCTAACTTTAATCATTTTGCCGTTGCATACGAAGCGATTAAACAACGCAAGCCTTTTGCGCTGGAAAAGCCCATCTCTCTCGACACTAAGGAAGCAGCGATTTTAAGGGAAATGTTGGGAAATGTTCAAGTGCCTCATATGGTTTGTTTTACTTATCGGTACAAAGCGGCAGTCAGGTACGCCAAATGGCTGATTGAACAAGGAAAGCTGGGCCATGTCAACCATATTTACAGCCAATATTTCCAAGGTTGGGCCATAAACGAAAAAATTCCTCTACAGTGGAGGTTCCAGAAGGAGCTTTCCGGTTCAGGGGCATTGGGCGATCTAGGCTCGCATATTCTGGATCTGATGCGCTTCCTGGTAGGTGAAACCCACCGCGTGATCTCACACGCCGACACGATTATCCGGGAACGGAATTTATTAAATGCAGAAGGTAAAGGAATCGTAGACGTAGATGATTATTGTCATGTGTTGGCAAAGCTTGATAACGGAGCATCTTCCTCCATGTCTATATCCCGATTTGCATATGGACGCGGGAATTACCAGCAGATGGAGATTTACGGAACGAAGGGATCACTGGTCTATAATCTCGAAGAAGAGGATTCTCTTTATGTGAATTTAGCGGAAGAAGAAGGCAAAGCTTTCCGTAAAGTTGAGATTCCGGACACATTCAAAGTCGACCAAATGCAAGCATTCTTCGACCTTCTGAACGGCAATGCAGACGGACTGGACGCCTCGATCGAGGATGGCTATATCAATCAGAAAACAATTGATTCTATTATTGAATCCTTTACACAAGAAAAGTGGGTAACCATCTGAGCAGAGGAGGATTAATGTGGGAGCATTCTGGCAAGAGGGTGTTGTGTATCAAATTTATCCTAGAAGTTTCATGGATAGTAATGGGGACGGGATTGGAGATCTTCAGGGGATTATAGGCAAGCTGGATTATCTGGAGGAGCTCGGTGTGGGGGTAATCTGGCTAAGCCCGGTGTATAAGTCGCCAAATGATGATAATGGATATGATATAAGCGACTATCAGTCTATTATGGATGAATTTGGAACGATGGAGGATTGGGAGAATCTGCTGCATGGGCTTCATGGCCGTGGAATCAAATTGATCATGGATTTGGTCGTTAACCATTCGTCGGATGAACACGTCTGGTTCGAGGAATCAAGGAAATCCAAGGATAACCCTTATCGTGATTACTACATCTGGAGACCGGGCAAGCCGGATGGTTCCGAGCCGAACAACTGGGTGTCCTTCTTCGGCGGATCCACGTGGCAGTACGATGAGGCAACGAATGAATATTATCTTCACCTGTTTACTAAGAAACAACCCGACTTGAATTGGGAGAATCCGCAGCTGCGTAAAGAAATTTACGATATGATGACCTTCTGGCTGGATAAGGGGATTGACGGCTTCCGGATGGATGTCATCAATTGTATTTCCAAAGTAGATGGGCTGCCCAGCGTACTGAGTGAAGACAAATACGCTTGGGGCGGAGAATACTTCTTATGTGGACCCCGTCTCCATTCCTACTTGAGAGAAATGAATGAACAGGTTTTATCTCGGTATGATACAATGTCCGTCGGTGAAATGCCAGGCGTTTCCCCGGAGCAAGCCATCGCCTTCACGAAACCCGAGAATAAAGAAGTGAATATGGTTTTCCAATTTGAGACTATGGATATCGATTCGGGAGAAGGCGGCAAGTGGAATTTCAAGCCGTGGAAGCTCGCCGACTTGAAGGCCGTCACAAGTAAGTGGCAATACGGTTTGAATGGTAAAGGATGGAACAGTCTTTATCTGAATAACCATGATCAACCACGCATGGTTTCTCGTTTTGGAGATGACACGGTTTACAGGAAGCAATCCGCCAAGCTGCTGGCAACCTTTCTTCATACGCTGCAAGGAACTCCCTATATCTATCAGGGGGAAGAGATTGGTATGACCAATGTGAAGTTTGAAGGCATAGCGGAGTACAAAGACGTTGAAACTCTTAATTATTATAACGAAGCCGTAAATGAGCGGGGGATTTCTCCGGAGAAAGCAATGGCTTCCATCTATGTGAAGGGACGGGATAACGCACGCACGCCCATGCAATGGAACGGCAACGATCAAGCCGGCTTTACGACGGGTCAGCCTTGGATCGCCGTGAATCCCAACTACCGGACTATTAACGTTGAAGAATCGCTCAAGGATGCGGATTCCGTCTTCCGTTACTATCAGAAGCTGATTAAGCTGCGTAAAGTGCATCCCATTATGATTTATGGAAATTATGACATTGTGGCAGAAGATCATGACCAGATCTATGCATACACTCGTACATGGGCTAATGAAAAGTGGCTCGTGATCTTAAACTTCTCCAATAGTGAAGCGATATTCAAATCTCCCGATTCGTTACAGTTACACAGCGGCGATCACAAACAATTGATTATTGCTAACTATAACGATATGACGGAAGATCAGCTCGATGGATTGCGTTTACGTCCGTACGAAGCAAGAGTATACAAAATCTCATAATTAACGTCCCATTTAAATAAGAAGAGGCACATAAGGGACTTCCTTCGCGCATAGGGTGAGGCGAGAGGAGCGTGCGCGAAAATGGATGATTACCGTTCGGAGAGCGTATTGTTTGAGCACCGTTTTTGGCTTCAAATTTTGGGGGATCATAGCAGGTTTATTTTAAATTCCTTGTCACCTAAGGAAACTGCCGATGTTCAGAAAGCCCAAGCATTCATCCAGGGATTCGATCAGCAGCTAGCAGTAGCGCGGGGGGCTTCGGCCTCTGCAGATCTGTCGTCATTGAACAAGGAAGCCTACAACCTGACGTGCGCTCTGCGGGCGTTCAAGCTTGATTTGCTTGGACGGCTGCTGCTGGGCAAAGTGAACATCATGCTCACGCCAACCTTCCTCAATCATATGGTGAACGAGCTGGAGGAATATTTACGGATTCTGCAGGCGATTCTTTCCGGCCAACCTGTGCCGCAATTCGACCCGCTGCACCATGATTTGCTTTGGCTTCTGGACGCGGTAGGGCATGCGAGCGCCATCGCTTCGAATCTGGATATGGTGGAGAAAAGGTTGATCAAGAGAAGCAAAGAATTCGAAAAGCATTTTGAGGAGTTTTATTTGAAAGCGATCGAAATGGCCGGGTACTTGCGAACGAATATACGAGAATTCCCGGCTTTCCAGAGGTTTCACTTAGAAGTCGATCTGGAAATGCGGCTCTTTATGACATTTCTCAACGAATTGGAAGAATACGAGCTGTCCTCCCAGGTCCTCGACCAGATTTCGCCGCTAATTCCCGACCATATGATGCGGGAGGAATGCTACTACATCACCAAACTCGCGCTAAGCGGGCTGACGCAAATACCGAATTGCGACCCGACAAAGCCGAGGGTAGAGAGCTGAGAGAGTGGACTGGTTCGGAGCTGGAGAATAGTCCCAACCAGCTTTCAGATACGAATCCGGGGATAAGGGATGGATAAATCAAACTTGTGGCAGCCACTGAGGGCTTGCCCTTTTTTTATTAAGCTGCCGACAGGTTAGTTGGGAAGACCATCCTCAACCTTTCAATGTTTCCTGCTTTTGCTGAAAATCTTGGTTCTGGTTAATCTTGTTTTCAGTAACTTTGAAGTGTATTTAAACATTTTTTCCATCATTATTTTCTCTCGTAGTGTGACATCTTCCCTCACGCTGCGTATGCTTATTTCTTTCTGTTGATTAGGAAGGATGCGATACGATGCACCTCCATTTTTAAATCTTCGCAGGGTCCATGTTGGGATCCAATCTACGCGAGTGATCGTTGCACGAGAACACTCTTCTTTCCGTACAGTTAATTGCAGAATTAAACCGTTATTAGTATGGGGGTTTTTTTTTCAATCGGATCGAGATGAAATTTCCCAAAGAATAGATTGCTAATTTATTTGATCTCGTCCTTATGAGAGGCTGTAAAACATGGGGATGAGATCCAAGAATAATATCAGCTCCGTGTCGAAACAAGGCTTTCACAAGCTTTTTTTGCTTTGGGTCCGGCATTTCATGGTATTCTTTTCCAAAATGTAAATAAACGATATTCAAATCCGTTTTTTTCTTTAATTCACCAAGATCCTTAATAATTTGGTCTTCATTTATCAAATTGACTGCCCAACGCATATGTCTAGGGATCGGTATTCTATTGGTGCCCTTGGTGTATGAGAGAATACCCACTTTTATTCCTTTAACGTCCATAATCAGATGTTCTTTGGATTGGTTCAGGCTTGCAAATGTTCCAGTATGAGTCAAATTATTCTCATCTAGAACTTCGAGTGTGCGCTGTAATCCGTCCATTCCATTATCCAAGCAATGATTGTTTACCGTACAAAGTACATCAAATCCATTTTTTTTCAAAGCGGGAGCTAATTGCTCCGGAGCATTGAATAGAGGACATCCCGTTTTTGGGTTCCTTTTTTTAATAAAAGGTGTATCGCCTTTTAATGGAATTTCCAAATTTCCAATTGTAAGATCTGCTTCCTGCAAGTAAGGTGATACCTCTTCAAAAATAGAGTCAAAGTTATATATGTTCTCACCTGTTTGCTTAACAGACATACATATTTTTCCGTTTATTAAAAGATCGCCAACGGCAGCAATCTTTATTTCAATCATATACATCACCTGCCTTTTTGTAATTTATGTTAAACAAGTCCTTAGAGTATAGACAGGAGTCTGTATCTAGAGGATTTAGTTAACCCACATTAATCTGTCCAGAACGCGAGCTGTCTCTTACATTGCCATTCGAATTCGTTAGGGGCTGTCGCTGGGGAATCTTTAGCGGATTCAACCAAATGGGTTTAGACATTATCGAAGCTACTGTCTTCTAAATAGAAATACTTGAAAGCGACTTCCCCAGAATTTATAATGAAAATAATCTTTTCTTATGAGGTGAAGTGGATGTCATTCCGTATCGTTCGAGGTATATAGTTTTCGGGCTGGGAAAAACGCGTACCAGCCATCAAGGGGCTTTTCTGCCCTTTTGATCACATGAAAACTATAACTTTGAACGGTGTCGGCTGTCATCACTGATGTAAAAGCCAATGGACACCAAGGTTTGTCTGGATAACGGAACTGATGATCTTTCATTGGATCCTATTCAGCAGATCTCAAAATCCTTTGGCTTTTTATTATCTCATTGAAGGGATTGAAAATAGGTATGAATCAATTAGAGTATAAGAATTTTTACGATCGCATTGGAAAAATAAATGGATGGGACTTTAGTAAGGTTAAATGTACATCCGAAGGAGTAAAATGGAGTTTTTATCGTGAAGTTTCCCAAAAATGCAAAAAATCCGACATATTGCTGGATATCGGTACTGGTGGTGGGGAAGCTTTACTATCAATTGCCGAGGTCGCTTTACTACTAGTGGGAATTGATAATTCAGCTGGAATGATCCAAGCCGCAGATATTAATTTGAAAAAGGCAAAGAAATCAAATGTACGCATTTTACAAATGGATGCTGGAAAAATTGACTTTCCCGAGAACTTTTTTAATGTGGTATCATGTCGGCACTCACCTTTTTCCGCACAAGAAATAGATAAGGTCTTAGTAAATGACGGCGTGTTCCTGACACAGCAAGTAAGTGAAAATGATAAACTCAATATCATAAAAGCTTTTGGAAAAGAACGGACAACTGTTGAAGACGGGACTTTAAAAAATAAATATATTTCGGAATTAAGTGAAGCAGGGTTTAGTGATATCCAGTCTTTTGAATATGATGCAACAGAATTTTACAAAACTTACGAAGATCTAGTATTCCTTCTGAAACACACACCAATCATTCCGAACTTTGGGAAAAGCGAAAATGACTTTGTTGTTTTAGAAAAATTCATCGAAGATAATCAAACAAATAAGGGGATAATGACCAATTCAAAACGTTTCATGATAATTGCAAGAAAATGATGTGACAAAGGAAGAGGATAAGGGATGCCTATCCCTAATCATATTCCATAACAGGAAGGTTTCGATGAGAGTATGTCCAAAGCAGACAACATGCTTTCCATCTTATGGTTACTTAGGTCGGGCAGACGGATGACTGCCCAGCAGCTTGCGGATGAGCTGGAGATTCATATCCGCACGGTATATCGCTATATTGATTCATTGTGTGTAAGCGGGGTTCCCATTATTGCCGATTCGGGGCCGAACGGCGGCTATCATTTACTGGGTCGTTTCGCGGAATCTCCGCTGCTGTTTGATATGGAAGAACAGAAAGCACTCGTGCACGCTTCGACATTCGCACTGGAGACGGGATATTCTTTCAAGGATGCGCTTAACCGAGCGGTCGATAAGTTGAAGCGCTACACGAATGAGGATCAACTCGATCACATTGAACGCCACATGGGAGGGCTCTCCGTTATTCATCCGGCGATCGTGGGGAAGCAGCAGGAAATGCTTCGGATTCTGGAGGAAGCAGCAGCCCAAGGCAGGGCAATGGAGATGGTATACAACAAGGGTAAGGGAGATGCTCCCGGTACACGAATATTCGATCCCTACGGCATAATACACTGGAAGGGCAGCTGGTATGCTGTTGGCTTTTGCAGCCTTCGTCAGGAATTGCGCAGCTTCAGAACGGATCGCATTGTGCGATTGGAACCGATTGATCGTCATTTCGAGCGGCCAGCCGCTTTTTCCGCCAAAGATTTTTTGATGCGCAATCTGCTTCCCGACTCCCTTGATGCGGAATCTCTCCTATTGGTAAGGATACAAGGGCACGAGCAAGCGTTGGATCTCTTATGCCAGCATTGGTTGTTTGGCCATGCGCTTGTTGAACGCAAAGACGAACAAGCTTTATTCAAGCTTGGCGTTCCTTCCTTGCTGTCCTATGTGCCTTATTATCTTCTCCCTTACGGCAAATCGCTTATCATTCTTGAGCCGGACATTCTTGTCGAGAAGCTGGCGGAGGTAAGCAGTGGTATTACAGCGCATTACGAATCGATGAAGTCGGCAAAAAATAAAAGCAAAGGGTGATGGACATGAACAAATTCGCCATGTATGGAAAATTAACGGCTCATCCGGGTCGGAGAGATGCACTTGTGCAAATTTTGCTGGAAGCGGCCGAGCTGCTGGGGTCTGCGGAAGGCTGCGCATTGTATATCGTTAACGTGTCGGACGAGGACCCGGATGCCGTATGGGTGACGGAGTTATGGAGGGATGCCGAAGCACATGCCGCATCTCTTAAGAATGAAAATGTATTGGCATTGATCCAGCGCGGCAGGCCGTTGATCGCTGGCATGGAACCGGTAAAGCTGCGTCCGGTCGGGGGCAAGGGAATTTAATCAGTTTTGGAACACAAGAAGGGGTGTAACCCCAAACACCCGTAGCCGGAAGGCGAATTTGTTTCATATAAAAAAGAGCCTGACATAGTTGTCCGGCTCTTTCTCTAATTTTGTATTACAATCTGGCTCAACAGGGTGTTACCACTCCAAGGTCACTTCAATCCCCTCTGGTACCCCGAGATACCGGACCATTACCGTTCTCGATTCCTGATCGTAGTGGAATTCCGCCGTTGAGCTGCCGGCCATTACGCTGAGCGGTTCGCCTATGACACGAATGCGCGTACTTACGGTCATATCGGATGGTGACTCCGACACGAAGGAGAAGCGAGACTCCTCTTGCCGCTCGTCCCTGATCCGCGAGGAACTGACGAGAATGGCCGGTATCCTAACCTCTCCCTTCGCCCAGGTCAGATCATAAAGCAGGCTGTCTTCACCCGGCTTCAGTTCCACCGTCTGCCGTACAGGCAGATCCGCCTCGAACAAGTCGAGGTACAGGCCCTGAAGCACCACGACTTGCGCCGAGTCCGTCTCGTCCAGCGCGTGGGTGATCAGATAGGGACCGCGCCTCACTTGCACCTGTCCGTTCTCCTTGTAATCCTTCACTTCCCCGCGAATGATAAGCGCCTGCCGGACACTGTCCTGAACTCGCTTCGCTCCCGATTCCGAACGGGACAACGCTGCAGGGTTCAACGAATGGAATAGAACGGCGCCGCTACCAACCCGGTGCTCTCCTTCCGCCGGGCTGCGCCCGAGTCCCATCGATTCGAACAGATGCTCCTCGGGCTGGTCATACTTCCGGCTTCCAGTCTCGCGATTCCACCACTCGCGAACGGAGTGAAATGCGTCCGCACCGTCCCCTATATAGATGAGTACGCCGCCTTCCCTTACCCATTGGCCGATCGCTTGATGAATGCCGGGATGCTCCGGTTTCATGAATTCGTAACTAAGGAGCAGCACCCGGTAGCCTTCCAGATAACCAGGGAAAGTTAAGATGTTGTCGAACTGCACCGGCCGAAGCGGGATCCCGCTTTTCACAAGCGGCATTGCTAAGCCATAGAACGCAGACCAATCGAGCAACTCCTGCTGCTCCGTCGTTAGCGATTCAGCAGAGATGGTGCCGTCATATTTGAATGCGGCACCTTCGTCATCCCCGCCCGCAATTACATCGCCCCGTTGGTACATGGCCGAATTGGCTAAGCAGAGGCCAATCCCTGTTGTGTACGCTTCACCCCCGCTTTCCTCTTCGTGATTATGCATGTCGCGCAACACGTTCATGACCGTAAGCAGGACAGTCGCGTAATCACCGGGAATAGATTCCTTGCCCATCCTATCTTCCGTTGGATAAGTGCCCTCGAACACACGTCGCGGCCACGGACACACTTCGTACTGCTTGACGCCGGGATGCAGCAGGGAGGCCACAACTGTCGATCGGTAATTTTTCCGGTAATCGCTCCAGCTGTAGCGTGGATTATCCTCGATCGGATCATGCAGAAACCACATATCCCGTCCCGTGCCGCGCGTGAGCTCTTGCATGATGCCGTATTCCAAATACGCCGTCTCGAACGTCCGCTCGCGCCGGACACCCTTGTAAACGTTGGGCGTCCGCGCCGTCCCCGTCCAAATCTGGGCGATAAAGCCGTCACAAGCCGGCATGGAAACCAAAAGAGCCTCAGGGCTGATAATCCGCCATTGCGTGTAATTGACGAGGCTGTGGGTCGGTACATAGAAGCGTACCGTCCTGCCGTAGGTAACGAGAGAGTATTCCTTCATTTGACTGCAAATCCGGTCGAGCGCCCGGTAATACATCGTGGCCTTCAGCTTGGAAGCCCGATATTGGGCGTCGGGTGAGGAGTGGGGAGGAATCCAATCCTCCCCGTAATAGTTCAGCCACTCCCGCTTGAAAGCTTCCGAATACCCCGAAGCCGCCCAGAATTCCGGATCTTCCATGTGAATGGCTTCCACACCGCAGTCGATCGCCAGCTTGATATGGCTCGCCAAATATTCGGCGAACGAAATCGTCGGCACCATGTACGGAACATCCTTGCCATGGAGCAAATGTTTGCCATCACGGTCGGTCTGGGCTTCATCCCAATGATTCCGACCGTCGAAGCGGCCGTACAAATAGTCCTGATACTGGCCCCATGATACTCCCGTCATCAGATGAATCGTATAGCCAGCCCGCTTCCAGCCTTTGATCCGCTTTGGCAGGTCGTTTCCGATACCGTACACCATGACAAAATCAGTCCGCAGATCGTACTTGGGCCCGTAAGGCCGCGACTCTTGAAACCCGGTCCACTCAGGACCTGCTTTCGTTTTCCGGCTCAAAGGATAATCCTCCTTAGTTCGGCATCTGCAGTTTCACCACTTCTTTTCCTTTCAGATTCTCATTGACAAATTGGATCGCTTCCGGGTACCCTGTCTTGTTCATCTGCCCGCGAAGATCGTTCAGCACCTTGAGCGCTTCTTCGTCGGATTTGGTGAAAATCGCTTGTTTCCAGGCGTCGCCGATTTTGTCCATGGAAGGCTTCAGCATTTCCCACTGAGTCGTCTTGGTTATGACATCCCCGGCATTGTAGGCCGATATGACACTGATGCCGTTCGGACGAAGAATTTTACGGGCATTCTCCATCGCAGCAAGCCGTTCTTGATCTGCCCATATGTCGCCCCCGCCGACGGAGTTGATTCGATCCTGGCCAGTCAATGATTCGAAACCGATGCTGATGCCTTCGTTTTTCTTCAGCTTGCCCGACGTATCTGCCGTGAATTTGTCAAACCATTCCTTCTTCGCAACGGCCTTGCCGTTTTCCATATCCCAGTGCACCCCTTGCACGCCGTATCGGGCGAGCATGAAGCCTTCGTCTGACGCGAGGAAGTCTAGCAGCCGAAGGGCGGCATCCACGTCTTTGACTTTCTTCGTGATGACAGTCACGTTATTTCCTTGGATACCCAGATCGGCCGGTCGGTTTGGTTCGGCGTCGGCACGTTCCAGAGGACCGATCGGCACGTAATCTGATCCCGGATGCGCTTTTACGTAATCCTTGGATGCATCGAGAATGGCCGGGTAGTGCGCTGCCAGAACGGCGATGCGTCCTTGCTTAATTTTCTCATTGGCGATCGGAGCGGTCTGAGTGAACGTTTCGGAGTCGATCAGCCCTTCTGAAATCAGCTTCCGATAGTACAGCGTATAGTCCTCGAAGGCTTTCGTGAAGAAATTATGCGTAATCGTACCGTCTCCTTTGTCGACATAACCTGCACCGTAAAACATCGTATTGCCGATTTCGACTGCCCATCCGTTATGGAAGCCGCCAAGCGGAATAACGGGCATCCCGCTCTCTTTCAGTTCTGCGTCCTTGATCTTCTTCAGGAAGCTGTATAGATCGTCCTTCGTTTTAACGGATTGCGGATCCACCCCGACTTTCTGGGCGATGTCCTTGCGGACATAGAAGCCGTAAAGCCAGTCCATGGCGTCGTTGTCAGTTGCTGGATGGTTCTGATAAAGCAGAAATTTCTTGCCGCCGTAGGCGTCGATCGCTTTATCGTACAAAGCCGGCGGAACGTTCTCTTTTGCGATTGCTTTCGCCAGGTTCGGGTATTTGTCCAGCTTATCCGTCAGATCAACCAGTTGGTCTTCCTTAGCTGCTTTGATAATGCCATCCAGCTCGCCGCCCCATGCCGGTCCAGTATAAATATCCGGAAGGTCCTGGGTTGCGAAGATCGTGTTTACCTTTTCTACCTCGCTTCCTACTGTATATTCCCATTCCACGGTTACGCCGGTTTTTTCTTTGATAACTTGGGACACGGGCGTCATGTCGACGTCCGCGCCGGTCGAGCCGTTCCAGTTGTGAAGAATTTTGAGCTTGACTTCTTTGACAGTCTTGCCGTCGTCCCCAGACGGTTTGTCACTGCTGACATTTCCGTTACTGCTGCTTGAATTTCCATTGTTGTTGCCGCCGCTGCAACCGAACAGCGTTCCGGCCATCATGGCGACCGCCAGCAGCATCGAGGCGCTTTTTACCCATTTGTTCGTCATAAGAAAAGAACCCTCCCAAATACCATAATAGAATATGATAAAGTCCCGGCTAGGGACGATTATCCTTTGACTGAACCGAGCATGACGCCCTTGACGAAGTACCGCTGTAGAAACGGGTAGATACAGAGAATGGGAAAGACCGTAATGACGAGCAGTGCCATCCGCATCGACTCGGGTGTGGCTCCGGCCACGTTTACATTAACCGTCTGACCGCCTTGCTGCGCCGCCCGCTGCATAGAAGAGGATAACGCTTCCGCTTCCGTAAGCATTTGCTGAAGCAGCGTCTGAACGGGAATCAAATCTTTGTCCGACACATAATAGGCACCGGAGAACCAATCATTCCAGTGGGAAACTCCAATAAACAGAGAGATGGTAGCAAGCACAGGACCTGAAAGCGGCAGAATAACCCTCAGGAAGATTTGGAAATCCCCGTACCCGTCGATACGGGCCGACTCTTCCAACTCCTCCGGAATCCCCTGGAGGAATGTGCGGATAATGACGATATGAAAAAAGCTAAACATCATCGGGATTACGTACACCCAGAAGCTATTGATAAGATGGAGCTTCTGCAGCGTGATAAAGTAAGGAATGAATCCCGCGCTGAAAATGGTCGGCAGAAAAATGTAGAACGTGAAAAACGTTCTTCCCGGCAGCGATTTTTTCGATAGGGCATAGGCCATCAGCGTACAGAACACTACGTGCAGGAACGTACCGAGTACGGTTCGCATCAGCGTAATTTTGTAGGCCTGCCAGATTCGGGCGTTGTCGAACACCTCCGCATAATTATCCAACGTGAGTTTGCGAGGCAGGAAATAAAGGGCGCCCAGCATTGAATCCTTCCCGTCGTTCAAGGAATAGACGAGAATATAAATGAAGGGATAAATCATCGAAAAACCGAAGAGCGTCAGGAGGACGTAATTCAACAAGGTGAACAGGGAGAATCGGCGAATCACTTTCATAAGAAACCACTCCTTAGAACAGGGATACGTCACTGACCTTGCGTGCAATACGGTTGACCGTCAAAATCAGGATTAGGGCGATAACGCTTTGGAACAAGCCGACCGCCGCGGCATAGCTCAATCGCCCCTCGCGGATGCCGGAATTGATGACATGCACATCGAGGACGCTGCCGATTGAGGCCGTCGCAGGTCCGTTCAGAAGCAGCAGTTGCTCGTATCCGGCGCTCATCAGGCTGCCTGCCGAGAGAATGAACAGAATGACGGCAATATTGCGGATCCCCGGAAGCGTGACGTGCCAGATTTGGCGAAAGCGACTCGCGCCGTCGATCTTAGCCGCTTCGTACAGCTGCTGGTCGATACCGGCAATTGCAGCCATATAAATGATGGAGTTCCACCCGATGTTCTTCCAGATGTCCGAGCCGACGATGATCTGATAAAACCACGCAGTATTGTTCAGAAACTGGATCGGCTCCATGCCGAAGGATGAGAGCAGGTCGTTAAACGGTCCGCCGAATGGTGTCAAGAGCCGCTGCATCAAAGTAACAACGACGATCCAGGAGACGAAATAAGGTAAGTAGGAAAGCGTTTGCACAGTTTTTTTGAATTTAAGATTACGGACTTCGTTTAAGAGAATGGCCAGAATAATCGGCATCGAAAATCCGATCATGAGCTTCAACATACTGATGATGATCGTGTTGCGGATGAGCTCGTAGGATTGATAGTAATCGAAAAATTGGCGGAAATATTTCAGCCCGGCCCAAGGGCTTCCGGTAAAGCCTCCCGAGAACATAAAGTTTCGGAAGGCGACCTGGATGCCGAATAGAGGGACGTAGGAGAAGAGGAAAAACCAGATGATGCCGGGCAGCATGAACAAGTAAAAAATTTTGTGCTTCCAAATCCGTTTCCACAGCATGGATGCCGTCATAGGCGAGAACCTCCTCCTTCTTCTGCCTTGTGCCGGAACAATGATACAGCCGTCAATCGAATTGTTTTAATTTCAAATGGAGTAAAGGTAAGCAGAAGCGCTCCGTCTTCCGGTTGAAGCCGCTCGATTTTAGCTTCCATCAAATCGGCGAGCCAAGCCTCCGAAAGGTCGAAACCTGTTTGCAGTATCGTCTGAAGATGAGTACCGGCCGTTTCGTATATCCGTACAATGAGATCTTCCCCGTCCTCGGCTTTCTTCACCGTTTCCACCATGACGTTCGAATGGTCCAGTTGCAGGAACGAATACTCTTTCGGCAGATTTTCCGCTCGACTGGACGCCTTGACAGCCACCGCTCGCAGTGGAACGTTCAGTTCGTAGCCCTGCCTGTACACCCCCGCTTGTATAAGATCGCCCTTATGCGGATAGAGCGAGTATGTAAAGGTGTGTTCCGCCCGGTCCGCTTCGGGATCGGGGTAAGACGGACTGCGCAACAGATTCAGATCAAGTACGTTACCCTCGACACGGTGCCCGTATTTGCATTCATTAAGCAACGCAACCCCGTAATCCGGCTCGGAGAGATCCACCCAATGATGGGCACAAATTTCGTCTTTGGCATAATCCCACATCGTATTACGGTGCGTTGGCCGCTTCAGGTAGCCGAATTGGATTTCGCAGCTAGCGCTGTCCGATCGGACATTAACCGGGAACGACGTACGGAGCATTTGGCCGGATTCCTTCCAATCGACCGTCGTCACGAAATCGATTCTGCGACTGCCTTGGGTCAGCACGACCTTCTGTGTCAGGACGGACTGCCCGAAGTCATAGCGCACAATGAAACCCGTCGTCGGCCCGTCGGAGAATGCGGCGATTTCGGTTACCTGCAGCGGTTTGCCCCCGGTTTGCCGATAATCTTGGCGGAAATCCCAAGCATCCCCCTGATCATGGTACAGGAGCAACTCATTGGCCTTTTGCCCCTGCGGAACGACTTCCCGTCGGTACTCTTTGTCGCGGATGGAGATGATGGAGCCGTCTTCACCTAGCCTCACGACAAGGAGGTCGTTCTCAGTGAAGAGGTCGATTGCCGAAGTCCGCAGTTCCGGGAAAGAAGCATCCGTTTCCAACGCTTCCACTATTGCAACCGCATCGGCCTTGACCCATGTGCAGCCCATCGCAGGCACTCGCACGTGTTTCCAGCGTCCGTTAACCTTCAGCCACTCTTCCCGCTCCCATGACAACGAATTGAAGATGACAACCTCCCCTTCTTCTACTGCCGTAGTCAGCCGACAGGCAACCGCTCCGTAGGCCTCAGCGATCATCCCCTCAACACGGTTCAGCAGAACGGCGTACCGCTCAAGCGATTCGTCGTATACCCGCTTTATCGAAGAGCCAGGCAGAATATCATGGAACTGGTAAAGCAGTACTTCTTTCCAGATTACCTCTAGATCTTCGGCAGGATAACGGGTTCCGTCCGCCATCCCCGCCAGCACGTAAGCGAACTCGAGCTCCCGCAGCGCTTTCTCCAGCTTTCGGTTATAGCGTTTGTTTCTAGCTTGGCTTGTGAGAGTTCCTTGGTGTTTCTCCAGGTAAAGCTCCCCGCACCAGGTCTGATAACTGTGAGCGCCTCTGCCCAGCTTCTCGAAAAATCGCGACGACGGTTCTTGTACGACCGGGCTTAAGCCTAGCAAATTTTTCTCCCGCGCCAGCCTCTCCAGATGCTCTTCCCCCGGACCGCCGCCGCCGTCGCCTATGCCGAACAGCATGAGGCAGTTATCCGATACGTTTTTGTCCAAATAATCGAACTCCGCCTTCAAGATCGAGCGGGGCGCGGCTGGACTGTTGTACGTATCTTCTGGCGGCATGTGCGTCAGCACTTTCGAGCCATCAATCCCTTCCCAAATGAACGTATGGTGGGGATGTCTGTTGTACGTGCTCCAGGATAGCTTCTGCGTCATCATGTAGTCGACGCCTGATTTCTCCAAAATTTGAGGCAAGCTCGCCGTATACCCGAAAACATCCGGCATCCAAAGTGTCTTCATTTCTTGGCCGAATTCCTGTAGAAAAAACCGCTTGCCATACAAAATTTGCCTCACCAGCGATTCTCCGCCTGGGACATTCGTATCCGATTCGACCCACATCGCCCCCTGCGGCTCCCATCGACCTTCCCGAACTCGCTCCTTGACCTGAGAATACAGCTTCGGATAATGCTGCTTCATCCAATCGTACAGCTGGGGCTGGCTAGCTCCGAACACATAGTCAGGGTAACGTTCCATCATCCTCAGTGTCGTAGCGAATGTTCTCGCGCCTTTGCGGATCGTCTCCCGAATCGGCCACAGCCACGCAAGGTCGATATGCGCATGACCGATCGCACTGATCGTCAACACCGAGTCACCTCCGCGCTTCGCCAGCTGTTCACCCAAGATGCTCCGCGCATCGGCGATGCGCTCGTCGGTTAGCTCCGTCAGCAGCAGTGATACTTCATACAGAACCCGGAAAATTCGCTCTTTTCGCGCCGATCCCGCCGGCAGTTGTTCAGCGGTTTCGAGCAGCACCTCCGTGTCATAATACAGCTGCCTAACTTCCTCACGGCAAATGGCGACGATCGCTTCCTTCAGCTTTCCGCTCCGGAATCGTCCGAACAGATCATTGCAGCCTGCGTCAGCCCACAGTTCGATCGTCTCCTCTCCGGTTGACGATTCGCTCACGTCGACAACCCGTTTGCCGGGAAGGCCGAGCGAGTAATCATATTCGGAATTGATGTTCGTCAGCCCCTGCAACGGCGTTCCTTCGTCGTCAACAACGCATAATTCACCGTTCACGTCTATTAGCAGTACGACTTTGGTGTCTCTCGCGTTCTCCGGTACCTTGCCGGTAAAGAGAAACCACGCGCAGTCCCACAAATTTCCCCACTGGTCGCCGGGTTCTAGTTCCACCCTTCGGCCCGACATCCGCTCATTATAGGGAACCGGCTCCGGTGTCACCCAAGCTGTCACGTTCAGTTTCGAAAGAGGTGCATAGATATGCTCCTTTAGCTGGTTCAACAACGCTTTCAATTGCTCTGGTCTCACCGTTTCGTATGGCATAGTCAGTCTCCTTTTGCCTCCGTCATCGTGTTTTCTAATATGGATTAACTATAATATATCTATTCTATATATTCAATATCTTTAATATTAAAAAAAATAAAAAAAGATCCTTTCCTGAAAGGAAAAGATCTCATGTCGTATAATCGGTTAATTACTTACGAAGACTGCCGGTCGTTTGCCGGACGACTAACTCCGGGTCAATCAATGTTTTGGCGTATTTGCCGCTCTTGCCGTCACCGCCCTGTATGGTTTCAAGCAGCATGCCAGCCGCGCGATAGCCCATTTCAATTTCGAATTGTTTAACATGGGTGAAGATGCTAAACTCCTCCACAATCGACGTTGGGTCGTCAAAGCTGACGATAGACAGGTCGTCCGGTATGGCAAGCCCCGCCTGACGGGCCATTTGGTAGATTTGGACCGCGAGTTTTCCATTGAGCGAGATGTATGCCGTCGCCATCTTGTTTCGAACATACCGGTATAGTGGATGTGCCTCGGCATCCTTCAAGCTCTCCACGCGGAAGTCGGTAATTATATGGGCCGGATTGATGAGCGCGCCTTTATCTTTCAAAGCGCTCATGTATCCCTCGATCCGTTCCTGCACCGTGACGGTTTGCAGCGGCGAATCGGAACAGATGGCGATTTCACGGTGCCCGAGTTCCCACAGGTAATCAACCGCAAGACTCGCGCCCTTCCTGCCATCGGCGGCAATGTAGTTGGTCTCCACTCCTGGCAAGTAACGGTCGATTAGCACGAACGGAAAGCCGGCAAACTTCATGCTTAATATTTCTTCGTTATACTGCTCCTCGTCCACCGGGAAAATAAGCAGCCCTTCCGCCCCGATTTCCTTGAGCGTCTTGATGGCTTCTTTTTCTTTCTCGATTTCGCCCCCCGAGAGCAATATCATGCTCCGGTAGCCTTTCTCGCCGAGCGCCTTTTGAACGCCTTCGATCAGCCGGATGGTGAAATAGTCGTAGATGGAAGGCATGACGAGGCCGATGATACGCGTCTGAACTTTAGATCCCAGACGCTCCGCGAATGGGACGGCAGAGGATTGCTGCGACTCGGGCTCCCGTCCGCTGACGAAGCTGCCTCTTCCGGGCACTCGGTTGATGATTTTCTCGTTAGCCAAGCCGGACAAGGCGTTAACGACCGTAATTTTACTAACATTGAAGAGCTCCATCAGCTCCTTCTCTGTCGGTATGCGGTCGCCGGCCTTTAATCCCTTCGAGTCGATCTGTTCGCGAATATAATCCTGGATTTTCTGGTAGAGCGGAATGCGGTCGATTGTGTTCATCTCTAATCACCATACTTCTGATGGATATTTGTAATATATAATATAGCCTTCTTCTGTATTAAGCAATAACTCTCCTTTGGCGCAGCATAGGGACGAAGCATCATAAACTGCACGTTCACGCACATCATTCTACCTAAATTCTGACTGATATATGTTTTTATATGGGAACTTTTGTCGAAAGACTTGAAATATCTATATGTAATATATTTAATATGTATTATGAGAATCATTTTCTCAGATAAAAATATTCAGCTAATGGTGGAGGTGAATGGGGAAGGAAAAGAACTATAGCTTCACCATACTAAAAAAAGACGAGGTGTTCAATCATGCTTCGAAAGTTAACGACCGTCAGTCTCACTCTGATCTGCACGCTGGCTTTATCGCTCGGCGTATCCGCCAATCCCGTCTCGAAGCAGCAAGCAGACTCGATTTTGTGGCCTGATAAGCAAGCGCTTCCAACCTTTGCGAAAGCGAAGCAGCTGGAAGTCGCGGACATCTATGATGCACCCGGTGATATCAAGCTGCTTATGGCCACTTTACAAGGCATCGTGAACCGCGCTGAGCCGCGCATCTACCTGCTGGAAAACGAAGAGGAAGGCAAGTTTACTTGGCTAAACGATTTGGATATCCCTTACACAGTTAACGACAGTTATTGGGATGTTGTCATGCGCTTCAAAGACGAAATCAAAGGTATCATCATCTACGACCCGAAGATTCCGGACTCGATCAATGTGGCTACCACAATGGCAGGATTGAAAGATGCCGTCGTGGTAAGCCCGGAGCTTGCGCCAATATTATCGGCTTCCCCTTACAATCTGATTGTACTCGAAGACCTGCAGGGTAAATTCACAGATCGAATGGATGCCTATACCTGGCAGTATGAGCATCTATGGGAGCAAACGACCCATCGGATGCTGATCGGGTTAAGTCCGGACACTTCTATTAAGATTCCTTCCGGCATTCCCGCTTCGTTCAAGACGATTGCGGAAGAGACGACACAGGAACGCGACGCCAATAACCGGAAAACGTATGATTTGGATCTATCCGCTTATTTGGGTAAAGAGTCCGTTTACCTTCGCTTCGACGATGCCTTCCCGCAAGACGGTTGGGGTCCGGCAGTTCATCAAGTGACAGTGAAGGCCGATGGGCAGGTGATTGCTCAGTTTATCCCTGGTACGCGAGAAGAAGTACCATTCCTATACGACGCTCAAAATTCGCAGGTATCCGCAGGAAGCGGAGGTCACCGTTTTGCAGACAACGGCCGCTACTTCGTATACAAATTCACGCCGCCGACCGGCACAATGCAGTTGACTGCTTCCGTCGATATGTGGAACCAATTCAAAGTTTCCGCAGGCAACGAGCAGCCTCCTTCGTCGCAACATAAAGAACCGTACGGCTACCTTCGCGATTATGCAGTCGCGAATAGAGCCATGGTCTTCTGGCTGGACGCGAACGTGCCGGAACAGAAAGCTCTCTTCGAGAACATTATGTCGGACGTTGAACCCGGAACGCCCTATCTGGGCTGGTTCAGCAACGACGTCGAAGGCGAATTCAGCGGAGTAGAAATTACGTCGAACCATAGCGTATATGTCCTCGCCGCTGACTGGTTCAGCAATCTAACCGTATTCTCTGGAACGAAGAAACAGTCGCCAGAGCCAAAAGCCGTTAAAGCGCCGAAGCTAGAGAATAAAATTTATGTCACGTATACGGTTAGCGAAGGCGATAATTTCCAATATAATCAGCACCGCATGCGGATAATTTGGGACGACCCAAACCGTGGAAAGGTACCCATCAACTGGACATCGAGTCCGCTTCTTTACGACGGCGCTCCCGCTATGCTGAACTACTATCAGTCGACTGCGACCGAGAACGACCTGCTCATCGCCGGGCCGTCGGGAGCCGGTTACTTCTACCCGAACGCTTGGCCGGAAAACACTTTTCCGGATTTCTTGAAGCAAACTTATTCGTACCTGAAGAAAACAGGGATGACCATTCCATACGTACTGAACCGGATTGACGGAGAAAACGTTCCGCTCAGTGAATCGAGGACAGCCGCCTATCGGAACGATTATAAAGTCCCCGGTCTTTTCTTAAGCTGGGAAAACCGATATGGCGTGGAATTATTGAACGGCGACCTCCCTGTATCGACGATTCAAGGCATCAGTACCGCACAAGACGGCAAAAATATCCTAGCGGAAGCCAAATCGCAGTGGGACGGTAAATCGCCGCTGTTCGTCTCCTTGGGGCTGCTTGCTTGGAGCATGACACCATCGGATGCCGTTGCGATTACTGATTCGCTCGGATCGGATTATGAAGTCGTTCGGGCTGATCATTATTTCTCACTTATTCGGGAAGCGAACGGACTTCCATCCAAGCCATAATTTCATTTCTGACTCAACCGGTATTCTGCGGAGGCTAATAAGTTCCCGCTGCGGGTCGAGTTTCGGCGATTTAATAAGTGTAAGGGGCTGTCTAGTAAGGTCGTTAAAGACCTGAGAGACAGCCCCTGTTTATTGGTGGAACCTGCAGTTTATGCAGTTCAAATGTTTTAAAAACAGTTTTTGGCGAAACAACCTGCTAGGTTGAAACGATAACAGCGCTCCACGATGCCGACCTTGCTTGCTCAAAGGTGTCTATTGTTACACAGAAGACCGTAATATAACACACCTTCGCTATTTAGCAAGTAAAGGAATTAACCAAATAGAGAAATATACTACTCCAAAAGTGTAATGAAAACGGTTACTTAACGTTTTTAATCCCCGCATAATAAAGGAGCAGTGCAAATATAAAGGAGGTCATCATCTCATGAATGGGTACAAAAAGTTGTTTTATGGAGTTCTAGCAACGGTAATAGCTATCTCACTTACTGCGTGTGGAAGCGGTAACAATAATGCTTCTACTCCAAGCGCGGCTGGGAATAGCGGAAAGGCACCCGCTTCCGAAGAAGGAAGTGCGCCTGCTGCAGACGGCAAGAAAGTGACAATTGAATATTGGCATACCTATAGCGACCAGGAAGAAAAAGCGCTTATTGAGGAGATTAAACCGCTCTTCGAGAAAGAAAATCCAGGAATTGAATTAAAGCTGACGCGCATGCCATACGAAGGACTTAAAGAACAAGTTATAGCAGGGGTAGCCGGCGATGCGGCTCCCGATCTCATGCGGATGGATATTATATGGGTTCCCGAGTTTGCTAAGATGGGAGCGCTTCAGGACGTTAGCAAGTTAGATGGCTTCGATGAGCTGAAAGCAAGCGTATTCGAGTCACTGATGGCAACCAACTTCTATAATGGCGGATATTACGGCGTACCCGTAAACACCAATACAAAGATTGCGATCTATAACAAAGCAATCATGGATGAAATCGGACTTACGGAAGCTCCGAAGACCATTGAAGAATTGGTTTCAGCTGCAAAGCTGGCCGTTGGGAAGGGGAAAAAGGGAGGAATCGGGGTCTCGGGAGCTAACACTTGGGGAGCACTTCCTTACTTCTGGACGTTAGGCGGTTCAATGACGAATGAAGACTATTCCAAGGTTGAAGGTTATTTGAACAGTCCCGAGAGCGTGAAGGCGCTTGAAACGAT
The DNA here is from genome assembly GCF_041640265.1 of Cohnella sp. Taxonomy (GTDB): domain Bacteria; phylum Bacillota; class Bacilli; order Paenibacillales; family Paenibacillaceae; genus Cohnella. The sequence continues at coordinate 103,705 of NZ_JBEQAP010000002.1, forward strand.
CGTCCAATGGAACAATGACGGGCTTGTGATCCCAACTATTCTCGGAGGCGAACCGGGAACATGGGATGGAATGAAAAACAGTGAATACTTGATGATTGATGACGGTCCTTGGTTTTATAGCATTCTCATGAACGAGAAGGATTCTGCATTCAAACCAATGGAGCACACGGTACGCGGCTTAATCCCAGCAGGACCCGGCGGAAGCCGTTCGGTTGTCGGCGGCGAAGATTTAGTTATGTTCGCGAATTCCAAACATCCGGTGGAGGCTTGGGTATTCGCGAAGTGGATGCTTAAGGACGAACCGCAAAAAATCATGAGCAAATTAGGCTTAATTCCCGCGAACAAGGCAGCGGCGAACGATCCGGCTTTTCTAGAAGTACCTTTCGTAAGCGAGTATGTGAAGCAGCTTGAAACGGCTCTGCCTCGTACGCCGATCCCGCAATGGGGCGAGATGGAAGGTATCGTGAATCTGGCATTCGAAAAAGCGGTGCGCGGTGAGTTGAGTGCCCAAAAGGCATTGGATGAAGCGGCTAAAAACATCGAAGCGATTTTGAAAAACTAATATTGATCCAAAGAACCTTCGTCTGGGCAGCTGGGCGAAGGTTTACTCTCTCATCCGAGAGCAAGAGAAGGGAGTATAAAGATGTCTATCGAAATCGCAGGACAGAAGGAAACCGGTCGTAAGCCCAAAGCATTTAAGAAGGGCCTGAAGCAATGGATTGCTGTTCTGCCTTTTATTTTATTGGGTGTTGTGGGTACGGCCATATTCGTCATCTACCCTATGATCAAGAACATCCTGATCAGCTTTCAGGATTACAGCATCATGCCTAATGCCGTAAATCCCTATATTGGCTTCGAGAACTACACATCCGCATTTACCGATCCGAATAACAAGGTTTGGATGGCGATTAAGAATACATTCTTAAACGTATTCGTTACAGTCCCTATCAACTGGTTCCTAGCCATCGTATTTGCCGTATTGATTAATCTTCATTTCGTGAAGTATAAAATCGCGTTCAGGACGGTTTATTACCTGCCGATCATTACCTCATGGATTGTCGTTGCTTTTTTGTTTCGCTTTTTGTTTGCGAGCGGCGAGTATGGCATTATCAACTACATTTTTTATAAACAGCTGGGAATCTTCGATGAGCCGATTAATTTCCTTGCGAATTATTGGACGGCGATGATGGTGATCTGGCTCTTTCATATTTGGAAAACGGTCGGTTGGGGAGTTGTTATCTATTTGGCGGCGCTGCAGGGGATTTCCAAAGAATATTACGAGGCGGCGCAGATCGATGGCGCTAACGGAGTTCAACAATTCAGAAGCATTACGGTTCCCATGCTCGTACCGGTAACGGCCTTTGTTCTTATCAACCTGATCAATGGCGCTTTCAACTTTTTCCCTCAGGTTTATTTCATCACCAGGGGCGGGCCTATGGATCAAACGCAGACGTTGCCTAGCTTAATGTATATTCAAGCGTTCAAGAACTTTAACTTTGGTTATGCATCCGCTGTAGCCGTCATGATGGGGATTGCAGTATTTCTATTGACTTATACCCAGATGAAAAAATTCGGCAACCAGCGGTTTTTATAGGGGGGCAAACAATGAGAACAAAATGGCACATGCAGCTCCTTATATACATTGTCATCATACTTGGAGCATTGGCTTTTCTATTCCCCTTCATTTATATGATAATGACAACCTTCGTCAAAGGCGCCTATTCTTTGCCGCGGCCTAGCGAGGTGTTCTCGGTTACTCCTAACTTGGATAACTACCAGATTGTCTGGAGCAAGAACAATTTTGCTAGATTCTTCCTGAACAGTACCCTTGTTACGATCGTGGCCATGACAGGCAGCTTGTTCCTAGGCTGCTTAACCGCGTATGGGTTTGCTAGGTTCCATTTCCCAGGGAAAGAATTCTTATTTCGTACATTCCTGCTGACTATGATGATTCCCGGCGTAATCAACATCATTCCTCAGTTCCTTATCATCAAGTCGCTTGGATTGGTGAATACCTATTGGGGTCTTTGGTTGATCTACATCGGCGGCGGTGTTGTCGGAAGTACATTTTTCTTAAGAGGTTTCTTCCAAAGCATTCCCAAGGAATATGAGGAGTCCGTATTGATAGACGGCGGAGGGAACTGGCGAATTTTCTGGAACATCTACCTGCCTCAATCTCTTCCGGCGATCGGCACGCTAGCGGTACTTTCATTCCAGGGTACATGGGAAGAGTACTTTACCGCACTCGTTATTATCAAGGACGAAGCGTTGCGTACGCTGCCGATTGCGCTTCTCATGTTTAATGACAAATATGCAACGAACTACGGATGGGTATTTGCCGCTTCCGTTATCGCTCTTATTCCGACCGTAACCTTATATATGATCTTCCAGAAACGATTTGTCCAAGGCGGATTTAATGAAGGCGGAGTCAAAGGATAAGTCAATAGAATAGGAGTACACTTAAATGACATGGAAATGTTCAAGAGGTCAAACAACAGTAATTGTATTCCTCAGCTGCTTTTTGGTTCTAGCAGTCGGATGCACTAAAAAGCAAGACATTAAAGCAGAAGAGGTCGTGAAAGTCCAAGCGGTTATGGAAAGTGTATCAACTGATAAAGCCGCCTACAATCCTGGGGAATCCGTAAAATTCACGCTTCAGCTCAAGTTAGCAGAAACGGGTTCGAAGGTAAGGGTACAGTACCGGCATCTTGGCAAGATCATCGGAAATGATGAGCATGAGTTAGACCGACAGCAGATCGAATGGAGTTGGGAACCGCCAACGGACGATGGCAAAGGATATATGGCGGAAGTGTTTATTGTATCTAAAGACGGAGTGACGGATCATCTGAACATCGGCGTGGATATCTCTTCCGACTGGGCCAAGTTTCCGCGTTATGGCTATTTGGCGGATTTCCCAAGCATGAGCAAAGAAGAAATCACTAAAGTGATAGATCGTCTAAATAGATTCCATATCAACGGGATTCAATTCTACGACTGGCAATACAAGCATCATGAACCTATCAAGATGGATGCCGACAAGCCAGCCGCGCAGTGGAATGATATTGCGAATCGGCCTGTCGCACTGGAAACCGTGAACAACTACATTGAGTTGGCACATGATCGGAATATGAAAGCGATGAATTATAACCTCTTATTCGGTGCATACGAGAATGCGGACAAAGAGGGTGTGAAGAAAGAGTGGGGTTTGTTCAAAGGCCCTGCGCAAACCAACCAGGATAAACATCCGCTTCCAGATAGCTGGGCAAGCGATATTATGCTGTACGACCCTCAGAATACGGAATGGCAGGATTATTTGATCGGGAAAGAAGTCGAAGTGTTCAAGCTTCTTCCCTTCGACGGATGGCATGTCGATCAACTAGGAGACCGCGGATCGCTCTGGAATGCGGCCTCGAAGAAGGTTCGACTTCCGGAAGGCTATGTATCCTTCTTGAAAGCGGCAAAGCAAAAGCTGGATGTCGATTATGTGATGAACGCGGTTGGCCAGTACGGCCAGGCTTTCCTGGCTGCGGGAGCGCCTTTAGACTTTCTATATACGGAAGTATGGTCGGGTCATCCCAAATATCGCAGTCTGAAAGAAATAATCGATCAAAACAGCAAGTTCAGTAAGAATCAATTAAATACGGTTCTTGCAGGGTATATGAATTATGACTTATCCAATTCCCCGGGAGAGTTCAATACTCCAGGTGTCCTCCTCACGGATGCCGTGATATTCGCTTCCGGCGGATCCCACTTGGAGCTTGGAGAAAATATGCTGTCCAAAGAATATTTTCCTCACAAGAACCTGTCAATCCCTTTAGAATTGGAAGAGCAGTTAATTCGTTATTATGATTTCCTTGTCGCCTACCAAAATGTTTTGCGGGATGGAATGGAAGAGTCGGAGTTGCAGGCAGAAGGATCCGGAAATATCGGAATATCTACTGACGCTGAACAAGGTAAGATTTGGTCCTTTGCCAAGAGGAAGAACGGCATCGATATCGTCCACTTCATTAACTTCTTAGATGCGACTACCATGGAATGGAACGATGCAGCGGGAACGCAAGCCGAACCGTCGGAACAGCGTGATATAGCTATCTCATTCCAATCAGACCGCAAGGTGTCCGAGATCCTGTTCGCTTCACCGGATTATTACAACGGCTCGCCGGTTCAGCTTCAATATGAAGAAAAGGACGGCAAGGTAACCTTAAAGCTTCCGAGACTCAAATACTGGGATATGATAACGGTTAACTACGAGAAATGAAAACAAAATTAGAGTGGCGCAGCCTGAAAGCGGTTGCGTCACTTCTTTCCAGTATATAACCCCAAATTTTTCAGGTAAACTAAGAGTACAATCGCGTATAAGGTGGGCAGAAAATGCTGCTATTCGAGAAAATTTCGAACCGCTTCGCCTCAAAGATGATTATGGCTTTTCTGCTGATTATTCTCATTCCAACAACGCTGTCGGGCTTCTTTTTTTATTTGGAATCCTCATCGCTGGTCAAAAAAAATGTTCGAGCATCGACGGTTCAACTTACCAAGCAAACAGCTGATTCCGTGTCCTCTATCCTGAATGCAGGCAGCGATACGTCAGATTTAATATATGGTGATTTAAAGGTGCAGCAAGCAGCTATGAACTATAATGCCAGCTCGTTAGGTGCCCAAGACCAGATCAACAAATCGTTATCTTCACTCTTAAATAATGTGGTCTATTCCAGTTCGTTTGTCAGGATCGTATACATCTTGGACGCAGACGGATGGAGTTGGGGGAGCGGGACTTTCTCGGCATCCAAGCTGAAGAAGGCAAATCTCACTCAGCTAGACTGGGTAGAAGAGTCCAAAAGAAAAGATGGAGAGCTCATCTGGCAAGCCTTGCGAAAAGATCCTTTCAGCGGTGGTGGAGATAACACGGACTTGGTGCTCCCGATCAGTAGAACGCTTAAAGATTTCGAATCCTTGAAGCAGATCGGTTTGCTTGTCGTGAACTTAAATGGCAAGGCCATCATCAATACGATCAATAAGGTCAGGCTTGGAGAAACCGGAAGGTACATGGTTGTTAACCCGGAAGGGATCATCATGATTGATGCTGATCTATCGCGTATCGGCCAGCGGATAGAGGAGCCTGATTTGTACGATCTTGTCCTAAAGGACGATTCGGCTGAGTTTGAGTATTCTAGCGAGGAGATTCACTATTATGGCGTGAAGCAACTGCTGAGTAATGGATGGATTCTCGTAGGCACTGTACCCTCTTTGGAAATTACGGGCGCTCTAGACAAACTCCATAATCGGATCCTTTTTACCTCGGCTTGCTTCGGTCTGTTAGCGATTCTTGTTGGCCTTCTAATTGCAAAGAGGGTAACGAATCCGATCAAGCAACTGACTTTAGATATGAAGCGAGTACGGCAAGGTGACTTGAAGGTCAGGACGGAAGTTAAATCTACGGATGAGATAGGCTTGATGAGCAAGCATTTCAATAAAATGCTGGATGAAATTGAACAGCTTATGAAAAGGATCGAAGAGGAGCAACGCCTGAAGGTTACTGCAGAGGTTCGTGCTGTTACTTATCGGATTCATCCTCATTTTCTATACAATACCTTAAGCACGTTGAGGTGGTTGATTCGTTCGGGAGAGAATGAGCGTGCCGATCAGGGATTGGGAGCCTTAATAAGATTACTAGAGGCCAATATGGGCAAAAGCGGTCAATTGATCACGGTGGTAGAGGAACTTGATATTATTGAAAAATATATCGCGATTCTGGAAATGAGATACGAGCATAAATACGAGCTGTCGGTGGATATAAAGCCCGGAATTCATCAGGTTATGATCCCTAGAATGCTTCTTCAACCGTTAGTAGAGAATGCGATCTTCCATGGGTTTGTTCCTTTGAACCGCGGCGGGAAAATACGGATCGAATTGTCGGAGGAGCAAGGGAATTTGCATATTCTAGTCAAGGACGATGGAGCGGGAATCCCGGAGGATCGGCTGCGTAAGCTTACTTCCAAAGATGGGTTTATCCAAGGCGGTATCGGGCTGCGGCATGTCCATGATTCCCTTAAGCTGTACTGCGGCGAAGGTTCCCTTATTTCTATTACAAGTGAGGTTGGAGCGGGAACGCAATTCATCATCATGATGCGTATGTAGATGCGCAGGATTGGAGGGGGAAGCATGGAGGACCAAGTGTTAATCGTGGATGATGAGCCGATCATTCGCAAAGGTTTGAAGAGCTTCATCGAATGGGAGAAGGAAGGTCTTTCCTTACAAGGAGATTGCGCGAATGGCTTTGAGGCTCTTGAGATCATCAAGTCTCAGCATATAGATATTCTTATAACCGATATTAAGATGCCGGTGATGGATGGTCTTCAGCTGACTAGAGAAGCACTCGAAGTGAACCCGAATATGAAGATTGTTCTAATAAGCAGCTATAACGAGTTCGAATATGTTCGTGAAGGGATGAAGAGCGGTGCCATCGATTACTTGTTGAAGCCTTCTCTCGAAGCGGATGAATTAGTCTCTGTCCTTAGGCGCTGTAAGCAAGGCCTGCGACATCATCGGGAGCAGCTTGATGTGATAGAGAAATATAACAATCATGCTCTCGTGCTCCGGCGCAAGAAATATGAGCAGGATATAATTAAACTATTGGTAACGAATCATAGCGACTCTCGATTGGTGGATATATTCGGTGAGTATAATGGCACATACATGTGTGCTTTTGTTATATTGGATGGGTTGCATGATTGGCAAGAGCGATACGGTAAACTTCATATCAGTGTGATTTATGAAGATATTCAGGCTATATTCTATGATTCCTTTGACAAGGGCACAGCTCCCCTATTGGCAGGTGAAGGAATCTACCTTCTCTATCCAGATGCCGAATCTGCCGAAGATGCGGAAGTCATGTTGTATCAATTCAAGAAACTTGTTGAGGATGCGCTAGGCATGCAGATCACAATCAGCTATTGCATGGAGCAAGCAACACAGCTATTGGAAGAAAGCATCAACAAGAGTCGGTCAGCGGGCTTGCTGCGATTTTTCGAAGGAACGGGAAAGATCTATAAATGGCTGGAACTGTCCAAGATTCGTGAAAATGAGACTGAGCATATTGAAATGAACATGCATACCCTTCTGGAGATAATCCGCAAATCCGAGCAAAGTACATCCGTAATAGAAACTCTTGAAGCTCGCTGGAGGAGTAAGGAGCTTTCGTCTGAGCAGGTTAAGAAAGAGGCTGTCGAGTTTATTACCGCTTTTGCCTATTCCAATGGGGTATCCAGATCCTATTCCGATTTCAGGGAAAACGTGTGGCGGTGCGAAACTCTGGAACAGGTAGAATCGACCGTACGAGGCTTGATGAAGGAAATGGAGCATCCCAGCCTGTTGCGATTGAATGATAAGGGCCATAGCGGACAACTGGTAACCAAAGCAATCGAGTACATCAAGCTTCATTACTTAGAGGAGCTAACCCTGCAGGATGTGGCTGATTCGATTCACGTTAGCAAGAACTACTGCTCCAACTTGTTCAAGAAGCAGGCTGGACAGAATTTCATTGATTATTTAATCGATCTTCGTATGCATGAAGCGAAGAGATTATTAGTCCTGGGCGAATGTAAAATCTATGAGGTCGCTGAGAAATCGGGGTTCAATGATGTGAAATATTTCAGCAAGCTGTTTAAGAAAATCACCCAGATGACACCTCTGGAATATCGGGAAAATCATCAAAGCGGTTGATTAGGGGAGAAGGTTATGCGAAGAAATTTAATTACCGTCTGTATTTTGTTACTGTTGACGGCATGCGGTCAACAGTCCATTATCGGTAACCGCAGCTCTGTTGAGAAGCTGAATAGTCCCACGAAGCAGGTCGTTGAATTCTGGCATACTTACAGTGATGAGGAGACAAGAATTCTCGAGGATATATTGATCCCTGCGTTCGAGAAGAGCTATCCCAGCATTCAAGTGAATCCCGTCAGGCAGGCTAACAACACCGAATTGAAGTACACGCTGATCTCGAAAGCCTCAGCCAACAGATCGCCCGATGTCGTTCGGATGGATATTGCATGGGTCCCCGAATTCTCGCACAGCGGATTGTTGATTCCCTTGAGTGATTTCGACGATTATGAGTCGGTAATGGATTTACTGCAAAGGAATGCAGGATCCGCTGGTTATTATGCGGGGGCTTCTTTTTCTCTTCCGATTAATGTGAACACCAAAGTCCTGATATTCAATCGTCAATTGCTCGAGAAAGCAGGGCTGTCAGATTCGCCAGAGAGCTTCCAAGAGGTCATTGAGCTTGCGCGGAGAGAAAGATATTCGATTGGGTTAACCGGATTAGAATCATGGCAGAGCTTGCCCTATATTTATGCTCTCGGAGGGCAGATGACAAACGAGAGCTATACCCAAGCAAGCGGCTATTTAAATGGGGACGCTACGGTTAAAGCGGTTGAGGTGCTTCTTTCCTTGTACCATGAGAAGTTGATTGATCATACGCTGTTAAATGGCGGCGGTGACTATTGGGAAGGGGTCAAAACAGGGGGAATTCTACTTACTGATGATGGACCGTGGTTTTATAGCGTCTTCCAAGGATCGGAGCTAGAGAGAGCATTAGACTCCACTATTGCTGTACCGTTCCCGCATCAGCTTGGACCCTCTTCCATTATGGGCGGGGAGGATTTGGTTATTCTAAAGGGTTCGAAAAATCAGAAGGAAGCTTGGGAATTCATGAAGTGGATGACAACAAAAGAATCGCAAATCATGATGTCCCAAACCGGTATCATTCCCACGAATTTAGAAGCTAGAGCAATAAAGGTAAAGGGAGAGTCATTCATCCCTCCCTTCGCGGAAGCCTTAGAGCATACGTTTCTTCGCCCGCCGGTTAAGAACTGGGGTAGGATTGATGAGATATATGGCACCTATATGAAGAAGATCTTCCAAGGGGAGTACTCGGTAAAGGAAGGATTAACGGAGGCAGCAGTGAAAATTGATAAATTGCTTCAAGAATGACATATTAATTATCATTGAAAATGCAGTAAATCCCAATGAGCCCTGTCTCGTTGGGATTTTTTTTCTTCTCGATTGTTTTGGTAATTTGTTTTACTATTACCAATAATAACATTCAGATACCAGCGGAGGCATATTCGCATGAACAGATGGATCCGGCGCTTAACACCCGAAACGTTCAAAAACCGCATATTAATGGCCTTTTTACTGTTAGTGCTGGCTCCCTTTGTATTGCTCGTTATCTATAACTTCAGGGAAACGGAGCGAGTCCTTCAGGAGGAAGCCTCTGCCAAGAACCTGGACCAGCTGGTGGAGATCGAGGAATCTTTCCTAGATGTTCTGGGTCTTGTCATGAAAACAGGCCTGCTTCTGGAACAAGATACTACCATTCGAGAAGTCATGAAAAATCCTGAGATATATGATGATCCAATAGAGCGGAAAGATCTCGTGGAGAACAAATTCGCGAGTATTGAGAATAGCTTTTTTCTGACTGGTACGACCGTGTATTATACGCTAGTGGATAAGCATGGGTATGTTTATACCTCATTTGCCCCCCGTGAACAGCTGAATTATGACTCCATAACAAACGAATCATGGGTACAGAGATTATCCTTGGGCGAAGGTGAACGGTATATTTGGAATGCTAAGGATATGAATTATGTCAGCCCTGTAGTGAAGCCGAACCAGAATATGCTCAGCCTGTATCAGATGCTTCGTGACGATAGTCTGAAAGAATATGCTTATGCACGAATAAGTATCGATTACGAGCAATGGTTCAATCGAACGACGAGAGATCGGCAGCGGGAAGGCTATTATTATTTACTGGATCATACAGGCAAGTCTATGGTCCAATCCTATCATGAGGAAACGATCGACCCTTCGGTCATGCAACAAATGATAAGCGAAAACGATCCGTCGGCATCCGCCTCAATCATCAGTGAAAGTGAACAGGCGATGTACACTTTCAGTCGAATTCCGCAGTTGAACGGGTTCATCGTGAAGAAAGTGCCGATGTCGTTGCTGTTCGAAGAAGTGGACACGCTGAAGCAGCGCTTTTTCGTTATATTTGGTTTGATTACGCTTGTATTTGTGTTTATGACCTATTTTATTTCCTCGACCATCACCGTACCGCTTAAGAAGTTTCAGAGGAAGATGGAAAGCTCGGTTAAAGCGAACCTTAAGGTGAAGCTGCCCGAGCAGGGAAGAGGGGAGGTTCTGGCGCTTACCCGGAGCTTCAACACGATGATCGACGATATCAATGCCCTTTTGGAAAAGCTTCAGTTGGAGGAACGGCAGAGGCAGGTCGTCAGATTTCAAGTACTGCTCTCCCAGATGAACCCCCATTTTCTGCTGAATACTCTCAATACTATTAAGAGCATTGCCCTTGAAAAGGACGAGGACGACATCTATGAGATTTGCGTCTCGCTAGGCAAGATCTTAGAAACGACATTAAACCTGGAGGTCGATCTCATCCTGCTGAAGGAGGAGATTGCCCTCATCGAATCGTATATGCGAATTCAAAGTGCCCGGTTCGGAGGGCATATCACAATTAGCTATGAAGTCAACGATGAGCTGCAGTATGCGCTCATCCCTAAGTTCTGCCTGCAGCCTCTTGTGGAGAACGCCATCATTCATGGCTTCGGTCAATCCCTGTCGGACGGCAGAATTGAAATCAAGGCGGAGGCCCGCAATTCGAACCTCTATTTAGAGGTAGCGGACAATGGAGTAGGAGTGGAACGAGCGAAGGAAAAGAAAGTGTCACGCAAGCGCAAAAGCATAGGAGTGCAGAATATTCGAGAAAGCCTAGAGCTGCTATTCAAGAATCAGAGTACAGGTTTGTCATTGGAGTCTTCCGAGAGCGGTACCCGGGTTATGATGCATTTGCCGCTGTTACTATCGAAACCTTATCAGAAGGAGGCGGATGGAGATGTGGCGGACCTTAATCGTGGATGATGAACAGCACGCGAGAGCTAGCCTTACCAAGCTGATGGTAAAATCAAAGCTGCCCTTCGAAATCGTGGGTACGGCGAATGATGGACAAGGAGGCTTGGAAGCGATTCGCAAGCTTCAACCGGATGTAGTCATTACCGATATAGACATGCCCGTCATGGACGGAGTAAAGCTGCTCAAGTCGGCGAGAGACGAAGGTTATGATTGCCGGTTTATCATGCTAACCTGCATGAACGAGTTCGAATATGCGAGGCAGTCTTTGGAGTTCGGGGCATCAGGTTATTTGCTTAAGCTATCGATGGATGTGGACGGGCTGAAGCAAGCGATGGGCAAGGTATCAAGGGAGCTTGAGCAGCAAGAACAGCTCCGCAAGGCGGAACGCTGGTTTCCGAAGAAGGACGAGGGCGAGCCGACGGATCACCCTGAGATGAACAAAATCATTCGGCATATCGAAGAGCATTACGCAGAGGAAATTACGCTTAAACGCGCGGCAGAGCTCATATCGATGGATGCGAGCTACGTAAGTGACTTGTTCAAGAAGAAAACGAGCCAAACGCTGACCCATTACGTGCAGAACCGCCGAATTCAGGCAGCCAAGATGCTGCTCACAGAGACCAATCAGCCGGTGGGCGAGATTGCCCGGCAGGTTGGCTTCGAGAACGACAACTATTTCATCAAAATATTCAAGCGCTGGTGCGGCGTCACTCCGAGTGAATTCCGAAAAGAAGAGAATAAATGATCCAAAAATCGTTCCATCAAACGCCAAATAACGTTCCTTACCCCTGCTATGCCCCAGTGCTAAGATTTAATTAGGCAAATAAACAACTTTCTTATAGGGGGAAAATGGGATGAAAAGAAACAAGCTCTTGTTAACTGTACTTTCTCTTATAATGGTGATGGTCCTGGTCGCCGGCTGCGGAGGAAACAACAATGCAGCAAAGCCATCTGCAACGGGATCGGCTCAAGCATCGGAGAGCGTTGCACCTAGCGAACCAGCCAAGAAGATCAAGCTTACGTTCTGGGGCGGCGTTCCTGCCGAAGCGGGACCGCAAGCGGTTGCCGACTCGTGGAATGCGGAAAATCCAAACGTGCAAGTAGAATATATACGCTACGTTAATGACGATGCGGGTAATCTGAAGCTGGATACTGCCCTGCTTGCCGGACAAGACGCAGACCTCTACATTAGCTACACCCCGTCTAGATTGCAAAAACGAATTGATGCCGGAGTAGCGGTCGATCTGAGCGCTAAGACGTCGGACTACAACATAGACGAGCAGATGGGCCCTGATGCCAAGCAGTGGCTGATTAATGACAAATATTACGGAATTCCGACGAAGAAGAACATGGCTTTCATCTGGCTGAACAAGAAGATGCTCGATGATGCTAACCTGCCGATTCCTCCATTGGATTGGACATGGTCCGATGTGCAGGAATATGCTGCTAAGCTGAAGCGGGAAAAGGTATGGGGCCTCCTGCAGCATGAAGCCGCATTCACTTCCCAATTCGACGGAACAATCGCCGCAGAGGGATACACAAAAGCGGACGGAACCTCGAATTTCGATAATGCTTATTGGAAGCAAGGGTTTCAAATCCTGCATGACATGATGTTCAAGGATAAATCAACTCCGGAGTACGGAGAGCAGCTAACTAGCAAAATGCCTCTGGATACGATGTTCCTTAAAGGCGAAGCAGCGATGCTGACGGCGGGCGAATTTATTTTCCGCAATGCGAACAACTTAGTCGACTTCCCGCATGATTTCCAAATCGCATTCGCACCTATTCCGAAGATTTCCGCAGATCAGACCAACTTTAAATATCCAGGCGGCCTAGGCGACGTATTGTCAGTAAACGCGAAATCCGAGAACCAAGAGGCGGCATGGGAATTCGCGAAGTGGTATGCTGACGGCGGAATGCTTCCCATGGCACCAGGCGGAAGAATTCCATCCTCCAAGAGCGTGGACAGCGCGAAAGCTATTGATCTGCTCCTGAAGGGTGTAGAAGACAAATATGATCGTGACTCTCTAAATAAGGTTGTATTCGGACAATTCGAATCGTTCCAGCTTAACGTGCCGCAGCAAGTCGTAGATGCGCGTAAAGAGGAATACGAGAAGTATTTCCTGAACAAGCAGGACATCGATACGACGCTTAAGAACATGGCTGAACGTCACAACCAACACATCAAGAAATAAGCTGCGTAAAGGAAAGAAGAAGGAGCAGCCTTGTCCTTCTTCTTTCTTCATCTTTACCGGTCGATTAAGAAAGGCGGGCTGATATGAATAAGACTGGCTGGCTGCGCAAGCAAAGCTGGATGGGTTACGTGTTTATTCTGCCGAACATGGTTGGCGTTCTGCTATTTTTCATACTGCCGGCACTGTTCTCGTTCGGACTTATCTTTACCGATTATCAATTCTCGAATCCGAATGTTTCATTTACGGGTTTGGACAACCTGAAGCGGATGTTTCAGGACGATCAGTTCTATAACGCTATCCGGAATACGGCAATTTTCCTGCTGTCAGTCCCTCTCTCGCTTGTTCTTGCCTTCGTGGTGGCGCTTATTCTGAACAAGAGCGTTTATCTGAAAGGGCTGCTGCGCGGGATGTTCTTTCTCCCTTATATCTCAAGCGGGGTAGCCGTTGCATTCGTCTGGATGCTGCTGTTCCAGCCCTCTCAAGGGCCGATCAACGAAATTCTTCGCTGGGTCGGATTCGCCTCGCCGCCAGGCTGGTTCGCCGATACCGAGACTTCGATGTTTGCAATTGATATCATTCAGATCTGGTTCTTGCTAGGCTACAACATGATTATTTACCTCGCTGCGCTCCAGGAAATATCTCCTGAGCTGCTTGAAGCAGCGAAAATCGATGGAGCTAAGAGTAGAACGATTACCTGGCGAATTGTTTGGCCATTAGTTAGTCCAACCACGTTCCTGCTGCTGATTACGGGCCTCATCATGACAATGAAGTCCTTCTCCTTAATTCAAGCGATTACGCAAGGCGGACCGAGCGGAAGTACAACTATTCTGTCCTTGTATGTTTACAAAACCGCCTTTAGCTATTATGAAATGGGTTATGCTTCCGCCATCTCCTGGTTCCTGTTCGCTGTCATCATGCTTATCACCATCATTCAGTGGGTCGGTCAGAAACGCTGGGTCCATTATTAGAAAGGGGAGCTCCCATGAATAATTTAGAAGGCTCTATTAAATTCAAGATTCCATTGACGGTGCTTATGCTCATCTGCGGCGTGTTCATGATTCTCCCCTTTCTATGGATGATCAGCACATCTTTGCAGGGCCCGAGCGAAGTGTTCACGAGATGGCTGCCGTCTAAGCTTGACTGGAGAAGCCATGATCGGATCTGGACGGGTAACTATAACTTCGTTACTTATTATTGGAATTCGATCAAGGTGTCTGTTTTTAGTACCTTCGGAGCAGTCTTTCTTTCTGCGTTCGCTGCGTACGGTTTTGCAAGAATCGAATTCAAAGGCCGAGATACGATGTTTCTTATCTACTTGTCCATGATGATGATTCCTCCTCAGGTTTTATTCGTTCCCAAATTCATCATGTTTAACTGGATGAACATCTATAATACTCATTGGGCATTAATTTTACCTGGTCTATTCTCGATCTTCGGAGTATTCATGCTGCGACAATTCTTTATGAGCATTCCTAAGGAAATCACGGAATCTGCATTTATCGACGGCGCCGGTCACTTTCGTATTTTCTTCAAGCTTGTCTTGCCGCTGGCCAAGCCGGCCTTGGCAACCTTCACCATCATTGATTTCTCCTGGCATTGGAACGACTTTGAGAATGCGCTCGTATTTCTGTCAAGCCCGGATTTGTATACAATTCCGCTCGGCCTGCAGAACTTCATTCTAGAAAACAACGTTGATTATAACGGTATGATGGCAGCTGCTACTGCTGCGATCGTTCCGATGATCCTGATATTCATGATCGGACAAAAATATATTATTCAGGGCATTTCCGGTTCGGCCGTAAAGGGCTGAACATCCATCAAAGCATTGGGAGTGTGATCATATGAGATCTGAGTTGGTTCAAACACAAGTCGCAGTTGTAGGGGGTGGGTTGGCAGGCGTCTGTGCAGCAATTGCGGCGGCAAGACTTGGTCAGACGGTTTCCCTGATCCAGAATCGTCCTGTATTGGGCGGGAACTCAAGCAGTGAGGTGAGAGTATGGGTTTGCGGAGCAACCGGTCACGGAGTAAATCGTTATGCCAGGGAAACAGGTATTATGGGCGAATTGTTCGTGGAGAATCAGTATCGCAATCCAGAGGGCAACCCTTACCTGTGGGACCTGATTATATTAGAAGCGGTTAAAGCGGAGAAGAACATTCAACTGTTCCTGAATACAGATGTTCATGAGGTGGAAGCGACTGGACCGGAGGAGCATCGGCAGATCAAATCCGTAACGGGCTGGATGATGGGCTCCGAGCGAAGAATCCGCTTCGAGAGCTCTATGTTCCTGGATTGCACGGGGGATGGCTTGGTTGGATTTCTTGCTGGAGCGAAATTTCGGATCGGACGGGAAGCCCGGCATGAATACAATGAGGACTGGGCTCCCGAGGCGGCGGATGACATTACGTTGGGAAGCACGATTTTGTTCTATACAAAGGATGTCGGCCAACCCGTAAGGTATATTCCTCCGAGCTTCGCAAAGAATATCGCGGAAACCTCCATACCCGTACGTCGCGTCATTCGGAGCGGGGATTCAGGCTGTCACTACTGGTGGATCGAGTGGGGCGGAGAGCTGGATACCGTACATGAGAACGAGAGAATACGAGATGAGCTGTGGTCCGTTATTTATGGAATCTGGGACTATATTAAAAATTCAGGTAAATTCGAAGCTGACAACATGACATTGGAATGGATCGGCTCACTTCCCGGCAAAAGGGAGTATCGGCGGTTTGTCGGTGATTATGTATTGAATCAGAATGATATTGTGTCGCAAAAGCAGTTCGAGGATCGTGTGGCATTCGGAGGCTGGTCCATCGATTTACATCCGCCGAAAGGAATGTACGCGGAGGAAAGCGGTTCAAAGCATTTCCATCCGGACGGAATTTACCATATTCCGTTCCGTTCGCTGTACTCGAGTAATGTAGATAATCTGTTGTTCGCGGGAAGAAACATCAGCGCAACGCATGTAGCCTTCGGTACGACGAGAGTAATGGCCACCTGTGCGGTAATCGGCGAAGCTGCAGGAACAGGCGCTGCCCTGTCTGCGATGAAGGGAATTACCCCTAGAGAGCTTTATCAGTCACATTTGTCTGAGCTTCAGCAAACATTGTTGAGACAAGATGCATCGATCATAGGGCTCCGTAATAAGGACGGCAGTGACCTTGCCCGTAGTGCGAGAGCTGAGGCTTCCAGTACTCAGAAGCGCTTGGAAATAAATGAGGCTGCGGCGGCTTATCTTCTTCTGAACCCGGTAGGGATCGTCTTTCCTGTTTCAAGGAAGCTGGATACGATTACTTTGTTGGTAGACGTTCTATCGGATACAGAAATGGCGATTAAAGTGCACCATACGGGGAAAAAAGAAAACTACATCCCTATGGAGATCATCGCTGAGAAGACTATACGAGTATTCCAAGGAATGAAACAGTGGGTTGATTTTCCGTTCGAGTACGATACTGAAGAGCCTCTCAATTTGTTCATAGTCATACCTGCAAATTCAGAGATTAGATTATACACGGCCGATGAACAGCAATTCGGAATGCTGTGCTTCGAGGATAAGGTATCCTCCTCCGCGGATTTTTCCAGCTTCTCGGATACGCAGCAAATCATGACCTGGCAAATGAAAGGCGTACATCGGACACCGTTTTGCATCAAGCTGTCACCGGAGACAGCTGCTTTCGAACCTGAAGCGGTCATTGATGGGTACACTAGACCTTATGCCGGACCTCGCGCGTGGGTATCCGAACGGATGGCTGCGGGTCAGGAGGAATGGGTGTCTCTTGAATGGGATTCGCCTGTTAGCTTCTCTGAGGTACACATCACCTTTAACGATGACGTGAACGAGGATTTAATTAACCTGCATCATCATCGGACGCCGTTCGAGATCATACCGGAGCTCGTTAAGGACTATCGGGTAGAGGGCAGGGTAAACGGAGAGTGGAAGGTACTGCTTCGAGAAACAAACAATAGGAAGCGTAAACGGATCCATCTGCTTGGCGAGCCGGTGCTCACAAACAAGCTCCGAATTGTGGTCGAAGCGACCAACGGTTGCACGCGTGCGGAGATCGTAGAGGCAAGAGTATACAAGTAAATGGTAAAGGGTAGTTCTGGAGGTCAATGACCTCTTGGGACTGCCCTTTTTTTTGTTCGGGTTATTATTCTATTTGCAGTTGTACATGGTCTCCCCTAGCTGAAATGGATATGGCGACGAACAGGCTGCGGGAAATCAAATTAGCCATGCTCATGACGAGGTGAAGACGGGTGTTCTGAAGGACTTGATATTCCAAGAAGCCGCCTAGATTAACCACTCCAGAAATATGCATATCTCCGACGGGCGTTAACGTCTTCTTCACTCCAGCACCAGGTCTTATAGGTCCATTGCCGATATGAATCATCCCGACGCTGGCAGCGCTGCCTAGGCAAGCATCTATCCCTATGAGGTAAGGAGCCGCGAATGTTCGATTGATCTGCTCAAGCGTATCATCCAAGTTCATAGCATGAATGGGGTTTTCCAACGTACCATAGAAGTCGAACGAGGAGGAGCGGTATTTGCTCAGTATAGTACCTATAAGCGGACCTAGCGAATCACCCGTACATCGGTCTGTTCCAATACAAACAACGACAATTCTCTTGTTGGGAGGGATCTGTTTAATATAACTGCTTAGTCGGTTGGCGAGTCGCATCGAAGCTGCAGGATCTGTATAGGCGACCTTAAAAGGCAATTCATTCATTAGTGTCATCTATATACCTCGAAGGGTTAATAATGGATTCGCTGAAGTAGAATAATTTAATGATACAATATGTATCATTAAATATCTATAACTATTTTGCGAATTTGACCCTGCTCAGTCGAGATGAGTCTGTTCGGACTGATATTTCCATGCATAAACTAACATGAACGGCGGGGCTACTGCGTTAGAAGTACTACAGGAGGGGAGCAGAGCGGATGAATCATTCCTTAAGTCATTGGTCACCCCAATTCGAATGGATTCTCCAAATGATTAATGTCGGTGTCCATATCGTCAACAGAAGCGGCCAAACGGTTTTTTACAATGAAATGATGGCCCAAATCGACGGTTTGGAGAGAGACCTGGTTCTCGGAAAAAATATTTTTCATCTGTTTCCTTCTTTAACCGATGAGTCGAGTACTCTGCATTTGGCATTAACGCATGGGAAGAGATCCAGCGAATCCATCCAGACTTATGTCAACATGAAAGGTAAGAGAATTACGGCGATCAACAGCACCTTGCCGCTCTATGAAGGGTCTGAAATCATCGGTGCCGTTGAGATCGCCAAAGATGTCACCAAGATCATGGACATGTATGATGAGATCGTCGATTTGCGCCGTCACCTGATCGAGACCAACCGGAGGAAAAAGTCCTCCGCGGGTACAGCCACTTATTGTTTTCACGATTTGATCGGATCCGACCCAACGTTCAGGCAAGCAGTTTCATTAGCCAAAAAAGCTACCCGGACCCAATCGCCGGTCATGGTTTGCGGCCCTACCGGGACGGGCAAGGAACTTATCGCCCAAAGTATTCATAATGCGAGCACTCGCCGCGATTACCCTTTTATTGCCCTGAATTGCGCGGCTGTGCCGAAAGATTTGATGGAGGGGCTGCTTTTCGGAACCAACAGAGGCGCTTTTACCGGCGCAGTTGATCGTCCGGGGTTGTTTGAGCAAGCGGACGAAGGTACGCTGTTTCTGGATGAGCTGAATAGTCTGGACATTGCCTTGCAGGCTAAGTTGCTCCGTGTTCTGCAAGAAAAGAAAATTCGCAGGGTCGGGGGCGGCTTTGAACAGGAAATCAACGTCAGGGTGATTGCGGCCATGAATATTTCAACGAAGGAAGCGTTGAGCAGCGGGATCATTCGCTCCGATTTGTTTTACCGCTTGAACGTCGTAACGGTTATGATGCCGTCTTTAATTGAACGCAAATCGGATATCCCCGAATTGGCCGAACATTTTATTCGGTATTTTAATGAGATGTTCGGGATGGATGTGAAAGGGATCAGCGCTCCGGCCGTGCAGAATTTAATGCAGTACCCATGGCCCGGGAACGTACGCGAGCTTGAGCACGCTTTGGAATATGCCTTTAATATCATCGACGGCGGGGAGGACATGATTATGGAACAGCATTTGCCGGCTTATGTGATGCAGATGGACAAAGAAGCCGCATCCTTCACCTCCAAGGCGGATCGTTCCGCGTCGCAAGATATCGATCTCCCTAAGATGCTTGAAGAACTGGAACGGGAGGCGATCATCACCATGCTGGATAAGTGCCAAGGCAATGTAAGCAAGACGGCAGAAGCGTTAGGCATCAGGCGGCAGGCGCTGCAATATAAGCTAGACAAGTACATGATTCAAAGGGTTTATGTCCAGAAGAGCGCTAAGGAGCTGTCCGGTGATGAAACTTGAACATAAGGCGCCAACCAGGGAACGCGACTATCTGATCAAGCCGCAGCTCGGTTACGACTACCCGGTCGTGGATTACGGCAAAGGGATCTATTTATACGACGCGGAGGGGAATCAGTATATCGACGGTTGCTCCGGCGCCGTTACGGCCGGAATCGGACACGGGGTGGAAGAGATTATCGAAGCCATGCAGACGCAGGCGAATAAAGTGTCTTTCGCTTACCGTACGCAGTTTACGAACGAGGCGGCCGAGGCGCTGGCACGAAAATTGAGCAAACTGGCTCCCGGCGATTTGAATTGGTCCTTCTTTGTAAACAGCGGTTCGGAGGCGACGGAAACCGCCATGAAGCTGGCCATCCAGCACTGGCAGGAGCGGGGGAAAAGCGGGAAAAACCGGATTTTGTCCAGATGGATGAGCTATCACGGCATTACGCTGGGGGCGTTGTCCATGTCCGGACATAAAATCAGGAGAAAACGTTTCGAGCCTTTGCTGGAGGATTTCCCAGTCCTATCCGCACCTTATCCTTATCGATGCCCATTCAATCACGATGACCAGCGCTATGCCGACGAGATGGAATCCGCGATTCTGCTAATCGGAGCGGATCAGATTGCAGCTTTCATAGCCGAACCCATCATTGGAGCTTCGGGAGGGGCAGTGACGCCTTCGGACGGCTATTTCACCTTGATTCATGAGGTTTGCAAGAAATACGACATTCTCTTTATTGCCGACGAGGTCATGACCGGGATGGGGAGAACGGGCAAGATGTTTGCGATGGAGCATTGGAACGTCATTCCGGACATCGTAGCGCTTGGCAAAGGAATGAGTGCAGGGTATACGCCGATTGCGGCAACGTTGGCAACGGACCGGGTGATGGAGCCGATTCTGAACGGCTCTGGAGTCGTCATGTCAGGACATACTTACAGCGCTAATCCGCAATCCGCCGCGGTTTCCCTGGCGGTGCTGGAATATGTGGAGCGGCACCGGCTGGTTGAAGCGGCGGCGGAGAAGGGGGACTATCTCTACAGGAAATTACAGCAGATGGCGCAGCGGTATCCGATCGTCGGCGATGTCAGAGGCAAGGGGCTGCTGCTTGGCATGGAGCTGGTTCGCGATTTTGGGTCCAAACAGCCGTTTCCCCTTTCCTCAAACGTCACATCGATGTTAATCAATCAAGCCTTCGGCAGAGGTTTGCTTATTTATTCAGCTGCCGGAGGATTGAATGGCCAGGCTGGCGATGCCGTCATCGTTGCGCCGCCCCTTACGATCACAACGGAAGAAATCGACAGGCTGTGCGAGATTTTACAAGAATCGATACATCACATTCAGCAGCATTTGCAATCCGAAGGTTTGGTTGATTGGTCATAGAAAGGAGAATGGTCCACATGCGGCAGCAAGTCCAAGGAACAAAAAAAAGCAAAGTCGCGTCGTTGGAAGATGCGCTGGCCTATATATATGACGGATGCTCACTTATGTTTGGCGGATTTGGAGGAGTAGGCACCCCACCCACCCTCATCCAAGGTATTCTGGAAAAGGGCGTTAAGGATCTGACCTTGATCGGTAACGATAGCGGGTTTCCCGATGCTGGCATCGGCCGGCTGGTAACGGCGGGACGCGTCCGCAAATTGATCGCCTCGCACATCGGTTCCAATCCGAATGCCGGCCAGTTGATGTCCGAAGGCACCATGCAAGTTGAATTTTCTCCTCAAGGTACGCTTGCCGAACGGATACGGGCGGGAGGAGTCGGACTCGGAGGGGTGCTGATCGATGTGGGAATGGGGACTGTTGTGGAGGAGAACAAGCAGAAAATAACGGTGAACGGCCGCGAATTCTTTGTTGAAACTGCTTTAACTGCCGAAGTGAGCATCGTGAACGCTCGAAAAGCTGACACCCTAGGCAACCTCATCTATGACAAGAGTGCGAGAAACTTTAATCCTCTGGTCGCGATGGCAGGGCAATTTACGATTGCGGAAGTGGATGAAATCGTTCCGGTCGGCAGCTTGGATCCGGAAAATATCGTTACACCCGGAATATTCGTCGATATGATCATTCCGAGCAAGGGGGTAAACTGGACATGGGCATGGGAGCGGAAATAAGAAACCGTATCGCTAGGCGGGCGGCGCAGGAAATCAAGGACGGCATGACAGTAAATTTGGGCATCGGCATTCCCACGCTCGTGGCTAACTTTATTGCCGAGGATATCCATGTTCTCTTTCATACAGAGAACGGCATTCTCGGCGCTGGACCGAGTCCCGAACCGGGTCAAGAGGATCCGTCATTGTGCAACGCGGGAGGGTTCCCGATCACGGTTGATCCGGGCGCCGCTTATTTCGACAGTTCAATCGCATTCGCGATCATCCGCAGAGGATGCCTGGACATTACCATTTTGGGCGCACTGGAAGTTAGCGAGAAGGGCGACTTGGCCAACTGGATCGTGCCGGGCAAGCGCGTTCCTGGTATGGGAGGCGCCATGGAGCTGGCCCAGAAAGCAAAGAAAGTGATCGTCCTCATGAATCATGTGAACAAAGAGGGCGAGTCGAAAATATTAAAGGAATGCAGGTTTCCTTTAACGGCTAAAAACAGCGTCGATTTGATCATTACCGAAATGGCGGTTATGGAAGTAACGGATGAGGGCCTTCTGCTCAAAGAAGTTATAAAACCTTATACGGTGGAGGAAGTCATTGCCGCCACGGAAGCCCGGCTGCTCATTCCTGCCGTTGTTCCAACAGTCACGGAGGTGCAGGGGTGAACGGGTGGAAAGAGCGGATCGGCCAATGGATGGAGGAGCACAGGGAAGAGGGCGTACGTTTGTTGAGGGACATGGTTCAAATGCCCAGCAAACAAGGCGACGAAGCCCCGATTCAGCAGTTGACAGCAAGAAAGCTTGCGGAGATCGGGCTGAAAGTGGATGTTTGGGAGCCGGATGGCCGGCAACTGCAGCAGCATCCCTATTTCTACGCCACGAGAACCGACTTTACGGGTAGTCCAAATGTTGTCGGAGTCCGAAAAGGAACCGGCGGCGGGCGATCTATCCTGTTAAACGGCCACGTTGACGTAGTACCGGAAGGGGACCGCAGGCAATGGGACGACGACCCTTACAGCGGAAAAGTCGAGAATGGCCGCATGTTCGGACGGGGCGTCACGGATATGAAAGGCGGAAACGTATCATTGATACTCGCCTTACAGGCGATCGACTCGCTGGGAATTCGATTGCGCGGGGATGTTATCTTTCAAAGCGTGGTAGAAGAGGAAAGCGGCGGGGCGGGGACGCTGGCCGCGGTGCTCAGGGGTTACAAGGCTGATGTTGCCTTGATTCCGGAACCGACAAAGCTGCATATATTTCCCAAACAGCAAGGTTCAATGTGGTTCCGCATATCGGTGGCGGGACGCTCCGCCCACGGCGGAACGCGTTACGAAGGGGTCAGCGCCATTGAGAAAAGCTTGCTGATTGTGAACCATATTCTAGCATTAGAGAAGAGACGGAATAACCGGATTACAGATCCGTTATACCGGAACACGCCCATCCCCATTCCAATCAACATCGGGGTCATACAGGGCGGCAATTGGCCGTCATCCGTCGCTGATCTGGTCAAGCTCGAAGGTCGGATGGGTGTTGCACCGGACGAAACGATGGAAGCGGCTCAAGCAGAAATGGCGGAATGGCTGGACCGACTCGGCCAAGAGGACCCATGGTTTGCGTTGCACCCCCCGGTTCTGGAGTGGTTCGGGGCTCGCTGGCTTCCCGGTTCCGTCGATCCCGAGCATGAATTCATGCTCGTCCTGATAGAGCAGTTCGGTAGTGTAACGAATCAATCTCCTATAATCAAAGCATCTCCTTGGGGGACAGATGGAGGGACGTTAACCCATGCAGGCGGCATTCCCGCCATCGTATTCGGACCAGGCGTTACGGAGGCTGCCCATTTCCCTAATGAATATATCGAGCTGGATCAAGTTTTTGCAGCTGCGCGGATTATCACATTGAGTGTCATGGCGTGGTGCGGCGTAGAAGAATAAACAGATGCTAGGGAAGGAGTTGTCTCTCTGTGAGAATGGATCAATCCTTGCTGCAAAGACAAAATCAAGCTATGGGCGCTCAATTGCAGCAAGCCATTCGCCTCTTACAACTTTCTTCTGCCGAAGTGTGCGAGCTTATTCTGGAAGAGCATGACCGCAATCCGCTGTTGGACGTGACATGGAACGACTATTTACCTTCCCGATCGCCGATAGGAGGTTATAATGATCGATTTGAGAACGTGCACGGATCGCAAGAGAATCTCGAGCAATACCTGCTTTCCCAGATACGGATGAATGGCATGCAGGCAAACCTTTTGAAAATCATGACATATCTAATAGGTAATTTGAATGATAAAGGTTATCTGACCATCCGATTGGAAGAAGTTTGCGCACAACTCCTTGTCTCACCGGAGGACGCGGCAGCAGCCCTGCTAGCTGTCCAGTCCTTGGACCCGCCCGGAGTCGGCGCTCGCGATCTAAGGGAGTGCCTGCTCATTCAAATCGAACAAGAGGGCTTATCGGATTCGCTGCCTTATTGGATCGTATGCGATTGCCTAGAGGAGTTGGCCAAGAGAAATATCAAGCGGATAGAAAAGAAAATGAATCGGAACGCAGACGATATATCATTGGCGATCGATTACATCCGAAGGCTGAACCCCCGACCCGGATTGGCGTATGCCAAAACGCAGTCTGCGGTAATCCGTCCGGATGCGCACATCACCAAAGAACCGAACGGACAGGGCTACTTGATTACTATGGAAGGCTCCCACGTACCGAGACCTTCGATTAATGACGATTATGCCAAGCTGCTCTTGCAGCAGGGTAATGATGAAACGCTGCTTTACGTACGGGAGAAGTTGCAATCGGCGAAATGGCTGATCCGCAATTTGGGATATCGAAATCAAACCTTAACCAAGGTGATCGAGTGTATCGTCTATAAACAGTATGATTTTTTAGAGAAGGGCGATGCGTATCTGAAGACGCTGAAGCTTATGGATATCTCAGATCAGGTGGGCATGAGCGAGTCGACCGTGAGCAGGGCTACGAAAAACAAATATGTGTCGACGCCCCGCGGGACATATGAGCTGAAGTATTTCTTCTCCGGCGGATTGCCCACGGAGGATGAAGACGCGTCAACGCACCAGATCAAAGCACGCATAAGACAGCTCATTCGACAAGAGGACAAAAAAAAGCCGCTTTCCGACCAGGAAATCACGTATCGGCTTACCGAGGAAGGCATCCGGATCTCAAGGAGAACCGTGATGAAATACCGCGACGAAATGAATTTGCTTTCTTCCAGGTTCCGATTATTAATTTAGCAGCATCTTTGCCGCTTAAATGCAGAGGTGCAAAATTTTCGTCACTTCGCTGTTTTTTTTCAATCGGAACAAGGGGGCGGTGAAAGAAATGCGCGCCGTATCCCCTAAATGACATTGGCACGAAAATTGCATAAAGAAAGGTGTGAAACATTAATAAGCGATTGGGAGGTAACACCATGACAATCATGACAGGTTCGATAGGCAAGATCAACAATCTTGGCGGACGCCGGCATTACAAGCAGATCGATATTTGGAAAGACGTTACCGAAGAGCAATGGAACGATTGGATTTGGCAGTTGACCAACACCATTCGCACGCTGGACGATCTAAAAAAGGTGGTCAACCTGACGCCGGATGAGGAAGAAGGGGTGAGGATATCCATCCAGACCATTCCTTTGAACATCACGCCATATTATGCATCCTTGATGAATCCGGACGACCCGCGTTGTCCGATCCGGCTGCAATCCGTTCCTCTTTCGGCGGAAATATTAAAAACCCAATATGACCTGGAGGACCCCTTGTATGAAGACGAGGATTCTCCTACCCCAGGATTAACGCACCGTTATCCGGACCGCGTCCTATTCCTGGTTACGAACCAGTGCTCCATGTACTGCAGGTACTGCACGCGGCGTCGTTTCTCCGGCCAAGTTGGGATGGGAGTTCCAAAGAAACAGCTGGACGCGGCCATCGCCTATATCCGCCAAACGCCGGAAGTCCGGGACGTTCTCTTATCCGGAGGCGACGGCTTGCTCATCAATGATACGGTGCTGGAATACGTGCTGAAGAATCTTCGCGACATTCCGCACGTGGAGATCATTCGGATCGGTACGAGGGCGCCGGTCGTTTTCCCCCAAAGAATCACGGAAAACCTGTGCAACATCCTGAAGAAGTATCATCCGGTGTGGATCAACACACACTTTAACCATTCGCTGGAGCTGACAGAGGAAGCCAAAACCGCATGCGACATGCTGTCCATGGCAGGAGTGCCGATTGGGAACCAAACCGTTATTCTGGCTGGTATTAACGACAGCACCCACATCATGAAGAAGCTGATGCACGATCTGGTCAAAGCCCGGATTCGGCCTTATTACATCTACCAATGCGATTTGTCCGAAGGAATCGGCCACTTTCGCGCACCCGTTTCGAAGGGGCTGGAGATCATCGAGAATTTGCGCGGCCACACTTCGGGCTACGCCGTGCCGACATTTGTCGTGGATGCCCCGGGCGGTGGCGGCAAAATCTCGCTTTCTCCCAATTACCTGATTTCCCAAAGCCCGGATAAAGTCGTGCTGCGCAACTTTGAAGGCGTGATCACTTCCTACCCGGAACCTAAAGACTACGTACCTGGGCGCGCGGATGAGTATTTTAACGAGGTTTACGGCTTACAAGGCGAACCGCAGACGGTCGGAATTGCCGCGCTCATGAAAGATCAGCAATTCAACCTTGTTCCGCAAGGTTTGCGCCGATTGGACAAACGCAGCAATTATGCGGCATCAGAGGATCATTCATCTCTCAAGGACCGCCGCGACAAGAGAGACGAAATGAAGGAAAAACTCATAAGGGCCCAAGAGGAAAAAATAAAAAACCAAAGAGGTTAAGGATGAACCCAAAATATGCGGTAATCGGCGAATGCAAGGAGATCAGCGGCCCTGACTTTACGATGCAGGTTTTTTTCGATCCTTTTAACCTCCGGTTAAGGGTAGATGGTTATCAGGGTCATACGGACGCCATCATGACACGAGTCATGGAGCTCTCTCGGCAGCATGGATTCACAAAAGCGTTTGTTAAGGCCCGGGAAGCGGATTGGAAATCGTTCTTGTCCCGGGGGTTCATACTCGAGGGTATCTTCAAAGGTTATTATAACGGCAATGACGCTTACAGCGTAGCCTGCTACCTTTCCGACGAACGGCGGACCAGCGATTACGGAACAAAAGAAGACGGTATCTTGCAGAATGTATTGGAGATGCCGCGCAAGCTGCCTGACTCAACGCTTCCCGCGGGTTATACGCTTCGGATCGCCAGGGAGTCAGATGTAAAGACACTTGCGCGGCTTTACACCGATGTCTTTCAGATCTATCCCACCCAGATGAACGACCCGGCTTACATTGCCAAGGTGATGAAAGACGCGACCGTATTCTATATTATCGTCTACGAGGGTCAGATCGTAAGTACGGCTTCCGCGGAAATCAATTCCCAGTATTATCATGCGGAGATGACGGATTGCGCCACACTTCAGGACCATCGCCAGCATGGCTTTATGAAGGTGTTGATCAAGACGTTGGAGGAGGATTTGCTGCTTCGGAACATCCATTGTTTCTTTTCGCTATCCCGCGCTTTGTCCTTCGGAATGAATGCCGTTCTTCATCAGTTGGGTTATGAGTACACGGGGCGGCTGACGAAAAATTGCTATATATCGGATAAGCTCGAGGATATGAACTTATGGGTGAAGAGAAGCTGATCATCTCGACCGGGATGATGACAAACACAAAAGTGATGGTACAGAAAATCTCTGCACCACCACTTTCTTTGAAACTAATATGCTATTTTCACCCTGCTCGTGTTAGGTCTTTCGAATCTCTGGAATCGATGCTGAGCTCCATTGACTGGCTTATTACCTGTGTGAAGGCCGGTTCATCCTTTGTTGGAATAACCCAAACCGTTTTGTCCAGGAGAACAGAATGTGGCAGCCGATAAGTGCTTTTCCAGAAGTTTTCCGTTTGGTGCTCTGTAATGCTATCGATACTAAGCGCTAGGTGAATTTGCCCGACTACTTTGAATTGATTACTATAGTCGGATGAATCAACAGTAGTCCACTGAACAGATTCTACACGATCCACTTTAAGTAATCTTGTTATTCCATTTTCATTAACCAGTTGGACTCGATCCAAGATGATATTGTCTTCATTGAAATTGAAATCCGCCATCATCAAAGCATGCGATTTACTTTTGGCGTTAACCAGATAAGAAAAAGTCACCTTAAACGTTACATGCTCGAAGTTACCTCTTTTAATCATAGTGTGAACAACAAACTCCTTCTGCTTCAAATATTTTCCTGCAGTATCATTTTATATCTATGCTGTGGAGAAGTTTGTTATACCATCGGTGATTTTCATGAGTTCTTTTGTCTATTAATATGGAAGATTGTTGCATGCGGGCAAGAAGTGATTAAAGCTTGCTTGAATAGAGTGAAAAGGAACACTATAATGTGTAGTGAGGGGAGGACTCTATGAATATCAAGAGCTTTAAATATGATGAAGTAGGGTTAAATCGGTTCTTCGGATCATTAGAGTCCAAAATTATGGATTTCCTCTGGGAAATGGATGAGTCATCCATTAAGGATGTCCAACAGTGCTTGGAGAAGGACAAGCCTGTTAACTTCAATACAGTAATGACTGTAATGAATCGGTTAGTTGACAAAGGGATTCTGGAAAAAAGACTGCAAGGAAGACTGTCCTTATTCCGGACTGTCCAATCTAAGGAAGAGTTTATCAAAGAGCAATCAAAGAAAATAACAGAAAACCTTCTTGATGACTTCGGCGGGGTTATTATCAATCATATGATCGATTCTTTATCAGAGGTTGACCAAACTTTGTTATCCAAATTGGAAGAGAAAATCAAGCAATTGAAAAAGGACAGTCTATGATGAAGTGGAGAAAAGAATCTTATTATATAATAACGTTGAGTCTGCTGATTGCAATGCTAGTGTGGAGCCAGATAGGCATATATATGGCTCACCTTCTGTTCGGATTAAACCTGAAGATGAACTTTTTTAAGCTTTGCCTGAGTTTGTTTAAGGAAAATTCTCTTTATTACTTTTTAATGATTTTTCTCTTAAATTCGCTTATTGCTTATTCCGTAGTCATTACGATCTTCAAAATCGTACAGCAATATTTTCTCTCCGGCAGGTTCAAAGACAAAATCTTTAGGCTTGAAAATATACAATTGACTAACAGCCTAAAGAATGATTTCATGATTTTTAATCAAGCTTTGATCGTTATCGATCACCGTCAACCGATGGCTTTTACGATGGGACTGAGAAAACCTTGTATCGTTCTCTCCAGCAGATTGCTTGAAATGCTGGATCATCAAGAGCTGGAAGCGGTTATTGAGCATGAAACCTTTCATCAAAACAATCATGACTCTATAAAAATCTTTATTTTGCATTTGATATCACACGCTCTATGGTTTATACCGCTAACTAAATGGACTTACAAAAATTATATAATAATCAGTGAATTACTCGCTGATGAGTTCGCGGTTCAAAGAACGGGTTCAGAGATCGGTTTAGGCAGCGCATTGTTGAAGCTGATTAATAGCTGCTTTAGCGAAAAGCCGAATCCTATGTTGGTTTATTTCTCTGAAGCGGCTGTGAACTACAGGCTAGAGCAATTGATAAACCCGGAGAGAAAGATACCCATTAGAATGGAAACGAAATCTATAGTGCTCTCTATTCACGTCCTGCTTCTTTTTATGGGCATGATTGTTCTAGCGATTACTTGATTTTTTTTATAAACGAGCACTACCTCAAGTAGTGCTGAGACCAAGGGGGAGCATTTTACAAATGGCTTTGTTATCGATTTATATTAGTGGATTCATTTTATTGCTTTCTTTGTTTGGTTACGGTTACGCTTCAAAGTTAAATAAGGAAAATACCAGTCGGTTAAAGAAGAATGAAAAGGCAGTTCTGAACAGAAAAGCCAGAAGAGTGCGATTGGTTTCCCATTTTATGCTTTGCATTTCATTGCTAATGGGTGTGGTGTTTCTTGCACAAAACTTTGGAAATAAATATGATATTGAGTCTTTGAATTATAATGTTCCCATTGCTGTGACAGAAGACGGCTATTATGGAGCAGACCATACGACGGACCCTGTTCAATATGCAATGAAAATCCCGACTTCGGGAATTCATAGCCCTCATGATTTGAAGTTTGGGTTTTATAAGAATAAACCGCCATACGAGGAATTAGTTCATAATTTGGAGCACGGAGATATTATCATCTATTATCGTGCGGAGGCTGATTCCGCAACGCTTGACCAACTCGAATACTTATCGAAATTTAGAGAAGCCGGAGCAGGTGTATTGGCCGTTCCGAATGAAGATATACCTGATGGCAAGGAGATCGTAGTCACAGCATGGACCCATACGATGGAGCTCCCCGCATTTAATGAGCAAGCAGTGGGTAAGTTCATCTATGACTTTATTAACAAAGGACCAGAGCAGATTCCAGCCGGAATCCGTCGAGGTGGAGGAACCATGTAGTTCAGCCAGTAAAAAGCCCAATCAAGTTGCTCATATCAGCAACTTGATTGGGTTTTTAGTATCTTATATAGGTTCACCTGCAAGCTGGTTCTTATATTCGATCGAGAACACGCCTGTTAACTTCTTGACAGCAACATTATACGCGGAACGATTTTCCCATAAGAATGAAGCAACGCTGTCACGGTTATCGAAGAACAACTCTTCATCGTCGCTATAGTTTTCCCCGATTCCATGGACGCTGAACTGATCGCTGGCACCGTATTTCATCAAGGTCCATTGGCCCCCGCGTATACGATCTTCAAATACAAGATAGTGTTTTTGGCCTTTAGCATCCCAATATGAGATTGAAGTAAAGTTGTCCAATACCGAGTTGACGTCGATTTTCTTTTTTATTTGCATGTTACATCTCCTTCATTCTTCTAATTACATTTAAGAAAAATATAAAGGAGAAAAGGTGAGAAGTATATCAAATGGTGTACCAATAATTTAGGTTTTTTTGTCGAATAATGCTTATAAAACAAACTGACGCCAGTAAAATTACCAGCGTCAGCTCCAAAGATATATCTTTACGCTAATTACTTAGCGGCATATTCCATATTTGCTGTGTCTAGCATGGATTGCCAACTATCGAAGTTTGTTTCCCGTACGACATGCCGATCAAAAAGCTCAGCATGAATATTGTTAATATCTTCTTGTGATTTTGCCGTGAAGTTACCCTTCTCTAGAAACTCTTGAAAGCTCTTAGAGGTTGAGTACTTACTCATAAAGGCTTCATTGAACAACATTTCCAAAGAAATAAGGTTCTTATTTTCTTCATCGGTCTTTTGGCCTTGTAGTTCTTTTAGCAATTCGTCAAATGAGATAGGCTTATTTTTTTTCAGTCTTATCACTCCTGCATCTAATTTAACCTTAATAATATCATGTCGCGCAGATATAATCTAATAAACCCTTCTTATTGCCCTTAATGATACGTTTTGTATCTATAACATTAATATCATACAAAATAACTCTTTAGCTTTGCAGAGGTTGGGACATTGCCCGGCCAGTACCCTGAAGCGGCGAAATTGTCACTGCAAGCAGCCATTCAAACAGCTATCGAAGTGCTAAACGATGCGAATGTCGATGTTTTTTCCCCTCTTCGGCTAGCAGGAGCCATATTGCTGCATTTTGAGGCTGTCGATTAATTGTGGAACGTGAACGTACACATACAGAGAATGTATATGATTTTTCGCATACATTTACAGAATCCGGGCTCAAATCAAATTTTTTGTATGAAATTTCGTATAGAATCGACTGATTCTATGTGTATGACGCTCATTTTGTATGATTTTTCGCATACATTTTGTGGTCTCCCGCAGATTTCCGAAGTTATGAACTGTTAATCGACAGCCTCATTTTGCGACAATGGTGGCGCGCTGCTTAGTATAGTCGCTCTCATTGATGTATTTTGCGACAATGGTGGCGCGCTGCTTGGTATAGTCGCTCTCATTGATGTATTTTACGATATAGGTAGCAACTTCTTGTTTCGTCAGCGATCGGGGGCTTGAAATGCAGTTCGCCGTTCAGGCATATAGCTCTCGAAGTTGCGTTGACTAACATGAGCTTGTCCCGAGTTGGCCGTTGCATCGATAAGGGGCCCATGGAATCCTTCTGGGGAACCTTGAAATGCGAGAATTATTATTTACATACATACCGTTCCTTTGAGGAACTCAAAGAAGACAACGATGACTACATTCACTTTTATAATTACGAACGATTGCAGTCAAAAAACGGCCTCAGTCCGATGGAATTCAGCTCAACTGATTTTTATTTTTTGTACTGTCTACTTGACGGGGTGCAGTTCAAGTTATGGGCAGCCTCTTTTTAATTTATTTCAAGATTTACCTTTTTGCGGGGCAGGAGATTCATTTATTGCAGCCATTCTGCTAAACTTAATGGATTAGCTATTCGTTTCAATAAGGTCTTTATTGCGTATGTAATGGACGATTCTCGAAGGATGGTGTAATGATATGATTAAAGACAAAAAGGTAAGTGTTATTAATGTACCATTCGGACTGGGAGCGAATCGCCCAGGAACAGAACAAGGACCGGAAAGCCTGTCACAAGTCGGATTAAAGCGTCATCTTGACCGCCTTGGATTAGAAGTGAAAAATGATTATAGTGTCATATGTCCAAGCAAGGAGTACCCTGCAGTATCTTCCGGCATTAGGCATCTTGCAGAGATTAAGGAAATGATTGGGCTTGTAGCTGAGCGGGTATCCCAATCCATACTAGAGCAAACCTTTCCGCTCGTGATCGGTGGAGACCATAGTGTCACATTAGGAGCATTAGCCGGAATATCCCCTCACTATACCAATCTAGGTGTTATTTGGTTTGATGCCCATGTCAATCTTCACACAAAGGAAACTAATCCCACCAGCAGTATAAGTAGAATGACGCTTGCAATAGCACTTGGGAAATCTAAGTTCGAGCTATCGGATATTCCCGAAACCGATTCTTTTATGAAGAGTAAAAATACCGTTCTTATTGGCACTAGGGAATTGGATGCTAATGAAAAAGAACTGATTCAATCAGAGGGAATCACATGCTTCTCCATGCATGATATTGACCGAATGGGTATACAGCAGGTCATTGAAAAGGCTCTGCAAATAGCTGGTAATGGGACTGACGGAATCCACCTTAGCTTCGATGTTGATTCTCTTGATCCGTTTGAAGCGCCTGGTGTTAGTACGCAGGTGCTCGGAGGATTAACCTATAGAGAAGCGCATTTTGCTCTTGAATTGTTGGCTGAATCAGAACGAATAACCTCGATGGATATTGTCGAAATTAATTCATTGCTTGATATCGAAAGAAGAACCGCGAGACTTGCCGTAGGATTAATTTCCTCTTTACTGGGAAAGCGAATTATTTAAAAAAATATGGAATTATAGACAGTTAATCGAGCGATAGGGATTTGTCCTGGTACTCTCCCGGAGGTATGCCGTAATGCTGCTTAAACACATAGGAAAAGTGTTTGACGCTCACATACCCGACTTTCTCGGAGACATCGTATACTTTTACCGGAGGTTTGGCCTGCAGGAGTTTCGCGGCGTACTCCATACGAACCCGGGTTAGAAACTTAATGTAAGACTCATTCACATTCTGATGAAACAGGCTGCTTAGATATCCTGGCGTTACCCCGGTTTGATCTGCGATGAGGGCAAGACTTAAAGGCTCGGCGAAATGGGCGTATATATAGTTCTTTGCCTTAGTCACGATCTCGTGTTCATTACTGGCAGCCGAAGGCGAGCCCAGTCGTTGGAGAAACGGTTGGAGCATAAGAAGGTATAGACTAACAACCTCCTCCAAGGAAAGAATATAGGGTTCTGTTTTCTGTTTCAAGGTAGTCAAAGCTTGGTGGAACGATTGTTGCCCGACTCCTTCCAAGAGTCCCGATAAACGGTTCAGCATATAGGTGCCAAATTGGATGGTTTTCCGTCGGTCAGGTGCGTCCGTACCCATCGATTCGACTAAGGTTTTAAGCGCCGCTTTCAGATTAAGATCATGAGTGTCAGTGAATGCTGCCGGTAAGGTCGCGATGGCATTGTCTATTTTTTTAAGAAAGTCGTTAATGACTTCGTTCGGATGATCATAGAACAAGGTAGGCTCGCAGGCGAACAGACGGCCTTTAAGGGCCCGATTGGCTTTGTGGTAGGAGGAATTTAATTGCAGCACATCGATTTCACTGGAGCCGACCGCACCCCAAATGGCGATCCCCGTCATATTTGAGATGACCTTCGAGAGGTGGTTGAATAATTGGCCGCAGCGGCTCATTACATCGGTCGAATCGTCACCTGTTACTAGTACGGCCGTCTGCTGCTCGCCATCGAAAAATACGGTTGTGCCCGGATTCGAAACTGCCAGCTCCGTTGCCGTCTGATGTACAATATAGCGAAATAGCGCGATATCGCTTGGAGAGATATCGCGCTGAAGAAGCTGAGCTTCATCTAGATCCACGAGCATGATGGCGCCCTCGCCTTCGATCAAGCTAACCTTCAGGCGGAATAGAATCGGATACAGCGCTTTGATTTCAATATTGTTATCGGAGACGAGCGCGCGAAGGAAATTTCTTGCCACTTGCTCCTTGGTCTCAACGGACAGGGATACCATAGCTTTATACGCTAATTGAGCGGAACGGTCGGCTTCCAATTGTTCGCTCATTTTGTCCAAAACGGCAATCAGTTCTTCCTTCACGAGAGGCTTCAATAAATAATCATGAACTCCGTAATGCATCGCTTCCTTAGCAAGGGAAAACTCGTCATATCCCGAGATGATGACCATTCTCGTCTTCAACTGCCGCTGTGTAACCTCGCGCGCCAGTTCAAGCCCGCTCATCACAGGCATCTTAATGTCCGTAATGATCAGATCGAATGATTCCCCGCGATCCAGCAGATTAAGCGCTTCTTGACCATCCTCAGCTTCCCCGCCGCACTCCCATTTGTCATGCAGCAGCGTTAAATTCGTTTTCATATAATGCCGTGTCAACGGTTCGTCATCCACAATCAAGAGCCTATACATAGTTGTTCTCCTTTATTCCGGGATAGGGCAGCGACAGAATGGCCGTTGTTCCTTGCAGCCTTTCGCTCTCTATTCTGATTCCGTATTCTACGCCATATTTGACCTTAATTCGTTTGTTTACATTAATAAGACCAATGCCGGTATGCAATGAATTAGGGCTAACCGTTTCTTCCAACGAATTAACTTTTTTCTGAAGCTTCAGAAGTGTTTCCGGGTCCATTCCCGGCCCGTCATCATGAACCTCAATCTCCAGCTTGTCAGGCATCAAACGGGAAGTGATGGTAATCATTGTTTTTTCTTTTTTATGTTCGCAGCCATGAAGGACTGCATTCTCGACGATGGGCTGCAGCAGCAACGCGGGAACCAAGAGATCGTAGAGGGACGGATCTATCTTAATGGAATAAGACAGCCGTCCCTCGTACCGACTGCTCTGAATACCGAGGTAGGCATGGAGCAGCTCGATTTCCTTGCGAAGCGGCATTTCCTTGTCCCACTGGGTCATGCTTCTCAGAATGCTGCTCAATTGGTTGAGATGCCGGGTAGCTTTGTCTTGTTTGCCTGATTGCATGGACAAGCTGATTAAATTCAGCGTGTTAAAAATGAAATGAGGGCGAATTTGGTTAAATAGAGCATTGATTTGGGCTTCCTGCTGCAGCAGCTTGGATTCATAAACTTCTTTGACAAGTACGGTGTTCTGATTGAGCATCTCACCGATTTTCTCTACCAGGCGGTTAAAAGCGGCGCCAAGATAACCGATTTCGTCCTTGCGACCGCTCTGGAAGGTGACATCGAGACGGCCCAACTCTACTTCTTTCATGAGCTTCACGATAGAAAGCAGGGGCTTGAGAAAATGACGGATGAGCAGAATGAGCACTAGAATGCCGAATAATGCACTGCCGATGGCGAATAAGAAAGCGGTATTTCGTGTTTTGATCGCTTTTCGGTTCATTTCCGACACCGAGTTTACAGCAACGATGCGCCAATTCACTTTGGATATGGCTGTCGTATTCATTAAATAGCCCTCTTGGATCAAGCTTGTGTTATCACCAGCAGATAATACGGTTTTTCTGAATTTATCATTGGAAGAGTATATGAAATTATTGTTATCGTCGAGGATGAACAGACCGCCGTCCTGACCCATTTCAGCCTTTCCGATGATATCGACGATACCGTTGTAGTTGGCATCCGCCTTTATCACACCTAGAATGTTCTGCGTATTGCTGATGCTTCGAAGCTGTTTGACAATCGAAAATACAGGGACGTTACCCTTGTCAGAGGATTGCAAGCGAGTCGGCACGAAAATATATTCTTGTGTGGACAATGCTTGTTTATACCAGTCATACGTCTCTACATCCTCGTCGGGGACGAGACTGGTAGGAAGACGCGCGCTGGAATAAATCTGATCCGTCATAATGGATACGCGCAGGATGTCTTGCCGCGGATAGATCATGATTTCGTCTAGAAAATTCTCTATCAGTCTCCGTTTTTCCAATTGAGCAAGCTCCGTCTCCGGGACGGGTTCCTCCAGAGCGGACATGACCGCGACATTGCGATAGGGAAATAAGGTTAAACGATATAAATCATCTAAATAGGTATCGATATTAAGAGAAACCTGCTCAATGATTTGCTGAACTTTGTCAGACGACTGTTTCTCGAAATCTCGGGTGTATTGGGTATAGGAGAGGTACGATTCCAGAAATACGGAGCCGAGCAGCAGCAATCCCGTCATCGTCAGGAGCTTATGTTTAATGCTCCATTCATGGTACCCTTTAACCTGAATACGGGACATGGACGTGTGGCCCCCCTTTACTTCGGTTCTGAAATTCTTCTAATTTAATATATAGGACAGTTTAGGGCATCTGTAAATTACATTCGTTAAATCCGCACTCTAATCGTCATTTTCGGGTGTTTCGGATGAGGTGCTTCAGCATGTATTGTGAAGTTGTAAACAACATTACACATTTGGGGAGGAAATAAAGTGGTACTTAAAAGGTGGTCCTTATTTCTATGTTTGTCATTAATAATTGGGGTCTTGGCGGCTTGCGGCAGTAATAAAGAGTCAGAACCCTCCTCGAATGCTTCGGCATCGAGCGCTGCTTCGAGTGCATCGGCAGAACCGTCTGCCAGTGCACCGCAGGAAAAAGTGACCTTGAAATTTTTCACGGGAAAAGTAGAGACGGTAGATCTGATTAACGAAATGATCGCGAAATTCGAATCGGAAAATCCGAATATCAAGGTCGAGCAAGAATACCAGAAGGATGCCAGCAATGTCATCAAAGTTAAGTTCGCCTCGGGAGATGTACCGGACATTACTACCGTATATGCCCAAGACTATGTAGATCAAGGCAAATATCTGGACTTGTCCGGCGAAGCCTTCTGGTCTAGAGTGCTCCCAGCAATCAAGGAATTGAATACGGACATCAAAACCGGCAAGCAGTTCAGGGCAGCGACAAATGTGACCATGGCCGGTATCTTCTACAACAAGAAGATTTTTGACGAGCTGGGCTTAAAAGAAGCGCACACATGGGAGGAATTCAAGAGCAATCTGCAAACGATCAAGGACAAGAAACCGGAAGTTACACCTATGTTTCTAGCTGGCAAAGATTCCTGGACGCTTGGCCATCTGATCGAGTTCATGGCTCATGGAGTGATCAAGCAGAAATACGGAGTTACGGATGCGCGCAAAGCATTCATCAACAACGAATCGGATAAACTGCAGTTCGATGCCGTCGGCGGCGGTATTGAAGCTTTTGCTGGAAGGTTATTAGAGCTTAAAGCAGCAGGATTGATCAACAAAGACGTATTGACGGCCACTTACGACAACCAGAAGGAAGCTTTCGTGAACGGTCAAGCGGCGATGATCAGTCAAGGAATGTGGGTATTGGGCGATCTGCTTAAGCTGAACCCGGGTATTGCAGGCGAAATCGGCTTCGCACCTTTCCCGGCTATCGTAGATGGCACGAAACCGGTAACACTCTCAGCGGAAGATTCCGTCTATGCGATTACATCAGAATCCAAGCATCCGGAAGAGGCGAAGAAGTTCCTGGAATTCCTGTTCAAACAGGAAAACTTGAAAGCGTACAGCGAATTCCTGAAGTCCCCGCCCGCCTTCACCGATGTGACCGCAGACTGGGGTCCACTGAAAGATCAAGCAGCGGCTGCTCTTCTATCCGGCGTAAATATCGCTTTCACCGATACGCCGTCAGGCTTCTCCGGCGACGATTCCGGACGGATGGTTCAGGAGCTGCTAGCAGGCAAATATAAATCGGCGGAATTCGCCGCGGAATACAAAGGCGCTTGGGATAAAGCGTGGAATGCAACAAATAAGTAGACAGAGCCCGTAGGAGAGAGAAACCATGCGCATATTTAATAAGTTGGGCGCCAATTTGCACTTGTTCATGGCCGTTCCTGCAATCCTGCTGTTTGGTGTTTTCTTCCTCTATCCGCTAATGCAGGGGATCGGGATCAGCTTGACGGATTCAAATGGCGTTACGACGCCAAGCTTCATCGGCTTGCAAAATTTCATTGATTTTTTTCAAGACGACCGAGCCCGTAACGACGTTATGATTACCGTGTATTTCGCTCTGGGAAGCGCACCGTTATTAAATTTATTCGGGTTGCTTTATGCGCTTCTCCTGGACCGTAAGATGGCTGGCAGAGGAATCGTTCGTGCGATTGTCTATCTGCCGGCCGTTATTAGTCCGCTCATTATGGGGTATATCTGGTACTTCATTCTGCAGCCTGGAAGGGGCTATCTGCCCCATGTGTTAAGCGAGCTCGGATTAGGCTTCCTGGACGTGAACTGGCTAGGTGAAAGCTCATCGGCGTTGGTCGTGCTCATTGTTGTTAATGTGTGGCAATATGTAGGGATGACAATGATTGTATACTTGGCCGGGTTACAATCCATTCCGCCTGATTTATACGAGGCCGCCACAATCGACGGAGCGGACAGCCGCTCCTCGCTGTGGTACATTACGCTGCCGCTATTGTATCCATCGATCAAAATCAATGTGGTCACGAATATTATCGGCTCGCTGTCGGTGTTCGAGATCATTGTTGCCTTGACTGACGGCGGTCCCGGTTATAGCACGGAATCACTCAGTATTTATATTTTACGAATGTTATACGGCAGCTTTACCGGTTACTCAACCGCGGTAGCGCTCGTTCTATTCGTCATTATTATCATTCCAGTGTTCGTCTTCTTAAGATTGACGAGAAAATCCGAATACGAGCTTTGAAAAGGAGAACGCCATGCGAGGAATACCGACGATCATGAAATATGTCATTGCGACCTTCATGGTCCTGATCTCTATCATACCTTTTTACGTGCTGATCTATTTGTCAATGAACACGCCGTCCAGCAACGTGTTCGGAGGGCTGTTTCTGATTCCCGACTTTTCATTAGGAAATTTTCCCGAGGCTTGGAAGGTGTCCAAATTAGGCCGTGCAATGATCAATTCATCGATTATTACGGCGGGTGCTATCCTATTAGTCGTTCTTGTGTCGAGCTCTGCGGGTTATTCCATTGCCCGGTTCCGGCATAAAGGCAATGTTGCTATTTTCAATATTCTGCTTATCTGTCTCATGATTCCGGCTATCATCATTACGGTGCCGCTCTATACGTTGATGAAAGACATTAACGGGATTAACACCCATTGGGCGATGATTCTGTTAACGGCAGCCAATTCGCTTCCGTTATCCGTGTTCTTATATTCAAGCTTTATCCGTGCTCTGCCGAAAGAGGTGGAAGAATCAGCGGTGATAGACGGTTGTACCTATTTCACGGCGTTCTGGCGGGTAACCTTTCATTTTATCCGGCCGGTTACGTCTGCTGTTGTTATCTTAGTGGGACTGGGGATATGGAACAATTACGGGCAAGCGGTATTTTTTCTGCAGGCTCAGGATATGAAGACGGTTCCTCTTGCCGTGTCGATGTTCTTCCAAACCTACGGTGCCAAATGGAATTTGATGGCAGCCGCGGCTCTTATCGGACTTGCTCCGGCGGTCATTGCGTTTCTGCTCTTCCAAAGATACTTTATTAAGGGCATTACAGCAGGTGCTCTGAAAGGATGAACAGCTTGAACGATACGGCTTACCGAATCAAAGATATTTATCCATTAAAAGCCCAATACCGCAGCGCGGAAAAAGTGGAAATCGCGATCGAGCTCGAGAGCGATTCCGATGTAGAGCAAACTTTAAGAATTTACTGCATCGTACGGGAGCTAGATGCAGAAGTAGAGAGACATGAGCTTACAATCGATCTGCCTTCGATCAGCTCACGTACCATTCATTTGACTGTTGGATCGTTCAATACAGCGTTTACCGGTTACGGTGTTGATGCCGACTTGTACTTGGGACAACAACACATCCATTCTCTCTCCTCCTCCTTTGATGTTGTAAGCGATTGGCGGAAAGCAACGCGATACGGCTTTCTAAGCGATTACGATGCTAGTGAAGCCGGCGACGATGAAGATGTGAAGTGGATGGCTAAGCTTCACCTGAATCTGGTGCAATTCTATGATTGGATGTATCGGCATGATGAGCTGGTCAGCGACGAACAACAATATACCGATTTAATGGGTCGTATCGTGAGCAGAGGTGTCGTGGAGGAGAAGATCGCACTCTGTCATGATTATGGAATGAAAGCGGTAGCGTATGGAGCGATTTATGCAGCCAGTAAAGCTTTTGCGGATCGGCATCCGGATTGGAGACTGTATACCAGCGCAGGAGAACCTTTTGATTTCATTGGTATTTTTAACATTATGAACACATCGCCTGATAGTCCGTGGTTTCATCATATTATCAATCAATACAGGCAAGCCGTTGAGAAGCTGGATTTCGATGGTATTCACCTGGATACATATGGGTTTCCGAAAACGGGCTGGTCAAGATTGAACGGCGTTTCCCGGCTGGAGCGGCTAGAAGAGCATTTTCCCGTTCTTATCAATGAAACAAGAGAAGAGCTGTCAACGGTTAAAGAGGATGTCTGTCTGATCTTCAACAATGTGGGCAATTGGCCAGTGGATACCGTTGCTCGGTCGAGTCAGGATGCTATTTACGTGGAAGTATGGAAACCCTATGAGCGCTACCATCATTTGCGAGAGATCATTACTTGGTCCAATCATCTTAGTAAGGGAAAAAATGTTATTCTAGCTGCCTATCTTAAGCCTTTCCGTGAACAGGGTTCTCTTGGCATAGAAGGGGCGCAGCATGCGTTCCGTTTGTTGAACGCGGTTGTCACGGCTCATGGTGCTTATCATTTGCTCCATGGTGAGAATGGCGGGGTATTAACGCAAGGATATTACGTTGACCATTCCAAGATCAGCACCGATTTCAGAAGGACCGTAAGAGATTATTGTGATTTCGGTGTACGCTACGGGCACGTGACACACGATCGAACGCTTAGGGATGTATCCATGACCCATACCGATGGAGACAATCTGGAATACGAATTTCAAGGCTTTGAATCGAGCACGTATGGGGAAGCGGGTAAGGTGTGGACGATCATACAGGAGCAGCCCAATCATAAGCTTATTCATTTCGTGAATCTGACAGGGGTGAGGGATGACTACTGGAACGAGGAGAAAGAACTGCCCGAACGGGTAAAGGGCCGACTTGTGTCTATTGCGATCGACCACGAGATTTCTTCCATTCTATTGGCGAGTCCGGACGTGGATGGCGGGCGGCCGAAAACGCTGAATTACCGGGTGGAGACAAACGCTAGAGGCAAAGCAGCAGTCGTACAATTGCCTGTGCTCCATTTCTGGGATCTTCTAATCGTTAGGTTTAAGAAGTAAATAAGATCTAAATATAAGTATCATTCGCCTCCTTGACGGAGGTTTTTTTTGTTTAAAGAAAAGTTGTGAAAATCGCTTTCATCAGATCTGCCCTCACGAATGATCTCAACATAACATAATCTATAATACTTACAGCAAACGATATAGAGCGTAATTGCAAAATAGCGGCCAC
The DNA here is from genome assembly GCF_041640265.1 of Cohnella sp. Classification (GTDB taxonomy): domain Bacteria; phylum Bacillota; class Bacilli; order Paenibacillales; family Paenibacillaceae; genus Cohnella. The sequence continues at coordinate 145,356 of NZ_JBEQAP010000002.1, forward strand.
GCATATATATCTGGAATGGACCCCATTTATTAATAAGAAAGGAGTGAGTGAGGATGGCTGGACAGGCTCCCGTTAATGAAAATGCCTCTAAAGAGGCGAGAGAACTTCTTTCCTACCTCAACACGCTTATGAGTCCGAATGCAGGCCTATTAACAGGTCAACACAACTGGCTTGAAGCGCCGATGGGTAACATTGTAAATTTGGCTCTCCCGAACTCAGGTGGCAAATACCCTGCAGTGATAGGTCTTGAAGTAGGGCCGATCAGTGGACAGAATGCAACGACGGCTTATAATCAGCGAGCAGCTGTCGCAGATGCGGCCAAAACCTACAACCAGGCAGGCGGCATCCCAACGATTATGTGGCACTGCACATACCCTGGGATGCCCTATCAATGGTCGGGAGGGGTGCAACGGGCGACCACGCAAACGGAATTCAACCAAATCCTAACACCCGGCGACCCGAAGTACAACTGGCTTATTGCGGAAATGGATAAAATTGCAGTTCATTTCAAAACGCTTCAAGACGCAGATGTGCCGATTCTCTTCCGACCGTGGCATGAGATGAATGGGTATTGGTTCTGGTGGGGCAAAAAGTCCAACTTCGCCGCGCTTTGGAATCTGACTTATGATCGATTCGTCAACCATCACGGGCTGGACAACATTCTATGGGTATGGAATCCGAACTGCATGAAGGCCTCGGATCCCAATATTGGAGATTATAAGCTTTACTACCCGGGTCATAGTAAAGTTGATATCTTAGCATGGGATATTTACTTGGGTGAATTTACACAAAGCTTCCATGATGAACTTTATGCTTTCGGTGGAGGTAAACCCATTGCTCTTGGAGAAGTCGGCCGCTTGCCTGACATGAATGTAATGAAAACCAGCCAATGGCGATATACCTGGGCTATGGCCTGGGGTGAACCAAACTTCTCTAATGAAAACACGTCTGCAAATAAGCAGCAATTCTACTCAAACGCTTATGCTATAACGAGGGATGAAGTGAACATAAACTCCCCTCCTCCAACTGACACGACTGCGCCATCCGTTCCGGCAAATATATCAGTTGCATCAAAAAGTCATAACAGCGTATCTCTCACGTGGAATGCATCTACGGACAACGTTGGGGTAACGGGCTACGATGTTTTGCGAGGGAATACCGTCGTTGGATCAACGGTGTCTACGAGCTTTACCGTCACCGGATTGACTCCCACCACGACATACAGCTTTACCGTTAGAGCTAAGGACGCAGCCGGTAATTTGTCATCCGCAAGCTCACCGGTGTCGGTAACAACGGACGCGTCACCGAGTCAAGGGACAGCCGTTTTCGTTAAGGGGATCAACTTTCACGGCAGTGCTGTTACGGTAGAAGGCCATTCATGGCTGGCGGAGAGCTCGTCGGGTGTTACGCTGTCACCCATTCGCAGGCATATTGGAAATGTGAGCTTCAGTCCTGCGACAGACAGCCAGACGAATACGATGCTGAACAGCAATATTTACTCGGGAAACACGTTCAGTGTTAGTCAGTCGATTGCAAACGGTACCTATCAGATCTATTTATGGACCGTTGAGAATTACAAGTCGAACTTTCGCTCCTTCCATGTCAAACTGGAGGGTACTCAAGTCACAAGCAGTCCAATCGGGTCGATGCCGTTAAACCAATGGCGTAAGTACGGTCCGTACACCGTAACAGTAAACGATGGAGTCTTGAACATGGAGCTGGTTAGAGTCACTGGGGATCCTACAATTGCTGGAATGGCTATTTATTCCGCTGGCACGACAACCCCTCCTCCGTCGGACACGACTGCGCCATCCGTTCCGGCAAATGTATCAGTTGCATCAAAAACTCATAACAGCGTTTCTCTCACGTGGAATGCATCTACGGATAACGTTGGGGTAACGGGTTACGATATCTTGCAAGGCAGTACCGTAGTTGGATCAACGGTGTCTACGAGCTTTACCGTCACCGGATTGACCCCTACCACGACATACAGCTTTACGATTAGAGCTAAGGACGCAACCGGTAATTTGTCATCCGCAAGCTCACCGGTGTCGGTAACAACGGACGCGGCACCGAGTCAAGGGACAGCCGTTTTCGTTAAGGGGATCAACTTTCACGGCAACGCCGTTACGATAGAGGGTCATTCATGGCTGGCGGAGAGCTCGGCGGGAATCACGATGTCACCTATATCCCGGCATATTGGGAATGTAAGCTATAGTCCTGCGGTCGACAGCCAGACGAATACGATGCTGAACCGCAATATCTACTCCGGAAACACGTTTAGCGTCAGTCAATCGATCACAAACGGTACCTATCAGATCTATTTATGGACCGTTGAGAATTACAAGTCGAACTTTCGCTCCTTCCATGTCAAACTGGAGGGTACTCAAGTAACAAGCAGCCCGATCGGATCGATGCCGTTAAACCAATGGTGCAAGCATGGTCCTTACACCGTGACGGTAAACGACGGAGTCCTGAATATGGAGCTTGTTAGAGTCACTGGGGATCCTACAATTGCTGGAATGGCTATTTATTCAGCAGGTACAACAACCCCTCCTCCAGCGGACACGACTGCGCCATCCGTTCCTGCAAACGTCTCGGTTGCCTCAAAAAACGATAACAGCATTTCCCTCACGTGGGATGCATCTACGGATAATACCGAGGTTACGGGCTACGATATTTTACAAACTGCTGTCGCCGGTTCGACGGTGACTACGAGCTTTACCGTCACGGGGTTGACCCCTAGCACGACATACAGCTTTGCGGTTAGAGCTAAGGACAAAGCAGGTAATTTGTCATCGGCAAGTCTGCCAGTATCAGTAACAACGGAAGCGGACTAGATTAACAGTTGTGTTCAAAGAAAAAGAGCAGGCTCAAGCTGATACAAGGCTTGGCTTTGCTCTTTTTTTGGATATTGCACTAACTCTATTTTTTAGGAATATAAATATCAACTTTAGTTCCCCAGCCTGCTTTAGATTTTATGACTAATTGAGCAGTATCCCCGAATTGTAATTTTATTCTTTTGTAAGTGTTATAAAGACCTATATGTTCTTTACCTGCATCGACATCTGCAAACGAGAATTGCAATCTATTCTTAATTTCCATTAGTTTGTCAGAGGGGATTCCTACTCCATTGTCAATCACCGATATTTGTAATTGGGATCCTCTTGCGCGGATACTAATCTTGATAATCCCTGGATCCTTTTTATTTTTAATACCATGATATAAAGCATTCTCAACCAACGGCTGTAGAATAAGCTTATTCACCTGGCAATCCAGAAGATCCTCTTGCATGTCCCATATGACTTTGAATTTACCCGTATATCTGTATTTAAGGATTTCGATATAACTGCGCGTATATTGCATCTCTTCTTCAAGACGGACAAGCTGTGTCGGTACATCAAGGGCATATTTAAGAATGTCGGATAAATGCTCTATCATCACATTCGCCTCATTAGGCTTTCCGGTGAGACTGAGTACCTTCCAATAAATGCTCTGCAGAGTATTGAACAGAAAGTGGGGGTTCATCTGGTTTTGCAGTGTTTTAAGTTCAATAACCTCGTTTCGATATTTACGTTCCGAGAGCTGCACATTTAAATAGTCTCGTTCCACGAAAGTTCTTAGTACATTTTCAATAATGTAATTGTAGACATTATATGGCTTTTTCTCGATCAACGGCAGTTCAGTACCGAATTTGGCGGAGTGGATAATATTGAGGATCGATTTAACATTTCGATAGTTTTTTCTAGTGAGCAGGTAGGCCAAGACAGAACCGGCAATAAAACAAGCAATGAGTAAAAGTATCGTTAATTTAGTGAGGTAATTAGGGACTTTGTACAGACTTACCTGTGGAGTGATCGTCACAAAGTTCCAGTGATATTTATCAGAGCTTATTTTCGAAACCAGAAAGGGACCCATTGGGGATTTAATCGTAAAAACGTCATCCTTATTCTGGGCTATTTCTTTAAATTGACTATTCGTGAAATCAACCCCCTGAGTACTGGTCAGTAATTCATTATTTTCATCCAATATAAGGATGTGTTGCTCCGGCATCACCTTTAGATGGTCGAGTTGCTTCTCGATATATTCTTTGGAAATGTTAAGAACGAGCACACCTGCATACAAGGGATTCTGTGCTTGGTTCGGTTTACGATAAAGCGATATCACTTTCTTCGTTGGCTGGAAAGAATATTCCTCAATCGTACGGGATTCAGTCCACATCGTATCATTCTCATGTTGTAGAATACTTTGGTGCCAATCAACATCGTGAGATGATCTTAAATGATCAATCCCGTTATTGCTGTTGTAAAAACGACCATGGTCATTTGGAATATACAAATAAATAGAGTTGATGTAGGGTCTGGCGTTTGCGGGAGCGTCGATAAAGCCGCGTACTGTTTCGAACAACGGCAGATCACCCGATACGAGCACCGGTTCTCTTAAGATGCGGTTCATATTCTGAATGATAACGGGGTTTATAATAAAATGTAAAGAAATGGCATCCAATTCATTAAAAATGATTTCAACGTTATCTTTGGTTTGCCGAAGCAGGCTTAAGTTATTGGCATTAATAGCATCTTTGATGTAATTCTCGATAATATGACTGAATAATCCCCCAAGTACTAAAATCGGGATGAACATGGGCAGAATAATGCTTATGAAGTTTTTAACGAAAAAGGTATGAATCGTTTTCATAAGTTACTCGCTTCTCGCTTCACGCGGCGACTTTCCGTAGTATTTACGGAATGCTCGAGTGAAATTATTGGAGTTGGCATAGCCGACAAGCTCGCTCACTTGATAGATCTTGTACTGGAAGTCATCAAGAAGTTCTTTCGCTTTCTTCATTCGTTCAGCCAGTAAAAAATCAGAGTAATTTTGACCGGTTTTTTCTTTAAAAAACTTACTGAGATATTGGGGGGTCATAAATACTTGCTCGGCAGCGCCTTCCAAACTAGCCGTGGGAAGATTCTTGTCTATATATTGACGAACGGCTGATATTAGCTTGTTTTCTATGGTAGAGGATTCCACTGATCTCTTAACAGTCCCGTTGCTTAATTCATCGCTAAGCGCTTTGAAAATCTCAACCAGCTCGTCGTATTTGGTGGGTTTAATAATGTAATTTTTTACACCGTATATGATGGCTTTTTGTGCATATTCGAATTCCTTATGACCGCTTAGAAACACGACTTTGACAGGTAAGCGCTTTCGAAAAATCTCAGAAGCTAATTCCACGCCGTTCATTACAGGCATTTTAATATCGCTAAGCACCACATCTATGTGTTCATTTTCCATAATAGAAAGAGCGTCTGATCCATTCTCTGCTTCGCCCGCAATTTCAAACCCGATTTCTTGCCAGGGGAAATAGTTACGCAATCCGATTCGGGTTTCCTTTTCATCGTCAACGATCAAAAGCTTATACAATAGAGCTCCCTCCTTGTATCGAATCTTGATGTCTATTAAAAGTATAACAGCTTTTAATGTAAAGAATAAGGGTGGCAGCTGAAATATTAAGTTTAGCTATTTAATAGCAAGAAAGGATACCTTTTGTCGAAGATGATAGTAAAGAAACCTAATTAGTGATACTTAATCGCAAACCAAAGCTCTATTTATTGTCTAATGTAAGCGCTATTATTTAGTCAGCAACAATGGAATCGCCATCACATAATAGAATGGGGTGAAGAAACATGGGGATGAAGTTTGGATGTCATGGCTACACTTGGCAATTGTCATATGAGACACAGTCGGACAATTTGACTCATATTATGGATGTCATTTCAGACAGTGGTTTCAAAGGCTTGGATACGCAGGTAGTGATGTTAGGAAGATTTCACAATCACCCGACACTTCTCAAGGAAGAGCTGCATAAACGCAATCTCGAGCTCGCGGCGTTAACTCTTTCCTTGCACTGGCTTAATGAAGAGGAGACGGACGCGGAGCGAAGCGCAGCGGATTACTTTGTAGAATATCTCAGACACTTCCCCAATGCGCTGCTCAATGTTGTCCAGATGCCGGGAAATAATCGCGAGCAATTACAGCTAAGACAGCGTAATGTTCTGAATTGTGTCAATTCTCTTGCTAGAAGAGCGGCAGACAAGGGTGTTGTCACCGCTTTCCATCCCAATTCTCCGCCAGGCTCGGTTTTCAGAAATATCGAGGATTATAAAATCATGTTCGAAGGCTTAGATACGAATGTGATCGGGTATACCCCAGATGCCGGCCATATTGCATGCGGGGGCATGGATGTAGCGGAAATATTCGAAACCTACAGACCGCTTATCAAACACGTCCACTTTAAAGATGCTTCTGCGGATTATGTATGGAAGGCGATGGGAGATGGTGTGATCGATTTCCCGCGTATCGTTCGAAACCTGCGAGATACGAATTATAATGGATGGATCATGGTTGAGGAAGAATCCGAGAAAGCGGTAGCCGACCCGGATGGTGCTATGATGGAAAATAGCAGCTATGTAAGGGAGCAATTAATACCCATCATCTAACAAGCTGGCTTAATGGATGATTGAAGGGGATATAAAAAATGAAATATAAAGTGGTCTTAACAGGTGAAACCTGGCCAGCGCCATTCGCAAAGCTTAAGGAACATTGTGATGTGCAGCTATGGGAAGGATCCGGTCCCATTCCGCGGGAGCTTTTATTGGAATATCTCCAAGATGCGGATGGTTTGTTGAGTGTCAGCCACGGAATAAAAGTGGACGAGGAGCTGTTAAGCGCTGCTCCTAAGCTGCGAGTTGTATCGCAGTCCGGTGTCGGTTATGACAATATTGATGTCGCGGCTTGTACTAAGAAAGGGATTCCCTTCGGCAACACCCCGGGAGTACTGGTTGAAGCAACGGCTGATCTCACGTTCGGCATCCTATTGTCGGCTATGCGCCAAATTCATTTAGGCTGGAACCTAGTGAAATCAGGCCAATGGCGCGAAGTGATGGGTACAGATCTTTATGGGAAGACGCTTGGCATCTATGGGTTGGGGGATATTGGAACCGCGGTAGCGAAGAGAGCGAAGGCCAGCGGAATGAATATCATCTATCATAATCGCAATCGGAAGCAAGACGACGATCAGTTGGGAGCAAGATATGTTTCCTTCGATGGATTACTGGATGAAGCCGACTGTATTGTCGTGTTAGTTCCTTTATCCGATCAGAGTAGAGGGATGTTTGGAAAGGAACAGTTCAAACGAATGAAGGCTACGGCTTATTTTGTAAACGCTTCAAGAGGGCCGGTTGTAAATACGGATGATCTGTATGATGCCTTGAAAAATAGAAAAATCGCTTATGCGGCATTAGATGTAACAGATCCAGAGCCTCTGCCTGGTGATCATCCACTGTTATCGTTGCCTAATATTCTAGTAACGCCTCATATCGGAAGCGCGACGGTTGAGACGCGTAATCGAATGGCAATGTTAGCTGTTGACAACCTGCTAGCCGGCCTCGCGAAGAAACCGCTGCTAACCTGCGTGAATCCATCTGTAAACTATAAATAATATCCTAAGGGGAGATTGAAGAATGCTTAAGAGCTCTAGTAAGCTGACAAAATTAGGTTTAATCCTGCTGCTTGCCCTTACAACAATGTTATCCGCTTGTTCCGGATCGAATTCGGCTGATACGAATAAGGAAACAACGAATAATGAAACGTCCAGTCAGAACAAAGACGAGAAAGTAGCGCTTCGTTTCTCTTGGTGGGGCGGCGAGACTAGGCATAAGGCAACACTGGCAGCGATTGATATGTACATGAAAGAGAATCCGAATGTCACAATAGAAGCGGAATATGGGACGTTCGACGGCTATTATCAGAAGCTTCAAACACAGCTGTTCAGTAATACAGCTCCCGATCTTATCCAACTCGATTATCTATGGATCAATGATTTGGTCAGTCAAGCTGACTTGTTCGTAGATATGTATACGTTAAAAGATACGATAGATCTAAGCGAGTTCGATGAACAGTTTTTGAAAGATTGGGCGATAATTAACGACCAGCTTCAAGGAGCCCCAACCGGCATGAATGCACTTACAGCTATCGTAAACAAAACGTTTATGGAAAGCGAAGGCATTCCTATGCATGAGAAATGGAGCTGGGAGCAAATCATGGCGGAAGGGGCGAAGCTGCATCAAAAAAATCCGAAAAATTACTTGATCAATTCGGATTTAGCGACGCTCACCGAGAAAATAGTTCCTTCCTACCACAGTCAGTTGACAGGCAAGTACCTTGTTAATGGAGACTACACACTGGGTTTCGATCAACAATCGATGACCGATACCTTTGCTTTCATCAGAACTTTGTATGATGAAGGGGTGCTTCAGCCGTTAGGAGAGAGCGCGTTATTCAATGCTAAAACCGAGCAGAATCCCAAGTGGATTAATGGCCAATCTGCAATGACCATTGCCAATGTGGCAGATATTCCGAAGCATCGGGGTACGGCTGTAAACTTTGATATTACAACAACACTGTTCCCGATTAAGGAAAACAGTAAATCCACGGGTATTAATGCAAGACCTTCGCAGCTGATAGGCATTAACAAAAACTCGAAGCATGTTGAAGAATCTGCCAAGTTTCTAAATTGGTTCTTATCGAATAAAGAGGCTACCTTAACCTTGGGCGTGGAGCGTTCAATTCCAGTTAAGCCATCGGCGCAAAAGCTGCTGCTTGAGAACAATCAGCTCGATCAGGTCGTTGCAACCTCCTTAGAGACGGCTCTGGCAAACGGAGCATCAGCGCCAAGCTTTATTAATAATAATCAGGAATTGCTTAAAATATCCAATGAGGTCATTGAGAAAGTCGCTTTTGGTAAATTGACGCCGGAAGCAGCTGCACAAGAAATGATAGGACGTTATGAGGCTAAATTGAAAGAAATCATGGCAAATACAAAATAAATTGTTTTAGTTAGGGTGGCAGCTATGAATAAATTAGGGAATGTTATCAGGAGCTCTGAGAACCGACAATGGATAGGATTGGTATATGTAATTCCATTCATCATTGGGCTGCTGGTATTCAAGATGTATCCGTTCCTGGCCTCATTCTACTACTCATTTACTGATTTTAGCTTATTGAGGCCCGAAAAGTTTGTTGGACTGAGCAATTACAAATATATGTTTACGCAAGATCCCTTGTTTTTCCCGGCACTCAAAGCTACTTTTCTGTATACATTGTTTGCCGTACCTGGAAAACTCGCATTTGCGCTTCTGATCGCCGTTATTCTTAATATGAATGTGAAATATATTTCGGTATACCGAACGTTATACTACCTTCCGTCTATATTAGGCGGAAGTGTAGCGATCGCTGTCTTATGGCGTTCCATGTTCACGGTAGATGGTGTTGTTAATCAATTTATTACTAGCGTGGGAATACCGGCTATCGATTGGTTTGGAATACCTTCTCTAGCTTTGATTTCAATCAGTCTGCTTTCCATCTGGCAGTTTGGATCTTCGATGGTGCTCTTCTTAGCCGGACTTAAGCAAGTGCCCAATGATTTATACGAAGCGGGCACGATTGACGGGGCATCTAAGTTTCGCATGTTTTTCAGCATTACTTTTCCTTTGCTCACACCGATTTTGTTTTTCAATCTGATTATGCAGACGGTTACTGCGTTTCAGGAGTTCACTGCAGCATTTCTCATCACGAATGGCGGGCCTTTGAACAGCACCTATTTGTTTGGATTGAAGCTCTATCAAGACGCCTTCTTGTATTCCAAAATGGGTTATGCGTCAGCGCTCTCCTGGATCTTGTTCCTATGCATTATGTTGTTTACGGTTATCGCTTTCAAATCCCAGAAATATTGGACTCATTACGATGATGGAGGGAAATTCTGATGACAACTCTGGATCGTGTGAGCAGGCTAAGCTTTCTAACCGTATTTGGTATTGTTCTAATTTATCCGATCATTTGGATGATAAGTGCGTCATTCAAGCCGCTGCCCGAGATTTTCTCGACGGTAAATCTGATTCCCTCCAAATTCGTAATTACTTCTTACATCAATGGTTGGAAAGGGACTGGACAGTTCGGATTTAGCACCTTCTTTTTCAATACGTTTTTACTGGTAGTGCCGACAGTGATCGCGACCGTGGTATCCAGTCTACTCGTGGCATATGGATTTGCCCGCTTTCGGTTTCCGATGAAAAACGTGCTTTTCTCCATGATGATTGCGACTTTAATGCTTCCTAATGCCGTTATCATTATTCCGAGTTATTTACTGTTTCGCAACTTTGGCTGGCTGGACACCTATTGGACGTTTATTATTCCGGCAGCCTTTGCGACTTATCCCTTCTTTATCTTCATGCTGGTTCAGTTTTTCCGTGGCTTACCGCGTGAGCTCGATGAATCAGCGGTCGTAGACGGCTGCAATTCATTTAAGATTTTAACCCATATTTTGCTGCCTCTATGCAAGCCGGCTATCGTATCCGCTGCGTTATTTCAGTTTATCTGGACATGGAACGATTTCTTCAATTCTCTCATTTATATTAATAGTGTAAAAAAATACCCCATTTCCTTGGGGCTGCGAATGTCGCTCGATAACTCCTCTATTTCCAACTGGGATCAGGTGATGGCCATGTCGGTCCTATCCGTTCTCCCATGCTTGCTGATTTTCTTCTTTGCGCAGCGTTATTTTGTTGAGGGAATTGCGACAACAGGTATTAAAGGCTAACAGACGTTATTGGATGGAGGATAAAACTCATGAAACCGCCTATTTTTATAGCCGCTTCGGTATATGGTGCCGATTTGGTACAGAAGCATGGCCAATCTTATTTTGCTCAATTAGCGGCACGATCGGGGGCAACCGGATTTGAAGTTCGCCGAGAGCTTTTTGTTGAAGAAGAACCTCCTCTTGAAGAGCTTAAAGAAGTGTTGAGGATGAACTTTCTAGCTTCCGCTATATCCGCTCCCGTAGAAATATGGTCGACTGAAGGGGAATTAAATGAACGGGAACTATTTCAAACGCTAGTGGAAGGCGAGCGGCTAGGGGTATCTTACGTGAAAACGACTCTTGGAACTTATGTTCCAGGAAAGTCGAGTCTCGAAGAGCTCTTGAATTGTATGGAAAGAGCCAACTATTTAAATTCTCCCATTCATTTAACTGTAGAGAATGATCAGAGTAATCACGGAGGCAATGCAACTATATTACGCGGATTTTTCGAGGATTGCGCCAAGGCTGGAATTCCTATCCGTATGACGTTCGATGTAGGAAACTGGCTTTGGGCTGGTGAGGATATTTGCAAAGCTGCTGAAACACTTGCCGACTACGTTGTATATGTACACTTTAAGTGGGCAGAGGAACGAAACGGCTCTAAAGCGGCCGCACCGTTATCTGTTGATGAACATGCACAATGGAGAGCTGTGCTGCCCTATTTTTCTAATGAAATCCCGCGGGTGATTGAATTTCCGATCATGGGTGAGGATTTGGAGCAACTGACGAGGAAGTATACGCAGCTGCTAGTGACGGCCTAAGGAATCTGTTTATTTGATAAATAGAATGTGAGGGAGCCCTATTGCAAAACTATGAACAAAAGAGTGCAAAAATTAAACAAATGTTCCAAGTATTAAAACAAAACCACCCGGAACGCCTTAAGAAGAGATTAAACCTTTCGTGGAGTAATTGGGGATTCGGCGTTGAATCGTTGGTTGAAACTGCGAAGCGGTTAAATAAAAATAACATAAAGTACATCGAGCTGCATGGAAACCATTATGGTCCCGATTTGGGATATAGTCCCCATGAAGCAAATCTGATCTTGCAGGACTGGGGTATTGAAGTGTCTGGTGTTTGCGGAATGTTCTCGAAAGAAAATGACCTTTCGAGCAACATCGCAATCCACCGACAAGCTGCGATTGATTATATCCGCCGGGAAACCGAATTTACAGCTGCTGTAAGAGGTCAATATTTATTGGTAGTGCCGGCAGCTGTAGGAAGGCCTCAGAAATATGATGATATGGAGTGGACTAGAAGCGTAGAAACTCTCCACAATGTCGCAGAGGAATTCTGTAAATGGAATATCAAAGCTGCAATCGAGCCTATAAGAGCCGCTGAAACATCTCTTGTTCATTCCATTTCTGATGCTCAAGCCTATATTAAAGAGGTAGATCATCCTGGTATTCAGCATATCAATGGAGACATTTATCATATGCAGGTTGAGGAAAGCCATATCGGTGAAGCTATAATGCAAGCAGGGAGCCAATTAGTAAACCTGCATTTAGCTGATAGTAATCGCGGAGCTTTAGGCAATGGGCATATGGATCTGGATACAATCATCATGGCGCTTTATTTAATAGGATTTAATCAAGAAGGAAGATTTGTTACGCCGGAGCCGCTAGGCCCGGGAGGGGACCCTTACCCAGCTATGTATGGCAGACCTAATAAAGAAACCCTTGACCTCTTAGTCAGCCAAACCGCGACCTATTTCAGAGAAAGAGAAGCTAAATTACTAGAAACCGAATAGGCATTATCCTTTAATAAGATAGATTCCTTCTGCTGCGTACAGTGGTCGGGACCTATCTTTATTTATTATTGAAATCCATCTGAAAATAGACATAATAGATCTAGGCAAAACGGGTCATCCTTTTTGGATGGGGGTGAGAAACACCTTAATCCTTAGTTATCGATCTTTAGTTTTAGTTATATAAACCTTCCTCCCGTTTAACTATGATGAATATAGAAAGCGTATCCACATTCGTTCCAAATGGAGGGTCAAGGATGAACAATTATCGAAAACGTTGGTTAGGCACCGGAACGGCTGTCATGCTGGCTGCAGCATTACTTGCAGGTTGCGGGAGCAATACAAATAACACTGTAAGTGACCCAAGTAAAAGCGCGTCACCGCCAGCAAGTGCGGCAAAACCTTTTGAAGGCAAGACCATAAATCTAGTTACGGCGAACCACCCTTGGGGCGATGCAATCAAACCGCTGCTTCCCGAGTTTGAGGCCGCTACGGGTATGAAGGTGAATGTACAGGGATATTTTGAAGATCAATTGACCCAGAAGCTTACCGTACAGTTCACAGCCGGATCCGAAACGCCGGATGTGTTCATGTATCGTCCGTTGCAGGAGGGCAAGCTGTTCTACAAAAACGGTTGGGTGCAAGCCTTAGACGAATATGTGAACAAAGACACTGAATATGATTTCGCGGATTTCTCCAAATCGGCGGTCGGTACTGCGACCGTTGACGGCAAAATTGCTGGTATTCCAATCATTACGGAGCAGGAAATCTTATATTACCGCAAGGATCTATTGGAACAAGCCGGTATACCAGTACCGAAAACGATTGATGAATTAGTTGCCGCGGCTAAGCAGCTTCATGATCCCGGCAAAGAAATGTACGGTTTCGTAGCCCGCGGACAGCGCTCTCCGCTCGTCACGCAAGTCTCTTCGTTCTTATATTCCGAAGGCGGAGATTTCTTGAATGGAGACAAGGCGGCCATCAACACACCCGAGGCAGTTAAGGCCTTTACGACCTACGGTACGTTGTTGAAGGATTACGGCCCTCCGGGAGTGCTGAATATGTCTTGGCCGCAAGCGTTCGGTATTTTCGGGCAAGGCAAGGTCGCTTTCTTAACCGACGCGAACTCGCTCTATAAGAACTTGACGGACAAGGAAAAATCGCAAGTCGCCGACAAAGTGGGCTTCGCAGCGTTCCCTGCCGGAGCTGGCGGATCCAAGCCCTATAATATTACCTCCTGGGGGTTGGCTATCAATACGAGATCGGTTGACAAGGACGCTGCTTGGGAATTCATCAAGTGGGCGACAAGTAAGGAAATCGTGCTGAAAACCCAAGAGAAAGGCAATCCGGGAGCGCGATCTTCCGTATGGGATAACCCGCAGGGAACAACAGGATTCCCGCCGGAATTAGTCACCGTTATTAAAGAAAGCGTTAAGGGCGGAATCGACCATGATCGTCCGACCGTAATCAATGTCGGGGAAGCTCGCGATGCGGTAGGAGAAATTGTTCAGAAGGTCATCACGGGAGAGACTGACATTCAAGCTGTAGCCGACAAGGCAAATGAAGCTTTGCAAGGCGTTATTGATAAGGATTTAAATAAATAAAGGCTGAATGGCCTAACCAATCAAAAGGGTCATTTATGACCCTTTTGATTTATACAGGAGAAAGGAGAGTCCATATGCAATACAACTGGTTTGACCGTAATTTGAAATGGATATATGTACTGCCCGCTGTGGCGTTCGTCTTGCTTATGATGCTATTCCCGATTTTGTATACCGTTCGGATCAGTTTCTTTGAATGGAGCATGTCTGCAATCACTCCTCCGAAGTGGGTCGGGTTGGAAAACTACATGACTTTATTACAAGATGACAGGTTCTGGAAGGCAGTGCGCTCGACCCTGTATTTCACCTTTGTGGCGCTTGTCGTTGAGGTGGTATTGGGGGTGGCGATCGCCTTGTTGCTCTCGCGCGAGTTCCGCGGGAAAAACTTCGTCAAAACCATTTTCCTGCTGCCGATGGTGGCAACGCCGGTCGCGATGGGATTGGTATGGCTTCTGATCTACGAACCGTCAATCGGCGCTGCTAACATGATGCTGAAAACAATCGGACTCGAACCTCTGCTATGGCTGGCTTCTCCTAGTCAAGCGATTCCTTCGCTCATTATCGTGGACGTATGGCAGTGGACGCCGATGATCGCACTCATTGTCATGGCGGGCTTGGCGACGATTCCTACCGAACCCTATGAAGCAGCCGATGTTGACGGAGCGGGGAGATGGAGAAAGTTCATATCCATTACGCTGCCGCTTCTTAAGTCGACGATTCTGGTCGCGGCAATGCTGCGCTTGATCGATGTGCTCAAAACCTTCGATATTATTTACGCAACCACGCAAGGCGGACCGGATCTCGCTACCGAGACTTTGAACATTTATGGTTATGTTCTCGGTTTTCAATACTTTAAGCTTGGAATGGCTTCCTCACTCCTGGTGATGTTCTTCGCATTAGTCATGGGGTTAACCTTGTTGCTCATCTGGATGCGTAAACGAATGGAGGAGCAATATGACTAAACGCAAAAAAACGACGGCTCTCATCATGGGCGGACTAACGATAGCGGTACTGCTTTCCTTCGCTTTTCCTTTCTTCTGGATGCTGCTGGCTTCCTTCAAGACGCAGTCCCAAATTATGTCGACGGATCAGCTTTTGCTGTTTAAGCCAACGATGGACAATTACACAAGCGTATTTAAGGAACACGATTTTCTATCTTATATTCTGAACAGCCTCATTATTGGATTAGGGTCGACGTTGTTTGCTCTGTTGCTCGGGCTGCCGGCAGCATATGCCATAGCTAGACATCATCTGCATAAGCTGGGTCTTATCATACTCGTAGCCCGAATTATCCCCGGGATCACATTCCTGATTCCCTGGTTTATCTTATTCTCGAAAATTAATCTGGTAGATACCTACACCGCATTGATTCTCAGCCATATGCTTGTGGGACTGCCGTTTATCATTTGGATTATGATTTCCTTTTTCGAAGCTCTCCCCAAAGAAATCGAAGAGGCGGGCTTGATTGATGGCTGTAATCATCATCAGGTATTCATGCGAGTCATATTGCCGATTTCCGGTCCCGGTGTCATTACTGCATCGCTTCTTTCCTTTATTTTCTCTTGGAATAATTTTATGTTCTCAATCATCCTGGCGGGCGACAAGACGAAGCCGCTGCCTGTCGCGGTATTCAATTTTATGTCGTATTCGGAGATCAACTGGGGCGCGCTAATGGCTGCCGCTTGCATCATCACCCTTCCGGTGTTGATTATTGCTCTGCTCGCGCAACGATACGTAGTCAGCGGATTGGCAGCGGGTGCGGTCAAAGGGTAAAATGTAACTGTTGGCTGATGGACAGACAGAAAGGTGACATCATATGAGGTATCGGCTGAATATTTTCAATAAAATCCTTATCATAGTCATGCTTCTTCTAATTCCTATTTTGCTGCTTTACAGCTTCTCGAACCGAACGGCTAACAAGGTCATTCAGGAGGAGATTCAGTCCTCGAACTTGAACCGGCTTTCCTTTTTTCTCTATCAGATCGACTCGGCGATTGAAAATCTGTCGATGTTTCCCGTTATTCTAAGCCTTGATCCGCATATCCGGGAGTTTGTAGAGCGAAAGGAGCCCCAGTCCGGGGACACCTTAAAGGCGGAGTCCCGAATTACGGAAAAGCTCGGCCTGCAGAGCGTGTCCAGCGGCTGGTCCAATGACTTGACGCTCTTTATTCCCCGCGACCGCAAGGTGATATCCACCAATATTTATTTGCATGGGGGCGGGCGGCAAGGGTCTTGGGATGACAGCATTCATGCTTCATGGGTCTATGAGCAAGACGCATCCAGGGGGGAGCCGATAGGTACATTTATACGGGAAATTGGCGAGCCCGCGAAGGTTCACTCCTTCTCGCAGGCCAATGCCGTGTTCCAAATCCGCTTTCCAGTGCAGAACATCAGCGATTTGCTCGATGTCTCCAAGAAAGATAAACAAAGCGACCCTTTTCTATATCATCGCGATTATGATCCGATCTTGAACAGCACTTCCGCGATAATGACGGTGTCCATGATAAATGAAAATTTGCGAGGCGAAACGTTGGCAGATTCGGGCCAGCAGAGAATGGTGATCGACGGGCAGCAGATATTGGTTAGCTTCGTAAAATCACGCCAGCTCGGCTGGTACCTTGTAGATTATGTTCCCGAGCAGCGCATTTTGTCCCCGATTACGGAGTCGAGAAATTTATTCTACAGCTCGATGGGTCTCCTGCTTGTGATGAGCGTGCTGGCTTCGTTTCTCCTTTACCGGAACGTGCAAATTCCGATCAAAAATATTATCCGTAACGTGCAGCGAATGAAACGGGGAGACTTATCGGCAAGGATCGACTATCGTTCGAAGAACGAATTTCAGATATTAATTCAACGCTTCAATGAAATGGCTGAACAGATTCAGAAGCTGGTTGAGGTGGTATATGCTGAGAAAATCAGCTCCCGTGAGGCAGCCCTCAAACAATTGCAATCCCAGATCAACCCTCACTTCTTGTATAACTCCCTCTTTTTCATGATTAATTCGGCCAAAATCGAGGACAAGGATTCGGTTATCGCGATGGGGGAAAACTTGGCGGAGTATTATCGTTATACGACAAGAGTCGAGAGTCAGTACGTCATACTGAAGGACGAGATTGATCTCGTTGAGAATTACCTAAGCATCCAGAATATGCGTATGCAGAGACTGGAATACGAAATATCGGTGCCGAGGACCATGCTTACGGAGCCGGTTCCCCGTTTGATTCTGCAACCGATTGTCGAGAATGCCGTCATTCATGGAATCGAACAGCGCGTTGGCGGCGGGAGAATTACGATCACGGGCCAACAGAATGATAATTCCAATCGGATAATCGTTGAGGACAACGGTGGAGGAATGGGCGAGGAGGACCTGCAACAGCTGCGTGCGAAGCTGCAAAAGCCGATGTCTGAGGAGATCGGCTGCGGGGTTTGGAATGTGCACCACCGGCTCAGCTATCGATTCGGCGATCAGTCCGGGTTGACGTTCGAGCACGCACCCAGCGGGGGATTGAGGGTGATTCTGACTTGGATGAGGGAGGGATCTAATGGTTCAACTCTTGATAGTCGATGATGAGATTCATGTCGTGGATCGATTTTACAGCACTATCGATTGGAGAGCCGTCGGGATCGAGCAGGTGCATAAAGCCTATTCCGGACCGGAAGCGTTATCGCTTCTGGAGCAGTTTTCGATCGATATCGTGCTCACCGATATTCAAATGCCGGGAATGAGCGGGCTAGAGCTCATTGCGGAAATTCGCAGGCGCTGGCAGAAGACCAAGTGTATCCTATTATCCGGTTATTCAGAATTTAATTATGCTAAAGAGGCTATTTTGCACCAGACAGAAGACTATTTGCTTAAGCCGGTCAAAGAGAAGGAATTGTTGTCAACCATAACGCGGGTGATGGATAAGCTTCGTGCGGAATGGGAGGAGATCGTTTCCAGGCAGAGGTTAGCCAATACCCTCAAGGAAAATTTGCCCCTTCTGCGGGGAAATCTGCTGAGTGATTTGCTGCAGGGCCGACAGCTGCCGGAGGCGGCGCTTCGCGACAAAATGAAGATGTTGGGCTTCGCAGGCAGCGAAGGAAAATCATTCGAGTTGATGATGATCCGACTAGAGGACTTTCCGAACGATGATGCGAACAGCCTGTCCTTGATGGAATACGCGGTCAGCAATATCGTAGAAGAGTTGTTCGGCGAGCGTTATTACAGCTGGCACACTAAGGATACGCATGATTATTTGGTCTTTGTCATGATGGCCAAAGAAGCGGATGATGCTCAATTGGACACCGCCTGGTTCGAGCGGACGGCCTCCCTTCTTCAATCGGCTGTAAAGACGTATCTTAAGGGTAAGGTATCCGTTCTCGTAAGCGGCCGAGGATGTTTCCCGCAAAATCTCCGCGAATTCTATGATCGAACAGTATCGTCGTTTCGCAAACGGATCGGAAGCGTGCAAGAGCTGTTCATGCGTCTAGACGAGCAGCATCAGCCGGAAACAGAGGTTCAAACCCTTTACAGCTTGTACGAACCGCCCACGTTAATTCACCTTTTGGAAGCTGCCCGGTGGGACAGCATCGAAGAGAAACTGCGTACCGCCATGGAGGAGATGGAGCATAAATGCGCCGATTCAAGTGAGCATCTGCTTGAGGTCTATTTTTCCATCGCATCCTCTTATTCTTATATTGCACATAAGAATGGCCGGCCGCTAAGCCGGTTAATCGGAGAGGACTATGACAGGATGACGGACGGTACCCCGTTTCGATCTATTAAAGATCTTAAGGAGTGGGCATTCAGAGGTCTCGAGCGAATTCGTGAGGACATGGACCAGGAGACAAAATATTCGAGGGCCTCGCTGATTAACGAAATTCGCAGCTTTATCGAGCAGAACATGAATAAGGAAGTTTCCTTGCAAACGATTTCCGAGCACGTATATTTACATCCGGTTTATGTGTCCAAAATTTACAAACTAGTAACCGGTGAAAACTTAAGCGAATATATGAACCGTGTCCGGATGGAAAAGGCGGAGTTCATGCTGAAGAACAGCTCAGACAAAATTTACGAGATCGCGGCTCAACTGGGCTATCAACGGCCGCACTCGTTTAACCATGCATTTAAGAAGAGCTTAGGTATGACACCCCAGGATTATCGGGATCAATTTTCTTAAGTGAAGGAGACAATATATTGAAAATCACGAAGTTGGAGCTATTTAAGGTGCCGCCCCGCTGGTTGTTTCTTAAAGTGGAAACGGATGAAGGGATAACCGGGTGGGGAGAGCCGGTAGTCGAAGGAAAAGCGGATACGGTTCATGCCGCCGTCATGGAGATGAGCGATTATATCATCGGTCAGGATCCTATGCGTATCGAGGATCTGTTTCAGGTGCTGTACCGAGGAGGATTCTACCGGGGGGGACCGATTTTATCAAGTGCTATCTCCGGCATCGAGCAGGCGTTATGGGATATTAAAGGCAAGTTCTATAACGCGCCGATCTATGATTTGTTGGGCGGCGCTTGCAGGGACAAGACGCGAGTGTATTCGTGGATCGGGGGAGATCGTCCGAGCGATGTCGGTTTGGCAGCCCGGCAGCAGGTCGAGGCGGGATTTACCGCTGTAAAAATGAATGCCACGGAAGAGCTTCATTATATCGACTCGTTTAGCAAAGTAGATGCCGCCATCTCCCGTATTGCGGCAGTGCGCGAAGCCGTAGGCAAAGACGTCGGAATCGGCATCGACTTTCATGGCCGGGTGCACAAGTCGATGGCCAAGATTATAGTGAAGGAACTGGAGCAATATCGCCCAATGTTCATTGAAGAGCCCGTTCTTCCCGAGAACAATGAAGCGTTGAAGGAGATTGCCCGGTATACCTCATGTCCGATTGCTACCGGCGAGAGGATGTACACCCGTTGGGGATTTAAGGAGCTGCTTGCGCAGGGGATCGTAGATATCATACAACCGGATCTTTCCCATGCGGGAGGTATACTGGAAACCCGCAAAATAGCGGCGATGGCCGAAGCTTATGATGTGGCCGTCGCCCCGCATTGCCCGCTTGGACCTATTGCGCTGGCCGCATGCCTGCAGATGGATACGTGCACGCCGAATGCCTTTATTCAGGAGCAGAGCTTGGGTATTCATTATAATCAAGGCAGCGATCTGCTCGATTATTTGAAGAACCCGCACGTTTTTGATTATAAGGATGGGTTTGTGAACAACTTAACAGGTTCTGGACTCGGAATTAAGATCGATGAGGAAAAAGTGCGCCAAATGGCTGCGATCGGTCATCGATGGAGAAACCCGGTGTGGCGCCAAGAGGACGGAACAGTAGCCGAGTGGTGATGGGCGCCAACTGGCTCTTCGAAGCCTGGTCGGCGAACTGCATAAGCACCATTGAACGCTGACGAAACGAGAAGCGACCCACCATTGTCGCAAAATGCAACAATGAGAGCGGCTAAACCGAGAAGCGCCCACCAATGTCGCAAAATGCAACAATGAGAGCGGCTAAACCGAGAACGTTCCACTATTGTCGCATTATGCGGTTGTCGATTAATTGTGGACAGTTTTAACGTGTACGAACACATGCAGAGAATGTATATGATTTTTCGGATACATTTATAGAATCCGGGCTCAAATCGTGTTTTGTGTATGAAATATCGCATAGAATCGACTGATTCGATGAGTGTGCTGCTCATTTTGTATGATTTTTCGCATACATTCTGTGGTCTCCCGCAGATTTCCGAAGTTATGAACTAATGAAAGTGAAGAAGTGTACAAGCCATTCCCTGATTCTCTGAGTACTTTATAGTAATTGATTCAGAGAGGAGGAATACGGAGTGGCTGATTTTATTGCGATATTGCGAGGACGATTTGAAGTGCCGCCGGTTAATACGAATGCGACTGGCGTAGCGTTATTTCAATTAAGCGAGGACAGCAGGAGATTACACTTTATTCTGAAAGCAAATAATATCCGAAACGTAACCGAAGCCCATATTCACTTGGGTTTCCCCGGTCAGAACGGACCGATAGTTGCGTTCCTGTTCGTTGCGAAGAAATCCGGCAGTACGTGCCGATCAGAAATATTTGTGGAAGGCGTGTTGACCCGCGAGGATTTGATCGGACCCCTTCAGGGGTGTTCAATCGCCGACCTCGTGCGTGAGATCCAACGAGGCAACACCTATGTCAACGTTCATACGGTGCAGAATCCGAATGGCGAAATCCGCGGACAAATCGTACCGATACTAGAGACGATGTCGACCCGGAAGGGCAAAGCTGTGAAGAAGGCTCCGGTGAACGGAAAACGCAGAACCGGCCTAAGACCCCGTTAAATAGACAAGTTGTTAATTCAAAGGTCAGTTGCGATAGCCGCAACTGACCTTTTGTACGATTGGCAGCGTATCGATTAAAGACAGCGAGAATGTAATATTGTGCCCACGCATGCCCGGAAATCATGGCATAACTTGATTGAAATGAATGTAAGAGGTGAGGAGGTGAATTTATTGCCGCAAAAGAGAACGATTCAAAGAACAAGTAAAATAAGAGGTGATATCTGGGATTTAAAAACCCTAAAACACCTATTGAAAGAAAAACCAAAAATCATATATCAAGGTAAAAGCCGGTATCAAAAAATTATCCTTCTAGAGGCGAAAGATGTACGGTTATATCTTGACAAGCAATTGCAATTTAGTTCATTAGATGAACGGATCTATCACGAGGCGCTTGTACATCCGGCCATGATCATGACCACAAATCGCCGTAATGTTTTAATATTAGGAGGGGGTGATGGATTCGCAGTCCGGGAAGTACTTAAATATCACGATGTCAAATCGGTAGATCTTGTGGAACTGGATCCCAAAATCGTTCAAATAGCCAAAAGAAAGCCAATATCTACCCTGAATAATCGTTCATTATTTGATAAGCGGGTGAAGATTCATGAAAAGGATGCAAGAACATTCTTTCCTTTAACCTCAAAACCAGGCTCTAAATCCTACAACGTTATCATTCTCGATTTTCCCGATCCGTCAGATAAAGGTTTAAGCAAGCTGTATTCAAAGGAATTTTTCCGACGCATAGTAAAAACTCTTGCTCCAAGCGGCATGATCGTCATTCAATCCAATTCGACAGAAGATAAGCCAAGTGTGTATTGGAGTATATATCATACTCTGAAAAGCATAGGAATGTTTACCAAGAGCTATGCCGTTTATGTCCCGTCATTTGGAGATTGGGGATTCCAAATCGCTTCATTCAGAAAATTCCTACCAGGTAAATACAAAGATGTCGTTCCCAACAAAACGCTGCCCAAAAACCTTTCGTCATTGTTCAGATTGCCGAGGGAGGTTCTTCTAGAAAAAAATAATGTTAAACCCAACAGTTTAAAAAATCTGAGGTTATTCAAATATTTTCATCGTGATTAGTAAGTCAACGTAAAGAACTTCAGGTTAGAAGAGGGATAGTTTTTGGATTCTTCTCATGGCTTCCCGCAACCGTTCTTCACTCGTCAGAAGTCCCACCCGAACATATCCCTCTCCGAATTGACCGAATTCGATGCCTGGAGCCACGAACACCTGAGCCTTGTCTAGAAGCAAGTCTGCGAACCGAATGGAGGAATATCGAGTCGGAACCTTAAGCCATTCGAAGAACGTACCTTCAGAGAGCGTGGCATTCCATCCAATCTTACACATATCACGGAACAAGGAGTTCCTCCTTGATTCGTAAATGTCAACAAGATCCCGCACGCAATCCTGAGAGGACGTCAAAGCCGTTACCGCCGCAGCTTGAACCGCTCCAAATGGGCTGGAATAGAAATGATCCTGAAGCAAATTCATCAAGCGAATAACTTTTTTATTTCCTAGCGCGAATCCGATTCCCCAACCGGCCATATTATAGGTTTTTGAGAATGAATATAACTCGATTCCTACCTCTTTCGCACCAGGACGGGATAAGAAGCTTATCGGTTTTTTTTCGTCGAATCCGATTGCTCCGTATGCAAAATCGTTTGCAACCACTATTTGGTTCTTCTCGGCAAACCGGATCGCATCATCAAAGAAGGAGGCAGGAGCACAGGCACCAGTAGGATTTGATGGATAATTTAGTAACATTATTTTTGCTCTTTCGCATTGATTCTGAGTTATCTTTCCTAAATCCGGTAAATATAAGTTTTCTCTTAACAATGGGATCGGTGTCATCGTTGCTCCAGCCAGTGCAATACCCGTCCCATAATCCGGGTACCCGGGGTCAGGAACAAGGGCGATATCCCCCGGGTTTAATAATGTCGTCGAAAGTTGTACCAGAGCTGTTTGCGTTCCGGAAAGAATGGCTACTTCATGGTCGGGATCCAGATCAACCCCCTGTTCACGTTTATACCAATGACATATCGCTTCTTTTAGTTTCCTGCTTTCGGATAATGGAGGATAACTGTGATTCAGTGTGTTTTCTGCCACGTCCTGCAAGGAACGAACAATGTGCAAGGGTGTGGGCAGATCGGGAGTTTCTTGTGCGAGATTTATCACATCGTATCCTTGTTCGATAAACTGATTCGCCTTCGACATCAATGCTGAGTAAAATGGAGCGGGAAGACGTTTCATGCGTTTAGAAGCCTTCACTTCTAATCTAACGATTGCTTGTCCATCCATTTCATTCCCCCCTTTACTATAAAAAATATATGATAAATGAAGTAGATTTGCTTGTATATTTGTCATAGGAGGATGTTCATGAATTATAAAAAGGCGCGACTGATGTCCCTGCGGGATTATATATCTAAGGAAGATGAGCCAGATGGGAAGTACCGAATTTTGCGCCGTATGAAGACGCCCTTTCAGCGAATCGCGGTGGTCAAGCAAAAAAATGGAAAAGTATTGGTCTATGGCGATGGTTACGTGATGTTTGGCACGACAGATGATGACAACATGTGGGCGGAAGCGTTGGTCCATGCAGCAATGGGTGTTGTCAAAAAGCAGCGGCGTATACTGATGATTGGCGGTGGTGGAGGAATTACCACGCGAGAAGCTCTCCGGTATGATGAGGTAAAAGAAATCACGGTCGTTGACATAGATTCCAAAATGTTGGATATAGGTAAGAAATTGAAGCCGTTGGTTAAGTTTAATAAAGGGTCTTTGAACAATCCTAAGGTGCAAACAATAGTTCAGGACGGAAGGTCATTCGCGGAGAAGAACCAGAAGAAGTGGGACGTCATCGTTATCGATGTTCCAGAACCCAGCTATAATTCTCCCGGGCTCAGCCGTCTCTACAGCCGAGAGTTTTACACACTTCTGAAAAAACGGCTGACACCAGGGGGAGTCATTGTCATTGCTTGCTCCGTGATTTCAGAGATGCCTGAATTTTGCTGGAGTGTAATAGCAACGCTCAAGGCAGCGGGTTTATATGTGTTGCCCTATCATTTTGATGTCATGAAGAAATATGGGGAGGATTGGTGTTTCTGTATAGCTTCAACCAAACAGATTTCGCCAGGAGACATGAACATTTCGATACGAACCCGCTATCTGACTTCAGCAAGATTGAAGAGTATGTTCAAATTTTCCAGCAAGTATCGGCGAAAATGTATTCGGAGAAAAATCCAGACAGATCGTAACAGAGCTCTGGCTGACATCCATGAACGATACTGATTGAGGAGAATACTCAGCCCCCGCTGTTACAGCGGGGAGTATATATTAATTAACGACAGCTATTTCCTTTATTCCACGAATCAAAGTTTTCGTATAAATCTGCTTTGGTTTTAATAGATTTATTAAATAATTAATTGCTAATTCGGGGTCTTTATCATTTCCGCATGTATAGCAATCTATTGCGGCAAACTCTTTTTCCGGATAGGTGTGAATGGATAGATGACTTTCGGATAGTAGGACAAGAATTGTACAGCCGTATGGATCAAATTCTTTATAATCTACTGATAAAACTGTTGCAAGGCTTTTTTCGGCTGCATCGATCATTATTTGTTTTAAAAAATCAACGTTATTTAAAATGGTGAAATCCACACCCCAAAAATCAACGATAATATGCCTTCCATATGTCGAGTACTCCATATTACCTGATCACCATCTTTCTCAAGTGTTATTATTTATTTATTAATTTATGTATTGTTGCGATTAGAGCTTGGACGATTGGATACCGAAAAACCCGATTGTCCTGCTCAACCATATATTTCCGCGCAAAAGTATTAATCATTTGAGTGAAATAGCTGTGATAAGATGGTTATGTTACCTGCAAATACTGTCAGCTTAGGAGAATATATATGACTATATCGCTAAGAAATCAAAACATTTCTATTATAGGCGTCCCAATCAACCATGGGGCGGATAGTAGCGGAGTTGAATTGGGTCCTAATGCACTAAGAAGTGCGAATATTCTTACTAAACTGGAATCACTAGGATATCACGTTAATGATTTAGGAGATTTGTATGTTAATCGTTTGTTAGAAGCATCCTTGCCAGGAGAGAAATTAAAATTCATAAAGGAAATTATGAGAGTTAATTCTGAGTTATGTAATCTTGTGGCAGATGAAATAAGCAAAGGGCAATTCCCTTTGGTTATTGGCGGAGATCATAGTATTGCGATCGGTACGATTAAAGGAGTCTTACAGAAAGTTAAAAAACTTGGAGTCATATGGTTTGATGCTCATGCGGATGCGAATACAGAGGTTACCACTTTTTCCGGAAATATTCATGGTATGTCATTGGCGGTAGCATTAGGCTACGGTCATCCTGATTTAGTCTCGATCGGGGGAGAGGAAGCGAAGATCAACCCTGAGAATGTAGTTATTATTGGTGCCAGATCTATTGATTCAGGTGAAAGGATATTTTTGAAAGAAAAGGGTATCCGTGTATTCACCATGCACGATATCGATCGATTTGGAATGAATGATGTGATGGAGAAAGCCATTAAAATAGTGACGAATAATACGGATGGTGTTCATCTAAGCTTGGATCTGGATGGCATGGATCCTAGCGAGGCTCCTGGCGTAGGAACCCCTGTGTCCGGAGGGTTGTCTTACCGCGAAAGCCATCTAGCTATGGAAATGCTTCATGAAAGTAATGCTCTGGTATCTGCAGAAATCGTGGAGGTTAACCCAGTGTTAGACATTAATAACAAAACAGCTAGAATAGCCGTTGAATTAATCGGTTCAGTGTTTGGCGAATGTATTCTGTAGCGTGCCCATCCTGAATTGCGTGGCGCTTGAGAACGACCAGATTATGATGTTTAGAATGGTAAAAAGGGGAAAATGGTGTATAATGTCGCCTGCGAGAATAAGTACCCTAACACCTTCATTTCCTCTCATCTGCTGGAAAGCAGAGGTTTTCCCGGCCGGCGATCGGGATAAGCTGAGAGATCATGGCTGAAATGACTCTATAACCATGTTCTCGGCGAAAAGGAGGAATCGGAATGGTTAGCAAAACACTGTCTGCTTTTCTTCAAACGCATCTAACCGAACTGAAAGACCGGGGGCTGTACAATACGATCGACCCGCTGGAGAGTTCGAATGGTCCTGTCATCCGCATGAAAGGCCGGGAGTTCGTGAACCTGTCCTCCAATAATTATTTAGGATTGGCGACGGACAGAAGGCTGGTGGACGCTGCGGTTCAGGCAACGATTCGGTTCGGGGTCGGAAGTGGATCCGTACGGACGATTAATGGGACGCTCGCCCTTCATGTCGAGTTGGAGGAAAAACTGGCTGCTTTCAAAGGGACCGAAGCCGCAGTATCCTTTCAATCGGGCTTCAACTGCAACATGGCGGCGATCTCCGCTGTTATGGATGCGGGGGATGCCATTCTTTCGGATGAGTTGAATCACGCTTCTATTATTGACGGTTGCCGGTTAACAAAAGCCAAGGTGATTCGATATAGCCATTCCGACATGGACGACTTGCGAGCGAAGGCCAAAGAAGCAAGGGAGTCCGGCACCTTCGAGAAGATCATGGTGATCACGGACGGCGTGTTCTCGATGGATGGAGACATGGCGAAGCTTCCTGAAATCGTGGATATTTCGGAGGCATATGATCTGATCACCTATGTAGATGATGCGCACGGCACAGGAGTGCTCGGCGGCGGGGCAGGTACCGTCAAGCATTTCGGGCTTTCCGACCGTATCATCTTTCAAATCGGCACGTTGTCGAAGGCGGTCGGTGCGGCGGGGGGGTACGTGGCGGGAACGCAGCAAGTGATCGATTGGCTCAAGGCGCGCAGCCGCCCTTTCCTCTTTTCGACTGCGGTGCCTCCGGGGACGGTTGCTGCTTGTATAACGGCGATCGATATTTTGCAAGGCAGTAAGGAACTGCAGGACCGGCTCTGGGAGAACACTGCATACTTGCAGAAAGGACTTAAGGCGCTCGGCTTCTCCATCGGCCGGACGGCAACGCCGATAACCCCTTGTATCATTGGCGATGAGGAAAAAACCCAGCGCTTCAGCTCAAGGTTGTACGAGGAAGGCGTATATGCGAAAGCCATCGTCTTCCCGACCGTGCCGAAGGGTACAGGCAGAGTTCGAAACATGCCTACAGCCGAGCATTCCACGGAGATGTTGGACCATGCGCTCACTGCCTATGAGAAGGTGGGCCGGGAGCTCGGCTTGATCCGATAGGGGGAATGAACTTGAGGCGGATTATCGTTACCGGCGCACTCGGCCAAATTGGGCGCGATTTGGCGGCACGGCTGCGCCAGCTATACGGCTGCGATGCGGTTCTGACTACCGACATTCGGAACGATCAAAACGAAACGGCGTTGTCCGGACCGTTCCGGCTTGTTGACGTTACCGATGGAACTGCTCTCTATGAAGCGGCCAAAGATCATCAAGCCGATACGATTATCCATCTTGCGGCCCTATTGTCCGCAGCGGCGGAAACAAAGCCAATGCTCGCATGGCAGTTGAACATGGGGGGACTGTTAAACGCCTTGGAAGCGGCAAGAACGCTGGGTTGCAAGCTCTTCACTCCGAGCTCGATTGCCGCTTTCGGATCGGGCGCGCCCAAAATCGGTACGCCGCAAGATACGATGCAACGCCCTGCAACCATGTACGGCATTAACAAAGTGTCCGGGGAACTGCTTTGCGATTACTATTTTAACAAATATGGAATAGACACAAGAGGACTTCGCTTTCCCGGGTTGATCTCGTATACCACTCCTCCGGGAGGCGGGACTACCGATTATGCCGTCGACATGTACGTAAGCGCCGTCAAGACCGGCAAATTTACATCGTATATCGGCAAAGGGACCTTTCTTGACATGATGTATATGCCGGATGCGGTTGAGTCGGTGATCAAGCTCATTGAAGCGGATGCATCCCGGCTTAAGCATCGAAACGCATTTAACGTGTCGGCCATGAGTGTCGATCCGGAAGCGATCGCCTCCAGCATTCGCAGACGTCTGCCGAAATTCAAGCTTGATTACAGAATCGACCCCATTCGTCAGGCCATTGCGGATGGGTGGCCGGACGCGATTGACGCGTCGGCGGCGCGCGAAGAGTGGGATTTTTGCGTGAAATACGATTTGGACAAGATGACCGACGATATGCTGTCAAGTCTTTCCGGCATGCCGTTATACGGCGAGAAGACAGTTAACTGAGTATAAACTTTAAAAGATTAAGGCGTAGTTCCTCAAGTGTGAGGAGACTGCGCCTTTTTTTTCTGCCTATGGAATACTGCTTGAATCACGAGTAAACTTCACCCTTAATCACATAATACAGAAACTGCTGATGCTCCAGATACTTGAAGGCTGACATCAATGTGCTGCTCCGATTATACTGGTTCACTTCCCCGTAACCGAAAATGTTCGAGTGCTCTAACAACTCTTTAATCAGTCGCACACACCGTTCATTGTCGCTCGTCAGGTTGTCGCCGTCGGAGAAGTGAAACGGATAGATGTTGTACATGGCAGGTGAGTACCTAGGCTTTCTGAATGGGCAATCGCTGCGAACTGACGCCGGTGTATTCCGACGGTTAAGGCAATCCTATAGTTAATTTCTACATGAAAACAAGATCAATTTTAGGGGTATGTATACGCTCTATTGTTTCTTATTATTAACATGACGGCGTCATAGCCGGCGTTCCGCCCCTCGATAATTAACCGATTTTCATACAAGAATTTGCAATGCCGCGATTATATTGGTTCACTTCGCCGGTTTAGTTAAATGTTAAGTAATAATATATGAATATAATATTTTTAAGGTATAATTTTAACAGGGACAATAATTTTGTTTCATAGGTTTATAGATGGATTTCACCTTCGACCTCTCCCGAATAGAAATTCCTGGCTGGCTATAAGCTTCATGGTGTAAGCGCTGCCACGAACATGACGTATTTCATAGACGCTGCATCAAAGTCGTGATCGGAACTCCAACCAACACACCGTCGAATTCGCTTGTGAAGCGGTATCTCGATTTGCTCATGCATCCAAAAGGAGACCTAGAATGAGAAGCAAGATCCTCGCCGCGGTTAGGAAGACGAACAATATCCGGTTAAAGAACAAGCTGATCATTTCCATCGTGGTAGTGGTGTTCATCCCGGTTCTTCTCGTGGGCATTATCTTGACGGCTTCCTACCGCCAGAACGTCCTTGACCAGACTACCCAGCAAACCATGAACAACGTGGATAAAATCAAGAAGCACGTAACGGACATTCTTCGGATGCCGATTGAAATATCGAACAAATTGCAGGTGGATGACAGGTTATCCAATTTGGTCAATTCCCGCTATGAGACTAACTTCGACCTGGTTACAGCGTTTTGGGATTTTCGCTATTTCCGGGACTACGTGCAGCTATACAAGGAAATTCATAACGTCCGCTTCTATACGGCCCATTCGATGCGGATCAGTAACTGGGATTTTCTAAGTGCGGATGAGTCTGTCAAGAACTCGGACTGGTACCAGGAGGCGTTGGACAAATCCAGCTCGTCTATCAGTTGGCATTATATCCCAGACGAGACGAAGGAAAACCGACCTTATCTCAGCCTCGTTCGCAAGATTGATTTTCCGCTGTACCGTTCCTACGGAGTGCTGGTCATCGATTTGGATCAAGATGAACTGGGCGGGATTCTGAGCCAGGAACCGTTCGATACGATGATTTTCGATGCGAAGGGCTTTATTGTCGCTGCCAAAAACCCGCAGTGGGTCGGCCGGAATATCGACAGCATGGATTTCGCCAAGGATCTGAGCGATAAACCGGCGGGCACCTACGAATTTAATTTTGAGGGAATGCCCTCGAAGATTGTAGTGGAGGAAGTGGTTCCGCCATTTAGCCAGAACGGGCTCAAAATCGTATCGGTCTTTACGATCGACAGCATCGTGAGCGGCGCAAATCGAGTCAGCAGGCTTGGGTTCACCATCATTGCGGCCAGTTTGTCCATCGCAATCGTTCTGATCTTCTTCACCTCCTCCTTTTTGTCCCACAGACTGCTTCAGCTTAATCGGGTGTTGAACAAAGTCTCCATGGGCAATCTGAACGTGACGTCGGATGTGGATGGAAACGATGAAATCGGCGTGTTATCCAAACAGTTCAACCATATGCTGGCCAACATCCGGAGCCTAATGGTTGAAGTGAGCGAGTCCCAAATGCAGAAAAACTTGCTGGAGCTGCGGCAGCGCGACATCAAGCTGAAGATGATGGCGAGCCAAATCAACCCGCACTTTCTGTTCAATGCGCTGGAGTCCATCCGAATGAAGGCATATGTGAAGGGAGAGACGGAGATTTCCAATGTTGTGCATCTCTTGGGGAAGCTGATGCGGCGCAGCATCGAAATCGGAGCCCGCAAGATCACGCTCAAGGAAGAGCTTGAGATTGTGCGCTGTTATTTGGAAATTCAGAAGTTCCGATTCGAAGACGAACGTTTGACTTACAAGCTCCATCTGGATGATGCGGCAGAGAGGGTGGAGATTCCTCCGCTCATCGTTCAGCCTTTGGTAGAGAATGCGGTGGTGCACGGGCTGGAGGAGGTTGAAGAGGGAGGACTCGTAATCATCGATGCGCGTGTGGAGTCGGACCGGGTAGTGATTATGGTGGAGGATAACGGGTGCGGCATATCGGAAGACAAAATGCGGGCAATCGAGTATTCCTTTCAGGATTTGGAAGATGCCGAGGAGCATCGGATAGGACTCCGCAATGTGCATCAGCGCCTTATTCTGACTTACGGCGAAGGATACGGGCTGAAGCTGGAATGCCCGCCGGGATCCGGTACGCGCGTAACATTTGCCATACCGCTGGGAGGAAATTTGAATGTATAAAGTACTGGTGGTCGACGACGAACCGGCAATCCGGCAGGGGCTCTTGAAAATTGTCGATTGGGATGCTCTTGGCTTCCGTGTGGCGGGAGACGTCTCAAACGGAAGAAAAGCGGTTGCCTTCCATAAGGAGCATTCTCCTGATCTGATCGTCATCGATATCCGGATGCCGGTCATGGATGGTCTTCAAGCGATCCGCGAAATTCGCAGGACGGATGGGGATTGCCAATTTCTCATTCTAAGCGGATACTCCGATTTTGCCTATGCCAAGCAAGCCATCGAGATGAATGTGAGCGGCTATGTGCTCAAACCGATCGATGCAGAGGAACTGAAGGAGGAATTGCTGCGCATCAGATCTAATCTGGACCGGCTATCGGATCGCGACAAATTGTCCGGACTTCATGCCGACGCGCTGCGGGAGGAGCTTATCCTCAAGCTGATAACAGCTGATCCGGCGGACGTTCCGGAACTGGAAAGCGCGCTGAAGCCCTTAACCAGCTTTGCAGGGAAATGCAAGCAGATTCTGTTGGCAGAGGCGGAGGACACCTCTCTTGCAGGATTTGGGCATCTGGAGTCGGTCAAGACGAGATGGCTGGAAGCCGCGAAGACGGAGGGACTCGGGTACGGGTTTCAGATCGGTCCGTACGTCGGATTCCTATTGAAGGAAGATCTGAGTCGGCCTGCCGTCAAAAGCGAATGGACCCGGTTTCTGCAAGACGTCTGCGGGACAAAGCTCGGCTTCACTGCCGCCGCAGGAAGGATTGTCTATGAATTGGCGGATATCCGTCAATCGTACGAGGGTGCTTTGGGAGTAGTGAAAAACCGCTTTCTGCTTGCCGGAGGGCGAATCCACATGGAGACGGAAGCTGACTTGAGCCATTCTGCGGCGGCGCCGAACGGGGATGCTCCTCCGGATCTGGAGGCGCTGGCCCTCAAGCTGTTCTATATGCTGGATCTTGGCAGGCGCGAGGGGGTAGCGGAAGCGCTTGAGGATACGGGAAGGGCACTTGCGGCCTTCGATTCTTCCGAAACCGCGATCAAGTCGGGCCTGGCCCAAGTGTTGTCCGTTGCGCTGAACAAGCTGGCGGTTCTCCATCAAAGCGTTAACATCCAGGACTATGCGCCTCTGCTTGCCGAGCTTTATCTGCACACCCATTACGATGGGGTGATGAGCGCCGCTCATTCTCAGCTCACCGAACTGGCGGGAAGGCTGGGGGCGGACGGCAGCCTGCCTGTGGTCAAGCAAGTGATGGATTTTATTCAGCGGCATTACCAGGAAAATCTGAAGCTCGAAACTCTGGCGGAGATGTTCAATTACCACAGGGGGTATTTTGGCAGAATGTTCAAGCAGCATACGGGCGACTCGTTCCATACTTTCCTGGATAAGGTCCGTATTCAGCAATCGATCCGGCTCCTCGGGGAAGGTCACAAGGTCTACCAGGTCTCGGAGATCGTAGGATACCCCAATGCGGATTATTTCTGCAGCAAATTTAAGAAATATGTGGGAGTTTATCCTTCTTCGTTCAAAGGGGCTCCCCCCAAGGCCAAGACAATTTCACTGGAAATAACATAGATTTTTTTGAGAGGGGGATCAACGTAACTACAATAGAAGGGAGGCAGCATTTCATGAAAGTCAACAAAACAAAAGTAGCAAGCGTTCTAATGATCAGCACGCTTCTTGTAGCCGTAGGCTGCAGCAGCAAATCAGAATCTGCCAACCCCAGCAGTTCTGCCGCAACACCTACGTCAAGTGCGGTGGGAGCCGCATCACCTAAGGAATATCTTACCCCCATAACGATTAGTTGGGCTGCGGGCGACAACAATCCGCTCTGGGACGACATGCAGAGCGAAGTCGGCAAACTCATTACGGAAAAAACCGGCATCTCGATTAAAGCGCAATTCCCGGTGGGCGGAGTTGACGTAGATATTTTCGCCCTTATGGTGGCAAGCAACGAATATCCGGACATGGTTTCGGCCAAGGGCAGCGTTGGCAAGCTGAAGGACGCCGGCGCGTTGATCGATTTGGCGCCGCTCATTGAAGAGCATGCGCCGAACATCAAGAAGGTATATAGCGAATACATGAAGCGTTTGCGCTGGAGCAATGACGACCATGGCATTTACGTTCTGCCATCAGCTGGGGTAAACAACAAGTACTTCGAGGCAAATTCCGGATTCGTGCTGCAGCATGCCGTGCTGAAGGAGCTTGGCTATCCGCAGATCAAGACGGTGAAAGATTACGAGAACGCTCTCAAAGCTTATTATGACAAGCACAAGACCACGGCCGACGGTCAACCGATCATCCCCTTGTCCCTGAATGCAGGCGAATGGCAGATTTTAATTACCACCACCAACCCGGCCGTCGCTACGACAGGTGCGCCGGATGAAGGCGAATTTTATATCGATCCGCAAACCTATGAGGCGAAGTTCCATTACCTGCGTCCGGAGGAGAAGGAATACTTCAGATGGCTGAACCATATGCACGATATCGGCTTGCTGGACCCGGAGAGCTTCGTGCAGAAGTATGATCAGTATAGGGCGAAAGTCGCCAGCGGCCGCGTTCTGGGACTCATCGATGCGGATTGGGACTACGCTAATGAAGAAGCCGTGCTGAAGAAAGAAGGCAAGTTCGATCAAACGTACGCCCATTTCCCGGTTACCTTGAATGAAACCTACAAGAGACTTGACTTCCAAGATTTCGGATACTTGGCGGGTACCGGCATCTCGATCACGAAGAGCGCCAAAGACCCGATTCGCGTCATCAAGTTCCTGGATTTTCTGGCGTCCGATGAAGGGCAAGTGCTGGTCAACTGGGGGATCGAAGGCAAGCATTACAAGGTGGAGAACGGTAAACGCGTCATCCCCGACGACATTCTGACTATGAAGATCAATGACAACCAGAACTTTAAGAAAACGACTGGCGTTGATATGTACCGATTCGGCCCGAGCTACGGTGACGGAGTGAAGGATCCAACGGGTAACTACTACACCACTGTCTTCCCGGAACAAATCGAGAAGGAATACACCCAAGCGGATAGAGAGACGTTGGCAGCTTACAATATCAAGAACTTCAAGGATCTTTACCCGTCCGAGCAAGAATTCCCGGTTAGACCGTGGGGCGCGGCATGGAACATGAACTTCGAGACCGGCTCTGAAGCCAACGTCCTCTTCCAGAAGTGCGAAGACATCATGAAGAAGCGCATTCCGGAAGCGATTATGGTGAATCCGGACCAATTCGACGCCGTTTGGGACAAATTCATGAAGGATCTGGATAAAGCAGGCGTCAACAAGCTGAACGAAGAATTTACGAAGATGGTGAAAGACCGCGTGAAACTTTGGAATCAATGACTCCCGCTTAACTATCGTTTGAAGCGGGAGCTTGCGACTCCCTAATCGTTCGAACGTCTTTCGACTCCGATCTTTTGCGGAAGCGGGAGTATCCTGTGCGAGTTTTTGATAGATAAGTTTCAGGCTAAAGCGGTCGGACGGGGATTTCCTTGCCCGGCGGTTTCCTATTCAAGTTCTTCCGAATTCAGCAATTTCCGTTAGTCTGTAAGCGCTTATATCTAATTATAGTATGAAAACACGATCAAAAAGAGCGGTGTTAAACCTCGTGAAATAGTCCTATGCTCATGATGGGTGCCTTTATGCCATAGTCGATATTACAAGATTTGTATACGTAAATATGAGGACAAGCGCCAACAGAAAAAGGAGAGAATCGATCAGAATGAATACCTACCGCAATCCCGTTATTCCCGGCTTACATCCCGATCCCAGCGTGTGCAGAGCCGGCGAAGACTATTATCTCGTTACCAGCTCCTTCGAGTATTTTCCGGGCGTTCCGCTCTTCCATAGCAAGGATCTTGTAAACTGGCGGCAGATCGGCCATTGCCTGTCCCGACCTGGACAATTGGATCTTGGCGAGGTTCCCAGCTCTTGCGGGATTTACGCACCGACGATCCGCTTTCACAACGGCACGTTCTACATGGCGACCACGAACGTGACGAAAGGCGGCAATTTCATCGTACATACGGACGATCCGCTCGGAGAATGGTCCGACCCGATTTGGGTGGATCACCCGGGGATCGATCCCGATTTGTTCTTCGATGAAGATGGAACGGTTTATTTCACGTCTTCCTCGAACAATGGCACCGCCCAGAGCCGGATCGACTTGAAGACGGGGAAAAGACTTTCGGAACTCACGTTTCTCTGGAACGGGACCGGCGGTCAGTACCCGGAGGCTCCGCATCTCTATCGGATCGGGGAGTGGTACTATCTCCTGATCGCCGAAGGCGGTACCGAGTACGGTCATATGGCGACAATCGCCAGGAGCAAGAGGCCTGACGGTCCGTTCGAGAGCTGTCCGCATAATCCGATCTTGACCCATCGGAGCCGGCACAATTCCATCCAGTCGACGGGTCACGCGGACTTCGTACAGGCTCCGGACGGCAGTTGGTGGACCGTGTTCCTCGGTGTTCGGCCGGCCAGCTATCCGAATAAACATCACCTCGGGAGAGAGACGTTCCTGGCGCCCGTCACATGGACGGAAGACGGCTGGCCGGTTGTGGGCGAGAACGGCACCGTCTCTGAGACGATGCCGGCCGGCAGCCTTGCGCTGCAGCCTGTTGCCACGCCTCCGGTAAGAGACAGCTTCGACGGTCCCGCGCTCGCGCCGCAGTGGAATTTCCTGCGTTCGCCGGATCCGGACAACTGGTCGCTCGCGGAGCGGGCGAGCTGTCTGACGCTGCACGGCTCCCCGGAGACCTTGAACGACGCCGGTTCCCCCGCTTTCGTCGGCAGAAGGCAGCAGCACTTCGATTGCCGCGCGTCCGCGTTTTTGACGTTCGCGCCGCAGCGGGACGGGGAAGAAGCGGGCATTACCGTATTCATGAACCAAAAGTTCCATTACGAGATCGCGGTGACTCGAATCGCAGGCGAGCGCAAGATCATTTGCCGCAGAAGGATCGGCAGTATGTGGAAGGTGGAGAACGAGGCGCCTTGGTCGGCGGATTCGGTCGTGCTGACCGTCAAGGCGGACAAGGAACAGTACGCCTTCGGGTTCTCGGGAGGCGATGGCGACGGGGAGCCGTTCTGGTTCGGACGCGGGGAATGCTCGCAGCTGTCCACGGAAGTCGCCGGCGGGTTCACGGGCGTATTCATCGCCATGTACGCGACCGGCAACGGCATCCGGTCCGCGTCGCCGGCGCATTTCGATTGGTTTGAGTACGAAGGAGCGGATAAGGAGCACACTCAAGCATGATTAGAATCGGCGTTGATTATTATCCGGAGCATTGGGACCGGGGATTGTGGGAACAAGATGCGAGGCTCATGCGGGAATCCGGCGTGAACGTCGTCCGGATGGCCGAATTCGCCTGGTGCCGCATGGAGCCCGAAGAAGGCCGGTTCGACTTCGCTTGGCTGGACGATGCCATCGATCTGTTCCAGCAGAGCGGCATCTCGGTCGTTCTCGGCGTTCCGACGATGACGCCCCCGACATGGCTTACGCAGCGTTATCCCGATGTGTTGCCGGATTTGCCCGGCCAGTCCTTGTCGCGTCCGGGCGTTCGCGGGCACAGATGCTATAACAGCCCTTCGATGCGAAGATTCACTCGGATCATTACAGAACGAATGGCTGCGAGGTACGGCATACATCCTGCTGTCATCGGCTGGCAGACGGACAACGAGTTCATGCTTCACATGTGCCGTTGTCACTATTGCAAGAATGGATTCATTGAATGGCTCCGAAGCAAATACGGGACCCTCGAGCGCCTCAACCGGGAGTGGGGGACTGTCGTATGGAGCGGAGAATTTAGCGACTGGGAACAGATCGGGCTGCACGAAACGTCCGAGAGATATATGAATCCGTCCTTGCTGCTCGACTATCGCCGTTTCCAGAGCGAATCCGTCGTACTCTTCCAGCGTGTTCAGGTGGAAGAGATTCGCAAGCACAGCGAGGCCCAATGGATTACGCACAACACTTGGACGGCCCCGATGCCTCTTGATCTGGCGGCCTTGTATGAGGAACTGGATTTCGCGTCCATCGATTACTATCCGGCCTCCAGTCCAGACAAAGCGGCCAGCAACCCCTATAGCGGTGCATTATTGCTCGATCTGATCAGGGGAATCAAGGGGAAGAACTTCTGGGTGATGGAGCAGTACGGCGGTCCTCCCGGAAGCTGGATGCCGATGTGGCCGAGCCCGTATCCCGGGTTTATTCGCGCGTTCGCTTGGCAGAGCATCTCCCGGGGGGCCGATGGCGTTGTATTCTTCCGTTGGCGGAGCGGTGTTGCCGGCGCCGAGCAGTTCTGGCACGGGTTGATCGATCATGGCAACGTGCCCGGAAGGCGGCTCGCCGAATTCCGGCGCTTCGCGGAGGAGGCGGGCGCGTTGTCCGACCGTCTGTCCGGTTCACGCGTGGTGAACGAAGCGGCCGTCCTGTACGATTTCGACAGCCATTCCGCTCTGCAGCTGCAGCCCCAAGTCGAGGGGTTCGATTACTACGAGCACATGAAAGTCGTACATCGCTCACTCCAGAAACTGGGGATTGGAGCTGATATCCTTCATACCCCGGATCAAATCGATTCCCGGTACAAGCTCCTCGTCATTCCGTCTTTGTTCGTGATCGGCGAGGAAGCTGCCGCCAAGATCCGAGACTTCGTCAAGCAAGGCGGCACGGTGGTCGCTACGCCAAGAACGGGCGTCAAGCGGACGAACAACCAGTGCCATATGATGCAGCTTCCAGGCCCTCTTGCCGACTTATTCGGCGTTCGAGTCGCAGAATACGATCCAGTAGGACCGATTATGCATGCGATCCGGGATGAGAGCGGCAACCGCTTTGCCTGCGATTTATGGAACGACTTGCTGGAGACGGCAAGCGCCGAGCCGATCGCCTGGCACGCCGAATCCTTCTATAAAGGCACGCCGGCGGTGACGAGGAATCGGTTGGGCAGCGGACAAGCCTATTACGTCGGAACGTTCCCTGAGGAGGCTTACCTGCGGACGCTGTTCGGGAAAGTCGCCGGGGAAATCGGCCTCGAAGCATGGACAGACTTGCCGGAAGGGGTGCACCTGTCCCGGAGAAAGCGCGGTACGGAGACGTTCGTCTTCGTTCTCAATCTGAGCCGGGAAGCGAACGAGATCCGGCTGAAGCGGCCGATGATGAGTCTGCTGACCGGAACGATCGCCGCGGTAAACCTAGAACTGGAGCCCTACGGGGTGGAGGTCCTGCATTTCGAATCATTATAGAAGTTGGCCTGCAAACAAACTAGGGTTGATGTTTTGCGGGTTTTCCCATGGAGTGAGAGGACAAGAGAAGGGACGTTGGGTATGAATTCGATGAGCTTGTGGTACCGAAAGCCTGCATCCGAATGGAATGAGGCGCTTCCGATCGGCAACGGGCGTCTTGGCGGGATGGTGTTCGGCGATACCGACCGCGAACGGGTGCAGTTGAACGAAGACTCAGTCTGGTACGGCGGGCCGATGGACCGGAACAACCCGGATGCGCTTACCTGCCTCACGGACATACGCCGCTTGATTGCGGAAGGCAGACTGAGCGAAGCGGAGAAGCTGGCCGCCGAGGCCATGTCCGGCACGCCGCTGCAAATGCGCCATTACACGACCCTAGGTGAGCTGTATTTGCAATTCGGCCACCGGGAGGTTAAGGATTACCGGCGTTCACTTGATTTGGAGCGGGGCGTCGTGTCTGTTACATACGAGGCTGAGGGCATACGCTATCGGCGGGAATACTTCGCCAGTTATCCCGACGGGGTATTGGCAGTCCGCGTGGAAGCGGACCGGCCTGGCACGGTTTCGTTCTCGGCCCAACTTTCCAGAGTTCACAATTATTATGTGGATCAGGTGTCGTCCGTTAACGGGAATGCAGTCTTCATGACGGGTTCATGCGGCGGCCGCGGCGGCTCAGACTTTGCAGCCGTTCTCGCCGCTTTCCCCGAGGGGGGAACGGTTCGCACGATCGGCGAATATTTACATGTCGAGCAAGCGGACAGCGTGACGCTGCTGCTGGCCGCTGCCACGACGTTCCGCGAGGCGGAGCCGTACCTAGCATGCATGGATGCGCTTAAGGCGGCATCCGGGAAGCCGTATGCCAAGCTGCTTCAGACACACGTGGACGATCATGCCGCTTTGTTCCGGCGGGTAGAGCTGCGGCTCGGCGGAGCGGCGGAGAGCGAATCGTCCGGGCTTGCAACCGACGAGCGGCTGCAGCGGATTCGGGAGGGCGCGGAGGACCATGAGCTGGCGGCTCTATACTTCCAGTACGGTCGCTATCTGTTGATGGCGAGCAGCCGCCCCGGCTCCTTGCCCGCCAATCTGCAAGGCATCTGGAACGAGCATACGATACCGCCGTGGGGCGGCAAGTACACGATCAACATTAACGCCCAGATGAACTATTGGCCGGCGGAGACGTGCAACTTGTCCGAATGCCACGAGCCGTTGTTCGATCTGATCGAACGGATGAGGCCGAACGGCCGCCGGACGGCCAAGGTGATGTATGGCTGCGGAGGGTTCGTCGCTCACCACAACACCGACATTTGGGGAGATACCGCGCCGCAGGATCTATGGATGCCGGCTACGCATTGGCCGATGGGAGCGGCGTGGCTTTGCCTGCATCTTTGGGAGCATTACGCATTCGGTGGAGATCGGAACCATTTGTCCGGCGCCTACGAGGCGATCAAAGAATCCGTCGAATTTTTCCTGGAATATTTGATTGAAAATCCGGATGGGATGCTCGTCACGAGCCCGTCCGTTTCTCCGGAGAATACGTATCTGCTGCCGAACGGCGAATCCGGAACGCTATGCGCCGGCCCGTCGATGGACAGCCAAATTCTCTGCGCGTTGTTCCAAGCTTGCATCGAAGCGAGCGAGCTGCTGGGCCGTGACGAGGATTTCCGTGGAAGAGTGAAGGAGACGCTGCGGCGTATTCCGCAACCGGCCATCGGCAAACACGGGCAGATTCAGGAATGGGCCGTCGATTATGACGAAGCGGAGCCGGGGCATCGGCATATTTCCCACCTGTTCGCTCTTCATCCCGGCAGCCAAATTACGACGCGCCGCACACCAGAATGGGCGCGTGCGGCCAGAGTGACACTCGAACGCAGGCTGGCGCACGGCGGGGGGCATACCGGCTGGAGCCGGGCTTGGATCATCAATATGTGGGCGCGGCTGGAAGACGGCGAGGCCGCTTATGCCAACTTCCTTGAATTGCTTCGGCATTCTACGCTGTCCAATCTGTTCGATAACCATCCGCCGTTCCAGATCGACGGGAATTTCGGCGGAACGGCAGGCATTGCGGAGATGCTGCTGCACAGTCATGCCGGCGAACTGCATCTGTTGCCTGCACTGCCTGGAGCGTGGGCGGACGGCTCGGTCCGCGGCCTAAAGGGCAGAGGCGGTTATACCGTGGATTTGCGTTGGGCAGACGGGAAGCTGCAGGAAGCAGCGCTCGTGACCAGCCTTGGCGGCACTTGCAGGCTCCGCGTTCCGCATGCGGCGAAGCTTTCCATATATGAACAGGAGGGTACTCCTGTTGAGGCAGTTATGGTCGGCGACGGCTGCACGGAATTCATCGCGAAGAAGGATGTTCGGTATACGATTACCGCAGTATAAATTTTGAGTTAAAAGTGAAATCGGCCGGTCAGGGATAAGTCCCTTGACCGACCGATTTTTTTAACGTTCCATCACAAATATCATAGACAAATAGTTTACTTTTCAGATGATTTTTAGATTACTTTGGGGTGTATGATCAGAAGCTATCGCACACTTATAATACATATGTCACCGCTTTCATCAATCGTTCAATGAAGAGGCGCAGAGACAACAGCTAGAGAAAATCGGGGGAGTGATTCGGAATTGTCCGAGATATCGGTGCGACATATGAACTCATCGAAGAAGAAAAGCTTTTGGAGAATTACGCTTCGCCAGAAGTATCTCTATTTGATGTCGATTCCATTTGTCATTTGGGTTTTCGTATTCAGCTATTTGCCGATTTGGGGATGGACGATGGCTTTTCAGAAGTTCCGGCCGGGTCGTTCCTTTTTGGAGCAGAAGTGGGTAGGCTTTGAGCATTTCCGCATGTTGTTTCAGGACGCGCAGTTCTTCAATGCGCTCAAGAATACGCTGGCCATGAGCTTTATGGGACTGGTGGCGGGATTCACGATTCCGATCCTGTTTGCCGTCTTGCTGAATGAAGTGCGAACCTCCTTCACTAAACGGTTTGTGCAAACGGTTTCGTATTTGCCTCACTTTGTTTCCTGGGTCATCGTGGCAGGGATAGTCACGAAATTTCTGGCGCTGGATGGCGCGGTCAATCAACTTCTGGTTCAATTGCATATTTTGGACGAGCCAATTCAGTTTATGGCGAAGGAAAATCTGTTCTGGTATGTCGTTACCAGTGCGGATGTCTGGAAAGAAACCGGCTGGAACGCGATCATTTTTTTGGCCGCGATTTCGGGCATCAGCGCCGAATTGTACGAAGCGGCCCGAGTGGATGGCGCCAGTCGAATTCGGCAAATCTGGCACATTACGCTGCCTGGGATTCGTACGACCTTCATTCTGCTCTTGATCATGGCGATCGGACACTTGCTCAGTATTGGCTTCGAGAAACAATTTCTCCTTGGGAACCATCTGGTTAAGGAAAAATCCGAGGTGCTCGATCTGTACGCCTTGAATTACGGGATCGGCATGGGGCGGTACTCCTTCGGCACGGCGATTAATGTGTTCAACTCTATTATTAGTTTAATTCTGCTCTTTGTGGCGAATGGCATTTTCAAGAAAATGACTAAAGAAAGCGTTATGTAAGGGGAGACCGAATGAATAAACCAATCAGGATGAGACGGGATGTATCGGATGTTTTGCTGGATGTCTTTATCTATACGTTTCTGTTTGCGGTGACAGTCGGCACGCTGTATCCGTTCCTGAACGTATTGGCCATTTCTTTTAACGAATCGGTGGATACGGTGAGGGGCGGCATCACGATCTTTCCCCGCAGCTTGACACTAGAGAATTACAGGCTGATCTTTTCTTACCCCGGGCTCTTGACAGGCTTGAAAATCTCCATCTTGCGAACTGTGATCGGGACTGCTCTGGGGGTGGGGAGCGCAGCGATGCTGGCCTATGTGCTCAGTCGGGTGGATTTCCAGGCGCGCAGATTCCTCTCGACCTATCTGGCTCTGACGATGTACGTATCAGGAGGAATGATTCCGGTCTATATCTTGTTCAGGGATCTTAATCTGCTAGGGACGTTCGAGGTGTATGTCCTTCCGGGTCTGGTCAGCGCATTCAACGTGTTCATCGTCCGTTCTTTCATCGACGGACTTCCATTTGAAATGCAGGAGTCGGCCATGATTGACGGTGCCAGCGACTTCAGGATATTCTGGCGAATCATTCTTCCGCTCCTGAAGCCGTCGCTTGCGACAATTGCTCTGTTCCTCGCAGTAGGTCAATGGAATTCTTGGTTCGATACCTACCTGTATAACGGCTCGGAGCCAAGTCTGACGACGCTGCAGTTCGAGCTGATGAAGGTGTTGCAGACGACGCAGCCAGGAGGAGGCACCAATCCGAACGACAGAAACGTCACTGAACAGTTGCTCAGAGTTTCGCCGGAATCGGTCAAAATGGCCATTACGGTCGTCGTAACGATGCCAATATTGGTTGTATACCCATTCCTGCAAAGATATTTCGTCAAAGGAATGACGCTCGGCGCCGTGAAGAGCTAAGCAAGACGCAAATTCGGTATCGACAGGGCAACCTGTATATACAATATCACCAAATCTATCTATAGGGGTGGCAACAGGTATGAAGGCAAAGCAACGCAACGTAACAAAAATGTTGATGACAGTGGCGCTCTCACTGAGTCTGGTCGCTGCGGCGGGCTGCAGCGGCGCAAAGAACAGTCCGGAGGTTAAGCCGTCGGAGAGTGCCGGCGCATCGTCGCCAACAGCGTCGCAAGGTGGCGAACAGTCGCCGGACACTACGCCGATCACGTTCACCTTCTACGGTGCGGACGCGAATGCGAACTGGACCAAAATGCAGGATGATGTGGGCAAGGAAATGACGAAAGCGACGGGTGTTACGCTGGATGCCGAATTCGCCGTAGGGGATTCGTCGCAGAAAGTGGCTCTGCTCGCAACGAGCGGCAATTACCCGGATCTCATCAGTCCGAAAGGGGATTTGAGCAAGCTGGTGGACGCGGGCGCCATGGTGGACCTTACTCCCCTGATCGAGGAGCATGCGCCGAACATCAAGAAGATGCTGGGGGATCAAATCAAGCGTCTGCGCTACAGCAACGACGATCAAGCGATCTATGTCATTCCAACCTATGGCGGGGTTGACAACGTCTCCATGGACTATACCGGCGGATTCAGCCTTCAGCACCGAGCGGTGAAGGAAGCCGGCTATCCGTCGATCAAGACGGTTCAGGATTTCGAGAACGTGATCAAATCGTACGTAGAGAAGCATCCGACGGATGCGGACGGGAAACCGACGATCGGTCTTACGCTTAATGCGGATGATTGGCGCACGTACATCTCCGTGACGAACCCGGCTGTAGAGGCAACCGGAATGGCGGGAGATGGCGAATGGGCAATTGATCAGAATACCTATGAAGCGACATATCACTACCGCAGATCTGAAGAGAAAGATTATTTCAAGTGGTTGAACCATATGTGGAACATCGGCTTGCTGGACAAAGAATCCTTCGTTCAGAAGTCGGACCAATATGAAGCGAAGATCGCTTCGGGACGGGTTGTCGGATTGATCGACGCCGATTGGGGCTACGGTGGCGCGACGAGCGTGCTGAAGAAGGACAACAAGTTCGACCAGACGTACGGATATTATCCCGTTATGTTGTCCGATCAGTTCAAGGATAATCGCATGCAGTCGACAGGCTTTATGTCCGGGTGGGGGGTAGGGATCACGAAGAATTGTCCCGATCCGGTTCGCGCTATCCAATTCCTCGACTACCTAGCGTCCGAGCAGGCTCAAATCCTGATCAACTGGGGCGTTGAAGGAAAGCATTATACGATAGAGAACGGCAAACGCGTCGTTCCGGAAGACGTACAGAAGCGTATCATTGAGGATGGTGAGGCGTTTAAGAAGGAATCCGGCGTTCAAGCCTATGGCATCATGGGGCTCCACTATGGCGACGGTGTCAAGGATTCTACCGGCAACTTCTTCACGAAGAAGAACCCTGAAGAAATTCAGAACAATTATACGGTCGGGGACAAAGAAACTCTGAAGGCTTATGGCGCGACTGTTTGGGCGGAT
Source organism: Cohnella sp. (assembly GCF_041640265.1). Taxonomy (GTDB): domain Bacteria; phylum Bacillota; class Bacilli; order Paenibacillales; family Paenibacillaceae; genus Cohnella. Next base: position 189,875 of record NZ_JBEQAP010000002.1, read on the forward strand.
TTGTTCACGCCAGAGAAAGACATGCCGACGAAGCCTTGGGGAGCGGCCTGGAATCTTTCCGTTCCGGCTGATGACGAAGTCTCGATCCTGTCAACGAAGACGAGAGATATTACCTGGAAGCGGATCCCTCAGGCCATCATGGCCAAGCCGGAGCAATTCGACAAGATTTGGGACGATTATCAACAAGATCTGATCAGTGCCGGCGTGGAGAAGATGGAAAAGGGATTCACGAAATACCTCCAGGACCGCGTCAAGCTTTGGAACGAATAACAATTTTACCTTGCGATCGGCCGGTCATTTTGATATTCATTCGCATATAACATCGGGCAGTTGACAAGGCTGCTTATGAAGACGAGCTTGTTTACAAGATCGCTTTAGAAATCATGGATTGAACTACGAAGCCGGCTGAGCGGATAACGTCAGCCGGCTTTGCTTTCAGGTTCTTTGGAATAAGGCTTACGTTCGATCGCGAGGCAGTTATGACAACGCGGTTCCGCCGAACTAAGTGTACTCCGTGCATACGATCTTCGGCCACTGTCGAGATTCTGGGGTTTATTGTCCGCCGCAATCTCGGTATCGGATCCTGCAATGTTCCTCCGCGAGGGTTGCATGGTGCGCGAGGCGGCCGAACGGGTCGGCTGCCCAAACGCGGATTACCTCCATCTGAAATTCAAGAAGCATGCCGGAATGCCGCCTTCTTCCTTTAAAGCATAAAGCATCGGCCGGTCAGGGATTCATCCCTTGACCGGCTGATTTTTTTTGAACGTTACAGAAGGTTTAAGTTCGCTAACGGCACTAGAGTGAATGAGAACTTTTTTATAAGCGCTTGCCTGTAACTTTATTGCCTTTCAACGAAATGGTATTTCACGATTTGACCGCTCCAGAAATAGAACGTCAGGTTGATCGTCCCGCCATTCGTTTCAGCGAAGAAAGTCGGCTTAATCGTGATCGTGTTATTCGCATAATTGGGGGTGAATGTATAGTTGAACTCTTTGTAAGACGTCCAGTTTTGCGGACCGGCGTTGCCGCCGCTTGCGTATACGGCTTCCATCGTGGCAAGCAGATCGCCGTTCAATAGCTTTGAAATGTACAGAGGTATATATGCACCGACCAAACCCGCGTAAATAGCGGGTTTTCATTTTTATCGGAAATTGATGGTACTTGTCGCAATTATATAGGAAAACGTTACATGTTGCTGATATAATAAGTTCCCGAGACATATACCATCTCCGTCTAGAGGAAGTGATCGTATGGGTTACCTGAAACAATTGCCGATCCGAGTTCAAATGTCCATGCTGCTTTTGCTTATTATCGCGATCGTCATTTTTATCATTATCACCGATTATTCCAAGGCGGCCAAAGTCGTGGAAAAGAAAAACAGCGAATATTTCACTGAAACGATCTCGCAGATGAATCAGACCATTTCCTCCAACACCGACGTCGTAAAGCGGCTGCTCCAGAATATATCCTATAACAAGTCCATCGTCCAAAAGTATTTGAATGAAACCGATCCCCCGGCAAAATTTAGGGAATACTCGCAATTGACCAGCTACATTTCAGACATGATCGGCATGAAGGACGGCATCGTCGATATTGCGCTATTGAGCCATAACGGCGCTCATTTCAACACCAACGGGGAAATCAAGAATTTGCTTCCTTTCCAGGACGAAATACCGAAAAAAAAGTTGTTTTATTTTTTAGGACTCCAAACTCTCCCTATTAATTCCGAAAACCGAAATGTCATTATCGCGGGAACTCCCGTTTATTCGACTATCGACTTTAATAATGACAAGAAAATCGGGACCTTGCTCATTGTACTGGACGCCAAAGCGTTGCTGGGTTCACCGAATCATGCGATGCGCTCCGGCGGAAGTAAGATCTACATGGTGGATCGCGCAGGCGCTTTGTTTTATTCTAATGATGAGTCGGCTAAGATCGGAAGCTCCTACAAGGAAATCGAATCTTCAGAAAAAGATACGAAGTATTTCGTTCAGCGGGGGGCGATTCCCGATATCGAAGGGGAAATCATCGTAAAGCTGCCGCGAAGCGAGCTTCTGAGCGGTATTGAGGATATTCGCAAGCAAGCCTTTTTGATTTTTCTTATTGCCGTGCTTTTGTTAACCGTCCCATACTTGGCCGTTACCAACAATATTCTCCAGCCCTTGAAAAAGTTAATGCAGCTCATGAACGAAATCAAATTGGGAAAATTGAACAACCTCAAAAAGCGGATCCGTCTTCAGGGGTATGCAGAAATCATTGTCGTGGCTAATAATTTCAACCAGATGCTGGATGAAATCGACGATTTGACCCATCGGCTGCTGGATAGCCGTACAAGGCTCTACGAGTCGGAATTGGTCAAAAAGCAGTCCGAACTTGCCTATCTGCAGAGTCAAATCAACCCTCATTTTCTATACAACACTTTAGAGTCGATCAAAGGTATGGCAGCTAAAGAAGGCACCGAACGTATTTTCAATATGACACAAGCATTGGCTCTGGTATTTCGCTACAGTATCAAAGGAACGGACAGCGTCCCTCTTCGCGAGGAACTGAAGATCATCGAAAGCTATATCGATATTCAAAAAAACCGTTTTGGAAGCCGTTTGGAAGCCGAGTACCAATTTCCTGATGAAATACTGGACATCAAGGTTCCGAAGATGATTCTTCAGCCGATCGTGGAAAACGCGATTTTCCACGGGATCGAACCTATGGAAGGAGAAGGTTTGTTGCGGCTTGAAGGATATCTTTCCGAGAATGTACTTCATATATCCATTAAGGACAATGGAGTGGGCATTGCGGACCATCAGACAACCGGAATCGGTTTGGAAAACGTTAACAACCGGATCAAGATGACCTATGGGAGCGAGTATGGCGTCAGACTTCACAGTGAAGTCGGGAAGGGAACCGAAGTCGTCATCATGATTCCAGTTGGGAGTGAATCCGATGTTTAAAGTATTTCTTGTAGATGATGAAGAGTGGGTGATCGAGAGTCTGAAGGCAAGCGTGAAATGGAACCAATACGGGTTTGAGATCGTCGGTTACGCGCTAAGGGGCGCCGAAGCGTTCGAAGCGATCGGGCAGCTGAATCCGGATGTCGTCTTTACCGATATTCGAATGCCCGGCATGAACGGGTTAGAGCTAATTAAAAATCTGAAGGATGCCGGCAACGATGCTCTTCTTATCGTCATAAGCGGTTATGCCGAATTCGCGTTTGCGCAGAAAGCGATGAATAACGGCGCGTTCGGCTATTGTCTAAAGCCGTTCGACGAGACCGAAATTGCCGGTTTCTTAAAAAAAGCAAAGTCGATCCTGGAAGAACGCGAGGGGCCTGTTCAGACGGACATTCTGGATCTCATTGAGGAAGATAACGATCGTGCCAGAGAAGGATTGCGAAAAGCGTTGTTATTGTCCGGAATCGATATGGAAGCGGATGAGGGGCTTGGGGTCGCGGTTTCGATCGGAAATAACAAGTTGAAACTTAACAGATGGAAAAGCTGCATCGCGCTAAGAATCGGTTTTGCCAAGCATGCTTATTTGTATCGGATGAGCGATCATCATCGGGTATTGGTTGAATTACAGGAAGCGGCTAAGAATGGCATCAAAGGGATCGGATTCAGCGGGGGCATCCATCAAGTTGACCGGATCAGGAACGCTATTCATTCCGCCGAAATGATGGCATATCGGTACTTTACTACGGGAGTAAAGCTAACGGTCGAAGCGGACAGATTTCAGGAGAAAGCTCCTTCCATCAAAAAACTGGAAGAAGCCATCGCCAGAAACGATGGTTATCACCTGCAGAAACAGTTGGACGAACTGGGGGCTTTATTTGCGAATGGGCAATTGAATATCAGGCATGCTCTGATCGTCTACAACCTCATACAGTCCTTCAGCCATCAGAGTGAAGAGGAACCCTACGAAGATTATGTTTATTCCTATGAGAAGCTTGCGAGCATGTTTGGTACGGCCCTGGAAATGCTTAAGTATTTAAAGGGGCTGCTGGAGGTCAAGTACAATACGGAACAAGAGCGGATGCTTCCCAAGGCACAGAACCGAACCTTCAAACCGATATTCAAATTTGTCAACGATCATTTTCTCGACGATATTTCTCTTCAAAGCATTTCAAAAGAATTCGACATCAATGCAAACTATGTCAGTCAATTGTTCAAGAAGGAACTGGGGACGACGTTTACGGAGCATTTAACGAATCTCCGGATCGATTATGCTTGCAAGCTGTTGGCCACGACGGCTCTCCCCCTTAACGAAATCGCGGAGAAATCGGGGTACGATGACTACTTTTATTTCAGCAGGATTTTCAAAAAGGTGAAGGGTATAACGCCCAGCTCCTATCGAGAGGGTCTTTAAAGGTAAATCCCGGCCGGATATAAAGGCCGGGATTTTGAATTTTCGGGGGAGATTTAATCAGATGGACGATGCTTAGAAGTACATGGATCGGGATTAGTTTCTTAAAAATAAAACGTTTACAATTTATAAAAATCGTGCAACTCGTCTAAGAATCCGATATGTTTATGTCGACAATTGTCTCTTAAAATAACGGTATAGAAAGAGACAGGAGTGAGACGAAATGAGGAATCAAACGCAGATTAGGCATCATCGGACTCTGCCCATACAGCAGTCGAGGAGTCATCTGTGGAAAGAAATCGCAAACCATAAGTACCTGTACGTTCTTGTCGTTCCGACCATTCTATTTTACCTGTTTTTCACTTACGTTCCTATGTACGGAATTGTACTCGCTTTCAAAGAGTTCGACTATTCGAAGGGAATAGTCGGAAGTCCGTGGATCGGATTTCAAAACTTCGCAGATGTGTTCGCGAACCCGGATTTTTCGGTCGCTTTTCGGAATACGATTTTGATTAGTTTCGGCAGGCTGATCATCGAATTTCCGGCGCCCATCATTCTTGCCTTGCTGCTGAATGAAATCTCCAAGGGCCGTTTGACGCGCATCATTCAAACTGTCTTTACTTTTCCTCATTTTATCAGTTGGGTTGTCATAAGCGGAATTGTCGTCGGTATCTTCAGCAGTCAGGGCTTGTACAATCAAATTTTGTTCCTATTCGGATTGGAGAATCAATCTGTGCTGACGAATGGTCCCGGTTTTACGGCCGTGTTGTTCCTGTCGAACATATGGAAAGAGGCGGGGTGGTCGGCCATTCTATATTTGGCTGCCATTGCGGGGATCAATCCGGAGATATACGAAGCGGCAGCCGTCGACGGGGCCAATCGATTCCAGCAAATGAAGGCGATTACATGGCCGGTCGTGAAATCGACTGCGGCAATTCTCTTGATATTGGCCGTAGGCAATATTATGAACGGCGGGTTCGATCAGATCTTTAATTTGTACAACCCTGCCGTCTATAACTATTCGGATATTCTGGACACATTGGTGTATAGAAGCGCATTTGAAGATGCTACGGGATTCGGTTTCTCGACAACGGTAGGATTATTGAAGTCCGTTATCAATTGCGCTTTGCTCTTTGCCGCCAACTATTTCATTAAAACCGTCGCAAAGGAGGAGGGGTTGTAAATGAAAAGAGGACTTAGTCTCTCCAATCTGATCATCACTCTTTTTCTAGGCTTCCTTTCGCTCGTTGCTTTGTTCCCTTTCTACCAGACGCTGATGCTGTCCTTCTCTACCGTTAACGATGCCGGGTCGAATCAATTGTTTCTGTATCCCTCAACTTTCGACTTCGGGTCCTACAAGTTTTTATTTGCGGAAGGCAAAGTGACGCGGGGGCTGCTCATATCCGGCATCGTGACCATAACGGGAACTGCTGTCAGTCTGATCGTAACGTCGGCCGGCGCTTATGCTTTGTCGAAGAAATCGTTACCGGGCAGAAATATCATTTTTGGCGGGATCATCTTTACGCTGTTCTTTAGCGGAGGGTTGATTCCGTACTTTCTAACCTTACAGAAGCTTCATTTGCAAAACAGTCTGCTTGTCATGATCTTTCCGTTAGCCGTGAACACCTTTTACCTGATTCTGATGAAAAACTTTTTCAATACGATTTCCCCGGCTCTGGAGGAGTCGGCCAAGATCGACGGAGCTAATGATATCACGATTCTGATACGGATTGTCGTTCCCGTTTCAATGCCTATCATAGCGACGATGATCCTGTTCTACGCCGTGGACCGCTGGAACGAATGGTGGCTTCCAACGATTTTCATTAACGACACCAAATTGTATCCGCTTCAATTGGTCTTGCGGAATGCATTAACCAACTTGAGCGCTTCGGTTGGAGGTGCTGCCGCCGAGACGCTGGCGCGAGGAACGCAGAATGCTTACGAAGGTTCCGTACGCGGCGCGTTGATCGTGATTGCGGTCGTGCCAATCCTTCTGGTTTATCCATTTGTTCAGAAGTATTTCGCCAAAGGCATCCTGCTCGGTTCGGTCAAGGGTTAATATTAGCGAAAGCTATTATTATATAAGTTGTGCACAAAAAAAGGGAGGATTTACGCATGAAAAACAAAAGCAAGAAACTGATTTTACTGGCCGTCTCCTTGATGATTTTGGCCACGGTGTTTGTCGGCTGCAGCACCAAGAATAATGATTCGGCCTCTTCTTCTAGCGGACAGCCTGCTTCCGAGTCCGGAAGCCAATCCCCTGTAAGCGAGCCTGCCGATGAGGATCCGCTTGCCAAGCATCAGGAACTCAGCGTTGCGATTTGGGGCATTCAAGACGGTTTCGATAATCCGGAAGCCAAGAATGACACTGTCTTCAACGATTTGACAAAGAAATTCAATATCACGGTGAAACCCGTTCAGATTACCTGGAACGACTGGCAGGAAAAGTTGAAAGTATGGGCAGCATCCGGTCAATTGCCCGATATTTTCGCGAATGCGATTGCGACGGACAACCGCGCTTTGTACAGCACATGGGCCAAGCAAGGCGTAATTAAAGCGCTTCCGGACGACCTGAGCCAATATCCGAATATTGCCAAGGTGATGGCGCTTCCTGCCGTGAAACCGCTGACGGTGGACGGTAAATTCTATATGGTACCACGGATAGGCTTCATCGAAGAGGGCAATGCGGGGGTTATGGACCGGCCGATCCTGTACCGCAAAGATTGGGCGGCACAGGCCGGGTATACATCCGATCCGAACAGCTACGAGGAATTCGTCGCTATGGTCAAAGCGGTCATGAAGCAGCGTCCCGGAACCACAGGCATTGCGATTAATAACAAGGATTATCTCTTGACTCCAATGCTCGGAAACTTTCCGGAATTGGCGAGCATGAAGGATTCTTGGGTGAACGAGGACGGGAAATGGGTCCCTTCCTTCGCTTCAACGAAAGCTCCCGAGGCCGTCAAACAGGTTTGGCAGCTTTATCATGATGGTCTTCTGGATAAGGATTTCGCGATTCAGAAGGATGCGGACGGCTTTCTCAAATTTGTAAACGGGCAAGCTTTTATCTCGCTCGGAGGAAATATTGGCGCCAATATCGAGGCTTTCGTGAAAGCCAATCCCGACGCTAAAGTGTCGGATATCGGATTCATGCGCATTTGGCCGACCGCGGATGGGAATCGTTATAACTTCGGTGTATTACCATACTGGTCCGAAGCGTTCTTCAGCAACAAAATGGACGACGAGAAATTCGACAGAGCGCTCCGATTGGTTGATTATATGATGTCTGAAGAATATGACGCCCTTCTTGCCAACGGTATTGAAGGCGTGGATTACAAGATCGAGGACGGAAAGGCGATTTCCTTGCTGTCGGCCGATCAAGAACTTGGAAAGAAATATCCGATCACCGCCGGTTTCGGATTCCTCGCATCATGGCATGGCGAATTCGCGGCGCAAGGCAAAAAAGTCGTTAATGCCAATCCCGATATGGCTGCATTTGATGCTATAGCTAGTGAAGTATTCAATCGATTCAAGACAGAGAACAAACCGTCTCCAATTAACTTTGAGCTCACGTTAATGTCCACTCCCGCCAAGGATAAGCTTGCCGGAGCACTCACGCCAAACAACGGCGGGATTGTAGATGATTTCTTCAATGTCGTTCTGAATAAAAAAGATCCAGTCGAAGCGTGGAAGAATGTAGTTAAATCTTACGACGCCAAAGGGCTGCAGGAAGCTATTACCGAAGTGAACGCGAAAGCACAAGAAATGGGCATTAAATAAGACAACACAGCAAGGGATGTAACATTTCTCGCCCGGGATGTTACATCCCATCTTTAACAGAGATATGGAAACGGTTTCATTGGCGGCAAAGGGCGATACTTCATAACCCCGAAAGGGGTGATTGCCAAAAAGTTACTTTTGATTTGAATCATTAAATCATTAATATTAATCGAAGGAGTTGAAAGTAAATTGAGAAATCCAGTTGTTAACGGAAGTAATAAAAGATACAGGCTGTTTGTTTTTCTGATTGTATTTGTAACCGTTTTCGTTCCGATGGCGTCAAGCTTTCCGTCAAAAGTTGAGGCGGCTACCACATTGGAGGTATATCCTGCCCCCACGGGTATCCCCCTTAACGCTGACTATACCGTGCAAGTACGGGAACCGGGCGGGGTCTGGCAGGATCTCGATGAGTACAGAACAACTGTCGGCCATCCTACGAAATACAATGCTTCTTTTGTTTATTTCGATACGGACGGTCAGGTCGAGATGTCAGTGACCTATAACGCCGGAACGCTTACGTCGGCTCGAATTCGTGGTTTGAACACGGAGATTACCCCTAACATCAACGGGAATACGATGACATTTTCCATGTCTGGTCCTATGAAGCTCTCTGTAGAGGTGAACGGGGATATAAATAAGCATCTGATGATCTTTGCAAATCCTGTGGAAGTCAATCCTCCAAGCCCTAGTGACCCGAATGTCATTTATCTTGGTCCCGGTATCTACCAACAGGACTATACCGTGCCTAGCGGCAAGACGCTTTATATCGCCGGCGGAGCGGTCGTTCAAGGCGCCATTAATTTTGATAATGCCACTAATGCCAAAGTTATAGGCCGTGGTGTAGTTGACCGTCCTGTGGGAAGAGCCATATCCGTTGACTATGCGAACCAAATCACGATTGATGGAATTATCGTTAATAATTACGGTAGTGGGAATAATGGCGGTTGCGCTATAAATGTCGGAAATTCATCCAATGTTCTAATCAATAACTTTAAAGCCTATGGCGTTAATAAATGGGGGGATGGCATAGATGTCTTTTCCTCTACCAATGTTACTATCAATGACGCATATATACGCAGTCATGATGATTCGGTCGCGATCTATAATGCGCGCACTAATGGCGGAAGAATCTGGTATGGCGATACCAAAAACATTACAGTAACGAACTCTATTCTTCAGCCCGATCTTGCTCGTCCCATCAATATGGGGACTCATGGCTTTCCATGGGCGCCTGGCGGCGGGCATACCATAGAAAATCTTAATTTCTCCAATCTGGACATCTGGATACACAATGAAGGACATCGGATACAGTTCATTTCCGCGGATGGAAATTTGATCCAAAATGTTAACTTCAATGATATTCGGATCAATGATACCAGAGAAGGCCGATTTTTAGTTATGAATGTCCGTGGGAAATGGGATTATGGTCCTGGGCGTGGAATTAACAATGTTCATTTCAAGAATGTCTCCTACATCGGCAGTGCTACAGGTACTAATCCGATTGAAGGCTACGATTCCACCCGTATGATTCAGAATGTGACATTTGAAAATTTAAAAATTAACGGAACGGTCATTACGAATGCCGCAGAAGGAAATATTACCACTAACGGCTATACCAACAACATTAACTTCATTGCTTCCGGAGTTCCGGTGCCTGTTGCGCCGCCGCAATTCCCATCCCCTGCTCCAATCAATCTGGCGTTGAACAGGCCCGCCAGTGCGTCCAGCTCGCAAGGAGCTAATCCGGTTTCGAGCGGAAACGACGGCAGCACATCGACCCGTTGGTGTGCGAATGATGGAAATACTGGCCATTGGTGGATGGTGGATCTGGGCGCAAGCAGGGATATTACCCGTGGAACCCAGGTGATGTGGGAACAGAGCGGCAAAGCCTATCAATACAAGATTGAAACATCCAATGACAATGTCAATTGGACCTTACAGGTTGACAAGACCAATAATACCAGTACGGACCAAATCCAGAACGATGTCTTTTATGATACTGCACGGTATGTCCGGATTACCGTGACCGGACTGCCAACTGGCGCTTGGGCCAGCTTCTACGATTTTAAGGTGCTTGGAGAAACAGTGAATCTGGCTGAGAACAAGGCCGCTAGTACGGATAGTACACTTTCAGGAATGCCGGTTTGGGGAGGAGTCGACGGCAATGCGATAACCCGTTGGTCTGCTGCTGATGAAGCTGCCGGTCACTGGGTGACGGTGGACCTTGGCTACATCAAAAATATTACCTATGGAACCCAGGTAAGCTTTGAAAAAAGCGGTGTCGCTTATCAGTATAAGATCGAAACATCAAAGGACAATACCAATTGGACTTTAAAAGTTGACAAGACCAATAATACCAGTACGGAACAGGTTCAAACCGATTATTTTACGGATAATGCCCGCTATGTCAGAATTACAGTGACAGGCGTGCCAAGCGGGGCTAAAGCCAGCTTCTACGATTTCAAAGTATTTGGAGACCCTGTCAATCTGGCGCTCGGCAAGCCCGTTAGTACGGATAGTGCTGATCCGGCCAACCCGGCTGCCAATGGGAACGACAGCAGCACTTCGACTCGCTGGAGCGCGGGTGATGGACTCCCTGGCCACTGGTGGACGGTAGATCTTGGATCAAGCAAGTGGATTACCGGTACTCAAGTGATGTGGGAGAAGCATGGCTTCTATTACAATTATAAAATTGAAACATCGTATGATAATGTCAACTGGACCATGAGAGTTGATAAGGGCGGTAATGGCAATAATGCCCAAGTCCAATCCGATTATTTTGTTGCAACCGCCCAGTACGTCAGGGTTACCGTTACCGGAGTACCAAGCGGCGCTGCTGCCAGCTTCTTCGATTTCAAGGTATTCGGAGACACAGGCGATAAAGTGACTATGGCACAGTTGCAATTTGAAGAGAGCAGCGGAACAACGGCCATCGATTGGACAGGCAACGGCTGGCACGGTACATTGGTTGGCGGCGCGAATCGGGTGCCCGGCAAGAGCGGCAGCGCTGTGGATCTGAGCGGAACGAGTCAATATGTCGCACTTCCTGCAGGTGTCGTTTCCAACTATGACAAGGTCACCGTAGCGGCTTGGGTGAATCTGGATACGGCGAGCAACTGGACGCGTATCTTTGATTTCGGTTCCGGAACGGCTACCAACATGTTCCTCACGCCGAAAAACGGGTCTAATGGGAAAATTCGCTTTTCAATCAAGAAAGATACTACGTTCCATGATATTGACGGGCAAGCAGCACTCCCGACAGGCGGCTGGCACCATGTTGCGGTCACCTTAAACGGCTCGACAGGCATTCTTTACGTTGACGGTGTACAGGTAGGCAGCAATACGGGCATATCGATTAAGCCATCCGATCTCGGCGCGACCACTCAGAATTGGATCGGCCGCTCCCAATACCCCGATCCTTATCTCGACGGACGGGTGGATGACTTCCGCATCTATAATCGCGCTCTAACCGCTTCGGAAGTCACGCATGTCATCAATGGGCATACCGCGTTGCCGACCGCGGAACTTCCATTTGACGAAACGACCGGAACGACGGCAAGCGATCTGTCCGGCAACGGCTGGACCGGCACATTGAACGGCGGAGCCAGCTGGGTAGCGGGCAACAAGGGCAACGCAGTGGATCTGAGCGGGACGACTCAATATGTTGCATTGCCGACCGGCGTTGTTTCTGGCGCTGATACGATCACTATAGCGGCCTGGGTCAATCTCGATACCGTGAGCAACTGGACGAGGATCTTCGACCTCGGTTCCGGAACGTCCCAATATATGTTTCTGTCGCCGCAAAACGGGGCCAACGGCAATATCCGTTTTGAGATCAAGAACGGTTCAGCAGTGAGAACCATTGACGGAACCGCTGCGCTCGCGACAGGCGGATGGCATCATGTGGCCGTTACCCTGGACGGCTCTACGGGAACGCTTTACGTCGATGGCCAGCAGGTAGGCAGCAATGCCGTAAACATTAGACCATCACAACTCGGCGCCACCACACAGAATTGGATCGGACGCTCGCAATTTTCCGCCGATCCCTATCTCGACGGACGAGTGGATGACTTCCGCATTTATAATCGTGCATTATCCGCTGCGGAAGTATCGGCAGTGATGAACGAGTAGATTGCAGCGTCAGTGAATGAACGAGCGGAAGTCCGGAACATGAACGTCATGTTCCGGACTTCCGCCGTTATTCAGTAACGGAGTTTCGGTTAAACCTGAAAAAAAAGAAGTGGGAATAAATCGCCAAGTGGCCTGTTGTTTTTTTTCTACGACGGCACGATTAACTAACAACTATATATCGACCTTAACGAAAAATAGCGATGCGAGACATCGTTAGAGAATGTGAAAGTGCGACTTTTTCAAGTTAGTTAATTTTGCTGTCGTAGTTTTTTTTGTACTCCTCATCGAAAGTTGTTCTTCAGTTAGTTTTTCGACATAATCAACACATATTTGACATGAAGTCGATTTAGAACCCAAAAAAAACCACTAATCGTGCGACATACCCAGTATGATCTATTCGTTTCTCACTAATGGCACAGCTTCAACACTCTCTAACGATGCCCCGCATCGCTAAATCAACCAAAGTCGTACTTTCGCACGCTCTAACGATGTCCGCATCGCTAAATCAACCAAAGTCGCACTTTCGCACGCTCTAACGATGTCCCGCATCGCTAAATCAGCAAAAGCCGCACTTTCAGACTCTCTAACGATGCCCAGCATCGCTAAATCAACCAAAGTCGCACTTTCATACGCTCTAACGATGTCTCGCATCGCTAAATCAGTAAAAATTGCACTTTCATACGCTCTAACGATGCCCAGCATCGCTAAGTCAGCAAAGTCGCACTCTCACATTCTCTAACGATGTCTCGCATCGCTAAATCAACCAAAGTCGCACTTTCACACTCTCTAACGATGCCCAGCATCGCTAAATCAGTTATCATCGATGAAAAATTCAAAACGTCAGTGAATGAACCAGCGGACCCCATACTTAAATTTGCAAGGTTTCTCCGTTATTCTCAAAAATCAGCTTCCCGTTCTCGACTGTAAAAAATTCCATGCCTTATCCCCTTTCAAAAAAAGCTTTATTATATGATTATATGAAAACAGTCTACGTGTCCGCTGCCGAATGATGGGGGAAATACTGGATACGGACTTTGCCTTGCTGTCTGTTCATGGCGATGCGGAAGCTGCAATTGAGATCGATCGCGACGGCCAAACGGCTTCCATCCGAAACGGCAAGATAACGGCAGTGATCAGACATTCATGGTGGGATTGTCCGGGACGAATTTCTTTTTACAATGAAAAAGGAGAATTATTGCTTCAAGAAATAGGCAGCGGCGGAGCGTTAAAGCTTCGGTCAAGAGCATTCAAACCGATCACCGGAGGGGATCATCAATTAACGGTTTCCTTTGCCGGGAATGACGGTGAACGGATCTACGGAATGGGTCAATACCAGCAAGAAACCTTTGATTTGAAAGGCTCCACGCTTGAATTGGCTCATCGCAATTCCCAAGCCAGCGTCCCGTTTTATTATTCCAGCAAAGGTTATGGCTTCCTATGGCATAATCCGGCGATCGGAAAAGTTAACTTCGCGAATAATCGAACTGAATGGGTTGCAGAAAGTACCAAACAGTTAGATTATTGGATAACAGCAGGCGATTCACCGGCAGAAATAGAAGCCGCATACGGAAAAGCGGTTGGTACCGTTCCTATGATGCCTGAATATGGACTTGGCTTCTGGCAGTGCAAATTAAGATATTATAATCAGGAACAGCTGCTCGAGGTTGCGAGGGAATATAAGAAAAGAAAGCTGCCGATCGATGTAATCGTAGTTGACTTTTTCCACTGGCCCAAACAGGGGGACTTTAGATTTGAGGAAGAATTTTTCCCTGATCCGAAGGCAATGGTGGATGAGCTGAAATCCATGGGAATCGAATTGATGGTTTCGGTTTGGCCTCAGGTTGACCGCTATAGCGAAAATTTTGAAGAAATGCGCCAAAAGGGTTATTTGATTAAAGCTGAACGGGGAGTACAAGTTGCCATGATGGATTGGTTCCCTTCCAGTATTTATTTTGATGCTACAAATCCTAAAGCCAGGGAGTATGTATGGTCCAAATGCAAGAAGAATTATTATAATTATGGAATCAATATCTTCTGGCTGGATGAAGCAGAACCTGAATACGATGTGTATGATTTTGATAATTATCGCTACGCTATGGGACCTAATGTTCAAATCGGAAATATATATCCGCAGCGCTATTCCAAAACCTTTTATGACGGAATGCTGGCGGAAGGACAGGACAAAATCATAAACACGGTTCGCTGCGCTTGGGCAGGCAGTCAACGATATGGCGCATTAGTGTGGTCGGGAGATATTCATTCTTCTTTTGAAGATTTCAGAAAACAAATCGTTGCAGGCCTTCATATGGGAATGGCGGGGATCCCTTGGTGGACGACGGATATCGGAGGCTTTGCGGGAGGCAACCCGGACGATCCCAAATTCCGCGAGTTGCTAATCAGATGGTTCCAATGGGGTGCTTTCTGTCCTGTTATGAGATTGCATGGCGACCGCAGGGGAGGCAAGGAAGTTTTCCGAAAAGACGGCAGCAAAGCATTAAATACCGGCGGAAACAACGAGGTATGGAGCTTTGGAGACGAGGCTTATGATATATTGGTAAAATATATGGAATTGCGGGAAACCTTAAGGGATTATACCCGTGAGTTGATGAAGGAAGCCCATGAGAAAGGTGCGCCGGTTATGAGGCCGCTCTTCTATGAATTCCAGAATGACGATAAGGTTTGGGATATGAAAGACGAATACCTGTATGGTCCGGATCTGCTGGTTGCCCCAATCCTTAATGAAGGCGCAGTATCAAGAGAGGTATATCTCCCTGAAGGGTCAAACTGGACGGATGCGCGTACAGGGAGTATATTCGAAGGCGGACAAACCATTCATGTTGAAGCTCCTCTAAGCGAAATTCCGGTATTTTTGCGAGACGGGAAACAAGAGAATCTCATCGGAAAAATATAAAATTTGTCGGATTTCGTGGAGAAGCAAGATGCATTTAGAATGAATTCAGGAGGATTACTATGAAGCTGCAATACAATTCGCCCGCCGTATATTGGACGGAAGCGCTGCCGGTAGGTAACGGCAGATTGGGAGCGATGGTTTACGGGGGTGTGGAATGCGAGCGTATTCAACTCAATGAAGATACGCTGTGGTCGGGTTATCCGAAAGACGGTACGAATCCGCGGGCTATCCAGGTTTTGCCCGAAGTGCGAAAACAAATTGAGGAAGGCAACTATGCGGAGGCCGACCGGCTCTGCAAGGAAATGATGGGGCCGTATACGCAGTCCTACCTGCCGTTTGGCGATCTGAGGCTCGTGATGGAGCATGGCGACTTGCACAAGGACTATACAAGACAGTTGGATTTGGAACGGGGGCTGTCGCTGGTTGAATACACCATCGGCGATGTTCGCTATTCGCGCGAGGTGCTTGCTTCATTTCCCGATCAGGTTATTGCGGTTCGTCTGCAGGCAAGCAAACCGGGGAGTCTTAGCTTTCACGCCCGGCTGGACAGCCCGCTGCGGTTTCGGTCTGCGGTTTCTGAGGGGGATTTTGTCATTGAAGGAATCGCTCCGGAGCATGTATGGCCCAATTATTACCCAAGCGACAATCCGATACAATACGGTGACGCCGAGGAATCGAAGTCGCTTAGGTTTCATGGCCGGCTGTACGTTGCGTGTGATGGCGGCAAGCTTAGCGTCGACCACGACGGGTATCACGTTGCCGGAGCCACGAACGCAACTTTGCTGTTCAGCGCTGCCACCAATTACGATGGGAAAAGCGGCGCGCCGGACAAGGAGCGGTATCCTGCGGCCCTCGCCAAGACCGTCCTCGATAAAGTTAAAGAGGAAGACTACGGGCGCCTTCGGGAAAAGCATGCTGCCGACCATGGACTGCTCTTCAATCGGGTTTCCTTGAAGCTGGGGGAAAGTATCGCGCCGCCGGACATGCCGACGGATAAGCGGATTGAACAGTTTGGCGTGAGCGATCCCGCACTTGTGGAGCTGCTGTTTCATTACGGGCGCTATCTGATGATCGCCAGTTCCCGGCCGGGGACGCAGCCTGCGAACCTGCAGGGCATCTGGAATGACCAGACGCGCGCGCCGTGGAGCAGCAATTACACACTGAACATCAATGCGGAAATGAACTACTGGCCTGCCGAAACGTGCAATTTGGCGGAGTGTCACGGGCCATTGTTTGATTTTATCGAACGCCTCGCATTAAACGGCAGCCAAACGGCGGCGGTTAATTATGGGGCCGAGGGATGGGTGGCGCACCATAATTCGGATATATGGGCCCATTCTGCTCCGGTAGGCGATTACGGCCACGGCGATCCGGTGTGGGCGTTCTGGACGATGGGAGGCGCATGGCTGGCACAGCATTTGTGGGAGCACTTTGCATTCGGCCAGAGCCGTGAATTCCTTAGAGACAAGGCTTACCCGTTAATGAAGGGAGCCGCCATGTTCTGTCTCGATTGGCTGTACGAAGACGACCAAGGGTATTTGCATACTGCGCCTTCGACCTCACCTGAACATAAATTCGCCATAGACGGCAAGCACTATGCAGTAAGCCGATCTGCAACGATGGACATTTCGCTTATATGGGATTTATTTACAAATTGCATCGAAGCATCTGAAATTCTCGGCACTGATGAAGCTTTCCGGTCGAAATTAACGGATGCGCTCACGAAGCTTCAGCCGCTCCAAATCGGCAAACACGGACAACTGCAGGAATGGTATAAGGACTTTGAGGATGAAGACACCTATCATCGGCATGTGTCCCATTTGTTTGGCGTCTACCCCGGTAGACAGCTGACGGAAAGGGCGGAGCCCCGTCTGTTCGATGCCGCAAGAAAGTCGCTCGAAATAAGGGGAGACGGTGGAACAGGCTGGAGCCTCGGGTGGAAAGTAGGACTGTGGGCCCGATTCAAAGACGGCAATCGTGCGCACCGTCTGTTGTCCAACATGCTGACTCTCGTGAAGGAAGACGAGCCGAGCATTCATGGCGGAGGGGTTTACGCCAATCTCTTCGATGCGCATCCGCCGTTCCAGATTGACGGCAATTTCGCGGCGACTGCAGGGATTGCAGAGCTGCTGGTGCAATCGCACCAAGGAGAAATCCAGCTTCTGCCGGCATTGCCGGATGCTTGGGAGAGCGGCTATATCAAGGGGCTGAGAGGGCGAGGAGGCTATGAGATTGATCTGGCATGGGCAAACGGGGAATTCACCCAGGCCGAGATCCGTTCCTCCATGACCCGGACATGCAGACTTCAGGTTCAGCGACCGATCCGCATCCTGGAGAACAATCAACCTGTTCTGACGAATCTGATTGCAAACGGACGATACGAGTTCCAGGCAGTCGAAGGAAGAAGTTACATCGTCATACCGGAGTAAGCCAAATTTAGAACTTGAAAGGATAACGATGTATGGAGGATAACTACTGCTTATTATCGAAGAAGGGGTTTTGGGGAGATCAGGGGGACGGCACCTATGTCAATCCTATTTTGCCAGGAGATTATAGCGATCCGGATGTCATTAGAGTCGGAGATGATTATTACGGTATCTCCTCTACTTTGCATTGCTCTCCGGGGATGGCGGTACTGCATTCCAAAGATCTTGTGAATTGGAGCATGATCGGGCATGTTGTGCAAGATTTGACAAGCATCGGCCCGGAATACAATTACGACCGAATGAACCGTTACGGCAGAGGAGTCTGGGCAGGCGCCATCCGATTCCACAAGGATAAATATTGGGTATATTTTTTCACGCCCGATGAAGGATTGTTTATGAGCACGGCTTCCGATCCGGCGGGACCTTGGGAGCCGCTTCATCAAGTTTGGGAGGTTACCGGCTGGGACGATTGCTGTCCGTTCTGGGACGATGACGGACAAGGCTATTTTGTTGCCACCAATTTCGCCAATAACTATAATATCCATTTATTTAAACTAAGTGAAGACGGCAAAGAACTATTGCATGACAGCGATACGATTATTCATCAGTACAAAGGCAGCGAGGCCAATAAGCTCTATAAAATAAACGGATGCTACTATTTTTTCCACAGCGAGGTTCACCGTAGGGAAGGCATTGAAGTCAGAGTTGTTATGATGTTAAGGTCAGAACATATTTATGGGCCCTATGAGGAAAAGGAGCTTATCCATACGCACGGCATGGAAGTAGATCGGGAGCCTAATCAAGGCGGACTTGTTCAGACGGTTTCCGGGGAGTGGTATTTCATTAGTCATCAAGGAACGGGCGGCTATTACGAAGGGAGAACGCTTCACTTGCTGCCCGTAACGTGGGTTGACGGATGGCCGATCATCGGAAACGATACGGACGGCGACGGAATCGGGGAGATGGTATGGGGAGGCAGGAAGCCCATCAATGGACATCCTGCGACGGTTCTTGCCGCAAATGACGATTTTAACCAACCGGTGCTTGAGCCGTATTGGGAATGGAACCATCAGCCGAAAGCAGACAAATGGTCGTTAACGGAACGGCCCGGCTATTTGCGTCTATACGCATGCCAACCCATCGACAAGGACAATTTTTTTACCGTATGCAACGTCATTTCACAAAGAGCGTTTAGAACCGTTCACAATATGGCAACCGTAAAAATAGAGATCAGCGGCATGACAGACGGACAAGAAGCGGGTCTTTGCCATTTTGCAAAAACCTATTGCAAGATTGGCATTCAACAACAGAATGGGACAAGGATGCTGAAGTTTAATAATTCGGGTGCGATTGAATGGGGCCCGCAATTAACGGTTGGCACCCTTTGGTTAAGGTCTGCGTGGAACATAGACGGAATCAACCTTTACGAATATAGCATCGATGGGGTACATTTCACGAGCTTTGGAGGCGCCTATCAGCTGGGGTGGGGGAATTATAGGGGAGATCGGATCGGATTATATAGCTATAACTGCGAGAATGAACAAGGTTATATCGATGTAGACCAATTTTGTCATGAGGTCGCAGGAGCCTCAACTACAAGGGAATTCAAAGGAGTTGAGTATAAATGAAATCGCCATTGTTTAGGGATCCCATCTATGATGGGGCGGCGGATCCTGTAGTCATTTGGAATCGTCAGAACAAGGAATGGTGGATGATCTATACGAACCGCCGCGCAACGCAGGAAGGTCCGAAATTCGGATGGGTGCATGGCACCGATCTCGGTGTTGCTTCTTCATCGGATGGCGGATCAACTTGGGTTTACCGGGGAACCCTGGAAGGTCTCGAAACAGAATGGGGCAGAAATACGTTCTGGGCGCCTGAAATCATTTGGCATGATGGGCTATACCATATGTATGTCACTTACGTCCACGGTGTACCGGAAGATTGGACGGGCAAGGCTAGTATCAGGCATTATACAAGCCCCGACCTTATTCGTTGGGAGTTCCAGTCCACGCTTGGAATTAGTGAGGAGAACGTGATCGATGCCTGTGTTTACCAACTGCCGAACGGCACGTTTCGAATGTGGTATAAGCAGTGGAATCATACCTACGCTGCCGAGAGCAAGGATCTGTATGATTGGCAGCCAATTGGTCCGGTGCTTACCGAAAGAAACCAC
>NZ_JBEQAP010000002.1:209664-323151 GCF_041640265.1 Cohnella sp.
AGGACCGAATGTGTTTCACTTAAAAGGATATTATTGGCTTATCATAGACGAATGGAGAGGACAAGGTGTTTTCCGTTCCGATGATCTTGAGACATGGGAACGAAACGGCCTCATTCTCGACACGCCAGGCTCGCGTGAGGAAGACGGAACGATCGGCCTTCACGCGGATGTGGTCGTTCAAGGAGAAGAGGGGTACATCTTTTATTTCACTCATCCTGGCCGTGTTAAAGGACATAATGAAGATTCGGGCTATGAAATTCGCCGCTCGTCCATTCAGGTTGCCAAGCTGGAGGTTGTGGACGGTGTTCTGATCTGTGACCGCGACAAGGAGTTTGAGTTAAATCTTAGAGCGGAAGATTGATCATGTTGCTTTCATAGTAAGAGAGTTTAAGCTTTCTTTTCAATGAACTTAGTATTTGATACAATGACCATACTATTAACGTACTTTGATATTAACGTATTATGATAGATTTTCTCATGATATCGGTTGCGCTGTAATCGAATTGTTAATGAGGATTTCGTATCGGGCATAAGCGCCGATCTCGGAGTATCAAAATGAAGAGGAACGTGTTTCGAAGATGATGACGGATGATGATGAATTGCTGCGCAAGGATCTGTCCTCGTTGTCTGAATCATTGCGGCAGTGGGACACATTGGACCAGATAAAGAAAGAATATATAAGGATTTGCGAGAAGATCATGGATTTCCGGGAAAGTGATTATTCGTTACGAAATGTCAAGATTGTCGAGAAGGTGAATGAGTATATCCATGCGGAATACAGCAACCCGGAATGACCAAAAACCATGTCCGCAAAATTTTCAACGATCTATGCGGCGAGACCAGAAGTTAATATCTCAGCAACTACCGGTTTGAGAAAGCCAAGGAACTGCTGATCCTAACCGACTATCCCGCTGCTAAGATCAGCGAGATGGTCGGCATAGCCAATTCCAACTACTTTTATGTCTCGTTCAAGAAGTACGCTGGCAAGTCGCCGCATCATTACCGAACGGAGCATCGATTGAATTGATGGTATACAAACAAGGTTGCGTACCCGACAGTCGGATGTTCGGGACGCAACCTTGTTTCATGTCCTTAAATCACAGGATGCTTGCACGGTTAAAGCATTTAAAGGTTTAATTTACAGCGATCGTTACATTTTGAACTGGTGTGCAAGTGCTGTTCCGTGCATACTTAAGGCATCGAGAAGAGAGAGCAGTGAGAAAGCCTGTATAAATTCATTGTTATCCTAAATAGATCGTTATCCTAAATAGAGGGAGGCAGGGATGCATTCACAGCATGAAAAGGAAATCGATCAAGAAAGCAACCGTGTTGCTGGTATCCACAGCGATGGCTTGTCTGTTGCCGCTTGCACCAGCAAAAGCAGCAACAATAAGAGGAATGCCGAAGACGCAGTTGCTTCGAGCGCCTCAAAATCTTCGCCAGCATTGTCTGCTCCTGCTTGAAATTTTTGTTTATGCAAACAAAGCCGATCGAGATGAACAAGGTGTTGGCCGAGTTCAAGAAGCGCACCATGGATTCACTGAATACCAAGCTCGCTATCGAGTGGGCCGGCAGCGAACTGAAGCAGAATCTTGGACTAAAGATGGCCGCTGGTGAGGAATTGGATTTGACGTTTGACTATCTTGGCACCGGGAGCTTCTATCAGAATATTGCATGGGGGTACTATCAGCCTATTGAAAAGTATTTCAACAATGATATATACCCCGGTTTGATGAAAGCGTTTACCGTAAGGACTTGCGCGAGAAATATGGCTACAACGTCCCAAAATGTTAACCGTACGATGAAAGTGTTGGATTGGATCTTCACCAGCCAGGAAAACAATGATCTGTTCACCTGGGGATTGGAGGGCGAACACTGGACCAAGGTCGAAGACAAAGGCTATTCGCGTACGGACGAACAAGAAAAAAATACAACTTTCCATGGTATCAAATTTCAATGTATGCTATGTATGAACGCACGAATGTGAATGCGGATCCATATGCGCAAAAGATGCTCGAATACGTAAAAAGCAGCGATGCCTAATATGCGCTGCCTCTGTACCAATTTGTCTTCAATTCAGAGTCGGTGAAGACGGAAATTGCCAAAGTTACACCTAAGCTGGGCGAATACATGCACCTCTTCGTAACAGGCTCCGATAAGAACTGGAGAGAAACGGCCGCGAAAATGAATATGGAACTCCACGTGCTGGGATTGAACAAGATCCGGGCAGAGCTGGTCGAGCAAATATAGGCGTATCTTGATAAAGGCGGTAAGTAATGATGATGACAAAACCCATTAATAGGAGAAAATCGATGGACTTATTAAAAGTTTGGGAAGCGCCCGAAAGGGCGGTAGGCCGGGATGATTTTGAGGTTAGCGTCCGCATTCCGGGGGAGAGCTGGCAGCCACTCTTCGTGTATGAAGCGAAGGTGGACATGCACAATGTCAGACAGGCCTCCATGGCCTACTTTGACATGGAAGGAACTGTGGAGGTAAGGGTCGAGAGCCGGAAGGAAACCGTACAGCAAGTCGTCATCCGGCCCCTTTCGAAGCAAATTCCGTTCAAAGTGGAAGGAGCGGCGATTACCTTCCGTTTGAATGAACCGTGTAAGCTGTCCATTGAAGTGAATGGGGACCGGTTTAGCAATTTGCATCTTTTCGCGAATGCCCCGGAGGAGAATCCACCGAAACCGGACGCCTCGAACGTGCTGTTCCTGAAGCCTGCCATCCATCGGATGGAGGATATTTATCGGTTGGCCGACAGTCCGAAGGAGCCCGGGGGAGCGGCGCCGGAAGTGATCTATTTCGGGCCGGGGATGCATTATCTGGAGGAGACGATCTTCCGTATTCCGTCTGGGAAAACCGTCTATATCGCCGGCGGTGCCATTGTGGTCGGCTCCCTCGTCTGTGATCAAGTACAGAATGTTACCATCCGTGGCAGAGGAGTACTGTATTTAGCTGACTTTCACCGGTTTTCTGCGTTCCGGGGTGTCCGAATCCTCTTCTCGCAACATATTACCGTGGAAGGGATCGTGCTACTCGATCCGCCTCACTATAGCATTTATATCGGCAAGTCCGAGCATATCCGGATCCGCAACTTCAAATCCTTCAGCACGCGGGGATGGTGCGACGGTATCGACATGATGTCCAGCTCGCATATTGAGATCGAGGATGTGTTCCTGCGGACGTCCGACGATTGCATTGCCGTATACGGAAGCCGTTGGGATTATAAAGGGGATTCACGCTGCGTAAGTGTCAAAGACTCCGTCCTTTGGGCTGACGTAGCTCATGCAATAAATATCGGCGGACATGGGGACTATCGTCGGGGAGACTTGATCGAGGATATCCAGTTCAGCAATATTGATATTTTGGAGCATCATGAGCCCCAGCCCGGTTATTGGGGGGCCATGAATATTAATGTCGGCGATAATAACACGGTGCGGAACGTCACCTATGACAACATCCGTGTGGAGGATTTTGAACTGGGCCAGCTGGTGGACATCCGTGTGGTGTGGAACGAGAAATATAACCCTGTTGCCGGCAAACGTATTGAGAACATTCATTTCCGGAATGTGACCTATAATGGCAAAAATGAAAACAAAAACCGCATATACGGGTTTGACCGTGAACGGAGTGTGGAAGGGGTCACCTTTACCAATTTGCGGATCAATGGCGAGTTGATTCTAAGTGCGGAGCAGGGGAATTTCGACATAAATGAACAAACCCATGGCATTCAGTTTCGCAAGTGATTATCAAATTTGAGGCGTACTTGGTCATCAAGGACTCGCCTTGGGCGAACTGGGGGACTGCATATACAAGATTGGTTTCCCAGGACGTTCTCCCAATAGATATTTCGAGGGGGACTGCAAAATGAAAGTAGATAGAGTAGGGGGCAGGCTAAAATCCCTCTATAGAAGAAATACTTTATTAATAAAAATCTTATCATCCTATTTAGTTATTGTTATCGTTCTATTATCCGTTTTTTCCTTTGTATTATTTCGTACTTACAGCAAAAAAAGTATAGAGCAAGTCAGTCAAACCTCTGAAAATTTTATATCGCAATCTTATTATATTGCAGATCTAATGCTCATAAATGTTTATTATAATTTTTATCAATTATTTATCAATAATCTGGATAGTGATCTTAATTATGGTTTGTATGCTGATAAATCAGATGCCTTCGCCGATCAGGATGTATTTAAAAAACTCAAGCAATATGTGATGTCAAGTCCGCTTATTCGCTCCATTTATATTTATAATTCAAAGGCTGACAGGGTAATATTCAGCATATCTGAGGTAGGGGAAGGGATTCAGACTACAACTGATTTTTTGGATCAAGATATAATCAATATACTGAGGAAACCGGGAAATATCGTTTCAGCTGAATATTTTACAAGAAAAGTGGATTATGTAATAAATAATATAAATATAAGCGAAAATTTCTTGACCTTGGTTCTTACAAACACTTCAAATAATGGTGAAATTGAATCGTCATTGGTAATTAATCTAAATCAAAGAATACTACAGCAGATGGTTACCAGTGGAAGTGCCGGAGATCTTAATCAGGTATTGATTATGTATAAAGACGGTAACGTATTATCTCATGATGACACTTCTATGATCAATACAAATCTTGCCAATGAAAGCTTTACGAAACAAATCATGCAGTCTAACAATGAAAAAGGCAGTTTTATAACTAAGATTAATGATAAGGAATCACTTGTCAGCTATGTGAAAGCTAAGCATCTAGGCTTGATATTTATAGGCATTGGCGAATATAGCAAGCTATTATCGTCAGCATTTTCTATGCAAAAAACATTATTGATTTTAACGATTATTTTTATACTTGTGGGGATCATCTTAGCTGCATTTTTTACATCAAGTATATATAATCCCTTTAGAAAATTGCTTCATAAATACAGACTGGATTCAAACAGATTATTGAATGATAAGAAGAAGACATTTTTGGGAAAATTAGTTGATGGGGAAATTGACGATAAAATCTACGACAAAGATTATATGATGGAATGCGGGGTAAGTTTTGACAATCCATTCTTTTTGACCATTGTGCTTAAAATGGATTCACTTGAAAATGTTCTTTCAGGTAAATGGTCGAAAGACGTAAGATTAGTTAAATTTGCAATTCTTAACATTGCAAGTGAATTCTTTAGTGATAAACGATTTAAGGTAGAGGGCATTGATAACGGACACGATTATGTAAGTATTATTCTAAATGTAAATAATAGAAATGACGAGATTTTGAGTAGATTAATCGATAACACAAAGGAAATACAAGATAAAGTAGACAAATATCTGAAGATTTCTGTAACTGCGGGAATAGGCGATACTGTAGAAGGAGTTGAAGGTATAAGTAAATCCTTCCAGCATGCACTGGCAGCTTCGAATTACCGAATGATATTCGGCAGAAAAGCAGTAATAGAATATGGTGATATAGCTGAACGAAATAATAATGATCTCCATGAATATCCTTATGATATTGAGAAGAGAATGATCGAAGCCATAAAGGAACGCAATTTAAGAAAAATAGACAAAAGCCTTGATGAGTTTTTTGAAATGCTTGCTTTTTATAGTGCTGATGAAATACAAATAACGGTGTTGCAGTTAGCCGTGTTACTTACAAGGACACTAAGCGGTATAGCCAAGACTAGTATTGAGAATGGAGAATACAGCATAAAGGTGCTTGTTTCTGAGATCCAAACTTGCGAAACGTTGGAGGAAATAAAAACGTATCTCTATTCACTCTGCTTCAAAGCTGTAGAGGCAAAAGGCAATGATGCTAAAGAAAATGCCAAAACCATTATTGTAAGTAAAATTAAAAATTATATTGGAATGCATTATGATGATATAAATATTTCAACGGAGACAGTAGCAGAGTATGTAGAGCTGTCTTGTAATTATGTCAGGTCTATTTTCAAAGAGATAACGGGTATATCATTATCAGATTATATTACACAATGCAGGATGTCAGAAGCGCAGAGGCATCTAATTGAAACGGATTATCCTGTCAGCAGGATTGCTGAATTAGTGGGGTATCCAGAGAATAGTAAGCACTTCTTTACAGTATTTAAAAAACACTTTGGCAGTACTCCGGAGAATTATAGAATTAGTATTCAGAATAATGGGAGTTCAAAAAGCGAGTGACGGATAGGAAACCGGGCCAAGAAGGCGAAAAATCATTTTTCGGCAAGTATAACGTCCCGGCTCTGATTGGCCTTATGGATCGGTCTGTCCGCAGGCCGGATCCTATCGGAACTACGAGACGTTATTCAGACGAAATCGGCCGTTTTCAAAATCTAACGGAACTGTACGACGTTATTTGCGGACAAATCCCGGTTTTTCAGGGTGCATAGGGCAAATAAGCGCATACAGTTCCGTTACAATGGAAAAATGGACGTTTTCGACCGAATAGGGTCTGTCAGTTCCATTAGAGCATAAGATCAGCAAACCAACAATGTCTTCTCTTAATTTAGCGAAATGGTCTATATCAATTAAGCCTTGGCCTGTCCAAATCCTCGCATGACGAAATATCCCTTCAAGCGTAAATCCATTTTTTAATAAGCCTCCATAACTCCGATCAACACTTCTGGAAATTCTAGTTTGCATACTCCCCATCTGGTGATTTTTTGTTTTTCTTCCCCTTTTACTCCATTATGCTGCCGTTAGTTTAGTCACCGCCTGGCTCTGTAAAAACCGCCCGAGTTCAAAAAGCATCGGGATCCTTTACAGTGATATTTTGAACCGGTTCAAAAACCATCAAATCGGCATTTTGGCAAAACGAGAACTTGAACACTCATAAACTTGGCATTAGAGTCAAAAGGGCAAAGGCTTTCAGTGTTACCACGACGCGAGCCGAGAGATCTATTACCACGACGCGAGCCGAGAGATCTATTTAGCATACGAGGAGGATGATAAATGTGAATGTAGCTTTGAGCAATAATAAAGCAGACAGCATACCCATTAAGAAGAAAAAAAAGAGTTTCCTATCAGATGTAAAACAAAATTTCTATTTGTACTTATTAGTTTTGCCGGGTGTTTTATATTTTGTGATTTTCAAGTATCTGCCGATGGCAGGGTTAGTGGTAGCTTTTCAAGAGTTTAATTCTGTGAAAGGATTGTTTAAAAGTAAATTTGTCGGTCTGAAAAATTTCGAGTATTTCTTCACTTCAAAGGATTGGCTGATTGTAACCTGGAACACGTTGTATTTAAATATATTGTTTCTTGTTACCGGGTTGTTTTTTTCGATCCTTATTGCCATTGTGCTATCTGAAATCACCTCCAAATCTTTCAAGAAAGTGACACAATCGATTGTCATTCTGCCGAATTTTATTTCCTGGACATTAGTTTCGATGTTTGTTTTTGCATTATTGTCGACGGATGTAGGATTTATTAATTCCATTTTGAAAGCGTTTGGTTTTATTCAAGAAGGGCAGGAAATCAGTTTTTACTCCAATCCGAATTTATGGGTCGGAATACTGATTGTTTTGAAAATATGGAAAGCCGCAGGCTTCGGCTCCGTTATCTATTTGGCTGCTATAGCAGGCATTGACCAGGACATGTATGAAGCTGCCAAAATTGATGGAGCCAGCCGGTTGCAGTGTATTACAAAGATTACCTTGCCGCAGCTTAGAACAACAGTTGTGCTTTTGACCTTATTCGGCATCGGAGGCATATTCCATGGGGATTTAGGAATGATTTATGCGATTATAGGCGACAACCCTAATTTGTATGAAACGACCGATGTCATAGACACTTATGTATTCAGAATGCTTAGGCAAATGAATGAAATCAGCATGTCTACTGCGATCGGATTTTATCAATCATTTGTAGGTTTAATCATCGTATATGTATCGAATTATTTTGCCAAGAAGTATGATTCGGATTCAGCGATCTTTTAAAGGAAGGAGATTAAAAATGAAAAACAGCTTGGAGAGTAAAGCAATAGATACATTTTCTTATCTTTTTATGGCCCTATTTTCTATATTTTGTATTGTGCCTTTTATCCTTATTATATCAAGCTCCCTATCAGACGAAAAAGCAGTAAAATTGACCGGCTTTGCTCTTTTTCCAAAAGATTTCTCGTTAACTGCTTACGAGGTCATCTTTCAGGATAACACCATATTCACCGCTTACAAGACAACGATCATTTTCACGGTTGTGGGTACGATCCTTTGCATGATCGTTACCAGTGCGATGGCTTATGCCATTTCCGTCAAAACGTTTACTCACAGAAACAAGATTGCTTTTTTCGTCTATTTTACGATGCTGTTTAGCGGAGGTTTGATACCTTCGTATCTTCTTATCGCCAAATATTTAGGTTTAAGCGATAATATCATGGTTTATATTTTACCGGGGTTGGTTAATCCGTTTAATATGTTTCTGTTAAGAAACTTCTTCAAGCAAATACCGGATTCGCTGGCGGAATCCGCCAAAATAGATGGAGCGAATGACATCTACATTTTATTTAAAATCATCCTTCCATTGGCCAAACCTGCCATGGCAACAATCGGATTGTTTTATGGACTCGGTTTCTGGAACGAATGGTTTACAGCCACCCTTTTTATTGACAATAAAGATCTGTACTCCTTGCAATATCTGATTATGAAGGTAATGAGAGAAGTGGAATTTATGTATCAATTAGATTATTTGCAAGGAGCTACAGTTAGTTATGTACTCCCACAGAATACTGTCAGAATGGCTACAGCCGTAGTCACTGTAGGTCCCATTATTTTTGTTTATCCATTCCTGCAAAAGTACTTTATTAAGGGATTAGTAGTTGGAGCTGTTAAGGGCTAAACCCGCAAAAGCGGTTTAGTATATATGATTGAATAA
Organism: Cohnella sp.; assembly: GCF_041640265.1. Lineage (GTDB taxonomy): Bacteria > Bacillota > Bacilli > Paenibacillales > Paenibacillaceae > Cohnella. The sequence goes on from NZ_JBEQAP010000002.1 coordinate 218,515, forward strand.
TAAAAGGGAGGAAGTAACATGAACAAAAAGTTTTTTGTAGTACTGATTGCTGTAACGATGCTTGCTGCTTTATTCGTTGGATGCAGTAAGCAAGCAAACGAGCCGACTGGAAGTATGGAAGAAAGCAAGGCGCCTGTCAACAATGCGACAGAAAGCACTGCGCCCGCAGCGAATAAGGATCCGGTTACGCTTAATATTCGTCTGTTCGGGGTTGAAAACGGGATGTATCGCGATGTCGATACCATCGTTAAGGAGTTTGAGAAACGGACGAAGGATACGCTTAATACGACCTTGAATCTTACCTTTACACCGCCTGGCGACTATGGAGCCAAGCATCAATTATGGATCGCATCGGGAGAAGACATGGACCTCTTTAACCCATGGGAAAGGGATAAATTCATTAGAGAAGGCGCATTGGCAGATTTAAGCGAATACTTTAACAACCCTAAATATCCCGGACTTCAGAAGGCATTTTCACCTGAATATATCAATGACAATAAAGTCAATGGCAAAATCTACACCGTTCCGCTTGCAAACACGTTTATGGATATGGAAGGCGTCTGGTACAGAAAAGATTTGTTAAAGAAGTATGGAATGAACGATATCAGCAGTTATGACGATTTGTATAACTTCCTTGAAAAAGTTAAAGAAAACGAAAAAGACATGATCCCGTTTGGAAACTATGGAAACACTGCTTTCTTCAAACTATTTACCGATATCAATGCACAAACGCTGGAGGGGAAAGTATTTCCATTTACCGGCCATGGGAATCCGAAGAGAAATTTCGTTTACGTTCAAATCGCCGATGATGGGAAATCCGTTGCAGGTGTGGCAGCATATGGCGATCCGGCATCCGAATGGGCTAACTTTCATCCCGAGTACGGTCTGAAATATCTTATGAACCAGTTTAATCAAGCGAAGCGATTTAACAAATTTATTCCGGCAGATACCTTGAATGGCGTGGCTGGAACAGGTAAGACTGAAGCTGCCGGATACGTGCCCATAGGCGGTTTCAAGGGGAAAGTAAACGAGCAAGTGGCACGAGATCCGAACGCGGAGATCGGTTTCTGGCCGATCTTCAAGAACAATCAGGAGATGGCGCCTGGAACCCAATCTACGGATGGCAAGGCATGGAATGCCATTGCTATACCTGCTAATTCCAAAAAAATTGATAGAGCCATGGAATTCCTGGATTGGATTTTCTCCAGTCAGGAGAACAATGACTTATTCACTTACGGTATCGAGGGTAAAAACTGGAAGGCTGTAGGAGATAAGCAGTGGGATATTCCGGAAGGAGTGGATACGACTAAAAATTACCTTTTCCCCGCTTTCCAGTTGACTTGGAATCCGACATTGTATCGAATTCCTGCAGGATTGCCGGAGCAAGTTCAACAATATTATGAATATCAATTTAAGCCGGAAACGTATCAGAAACATGTACTGGCAGGATTTATATTTGATCAAGGGCCTGTAAAAAATGAAATGGCTAAAGTCAACACCGTTATGGACAAGTATCTTCCGTTCTTATTGTCCGGTTTCGGCGATGTTGAAGAGAATTTGGCGAAGATGAATAAGGATTTGAAGGATTCAGGTGTAGATAAGATTAAGGAAGAATTGAAGAATCAAATCAATGCCTTCCTTGCTCAAAAGCAGTAACATATCGAAATTTACATCACGATAAATTAGGAACATCTAGAGATTTAGCTATATCAAATCTTTAGGTGTTCCTGTTTATTAAAAAATTTACGTAAAGGGGAATTATTAATGGTTATGCACAACAAGAATGCAACCTGGGCGGTACGCGCCTTGGCCGTCTGTCTGGCGGCAGTCATGCTGCTGCAATTGCTCGTCCCCGCGGCGAACAATCGTGTATTTGCGGCTAATGAAGATCCGCAGCCTGTACCGACACCGGTTCAATCTGCAAACGGTTACTTGGACAAGCTCGATTTCGGTAATGTCAATTCCGAAAGCGCTCACAATTTCAGAGGCGACTTTACGAGCGTGATCACCGGTTTTTTGGGTGAGAATGCCAGGGTATCTGAGCCGCGTATTCCTGCTTCAGATACAGGTGGGTTTTTAACCTTTTCCATGAAGGTGGATCCGTATCTGCAAAATTACTTTACGGTGAAGGTTTCAGGAAATGATGTTGTGGAGCCAGGCGTTCGAACAATGCTTGTGATCAATGGCGAACAGGTCGGATATTTCCGAAATTCGGATTATTCGCCTCTGATTGGCGGCGAACGAGCACCGAATCAATTTATATACAGCACCATTGTGCTTCCTCTGGAGTCAACAAGAGGGAAGGAAATCGTTGAAATCACAATCAATACAACGGATCCCTGGGGTGAGGTAAATCAACCATCAAGGGGGTACTATACCGGTTATACCCATACCCAGGCTTATATTGATGTAGATGACGAAGTGCAGGGGTATAAATTTAATGAAAATCAGGGACCGGAGACCGTACTGCGATCTGGTGATACCTATGAGGCAATTGAAGCAAGAATTGGACAGTTAGAACAAGACCAAATTAACCTCTTTATGAATCTGTATAACCATCTTGGCAATAACCCGAATAACACGTTAAATATCGCTAAGTACACAAATCATCTTCGCTATTATGCCATGGTATTGAAACAGGACATGTCTCCCATGCAAACCCCGGAAGATAAACGTGAAGCGTTAACGCGTATGTTTCAAGCCATTGATGTTCATACGAAAAACTACTATGGGGATACAAGACTGGTGCTTCGCGGCGGACACCAGGGGGATTGGGGCGGCTTTTACGGCGAATTAGGAGAGGCTTTGTATCTTGCAGAAACCCTGATCTTTGATGATGAAGTGTTAGGAGAAGAAGCATACAAAGCATTTCTGGATGAACCCTTTGATACGGGAACGGTTGAAGGAGAATTTTCCCTTGCCAGCGCAGGGTGGAATGGCGAACCATTAACCCGTCGCATAGCATGGGGACGGGTACTGAAAGCGAATTTTGATTTCGCCCGTTCCAGACAATCTTATATTTCGAATCAGGTGTTCTATACGTATGAAGGCGCTTGGAAAGCCCATGAAGGACTCAGGATGGTAGGGTCCGAATTTTATGAAGGGAGAGAGCGCAGTCATCGAATTTTATTAGAAATGTTTGGAGGAGCACCATGGTTAGGCGAAGAAGTATTGGTCGGTCCTAATGGAGAAGAATTAGATGTGTATCATTCTTTGTTTTCTCATAATACTGCTGCTGTCTTTACAGATGATTATGTTCACATTATCGGAAAAGGACTTGCAAAAAGCAAATTGGATGAAGAAGGTAACGTTGTACGACGCAAGCCTTATGGAGAACATTATACAAATCTAACCAAAGCCGGGTTGGGAAGAGAAAATCACTATGTAGGAATTTATGGGGAAGTAACCAATTATATTTTGGATTACTTCTATAAAACCTTGAATCAGCCTGGGGAAGAAGAAATCAATGATGAACTTCTGAAGCTTGCTCTTAACAGCTTTCATGGTCGTTTGTGGACTCGACTCGCTGACTTGGATGATGAGGGCAAACGAATCATGGCGATGAATGCTACTCTAGATGAACGAAATTATGGTATGCCTTCCAGAACGATCGCTTATGGTCCTAGAATGCTTGGATATGGAACGTCCTATGCTTATTTAGAAAAGTATATGGCGGATCATGAGGAGCGTTTCAGCGGTCCGGAATGGGATCGGTATTGGGAATATGCCAAATATACCGTTGGGGCCATGAAGCAGTTGAAGATGGATAATCGCTTTCTGGATGATTTGTCCACAAAGGATTTCAATCTGCGTGATAGCTATGAGTATATATTCACAAAACGTGCGGACTATGACAGATTTGATGATGTAAAGGCCGGGGTTGTGATCCCGCAGACTGATTTTGATTATTATTCAGAAGATGAGATTGCCGAATTGGGTGTGAACCCGGAGGACTATGAACAGTTCGCATGGATCGATGTGGATACTAAATTCCTCTCCATGCGGGATGGGGACTTTAGAATGTTCGGGGCTTTATCATGGCTGAATATGGGGGTTCCGGCTACTGGAAGGCTTCATATTATTACTCCTGAGTATGTGAGATTAGTACAAGTTGCTACCAACAATCAATTTCAATATGAGGATTACTACATCAGACAACAAGATGTGGATCTATATTACCAGCGAAATCATCCGCAAACCAGAGGATTTGCGCCTCAATCCTTGGCAGGTGAAATATTACCTATTGCGTATCAGCCAGGGGTTGGTAAAGTGGTGCGGGATAATCTTGAAGTCGATCACCCCTATGGGGGTTTGACGGATGTAATGGCTGCAAGATATGGGGAGTATTTCATCCTCCTGAATACCACTCGTCCTGAATACCAGAATGAAAGCTCCTTTGAGGTGGAGCTGCCTTCTGATTATACAGGAGATACGATTTTCGATTTTGTTTCAAAACAAAATATTCCGGTCATCAATGGAAAAGTAACCATCGGACCTGAAACAGGAATGGTTTTAAAATTATCGTCCAAACTTGATCCGGCTCCAAAGCCCAATCATGTCGATTTTGTCAAAGCGGTTGAAGGAAATGGATTTGTAGACGTGATATGGAAAACCGCTGCTGGAGGACAAACGTATACCCTCAAACGTTCTGAAACCGAACAGGGTCCTTATGCTGTGATTGCAGAAGGGTTGACTGGAAATCACTATAAAGATACCGATGTGGTGAATGGGAAGGTATACTATTATAAAGTGGCAGCCGTGAATGAACATGGATCAGGCTGGGAGTCATGGCGCGCAAAAGCTGATCTGAGCGATGCCGCATCCAAAAATCTTGCTTCTCCATGGCAGCAGGATCTCATTGGGACCACGCAAGGCAGCGCAACGGTTAACGGTGATGTGGTCACAATACAGAATGCGGATGGAACAGGGCTGGGAGAAGGGGACGATTTTAATATCTATAGAAGAGATATTAAGGACTCCTTCCACTTTGTCCATCAGCCAGCCGTTGGAAACAGCTCTATCAGTGCCAGGATTGATCAGAATAGCGGCGCTCTCAGCGGTATTATGCTAAGGGAATTCCTTTCTGAAAATTCCCGTTATCTTTATTTTGGCGCGGATGACCAAGGGAACCTGGTATTGCAGCATCGTAATCGAGTGTCCTTTGGAGTATGGAATGGCGGTATACCTGTAAGTCCGTGGAATCATCAAATTAAAGGCTATCATGTCGATGACTATCCTTATGTCAAGCTGTTGTGGCATCATAACTCACAGCTCGCCCATGCTTTTGCATCGAAGGATGGAGTCGATTGGGAATACATTGCCGAGATAGATAGTTTATTCCCATATGCCTATTATACAGGGCTCATATCGTCTCAAGAGGCAGCATTCAGTGAAGTAACCGTATCGGGTATGCCGAGAGAGAGTCTGATTCCGTTTGTTGAAAAAGATAAAGATCAAATCACTTTGCATTGGACTAAACCGAAGCAAGCCTCCTGGTTCAACGTATACCGCACCTATGATGAAGCCGCGAGCTTGACCGATCCGGTGTTCAAGGCAGGCACGACCGTACTGGAAGACGGCTCCCCCTGGGAGGAGGTTCTCACGGGTACAAGAGCGAAGCCATTCAAGGACGCTTTACGGTATGGCACGGCGTATTATAAGGTGCTAGCCGTTCATGACGACGGCTCCCCGCAACCGTTCTCGGCCACTGCTTCCATAGAAGCGGATCCGATTTCGGTGGTGCTGGAGGATGCGGAGAGCTTGACGGCCTCCGACTATACGAAGGCGAGCTTCTACCTGTACCATAAGGAATTGGATCGTATTAAAGCGGAGATGATGAAGCCTGAATTTAACGAGGCGCAGCTGATTGACGAAATCTACGATGCGAAGAAGCTGCTCGTGCAAGTGCCGTTGTCGCTCTATTCGTTCGAAGGCAACGCGGACAACGCCATCGGAACGACGGACGATGGAACCGTTTATGGAACCCCTGAATATCCGTCCGGCAAGATCGGGCAGGCTATCGACCTGAACGGACAACACCATGTGAAGCTGCCTGAGACGCATCCGGTTGCCCATTACGATGAGCTGACAGTTACGACCTGGGTATTCTGGAAGGGCGGCGGCAACTGGCAAAGAATATTCGACTTCGGCAACAACAACAATCAGTTTATGTTCCTATCGCCAAGTTCCGGCGACGGTACGCTGCGATTCGCGATCAAGAATGGCGGCGGCGAGCAGATGATTCAAACCGGGAAGCTCGCAATCAACCAATGGGTGCATGTGGCGGTGACGCTCGGCAGCGGTACGGCGAAGCTGTATGTCAACGGCGAGCAGAAAGCAACTGCCAACAATATTACAATCAAGCCGAGCGATTTCAAACCGAAGAATAACTACATCGGCAAGAGCCAGTTTAATGATCCGCTGCTGAACGGCATGGTCGATGAATTCCGCATCTACAATTACGCCTTGAGCACGGATGAAATTCAGACGGTTTACAATAGCACGACGGGATGGATTGACGACAGCTTGCTTACGCTTCTGCTGGACGAAGCGGCCGTTGTTGTAGCCGAATATTACACAACCGAAAGCTTCGAAGCTTTCCAACCGGCGCTCGCGAATGCAGAGTCGGTGGCAGGTAATGCCGATGCGGCTCAGGAGGAGATCGATGCTGCCGCGGCGAGCCTGCTGGAGGCGCTCAAAGGGCTGGAGTATATCGAAGGGCTGCCGGTGCTTGCTCCAATCGGCGACAAATTCGTCATTGCGGAGCAGCAGCTGACATTTACAGTTAAAGAAATGAACGGCATTGAAGGCGCTCAGTACGAGGCAGCCAATCTGCCTGAAGGGGCTTCCTTCAACGCGGGAACGCGCACATTCAACTGGACGCCGGGCAAAGAACAGGGCGGCGTGCATGAAGTCGTCTTTACCGTCAAATCCGGAGTATTGTCCACCTCCAGAACCGTCAAGATTACGGTGAAAGGATTACCTGTAATCACTGCTGAGCCGGTTGTGGAAGTGACTGCGAAGCTGCCGCTCGCGTATCAGTTGCCGGCATCCGATCCTTCGGGCGCGAAACTGACTTACCAAGCGCAGAATCTGCCAGCGGGCGCATCCTTTAACGCGGCGACTGGCGTGCTCTCCTGGACGCCGGGACAGGCGGATTGCGGCAGCCATCTGGTGATCTTTACGGTTAGCAATGGAACCTTCGAGGCCAGCCAAACCGTAGATTTCAAAGTCAAGCTGAATGTGATTCCGTCTAAAGGCTATACGCAGGGCAGCTACTACCTGTACCTGAAGGAAGTGGCGCGGATCGAAGCGGAATTGGCGAAGCCGGAAGCAGACATTGCGCAGCTCGCTGCCGAGCTTGTACAGGCGGAAGCAACGCTAAATCAAGTGCCGTTGTCGCTTTATTCGTTCGAGGGCAACCTGGAGAATGCATTCGGCAAGCATGACGGAACGGCTCACGGTAACGTTGGTTACGCTGAAGGCAAGATAGGCCAGACTGTCAATTTGAATGGTACGGACGGCTATGTGACATTGCCGCAGGATCATGCTCTTTCCGGTTACGGTGAAATCACCGTAGCAACCTGGGTGAACTGGAGAGGCGGCGGCAACTGGCAAAGAATATTCGACTTCGGCAACAACAGAAGCCAGTTTTTGTTCCTGACGCCGAAATCAGGCGACAATACGCTGCGTTTCGCGATCAGGAACGGCGGCGGCGAGCAGAGAGTGGAGACCGCTTCGATGCCGGTGAATGAATGGGTGCATGTTGCGGTGACGCTTGGGAACAAAACGGCGAAGCTGTATGTGAACGGCGAACTCAAGGCAACGAACAACAATGTCACAATCAAGCCGAGCGATTTCAAGCCGGGCGTAAATTACATTGGCAAGAGCCAGTGGCCCGATCCGCTGTTTAACGGCATGGTCGACGAGTTCCAAATGTACAACTACGCCATGAGCGCGGAAGAAATTCAGGCGGTATACAGTAATGGGGTTCAATGGATCGACAACACCTTGATCCCGGTCTTGCTGGATGAGGCGGCCATGCTTGATGCGTCGCTGTATACGGAAGATAGCTGGAATGCGCTGGAAGCGGCAGTGTTGGGCGCTCAATCGGTGTACAACGATGCAGGTGCAACACAGGAAGAGGTCGATGCGGCATCCGCCAGCCTGCTTGCGGCGCTTGAAGCGTTGAACGAAATTCCGGTCTTAGCGGAAATCTCGGATAAGACCGTGGAGGCAGGAACCGAAATTGCGTTTACCGTAAACGCGACAGATCGCGACGGCGACGCGCTCTCGTACGGTGCAGGCATGCTGCCGGAAGGGGCGGCGTTCGATGCGGCGACCGGAGACTTTGTATGGGTTCCTTATGTGATCGGAGACTACACCGTGACGTTCTCCGTTTATGACGCAAGAGGGGCTTATGCAGCATTGCCGGTCAACATCGAAGTGGTCGACACGATCAAGCCGGAAACGACGGACGACGCTCCGCAAGGCTGGGTCAATCATGACGTAACGGTACATCTGACGGCAACCGACAGCGGATCCGGCGTGGCGGCGACGTATTATACGCTGAACGGCGGCGAAGTTGAGACCGGAGCATCGGTCAGCCTGAAAGAGGACGGCATTCATACGCTCGTATACTGGAGTGTCGACAACGCCGGCAATGTAGAAGAAGCACATACCGTTACGGTTCAAATCGACAAGACAGCGCCCGAACTGCTTGTCACATTGGATAAGACAGAGCTGTGGCCGCCGAATCATAAGCTGGTGACCATTACAGCGGATGTGTATGGCAGCGACAATCTGTCCGGCATCGAATCGATCGTCCTCGTCTCGATTACGAGCAACGAGCCGGATGAGGGGACAGGTCCGGATGATGTTCCGAACGATATTCAGGATGCGGAATTCGGCACGCTGGACACCTCGTTCAGTGTCAGGGCAGAACGTTCAGATGAAGGAACCGGACGCGTCTATACGATCACCTATCAGGCGACCGACAAAGCGGGCAACACAGCCGTTGTAACGGTTACGGTCACCGTGCCGCACAACAGATCAGGAAGAAGATAACATTTGATAGAAAAGTAGAAAAGAAGCCCCTGATAGAAATATTAGGGGCTTCTTTCCAAATGGGCAGAAGGGCTGAATCAACCATTCTGGCTGTAAGCGATTGCTTGCGAAGCCGGTTTTGCTTCACAAAACCTAAGGAGCGTGTTGTAATGAAGCTATTAATTTATGGAAATCGCAAACGAAGGTTTATCATCGGTTTGATTTGCTTCCTATTGGCGATGCCAGGTTTTCTTGGCATCGGGAGCAGCAAGACAGCGGAAGCAGCTGTTTCTCCGCTGATTACTTCTTATAAACCGCAGGCAGTAGGCACCGATGTGAATGCTTCCTACACGGATGCAAACGGGAACACGGTATCGGCGATGATCCATCATCCGGGCATTGCCATGTCGCTCTCCGATCTGGACAATATGCGCGATCATGTAAGAGCGGGGAATGAGCCTTGGAATACGGCGTTTCTTACGTTTGCCGCCGACCCGGCATCCAGACCGAACCCAAGAATCTTATATGAAGTCGGGAATGATCTTTTCGTTAATATCCGCGGGCCGTGGGCCTTTACAGATGAAAATGGTGTATTTTGGGCAAACCCCAGTGATTATGTAGGAACGCGCGCGAATTCGGATGCCTTAGTCGCTTTTAAACAAGCGATTATGTGGTACATTACCGGGGATGAAACGTACCGTTCGAATGCGATGTATATCATCAGAGCTTATTCCGGTATTCAGTCTGTTTTTCCTCATACAAGCTTCCGGTTTGCGACGGCCACTTATTTGCTCGCGGCGGCTGCCGAGATTATGCGATATTCCGATACGCCGACGAATAGTCTGAAATGGACGGCAACCGATACTCAGAATTTAACCAATATGATGGAGCTTTGCTCGGTAACTTATAACCCTCATTCTTTTTTCATGAACCAGCATCAGTTTACCGTTATGGGAACGATTGGGCGAGCAATCTTTACCAATGACCTTGAGCTCTATGCGGAGGCCGTAGAAGCAGCAACAGTGAATGTATTAGGCGATGATGGGGGAAGAAACGGTTCGATCAAGCATGAAATGCGATGGATGACGATAAATGAAATGACAGGAGAACCGCTCGACCCATCGGATTATCATGTGCAGTTAATGGAAATGGGCCGCGATGTGGGACATGCTTACGCCAATATCGCCGGACTGTTTACATTGGCACAGACCATCTACGCCCAGGGTACGAAGGTTGACCCGGTAGACGGAACGATGTCTACGGCCGCGAATGCGGTGAATCCATTCAATTTCCTCAATGACCGCCTGTTGGAAGGGACAACATATGCGCTGAAGTATCATTTGGGTTATGATGTGCTATGGACACCTGCAGTGGCAAACCAAACCTATGCTGGTCAAATTTTTGAACAGATTAACCCGGATGGAAGAGGCAGAATCGACCCGTTCCTAAGTGTGTTATATAACTATTATAAATATATCGAAGGGCAGGATATGACCCAGGAGAAATTCAAATACCTGGCCTATGCCTATGAAACGAGAATGCCGGAGGTTGCGGGAAAGGATTATCCGCTGGCTTCGCTGCTGTACACGCCTGATGCGGCTATAGCGGATGGCTTGAGCAACAAGATCAGCTTAGGCGGCATAACAGGACTGACAGCAACGAGGGCAGGTTCGGATACGATCAACTTTAATTGGACGGCTGTACCGGACGCACTCGGTTACAACATCTATAGATCAACAGAAGAAAATGGCACGTATACACAGATTAACAGTGCGCCAATAACAACAACGTCTTATAGCGATACAAGCTTGACGCCAAATACGATTTACTATTATAAGGTCCGCGTATCCGGAGGATCAACGTGGGCCGTTGTATCGGCCACAACGGGAGGAACCGGCGTTCCGGCTTTCGATGTAAGCAGTTATGTGCTTCATATCAACCATACGCATCAATCCGTATTAAGGGTCATTCATCCAGACGGAAGCAATCAGGTTCTTACAAGCCAAGCGAGCTTTACTTCATCCAATCCGGCTGTGGCAACCGTCGATTCGGCAGGCTTGGTGACCGGGATAAGTGCGGGTACGGCTACGATTACCGCCACCTATAACGGGCAAGCTTACCATGCAACCGTAAACGTCATCGTCGACACGGATTTAAAAGCCTGGTATAAATTTGACGAAACAAGCGGAGCTTCGGCCGCAGACGCATCTGGATATGGCAATATCGGGACAATAAATGGCGGTGCAGCCTGGACAACCGGGCAAACAGGCAACGCAGCAGATCTTGTCGGGACAAACGGCTATATTGCGCTACCTGAAGGTGTTGTCTCCGATGCCGACACGATCACCGTTGCGGCTTGGGTGAATCTAGATACCGCGAGCAACTGGACGCGGATTTTTGACTTCGGTTCTGGAAGCGCTACTAGTATGTTCCTTACGCCGAAAAATGGAGCCAATGGCAAAATCCGCTTTGCGATCAAAAACAATAATTCGAGGGAGCAGATCATTGACGGGCAGTCGGCGCTCGCAACGGGAGGCTGGCACCATGTGGCCGTCACATTAAACGGCTCGACCGGCACTCTCTATGTTGACGGCAGTGAAGTGGGAAGCAATACGTCAATGACCCTTAAACCGTCTGATATGGGCGCAACCACGCAGAATTGGATCGGACGCTCCCAATACGCCGACCCGTATCTCGACGGACGAGTGGACGATTTCAGAATCTATACCCGTGCGATCAGTTCATCAGAAGTTGTTCGTGTGATGAACGGACAAACTTTGGAAACCGTAACGGCACCGCCAACGGGTGTAACGGCAACAACGGAAGACCAGAGTTCGATTGCCTTAAGCTGGTCGGCTGTACCGGGAGCAACGGGATATCATGTATACATGGCCGATTCTTTAGCGGCTAATGAAATTTATACAAAGGCTAATAGTGAAGCAATAACCGCGACGTCTTTTGCCAGCCTTGGATTGAAAGCCAATACAACGTACTTTTATAAGATCGCCTCGGAAAATGCGGCAGGAAAATCAAGTGTGTCGGCTGTTGTTTCAGCCACAACAAACGGTATGCCGGATGCCGGTCTCATCGCCCGCTATTCATTCGACCAAACAAGTGGGACGGCTGCAGCAGACTCGTCAGGTTACGGGAATAACGGGACGATAAACGGCGGTGTAATATGGGCGGCAGGCAAATACGGCAACGCAGCGGATCTTAATGGGACGAACAGCTTTATTTCTCTTCTAGCCGGTGACGGAATTTCTTCACATGCATTGTCCGCTGCCGATTCCATTACTGTAGCAACCTGGGTAAATTGGAGAGGCGGCGGCAACTGGCAAAGAATATTCGACTTCGGCAACAATACGAATCAGTTTATGTTCCTTACGCCGAAATCAGGCAACAATACGCTGCGTTTCGCGATCAAGAACGGCGGCGGCGAGCAGACCGTTCAGACCGCTCCGATGCCAGTGAATGAATGGGTGCATGTGGTGGTAACGCTTGGGGACAATACGGCGAAGCTGTATGTGAACGGCGAACTAAAGGCTGAAAACACCAATGTCACGATCAAGCCGAGCGATTTCAAGCCGGGCGTAAATTATATCGGCAAAAGCCAGTTTAACGATCCGCTGCTGAACGGCATGGTCGATGAGTTCCGGCTTTACAATTACGTCTTAAGCGCGGAACAAATTCAGGCCGTTTACAACAATACGGAGAAATGGACCGACAACAGCATGCTTACTGCTCTGCTGGAAGAGGCGGCCCTGCTTGATGCGTCGCTGTATACGGTAGATAGCTGGAATGCGCTGGAAGCGGCTGTGTTGAGCGCTGAGGCACTGCCGTCCTATACAAGCCAGGAAGAGGTTGACGAGGCGGCCCGGCAGTTGCTTGAGGCGCTTGAAGCGTTGAACGTTATCCCGGTCTTTGCGGAAATCTCGGACAAGACCGTGGAGGCAGGAACCGAAATTGCGTTTACCGTAAACGCGACAGATCGCGACGGCGACGCGCTCTCGTACGGTGCAGGCATGCTGCCGGAAGGGGCGGCGTTCGATTCGGCGACCGGAGACTTTGTATGGGTTCCTTATGTGATCGGAGACTACACCGTGACGTTCTCCGTTTATGACGCAAGAGGGGCTTATGCAGAATTACCGGTCAACATCGAAGTGGTCGACACGACCAAGCCGGAAACGACGGACAATGCTCCGCAAGGTTGGGTCAATCATGACGTAACGGTAAATCTGACGGCAACCGACAGCGGATCCGGCGTGGCGGCGACGTATTATACGCTGAACGGCGGCGACGTTGAGACCGGAGTATCGGTCAGCCTGAAAGAGGACGGCATATATACGCTCGTATACTGGAGTGTCGACAACGCCGGCAATGTAGAGGAAGCGCATACCGTTACGGTTCAAATCGACAAGACAGCGCCCGAATTGTATGTCGCAATGGATAAAACCGAGCTGTGGCCGCCGAATCACAAGCTGGTGAAGATCAATGCGGATGTCAACGGCAGTGATAGCCTCTCCGGCATCGAATCGATCGTCCTCGTCTCGATTACGAGCAACGAGCCGGATGAGGGAACGGATCCGGATGATGTTCCGAACGATATTCAGGATGCGGAATTCGGCACGCTGGATACCTCGTTCAGCGTCAGGGCGGAACGGTCGGAAGAAGGAACCGGACGCGTCTACACGACCACCTATATGGCGACCGACAAAGCGGGCAACACAGCCGTTGTAACGGCTACGGTCACCGTGCCGCACAAAAGATCAGGAAGATAATTTACATCACGATAGAAATGAAGCCCCTGATAGAAATATTGGGGGCTTCTTTCCAATAAGAAGAAGGGCTGAATCAAACCTTCCAGATAAAAGTCCAGCGGTATGATGTCATAATGTGAGTTCAAATAGCGAGTTCAAAAAGCATCGGGAACCTTTGCAGTGATATTTTGAACTGGTTCAATAACCATCAAATCGACATTTTGACAAAACGAGAACTCGAACACTCCAAAACTTGGTATTAAAATCAAAATGGGAAGCCTTTAATCGTTTTCTGGGGGATTCAATGAAATGGATCATCATGATCATGAAGGAGGGCCTTATGAGTGAAACTCTGACGAGAGATGAGACGTCCGGAGAGGCGCCGGCAGACAATGGACAGAAGCCGCCTATTATCTGCGCCAAAGGATTGAAGCGCATATTCGGAAGAGGCTCGGGGGCGGTTGCGGTTCTGAAAGGCATTGATATGGCGATCCCGCCAGGGACGCTTGTTGCGTTAAAAGGCCGTTCGGGCTCAGGCAAAACGACACTGCTCAATTTACTGGGCGCTTTGGATCGCCCTACGGAAGGCAGTGTCAGGTTTGCCGGTCGGGAGATATCGACATTGTCCGACTCGGAGCGGGATCAGATCCGCCGGACGGAAATTGGGCTTGTTTTTCAATCGATTGCTTTTAGAGGAGCTTGCCGAACTGGAACAGGGAGTCGCCGCGTCTTCGGACTCGCATGTTGAGTATGCAGTTCTGGATAAAGCCGGGCGTCTGCAAGTGCCGTCCGCCTATCTGGAAGCCATTGGCGTCAAAGACACGAACAAGGTCAAGCTGGCGTTGCTTGATGGCAAGATTATCATGGAGCCCCCGGTATAACAGGTTAATGGGGTGAGAGAATGAAGTAAAATTAATACTGGAAAGGATGAGTCTGATTGGAAGATAACTACTGCCACTTATCGAAGAATGGAGCCTGGGGAGATCAGGGGGACGGCACCTATGTCAATCCTGTCTTGCCGGGAGATTACAGCGATCCGGATGTCATTCGGGTCGGGAATGATTATTACGGCATCTCCTCCACATTGCATTGCTCTCCGGGGATGGCGGTGCTGCATTCCAAGGATCTGGTGAATTGGAGCATGATCGGACATGTTGTGAATGATTTGACAAGCATCGGCCCGGAATACAATTACGATCGTATGAACCGTTATGGCAGAGGAGTCTGGGCCGGCGCCATCCGATTCCATAAGGATAAATATTGGGTGTATTTTTTCACGCCCGATGAAGGATTGTTTATGAGCACGGCTGCCGATCCGGCGGGACCATGGGAGCCGCTTCATCAGGTTTGGGTGGTTGCCGGCTGGGACGACTGCTGTCCGTTCTGGGACGATGACGGGCAAGGCTACTTGGTTGCCACCCATTTTGCCGACAATTATAAGATCCATCTGATTAAACTAAGCGAAGACAGCAAACAGCTTCTGCATGATAGCGATACGGTTATCCATCAGTACAAAGGCAGCGAGGCCAATAAGCTCTATAAAATAAATGGGTATTACTATTTTTTTCACAGTGAGGTTCGCTTCGAGGCAGGCAGTGACGTTAGAGTTGTCATGATGTTGAGGTCGAAGCATATCTATGGGCCATACGAGGAAAAGGAAATTATCCATACGCACGGCAAGGAGGTAGACCGGGAGCCGAATCAAGGCGGACTTGTTCAGACGGTTTCCGGAGAGTGGTATTTTGTTTCTCATCAAGGACACGCAGGTATTTACGAGGGGAGAACGCTTCACTTGCTGCCCGTTACGTGGATTGACGGATGGCCGATCATCGGAATCGATACGGACGGCGACGGAATCGGAGAGATGGTATGGGGAGGCAGGAAACCCATAAACGGACATCCCGTGACGGTTCTTTCCACGAATGACGATTTTGACCAGGCGGCGCTTGAGCCGTATTGGGAATGGAATCATCAGCCGAGAGCCGACAAATGGTCGTTTACGGAACGGCCCGGCTATTTGCGTCTGTACGCATGCCAACCCATCGATAAGGACAATTTTTTTACCGTTTGCAACATCCTTTCGCAGAGATCGTACAGAACGGTTCACAATGAGGCAACCGTAAAAATAGAGATCGGCGGCATGGCGGACGGACAAGAAGCGGGGCTTTGCCATTTTGCGCAAACCTATTGCACGATTGGCGTCCATCAACGGATTGGGACAAGGGTTCTGAAGTTTAACCATTCGGGTACGATTGCATGGGGCCCGCAATTAACGGTTTCCACCCTATGGTTAAGGTCTGTGTGGAACATAGACGGAATCAACCGGTTCGAATATAGCATCGATGGGGACCATTTCACGAGCTTGGGAGACGCCTATCAGATGGGGTGGGGGAATTATAGGGGAGACCGGATCGGGTTATATAGCTATAACTGCGAGAGAGAACAGGGTTATATCGATGTAGACCATTTTAGTCATGAGGTGAAGAATAAATGAAATCGCCATTGTTTAGGGATCCAATCTATGACGGAGCGGCAGATCCCGTAATCATATGGAATCGTCAGACCAAGGAATGGTGGATGATCTATACGAACCGCCGTGCAACGCAGAAAGGCCGAAATTCGGATGGGTGCATGGCACCGATCTCGGTGTTGCTTCTTCATCGGATGGCGGATCAACTTGGGTTTACCGGGGAACCTTGGAAGGTCTCGAAACAGAATGGGGCAGAAATACGTTCTGGGCGCCTGAAATCATTTGGCATGATGGGCTGTACCATATGTATGTCACATACGTCCACGGCGTACCGGAAGATTGGACGGGCAAGGCTAGTATCAGGCATTATACAAGCCCCGACCTTATTCGTTGGGAGTTCCAGTCCACGCTTGGAATTAGTGAGGAGAACGTGATCGATGCCTGTGTGTACCGGCTGCCGAACGGCACGTTTCGGATGTGGTTTAAGCAGTGGAATCATACCTACGCTGCCGAGAGCAAGGATCTGTATGATTGGCAGCCGATTGGTCCGGTGATAACCGATAGAAACCACGAAGGACCGAATGTGTTTCACTTAAAAGGATATTATTGGCTTATCATAGACGAATGGAGAGGACAAGGTGTTTTCCGTTCCGATGATCTTGAGACATGGGAACGAAACGGCCTCATTCTCGACCAACCTGGCAAGCGTGAGGATGACGGGATGATCGGCCTTCACGCAGATGTGGTCGTCCAGGGAGAAGAGGGGTATATCTTCTATTTCACTCATCCTGGCCGAGTGAATAGGCATAACGAAGATTCTAACTATGAAACGCGTCGCTCGTCCATTCAGGTTGCCAAGCTGGAAGTGGTGGACGGTGTGCTGATCTGTGACCGCGACAAGGAGTTGAGTTAAATCTTAGAACGGAAGATTGATAGAAGTGCATTCATAGTAAAATGGGAGGACATGAAATCCATATGCATATTCAGTTTCATTCCCCGGCCGTTTATTGGACGGAAGCGCTTCCTGTCGGCAACGGCAGACTCGGCGCGATGGTGTTCGGCGGTGTCGAGAAAGAACGCATCGCGTTTAATGAAGATACCCTATGGTCAGGCTACCCCAGGGATTGGAACAATTCGGGAGCGAAGGAGACGCTGCCGAAAGTGCGAGAGCTTATCGAACAAGAAAACTACGAGGAAGCGGATCGGCTCTGCAAGGAGATGATGGGGCCGTATACGCAATCCTATCTGCCTTTCGGCGATTTGCATATCGCGATGGACCACGGTCAAGTAAGCCGTCGAGAGTATAGACGAGCGCTCGATCTTCCAACCGGCCTCGCAACCGTCGCCTATAACATCGGTGAAGTTCAGTACACCCGCGAAATATTCGCGTCGCATCCCGATCAGGCGATTGTCGTGCGATTAACGGCGAGCAAGGAGGGCTTCATTAGCTTCCGGGCCAAGCTGGACAGTCCCCTCCGATACGCATCGAAAGCGGATGGCGATCACTTTACGATAACCGGCAATGCGCCGGAGCACGTTGAGCCCAATTACCGCGATGCGGAATATCCTGTGCATTATGGCGATCCGGCAGCATCCAAGGGCTTGAAATTCCATGGACGCCTGGCGGTCGCGCATGAAGGCGGAACGGCGTGGGCCGATGCGGACGGCTTGCACGTCATGGGAGCGACGGTTGCGACATTGTACTTCAGCGCGGCTACCAGCTTTGACCCGAGCCTTGGCAAAAGCAGCCCCGATCGCGATCCGGAACAATCGACCGCCGAGGCGATTCGTTCCCTATGCGAGAAGGAATATACGGATGTTCGAAATCGTCATCTGGACGATCATGGCAAGCTGTTCGGCAGGGTTGCCCTGCATCTGGGAGAAAGCAAAGCTCCCGCAGATATGCCCACGGATCGGCGCATAGCCGAATACGGCATCAGCGATCCAGGTCTTGTGGAGCTATTGTTCCATTATGGACGCTACTTGTTAATTGCCAGCTCGCGCCCGGGAACCAGTCCGGCCAATCTTCAAGGCATATGGAACGAAGACACGAGGGCGCCATGGAGCAGCAATTATACGCTAAATATTAACGCGGAAATGAATTATTGGCCTGCGGAAACTTGCAATATGGCGGAGCTACACGAGCCGCTGATCGATTTCATCGGCAGACTGGCCGTTAACGGCAAGAAGACGGCGGAAACGAACTATGGCGCAAAGGGATGGGTTGCGCACCATAATTCGGATTTGTGGGGGCAAACGGCCCCGGTGGGCAATTTCGGGGATGGAGACCCTGTTTGGGCGTTCTGGCCGATGGGCGGCGTATGGTTGACTCAGCATCTGTGGGAGCATTACGCGTTCAGCGGGGACGAAGCCTATTTGCGGGATACGGCATACCCGATCATGAAGGAAGCGGCGCTCTTCTGCTTAGATTGGCTCATTGAAGATCAAGATGGGTATTGGATGACTTCGCCTTCGACCTCTCCCGAGCATAAATTCCGGGTTGGCGATAAGCATAGAGCCGTAAGCGCGGCGACGACCATGGATCTCTCACTGATCGGCGAATTATTCGACAACTGCATCAAGGCGGCGGAATGGCTGAAGGTCGATGAAGATTTTGTTATGACGTTGGCAGAGAGGAAGCAAAGGCTGCTGCCTCTCCAAATCGGCAAGCAAGGTCAATTGCAAGAATGGTCCGAGGATTTCGAAGATGAGGATATTCATCATCGTCACGTCTCCCATCTTGTCGGGGTTTATCCGGGACAGCTCATTACTGAGCAGACTGCTCCCGAGCTGTTCCAAGCGGCGAAAAAATCGCTTGAAATTAGAGGAGACGGGGGGACGGGATGGAGCCTTGGCTGGAAAATAGGCTTATGGGCAAGATTCAAGGATGGCAACCGGGCTGAGCGGTTAATCTCGAATTTGCTGACGCTCATAGAGGGAGACGCACCGCTTCATCATGGCCGAGGCGGCGTATACGCCAATCTGTTCGACGCTCATCCTCCTTTCCAAATTGACGGAAACTTTGCCGCCACAGCGGGAATCGCAGAGATGCTCCTGCAATCGCATCAAGGATACTTGGAATTCCTGCCGGCGTTGCCCGATGCATGGAAAGACGGGTATGTCAAAGGGTTACGGGGCCGAGGAGGTTATGAGGTCGATTTGGAGTGGAGCAACGGCGCGTTGTCAAAGGCGGAAATCGAAGTTTCTATCACGCAGACATGCCAAATTCTTCCCAAGCGGAAGGTCAGGATTACGCAGGATGGCGAAGAGGTTCAATACGCTCAAGAGGCGAACGGATGTATCGGGTTCCATATAGAAAGCGGAAAGCGTTACGTCTTATTGACCGTTTGAGCAGACTTTAACGCATTTATGGAAGGGGATAAGCATGAATTTTTTACTTCCGGGAATGGGAAGTAGCCGCCAGCAATCTGAATTATCTGCTTGGGATAAACCCGCTGCAGATGAGCTATATTCCCGGGCACGGAGAGCGCCGTGTGACAAGAACCATCCATGAAGTTTACAATGGCGACTATCTCTTGGAGATGCCGAACGGTTACATGCCTGGCGGTCCGAATAACTTCCCAAGACAAATCTATAACTTCAACGCCAAGGCCTACAACGGTTCCTCTATCGACTGGGAAACCAATGAGCAAGCCTTGAATTACAACTCGCCCCTGACCTTCTTGGTTGCGTTGTTGTCCGAATCGAATTCGGCTCCAGATGTCTTGATCACCTCGTATGAGGATGGCCAGGCGATCAATCTGAACGGTCCGCAGCTTGACTGGACGTACCTAGACGCCGACGATGCGGATGTACAAGCCGCCTATCAGGTTCAAGCCTCCAGCAACGGTTGGGAGACGGTTGATGTGGACAGCGGTGAACTGGCTGGCGCATCCAGTTCATACACATTGGACGGATTGGCGGACGGAGATTGGTCGATCAGGGTTCGATTGAAGGACAATCGGGGCGCCTGGTCAGAGTGGACGTACAGAAGCTTGATCATTGATACGATTGCTCCTACCCTGAATGTTGTCCTGGATAAGGAAACATTGTGGCCGGCCAACAACCGTCTGGTCAAGGTAACGGCAACCGTTGAAACCGGGGAAGAGCTGTCTCAGGTGAAATTGCTGTCTATTACGCCGAGCGTAGCCGTTGACAGCTATGAATCTATGGTACAAGAAGCCGATTTCGGCACATTCGATACGGATGGAGCAGGGAATGTTACGGAAGCATCTGTCACCGTTACGGTTCCTCATGATCAGTCAAGAAATAAATAAGCTTCTTCAGGAACTTGATACCTCCGACCGGTATGGTTCGGAGGTATTTCAGGGCTTTAAAATCAAGGTTAATTATCTAGTAGTGTAATATAATCGATGATGTAATATAGCATCATATAAATATATGAGTTTTTATGAAGCAAAGACTTTAAAAAAAGGAGACTATCAAGATAAAAACAAAGAAAAAGTCGCTTCGCATCATCAAACAAATCATTTCCTTATGTATGTCCGTTTCACTTCTGCTGATGTGCGCGCTTCCCGCCTCAGCTGTTGACGGCGACCCTTATCTGCCTCCCGGAGGAGCGGACTGGAACAAGCTGAAGGAGCTCGTGATCAATAATTTTGCATATGGCTCTGGCAACGTGATAACCGATGAAACCTATCTGGGCAAGGCAGCGAAGAAGATCGCAAACAACAACTCCTGGGGGGCCAATTATACTACGAACGGCTGGCAAACCTTGGATTTAAGCCCGTACGTGAATGGCACATTGGAGTTCGATGCGGTCGGAGCAGTCGGCGGCGAAACCTTCTCCGTGGGCTTCATGGACGTCGTCACAGAAAGGCAGGTCAACGGCGTGTTTTACACGGATAATGACCAGCATCCGCATCAAACCTCCGAGGACTCCTTGATTTCCCTTCCGCAGAGTCTTACGACCGAATGGAAGCATTATTCCATTCCATTGAAGAATATCTTTGACGCTAATAGCATCTTCCGTAGTTCCAGTGTGCAATTGCTGAAATTCAAAGGAGATAGCTTCCCGACGACGCTTTGGCTCAGCAACATCGCCATCAAATCGCCGGATAAGGCGGCAAGTTATGCCCCGATCAAGGTCAATCAGGTCGGTTATATTCTTAACGGCGAGAAATATGCGTTGGTGAGCGGCTATTACAACGAGCTGGCCGCATTGCCGGGCACTCCTTTTCAGGTGAGAAAGGCATCGGATATGAGCGTCGCTTACTCCGGCGCGTTGTCCTTGGTCACAGCGTATGATGAATCCTCCGGTGAGAAGGTACTGAAGGCTGACTTCTCCAGCTATAATGAACCAGGCGAATATGTGCTGACTGTGGATGGGGTCTCGGGACCTTCCGTTGCATTCCGGATCGGCGACGGCAGCATCTACAGCACTCTATTGAAAGATGTGCAGAAGTTCTTCTACTTCCAGCGCGCCAATGAGGATTTGTTAGCGGAACACGCAGGGATCTTCGTCAGGACCGGCGAGCACAAGGAAGATTACAACCTTCCGTTCCAGTCCAATCCGACGATCATGAAGGATGTTGGTGGCGGATGGTGGGATGCCGGTGACTTGGGCAAATATGTCACAGTGGGAGCGACAGCCATCTCCGATCTCCTCTGGGCGTACGAGAGCTTTCCGAGCCAATTCCAGGACCATTCGCTGAATATCCCGGAAAGCGGAAACGGCATCCCGGATCTGCTGGACGAGATCAAGGTTGAAACGGATTTTATTCTCAAAATGCAGGATGAGGCCACAGGAGGCTTCTATGGTTTCGTCATTCGGGATAATGAGCCGAATCGCTTTATCATGGATGGAACGGCAAGCAACAGACTCATACCGACGTTCCACACCGGCGCTGCAGTCGGGGCTCTGGCTCATGCGTATATCGTCATGAAGGATGTTCCGGGGTTGACGTCTTATGCCGAGACATTGAAGGCCGCCGCTCTCCGCGGATGGAACTATCTGGAGCAGCATCCGGAATTCATCTCGCAGCCGGATGGTCCGTACAACTCTAGCAGCGATGTGAACGATCGCTTCTATGCGGCAGCGACGCTGTACCGGGCAACCGGAGAACAAGTTTATAACAATTACGTCGTCGCCAATTACTTGAATTTCACTTCTGCATTCGAGGAAGAAACGTTCTCGCACAATATCGGCTCCTTGCACAATATCGGATTCTACCATTACATGATGGGCGGGCAGCCGAACACCGCAGTCAAGACTTGGTTCACCGATAAATTCATCCAATGGCGTAACTTGATCATCAACGCCAATTTGAATAAGGCTGTGTGGCGGAATGCCACTTTAAATGATTTCTATTGGGGAGCGAACTCCAATAATGCCGGCGTTCCGGTCGGCCTCGCGATCGGAACGCCGCATTCTCGGCCTGGATAATGAAGATGTCCTGAAGGTTGCCGCCGGCAATCTGAACTATCTGCTGGGGATTAACCCGCTTGAGATAAGCTATATTACCGGTCACGGGGAGCGCCGAGTGACTAGAACCATCCATGAAATTTACAATAAAGACGATCTCCTGGAGATGCCGAGCGGTTACATGCCTGGCGGCCCGAATAACAACGGACGCTATACCTTCAGCGCCAAGGCTTACAACGGTTCCTCCATCGACTGGGAAACCAACGAGCAAGCCTTGAATTACAACTCGCCCCTGACCTTCTTGGTTGCGATGTTGTCCCAATCGAATGAAGCCACCATTCAACTTGAAGCCGAACAAGCCGGGCTGTCAGGCGGGGTCCAGGTTAATACCAATCATCCAGGATACACGGGCAGCGGCTTTCTGGATGGATTCTGGAATTTTGGAGGAACAGCGACCTTTACCATTAACGTTCCGGTTTCAGGGAAATACAATGTAACCGCACGTTACGGCAATGCAGCTTCTAATCCGGCTACAGTGAGTCTTATTGTAAATGGAACGAAAATCAAGCAGACAAGCTTGCCTTTGCTTGCGAACTGGGATACATGGGGCAATCAAACGGAAACGGTGACATTAAATGCCGGCGTCAATACGCTCGCTTACAAATATGACAATGGCGATACGGGAATCATTAACCTTGACCATATTCGGGTTTCTCCTGCGCCAATCGAAGCGGAAACTGCGACCAGGCTGGGATTCGCTTCTGTCTACAATGACTCCTCAGCGTCAGGCGGTCAAGCGGTTGAGTATCTTCATGTGAGCGGCAATGGCATTCAGTTCAACAATGTTCCTGCTGCAACCAGCCTTACTGTGAGCTATGCTTCCATTAACTCGGGTACGTATAGTATGTACGTGAATGGGGTCAAGACACAGACCATCAACTTCACTGGGAATGGCCAATGGAATGGTGCCTACACTAGCGTGACCGTGCCGGTCAATATCCCTGCAGGCGCGACATTGAAGTTCCAATGTGATGCCGGAGATTCGGGCTGGAATGTAGACTATATTATATTGCAGTAATTCGGGAACGTATAGTATGTACGTGAATGGGGTTAAGACAATGACAATCAACTTCACCGGGAATGGCACTTGGAATGGTGCTTACACTAGCGTGACCGTGCCGGTCAATATCCCTGCAGGCGCGACATTGAAGCTCCAATATGATGCCGGAGATTCCGGCTGGAATGTAGACTATATTATATTGGCGCAGGGTGATCAATTATTTAGAGCAGAGGAGAACTTCGTAAAGCCGATCGGCAGGACCGTTTTCTATAATGACACGCTTTGGTTGGCGTTGTCCGGCAGCGGGGCGGAGTTCAAGTTTAGAGGCACGAAGGCGCAAATTACAATGAAAGGCGACCAGGTTGCGTTAGGGCAGACCGATTATGCAAGGATCGGCATTTATGCCAACGGAGTACGAGTCGTAGACGATTTATTAAAAAAGTCTCAGAAGACTTACACCGTATTTGAAAGTGCTACACAACAGGATGTCGTCATTAAGGTCGTCAAGCTGTCGGAGGCGATCAGATCTACCGCAGGAATTCAGGAGATTCGCGTTAATTCTGTGGATGGAATTCACCCGACGCAGGGTTCGGCTCGGAAGATCGAGATCATCGGCGATTCGATCACGGCCGGCTACGGGGTTGATGATGTGAAGGAGAACGGATTTTTCACTGCGACAGAAGATGTGACCAAAACCTATGCCTATAAAACGGCAACAGCGCTCCAGGCCGACCACAGCATAGTTGCTTACAGCGGTCATGGCATCGTCTCTGGCTATACCGGTGATGGTGTGAAGAACACCGGGCTGCTGGTTCCGAATAATTATGACATCATTGCCAGAACTGCCGGCCGTATTGACGGAAATGTGGATATCCACAACGCACCATGGGACTTTAACAAATTTGTACCTGATCTGATTGTTATAAATCTTGGGACGAACGACTATTCGTATACGAATGATGATCCGGTGAAGCAGGCTGAGTACAGAGATGCCTATGTCCAATTTCTGAAGCAGGTTCGATCGCGTAACGCGAATGCGCATTTGATGTGCACCCTGGGCATAATGGGGGATGCTCTTTATCCGATGGTGCAGCAAGCAGTCGCAGCGTATACGAATGAAACCGGCGATACCAATATTTCGTCTATGAAGTTTGACGTTCAATTGTGGGATGACGGCTTCGGCGCAGATTGGCATCCGTCGGATGCAACCCATACCAAAGCTGCAAACAAGCTGATTGCTAATATTAAAGCGGTGATGAATTGGTAGGTTCGGCAGTTTTGCAGTTGGTGTTATGGAATAGATGAGAGAGAATGGCATTCAATGAACGGGATTACACAAGGTAAGTACATCTGCATACTTATTATCATGGTCTTGGTAATCGGGAATTTTTACACAGATGTCTGCATCCATGCAGAACCGATCGAGGGAAGCCCGCAACAGTACGTCGAATTGGTCAGCGGGCATTGCATTGCTTTTTATTGCAGGCGGCAGATTTTACAAGAAGCTTAGAAAAGGCTTGAACGTCGACAAAGCCGGCTGCGTGGATAACGTTAGCCGGCTTTGCTTTTATTTTCTCTAGTTTAAGGCTTAAGTTCGATTGCTAGACAGTTAACGTAAGGCGTCGGACGCCTGTCCGGCAGCGAAACGATTAGTGCCCCATACGGTTGTTCGAACGGAACTTCACCCACACCAAGCAGTCGGACAGACTGCACTTGGTCTGCCGGAGTCAACGTACGGATGACAGCCCGGTGATCTTCCGGCCACCGCATCTGGAAGGCGTACAGTGTATTTCCCTTTTGGGTGAAACGGAAATCGCCTGAGTTCCATTCCACCCTGTCTTCCTTGAAATGATCAATGACGACGCGGGAATGGCCTTCGCCCGATACTCGGAACGGCCGGGTGCTATACACGCCTTCCCCGCATACCTGGATCCATTGGGCCATCTCTTGCAGAACATGCGTGCACTCGTCATCGATCGTGCCGTCCGGCTTCTGCGGAATATTGAGGAGCAGGTTGCCGTTCTTGGCAACGATGTCGACGAACAATTCGATGACGTGTCCCGGTTTCTTGTATTCGGTTTTCACATTGTAGAACCAATCCCCGACACAAGTATCGGTCTGCCACGGGTCAGGCCTGATGTCCGGCGACTGGCTGCGTTCAATGTCGAGGATCCCGATGCGGTAAACGTCCTGCCTGCGGTCTTTCTGGTTATAAACCGCGCGATTCACCCCGCCGTTGGCCGCTGCGTTCGTATTGTACAAGTGTGCGACCGTATTCAGCCCGGCTGCGAACAACGGGTCATCCAAGGCGGCGGCCTTATTATCCCATGCGCTGGCGAACGGGAGCCCGCCGTCGGAATACAGCAGATCCGGCTGGTATAGATCGATGACTTCCTTGACGACGTCGAACCAGCGCTGATGCCACCAAGGATTGGTTGTATACCAGGGTGTTGGTTCGGACGACAGATTGTCCGGATCATAATGCTCGCGGTTCGGCAAATAAAAATCTTCGTACTCAGGGTCGTTTCCGTCATAAGGGATGCCCGCGTAAGGGCCTTCCTTATCTTGTCCCTTATTGAATTTATACCAGCTGAACGTCGCTCCCAGATGCTCGGTCAGACCGAAAGGCAGTCCCCGGCGGGAAGCGGCGGCTTTCCACAGGGCTACGATATCTTTCTTCGGTCCCATGTTAACCGAATTAAAGCGGTGGATTTTCGAATCGTAGTTGAAGAAGTTGTCGTGGTGCATCGCCTGCGCAACGAAATACTTGGCGCCGGCAGCCACGTACAAGTCCATCAGCGATTCCGGATCGAATTTCTCCGCTTTCCACAGCTTCGCGATATCTTTAAAGCCGAATTTCGACGGATGCCCGTAATGGCGAATATGGTACCGGTATTGGTCGGAACCTTCGTAATACATGTTCCGGGCGTACCAGTCCCCGTACATCGGCACCGATTGCGGGCCCCAGTGCGACCATATGCCTAACTTTGCGTCACGGAACCATTCCGGGCACTCGAATGTCCTGAGCGATTCAAATGTGGGTTCGAAAGGACCATTGGCGATTTGCGCCTTAACCATGCGTACCAAGCCTCCTATTTATTTGCTACAGCCTTATCCTAGCAATACCGTGGTATACTCTTGAATATAGAATCCTAACTTCCTTATGTATAAAACTATCTATCTTTCATATAAGGTGACAGACCATGAACAAAGCTCAACAACAGCTGATCCGGCTTTATCTCGATAATCTTCAGGTCCGCGTAACCGAAATGGGATATAAACAGGTTTTGACCGACTGGCGAGATCTCGATTACACACCGGACTATAACAAATTTTATTTGATTTGCGATGGCGAAGGCTGGCTGAAAATCGGTGACAAAGAATATGCTCCTAAACCGGGACAGTGGTTCTTGATGCCGCAAGGAGTGAAGCAATCGTACTCTTATACGTCCGGCCCGAGGTTTACGAAATATTGGTGCCATTTTACGGCAAAGGTCGGGGAAAACAACCTTTTCAATCTGCTGAATCTTCCTGTATTTCTTGACTCGGGGGGCGACGGAGAACCGCAGCGGCTGTTCCGGGAGCTGCTTTCCTGCGAAGCCGGTACGACCATGACCGCCCCCTTGCTGATAAAAGCCGCCATGATGAAGCTGATCGCGTATTATGTTGAGCATGCAGCAGCTAGCGAGGCCGGCGTCGAACCCGCAGCAGCGTCCATGCCGCTTCAAGCGGTCATCGAGTACATCCATCTGAACTACGATCGAAACTTAACGATCGACGAGCTGGCGGAATGCGCCCATCTACATCCCAATTATTTTATCCGTGTGTTCAAAAGGCATTTCGGCACAGCCCCGATCCAATACGTGAACAGAAAAAGGATAGAAGAAGCGAAGTGGTTATTGACCTCCACGAACCTCCTGCTAGCGGAAATCGGCGCCAAAGTTGGCATTCCCGACGTTTCCTACCTGTCCAAGCTCTTCAAATCCTCGACAGGCTTATCTCCGACGGCGTATCGCTTGACTCATCATCCGAACAACGCACCTTGAGGTTTTACCTCTCGGTACCAGGACGAGTTCGCGATATCGAATACTCGATCGACTCCGGCGATGGCATGGTTACGTATCGCCTGATTCACTTGCCTCCAGGCAAGCTCCTGCGAGCCTGAGAAATTGAACGTGGGTACGGTACAAAGAGTCACCGACATACCGATACGGCTGCCTTTAAACTTGTCCACGATGGTTTGCAAATCCTCCAGAACCGTCCTGAAACAGAATCGTTTGCAGTCCTGGATTCATGACCGATTTTCCTTTCGTTGTTGGATAAGATTCATTACTTGATCCGGCAGCAAAGGAGTCCTGCCCAGCGCACGGGGCGCAAGGCAGGACTCCTTTTTCCCCGAATTGATCGATTCTTGCTCTACGATGCCGCTGCCCGTGATGCTCGTGCCGTTCTTCGTAATCGTGTACTCGATGATGGCGCCGCTCCAGAAGTGGAACTTCAGAATGACCGTTCCGTCGTTCACTTCATTGAAGAAGCCCTGTGTAAGAGAGATTTCATTGGCAGCATAAGTTGGTTTGAATGTCCGGGAGAACTCCTTGAACGAAGTCCAGTTATGCGGACCGGCGTTGCCTCCTGCAGCGTACATGGCCTCCATCGTGGCCAGGCGGTCGCCGTTGAAGGCAGTCGGATGATCAGTCAGGCAAATGGAAGGTAGCAGGGCTTCCGTTCGGCAAGGTTTACGGCGGGGCGGGATCGACAATGGTCATTCCTTCGCAAGGCAAGAACAAGCTGCTGGCCTGGAAATTTATCGAATGGGCGCTGGCGACCAAGGAAGGCAACGAAGTATGGATCAATCACGGAGGAATCCCCGGTTATATCCCGGCTTTCGAACTGGACAGCTTCAAGAACGGAACGTACAAGGCTACCGGGGATCAGAAGGTCAACGAACTGTCAGCCAAGTTGATCCCGCAGGTCCAAGACAACTGGTTCGATATTCAGTTGAACGACGCTGCGAAAACAATCTGGGACGATTCGATCGGTAAGGCCATCGAGAAGAATTCGGATTCGAAGGCGGCACTGCAACAAATCCAGGACGACATCATGAAGGCGGTTAAACCGGATCTGGACAGGTTGAAATCCCAATTGGGCATCCAGTAATGCCGACGGGTTGAACGAAGGAAGCGCCTGCGAGGGCGCTTCCTTCGTTTCATTCTGCACTTCAGCAGGATCAAGGAAACGATTCATGAGAGTTAATTAGGCAAACAATCGTTAAAAAAGTAAAGAAATGCGAACAGAATTGAAAACGCTTTCAGTATATTCTTGAATCTAGGGGCACTTCAAGGTTAAGCTAAGAAGCTGCTCTAAATTTTTAATAATTGCTCTTTTCATTGTGTTGTTCTCCTGTCTCCTGATTGCCTCAGTACAGTTATGAGGCGAAGAACGGCAAGAAAGGGAGGTGATATATATAAGTTGAGATGAAGCATCGCACAGCGCAGTAAAAGTATGAAAATGTGGAGGTAAACGTGATGAAAATGTTTAAGGTATTCAAAGCTCAATTTATTGTAGCAGCATTTCTTGTATTCAACCTGTGTGTCTTCTACACACCTGCCGCGGTATATGCAGCAGGAACGACTTATTATGTAAGTCCAAGCGGCAATGATAGCAATGCCGGTACGAGCTCAAGTTCTCCGTGGCAGACGATCGGCAAGGTGAACAGTATTAATTTTGCCCCTGGCGATACAATCCTTTTCCAGGGGGGGTCAGTCTTCAATGGCCACTTGCAGTTCGACAGCAACGATGGGGGCAATAGCACGACGAGAGTGACCGTTGACTCCTATGGCGGCGGCAGGGCCACCATTAATGGCGGAACCGGGTCGGCGATCACATTGAATGGGTCTACAGGGATCGACGTTAAAAATATCAATGTGATCGGCAACGGGAGAAAAACAGGGAATTTGGGCGGCAAAGGTATAGACTTCACATCCTGCCACTATTGCAGTGTTACGAACATGGAAGCCAGCGGCTTTCAGTATGCCGGCGTAAGGGTTATAACATCCGATCACATCGATATCACTTATGTAAATGCGCATGATAATGGAAGAGCCGGCATCTTAGCGGATCAGAGCACGTGGACCGCAATGAGCGATCACATTTATGTAGGAAACAGCGTAGCCAATAATAATCCCGGAGACCCTGCGTATCCTTCAAATGAATCGGGCGACGGAATCGAATTGTTATACAACACGAACAGCACCATCGAATACAGTTCAGCTTCTTATAACGGATGGGACCAGCCGACCGGGCACCACAACGGACCGGAAGGCATCTTCTTCTGGTCTGCAAACAATTGTTTAATCCAAAATTCCTTGGCCTTTAAAAACTCGTCCAACACTGGAGCAGACGGCGGCGGCTTTGACATCGACGGCAACAACTGCACGCAGCAATATACCTATTCATACGCCAACACCGGGCCAGCTTTCACTTCCTATAATCCAACTGACGGAGGATCAGGCAATATTGTATATAGGTATAATATTAGTGAGCTAGATAACCGTGGGGATCATGCCTTGTGGATTGCAGCAGCTAGCAGACCTACGAATGGGAAATTTAACTTAGAGGTGTATAACAACACTTTTTATGAATCGGGTAACGTTATTGCCTCAAAAGATTGGGGTTTAGAGTGGGGCGGCGCAGCAACGGACATGTCGGGCGTACACTACCATAACAATATTTTCTATACGACAGGCACGAACATATTAAATCCCGATCCTACCTACTCCGCCGGCACATTCACAGGAAATATCTGGTGGCAGACCAACGGCGGCTTCAATGGAATGGGTTATACAAGCTTCTCGGCATGGGTAAATGGCACCGGACAGGAAAAGATCAATAACGTCCTCGTAGGCAAGAACGCAGATCCTATGCTCGTTAATCCAGGCAACGGTGAAAAAATCATCAATCACAATTATCTCACTGCCGTTACGGCCTATAAACTGAAGACCGGTTCCCCAGCGCTCTCCGCAGGGCTTAACCTTGCATCTTTGGAAGGCTTGAACATCGGTTCCCGTGACTATTATGGGAATGCATTAGGAAGCACGCATAACATGGGTGCTTACGAAGGACCAGGCATTGATCCCGCAATCTTCTCAAAAGTTGAGGATACGGTAACTGGCACAGGCAACAACCAGTTCCAGTATTCGGGCAGTTGGTCAACAGGCTCATCGGGGGATCATTACTCTTCGAATGCAAACGATTATTTCCAAATTTCGTTCAACGGTACAGGGATCAAATGGGTGGGTTCTGCCGACACGAACCAAGGTCAGGCTGCCGTTTCGATCGACAATGGACCGGAGACAATCGTAGACACTTATCTGAGCAACCGTCATACCGGTGTTACACTGTATGATAGCGGCGTCCTGTCTAATGGACAGCATACGATGAAAGTACGCGTAACGGGAACGAAATTCAGTGCAAGCAGCAATTATTATGTATCCGTGGATCTGGTTGATATCACCGGTGGAGGCAGCACCAATCTGGCAGTAAATCCGGGATTTGAAGCGGATGGGGCTGGTACGCAGACACCAACGGGATGGACGGAATGGAGCGGTACCGGCACGACCAACGCTTCATATACCGAAAGTAACGGAGGGTCCCATAGCGGTACCTATCATCTGACGCACTACAATGGTCAGACGGGAAGCTGGAATGTTTACACCTACCGCACGTTTACTGGACTGACCAACGGCACTTATACCTTGAAAGCTTGGGCAAGACGCAGCGGAAACGGGTTCACTGCCAGTCAATTGGAGGCCAAAGACTTTGGCGGAAGCACACTGTCTGCAGCGATTCCTGACTCGTCAAGCTACCAAGAGTTGACCGTATCCAATATTAATGTAACGAACGGACAATGCACGATTGGCTTCTGGACGCAAGTCGATAATGGCTCCAATTATCCGTATGTTTATATGGATGATGTATCCTTCACAAAGAATTAAGCAATGACCCGATTTCAGTCAAACAGGCTTTCAGCCTGTTTGACTGAAATTTAATAGTTACAGGTGGTGGATGAAATGGATGGAAAGGGATTGATCCCAATTTTTAAGCACAAACTGTTCCAGAGGGTACTTCTTGCTGCAGTTTTGATTTGCTGCGTGGTTTCCGTTTATTTCTTCTTGAGACAACCAGAGCTTAAGGACACTGATACCGCAGTTTCTGTTAATAACGAACCCATCTCGGTTATGGAACTGAGAGATACCATGATCAGACTGAAGGCTAACGTTTTTATGGAGTTCTCTAAAAAACATGATTACGTTGACAATGATGATTTCTGGGAGAGCAGCATTGATGGGAAAAATCCTCTTGCCGTTTTAAGGGAAACCGCTTTAAAGGAAATTGTCCAAAGAAAAGTAAAGCTTTCCCTTCACAAAAAACATGGATTAATTTCGGATACCGATTATTCAGCGATTCTAAACGGTCTTAATAGCGAAAACGAAGATAGGAAATCCAAGGTGGAGAAAAAAGAAATCATCTACGGTCCCCAGAAAATTGACTTGATGCAGTATTATACGGTTTTAGATAGCAAGAATGATGACGTTGTGATTAAACAACTGGAAGAAGAAAAGATCATAGACACCAGCGATGATAGTCTGGAACAATATTATGAAGAAACTAAAGCTAAGAACTATAAGCTTCCTGATAAAATAAAAATCCTGAAGATTGAAGTTCGGTTTTTTGCAAACGGAGCTACGGTTCTAAACGAAAATGAAGCTGAAAAAATGATTAAGGAAGCGGAAAA
Source organism: Cohnella sp. (assembly GCF_041640265.1). Lineage (GTDB taxonomy): Bacteria > Bacillota > Bacilli > Paenibacillales > Paenibacillaceae > Cohnella. The sequence continues at coordinate 251,026 of NZ_JBEQAP010000002.1, forward strand.
AGGGCTGACGAATGGGGAGAGCTTTGAAACGGTTGCCAAAGCCTTCAATAAGGACGGCTCGGTTATTCAGTATACGTTCGAGCCGGAACAATTTCCGAAGCGTGATCTTACGCTGCTGAAAACTTTCGGTGTAGCACAAGCATTGAAACCTGGGGAGATAAGCAAACCGTTTCAAACGGACAGTACATTTGAGATCATCAAATGTGTCGATAAGGAAGATTCGGGTTATAAAGCGTTTAGCGATGTAAAGGCAAGTGTTAAAGAGAATTTAGTGAGAGAAAAACTGAACGAATACATCAATGCACTGTCTGATCATGCGGTCATAAAGAAAAATGAAGCCATATTTAACAAGTTGACATTTTAAAAAAGAAACGTTAATCCCCTCCGGGTTTTCATGCAGATAACTGCGTTGATTGCGGAGGGGATTTGACTATAATTGGAATAGGCTTTGATTATGTGAACAAGGATGGTCGAAATGAGCGTACGAAGCATGGGAGAGAAAGTAAAGCAGTGGAGCGGTACTCTTTACGCTAGATTATTTTTCACCTTTATCGCCATCCTGATTCCCTTGCTCGTTCTCGGGTACAGCGTCTATAACTGGGGCTTAACGACGGTCAAATACGACATTTCTTCTTCAAGCCAAACCCAAGTAGATTTCTTCAACCATTCGATAAGCGAAGAGCTTCAGCGAGTAAGACTCCTGCAATATGATTTGTTCAACGACACCAGCTTGAACAAATTAATGGTGCAGAACAACTCGATGACAAACTACGACAGGGATTTTAATCTAAATCTGTTGCAAGAACGGATTGTTACCATTAAAGCCAGTAGCCGCTACGTCGACCAAGTAAAAGTGATACTTCCGGCCCTGCAGAAGACCATCAGTAACTTGATTATTAACGAGTGGAACGCATCCGACCGCGCTCTAATCGAGGCATTTCGAAATTCCAAGAATCGCGGAGGAATAACGTATGTGAATGGGAACCTATATTTGCTAGCCTCCTCACCGAATTCATTTCCGGTGAGCGGACAAGATTCTTTTGCTTTCATTGCCATTGCCTTATCGGATAATAACTTAAGGAAAATGCTTACTGACTTGCAGGTGTATCGTAACAGCAATGCATTTCTTTTTAGCAGCAATCTTCCTATCCTCATTCAGCCGGAAGAGAAAAACCAGACCGCTCAAAGCATTCGGAAATATATTGTGGACAGTGGGTTTCAATACCATTACAACGGATACGATCTCCTCAGAGTCGACCAAGAAACATATTTCATCACTTATAATTACGATAAGCGGCTTGATCTTGCAATCGTGAGTTATATTCCATTGAATCAAATGTTTCGCAAAATCAATGATTTTCAAGCGTTATTCTTCCTATATGCTGCTACGGCTGTCATTATTATCGTAATTTTTGCCATATCGTTGTACCGTTACATTCATGCTCCTCTCTCTATGCTTTCGAGCGCGTTTTATAAAGTGGAAATCGGCAATTTGCAATTTGAAATCAAGCATCGTCGTAAAGATGAATTCAGTCATATTTTCCAGCGGTTTAACTCTATGCTTCGTAATCTTCATTCGTTAATCGAACAGGTGTACAAGCAGAAAATATTGCTCCGCAACTCGGAACTGAAGCAATTGCAAACGCAGATTAATCCGCATTTCTTATATAATAGCTTTTTCGTGCTCCATCGATGGATTAAATACGACTACAAGGAAGAGGCGGTATTGTTCTCGAAATATTTGGGCCAATATTTTGAGTTCGTTACGAGAAGCACGGTGGACGAGGTTCCGCTCGGGAGAGAAGTCGAGCATGCGAGAACGTATGCGGAAATTCAGGGCATGAGATTCTCCAGCCGTATTCATACCGAATTCGCAGACATGCCAACCGGAATCGGACATGTCATGGTTCCGAGGCTTATTCTTCAGCCCGTGATAGAGAACGCGTTCGAACACGGACTCGAAGCGGTTTTGGAAGACGGCAAACTGATTGTGAATTTCCAATTAACAGGCGACCGAATTGAAATTATCGTCGAAGATAATGGGGAGCGTTTAACTGAGGAGAAGCTTTGGCAGATGTCGGATGAGCTTCAAAGAAACTCGGATGACGACGAGGTTACGGGTTTGCTGAATATTCATCGACGATTGCAATTAAAATTCGGAGAGCAATGCGGCGTTCAAGTGGAGCGGAGCTCGTTAGGCGGCTTGAAAGTAACGCTTACGATCACAAAGGAGAGCGATTGAGATGTATAACTTATTGATTGTCGACGATGAAACGATCGTGGCGGATATGCTTGCCGAATTGTTCATCAGGGAAATGGCGGCGGACGAGGTAAATATCTACAAAACATATTCGGCGAAAGCAGCAATGAACGTGTTGGAACAAGTCAAAGTGGATATCGTCTTGTCGGATATCCGGATGCCGGGGATGACAGGCTTGGAGCTGCTCGACCGGATTAAGGCCAATTGGCCTCAAAGCAAAGTGGCCTTCTTGACCGGTTATCGAGAATTTGAATATGTGTATTCGGCCATTCAACACAGTGGCGTTCGATACTTGCTAAAGACATCCGATGATCAGCAAATCGTGGATACTGTGCGCGAAATGGCGAAAGAAATAAGCGAAAGCCGCAATATGGCCGATATTTTGCTGGAAGCGAAGTCTTTGCAGGAGATCGCGTGGCCAACGCTTCAAAGCGAATGGATGCAAGACTTTATTACGGGACATGATTCACGTACGACGGATTTGCAGTGCCATTTTAACGAACTAAAAATTCCGCTGAATGCAGCTCGTCACGGGTGGTTGGTCATCGGACGGTTCGACATTTCGCCCGATGCATGGCAAAGAGAGGGTCGTGAGCAATCCCGGTTTGCGGTTCAAGCGATCGCCGACAAGTTTTTTAGCGCCGAGTTTTCGTATTTTGGTTGTCTCGTCGATCGCGTGAATATGGTGTGGATCGTACAGTCGAAAGCGGAATCCGCATCAAGCGATCCGTTAGCCATGCGCAGAGCGTTTGCCTTATTTAATGGGAATCTGGAATTTATTCAGGAATCAGTGAAGGCCACCATGGGGATAACCTTATCTCTTGCCGTCAGCGGAGAGCATTTCGAGCTGTCCGAGATCGCGGAACAATATCGGTCATTAAATCAAATCATGCGTAATCGATTTGGCTTGATCACGGAGTTCTTTCTGTCAAACAAGGCCATTCCGCTGGTTTCCCAGAACACTTCCTCCCGCATAGCTAGTGTCAGCACAGGAAAATTCAAGTCTCTGGAAGATTTCTTATTCAACGGACGGCGCGATGCATTCCTATCGTTGTTTGAGGAATTGTTTGCAGAAGCCGGTTCGATATCGACCTGGGATGATCCGATAATCTTAGAGAAATACTACCGAGTCGCAACGATGTTTCTTTCTTATACCAACACAATGGAAATCAGAGATGCCGTGATGGCGTCGGTGGATTTGCGGTTGCTTCTCGTAACGGAAGAGCATCTGTCTTGGCGCGAAGCGGTTGCTAACTTGCGAGGCGTCGGCGTGGAACTGTTTAACCAGCACGAAATGCGCGGAGAACGTCTGACGGAAGACGTCGTCATGAAGCTGAAAAGTTATGTGAATGACCACCTGGATCAGGATCTCTCCTTAACCAAACTGGCAAGCATTTTCTTCCTCAATCCTTCTTATTTATCCAGGCTGTTCAAGCAGGAAGCGGGAACGAATCTTTCGGACTATATTACGGACAAACGAATTGAACTAGCGAAGACGCTGCTGAAAAAAAGCTCCAAAAAAATGAGTGAAATCGCAGTTCAAATCGGTTACGAATCCCAACAATCGTTTACGCGTTTTTTTAAGAACGCCGTGGGCGTTTCTCCTCAAGAATACAAGGCAACAATTCAAGAGAGTTAACATGGTAAACGATCGTTAAAAAGGTAAAGAACTGCGAATAGAGTTGTAAACGGTTTCAGATTACTATTGAATTAGGCACTAAACTAAACGATATAGGGGGCAAATTCAATGGCTTTAAAGATTAAGCTGCTATCAACGGTCATGGCTGCAGCATTAGCGGTCTCGGCGCTAGCTGCATGCTCCAGCAACAAGGACCAAAACGCGTCAAGCTCGTCTCCGAGTGCAAGTACAAGTGCAAGCGCAAGTGGCACGGATACTGCATCTATTGACCCGTTGGCCAAAATTGACGATCCGATTACAGTGACGACAGTCAAACGTACGCTGCAGAACGCCAAATATAAAGAAGGTCAATCGGCGGAAAACAATTCTTGGATTAACTTTTTGAAAGATCAGGGCGTGAACATCCAATATAGCTGGATGGCGGATGCAAGCCAATTCGAGAACCAAATGAACGTAACGATCGCTTCCGGCGACATCCCCGACATTTTACCCCAAATAACTGGAAGTCAAGCGAATACGCTCATCAAAGGCGATCAGTTAATGGATATGAAGCCATACTTGGACAAGTATTTGTCGGATGAGGCCAAGTCCGTATTGTATGGGGATGGCGGTGCCCTGATGAACAGCACGGTTACGAGCGACGGCAAACAATACCTGCTTCCGCTTACCGCGAGCGAAATTCGGGCGGATATCAAAGGGTTATGGATTCGTAAGGATTGGCTGGATAAGTTGCACCTCACCGTGCCGACGACGGTCGAAGAATTCGAGAAAGTGGCTGAAGCTTTCACAACGCAAGATCCGGATGGTAACGGCAAACCCGACACGTATGGATTCGGCGTATCCGGTAAAGACAACCTGATTCTCGACTGGGGCGGAGCAGATGGTGTGTTTGAGATGTTCCACTCGCAGCCGGGTCCTTGGTGGGACAACTCGCTCTTCTACGAGAAGGACGAATCGGGGAACGTCATCTGGTCTGGCAGCAAACCAGGTGTGAAACAAGCGCTTACGTTGCTGCAAACGATGTATAAAAAAGGCGAGCTGGCGAAAGATTTCGGAACAGTCGATGCCGGCGGTAAATTGGCACAGGACCTTACGGGCGGGAAAGTCGGTATGTTCATGGGTCGCTGGTGGCAAGCGCTGTGGCCGTTGCCTGATTTGAAAACGAAAGATCCGAAATCGGATTGGATTGTCGTCAATATGCCTTCGGGAGACGGCAAGCCGACGCAGCCTTACGGCTATCGGCCAGGCAACGTTTACGTAGCCGTATCCAAGAATATGAAGAACCCCGAAGCTTTTGTTAAAATGATCAACTGGTATGTCGAGAAGGTATTCGGCCCTAATGCGGATGCGCAAAACTTTGCAAGCACGGATCAGAACAACTACGGCAGTTGGAAATCTTCGGCTCCATTCGTCATCGAAGATCCCTTTAAATTGTCGAGAGATTATACGGCGGTATCAACGGCGCTAAAAGCGAAAGATCCCTCTAAGTTGAACGCCGAACAAAAACAACATTATGACGACGTGCAAAAGTACGAGCAGGATCCTTCTTACGTCGTCGGCTGGACCGCATGGCAGAATTTCAGCGGTGCAGACGGCACGGCAGGCAAGCATTATTTCGAAGATAACAAAGAAAGCGATGTTTTGAAAAATGCCTTCTTCAGCGTGCCGAACGAGAAAATGGTCACGACTATCCCGATGTACAAAAAGATGGCGGAAGAAATGATCAGCAAAATTATTTACGGCCAAGCATCCGTTGATGATTGGGACAAGCTTGTGAATGACTGGAACAAACTTGCTGGCAACGATATTATGAAAGACCTACAAGCGAGCGCGAAATAACGACGGAGGAAGGCGGGGAGACCGGATTGACGGTCGCCCCCGCTATCCGTAACGTGGATCGGAAGGAGGACGCAATCATGAAGGCATCATTATTGAAACGAGAATTACCCCTATACGGCATGCTAATCGTTCCGGTTATCCTCGTGTTCGTATACAGTTACATCCCGATGGTCGGATTTGTAATGGCCTTTCAGGATTTCGTGCCTTATCGTCAGGGATTTGTGTATTCACTCTTCCATTCGGAATTCGTCGGTTTGAACGTGTTCAAATCGTTACTTCATACGCCCGGCGTAACAAGCGTCATTTATAATACGTTTTTTATTTCCTTTCTTAAGATCGTCGCCAAGCTTATCTTCCCGCTTATTTTTGCCTTGTTGCTGAACGAAATTACGAAGTCATGGTTTCGTAAACTGGCAACGACGATCACGTATTTGCCGTTTTTCCTTTCATGGGTCGTGCTTGGGGGAATTCTTCTTGACTTTTTCTCTCCACAGGATGGCGCTTTTAACGGTTTTCTGAAGATGATGGGCATTCACGATTCCACATTCTTTTTCGGAAATGCAGATCAATTTCCTTACGCGGTTGTCTTATCCGATCTCTGGAAAGAAATCGGGTATAATACGATCATTTTTTTGGCCGCGCTAACGGCCATCGATCCATCCATGTACGAGGCAGCAGTCATTGATGGAGCCGGAAGGTGGAAGCAGACGATTTATTTGACGATTCCCTCCATCACTCCGATGATTATTCTGGTTGGGATTCTCAGTCTCGGCAACGTGCTGAACGCAGGGCAAGACCAAATTCTGAACCTGTATAGTCCGGTTGTCTATTCGTCGGGAGACATCATTGATACTTTCGCTTTTCGACAAGGGATTCAGCAGGGCCAATTTAGCATCGCAACGGCCGTCGGCTTATTTAAGTCTCTCGTATCGTTCACTATGCTTTCGATTGCGTACTTACTGGCTAACAAGCTGACGAACTATAAAGTTTTTTAACCTACACGCAGAAAGGTTAGCGATGAGATGAAGAATTCAGATTCGGTATGGGGACTGGAAAGTCGAACGACGGGCCGTAAGGTATTTATTGCGTTTAACTATGCCTTAATCTCTCTATTAACGATAGTTAGCCTTGTCCCGTTATGGAATATTTTCAGCATGTCGTTTAGTTCTAGTGAGTTTGTTGCCGCCGGTGAAGTGTTTTTGTGGCCGAAAGGGCTTACGTGGGAGTCTTATCACTACATTCTTGTAAATCCCGATTTTTACAAGTCATTGTGGATCTCCGTAGAGAGAACTGCGCTTGGCATCGTCATGACGATGATGTGCACCATACTGGCGGCATACCCGTTGTCCAGGAGTCGGATCGAATTTCGCGCTAGGCCGTTCTTCATCTGGTACTTCTTGATTACGATGCTGTTCGGCGGCGGGCTAATTCCGTGGTTTATGGTCGTAAAATGGACGGGAATGTACGACAACTTGGGTGCGCTGATTATTGTTCCGGCGGTTCAAGTATTCAATATTTTGATCTTGATGAACTTCATTCGAAATTTACCGCGAGAGTTGGAGGAGTCTGCGTATTTGGACGGTGCAGGGCATCTGCGGACGCTGATCAGCGTGTTATTGCCACTATGTAAGCCGGCACTGGCGACTTTAGTGTTGTTTACGTTTGTGTATCACTGGAACAGTTGGTTCGATGGCTTCCTCTTCATGAGTAGAAAGGAGCATTATCCTCTTCAAACGTATTTGTATACGGTTCTTACTGTGCCGGACACGTCGCATTTGACACCTGACATGCTGAAACAATTTGCAAATTTAAACTCCCGGTCGATTAAAGCAGCAGAAATATTCGTAAGCACATTGCCGATACTCCTTCTGTACCCTTTCTTGCAAAAGTATTTTACGAAAGGCATTGTACTTGGGAGCGTAAAAGGCTAACGATGATCGGAAAAGGAGAAGTGGGCAATGAAATCACTCGAACAAATGAAAAGTCAATACGTTCCGGTAGAGGTACCGCCTCAATCGGCGGAAAATATGCAGTGGTTCCGGGATGGGAAGTTCGGCCTGTTCATTCACTGGGGACTCTATTCGCTGCTTGGCCGCGGAGAATGGGTCATGTTTCATGAACGGATGGCAGTCGAACAATATGCTGAACTCGCCAAGCAGTTCGACGCTTCCGGCTTCGATCCGAAAGCTTGGGCTAGAACAGCCAAACAAGCAGGAATGAAATACATGGTGCTAACGGCAAGACACCATGATGGCTTTGCTTTATTTCAGACGCAGACAAGCGCGTTTAACAGTGTCAATTCCGCCGCGGGGAGAGATTTGGTCGCCGAATACGTGGAAGCTTGCAGAAACGAAGGATTAAAAGTCGGTCTTTATTATTCTCCTATGGATTGGCGCTTCCCGGGTTACTTTTTTCCGGAAATGTATATCGGCAGCGCGCTCGAGATGAAAGAACAGTGCTGGGCGCAAATCCGGGAACTGATGACCAATTACGGGAAAATCGATATGTTGTGGTATGACGGGGAATGGTTGGCGCATGGCGGCATCAAATACGACATTGGCATCCCGGGATGGATAACGAACAAAGAATTTCTACATGATGAAACTTATTTCAAAGTCAATTACTTTTGGGAATCAGAACGGCTTAACGCGATGGTTCGTGAACTCCAACCGGAAATAATGATTAACAATCGATCCGGCTGGGAAGGAGATTTCGTCGTTCGGGAGCGTTTTGTTGGCAGTATGCGGACGGATAAGCCATGGGATTCAAATGACTGCTTGGCTGATTCGTGGGGGTGGATGCCCGACCGCCAAATGCTTTCATTGCGGCAGCTTATCGAAAGATTCATCCGTATTGTAACGAGGGACGGCACTTTCTTATTAAACGTTGGCCCTCAAGGCGACGGCGCGGTCGAGCCGGAGCAAGCGGAGCGCCTCAAGCAAATGGGGGACTGGCTGGCTCAATATGGAGAATCCGTTTACGGCACGCGGGGCGGGCCCTTTCTTCCAGCAGCTTGGGGAGGATCCGTTTATCGTGGCGACACGGTGTACCTCCATATTACCGAATGGCCTGACGATATAATTGTGTTGCCCGATGCGCCGCCCAATTTATTATCGTATAGCAGCTTGACTTCGGACCACGTAACGGTTTTTCGAACAGACGATAATAAGCTGCATATTTCCGTTCCGGTAAGCGACCGTCATCCCTTAGATACGATAATCGTACTTCAGTTCAAGGACCCGATTCAATGGGAAGGGTATGCAAGTGATGAGCAAAGCACTCATGGTTTGGGCGATGGTTTAAAATAACTTTTGTTCTGAGAATGGGTTAGGAAAATACATGAATGACCGGACAAAGCCCCGCTGCTGGGGCTTTGTTTGTGTTCAAGCCTGGGGGACAAAACAAAAAAAGTTCAAAACGTGAGCTCAACTGTCAGATCGACGTTTACTACTCCGAAGCCGATCACTGCGCGTTCCGAATATGGCTAAAGAGAAAGTACGGTACGTTAGATAAGCTGAATCACCCTTGTGGCACCGTCTTCTGGAGCCAGACCTATACCGATTGGCAGCAGGTTCACCTAACGCGTGTCGTCGTGTCCAATTCGCCGAACCCGCATCAGGTGCTTGATGAGAAACGATTTATTTCGGACAATACAATTGATTTTGCGAAGGTGCAGACCGATATTTTGCGCGACATTGTACCCCACCACTAGTTAACGACGAACGGCATGTTCGGTCATATAGATAGCCACCGTCTGACGGATGAGCAGCTCGATTTTTTCTCGTACGATTCTTATCCGTTGTTTGCGACGATTTTTAACGATTCGAATGAAGAGGAACCGCTTCTCGACCGAAAATGGAGTATGAACTTAAGTGCTGTGCGAGATGTAAGTTCTAACTTCTGTATCTTGGAGCCACAGTCGGGTCCTGGAGGATGGACGAACAGCATCGAGTTGCCTACACCCGAGCCGGGGCAGATGCGGCTCTGAACGTACCAATCGATCGCGCACGGCGCCGATAAGGTGCTGTTTTTCCGCTGGCGAACGGCAACGGTTGGTACGGAGATTTACTGGCATGGCATTAACGATTACCATAATCAGCCGAACAGGCGCGTGATGGAAGCGACTGTCCTTGGTGAGGAGTTGCAACGACTTGGCAAAGGGCTCGTCGGCCGTAGGTATGTTGCCGAAGTGGCTTTGCTCGACGACTATGACAACGAATGGGACGGCGAGCACGATACCTAGCCGGGAGCTCTTCGCGGTGCGAGCTATGGCGCGTGGTACAAGCAACTCCAATATCATCACATTCCCACGGACCGGGTGAAGTTGCGTCCGTCGGTCGGACTGGACGATCTGCGTAAGTACAAAGTCGTCGTCTATCCCCATCCGGCAATTTTAGCGGAGGAAACGATAATGCTTCTAAACGAGTACGTGCAAGGAGGAGGCAAAGTCGTGTCTGGTGCGCGAACTGGCTACAAGGACGAAACCGGCCGATGTCGAATGGTGCCGTTCCCGGGCTACGCAGCTGAGCTGTGCGGCATTCATCTCGAAGATTTTACGCGCATTGTAGGCACGGTAAAGCCCGCGTTGGTTAGGATGGTCGGCGAAGCAGTGGGCTTGGAGAAGGCGGTCGCGGAGGGACGTCAAGCTGACTTGCTCAGCGTTAATCGGACAAGCGTTTATCGTCCCATGTCAGAGAAGCAGACAAGCGCAGAGAACATCCAAATCATGCACCGGATTGATGAGATCTATATGAAGCATCCTTATTACGGCTACCGGTGGATGACGACCACGCTTCGTGAGCAAGGCTTTGATGTAAACCTGAAACGTGTGCGCCGCCTGATGAGGCTCATGGGGTTGGAAGCGATCTATCCGAAGCCGAATTTGAGCAAACGTCTACACGCTAGGTACTGCCGTCCCTATCTCTATCTCTTGCGGGGCCTTACCATCGACAGGCCGAATCAAGTGTGGGGAATCGATATCACCTACCTTAGAATGGGAAAAGGTTTCATGTACTTGTTCAACATCATCGACTGGTATAGCCGCAAAGTGATCGACTATGAGCTATCCAACACGCTTGAGAAGGGCTTTGTCCTGAAGTGCTTAAGACGTGCATTCCGCAGCTGCAGGCCCGAAATAATGAATAGCGATCAAGGCTCCCATTTCACAAACGCTGACTATCTGGAACTCCTCGAGAAGGAAAACATTAAAGTCTCGATGGATGGCAAAGGACGAGCGACAGACAATAGCCGTACAGAGAGCGATATTTCAGATCGTTGAAGTATGAATGCATCTTTCTAAATGAGTTTGATAACCCTCGAGCACTGCGAAAAGGGATAGATCGTTATGTCCAATTACACATTCTATTATCGTAAAAGCATCGTAATCTATTAATTTTACACAAAGGAGGACTTAACTTATTTCCTCGAGATTCGTGTCTTGACTACGGGGGGCATTACAGAGAGCTTGTAATTGTATTCAACCACTCAACCCAACCGAATCGATCGACGAGTCTCGACCAAAAAGCTAATATTAGGGTGCGCGGAATGTGAGTTAGAACGGAAGTCAGGACTTATTTTTCGCTATCCCAGTTTGCCTGTCGCTGCTTCGGCAGAGGGATCGGGAGCAATAGGATGATAGCGGACAATAAGTCCTGTTCGTTCTAATCGGGATAAGAATTCGTCCTGTTTCCGTTCAACACCGATTTGCGTTCCTGGCGACATGTTATGTAAACCGGCATTGAAAGCTGAAAATCCATGAGAGGCACGGGCTTTAAGATCAACACCATCATCCGGCTGAAGAAGGGATTCGGTTCCTCGGGAATATGCGCAAGCAGTATTTTTCAACCGAAATTTAACCTGCATTTACTTTTTTAAGGGGGACTACCTCTGAGAAGGGAAGTGCAGCTCCTTTCGAGATAGTCCCTTTCACCTTGTTTACCCAACCGCCTCCCGTTTCCGGAAGAAAGTTTTCAAAGCCTGATAAATCTCGCTCTTCTCCTTAATCACATAATACAGAAACTGCTGATGCTCCAGATGCTTGTAGGCCGACATTAGCGTGCTGCTCCGATTATACTGGTTCACTTCCCCGTAGCCGAAGATGTTCGAGCGCTCTAACAACTCTTTAATGAGTCGCACACACCGTTCATTGTCGCTCGTCAGGTTGTCGCCGTCGGAGAAGTGAAACGGATAGATGTTGTACATGGCAGGTGAGTACCGGCTATCGATAATCTCCAAAGCTTTAATATACGCCGATGAACAAATCGTGCCTCCGCTCTCGCCTCGTGTGAAAAACTCCTCCTCGGTAACTTCCTTCGCTTCCGTATGGTGCGCGATAAACACGATATCGACCTTTTCGTACTGCCGCCGCAAGAACCGCGACATCCAGAAGAAGAAACTGCGAGCACAGTATTTTTCAAACGATCCCATCGAGCCCGATGTATCCATCATCGCCAAAATAACCGCGTTGTTCTGCGGCTTTACGATTTCCTCCCAAGTCTTAAACCGAAGATCATCCGGGCTTATCCCGCCAATCTCGGACCGTCCGTCCCTTGAATTGCGCCGCAGATTCTCGAGAATCGTCCGTTTCTTGTCGATATTGGACATGATGCCTTTGCGCCGAACATCGGTGAACCGGACCTCTTTGACTTCAATAAGCTCTTTATCCTTCTTCTTCAAGTAAGGAAGCTCAAGCTCCTCGAACAACAATGTCTCCAGCTCTGCGATTGAGATTTCAGCTTCAACCACATCATCCCCGGGATCCGTACCTGCACCTTCGCCTTTGCCATTAGCAGGCGTCGGATCCACTCCGATGACATCCCCCACTTGACTGTCTCCATCACCTTGACCGACATGTTTTTTCTTATTCGTATTAAACACAAAGTGATATTCATCCAAGCTGCGAATTGGAATTTTAATAATCTGGCGCCCATCGGACATCACGATATTTTCTTCGGAAACAAGATCGGGCAGGTTCTGTTTGATTGCATCGCGGACCTTCTGCTGATGACGTGCTTGATCCTGATAACCTTTGCGGTGCAAGGACCAATCTTCCCGGGATAATATAAATGATTGATGGCTCATGTCCGGGCAACCTCCCCCGTGTTACAAATTTGATGTGTGATTATAAGTATATTCCCGCTATTGAAAAGGATGAACGGCACTTCGTGTGAATTTCGTCAGATTGATAGCCCTACTAAGATAGATCGGAATGAAAGGTGCGGGGACTCCACTCATGTTACAATGTAGGAACGAGGATTAAGTCACCAGAGTAAGCATTAGATTATAACCCTTAAGGGAGGAAAATAAGCCTCATGAAATTTATACATACCGCCGATTGGCATCTGGGTAAGCTGGTGCAAGGCGTTTACATGACGGAAGATCAGCGCTTTGTGCTGCAGCAATTGGTTGATGTCGTTGAACGGGAACGGCCGGATGCCGTTGTGATTGCAGGAGATCTCTATGATCGGGCTGTTCCGCCGACAGAAGCGGTTGATCTCTTGGACAAGCTGTTCGCGAAAATAGTCATCGAATTAAACACACCGATTCTAGCGATATCCGGTAACCATGACAGCCCGGATCGCCTTAATTTTGCTACGGATATTATGGAAGCAAGAGGGCTGCATTTAGCCGGACAATTGAAGCCGGAGCCCAAGCCGGTTGTGCTGCGAGACGAGTATGGAGAGGTTCACTTCCACTTGGTGCCCTATGCGGATCCCGCTCAGGTTCGTTATACGTACGGTAATGAAGAAATACGCTCGCACGACGATGCGATGAGAGAGATCACATCGAGAATCGAGGCTTCTATGAACCCGAAAGCGCGGCACGTATTTGTCGGACATGCATTTGTTACGCCGGGAGCGGCTCCTCAGGAGAATACCAGCCAATCCGAAAGACCGTTGTCTATCGGTGGGGCGGAGTATGTCCACGCAGAGTATTTCAAGAGTTTTCATTATACGGCGCTCGGTCATCTGCACCAAGCTCATTTTGTATCGAATGAGACGGTTCGTTACGCAGGCTCGCCGCTGAAATATTCCATATCGGAGGAATCTCATCGTAAGGGATTTCTTGTCGTTGATATGGATGGAACGGGCGTTGTTCACGTGGACAAAAGAGAGCTCAAGCCGCGTCGCGATATGAGGCGAGTTGTTGCTCCTATCGAAGAGATCGAACAGCACTCCATATGTGAGGATTACGTGTTCGTGACGCTGCACAATGATAATCCGGTTCTTTTTCCCATGGAAAAAGTCCGTGCCGTTTACCCTAACGCTTTGCACGTTGAGCGAAGGGTGACTGCAGCTGCAGGGGGCTCAGGTACAGGATCAACTGCATCAGGTGACGGTTCCGCAAGGCGCGAAGCGAACCCGGTTGCATTGTTCACAGCCTTTTACGAGGAAGTGAAAGGAATTCCGCTGTCAAAGGACAAACAGAAGCTATTCGCAGAAACCTATGCGGATGTCCTTCGCGAAGATGGGGGTGCAGTATGAAGCCCATTCGACTAAGCATGACTGCCTTTGGTCCCTATCGCGATATGGAAACGATTGATTTCGCTTTGTTGGAGGATCGACGTTTATTCGTAATATGCGGGAATACCGGAGCCGGCAAGACAACGATTTTCGATGCAATCTGCTTTGCCTTATACGGCATGGCAAGCGGAGAAGACCGTTCTGAGCCGCGGATGCTCAGAAGCCATTTCGCTGATGACGAGGTGTATACATCGGTTGATTACCATTTCTCCGTCGGGAAACGCACATATCGGGTTTATCGTCAGATGGCGCATCGCAAAGGCACCAACAAGAGTGAGACAGGCGGTAAAGCCGAGTTATACGAGACGACATCAGGTCAAGAAGTTCCTTGTATCGACCGTTTCACGGTTTCGGACGTTAATCTCAAGATGGAGACGGTCATCGGGTTAACTAGAGAACAATTCAGCCAGATTGTTATGCTCCCGCAGGGTGAATTCCGCAAGCTGCTGACCTCCGACACGGAAAATAAAGAGGAAATCCTGCGGCGAATTTTTCGAACGGGACTGTATCAGCGTATTGAGGATCGGTTCCAGCAGCGTAACCGTGAGCTTCAGGAGGCGCTGAAGCAAACGAAAGCTATGCAGGAAGTCTATGTGAAGCAAGCGCAGGAATCGTTGCCTGAGCGCGAAGGAAGCTCGCTTTCGTCTACTTTGCAGCAGGAATACAGCAGTATGGTTCAAGTGACCGAAGGCTTGGTTCAAGAGATAGGCTACTACGAAGGGCAAGCGGTTGAAACGGAGCAGAAAAAAGCGGTTATTGCCGGGGAAATGAACGTACAGGAGAAGGCGCTTCGCGAGGCTCTAACACTGGAAGGCAGATTTAATCAGCTAGCGGAGAAGCGGAAACAGCTTGGAATGATGGAAGCCCGCCAAGCGGAGTTGAAGGAGAATGAACGTGTTGTTCTTCTCTCCGAGCAAGCGGCTAGAATAGAGCCCTATGAGGAACAGGCGATTGTCGCAGCTCAGCAGCTAGAGCAGAAAAGAAGCCAGCACTTGAGCAAAATACAGGATGTGGCTAAGGCTGAACTTGAACATGCTGCCGCCCAGGAGCGTTTCCATATCGAGGAAGCGTTGGAGCCTGAACGCAAGGAAGCCGATCGGGAGTTAGAGCGACTGACAGAGCTTAAGCCGATCGTTCATACGCTAGAGGAGCGAAGATTAGAAGTCGAGAGACTTCTTGCGGAAGAGAAATTAAGCGTGGCTAAGCTCGAGGGAAATGAACGGCAGCTTGTTAATCTTCGTGAAGTGAAACGGAACATAACGGAACAGCTAAAGCAGACGGAGCTCGATGTTGCTAAGCGTCCGGAGAAGCTTGAGCAATATGAGCACGCGAAGGCTAAGTACAAGCTATTGAAGGAATTGCTAGAGCTGGATAAGCGGATCTCTGAGTTTGCAGGGTATCACCTGCAGAAGGAGCAAGCCTCGCACCAGCTAAGAGCGGAGCACGATAAGCTAGAATCACTATGGCTTGAAGGGCAAGCGGGCTTGCTGGCGGTACATCTTCATGATGGCAAAGCATGTCCGGTTTGTGGAAGTGAAAAGCATCCAGCTAAGGCGGTTACTGTTACTGAAGTGCCTTCACGAGAAGGTTTGCAAGCAGCTAAAGATAAGCTGCGTATTGCCGAGCAAGAGCTCAGTGAAGCGAAGGCACAAGCGGCTGCAGCAGGAGCGGGACGAAATGATAGAGCCCCGGCTATGTCTGAATATGGGATTACAGATGAACCGCTGTCGGAGCAGCTAGCCCAAGCGGAGACTGCAGGAAAGCTTCTAAGAGCGGAGACGGATCAACTGAAACAACAGTCGGACTCTCTACAGCTTCTCAGACTAGAGGGAGAGAAGCTCGATCAGCAGCTGGAGAGGCTTCAATCGGAGCGGGAACAGCTGCTCGGCTCCCAACATCAGCTTTCTTTAGATAGAAGCGCGAAGCAAACTCTCCTTGAAAGTGAGCTAGGTCGAATTCCGGAGCCGCTTAGATCACCGAACCGACTATTGGAACGCATCCTTGAGCAGACGGCTCTGGCGAGAAAGCTGAACGAAGCTTGGCAAGAAACGCAACGTCAACTCCAAATGATGCAATCACGTCTTGTTGAAGAGAGGACCAACTCTGCACAGCTCGCTATTCAGTTGGAAGAATCTGAGATTGGAGGGAAACTATTGCAAGACCGGTTCGAAGAGGAGCTTACAAAGTCCGGATTTATAACCGTGGAAGCTTACAAAGCTTCTAAACTGCCCGAAGCTCAGAGAAGCAGTCTGAAAAAAACCGTCGATGAATTCAAATCCGTATTCGCTTCCTTATCTCATCAGATTATAGAATTGGAGCATGAGCTAGAGGGTCAAGCAATGCCTATGCCCGCACTCCTACAAGAAGCTATCGTTTTGTTGAAGGAGCAATTGGAACAAATATCGACCGTGCTGGTTACATTTCTACGGTATAAGGAGGAGGCTCAGCGACTTCTTAGTGCGATCGCGAAAGTGTCCGAGCAATTCAAGGAGTTAGAGCTTAAGCAGCAGCAGGTATCGGATATCTATCAGATGCTTAAAGGCGATAATGCTCTCAAAATCTCTTTCGAGAGATACATTCTCATTGAGTTTCTGGAGCAAATTCTTCATGCGGCGAATGGCAGGCTTAATGAGATATCTAATGGTCAGTTTGCGCTGCAGCGCAGCGACCGATTGGAGACGAGAGGTAAGCAAAGCGGTCTGGGTTTAGATGTTTATGATGCATATACAGGCCAGCTTCGAGACGTGAAATCGATGTCCGGAGGCGAGAAATTCAACGCCTCACTCTGTCTAGCGCTTGGAATGACAGATGTTATTCAGGCCTATCAGGGCGGTGTCTCCATCGAGATGATGTTCATCGACGAAGGATTCGGGTCGTTGGATGAGGATAGCCTGAGCAAGGCGATCACGACGTTGATAGATCTGCAGCGTTCTGGGCGTATGATTGGCGTCATCTCCCACGTCCAAGAGCTAAAACAAGCTTTTCCTGCTGTTCTAGAAGTCAGCAAGACCAAAGAAGGCTATAGTAGAACGGCTATTCTCCTAAAGTAAATAGATCAGGCTGAGTTGCAGATGATTGGAGCATAGGTGGCTCTTTTTGATATTTGAGCCAAATCTCCGTAGAATCTACAGCTGCAGAGCTCAACCAACTCACCGGAGCACCATTAGCTGTAGAATCTACAGCTGCAGCGCTCAACCAACTCACCCGAGCACCAGTAGCCGTAGAATCTACAGCTGCAGAGCTCAACCAACTCACCGGAGCACCAGTAGCCGTAGAATCTACAGCTGCAGAGCTCAACCAACTCACCGGAGCACCAGTAGCCGTAGAATCTACAGCTGCAGAGCTCAACCAACTCACCGGAGCACCATTAGCTGTAGAATCTACAGCTACAGCGCTCAACCGACGCACCGGAGCACCATTAGCTGTAGAATCTACAGCTACAGCGCTCAACCGACGCACCGGAGCACCATTAGCTGTATCGATCCAGTAATTTGCACGAAATTGTCACAACAGCGGATAGTTAGCCGAAAACTCGAGTAAAATGCATCCGAATCCTCTGGCGGGATCTCACGCCAGGGAGTAAATCCGCCACCCCAACTCCCACCATTCGTAGCAAGATTCATGCGTAATACAAGAGGCTCTCAGCTAATTGTCTTTGTCAGATGGGCACATATCATGCATAATTATGTTAGTGCTCACACATCTGGAGGGGACAGAGATGTACAAAGTAATTATCGTCGACGATGAAGCAGTGGTCCGGTTGGGACTTAAAAATACGATCAACTGGAACGAGCATGGCTTTGAATTGATCGGCGACTACGCAAACGGCCGCGATGCGTGGGAAGCGATCGAGAAGGCTGCGCCGGAATTGATTATTTCGGATATTAGCATGCCATTTATGGATGGATTAGAGTTGGCTGGATTGGTTTCGGCGCAATTTCCTTATATTAAAATGATTATATTAACGGGTTATGACGAATTTGAGTATGCACAGCAAGCGATTAGGCTTAAGGTGGCGGATTTTATCTTGAAGCCAATAACAGCGAAGGAAATCCGTAAGCTTCTAGATCGGATTAGAGCGGAGATGGACGAGGAAACGAGGCGACGCGAAGATCTCGGCAGGCTCAAAAGCCAATTGAACCAAAGTCTTCCACTGCTTAAGGAACGGTTTCTTGAACGTCTTGTTGCTGTCGGTCTCGGAAAAGCGGAGATAGAAGAGAGATTTAATTATTTTGAGTTACCCCCGCGTTCACCTCTCTACTTAGTTATGGTTTTAGATATCGATGATTTCGGCGATCGTGAGTTCGATTCTTATGAGCATGACGTCGAGTTTCTGCGATTTGCCGCGTTTGATATCTTCAAGGAAACGTTGGAGCGTGAAGAGGTCATGCTGCTTCGCACGCGCGAGGAGCGATTGGTTGCAATTATCGGTGGTCCGGACAATGAAAGTCTATTATATGAACGGGTGTTTTCCCTCGCTGAAGAGGTTAGGTATCATATTGAGAAATATTTGAAATTCACGGTGACGATCGGTATTGGCCGAACTTGCGCTTTCCCGGAGCAGCTGCCGCATGCTTACAAAACTGCGCTTTCCGTTTTGGATTACCGCTTTTTACTCGGCAAGAACCGCGTGCTTAGTATACTGGATATGGAAGGTAAGCACTCCACGTCATTTCCGCCCAAGCTGGATTGGGACCGCAAGCTAGCCTCCGCCGTCAAAACCGGTTCCATTAAGGAAGCCAATGAGCTTATCGAGAACGGAGTAGCAGAGCTTAAATCATCGCGTGCCCCTATCGAAGCTTGTTTTCTGCAATTGCAGAAGGTTGTTCTCTCCTTGATGAATTCGATCCAAGAGCTTGTTGTCCATGATATTGAAGACTCCTTCGATAGACAAATGAGACTGATGGATGTTTATCAATTCAAAACTTTAGATGAGGTCGAGATCTGGTTAAAAGAAGTAGTGCGCTCCGTCATCTCTATGATTGCGGACAATCGAAGTCACTTGACCAATATGCAAATCTATCGCGCGGTAGAGTACATCGATACGAATTATGCCAATGATAAAATGTCCCTTCAGGATTTATGCCGGCACGTGCTCATGAGCACAAGTTATTTCAGCCTCGTATTTAAGCAACACACCGGAGAGACATTCGTAGAGTATTTAACAGGGGTGCGAATGAAGAAAGCGAAGGAATTGCTGCATAGTACCACGCTGAAATTTTATGAGATTGCCGAGAAAGTAGGATATAAAGACCCTAACTATTTTAGTATTTTATTCAAGAAGCATACCGGTATAACTCCTAAAGACTACCGGGATAAGCAGGTAAAGGAGAGCGGTAATTAAGATGCCCAACAAGCGTGCTTTCCGATTTCACTTATTCCCGTTAAAGAGTATCCAATCGAACATTTCCCTGGCTTTCTCGTGCCTCATTCTGGCCGCAATCCTGCTCACAAGTCTCGTAAGCTACCAATTATCCGTTGATGCGGTCGAGAGAAACTCGCAGGGGTACATTGAGGAGATTATTAAACAAGTAAATACGAATATCCAGTCGTATGTAGATAATATGGAGAACATATCCTTGCTCGCCTTAACGAACAAGGACGTGAAATATTATATATCCGACAATAACTTCATCAGCGCAGATGGTCGCAGGATCTATGAGAAGCGTATCTCCGATTTGTTCCAGGCCATTCTGTATACGCGCAAGGATATTGCCTCGATTATGGTATTCGGCTATAACGGAAGATATGTATCCGACCGGCGTATTACAACCTTGAATCCGAATACTAGAATAGAAGAACAATCTTGGTATAGGATGGCCAAGAGCGAAGCGGGCAAATCGGTTATTTCTTCGCCTCACGTTCAGAATATTATTAAGAACGAATACCGTTGGGTCGTATCCTTGAGTCGGGAGCTGAAAAGCACGGACGGGATTACGGCCGAAGGCGTCTTTCTGGTTGACCTCAATTTAAGCATCATTAACGATATCTGCAGTAATATTAACCTAGGCAAGAAGGGTTACCTTTTCATTGTGGACCAAGAGGGGCATATCGTCTATCACCCGCAGCAGCAGCTCATCGACAGCAAGCTTCGGACAGAGAAGATCACCGAAGTGATTGGAACGGAGAGCGGAAGCTCTTTTACGGCTGAGGACGGAGAAGGCAAACGGATCTATTCCGTGCAGGATACGAGCTTCGGTTGGAAAATCGCAGGAGTTGCATACACAGACGAGCTGATCGCAAGCAAAGAAGAGTTGCGCAACTCTATTATTGTGTATGCACTGTGCGGACTGGCGATTGCGCTCCTAATTTCCGTGTGGCTGTCGCATCGGTTTTCCAAACCGATCAAGGATTTGCAAACGGATATGAAGCTAGTAGAGAAAGGCAACTTCGATATTCAGACCGAAATCGGGGAAATGAACGAAATCGGACAGTTAGGCCGGTCTTTTAACATGATGGTCAGCCGCATCAAAACGTTAATGCAGGAGCTTATCCGCAACCAAGAGAGCAAACGCAAAAGCGAGCTTTTGCTGCTGCAATCGCAAATCAATCCGCATTTTCTATATAACACTCTCGATTCGATCGTTTGGATGGCCGAGCAGAAGCAGCATGAAGAAGTCGTGCTTATGACATCGGCATTAGCCAAGCTCTTTCGGGCCAGCATTACGAAGGATAAGGAGCTGGTGCCGATCCGTATTGAAATCGAGCACATTACGAATTATTTGCTCATCCAGAAGATGCGCTACACTACTGAATTAGAATACCTCATCGATATCGATGAAGAGATTCTAGATTTCCAAACCCTGAAGATATTACTGCAGCCATTCGTTGAGAATGCGATTTATCATGGCATCCGGAACAAATTCGGGATAGGCGATGGGGTCATCACGATTCGGGGGAGGCTCATTAAGGACCAAATCGTGTTTGAAGTCGAGGACAATGGGTTTGGTATGACACCGGAGCAGCTGGGGCGAATTCTCATTACCGGAGAAGGTGCCAACCGAAATCAAGGAATAGGAATCAGTAATGTCAACGAGAGGATTAAGCTGTATTTCGGACATGAATACGGAATTCAAATCCGCAGCGAAATCGAGGTGGGTACTTGTGTTACGATTACGATACCCAAACTCGCTTAAAGGGAGAATGATATGCACAAACAGCGATTTACGATTTTACTCACTGTCGTAGTCATTCTAGTAACCATATATTCCATATACCAATTTAATGTGTTCTCCGCTGCGACCAAACAGGATAAAAGGGTTATAGTCGTTCTAAAGTCAATAAATGTACGTTTGGACTTCTGGCAAACGGTGAGCGCGGGTGCGCAAGCGGCGGCAAAGGAAATGGGGCTGGATATTGATGTTCAAGGTCCGCTTCTGGAAACGGATGCGGATGACCAAATTCGTGTTCTAGAGGAGGCAATCGAGCAGAAGCCTCAAGCCATTGTTGTCGCTCCTTTTATTGATGAACGAATGCCAGCCGTCATTAACCGCATACGCGAAGCAGGGATACAATTGGTTGTAATTGATACTCCCTTGGATTTGAACCCTCCAACCGTCGGTGTTTCTAATAACCATGTTGAAGCGGGTCGACTTGCTGGAGAATCCTCTATCTATGAAACTAAGGGATATCCGAATGTCGCCATCATAAGTGACTACCCGGACTCAGCAATATCCGCTGAACGTCTTGCCGGCATAAGGAAAGCGCTTAGCAGCTATGTTAACAGCATCCTCGGCGTCTATTATGCCGATAATTCCGAGGATAAGGCTTATGGAGTTGCCATGAAGCTTCTGTCGGAGGACAATCCATTTAATACTTTCGTGACCTTGAACGAACCCTCCACTTTAGGAGTTGCGAAAGCGCTCAAGGAGCGGAACAAGGCAGGTACGATCAAACTCATCGGCTTCGATAGCTCTAACAATGAAATCCAACTGCTGGAGGAAGGGGTTCTTAATGCCGCTATCGTCCAGAAGCCGTTTAACATGGGGTATCTCGGAGTCAAAACTGCGTTGAAGCTAATTGAAGGTGAAGATACGGATGCCGTCACTTATATCGAATCGAACATCATTACTCAAGAAAATATGTACCTGCCGGAAAACCAAAAACTGCTTTTTCCATTTATCGATAATAAGTAAGCATCTTTTCGGGAAAGGTTTGATGAGCTAATGCCGACTTTAATCCTTCTTGCGCGTCGCTTCTATTGGGTAACGGCGGGACTGCTTATTCTTTTTGTTCTAACCTCATGTGCCGGCTCTGATGCCGAGCTATCAGCCACCCCTGTGGAGGAGAGAGCATTAATTCGATTTGTCGCTGCGGAATATAGTACGGAAACAAAGCCTCTGCTGGAGAAGCTGATCAAAGAATTCGAGCTCAAAAATCCACTGATAGACATTGAGCTTCAAGTCGCCAATTGGGATGTCCTCGACGGCATTTATACGACGATGATTAGTAAAAACCAACCGCCTGATCTGCTGAATACGAACGTATACGCTCATTTTGCTCAAGATGGACTCCTTAACAATTTCAAGGATATTATTTCTCCCGAATTAGAAGCTAAGCTGCTTCCGAATTTGATGGAGATGGACAAGATGGATGGAGCTCAGTACGCCATTCCATACTATGCCTCAATCCGGCAGTTGTACTATAACAAGGAATTGCTGGAAACTGCCGGTATCACCGCACCGCCGACCACATGGGCCGAACTTGAAGATGCGGCGCTTAAAATTAAATCAACCGGAAAGGCTGACGGCTTCGGCGTTGATTTAACGGACAATGAAACGCAGGCATACTTGTCCTATTATTTCTACGGAGCCGGCGGCTCATGGATCAAGGATGGGAAGTGGGCAATTAATTCTCCGGAAAATATCGAGGGCTTAACCTTTCTTAAAGATTTATTCGATAAAGGCTTAACGGATCCCGAACCGACCGTAACGACTAGAGATGAGAAACAGCGGATATTGGGTGATGGAAAGCTTGGCATGATGATCTCGGGCAACTATTTCACGACCGTCGTACCGAAGGAATTTCCTGGGCTTAAGTGGGGTGTCGGCCCGATTCCCGTCAAGGATGGACTGCCTCCGATATCGTTTGGCGTCCATGATGTATTCGTCTCGTTCCAGACAGACCATACGGACAAAGAGGCGTTATCCAAATTTCTGGACTTTCTTTACGACGATTCCGTATATGAAGAGTTGATCGTGCGCGAAGGTTTTCTCCCCGTAACTTGGACGGTGGGCAGCAGCCTTTCCAATCAAGACCCCGTTATGAGAAGCAATCTGGAATCTCTTCGCGCAGCGAAGTTTTATCCTGTCCAGGATCCTTCCTGGCAATCTGTGCTTGATTACGCCCGCAAGCTAGGTGACGCCGTGCTCTATGAGAAGCTAACCCCGAAGGCTGCGCTAGATCAGCTTCAGCTATTCGCGGAGAGCAAGAGCGGACGATAATAGTATGATAAGAAGATAATAAAGAATTCATGGAAGATATTCGATAGAGACTTAAGCCCTCCCGCTCTATGATGAGATTAAGCGCTGGCGTTCAGAACGAATGCCGATAAAAAGCGTAAAATCATCATTCGTGGGAGGGTTTGCTTTTATGATTATTAGGAAAAAAATAGCTGCGCTCGGTATCGCTGTAATCATGGCCGCGGTAACACTAGCAGGCTGCGGTTCTACCAAAGAAGAAGCCTCGAGCTCGCCTTCCGAATCTGCAGCTGCATCGGCAAGTGCTCCTGCTTCCGAATCGGCACCGGCGGATGCCGGCGTTAAATTGACGGGTGACTTCGAAATTCAATACTTCGTAGGCGGATACGGCGACAAATGGTGGAAAAAGGTTATTGCTGACTTTCAAGCCGCTAACCCGGATTTGAAAGTTAAGGAATCCGGCGGACCTAAAATCAACGATCAGATGAAGCCGCGCTGGATTGGAGGCAATCCACCGGATTTCGTATACATCGATGGAGCCGGGCTGAATGATCGGCAAATGGTGGAGGATGGCCAGCTTGAAGATTTGACTGAATGGCTGAAGGATGCCAAAAATATTGATGGCGATCTGATCACAGACATTCTGGCCCAGCCAGCTCAGCAATTCGACGGTAAAGTATATAATATCCCTCTTGTTCTGAACTCATGGGGCGTATTCTGGAATAAAGCACTCTTTAAGGAAAAAGGCTGGGCTGAACCTCAAGACTTCCAATCGTTTCTTGAAGTCAGCGACAAGATCAAAGCGGATGGCATAACACCATTTATCCATACCGGTAAGTACCCTTATTATATTAACGGCTCGATCCTGTTCCCTGCCATCGTATCCGCTAATAATAATGATTTCACTATTCTCCAAGACATGGCCGCCAACAAAGTAGAAGCTTATGAAAGCCCTGCTGTGCTTGCTGCCCTGAATAAAATCGTAACTCTCCGTGATAAAGAGTTCATCGATAAAGCTTCCATTCAAATTAACCATACCGATTCGCAAATGCTGTTCCTGCAAAATAAAGACGCCTTTATCCCTAACGGTTTGTGGCTGCCCAATGAAATGTCCAAAGACGTTCCGGAAGGCTTCGACTTCGGTTTCATCCCTTCCATAACGCAGGAAGCTGGCGGCAAAGTAGTGGCCAACACATCCACTGCAACCGTAGCAATTGCCAAGAACGGCAAGAACAAAGAAGCTGCTAAAGCGTTCCTGCAATTCGTATTCTCCAAAGCGCAAGCATCCCAATGGGCCGAGCTTAGCGGAGCGCCTTCGAACATTAAAGGTGATATCAGTAACTCCATGGCTCCAAATTTTGTTAAAGACGCAGCGAAATATTTGACCGACCCGAACACTGTTGTTATCCCAACGATTACGTACAACGCCGACGTGGATAAAGCGATGATGGATGCGACGGATGCTTTGACTATCAATACGATTACCACTGAAGAATGGGTCAAACGCGTTACGGACGTAGTCAAAAAGGTAAGTAAATAAAAGCTTTATTGGATAACTGCGGGGGTGATCGCGGCATACGCCTCGATCATCCTCTCTCGAATATATTCGGAGGGATGGTTGGCAAGCATGAACTCAGGGACAGCAAAGTGGCAGCGCAACGTATTTATCGCATCATTCATCCTTCCTACCCTTGCGTTCTTTAGCGTATTTACGATTTACCCGGTTATACAGGGATTATATTATTCCTTTTTCGATTGGTCCGGTATGTCGAATAACAAAACATTTATCGGCTTCGATAATTTCAAGGAAATGTTCCATGACCCGATTATTTGGAGAGCGATCGGCAATGACTACTTTCTCGTTGCGGGCAAAGTGATCGGCATTATGGCTCTCGCCACCTTTTTCGCCGTGGCACTTACACGTTTCGGATTCAAAGCCGCCGGGTTTTTCCGGTCGATTTTCTTCATTCCGAATGTAATCTCCGTCGTCGTTATCGGCGTATTGTGGAATTTCATATATAACCCGCAAATTGGTTTCCTTAACGCTTTCTTGTCGTTGTTCACGAGCGAGAAGGTGGATATCGCTTGGCTTGGTTTCCCCCATCATACAATTTGGATGCTGCTTCCTCCCTCAATCTGGGCGGGAATCGGATTTTATATGATCCTGTTAATCGCGGCTATTCAAAGCATTCCCGCGTCCTATTATGAAGCAGCGAATATGGAAGGAGCGGGCCAGTGGAGACAATTCCGCAGCATCACGATCCCGCTGGTTTGGGAGCAGATGAAGGTATCTGTATTGAACATTATGATGACTACGCTGAATGGCTCCTTTGTCATTGTTTGGATTATGACTGAGGGCGGTCCGGACAACAGCACTCAGGTTATGGGTTCTTATTTATACCAAATGGCGTTTAGACAATATCATTTCGGTTACGGCGCTTCAATTGGCTTTATGATCCTGATCTTGTCTCTCATTACGACAATAGCGCTTCAACGGCTAATGCGTCATGAAACCGTCGAGATGAGCTAAGGAGGACGATCAAAATGACTACATCGATAAAAAACCCGGTCGTAAAACTATTCTTCTATACTATTCTTATCATTTGGAGCGTATCCGTTCTTTATCCGCTGCTCTGGACTTTGCTCGATTCATTGAAGGACAATAAACAATTTTTCCTTAACATGCCATGGGCTTTGCCGGAAATGCCCTTATTCTGGTCTAATTTCTCTTACGTATGGAGCAAGTATAATTTCAGCACCTACTTCATGAATTCGATCATCGTTACAGTCGGTTCCACGGGTCTTGGGCTGTTATTTTCCGCTACGACTGCATACGTCCTGGCCAGATATAAATTTAGAGGAAGCAATGCGATATTCCTGCTCTACATCTCTTCTATGATGGTGCCGTTTGTTCTTGCGCTAATCCCTTTGTTCTTCCTTATGAACACGATGGGGCTCATTAACACTAAAATCGGCTTGATTCTCGTATATACGTCGAGCGTGCTTGCTTTCGGAATTTTTGTGCTTGTAGGATTTTTCAGATCATTGCCGAAGGAATTAGAGGAAGCGGCCATTATGGATGGAGCCTCTTATTACGGAACGTTCTTCCGGGTCATGCTTCCTTTGTCCCAACCAGGGCTGATTACGATCGCTATTATTAACGTCCTGAATATATGGAACGAATATATCGTGGGAACGATACTGGTCAACGACCCGGAGCAATATACGCTTCCCGTCGAGATCGGCATTATGCAAGCCGAGATGCAATACCGAACGGAATGGGGCCCATTGTTCGCAGCGCTGCTCATTACGATTGTCCCCGTATTGGTTATGTATATTTTCTTCCAAAGGCGAATTGCAAGCGGAATTACGGCGGGTGCGGTCAAATAAGCTCAATCGGCAGGGGCTGTCCCATAAGTAGTTATGGGCAGCCTTATATGTTTAAATCGACTTTATGATTTTTGCGGGGCAGTATCTCCTTCCGGTTGCAAGTGAGATAAGCGAAATTTGGAACGACTCCTATTCGGAGATTTCACTTATCTCAAAAAGCAAACGCTACGCTCCTACAGGAGATACTGCCCCCTTTTCATCTTCGATTTCGACTAAAATAGCCCATAAAACAACAAAAAGAAACCGCTTTTTTTGGTAAAATGGAAGTACCACCTACCATCAACCAAAGAGCGATTTCTTTTTACATTCAATATACCATGGACCAACTTTCTTAAAGCATAAATCCAATCATCATCATAAGAAATACCGACAGTAAACACAGGCCGTTTAGAACAGTTCCAATGATGGCGAACACCTTTTTGTACCCTTGGCGTACTAGGCCGACAATACCCAATATCAGCCCAACGGCGATGACGACAAAAATGAGAGGGAATAAGACGAGGTAACCGAGAATGGGCGTTATTGTACTTATAAGCTCCTCTTCTGTCATCGTTGGTTTCCCGCTAGCATCCAGAAAGGTTGTGAAATCAATGGTGTTGCTTACCCATACAATGATGGCAATGGTGATACCTACAACCGAAATAATACTTACTACGGCCATGACAAAAGATGCAATTCCTAATCCACTATGCTTTAATGGTGCGTCTACCGGGCTGAAAACGGGGGTAAAGGGGTGCTTGGATTCCATTTGTTCCTCGTGTTCATTCATGACATTTCACCTCATAAACGTTATGATACTTACAGTGAGCAACAGATGCAAACTAAGGAGGATTCACCTGCTATGAATAAGTATACAAAAATTGGAGCACTTACCGCTATGTTATCGGTAATTCTAGGTGCCTTTGGTGCACATTTGCTGGAAGATCGCTTAACTATCCATGCGCTGGAGGTTTACGATACTGCTGTTCAATATCACATGTTTCATGCCGTAGGGATATTATTAATTGCTTTACTGATGGAACGGCTATCCTCTCAGAAGCTGGCAATCTGGGCTGCGAGACTTCATTTGATCGGTATCGTCCTATTTTCCGGGAGCCTGTATGTTTTGGCGCTCAGCGGCGTGGAGAAGCTTGGAGCGATTACTCCTCTAGGCGGTGTTGCTTTTATCGCAGGTTGGATTTGCATGGCTCTTGCAGCGCGGCCCGCTAATAAGGGGTGAGGTCCATTCGAAAGATGGAAAATACTATACAAAAATGTAGATTGATTTATAATAATAGAGAATATTACTTTAGTCATAGTTCCCATAGTGGAGGAAGGACGTCGCCTGGTGATCGGATGGTCCGTTAGTGAGCTTTGGCCTGCATGGATTGCGTCTGGTGTAGTTTTGACCGCAAGCGCATCGTCATTGGGGTGGTGGTTCGCCCGAAGACGTTCCCGTATTTCATCATCTGCTCCGTCCTATCAACTGGAATTATTAGATTCATTATACAATAATAGTCCGATTGCATTTGCCTTAATTGATCGACAAGGGCGATTTCTTGACATCAACAGCGACCCCACGGAATTATTCGGCTACACTAAGGCAGAGATGGCTGGTCAACCATTCTCTACTTTGGTAGATGACGGCTCCCATGATGTCACCCTTCAGATGTTCCATCGAACGCTTAAAGGGGATAAGTGCACGCAGGAAATTAGAATTATACATAAGCAAGGTCATCCGTTAGATTTGAATATTCATACCTCACCGCTAATCAGAAGGGACAAGATTATCGGTATTCTTGTATTCATTCAAGATATTAGCGATCACAAACGTACACTAGAACGTATTCGACACATGGCTTATTACGATGATTTGACAGGGCTTCCAAACCGCAGGTTTTTCACGAATCGTTTGGAGCATAAGCTGAAGGCTGCCATGGCTAACGGTATATCGCTTGCGGTATGCTACTTGGATGTGGATCGATTTAAATTGGTTAACTCATCCTTTGGAAGAGACTTCGGCGACATGCTGCTTCTCCAAATTGCAGAACGGTTAACACGATGCTTCCCTGAGGCAGGAGATCTTGCCCATATGGAGGGTGACGAGTTCGCCGCTTGCCTCAATCATTTGCAAGGCGATGAGGATATTTCTAAACGTGTTTCACAGATGATGTCTGTATTAGAAGAACCATTCGAACTTAAAGGTGTACCCATTCACATAACAGCAAGTATAGGTATTGCGGTATGCGGTATAGCAAATGAAGATGCAAGTACTCTACTGAAGAGAGCGGATACAGCGCTTCATCGAGTAAAAGAGAACGGGAAGAACGATTTCCTGCTTCATTCCTCGGATATGGAACATGTTGCCCTGCAAAAGCTGACGATTCAGCATGAGATGCGGCGTGCGCTCATGAATAATGAATTTCTACTTTATTATCAGCCCCAATATGACTTGGCAACCGGTCAAATCGTTGGAACAGAAGCGCTAATTCGTTGGATGCATCCAGAGCGGGGATTAGTGCCTCCATGTGAATTCATATCTGCGGCCGAAGAGAGCGGGATTATCGTACAGATTGGAGATTGGGTTATCGAGGAAGCCTGCCGACAGAACAAGGCTTGGCAAGATGAGGGAATGCCGTTCATTCCAGTCTCCGTTAATCTGTCCTTTAGGCAGTTTTTACAACGAAATTTAACGGGTAAAGTCGAAGAAATATTGCAACAGACCGGCTTAGATTCCAAGTACTTGGAGCTCGAAATAACCGAAAGCATGACCATGGATGTCCAGCGTGCGTCAGATTGTTTGAAGGAACTGACGGATAAGGGTGTTACTATTAGCCTCGATGATTTCGGAACCGGTTACAGCTCCTTTCATTATCTGAAAAATCTCCCGATCGCTAGGCTTAAGATTGATCGTTCTTTCGTTAGAGACGTTCAACAGGATCCGAATGATGCGGCGATCGTCGCTGCTATTATCGCTATGGCTCATAATTTGCAGCTTCAGGTTATTGCTGAGGGAGTAGAAACGGAAGAGCAGGTACACTTCTTAAGATCACATCATTGTGATGAGATGCAAGGGTACTTCGGAAGCCCTCCTCTCCCAAGCGCCGGCATTCATCAGTTGCTGCAAGAGAAGTTAAATCGCTCAGCAATTCCGATTTCATGAAAAACGCCGTAACCTAAAGGGTTACGGCGTTTCTTTGCTAATCCAAGAAATCGTCAATCTCGTTTAATTCGAAGCTATATACTTGTTTCTCATCTACATGATAAACCGTAATCAGCTGCTTGTCAGCATCAAAATTAATAATTCGGCAGGGGATATCCATCTTCACGCCAAGGCCTTTGTTCACATTTAATCGCAGAAGCTTGTTGCTCTGAATATATTGCTCAATCTGATTATTTAAAGCTTCCAGCTGAGAGGGTGCTTTGATACTAATGGTTTCCTTTTGTATTCCCGATCCGATTCGATAATCAACGAACTCCCCGCTGTTTAGCACTCGGAGGAGATGTTCCAGAGCTGCTCCCTTGTTAGTAGCGGAAATACTGATTTCCACTTGGAATAGATAGGAGCCTTCTAAAGTTGTAGGTCTTTTCATTATTGGCCACCTTTCATAAGAGGGCAGTACGACAAAAACTAAGTCTTATTACCTAATATAGCATGTTTATAATGCCCAATATAGTATTGGCAGGTAATATGCCCTGAAAAGTGAATCAATTGTCGCATATTGTATAAAGCATGAACCTATGCCGAAGGGAAGGCAGCAGGGAGGTGGTAGGCATGGTAAAGGTTATTCCGCTTCAAATTGGTGAATGGACAGCCATTGGTGTCGAAGTGCTTTTGCCGAAAACAACGCTTCTAGCAATTACAGCCGGTAATGGATACATTATGTGCGGCGCGTTGGATGTTCAATTGCTTAACGAAAAGCTAAAAGACCGTGAGATCATTGCCGGACGAGCGGTCGGAGTACGAACTCTTCAGCAGCTGCTTGACGCGCCAATGGAGTCCGTCACCGATTCCGCATTGGGTTTGGGAATTACTGTTGGAATGAGCGGAGAAGAAGCGATTCGATTAATGGCCAAGTCTGCTTCTTAAGCATTCACGCTTTTCTAGGATTCAAACAAATTTCTAAGAGCTTGATCATAAGGCGCCTTAATGATGCCTTTCTCCGTAATGATCGCAGTGACGAATTCATTTGGAGTAATGTCGAAAGCGGGGTTGTAAACCGCCACTCCTTCGGGAGCAGTCCGTTTGCCAAAGCCGTGAGACACTTCATCAGGATGTCTTTCTTCGATTGGAATGTCGGCGCCTGCAGGCGTCGACAAGTCAATGGTTGAGAGAGGACAGGCCACATAGAAAGGAATATTATGTGCTTTTGCAAGTACGGCTACGCTGTAAGTTCCAATCTTGTTAGCCACATCGCCATTGGCAGCCACGCGGTCTGTTCCAACAATAACGGCTTGGATCCAGCCTTTGGACATGACGTGACCAGCCATGTTGTCACAGATTAACGTAACATCCACACCCGCTTGCTGAAGCTCAAACGCGGTCAATCGTGCTCCTTGGAGGACCGGACGCGTTTCATCAGCGAACACTTTAAGATGAATGCCTTGCTCGAGTGCCAAGTAGAATGGTGCAAGCGCAGTTCCATACTTCGCTGTTGCTAGTCCTCCGGCGTTACAGTGGGTCAATACACCCATTCCATCCGAGAACAATGTGAGCGCATGCTCTCCAATCGCACGATTCGTTGCTTCGTCTTCGGCTTGAATGAGTTTAGCTTCTTCTAACAAAGCTTGAATGAGATGTTCAACGGGAATACCAGATTGCACTAAAGCTTGTGCACGAGCCTTCATTCGATCAAGCGCCCAGAATAGATTAACTGCAGTAGGCCTGGATGTTGCCAAATACTCTGCATTGCGGTTAACCATATCAAGTATTTCCTGAGAGGTACCTTTGAAATGAATAACTCCCAGTACGACACCATATGCTGCCGCAATTCCAATGGCGGGTGCTCCTCTAACCTTAAGCTCACGAATAGCTTCCCAAACCTCTTGGGGTGTCGTTAGGGGCAAGTATACCGTTTCCTCCGGCAACAGCCGTTGATCAAGCAATGATAAAGTATGATCTATCCAACGCAAGGATTGTAAAACTTCCGATTTCTCTAATTGTTGCCGCTCATCCATAATCTTTCTCCTCTCACTCATTCATTCTCCATTATGCTTTGGAGACGGAGTTGGCTATAGCGATTAGTTCCTCAATTGATTGTGCTTGGCGGTTAAGCACAATCAAGCTTTTACCGATCGAAAGTGCCTTTTTTTGCGCTCTCTCCCGTACGATTGGATCGGGAATACGGTCGATATCAGCGACGTGTGAGAGTCCGATAACTCTGCGTACCATCTTACAGCCTGCAAATCCAATCGTGTCCTGAAGCAGTCTATGCATGTAATGATCCTGATAGCCAGGTGTCTTTGCGATTCGATCTGTTCCATGCTCATTCCACAACGTGCGGAATTTCCGTTCAAAGGATACCCAAATATCGCGAATGGTTTCTATCAGATATTCTCTACGCCCTATACGAGCAGTCTCTTCAGCAGACCAATGCTCTTGAGCCGCGTAGTTCAGCAGCAGATTTGCTATGATTGCACCGATATCAAAACCCATTGGTCCGAAATAAGCGAATTCAGGATCGATAACCTTGGTCGATTGAGGGGTAATGAAAATACTGCCGGTATGGAGATCGCCATGCAGCAGAGCTTGAGAGTGAGTCAGGAATTTCTCTCTTAATATCGCTACTTCCAAATGAAGAGCGGAATCGGACCAAAGTATCGAGGCTTCTGCTTGCAGATGCGGGTCAAAGCTGTTCGTGTCTGCGTCGGTATAGGGGTGATCAAAGATTAAATCCTCTGTGATTTTACATAACTCTGGATTGACGAAGGATAGAGTAAGCAGCTTCTTTTCTTGTTGATTCATTCCCAAATCGGAGGTGAAGAACAAGGTTTTTGCTAGAAATTCAGAGATATCCTCAGCAAATTTCGGGTAAACTCCGCCATCCATAAGCCCTTGACGCATAATAACGTGGTTGCTTAGGTCCTCCATAATCGTCAGAGCAAGCACATTGTCCGTATGATAAATTTTGGGAACGAGTCCTGGAGCAAACTGATCTTCTATCCGCAAGGCTTCACTTTCAATACGGGCACGGTCTAATGTAAGCGGCCAGGACTCTCCCACGACCTTAGCATAGGGGAGTGCTTGCTTAACGATCAGACTGCGGCCTGAACCTGGTTGACTGACATGGAAGACAAGATTTAAATTACCGTCACCGATTTCGCGGCTGACCAGCTCGCCTTCTGCCTCGAAAAAATGGGGTATGGAACGTGCAATCTGTATAGCATCTGGATCTGTTAATGGATGATATTGGCTCATAAGTTCGCCTCCGCGGGGTTTTCCGATAGGTAAAGTTGTTATTTGTCGAAGCCTATAGATGTAAGTATAAAGCACTTTATCGGCGGTTTAAAGTAGATCGTGATACCGGCAGTAAAAGCAGGCATAAAGAAAGGACTGACCATAAAACTCTTATGGAACAGCCCCTGGGATATATAAAATATGGATTAAATAAGCGTTACCGTACGTAGTGAAGATTCCCTGACGACAAGGCGATGCGGGATGATTTGGCGAGAGAGTATGGCCTCTTGTTGAATCATTCGCAATACCATTTGGGAGGCTGTATATCCGAGCTGATAAGTTCCGATATCAACACTGGTAATCGGGGGCATTGTTAACTCTGATAAGGCGATATTGTTAAAGCTCACGATCGCGACATCCTGCGGAATTCGATAGCCAAGCTCAGCAAGGCCCTTCAATACTCCGAAAGCGACGACATCGTCGATAACGACAAGAGCTGTCGGCGGCTCGGGCTGCGACATGATGGACGCCATCGCCCGATACCCGCTTTCGAGCAGAAACTCACCTTCAACGACCCAACCGTTTCTGAACGGAAGTCCGGCCTCCGACAGCGCTTTGGTATATCCGGTCATTCGATCCTGAGTCATCGCCAGTCTCGCTGGTCCGCTTACGAAGCCTATACGTTTCTGGCCTTGGGCTATGAGATGATTGGTCGCATCATAAGCCGCTTGTATATTATCGTTATCGACAGAATTGATATTCTCGTAGTCAAGACTGCGTCCGATTAGAACGAAGGGAACTTTCTCTTCATGAAGAAATGAGATAACCGGATCCGAGGATCGGGAGTACAAGAGCAGTAAGCCATCGATTCGTCCACCCCGCACAAGCCGTGTGACCGTATCGAGCTCTTCTCGTTCATTACTGCCCCCAGCCATTAACAGGTCGTAACCTGCCCTCGTTAGTTGAGCGAGCACACCTCGCATCAGCTCGTAGAAGAAGAAGTTAAGCAGCAATTCCTCGGCAGGTCTTGGTAATATGACGCCGATTGTACGAGTCGTTTTGGAAACGAGGCTTTTTGCCATCATATTAGGATGATAGCCGAGCTCTTCCATGATTTCCTTTACTCTCTTGCTTGTTTCCGCGCTGATTCTAGGATGCTCCGCAATAACCCTAGATACGGTTGAGGGAGACACTCCAGCCTTCTTGGCTACGTCTTTTATGGTTACCGACATTGATATTACGTCCTTTACACTTCAATTGGTCTATATATAGAAATAAATGTATCATGCGATTATTGTGCCACACGTGGCATAGAATCACAAGTTTTGTTTTATTGTGATAATGAAAGATATTCAGAGTATTAATATGTTTATATGATGAAAATGCCAGAATTCAATCTGTGCAAACGATTTACTTATTCTCGAAAATATATATGATAAAGGTATATTCAAAAGCGCTTACATTCTCAATCTAGAGTCGTTTCAGCGTTGATTATTCGAAAAATAGCTACATTTATGCCAACATGGACAAACGTTTGCACAAAAGAAGCTGTAATCGAGAATCTTTGAAATTGGCCAGATTTAGAAGGTAAGCACCAATATTATGGATTCAGAGAGGGGTTCTCAAGTTTATGAACAAAACGAAATGGTTGATCATGTCTCTGGTGTTATCGATGGTATTCTTCCTAGCGGCATGCGGCGGTAATGCAAACAACAACACTGCATCTCCTAGCGCAAGCGCTCCAGCTGCATCTGAAAGCGCAGCTCCTTCCGAAGAAGCTTCAGCGGAGGAGGAGCTTAAAGCGGAAGACGGCGCATCCCTGATCGTATGGGAATCAAAAGAACACCGCGCTCATATGGAAACGATCGCTAAAGCCTTTACGGAAAAATACGGCGTTCCCGTGAAAATCGAAGAAGTTGGCGGCGGAGATCAAATCAACAAGCTAATCAATGATGGTCCTGCGGGCGTAGGTGCCGACGTCGTGGTTTTCCCGCACGATAACCTTGGTAAAGCGGTAGCGGCTGGTTTGCTGCTCCCGAACGACTACTTCGCAGATGTAACAAAGGAAGAGAACTCCGAGGCTTCGGTCAAAGCGTTCACATTTAAAGACGAGCTATACGGTTACCCGCGTTCCGTAGAAACTTACGCTTTGTTCTACAACAAAGATCTGGTTCCGAATCCACCGAAAACTTTCGAAGAAGTAATAGAATTCGCGAAGACTTTCAATGATGTTGGAAAGAAAAAATACGCTTTGATGTGGGAAATCAGCAATTTCTACTTTGCTTACTCCTTCCTGGCTACGCCGGGCGGTTATGTCTTCGGATCAAACAGCTCCGACCCGAACGACATTGGTCTGAATAACGATGGTGCGGTTGCCGGTGCGAAAGTTTATCAATCGCTGAAAGAAATTCTTCCTATGCAATCCGGCGATGCAACGTATGATGTGAAGAAAGGCTCGTTCACGAGCGGTAACTTGGCCATGGACATCAACGGGCCTTGGACGATTGCCGATTACAAGACAGCCGGTGTCAACTTCGGCATCGCTCCGCTCCCGTCAATCGATGGCAAACCTAACGTTTCCTTCTCTGGAGTCAAAGGTTATGCGGTCAGCGCATTCTCGAAATATCCGCAAGCAGGAAGACTGTTTGCTCGCTTTGCAACGACGAAAGAAACCCAATTAAACGATTTCAAGGCTATCGGCACTCTGCCGGCGAACAAAGAAGCAGCAGCTGATCCGGCCGTAACCGCCGATCCGTTGCTCGTGGGAATCCTTGAACAGTTTAATAACTCCTATCCAATGCCGGCTATTCCGGAAATGGGCAACGTTTGGGGTCCCGGTCAAGCGGCAATGGCAGATATTTGGGACAAAGGCACAGATCCCAAAGCAGCGCTGGATAACGCTGTGAAACAAATC
The DNA here is from genome assembly GCF_041640265.1 of Cohnella sp. GTDB lineage: Bacteria > Bacillota > Bacilli > Paenibacillales > Paenibacillaceae > Cohnella. Next base: position 287,385 of record NZ_JBEQAP010000002.1, read on the forward strand.
AAAGAAGCGAATACTGCAGTTAAATAATCGATTACCGATAAGGTCACCCGCCCGCTTGCTTATGCGGCGGGTGATCCCATTATTTAGGGCATGAAAGGGGTGGTGACAGGATGCGCCGTATGAGCTTGACGGCTTCCATAATGTCGCTTATCGCTCCAGGTTTGGGGCAACTTTATAATCGCCAATTCATTAAAGGTCTCGTGTTCCTAGTCATTGATGCACTTGGCTTATGGTATTTCATAAACAATCTGCCCAGGGCTGTTTGGGGCATTGTCACTTTAGGCGAGCAGAAGCAAGGAATGCAAAAGGTTGGAAAGTTAACCGTAATGGTGGCTGGCGACCACTCTATCCAGCTTCTTGTACAGGGACTGATCATTGTTATCTTTTTCCTGATTTTCGTCTGGTTTTACGCGCAAGCTGTTCTTGATGCTTACCGCAACGGTATATTGAGGGAAAGCGGCGTCAAAACAGCATCTTTCTCTAAGTCTGCCGGATCTCTGTTCGACAAGACGTTTCCTTATACCATGTTGGCAGTTCCGGCGATCGGAATTCTGTTCCTTACCATCATGCCAATTATATTCGGAATTATAATCGCGTTTACGAATTTTTCGGGACCGAATGTTATTCCGCCAAGCGCGCTGGTTGATTGGGTCGGATTCAAGACGTTTACCGATTTATTTACCCTCAAAACATGGAGCTATACGTTCTGGAACGTACTTTTGTGGACAGTCGAATGGGCAATTCTGGCGACGATTACCACTTATTTCGGGGGACTTCTTGTTGCCATGCTGGTGCAGCAGCCGCGCGTCAAATTCAAAAAATTCTGGCGCACCTTATTCATCGTTCCTTTTGCGATCCCGGCGTTATGCTCGGCACTCATCATGAACAACTTGTTTAATGGCGAATTCGGTCCGGTAAACCAATACCTAGCTATGCTTGGAATTGAGAAAATCGGTTGGCTGACGAATCCGCACTGGGCTCGCTTCACTGTCGTGCTTGTCAACTCATGGTACGGCATTCCCGTTACAATGATGATGATGTTTGGCGTTCTTTCGACGATTCCGAAGGATTTGTATGAAGCGGCCGATGTCGATGGGGCTTCGCCCTTTCAGAAATTTAGAAGCATTACGATGCCTCGCGTATTATTTGTTACCGCACCGGTTCTGATTGCCCAATTTGCTGGGAACATCAACAATTTTAACTCGATTTATCTTCTGACAGGCGGAGATCCAAAAACCGGGGAGTATCAATTTGCCGGGAAAACCGATCTTCTAGTCACTTGGTTATATAAGTTAACGCTCGACAACGCTAAGTATAATTTCGCTTCAGCCATTGGAATTATCATATTTTTCATTATTGCGTCGATTTCTATCTATAGTTATTTACAGACCAAATCGTTCAAAGAGGAGGACATGGTGCAATGAGGAAAACGAGATCGGGCTTTGGTTTGTTTTTCAGCTATGTCCTGCTAGTCATACTTGCTATTTCGGTTCTGTATCCGACGACGTGGATTCTCGTTTCCTCATTCCGTCCAGGCGGCTCGATCTACAGTCCCAACTTCTTTCCAGAATCATATACACTCGTGCATTACAGGACGTTGTTTACCGATCCAAGCTTTATGTTCGGCCGTTGGTATTGGAATACGTTTAAAATCGCGGTTTATACGATGGTTTTCGGAACGATGGCGACAACGATGGTGGCTTATGTCATGTCTCGTTTTAGGTTTAAGGGACGTAAGACAACGTTGACCGCCTTGCTTGTTTTGGGGATGTTCCCTAATTTTATGGCTTTGATTTCAATCTTCTTGCTGCTCTATCAGTTTGATTTATTGAACACGCATTTGGCTCTGATCATCATTTATTCATGCGGTGCGCCGGTTGGGGCAACCTTCATTGTGAAAGGGTACTTTGATACGATTCCTGTTAGTCTAGAGGAGTCCGCTCGCATCGACGGAGCAAGTCACCTTACCGTATTCTGGAAACTAATGTTTCCTTTAGCCAAACCGATTTTGACTTATATGGCGGTTACGACGTTTGTTGGAGCATGGATTGACTTTATTTTGGCCCGTCTCGTTCTTCGCTCGAGAGATCAATGGACGGTTGCGGTCGGGCTCTGGGATTTGGCAACGAATTTCAGAACAGCCAACTTTACGATGTTTGCCGCAGGCTGCGTAATGGTAGCTGTACCGATAACGGTTATCTATTTGCTTCTACAGCGGTTTATCGTTGAAGGTCTCACATCGGGAGCGAATAAAGGATGAGTCGGAAAGCTATGAATCGATTATTTGCTCCTATTCTGGGTTTACTAATCAGTTTGTGCTTGTTGCTGTCGGCCTGCAGTTCCGCTCCCCCCTCGGAACTTAAGGAAGCAGGGCCGTCGGATACGTTCTATGAAATCTTCGTACGGGCTTTCGCGGATTCGAACGGAGACGGCATTGGCGACTTGAATGGAATTACCGATAAGCTGGACTATGTGAAATCACTTGGGGTCGACGGGATATGGCTGATGCCGATCCAAATATCCCCTAGCTATCATGGTTACGATGTGACCGATTATTACAGCATCCATCCCGATTATGGTACGCTGGAAGATTTCAAACGCTTGCTTGACGAAGCCCACAAGTTGGATATTCGGGTGATCATGGACTTGGTCGTTAATCACACAAGCTCGGAGCATCCTTGGTTTGTGGAATCTGCGAAAGACATTAGCAATGAGTACCGGGACTGGTACGTTTGGGCTAGTGATCGAGGCGGCGCTAAGCCGGCGGACGGCGCCGTTGGACCGTCGCCTTGGCATGCTCGGGGCGATGATCGGTATCTCGGCGTGTTCTGGGAAGGGATGCCGGATTTGAATTTCGATAATCCCAATGTTCGTAAGGAACTAATAGCCATCGGTAAATATTGGCTTACCCAGGGTGTCGACGGATTCCGGCTGGACGCAGCCAAGCATATATATGGCGACTTCGGCTCGACTATTAACACCCCTGCGGTCAAGGACAAGAACAAAGTCTGGTGGCAGGAGTTTCGCCAAGGCCTCAATGAGGTCAAACCGGACGCCTACCTGGTAGGTGAAGTTTGGGATTCTACCGCGGTTATCGGTCCCTATCTGGACAACGCGCTGAATTCAGCATTTAACTTCGATCTTGCGGATCGGCTGCTCAGCATCGCGAGTCAGGAAACGGCACAAGACATCGGTTTTTCTTTGTCGAGGGCGCATGAATATTTTGCTGATATGTCTGACGGCAAATTCAAGGATGCGTACTTCCTTACGAATCACGACAAGGATAGAGTCATGACGAAGCTGCAAGGCAACGTAGATCATGCGCGTATGGCAGCCGCGATGTTGTTGACCATGCCGGGCACCCCGTTCGTCTACTACGGCGAAGAGCTCGGAATGGAAGGCGCTAAACCGGACGAGCACATCCGGGAGCCGTTTCCTTGGTCGAAGAAACCCGGCACCTCCACAGAGACCACTTGGATCGCGTCGCGCTACAGAGGAGACGGCAGCGCCTCCGTGGAGACGCTGGAGGAATTGCCTGACTCGTTACTAAACCTATATCGCAAGCTCATCTCGTGGCGTTCTTCGGAGCCCGCACTCCGAGGCGGAACTATTGGCTCATATGAGAACGGAAACTCATCCGTTGCCTCCTATACTCGTACTGCAGGAGAAGAGCAATTGCTCGTTCTCCACAACTTATCGGGGCAAGAGCAGACGTTAACGCTGCAAGTAACGAAAGCACAACCCATAGCTTATACTCAATTGGCTCTATCAACCAAAGCCGGCGCGAAGCTCAATAAAGAAGTGTTGGTGCTTCCGCCTTATACGACTGTCGTATTAAAGCCTTAAAACAAAATAAACGATAATTCTGAACCCCCTTCAGATCATCGTGTTCGAGTATACAAACCCGCTGGAGATGACCTCCGGCGGGTTTGTTCAGCCTTCAGTCATATTTTCGTAAACTTTTCAGGTATATAAAGGATAGCACGCCCATGCAGAGTATACCGAAGCCGCAATAGACGATAACGATTGACGGTCCGTAAAGATCGGAAAAAATAGAAGAGACAGCTAACCCAATTGGCGGAGCGACACTTGTGAGTGAGCCTAATGTGCCGAAAACTCTCCCCTGGATTTCTGAATTGACTTCTAATCGTAACGAGAGATTAATAATGAGTGTGCTAAATGAGAAAAGAAATCCGATGATGAGAATAAAGGGCAGGGCAAGTGCAGCGGAATGAACTTGCGAGAGCAGGATATAAACAGGACCCATCATCATGATGCTCATGATGATCCATTTCCCCCTGCTTTTCAGTTTGCTGCCTAATAAGAGGATTATTCCCGACCCGATTACATACCCCAGAGGAATGCAGGATTCGATTAATCCAAACTCCAAAGGATTCGCATGCCAAATCTGAACCGCCATGACTTGAATCAACATTAACGACGATATGAAGAAAAGAAATAACATTGGGGATAAAAGTACAGCAGACTTTGCAATTGGATTATGCCATAAATATCGAAAACCTGAGATGAAATCATCTCTAAAAGATTTTTTTTCCACGCTTTTCTTAATGGGATTAGGAAATTTTCCTGCTAGGTAGATCAGACAAGCCGATAATAAGAATGTTATCGCATCAACTGTAATCGCAAAAACACCTCCGAATGCTGCAAAAGCAATTCCTCCTAACGCAAAACCTGATATCCGGACAATATTATCGGCGATATTCAGAACCCCGACAGCTTGATAAACTTGTTCTTTTCCAACGATGTCAACCAGAGAAGCTTGGAAGGAGGGGGCATGAAACAAACTCGTGAAAGCAATAAGAGCAGTTAAAAGAATAATCAAATAAAATGGAGTGTTAGGTATAACCATCAAAAGAACGATCCCCAAAACCAAGAAAAACCGACAAACATCCGCTATCACCATTAAGGTTCTCCGATCCATACGGTCAGCAACAGTGCCGGCAAATGACCCAAACAGCATACTGATCAGCAAGTGTGTTATCAGAACCGTAGACATTAATTTGGCACTTCCAGTTGTTTGTATAATCCACAGATTTAATGCCATGCTGTGAAAGGTATTTCCTAATAAAGAAACGGAATAACCTGATAAAACAAATAGAAAGGAACGGTTCCGCAAAACTGATTTTTTTCCAGCTTTGTTTTCAAGAACCAAACTATTTGATTGGTCTCTAGACAATCCAATCACTTCAATCCCTCCTTGCAAAGTATTAAAGAATTAACTTAATCGTTTAAGTTGGTATAAATTAATGCAGAGAGGTTACTCTGCTTTTACACGAATATATTTATCGTGCGGTATATCTCTTTGACCACTCAGAAGCTGCATCATTAAATGAAAAGCCGCAGATGACTTCAACTCCCCGAAGTCTATCCGTGTAGTTTGCACTGGAAGAATGGCTGGACAATTCGCGGTACAAATGACAACTAATTGAGATGGATTTACATACTTAGAGACGATCGCTCCGATTAACTCATTTATTACGATCACTGACTTGTTCGGATGTTGATTCAGAAATCGCACAAGTCCCTGTTCATGTTCCATGACATGGATGCTGTTATCTGCAACACCAGAAAAAACTTTTATTTTCTCAATAGTCTCTTGGTTATTAAAGGCCTCAATAACGAAGTGGCAATCCTGTGAATGGATTTTCACTGCCTTGGTTATGGCATCTTCATAATCATAAACGACTTTATAAAATAGCGGATCATCAATAAAGCTGTCGATCACGATTAAAGGAACGCCTGCTTTGAATTGATTCGAAATACGATGAAATTGTTCATTTTTAACATCAATCAGAAAAACGCCATCCAGCTTTCTTTCCGCAATAATATTAATATTCGGATTTGTGGCGTCCAGACTTGAAAGAACGACATGATATCCTTTATTTGTAAAATAGTTTTCTAGCTGATCGATTAATTCTAAATTAGAATGCCTTCTCCAAAACCCTTCATTTTCCGTTCGATTAACTAAGATTCCGATCAGTCCTGTTTTTTGTTTAACAAGAGATCTTGCAGCCAGGTCGGGGATATAATTTAATTTATTTGCAGTTTCGATAATTCGGCATTTGGTATCATCTGGGATCGTTTGGTTTGACACATTATTTAAGACATAACTGACAGTAGCAACAGAGACATTTGCCGCTTTTGCAATATCCTTCATGGTTGTTTTCTTCATGAAATAGTTCCTCCTAAACACGACTTAATCGTTTAAGTCATAATGGCATATGGAAAAGTTATTTGTCTATGACGAAATCGATTATTCAAGTTTCCGCAGCATCGCCGTTAAATATAAATAATGCAGCAATCGGAAGGAACCTTTTTCCCAAGCCGATTGCTGCTTTATTTGTTGCTGCCATTAGCCGATTCGAACAATGGCGTAACCGAGCGGAGGCAACGATAACTGCAGCTTGCTTCCTTTCGGCTTTGCCTCACCGTTGCCCAGCACGATATTAGCGCTGAGGTTCTTCTCATGGGGCAGTACTATTGATGCTTTTCGTTTACCTGCATTAAGAACCACTATGAATTTCTCGCTGTCTGCCACCCGAGCGTACGCCAACACGCTGCTTCCCTGCTCGGCTTGAACAACCTCGTAGGTTCCGTCGCGCAGCGCGCGATGGCTTCTCCGCAGCTTCACCAGGTCTGCGAAGAATTGGAACAGCTCACGGTCTTGCTTCGATTCATCCCACTCCATACATTTGCGGCAGCCTGGATCATGGTCTCCGCTGAGTCCGACCTCATCGCCGTAATAAATACAAGGAGTTCCCGTAGAGGTGAACTGTATGGCTGTGGCAAGCATCATACGCCGTTTGTCGTCTTTGCACAGCGTTAGCAGCCTAGGAGTGTCATGACTGCCCAACAAATTGAACGCTGCCTCTGTCGCTTGCTGCGGATACGCTGCCATTAAGGTGCCGACCAAATCCGCAAACTCCCGTCCATCCCGGGTGCCTCGTACAGCATAATCGAGCACGGCTTCCGTGAATGGATAGTTCATAACGGCATCGAACTGATCTCCGCCGAGCCAAGGAAGGGAATCATGCCAAATCTCCCCAAGGATGTAGGCGTCCGGATTTGCTTTCTTGACGACATCGCGAAATTTCCGCCAGAATCGGTGGTCGACTTCATTCGCGACGTCCAGCCGCCAACCATCCACACCGATCTCTTCAATCCAATATCTAGCGACGTCTAATAGATGTTCCTGTACTTCGCTGTTTTCTGTGTTTAGCTTAGGCATATGCGGCTCGAAGGCGAATGCATCGTAAGTTGGGATACCGTCCTGAACCTCCATTGGGAATTCCCGTACGTGGAACCAGTCTGCATAACGAGATCCAGCCCCTTTTTCCAAGACGTCGACGAAGGGGGGGAACAGCTTGCCGCTGTGATTGAATACCGCGTCAAGCAATACTCGGATGCCGCGGGCATGGCATTGATCTACGAGCTCTTTCAATAGCTCATTCGTTCCGAAATGAGGGTCGACTTTCATATAGTCTTTCGTATCATATTTGTGGTTCGTTGGAGCATCGAATAGGGGGTTAAAGTAAATGGCATTCACTCCGAGCCTCTCGATATGATCCAAGTGATCCATAACGCCTTGCAGGTCACCTCCAAAGAAATTATGCGGCGTGGGCACTCCTCCCCATTGTTCTACGTCGGCAGGATTAAGCGATGGGTCTCCGTTGGCGAAACGCTCGGGGAAAATTTGATAGAATACCGCATCCTTGACCCAGCTGGGAGTTTCAAATACGTCCGTAGGATTTAGGAAAGGAAATTCAAAGTACAGATAGATGTTCACGGGTTCGGACTCATGAAAGCCTTGTTCGTTCAGCCATAGCGTTTCGTTACAGGATTGCAGCTTGAAGCCATATTTGAGCCTTCGAAAAGATGGCTGGACTGCTGCCTCCCAATAGTCGTACAAAGTATCTCGGGCGAACACCTTCATGGGAGTCGTTTGAGGTCCAGCCTGCGGCCAGTTATATTTATCTCCGTGGATCAGGGATACTTGCGAGACGTCCGCCTTTTTAGTGCGAATACGCAGGTGAACCGTTTTGCAGTCATAAGCATAGGACCAATTGTTCTTGGGTCGATGATAGATGGCTTCTCTTAGCATAAGTATACTCCTTTTGATTAAGTAGTTTGTGCACAGTTTCCCCAAACAACAAAAAGAAGGCACAACCCTGGAACAAAAGCTCCGAGGTTGTGCCTTCCGTTATATACGGGGCAACATGGCCTTCTTATTAATACTTTTAATTATACGATATAAATCTGGAATTCGAAAGTGATATTCATAAAAAAACTTTCTATATATGCTAGACATGTTCATTCATCCGCAGCTGTACGAACCCGGATGAAGCTCACCATTGTGTTATAATAAGAAAACTGAGCATGCAGGGGTGAAGTTAATAATGGAGCAAACAATTGCATTAAGGGAATGGGCAGTGGCAGTTAAGGCGCTGGAAGAAGGAAGGCAGGTTATCGTACTTCGCAAAGGCGGGATTGCAGAGGAGACGAAGGAATTCAGGCTCGAGAGTCCCAAATTTTACTTATTCCCGTCGTATGAGCATCAAAGGCCGAATCTGGTTAAGCTAGAAGCTAGAGATTCAGTTGAGCTAATACAAGAAGAAATAGGTGAGCGGTCTGAACGAGTACGTATCACTTCATATGCGGAAGTGATTGAAGACATCGAAATATCGGATGTGGAAACACTCCAGCGGTTAGAAGAGCTTCATATATGGACGGAGGACTATGCGGAAGAACGTCTAAAGTGGAAAAGAACGAAACCGTTGCACGTACTCATTCTTCGGGTATATAAACTAGAGACACCCATTGATCTTCCCATGAAGGATACTTACGCCGGTTGCAAATCTTGGCTATGGCTGGAAGATGTTTCCTCCTCGCGGATGCTGCCGGTTTTGGATGATAATGAATTCGAACGACAAGCAACTTTAGTCAGAAATCGAATAAAAGGCTGATTCTTCCAACCTATTCGAGCCTTTCTTTCCATGCAGGAAAAGGCCCGGTTTGCTTTTTTGCAATAACTTTCTTAAAATTGGTATTGAGAATCATTGAGAATCAAATTAAAATGATTATAAAGAAGGAATTATTCGTGCAGAATAATTCCCATTGAAACTTGGAGGTAAGGGAATGTCAACACAATTTGAAATACAAGGTCTGAAATCCTCAATCGAGGGAAAAGAAATATTGAAGGGTATCGATCTTAAGATTCAAGGCGGCGAGGTTCATGCGGTCATGGGGCCTAATGGTACCGGTAAAAGCACACTGGCAGCGGCCCTCATGGGACATCCGAAATATGAAGTGACCGAAGGAACAGTAACGCTGAATGGTGACGATGTTCTAGAAATGGCAGTGGACGAGCGTGCTCGGGCGGGGCTTTTCTTAGCTATGCAATACCCAAGCGAAATAACAGGTGTTACGAATTCAGACTTCTTGCGCACAGCTATCAATGCACGCCTTGGCGAAGGAAATGAAATTTCCTTAATTAAATTCATTCGCCAAATGGAGAGCAAGATGAAGACGCTGGAGATGAACTCTGAATTCATGCACCGGTACCTGAATGAAGGCTTCTCCGGCGGAGAGAAGAAGCGTAATGAAATTCTGCAAATGATGCTGCTTGAGCCTAAGCTCGTAATCTTGGACGAAATCGATTCAGGTCTGGATATCGATGCTCTTCGGATCGTTGCAGAAGGTGTAAATGCGATGCGTAACGAGGAACGCGGATTCCTTATTATTACTCACTATCAGCGCTTGCTGAATTACATTACACCGGACTTCGTCCATGTTATGATGCAGGGCCGTATTGTTAAATCAGGCGGACCGGAGCTGGCACAGCGTTTAGAGGCAGAAGGTTATGATTGGATTAAAGAAGAATTGGGCATCGTCGACGAGACCGTCGGCCAAGCTTAAAGAGGAGGCTAAGCAATCATGAGTACACCTACCACCTCTTTTGGCCGAGAAGCGGCAGCCGCGATCGCTCGGAGCAAGAACGAGCCTGCTTGGCTTGTGGCATTACGCGAAGAAGCCGGAGAACTAGTAGACCAATTGGAGCTGCCGAAACCCGAGAAAATGCCGCTTAAGCGTTGGACATTAGATCACTACGGCTTAAGCCGTCCAGGAGCTGCAGTTTCACAAGCAGCGGATCTACCTGCTGGTATATCGGCATTGCTGCCGGCAGAAGATACCGGAACGTTGATTGTGCAGCACAATTCTTCGGTCATTTATACAAGACTTTCCGATGAACTGAAAGCGCAGGGCGTTATTCTGACCAGCATGGAAGAAGCGGCTCGCAACCATGAAGATCTGTTTCGTAACCACTTCATGACCTTATATACGAAAGAAGAGCACAAGCTCGCATCGCTGCACGCGGCACTCTGGAACGGCGGCGTATTCCTATACGTTCCACGTAACGTCAACATTGAAGCGCCGATTCAAGCGCTCTTATACGTAGACGATGCGGAGGCGACATTCATGCCTCACATTCTTGTTATCGCAGAGAGCAATAGCCGGATATCGTTTGTTGAGCAAGTGGCTTCCTCCTTGGAAGGAGCAAACTCGACTCTTCTTCACAATAGCGCCGTAGAAGTATTTGCTAAGCCAGGCGCCTTCGTCCGTTATGCGGCTGTACATCATATGGATGTCAGTGCTATCGATATTTCATACCGCCGTGCTACTCTCGATAATGACGCAAGGATCGAGTGGATCGCCGGAGATCTGCACAATGGAAATACGATTACGGATACTAAATCCGTTCTTAAAGGAAATGGCTCCACTTCCGATTCCAAGATCATTTCCGTCGGAACAGGCAGTCAGCGCATGAGTATCACAACACAAGGGGTTCATTTCGGACGCAATACGGAAAGCGACATGGTTACCCGTGCCGTTATGAAGGATGAAGCGACCGCCATTATTAACGGGATTACGAAGATCGAGAAGGGCGCCACCAAGTCGAACGGTCAGCAAACGGAGAAGGTTCTGATGCTCAGTCCGAAAGCTCGCGGAGATGCCAACCCGATTCTTCTGATCGATGAAGATGATGTGAAAGCAGGACATGCGGCGAGTGTGGGTCAAGTTAATCCGGAGCAGGTTCATTATCTTATGTCGCGTGGTATTTCGCGTAAAGAAGCGGAACGGCTGATTATTCATGGTTTCTTGGATCCAGTCGTATCCGAAATTCCACTGGAAGGGTTGCGCCAGCAGTTGCATCGCATCCTTGAGAGAAAGCTGGGCTGATTATGGATCCCATCGCGCTCAAAGCGGAGTTTCCGATTCTCGATCAAGAGATCAATGGACACCCGCTTATCTATCTAGATAATGCGGCGACAACTCAGAAGCCGCGCTCGGTCATTGAGGCAGTTAAACGTTATTATGAATGGGACAACGCCAATGTTCATCGCGGCGTCCACACTCTCGGGTCAAGAGCAACGGATGCTTACGAAGGCGCAAGAGAGAAAGTAGCTCGCTTTCTAAATGCGGCCTCGACCCGCGAGATTATTTTCACTCGGGGAACAACAACAGCACTAAACTTAGTTGCCTCCGGTTATGCTCGGCAGATGCTCCATGAGGGAGACGAAATAGTCATTACTCCAATGGAGCATCATAGTAACTTGATCCCTTGGCAGCAAGCCGCCAAAGTCACTGGAGCAACGCTTAAATACATTCCGCTTCAGCCTGACGGAACGATTCGCCTTGAAGACGTGGAAGCTGCAGTGACAGAGCGCACGAAGATTGTCTCCATCACTTATGTGTCTAACGTTCTGGGAACTGTTAACCCGATTGATAAAATTGCTGAGATCGCACACCGCAAAGGAGCAATTATCGTCGTCGACGGTGCACAGAGCACTCCGCATCTGAAGGTCGATGTGCAAGCTCTGGATGTCGACTTCTATGCTTTCTCTGGTCACAAGATGTGCGGTCCAACGGGAATCGGGGCATTATACGGTAAGGCGAAGCTGCTTGAGCGTATGGAACCCATTGAATTCGGCGGCGAGATGATTGATTTCGTGGAGCTATACGATTCAACCTGGAAAGAGCTGCCGTGGAAGTTCGAAGGCGGAACTCCAATGATCGCAGGTGCGGTGGGACTTGGGGCAGCCATTGATTTCCTCGAGCAAGTCGGACTTCACAATATCGACCAGCACGAGAAGAAGTTGACTCGCTATGCTATGGATAGACTGTCCAATATTGAAGGCCTAACGATATACGGACCTCGCGAAGAACGAGCGGGATTGGTTACATTTAACCTGGGGGACGTTCACCCCCATGACGTTGCAACCGTATTGGATACAGAAGGCATTGCCATCCGAGCAGGCCATCATTGCTGCCAGCCGTTGATGAGGTGGTTACAAGTCAGTGCTACGGCAAGAGCCAGCTTCTATCTATACAATAGCGAGCAAGACGTCGACCGCTTGGTGGAAGCGTTGGTCAAAACAAAGGAGTTTTTCGGTTATGAGTCAATTAGATGATTTGTACCGCCGCGTCATTATGGATCATTATAAAACACCGCGCAACCGAGGCGAGTTGGAAGAGGGCTCTGTTACGATTAACTTGAACAACCCAACCTGTGGCGATCGTATTTCACTTCAGCTTGTACTGGAGGAGGGTATTGTCCGTAATGTTAGGTTTACAGGTGAGGGCTGCTCGATCAGCATGTCATCGGCATCGATGATGACCGAGGCAGTTATGGGTAAACATGCTGCCGAAGCGCTGGAAATGGCTGATAAGTTCTCTTCCATGATGAAAGGCGATTCCGCCGATTCCGCCGATTTCGGCGATTACGAAGACATAGAGGCATTGTCGGGTGTAAGCAAGTTTCCTGCACGGATTAAATGCGCGACGCTGGCATGGAACGCACTTCGCAAAGGTGTGGAGCATGGCTCAGGCAAACATGAAGGAATTGAAGAATAAATAAGGAGGTTGATGATTATGGCTAAGCAAATGCCCGATCTGGAAGAGTACAAATTTGGGTTTCGTGATGAGCACAAGGCAATTTTCCAATCCGGTAAAGGTCTGACTGAAGAAATCGTTCGCACGATTTCGGAGATGAAGGGCGAACCGGAATTTATGCTTAAGTTCCGCTTAAAAGCTCTAGAGCAATTCCGGAAGATGGATATGCCTAAATGGGGCGGCAACATGGATGATCTGGATTTCGAAGAGATTCAGTACTATGTTAAACCGTCTGAGGGACAAGGGAAAACATGGGAAGAAGTGCCGGAAGAAATCAAGGCAACTTTCGATAAGCTTGGTATACCGGAAGCCGAACAAAAGTTTCTCGCTGGCGTCTCTGCTCAGTATGAGTCAGAAGTTGTTTATCACAGCATGCAAGAGGATCTTACGAAACAAGGTGTTATATTCTCCGATACGGATTCGGCCATTCGCGAATACCCAGAGCTTTTCAAGGAGTATTTTGCAACTGTTATTCCCCCGACGGATAATAAATTCGCTGCTTTGAACAGTGCGGTTTGGTCCGGAGGAAGCTTCATCTATGTTCCTAAAGGCGTACAATGTACGGTTCCGCTTCAAGCTTACTTCCGTATTAACTCCGAGAACATGGGTCAATTCGAGCGTACGCTAATTATAGCGGACGAAGGAAGCTCCGTACACTATGTAGAAGGCTGCACAGCGCCTGTCTACAGTACGAACTCCCTTCATAGCGCAGTTGTGGAAATCATCGTTAAGAAGGACGCGCGCGTCCGTTACACGACGATCCAGAACTGGGCGCCGAACATCTATAACCTCGTAACCAAACGGGCGGTTGCGGAAGAGAATGCAACGATGGAGTGGGTCGACGGCAATATCGGTTCCAAGCTGACGATGAAATATCCTGCAGTTGTGCTTAAAGGTCGCGGAGCTAAAGGGATGGTGTTATCCATCGCCGTAGCGGGTAAAGGACAGCATCAAGACGCAGGCGCTAAGATGATCCATCTAGCTCCGGATACAAGCTCGACGATTGTCTCCAAATCGATATCCAAGCATGGTGGCAAAGTAACTTACCGCGGACTTGCTTCCTTCGGTCGAAATGCTGAAGGAGCTAAAGCAAACATTAAGTGCGATACGCTAATCATGGATGACCAATCGACAAGCGACACGATCCCGTATAATGAAATTATGAACGATAATATCACGCTGGAGCATGAAGCAACGGTCTCCAAGGTATCTGAGGATCAATTATTCTACCTCATGAGCCGCGGTTTATCGGATGCTGAAGCAACGCAAATGATTGTTATGGGCTTCATCGAGCCGTTCACCAAAGAATTGCCGATGGAATACGCGGTCGAGATGAACCGTCTCATCAAGATGGAGATGGAAGGCAGTATCGGTTAAACCGCTCAGTTAAATGGAAGGGCTGTTCCCACGCGGTGGGAACGGCCCTTTTTTGTGTTGCAAAGGCATAATCGGGACGTTTAAGAGTCATCCTAAAAGGAGTTCTATAACGACTAATTTGGAAGGCGGCGCGAATTGCATGAGGTTTCATAAAGTTTTGCCGACAGCATTGGTCCTGGCATTGTTATCTGGTTGTATGAGCAACAGCCCTGGAGACACAAAGGATTTGAGCAAGTACAATGCAGGTCCCGTTAAAGTGCAATCAGATAGTCAATCCACTACTGATTTAACTGAAGGGCGCCATATTGTTCCAATTCGAACGATTAATAATGCACCTTATGCTTCCCTTGGGGATTTAACGGAGGCAACAGGTTACCATGGAGCTTGGCTGGACAATGGCAAGTTTGGCGTCGGCGACAATGATCCGGCATGGACTTTCCAGACGGGTGAGCGTACAGTGATGCTTGCCGGCAAGGCAGTAACAATGCCTGGGCCAGCTGTGAGTGAAGGAAATCAACTTTATATCCCTGTATCTGGATTGCAGAGTCTATTCGGTGATGTAACAGTATTCGTAATCGAGCCCGACAATGTTGCTTTTTTTCCTAAGCCCGCTCCAGAGACTGGAGTAGACGGCAAAAGCTTAGACTTCGCGGATGACAAGCCTTCGAAACTCTCGATGGCGATGGCAGGCAATAATGTCGATGAAGTACAAATGATAAGCTTCGCCAGAAAGTATCTTGGCGTTCCATATGATTTCGGTGCAGCACCTTATAAACAATCCCATAGATTTGATTGCTCAACCTTTACGCAGCACGTGTTCGGAGAATTTGGCGTCGATTTACCTAGATTAGCTAGGCAACAAGCTTCTAAAGGGAATTTTGTCGATCGTACTAAGCTGCAGCATGGAGATTTGTTGTTCTTCTACGTACCAGGTCGGTTTAAAAGTAATGAAACCGTTGGCCATGTTGGCATATATATGGGGGATGGAAATATGATCCATTCCAGCCCGAAGCCGGAGGACGGTGTTCAAATAACGCCGATTAACAAGACGTATTGGAAAGATACTTTTCTCTACGCCAAAAGATTAACGTGAAATATGCGAAAAAGGGCGGTATTCCCCAGATAAGGGAGTACTGCCCTTTTTCATTTTCTTTACATGAATATCTGTTTGATTTCATAGTTCCTTTTGGATGATAAATCGATGAACTGCTCACCGATTTGGATGAGTGGACGGAAGAAATCGGTTGGATTAGTCATGATGATATTGCCTCTATCCCCTGTGGTTAGTTCGACCTTCTTGCCAATGAAGTTCGGCACCAAATGTCGAATAAAGGTATGGGTAATATCAGGATCAAGCTCTGTGAAGCTTAACTCATACAGCTCTTTGAGAACATAAAGCAGGTCTCTCTTCTCTCTGTATACACGAGTGGAGATCATAGCACTATACACATCTGCAACGGCAACAAGCTTCGCCATGGGATGGATTTTTTCTTTCGTAAGACCAAGAGGATAACCTCCGCCGTCCATTCGTTCATGATGCTGCAGAGCAGCAAGCGCGATTGCAGGATCCTCAAAAGAGTTTTTCAAGATATCATAGCCCAGCTGAGGGTGATTTCTAATTTGCATAAATTCTTCTTCGGTGAGCTTATTCGGTTTGTTTAAGATTGCTTCAGATATTTTACATTTACCAATATCATGCAGAAAGCCGGCCTTTCCTGCTCGAACCGTGTCTTCCTCGCTCCAATCTAGCCAGCGGGCAATATAATAGCTGAGCATTCCGACCTGAACGGAGTGTTGGTATGTATAATCATCCTGACTGTTTAGCATAAGCAAGAGCGAGACGACATCGCGTTCGGAACGGAAGTTCTCGACTAGCGGCTGAAAACTTTGCTTTACATCTTCCTCATAAATACGCCCTTCTTGAAGAGCGCGTTCAAATAACTCCTCAGCTCCGGCAATCGCATCGTGGTAAAGCGGTCGGAGCAGAGTGTTATCGGAAGCGGGGGTGGCAGTCCCTTTAATGTCGATGGGAGTATTACCTGTGCGTGGTTGAATTTCTAGATAATCAACCTGATGCTGGTAGAGTCTAGATAACTCCTTTTCATTCAGGATTGCTTCCTTAGAAAGAACATGTAATCCAAAGGAATTGAAGATATCCTCAGATAGACGGTCACCCGATCGTACATCTGTAATATGGACTCTCATGACACACCTCGGCAGGATATTAGATTGTTAGATAAAACTTTCTAATTTGTATGCTACCAATTAAAGCGCTTACTTGCAATAAAATACTTCAGAATGCAAGTTTTCATTCGCCCATCAGTTCAGCATACGTTCGTCGCGCTCGCATAGGCTCATCCGTTCCCATTACGAGGGCCCGGCCATCGGTAAATAGGATGAAGGTAATTCCATCAGGTAAATACAGCCGCAAGGAATAGGGGTTTAACTCAATGCGTCCAGCCTTTCCTAAACGATTGGCTAGCGATTGTAAGTCAAGCAGGTTAGGTCGCGCCGGTGACACTTGAACCGTATTTCTTCCACATAGTGAAGCAGTGACCGGCTCGTTTCCGCCATCTCCTTCTAGAAGATCAAAGCGACGCTGTCCGCAAACGGGACATGAGGGTTTTCTTGCGTTTCCAACTGACAAGGACTGCCATTGATGCTGCCAGAGGTCGATTTGCAGGAGCGAGCCATGAAGCGCTTCTTGTTTGTTCGTCAACAGCTTGATCGCTTCCATTACCTGGATCGAAGCAATTGTATCTATTATGGGCGTGAGGACGCCGGTTGTCTCACAAGTATCCAATGAACCTCCTGCGGGCGGTTCGGGGAATAGGCAGCTTAAGCATGGCGTCACCTCGGGTACAATCGTAAGAGTCATACCGGATGCTCCCACAGCTCCACCGTAGATCCAAGGAATTGCATGCTTAATGCTGACCTCATTTATCAAATACCTGACGCTGAAATTATCAGTGCCATCTATAATAATGTCCGCTTCGCTCAATAGTGTTTCCGCATTATAAGTGCAAAGATCCACCACATGCGATTCCAGAGTAATCTCGCTGTTCACAACGGAAAGTCGGGAAGAGGCCGCAATAGCTTTAGGAGTACCATAAGCAGCGTCAGCTTCGTCATATAGCATTTGCCGTTGCAGGTTGCTCCGATCAACGATATCCCGATCGATAAGTGTCAGCTTGCCGACACCCGCGCGTGCTAGATGATTGGCTATGACACAGCCTAGTGCACCTACCCCTACAATCACAGCATGAGAATCTGATAACCTTGCTTGACCCTCGGCTCCGATAGCCGCGTATCGAATCTGACGCGAGTAGCGCGAAGGTTCACCTCTGTATTCAGATGTCATGTGAGTTTCCTCCGGATTCATCAAGAGTGGCAGTGGGATCCCAAGGGCCGAGCTGATGTCCCTTCCACTCCGTCCCATCCTCGTAGACTTCCTTTTTCCATATTGGCACCGTTTGTTTCAATCGTTCAATTGCATAACGGCTAGCATCATACGCATCAGCACGATGAGAGGAGGAGACGGCAATCACAACACTAATCTCACCGATTCCAACGCTGCCAATTCGATGAGCGATAGCGCATAACGTTCCTGGCCATCGCGAGCTGATTTCCTCGCCAATTTGAATCAATGCGGCTTCAGCCATAGGGATATAAGCCTCATATTCCAAAGTGACCGTTCTTTGACCGGCAGTCCACTCACGTGTAGTGCCAACGAAAGCGATCGCGGCACCATGGTCGGGATGAGATACCATTGAGATAACGCTATCCACATCAAGGGGATGCTCGACAATCGTATAACGCTTCTCGAATGCAACCTCATCCTCGAGAAGCTTGTCTTCATCGCTTCCTCCGGATACCGGCGGTAACAGTGCAAGCTCATCCTTTGAGGAAACGATCGTTTCATCGTGGGCGTAAGCTTGATTTTGCGCCATAAAGCAGATAGAAATAATAGTCGCATGCTCTGGAAACTGTATCGTCAGTCTTTCTTTTATCTGGCCTGCTGTTAATTGGCTTTCTTCCCATGAAAGAAGCAGGCTGCGTGTTCCAAGTCTCTCGGCAAGCCCGGCAAATAAAGAAATTGTCCAAGTGTTTGTCATCTTTATGTTCAGCTTCCTTCCGTCAAACGTCAAAGATTCCCTTCTTCAAGCATACCATATCGCCTGCGAAAATGTTATGCTAGAGGGACACTAGAACGGTAGCAAAGGAGTGGATAGAGATGACGGAATTGTTGGATCGATTCGGGAGAAAGCACACTTATTTACGGATATCCGTAACCGACCGATGTAATTTGCGATGTCTTTACTGCATGCCCGAAGAAGGTATGGTTTTCATGGACCAGGATAAGCTGCTATCCTATGACCACATTCTAGAGGTTGCGTCTACAGCTGCCAAATTAGGAATTCGCAAATTTCGGATTACGGGCGGAGAGCCGCTCGTAAGACCTGGACTCGAGGAGCTCATTGCCGGATTATCGGCTTTGCCCGGCGTTGATGATATTTCCCTAACAACGAATGGCTTATTACTTGCTCCTCAGGCAGCGAAGCTTAAGGAAGCAGGTCTGCGGCGCGTAAATATCAGCTTAGATACTTTAGATAAAGCGAGATTTAAATTCATTGCCCGCCGCGGAAACTTGGATAAAGTCTGGGAAGGCATAGAAGCGGCCGCAGAGGCTGGGTTGAATCCGATAAAATTAAATTGCGTGCTCCTGAAAGGCGTGAACGAGGATGAAATCGGGCGGTTTCTGAAGCTGTCGATGGAGCAGCCTCTGCACATCCGATTTATCGAATATATGCCGATCGGACATGATGATGCGAATTGGCGTGATCATTACCTGCCTCTCTCTAGAGTATTGGAAGAGGCAACACGGTTGGGATATGCTCTTGAGCAGGATGCGGGCCCAAAGGGCAGCGGACCGTCCGAGAATTGGCGGATTGCGGGTGGTGCAGGCACCTTCGGCCTTATTCATCCGATTAGTGAACATTTTTGTAAAAATTGCAATCGGCTGCGGTTGACTGCAGACGGTCATATTAAGCCTTGCTTATATTGGGTTGATGAATTGAATGTTAGACCTGCACTTGGCTCGCCGGATGAAATGGAGCAGTTATTCCGTAAGGCGATGGATATTAAGCCGGAGAATCACGAAATGGCGGCTTTGCTTGCGGGAGATAAACAAAGTCATGTGCCGACGGAGCGGCGAATGTCGCAAATCGGCGGTTAGGAGAGAAGATATTTGTCTATAACCGTGATATTGCCGAATGAGGAGAAAATCGTAACCTCGCCGCAGGAAATGGCTGCTAAATCAGGTCATGTTTTCCCCATTGCAGAGCGTGTACCCGAAGCAAGCGGGGAAGGCTTTGACCTGCTGGATTGGTACATGTCCATGCAGCAAACCTATGCCAATATGACCCATTTGATAGTAAGGGCTTCCGATGAGTTCCAAGCGGTAATTCCCAGAGGGCAATTAATCAAGGCATTGCTGCAATATTCCATTGATGGAAATCCGCTTATTAAAGGCGGTCCTCTCCGCTTGTATGTACCCGACGGGTCAAGCGCTTGCTTGAATGTCAAAAGCATGGTGTCTCTCCAATTTATTGCTAATCCAAAGCTTGGAGAGGAAGCGAGCTACGGATTTTTGCATGAGGTTTCTCAAATTCAGATTATTAAAGGGAAGAAGTCACTATGACTGAATCCAATATAACCCTTACGCTCTTGCATACGAACGATTTGCACAGCCATTTTGAAGAAGTATCCCGCATTGCGAGTTACATTGCAGAGGTCAGAGCCAGTCAGCCTAAAGACAGGATTATATTACTTGATTGCGGCGATTTTCTGGATCGCGTCAGGCTAGAGACCGAAGGGACGCTAGGCGCATCCAACCGTGCAGTTCTTGAGAGTATCGGTTATGATGCGGTGCTGCTTGGCAATAACGAAGGGTTGAGTTATACGCCTGAAGAACTTGATGAATTGTTCCAAGGTATGCCCATACCCGTCGTTTGTGCCAATATGGTGCTGAAGGAGACCGGTAAGAGTCCCTCGTGGATGATTCCGACTTTGACAATCGAGAGATCCGGTATACGTATTGGATTGATTGGCTTAACGGCGCCGTTTAATGATTATTATGAGCTGTTGGGCTGGAATGCTTTCGATCCGCTGGAAACCATGAGAAAAGAGGTTAAGCGTCTGCGAAATGAAGTAGACGTTCTGATCGTGTTATCACACTTAGGTTTACGCCAAGACGAGCGGATTGCTGCCACAGTGGAAGGAATCGATCTAATACTGGGAGGACATACACACCACCTCTTGGAGGTTCCCCTGATAATCGGTCAAACAGCACTATGCGCGGCCGGGAAATTCGGTAATCATATTGGACATTTGGAGCTTGCTTTCGATTCGGAGAGGAAACTCATCAAAATTTCTGGCGGAGCTATACCTACGGATGATTTTCCTAGTCATCCTGAATTGGACACTCTTATTGCTGATTATCGCTTACAAGCAAAGCGAAAGATGGATAAGCAGGTTGCGAGTTTGGCCGAACCGCTAGAGTGGCTGCCCGATTCGGAATCTCCGTTAAGTACGTTGCTTGCTTGTGCCGTTCGTCGGAAAACAGAGGCAGAGATCGGGATTGTGAATGCTGGACAGCTGCTTCAGGGGCTTCAATCAGGAGTCGTGACAGAAGAGTTGATTCACGCCATCTGCCCGTCGCCGATCAATCTCTGTGTAATGAAGCTGCAAGGGTGCCAGATTGTCCAAGCGCTAGAAGAAAGCTTGTTGCCTGAGTTCCATGAGCTTGTCATTCGCGGCTTTGGCTTTCGCGGCCAAGTATTAGGGACACTATGTTTAGATGGTATGGAGATAACCATCGATCTTTCCGCGGCCCCGTACCATCGAATAAAGCACGCTAAGATCAATGGAATATCGCTGGATGAGAATCGCGTTTACTCTGTAGGTACCTTGGACATGTTTGCGTTCGGGGTAGGCTATGTGGGGTTAAAAGAAGGGTATGACATTCGTTATTTTCTTCCAGAATTTATTCGGGATGTTCTATCCGAAGCGCTTAATCAAGAGGAATGGGTCGAGGATTGCAGAAGACCGCGCATCCATATTCAGTCAAAATAGGAAGAGGAGTGAATTACTGCATGCTTCATTGGTTTGATTCTATTATTCTAGGAATTGTTGAAGGTTTGACCGAATTTCTACCCGTATCGTCGACAGGGCATATGATTCTAACGAACAAGCTATTAGGTTATGAGGTAATACCGGAGGAACTCAAAACCTTTGAGATCGTCATCCAGTTTGGGGCTATTCTAGCGATTGCGCTTGTATATCGTCAAAAGATTTTTCAAGTGTTGGGGCTAGGAAAACGGGAATCCGTTCAAGGGCTGTCTGTTAATGCCTTTCCGAAGAAGAAACTAAATCTCCTTCATGTCCTGCTTGGGATTGTGCCGCCAATGGCTGTGGCATTTCTGTTCCGGGATTATATAAAGGAAATTGGTTTTCACCCTGCACCGGTGCTGTGGGCTCTCGTGGTTGGCGGGATATACATGTGGGTTTCCGAATTTTTTTACGAATCGGGCAAGATCAAACGCACCTCGGAAACCATGGATGACATTACATATAAGCAGGCTTTATTTATTGGTATTTTGCAATGTATTTCAGCTGTTTGGCCTGGTTTCTCAAGGTCGGGTTCAACCATTGCAGCGGGTATGCTGAGCGGAGTAAGCTATCGGGCATCAGCGGATTTTTCCTTCTTCATTGCGATTCCGATTATGACTGCTGCGACAGGCTATGAGGTTATTACTAATCTGGATCAATTTCGTTCAGGTGAGATGGATCTCGGATTTTTGATGACAGGTTTCATCGTTTCATTTGTTGTAGCTTGGGTTGTTGTTGTGGCTTTTCTTAAAGTTCTTCAGAAAATCAAGCTCAAACATTTCGCATGGTACCGTTTCGCTTTGGCGGCGCTTTTTTATATCTTTATAATGCGTTAAAATAGGTGAGTGACGAAAAATGTCGTATTTTGCGAAAAACTATACAATTTATTACGGAATAATCCGATTCTAACATTAGAGAGTATTTACCTTATCGGACGTATCAGGAAAAAAAACAGGGAGGAATTATTATATATGCGCATAATGCCGATTTCACTTAGTCGGCCGGGCATGAAATTAGCCAAGAAAATATATTCCGACAATGGCATTGTGCTTTTGGCTGAAGGTATTGAACTAACCTCATCGCTCATTCGACGATTGGGCGATTGCGGGATCAGCTTTATTTACATCCAAGATGCTAGAACTGATGATTTGGTCATTCCGGAGCTGCTCAGCGATGAGACTCAGAGGCGTGCATTACAGGAGATTCGCGGAGCATTCAACGCCTTTACCGAACAACAAAACAAAAGGAAAAATGGAACCTACCCCTACGTAGGCCGTAAAATGCGTGAAGTCATGCAGATGATCATGGACGATCTTAATAATAATCAAGATGCCATGATTATGTTAATGAATTTGCATACAGTAGATCATTATTTGTACTCGCACTCTCTCAACGTCTGCGTATACTCTATTTTGCTAGGCAAGGCTTATGGATATAATCACGAGCAGCTTACCACATTGGGACTTGGAGCCATGCTGCATGATATTGGTAAAACCCAGATATCGATGGAAGTATTGCTGAAGCCAGGGATGTTATCTGAAAATGAATTCGATGAGATGAAGAGGCATGCAGAGCGCGGGTTTTATTTATTAAAAGACGAGCCCAATATACCGCTTTTGGCAGCTCATTGCGCATATCAGCATCATGAGAGAATTAACGGTATGGGATATCCTAGAGGGCTAAAAGGAAATGAGATTCATGAGTTTGCCAAGTGGATCGGTATCGTGGATTCTTACGATGCCATGACGTCCCACAGAATATATCGTGATGCTATGCTTCCTCATCAAGCGGTAGAAGCATTATACTCCGGCAGCAATACTCTCTATGATACGACGATGTTGGAGTTGTTCCGTGATAAAGTAGCGATTTATCCAATTGGCTTATTAGTTACACTTAACACGGGAGAAAACGGAATCGTTGTTGACATCAATTCGACATGTGCCCATCGCCCGGTAGTGCGCGTGCTTACCGATGAAGCGGGTGTCGATCTTAAAACACCATATGAACTGGACTTGTCCAAGCATCATAACATCTTAATATCGAAGGTTGGGTATGGTGAGCAAGAAAAGAATCCGCTTACTGCCTAACATCACTCAAGGCTGCCCCACCACAGCAGGTTATCTGCAGGCGAGGTCAGCCTGTTTTCTTTAAGAATGGTAATCGTATACAATTGTAGAATGTTGCTTTTTTCTCTACTCGACCCGTACAATAATAGGAACTAAGTTTAGACAGGAGTACTGAATATGCAAGGTATTTCCCATCCAGTGTTAACGGGTCCATTTGCACCGCCTGCAAGCTGGACAGCACTATCACCCGACTACGATCCGTGGGATCCTATTCGATCTCTCGGGCAATTCGGTCGCCATGAGCTGACCAGCGTCGAGCTTACAGTAACACATCTTTGTAATATGAGATGTGAGCACTGTGCTGTAGGCGATAGCTTAACGATGCTAGAATCGCCACACATTCCGCTCGACCTTATATTTCGGCGTCTTGATGAAATTGAATATTTGGAGACCATTAGCTTGACAGGGGGAGAGCCCACTTTTCGGATAGAGACAGTTCGGGATATCGTGCTGCCCTTACTGAAATATGCTAGAGCGCGCGGGTTACGATCTCAATTGAATTCCAACGTAACGATGGATTTTGAGCGATATGAGCTCATCGCTCCTTTTTTGGATGTCATGCACATATCCTTTAATTATACGCAAGCAGAAGACTTTCACGAGGTTGGGTTCGCCCGAACAGGTCGCAGCGTTCGATTAGAAGCCGCATCGAAAATGTATGAGCGCATGATTGATAATGCTCAGAGGTTATCTAAAGGCGGGTTGCTCGTCTCGGCTGAATCCATGATCAACTACCGAACCTATAACAAAATCACAGAAATTCACCAAATGATCTCCCAGATGGGTTGCCAGCGTCATGAGATTCATCCGATGTACCCGAGCTCATTCGCTTCCGGCTTACCTGCCGTAACGCGCAATCAGATGGTTGAAGCGATAGCATCGCTTCTAGATAACCGTAATCCCAACATTTGGATGCTGTTTGGGACGTTGCCATTCTTTGCATGCAGCGACAATCTAGAGGAGAGAAGGTTGGTTAATCGGCTTGCGACTGAAAAGAACGTTACCGTCCGTAATGATCCTGATGGGCGTAATCGGGTAAATGTAAACATGTTCACCGGAGATGTATACGTAACGGATTTCGCAGCCGTCCCTTCTTTTGGAAATATTAAGAATGAAAGGCTGGATCAAGTGTTTGCGAAATGGCGGGATCATCCGATGCAGCAGGCTGTGAATTGTCATTGTCCGGCGGCGAAATGCTGCGGCCCGAATTTATTAGTGTCCGACATGTATTACCGGGATACTGACTTTACGATCAGGCGCGCAATCCCCTAAGGCATCAGATAATTAAGCTGCCGGAATGGGGTAGACTAGGAGGAGTTTGATTTATTTTGGAACTACAGTGGAGTTTAATCTTTTGGAATATTACGCTTGTCCTACTCTTGGTGTTTCTGAACGGTTTCTTCGTAGCTTCGGAGTTTGCTCTGGTTAAGGTCCGTCAAACCCGATTAACACAGCTGAACAATGAGGGGAATGTAAGAGCGAAATACGCTTTAAAGGTTAATAAACGACTGGATGCTTACCTTTCGGCAACACAATTAGGCATTACCTTAGCTTCCCTTGGACTAGGATGGGTAGGAGAGCCTGCTATTGCGGACCTGATAATTGAACCATTGCTGCATAGCTTCGGTATGACGGATCAGACTGTCATCCACTCGATAGCCTTCACGGTTGCATTTATCATCATTACTTTTCTTCATATTGTTTTTGGAGAATTGGCACCTAAGTCGCTAGCCATCCAACGTTCGGTTGGCGTTTCCTTGTGGCTTTCCTGGCCCCTGCTTATTTTCTATCGAATGTTCCTTCCTTTTATCTGGTTTCTGAACGGAACTGCGAATCGATTGCTTAAGCTCGTCGGAGTTGAACCTGCCAGTGAGCACGAGGCTGCCCATACAGAGGAAGAGATCCGTATCCTGATGAGCCAGAGCGCCAAGAGCGGCATTATCGACAAGGATGAGATGACGTTGTTCGATAACGTATTCGAATTCGCGGACCGTGTTGCACGCGAGGTTATGCTTCCAAGAACAGACATGGATTGCTTGTTTGCCAATGTCTCCTATGAGGAAAATGTGAAGCAGGTTTATACATCGAAGCATACCCGTTATCCTGTAGGGCTAGAAGACAAAGACCAAATTATTGGATTCGTTCATATCACTGATCTGCTTACTGCCGACCCGGATGAGGAGCATGATCTCAAGCAGTTTCTTCGCCCGATATTAAGCGTTCCGGAGTCTATGGAAGTTAGTAAGGTGTTGAAGCTGATGCAGCACAAGAAGTCACAGGTGGCCATCGTCATTGACGAGTATGGCGGTACTGCGGGGATGCTGACGGCTGAAACTATATTAGAGGAAATTGTCGGGGAAATACACGATGAATTCGATGACGAGCTGCCGACAGTCGTAGTGAAGGGCGAATTAACATCAGTGGATGGACGTATGCTAATTGAAGATGTAAATGACTTATTAGGCCTTGATATCGAGGATGAAGAAGTGGACTCCATTGGCGGCTGGCTGTTCAATCATCTTGAAGGTAATATCTCTAGAGGTCAGAAGGTCCTTCATGAGAACTACGTTTTTGAGATTGCACAGACGGAACGGTTACGTGTTCAACGAGTGCATATTTATAAGGGAGTTAGAGAGGAGTAAGAGTATGCCGATACGCACTATGTTGTTAATGGGATTTTCAGTAGCCTTTTTATATTTATTATTCACGGTAGGCGCTCCTTTCCTATTGGCACTTGTCGCTGCTATTTTTCTTGAGTCATTAACGACATTTTTGATGAAGAAGACGCGGATGAATCGCTTAGCCGCATCGACTATCTCAAGTTCCATATTCACTGTTCTATTACTTGGAGTCTTGGGATTAATCGGAATGAAGCTTGTCAGTGAATTAAGTAATTTTTTCGCGAAAATGCCTGATATTCTTAGGAACGCGAATGCTTACATACGTGATTTGTTGAAGCAGCTCCAAAGCTATTCGAACAATGGCAATGCTCCGCTTCCGGATCAGCTTGAGGATTGGGTATCCAAGTTAATTGACGCCTTGACAACACTATCCAGCAAGATTTCTACCATTTTATTAGGGGTTGCTGCCGGTGTTCCGGATTTCTTTATTTTCTTTATCGTGTTCTTGGTCGCTGTGTTTTTGTTTAGCTTAAGCTTGCCGTCGATGAAAAGCTCGTTTCTCTCGATGTTCGAGGATAAATCCCGCCTTCAGGTAGAGGATGTGTTGATAAGTCTGCGCAAATCCGTATTTGGATTTCTACGTGCGCAGCTGTTGCTTAGCGTCATTACTTATATTATTTCGTTTATCGGATTGCTTATTATCGGAACAGGATATCCGCTGGCCATTGCACTATTAATTGTTGTTGTGGATATCCTGCCTATACTAGGAACCGGATCAGTCCTTGTTCCGTGGGCGCTCTATCAGCTGGCGGTCGGAGATGTATTCACGGGAATAGGGTTGCTGTTATTGTTTCTTGTTATTACTGTTGTCAGACGGATCGTGGAGCCGAAAATCCTCGGAGATGCAGTCGGGATTGGGGCGTTGTCTGCGCTGATCAGCTTGTACGTTGGGTACGAACTTGTCGGACTAATCGGTGTGTTCCTCGGACCTATCGTAGTGATCGTATTCATGGCGATGCGTAAAGCGGGCTTATTCGATTTCAAAATCAAGTTCCAATAACAGAAGCTTTCTAAGTAATAGAGCTATCCCGCCTCAAAAGGGGATGGCTCTATTTTTTTATGAAACATTCTCTTCTTCGATCCGAAATAAAAATGTCTGAAAGCCGTCAACTTGAGCATAGGATATAAGCGGATATATCACGGTTTATAAACAGATTGTTAAACATCAGAGGAGGGAAATTCCCATGTACGATGCCCAATGGAGGGAATACGCACCTTATGTCAGCCCCTATGATCCGTGTCCCCCTATCCGAGTGAAGTGGTATATTGTGCCTCCGAATCAGTACATCCCATACCAGCCGATGAATTTGCCGCAATATTCATTAGATGAAGCTTTATACAGGGGGACGTTATGGCCGGCGCTCTATAGTCCCTATCCTGCGCGGCGCGGGGCGAAGGGAGGTAAGGTGAATGGCTGAAAGAAACCAACGCGATGAAGGGAACAAAATGGAAGAGCAAAGCGTTCGCGGAGATGAGGTTTATCGCAGAGAGCTGGAGGAGCTTCAGAAGGTCGACTTCGCTTTGGTGGAATTAACCTTATACTTGGACACTCACCCAACGGATATGCAGGCAGTACAGCAATTTAACCAATTAGCTCAGCGACGTCAGCAACAGGCGAATGTCTTCGAGATGAAGTATGGTCCTTTATTGCAATATGGTCACAGCTATAGCCGATTCCCGTGGCAGTGGGTAGATAGTCCATGGCCATGGCAGGTTTAAGGAGGGAGCCAGAACATGTGGGTATATGAGAAAAAACTGCAGTATCCTGTAAAGGTAAGCAAATGCGATCCCCGAATGGCTCGTTACCTTACTGAGCAATACGGCGGTGCGGATGGTGAGCTTGCGGCAGCTTTAAGATACTTAAACCAACGATACTCGATTCCCGATAAAGTAATCGGTCTTCTAACGGATATTGGAACGGAGGAATTCGCGCACCTCGAGATGATTGCAACGATGATCTATAAGCTGACGAAGGATGCGACCCCAGAGCAGCTGGAGGCTGCGGGATTAGGAGCTCATTACGTCAATCATGATCGTGCGTTATTTTATGAGAATGCAGGAGGAGTACCTTGGACTGCTACGTACATCCAAGCGAAGGGTGATCCAATTACCGATCTGTACGAAGATATCGCCGCAGAGGAGAAAGCCCGAGCGACCTATCAGTGGCTTATTGATTATACGGATGATGTTGATATCCAGGATAGCTTGAAATTCCTCCGCGAACGGGAAATTGTTCACTCCATGCGATTTAAGGAAGCGGTTGAGATGCTTAAGGCTGATAGGGAGCAGAAGAAGGTTTTCTAGATATAGGGTTAGTAAAAGGCATCCCATAAACATATGTGGGATGCCTTTGCTGGTTTACAGCACAAGTCGCCATAAAAGGGGAAACTTTCCATACAAAGCAACGTATTACATCATATGAGAGACCATCCTGCTAGAAAGGGGTGCATACTTGGAAACCTTGTTGATTGTATTGTTCGCCATCGGAATAGGTTATGCCGTTCTTTCAGCGATTGCAGGTGATGTATTCGGAGTAGAGTTTCATGCGGGAGAGCTTCCCTTCTTGTCACCGACAATCATCGCTACCTTCTTAACGGTTTTCGGCGGGGTGGGTTATATGCTGTTACATAACACCGGTTGGCCTGCTCTTGCCGTTGCAGGGTTGTCTTTGCTGATAGCGATAGGGGTCTCTTCTGTTGTATTATTCCTTGTCGTTCTTCCCCTTCATGCCGCCCAGAAAGGAGAGGCGCTCTCAGCGAAAGCAATGATTGGCTGTGAAGCAAAGGTTATCACTTCAATTGAAGGATTTAGGGTTGGCGAGATCGTTTATGAGCAGGGAGGAACGAGGCATAACGCTCCGGCAAGAGGATTGGAGGAGATTACAATTCCCTATGGCTCTTCGGTAAGGATTGTGGATGAGATAGCTGGAACGTTTATTGTAAAAAAAGAAGCCATCTTGATAAAGAAAGAGAGCGATTATAAATGAACATGGATGCTACGATCTATATACCTGTAGGTATTGTTATTGTAATTATTTTACTTATTGTTGTTTTTGCTTCTCGTTACCGTACCGTTAAGGCAGATGAGGCGATGATCGTAACGGGGGCACTGACCAGTGACGGGATGAAAATCGTCAAAGCCGGAGGCACATTCGTATGGCCTATCTTACAAAATGCCTCCTTCTTGTCCTTGCAAGTACAAACGCTAGATGTACATACACCTGAAGTCTATACCGTGCATGGGGTTCCTGTCATGGTGGATGGCGTCGCACAAATCAAAATTAAAGGCGATCAGGAATCGATGGCTACAGCTGCGGAACAATTTCTAGGTAAACCGGATGCTGAGCTCAAAAATATTGCCACGCAGACCATGGAAGGCCATCTAAGGTCCATCCTTGGTACGATGACTGTTGAAGACGTGTATAAGAACCGAGAGGAATTCGCTAAGAATGTTCAAGAAGTAGCGGCAAGCGATCTGAACAAGATGGGACTTCAAATCGTTTCCTTCACCATTCGCGACGTTAGAGATAAGAACGGATATTTGGAAGCCCTTGGGCAGCCGCAGATTGCTTCTGTAAGGAGGGATGCGGAAATTGCCAAAGCCAACGCCTTCCGAGATGAACAGGTTGCTAAATCAAAGGCGTTAGAAGACGGTAAAAAGGCGGAATTTAATGCCGAGACAAATATCGCAGAGGCGCATAAAGAGATGGAAGTGAAAAAAGCCGCCTTTAAGCAAGAGCAGGATATGAAGAAAGCCGAAGCGGATCAAGCCTATAAGCTCCAAGAAGCCCGTACGATGCAATCGGTCAAAGCCGAGGAAATGCAAATCCAGGTTATTGAACGGGAAAAGCAGATCGAGCTGGAAAGCAAGGAAATTGAAAGACGGGAGAAGGAGCTTGTTGCAACCGTGAAGAAGCAGGCGGAGGCGGAACGCTTCGCTCAAGAGCAGCGGGCCGAAGGGGATCGTTATCAGATCGAAGCCAAAGCGAAAGCCGAAGCGGAGTCCGTAAGGCTTGCCGGTAATGCTAATGCAGATAAGGAACGAGCTGAAGGTACAGCGGAGGCAGATGTCATTAGGCTCAAAGGATTGGCAGAAGCGGAAGCCAAAGACAAAATCGCCGACGCGCTTCGTAAATACGGGGAAGCAGCAGTTATCGAGCTAATCGTAGAGAAATTTCCGGAAATTGCGCGGGCAATCGCGGAGCCGCTCTCAAGGACAGAGAAAATCGTCATTGTCGATGGGGGTGGAAGCGGTCCCAATGGCGGAGCGGGCAAAGTAACCGGGTACGTAACAGATCTCCTCGCCAAAATGCCGGAAACAGTGGGAGCGTTGACAGGCGTGGATGTCAACCAATTACTCCGCAAGCTTGCAAGTGGGGATAAGGCTATGAAAAAAGATATAAGTGCACAGGGCGATGTATAATCATATCCTCAACAAACGAGAGTCCACTTTTCCAAACACTTGGGAAAGTGGACTTTTCATATAGATAGTTAGATTAATAAAATATTTGAAAAAATCAAACACAAGTATTGATTTATTTACTTATAAGTACTTATAATGAAGAAGTAAATTTAAGTAATTTGCGAGGTAGGCGTAATTTTTTCTCATAAGTAAACGTTTACTTCGAATATTTATTGAGGTGGTGGTAAGGGGAGTCTCTTGTATTGAGTATTTATAAGTATTATATTCAGAAACTAAACGAAGGAGTTAATCCAATGCGCAAGGGTAAATCAGGTATCGTGGCTTTAAGTGTCATCCTCATTTTATGTTTGATTGTTAGCGCTTGCGGAAACAACAATGAAAAGCAAACTACCACTTCAGCTCTGGAGAAACCCTCAAACAATGCACCGGAGAAAGAGGGGCCTGCCGCAGCTGGGGATCCGGTAGAGATCGAAATGTGGACACACGAATCCAACGAAGCGGAAGACAAATACAAGCGCGAACGCGTAGAAGCGTTTAATGCGGCTCACGATGGGAAAATCAAAGTTAAATTGACAGGTATTCCACGCGGGCAAAGCAGTAACGGATATGAGGAGCGTATGAACGTCGCGATTGCAGCAAACGAGTTGCCGGACATCGTAGATGTCGATGGTCCAAATGCTGCTGCTTATGTACAATCCGGTATTCTGGCACCGATGGATGAGTATTTGACTGACGAGGATTTGAAAGATTTCGTTGGTTCCGTTATTGAGCAAGGGACCTACGAAGGAAAATTGTATCTACTTGCTCCTACGGAGTCGGGCGTTGTTCTGTTCTACAATAAGAAAGCATTGGCAGATGCAGGAATCAAGCCTGCAACATCCATTGAAGATGCATGGACATGGGAAGAATTTTACCAAAACGCGAAGAAGCTGAAGAAGGGCGAAAATTTCCCCGTTACTTTCTTTGATAACTATGGCGTTGGCGAATGGCAGACCTATATGGCTACTCCGTTCGTGTGGTCGAATGGAAGCAATATTATCTCCGAAGACGGAAGCACAACTGATGGTTACCTGAACTCCCCGGAAACGATTGAAGTTCTCGAGAACATCGCGAAGTTCTATACCGAGAAATTGTCTACAACGTCCCCTGGTGAAACGGATTGGCAAGACCAGAAATCCCCGCTTGCAATCGGCGGCGTATGGGTTGCAGCTGAGACGAAATTTGAATACGGCATGATGCCGCTTCCGTATTACAAGACGCCTAAGTCTCCGTCCGGTGGATGGTCCTACGGTGTCACGCAACAATCCGAGAATATGAAAGAAGCAACTGAAGTTATCAAGTGGATGACGAATACCGACACCGTGAAGGGCCATGCTGAAGCGATCACAATGCCTCCTAGCCGTACATCAGTATTCGCTCAAATGGATAAGTTCAACAGCGAGCCATTCAAAATCGTTGCTGATCAATTGAAGCAATCCGCACAAGCCAGACCGAGAACTCCTGTATATCCGGTGTTGTCAAAAGCGTTCGCAGAAGCATACAGTGCTGCGGCGTTCGGCAAGGATGTCAAAACGGTACTAGACGATGCGGTTAAGAAAGTTGACCAGCAGATCGCGTACCTCAAGAAATAATATAGCTAAGCAATGAGGGCAGGAGCCTGTGTTCGGCAGGCTCCTGTAATTTACGTAGAAGAGAGGAAGGAACATAATGGCTGATTCCTCAAAGCGCCGAATATCCAGGGAATCTTTATTGTTCCTCTTGCCGGCATTGACGGGTATCACCCTATTTTTGTTTGTGCCGATTTGTTTCATGATCTATTACAGTTTCACGGACTATTATTTGCTAAGGCCGAATGATAAAACTTTCATTGGCTTCGATAACTACATTCGTCTGTCCGATGACCCTTTGTTTTACAAAACGTTGAAGAATACGTTGTACTTTGTGATATTCGTGGTTCCTTTACAGACCGCGATGTCTCTCGGACTAGCTCTGTTGGTTCACCCGAAAATCAAATTCAAGCGTTTTTTTACAACTGCTTTTTTCAGTCCAGTCGTCATGTCGCTTGTTATTGTGGGTTTGCTGTTCACGTTCCTGTACAACCCGAATAACGGTTTGTTTAATGCAATTTTTAATATTTTCGGCTTCGAAGGTTTGAAGTTCCTAAGCTCCCCGGATCAGGCGATGAATTCCATTATCGTGATGTCAGTATGGCAGGGTGCCGGCTATCAGATGATTATTTTCCTGGCTGGTTTGAAGGATATTCCTGAGCAACTGTACGAAGCGGCGTCGATTGACGGTGCAAGTATGTGGCAGAAGTTCCTTCATATTACACTGCCTGGTTTAAGGAATGTCATGATATTTGTATTGATAACTATTACAATGGGGGCATTCCGTCTCATTATCCAACCGTTGGTTATGACGCAGGGCGGTCCGCTGGATTCTACGAAAACGCTGCTTTACTACATGTACGAGTCAGGCTTTCAATTTAGAAATCTCGGATACGGCTCAGCAATCGCTGTAGTCTTTCTGTTGCTCGTACTGATGGTAACCGTCATACAACGCCTTGCACTTAAGGATGATAAGAGTTAGGAGGTTCACCCCGTGAATGCACAAACGGACAAGCTGGCTATCCTTCGATACGCCATTATGATTTTTCTGACATTAATTTTTATTTACCCGCTGCTCTGGCTGGTTGCATCGACATTCAAACCTGATCAGCTTCAAATCTTCGGAGATATGCGGTCGATTCGCGCCATATTGCCTCCAGCGCCTCACGACGGGTATTTTGATAACTATCTAATCGCTTTCGAGGCAGTACCATTGATGAAATATATCATTAACAGTTTGTTCTACAGCACTTTGATTGTCTTCTTTGGACTGATCATTAACTCTATGGCGGGATATGCTTTTGCAAAGTTGGAATTCTGGTTGAAGGATTTCATCTTCATTTTGCTGCTTGCCACAATTATCGTACCTGTGGAAACCATTTATCTTCCCTTATATCTGCTTATCCATCGACTTGGATGGATCAATTCTTATGTCGGTTTGATTGTGCCATTCGTAGCCGCGCCGTTGTATATTTTCTTATTTCGGCAATTTTTCTTCGGAATCCCGAAGGAAGTGGAGGAAGCCGCAAGAATTGACGGGGCATCCACATTAAGAGCTTTCTTTCAGATTGTTATACCGTTAGCCAAGCCCGTTATGGCGACAGTCGCCATCCTTCAATTCACGTATCATTGGACGGAATATTTGTGGCCGAGTATGCTCATTACCGATAACGGAATGAGGACTATCCAGATCGGGATCAATTACTTTTTCAACTTGCCCAATGTCCCTTGGGGACCCGTGCTCGCGGCTATATTGATTGCTACGATGCCTATGGTCATCATTTTTGCTTCCTTTCAGAAGTATTATGTGCAAGGTCTAGCTACTACCGGCATGAAATAAAACGTAGAGGAAGCATATCGACACAGGAGGCAAAAATGAGATGTTAAATCAATCATCAAACTTTTTGGGCCAATTAACTCAGGTAAAGGACGTCCGCTCCGCGCGGGCATCTAGCTCGGATCAAAGTGGACGGAATCAGGATTACTGGATGATTCCTGCAGGAGAATCTATCGTTCTGGCTGATATAGAAGGGCCGGGCTGCATCACACACATCTGGATGACCTCCTTCTGCCGAAGAATTCTGGGCCCTGCCATTCTCGATACGGATCAGGCCGGCATGGTAGCATCGGTGCTTGAGATTCACAATGCGCTCGGCGTTTCCTATGAAACGGCCGATCCGGCGTGGTATCGCAAGGTGCTGATCAAGATGACCTGGGACGATCAGAGCCATCCAAGCGTGCTTGCGCCGCTCGGCGACTTCTTCTGCGTCGGTCATTCCATGCCGGGGACGTTCACATCCATGCCTTTCACGGTGTCTGCGAAGCCGGGCGAAGAATACAAGTTCGGCGGCGTGTCCGCCTTGAATTGCTACCTGCCTATGCCGTTTAACGGTCGGGCACGGATCGAAATCATCAATGAGAACGATATTCCGTTCGGACTGTTCTTTTATATCGATTATGAGCTGTACCGTCAGCCGCTCGGCAAGGACACCGCTTATTTCCACGCACAATGGCGGCGGGAAAACCCTTGCGACGGCTGGGGACCGGACCTGCAGCCCAACTCGCCGGAAGTGAACAGTGTCGCAAATATTAATGGTGAGGGCAATTACATCGTGCTGGAGGCCGAGGGTAAGGGACATTATATCGGCTGCAACCACTCCGTCACTCATTTCGAAGAAAGCTGGTGGGGCGAGGGGGACGACATGTTCTTCATCGACGGGGAAACCGAGCCGAGTATTGCCGGAAGCGGGATGGAGGATTACTTCGGTCACGGCTGGGGTCTGCAGAAGGTTTCCGCTCCATTCTGCGGATCAATCGTCCACGAAAGTGACGTGCCGGGCTATCAGGTATCGTATCGCTTTCATCTCGTAGACCCGATTCATTTCGATAAGAGCATCCGAGTAACCATGGAGCATGGCCACGCCAATCACCTTTCCGATGACTGGTCAACCACGGCTTACTGGTATCAAACGCTGCCCACAAAGCCATTCGGAATTTTGCCGGTTGAACAACGGATTCAGCGTATGCCTGAAGTTGCGAAGCCTGCCCGGCCAAACCTAGACGTTCGCGATTCCCCTTACCAGGAAGTCGCAGACGCCTATAAACAGCGGGATAGGGAATATCGAGAGGGCATGAGCAAGGTATTGGAGAAAAAGTTGGAGAACACACGCAAATACTCCAAGGGAAATGTGGAGCAGAGTCGGAAATTGCGGCAGTTAATAACAGATAACGTTAAATCAAATGTAGCGGATTGATATCGTAAACCGTAACAAGGGCTCCCTGAGTGGCAATGTCATTTAGTTTAGCTCAAAGACAAGAACAGGAATAAAAATGAAATCCGAAACGGCATGGGTAAAGTCCTGTGCCGTTTGTTTTTTTGGTGAAAGCAAAAAAAAGTGCACAGCAAACAAAG
>NZ_JBEQAP010000003.1:0-26358 GCF_041640265.1 Cohnella sp.
ATCAGTGTCCGTTTGCCTACTTTTAATATCTGCTATAATGCTATTGATTACCTCACCAATATCCTCATACGGATTACCGACAGGCCACTCTGTTACGTCGTAATAATTTTTACTAGCCATAAATAACCCCCATGTCCCTTCTCCGCGCATTTTGAAGCCGAATTCCTCCGCGTGGCAATTTTTCAGATTGAATTCCGCCACAATCTCTAAACTATCCCCTTTTCCCGGCCTATTGGATGAATGATCGGACCCTTGTCATCTTTACTCGAGCCTACCGTTTTGTTGCCAAACGTTCATGTCCTGTTCCTCCTGTAATTTCATGACAGCATTGCTTTTCTTATCAATAATTTCGGATCAGTGGAAGCGCTTCACTCACCACATGTATATGTTATAATACATTTATGGATTTGTATTTAGGAAGGATTATTGATTATTTGTCATATATTGCTTTGAAAAATATTCAGAAGGGAAAGACCTGATATGAACATTCAACAATTATCGCCGTACATCCGGATAGCAATGGATAGTTATATCCCATTCCCTTGGTATTTAGAGGAGAGAGTTTTATTTGACTATGAGTTACTTTACGTTAAGGAAGGCAGAATACAAGTAACCATCGAGAATGATGTTTTTATCGGAGAACCGGGGGACCTCTTTCTTTTTCGTCCAAAGCAACGACACTCTATTAGAAAGTTAGGAACAGAATTAGTACGACAACCTCATTTGCATTTTGATTTGTTCTATCAGGAGGATAGTCCGGATGTGAAGGTTTCCTTTAAAAAACTTGAAGATATGACTACGGATGAAATGAAATGGTTTCGAAACGACGATCTTGACCAAATTATCCCTCAGATTTCCAGTCACATTCGGTTAAGGAATACCTTGGTTATCGAAAGAATGATCTTTGAAATCATAAAAGAATTTCAAATGACGTTACCCTTTTATGAAATGAATATAAAAGGACTGTTTTTGCAATTATTGAATGTACTTTTACGTGAAAACTACTGGAACTGTAATCCACATCTAGTAACCAATATGGGAGAAATGGAGCAGCTGCGGATCTACTTGAAACACAATATCGACCGAAAGGTAACCTTAGATGAACTTTCCAAAATTTCGGGAATTAGCAAATACTATATGATTTCATTATTCAAACAAACATTCGGGATGAGCCCAATCCAATATCATCTTTTACAAAGAATAGAAAAGGCGAAGGAACTGATTCAGTTCACTAATGACCCGTTTATGCACATTGCCGAAAGTATCGGCTTTCCGGATATTCATTCCTTTAGTAAAGCCTTTAAAAAAATAGATGGGGTTAATCCTTCCTTTTATCGTAAAAAGAAAATCCATAAACATAAACATGAACATGAAGATTAGAACTATTCATTGTATTCACCTGGAGAGCCTATCAGGAGGATGGTCTTAATTTCACGAATTAAGGGTATCGTTTGGGGGTATTTTTCCAGGTGTTTTGGGGTAAATGAGGATTGTTGATGAAGATGACGGGGCTCAATTCCGCGAAATAAAGTGACAAAAGCCAGCCTCTTTCGGCTGGCTTTTGTCACTTTATTTTAATTATGATCCTTCTAAGATCCATTAAGCAAATTCTCTACTTCTTGCAGATTCGGTAATGAAGGAATCGCTCCCTTGCGCTGCGTTGCCAAAGCACCTGCCGCATTGGCGAACCGAACGCAGTCACGGATTTCACGTTCCGTCAGCGTACTAATGCGATCCGATGAGTCCAATAATTGATAGAGTATGGCACCAAGGAATGCATCTCCTGCACCGGTCGTATCCACAGATCTCACAACGAAACCGGGCACAGTCCCTATGTAATTATGCACGTTATAATAACATCCTTTACTTCCAAGCGTTACGAATACAGCCGGTATTTTATAACGATCGCTAAGCCATCGGCAGCCTTCCTCCAAATCATGGCACTCCGACAGGAAATACAATTCCTCTTCCGATACCTTCAACACGTCGGCAAACCGTAATCCTTCGGAAATAACGATTTTGGCGAGTTCTAACGACGGCCAAAGTGATTCCCGTAAATTAGGATCATAGGATATGAGCTTGCCCCGTCGTTTTGCGTGTTCCACAGCTCGAAGCGTTACCGATCTAGAAGGTTCCTCCGTCATGGAAACCGAACCGAAGTGAAAAATCTCGGCATTTCCAATAAGTTCGAAGTTCACTTCATCTTCTCTAAGAGTCAAGTCGGCACCGGGTTTGCGGTAAAAACTGAATTGACGGTCTCCGTCCTCCGCGATATGCACGAATGCAAGTGTTGTGTTCACCTCATCGGAAAACACTAATCCTTTGGTTTCTATCAGATTCTGCTCCAATGTATGTTGAAGGAAGTCTCCGAACTGATCGTTCCCCACTTTACCGATAAACGCCGTTTTTTTGCCGAATCGAGACAACGCTGCGAGTACATTAGCCGGAGCGCCGCCTGGATTTCGCTCGAAGAGGGTGTTTCCTTGTGCAGAGATTCCATGGGGAGTGAAGTCAATCAACAACTCACCGATTGCGACGACATCGTAAATGGAGCTCACTCCTTCTTTCTGGTCAAATTTAACCATTAATTTCTCTTGATAATTCCCAGATCTCTAGCGATTCAACTTCGATGGAATCATCAGCGGTGTACACATGCATACACCTATCATCCGGATTCGGATACATATTTAACGTCATTGCGGTAGTATAATTTTCCGTTAATAATTCAATATTGCTTGAATCTACAAAGAGATGCAGAGTCAATTGTTCACCATCGGATGAATGGAGGTGTACTGAACATACCCCTTTGCTCCAACCGTCCGATTGGCTTCGGTCGATACACAATTGTTTGGATTCCGGGTTGTACTCGATAACCGTTTGCCTCGCCCCGTCTTCGGAACCCTTCAGCACCAAACCGAATCTTGTCGCAGCCGTATCACGAAGACGGAAGGAAATGATCATTTCAAGAGGCATTCCTGCGAAGTCCGGCAAAGCTTCAGGTTCTCCAGGTTTCACGCAGAATGGTCCATCCGTTTGATAGTGACGATTACGAAGTGTCTTCATCTCTTCAACTGGCTTGAAGGATAATAAACCCTGGGCATTCAATTCTACAACGCGCGGGATCGACATCGAACCGCACCACTCTGTCACGGAAGGAGGTGAGTAATCGTTGAACCAAGGCATCCAATCCCATGAATTCAACCAGGCAATGATAATCCTTCGTCCTGATGCGTCCAAGAACGATTGGGGTCCGTAGAAGTCGAAACCGATATCTGTGTCACCCATTTTATCCCAAGTAAATTTCCCTGTAATATAATCCATATCTCCGACCAAGTAGATCGTTTTCTTGTCGCCCATTCCCATCGGTGATAGCATTAGCACGTATTTGTCACCGACTGGGAAAAAATCAGGACATTCCCACATATAGCCGAGCGTTCCGTCGCTTTCGGCCATTACCCCGACATAATCCCATTTGCGCAAATCAGGAGAACGGTATAACAAGGCTTTGCCAATTCCATCTCTGCCAGAGCCTAAGACCATGTACCAGACACCTTCAACCTTCCACACTTTGGGATCGCGGAAGTCGGAAGAGCCTTCTTCTGGAGGAACGGTAATGACAGGGTTGCCCGCATATTTCTCAAATGTGATTCCATCCTGGCTAGTCGCCAAGCATTGCGTTTGACATAGCACTCCGTCACGAATGACCGTTCCTGTGTACAATAGTGATAGAACGCCATTATCGTCGACAGCGCTGCCAGAGTAGCATCCTCCACGCTCATGAAGGTCGTATTCCTCGCTCGGCGCCAGCGCAATGGGTAAGTGCTCCCAGTTCACTAAATCCTTACTCTTCGCATGTCCCCAATGCATGGAACCCCAACGATTGCCGTAAGGATAATACTGATAAAACAAATGGTACTCGTCGTTGAAATGAATGAGCCCGTTCGGATCGTTAATCCAATTAGCCCGAGCCGTAAAGTGGATTTGCGGTCTAAGAGGATCATGTATCCCTTCCCTCACTGCAAGTTCAACAGATCGCTCCGCTCTAGCTATTGCAGCTCGGTGCGCGTTTAAACCAACTGTTTCATAGGTCATATTATTTATTCTCTCCTGACAGGAATGCGCTGCGGACTTGTTTGCTCAAATCAATATTCCCTTGAGAATGACCCGGCGTTCTATCTAATTTCTTCTGGAGTTCGGCTTGGCGTCCTTCGGAATACTTCTTCATCCGGTCCTCTGCTTCTTGGAACGATTTCTTCATTTCGTTATTTAACGCCTGTGGAGCAGGTTGTGCTATCGGACTGATTACCTTCGGCATTAATTGGATCCGCTCTTCGACAGGAAGAATGCTGAACGGCTTGGATGGCAGCGTCTGATACCAAT
Source organism: Cohnella sp. (assembly GCF_041640265.1). Classification (GTDB taxonomy): domain Bacteria; phylum Bacillota; class Bacilli; order Paenibacillales; family Paenibacillaceae; genus Cohnella. The sequence goes on from NZ_JBEQAP010000003.1 coordinate 4,381, forward strand.
AAGCGGTGGAAGCCCAGTCGTCGGACAAATGGTTCGCGTGACCATGCTCCATTGTTACTTTCAAGCTCTTAGAGAAATAAACCGGGTCGGTTATGTGAAAGCGATAGGAAACCTGGTAGCCGGGAACATCAGATTCATGAACGATTGAACCCGCGAACGGGAACGCGACTTTTTGCATTCCCCATGCATGGTTGAAGTAATCTTCGCTGCCGGTGCCGACGATGCTCGGCATCTCCTCGCCGTCGATGAAGAACATATCGTCGCCTTCCCCCCACCAGCTGCCTTGGAAATGCGTCACCGAAAGATTGCACCCGATATAGTGGCCCTTTCCTTCTGCTTCGAGAAACACATAGTTGTCTGCTCCGTCCAAGTTCATGACTGAGTTAACTTCCGGTGTGTTTACCTGCAATCCGGAACCCCAGCCCTCGCAGGAATTCTCACGGCGCCACTGGGCATGGAAGTATGCAGTCTCTTCACCATGCGGCTTTCTATATAGTTCATAGTCAATATGAAAGTACAATCCGAACGGAACATCGTTTTCGTTGACAATTTCAATACGCGCTCTCTTGTTAAATGGCATTGGCAGGTAGCAATTCACAGAAGCCACTCCGCCGAATTTAAATTGTTCTTCGGGTTTTACAGAAACGGAAAAAGGCAGAGAAGAGAAACTGGCCGGCATGGAGTGGCCGATACAGAAAAAATCGCCAAGGGGAACAAGAACGCTCGGATGAGCCTGATCATCCCAAGTCATCTTGATCAATACCTTACGGTACCATGCAGGATCTGGGATTTCCCACGTAACACCTAGTGCATTATGGATTTCGTTCACCGGTGCGATATGCGCGCCAAGATGAGAGTCGATTACGCTCGGACCCAAGACGCGTCTGCAGAATGAAGTCATCCAAATATGCGTAATGCTGCCTGGACCTTCTATGTCACCTAAGACGATTGACTCTCCTGCCGGAATCATCCAGTAGTCTTGGTTTCCACCAGCTTGATCCCAGCTTGAAGCGCGGGCAGTGCGGACATCCTTGATTTGAGTCAATTGGTTAAGAAAGTTAGCTGAGTAATTAGACACGTTGTCATCCCCTTTGAATATATAAGCTTATTTCAATTTGAATATAACAAGCTCTGATGGAACAGTATTTAGCTAAAATGATTACTGATTTGTCACATCTTGCCCATCTAGCCTTTAACTGCACCTGCCGTCATTCCGTCGATGATGTATTTCTGGAAGAAGGCGAAGAATATCAGTTGAGGAATGATAAATAGAGTGCTCGCAGCAATCGTTCCGCCATAATCAATGCTGAATTGTCCTTTGAACTGTGAAACTCCCAGCGCAATGGTGTTCATAGTTTTATCGTTCAATAGAGTAACCGCGAAAGGATACTCATTCCACATGAACAGTACGTTGAAAATAAATACAGTAGTTACGACTGGTATAGTTATCGGAAAGACAACGTGCCTGCACAAAGCGTATAATCCCGTGCCGTCAATGATACCGGCTTCTTCGATTTCCTTCGGAACTCCCCGGAAAAACCCGAAAAACACCAATGTATTGAATGAAATCGCCGTCGCAATATAAGGAAGAATAAGTGACAAGTGTGTGTTCAAAATATTCATTTCAATGGTCATTCGATAGACCGGAAACAACAATATGAATGGCGGTATAGCCAATCCGAACAGCAGGTTAGTGTAAATGAAGTTTCTTAATCGTTCGGATTTAAATACCAATCTAGCGAGAGCGTAAGAACTCATGAAGGTAAACAACACTTCGAAAAAAATCGAGCAAATAACTATAATAAATGTGTTTTTATACAAGCTTCCAACCGGAAGAGTATTCCAAGCGCGCATATAATTCTCGAAGGTCCATGAACCTGCGAAGGAAAACGGATTATTCAGAATAATATTGTTCGTCCGAAACGACAGAAGAACCATCCAGATGAGCGGAATCATCATTAGGAGAGTAATGATATAGATAGCGATATAATGCCCGGTCCTGCCCCATTTGCTTGAAACTTCCGCTTTAGCAGCAACAGTTTTCATTGATATCCCCCCTTTATTCATTGATGCTCTTCTTGCTCATGTACAAATACGAAATCGAAAATAGGATCGTAAGCAGGAAGGTAACAACGGCAAGTGACATACCATACCCATATTGTCCATTCGAAAAAGTCATGTTGTACATGTAAGTAACTAGTGTTTCCGAAAGGTGGTTTGGCCCGCCGCCAGTCAATTGGATGACGATTTCAAATATTTTAAATACACCCGTAATGATGAGAACAACACTTATTTTTACGGATTCACCGAGCATGGGAATCGTAATCAGTCGCATTTGCTGCCATGGGGTAGCTCCGTCGATCGAACTCGATTCATAAACGTCCTTAGGAATCATTTTGAGTCCTGCTAGAAAGATTGTCATAATGAACCCGAGCGTTTGCCAGGAATGCACAATTCCTATCGAGTAGGGTGACAGTGTTTTCCCTCCGATCCATGGAAGGGCAAGCTGGCCCATCCCGATCTTGTTCAGCAAAGTATTGATAAATCCCAGGTGGGGGTCAAGAACAAATACGAAGATCAATCCTACCAAGATCGGGGCGATGATCATCGGTGAAAAGTTCAGTGCTTTTAGCGTGGTCACGCCTTTGATAGGCTTGTTTAAAAGCGTTGCCGCAAGAAAAGCGAGCGGTAACAAGAACAGAATCTCAACACCGAGGATGATAAGAGTGTTTTTTAAGGAGATCCAGAAATACTTATCATGATACAACCGCTCAAAGTTCTGCACACCGATAAATTTGGGCTTCCCAATTCCGGAGAACTTCGTCAGGCTGTAATAAAACGAAATAATGATCGGCATGTAGACGTATATGGCATACAGTAATACGGTCGGCAGAAGCATCAGAAAGATGTTTCTTTTCTTGCTGAGCCATATCATGAGGCATCTTTCCTTTCCGTTATCTTGCTGAACAAAGGACAAGCTCTGCCGGAAGATAGTCTTCCGGCAGACCTTCCGTCCACAATTGTTTATTGGTTGGCTAACGCTTCGTCGATATTGCGAGCTGCCTACTCCGGCGTGAAAATTCCATTAATCACACCATAAATACTGTCGTTCAAGGCGTTGCCGATAGCTTCCGGTACCGCCAGATCCGGCTGGTTCGGCGAACCCTCCCACGAAGTGTCCTGAATTTGTTTCAAGACCTCTCCGAAAGCTGGATTTGAGGAAGTATCCAATTGTCCCTTATAGGCGAGGGCAGGCATAGATTGATTGTCAAGGGTAATTTTTGCACCTTCCTGGCTGTACCAGAACTTAAAGAAGCGCATTACCGCATCGTACTTGGCCTGATCGTCCTGCAATTTCGCGTTAGCTACCAGTGGAGCCGTCGCCACAACGACACGCTGCTTCTGATTGCCTGCACCGTCGCTGAAGGTCGGTCCCCAAGACCAGCCTGCATCAATTCCAGCTTTATCCGCCTTGGTTGCTTCCCACACCCCTGCATCCAACATGGCCGCTTTGCCGTTCATAAACATTTCCACTGCTTGAAAGTAGTTCATCGTGGATACGTTTGAAGGGAAAGCTCCCGACTTAGTCAATTCCTCGAGTTTACCGAAAAATTTTACGAAATCCGGGTTGTAGAATTTCTCTTGCTTGTCCATGATAGCGTCGATTTTATTAAAGTATCCGAAACGATTAAGCATTCCCTGCATTGCCCACGTACTGAATGCATCTTTGCCGCCCTTGGAGATCGTCACGACGTCGTTCTGCTTGAAGGTCTTGACCGCAGCAAGCAATTCATCATAGGTTTCTGGAATTTTGACCTTATATTTCGTAAAGATCTCCTTGTTATACCAGAAGCCAGTGACGAGAGATTGGTACGGCAAACCATATTGAACGTCGTCTTTTTGAAAGTTTTTTAGCATGTTTGGGAAGATCGCTGTCGCTTCCTCTGGATTTTTGTCCAGAAAATCCTTCAAATTAAGCAGAAGGCCGGCATCTTGCATCTCCAGTGCAGGTCCCGGAAGTATCCAAAAGATGTCGGGCAAGGAACCAGATTGCGTCGCTGCTTTCATTTTTTTGATATGCTCAGCAGTATCGGCTCCCTGAATATCGACTTTCACGTCGGGATTTTGCTTCATGAACTCTTGAATAACATTGTAAGCAGCTGGCTCTTGATCAGCCGGGTTGGCTACATGAATGCCAAAACTCAGCGTCACGGGTTCCTTGTTGGAAGCTGGGGGACTGCTTGCACTTTCCGTTTCACTTACAGCCGAACTCGTGTTAGCGCTTTCATTCCCGTTAATATTTGAACCCGAGTTTTTCGAGCCGCAAGCAGTCACTGCCAACAGCATGATTACCAGTACAAAAGTCAACATTTTTTTCATTTCCCATTTTCCCCCTTAGATTATCTTCAGTTGGTTCAGCATCTTATTTCGATATTTTACACGAAAACGTTTTTCTGAACCATAATTTCATTTTAAGGCACGTTCATTAAATATGATTTAGCGTTTATTGCACTGAATTTATCACATATTGATATTTTCGAGTCTTTTAGATAATCAACCTATCGCTCCTTGATAGTTTCAAAAAAATCTGACAAGATGAGTATGATAAAAGGTGCTCTCATTCGATGAATCAGAGGGGTGGACGATAGGCTATGATCTTCGATAACTTTTCACCTTATATTAGGGTCGCTATGGATAACACGGTATTGGGACCCTGGTTTATCGCGGAGAGGGTATTGTTCGACTACGAATTGCTGTACATCATGGAAGGCCGTATTATCGTTACAGTAGAAGACGAAACTTACGATGGAAAACCAGGGGACATCTTCCTCTTTAGTCCGAAACAGCGCCATTCACTCCGAAAAATCGGTTCAGATACATTACGACAGCCTCATTTACATTTCGACTTTTACTATCAAGATGACAGTCCCCTCGTAGGAGTATCTTTCAAAGACCTGCAACACATCACCGAGGAGGAATCACATTACTTCCGCCAGAATATTATGGAGCAAATGCCGGTTAAGCTTTCAACCCATTTACGGTTGCAGCAGCCTGGTGTCATTGAGCGAATGTTGTTCGATATTATTAATGAATTTGAAATGAAACTGCCGTTTTACGAAGTAAAAGCCAAAGGACTGTTCATCGATCTATGGGTTCAGTTGCTGCGTGAAAACATCTGGCATCAGAATCCGCTTCTGATTTCCAATCTACAAATGCTGAACCGTGTAAAGGAGTATATCAAGGTCAACTTCTATACAAAGATATCATTGGACGAACTTTCCTCCAGATTCAATTTCAGCAAGTCATATCTCGTTCGATTGTTTACCCATACATTTGGAATGAGCCCCATCCAATATCATCAATTGATACGGATTGAAAAAGCGCGTGAGATGATACAATTTACCGATGAACCGCTTACGTCGATTGCCGACAAAATCGGTTACACGAGCATTCATTCTTTTAGCCGGATTTTCAAAAAAATCGATGGCGTCAGTCCTTCTTACTATCGGAGAAACGAAGCGAAAGACGAGTCAACATAGCAATGTCAATTCTCTCTCCAATATATGTAAAAGGACCCTCCCACTCTGAGAGAATCCCTTTGTTGCTACCAGATAGAATCCAACTCCCATACGTCCAAAGACTGCAATACAGCATTCCCCTTCCGTGAGAACAAGTGGATGCCCAAACTAGGAGAATCAGGATAAATCCGATTCGTTATCGTTTTGACGCCCTCATTAGCAAATAACTCCAACGACGATTTATCTATGAATAGATGCAGCTTCAAGCTCCCATTGCCCATCGGTTCAAGGGAAGCCTCGCTAATCCCTCCATCGCCAGAACCGGAATGGTTCCGATCAACGAGGAGCTTCTTCTCCGAAGCTTGGTAGCATACTTCCGTATATTCTAAGTTATCTTGGGAGCACCGCACCCGAATACCGAATTCCGCATCAGTGTTAGATTCGTTCACTTCAAAAACCGCGATCATTTCCAATGAATCCCCTTGGATATCGGGAAGCGATAGAATGGAATCAGCTAGTATCACCTGCGGCGCAACAATATAATGATTTCGTCTCAAAGCCATTAACTCCGCAACGGGCTCCATTCGGATCGTCCCGTCGTTCAGGGCCTTCACTTCTCGCGGAATCGTCATGGCTCCCATCCAGCGATCTTCCTTCTCTGGCATCGAGCTGCCCCAAATGTTCATCCAGCCGATCAAGATTCGTCTTCCTTGATCATCGAGAAGAGTCTGCGGCGCGTAGAAGTCGAAGCCATAATCGAGCCGCTCGGCATATTCGGCCTGTAATACTCCGGAGCTGTAATCGAACATTCCTGAGAGGTACATCGTCTTGGTCTCTCCCATATTCATTGGAGAGATGATAAGTACATGCCTATCCCCATCACCCAAAGGGAACAAATCCGGACATTCCCACATGTTCCCCATGGTGCCGTCGCTCTCTGCCGCAACCGAGACGTAATTCCATTTCCACAAGTCAGCAGATTGATAGAACAGAGCTTTTCCCTTTCCATCTTTACCGTAGCCGATAACCATGTTCCAAATATCTCCGTGCTTCCAAACCTTCGGATCACGAAAGCCGAAGCCGCCATCCTCCGGCGGACTATCTATAACAGGGTTAAACGCTGCCTTTTCGAAGTGTATACCATCCTCGCTAGTCGCCAAACACTGAACCTCTTCCGGCGACTTCCCGTCAACATGTCCTGTGTAAATAAGTATAAATGTTCCATCTTGCTCGGCGGCACTGCCGGACCAGCATCCTCCACCCGTTCCGTCCTCAACGAAGTCATAAGGCTCAGAAGGAGCAAGAGCAATCGGTAGATGCTCCCAACTTATCAAATCCGCACTCTTGGCATGACCCCAGTACATCGGACCCTGCTTGGGTGCATACGGATAATGTTGATAAAACACATGATACTCACCGTTCCTATAGATAAGTCCATTCGGATCATTCATCCAACCGATCGGCGGCATCAGATGATATTGAAGCCTGTAACGATCTTCCGTGATTGTGAGTGCAGGATTCGTAAGAGCCTTATTCGCTAATGTGACTCTCTCTTGATGCTTCATTATTATTCACCGTTCCCAAATAGATTTAATAGGAAAGACCGAATCGATGATAACCGATACGGTCCTTCCTGAACAGGCATTTACAAACGCTAATATTTATTGTGTAAGGGTGATCTTAATGCCTTCTTCCAGCAGGTTTTTAGCATTCGCAGCAAAAGTTCCTACTGGTGTTCCATCCTTGATTCCCGTTAATGCCGCACCGTTGGCATCCCAATATTTCTCAACGCCTATTGGCGTAAACAGGATATTTCCGGCTAATTTGTTTATGAGATCCACTTTTTCCTGGCCAAAGTTTTTAACATTCGATTCGGTTGCGACTTTCATTTCATTGATCGAGAGCATCTTAATAAAAGCTCCGGCACCTTCAGGATTCTTAGAGGCTGTAGGAATTGCCCATCCAGACAGTCCGCCTGGTCCGGCATCCTGCGTACCCTTCGGTCCTGTTGGAACCGGTACGAAATCGATCTCGTAATCGCCTTTGAAGACAGTGAATCCAGCAAGGCCGTATTCAGCCGTCATAGCCTGTTTGCCATTCTTGAATTCGCCGATGAAGTAATCGCCTTCTTTGTCTTTATCGATGAATTTGTCTTTCAGAAGAGCGTCTTGGGCGAATTGCATCGCTTCCTTAACGTTTTCGGATTCGTAATTGGTTGAAATGCTGCCGTCGTCATTATAAGACATCAATGTTTTTCCGTTCGAGCCTACATAGAGAGGATATCCGGCATCCCACCATCCGAAGCCGAATTGATCGTTTTTGCCGTCGCCATCCGTATCTGCCGTCAATTGCTTCGCAACTTCACGGAAGGAATCCCAATTCCAATTCCCCTCTTTATAGTACTCTGACGGCGTTTTCACACCATTGTTCATGAACATGGTCTTATTGTAGTAGATGACGATAGGTGCAGCCGAAGTTCCGACAGCATACGGCTTGCCGCCAAATGAGAATGTTTGCGTTACTGCGCCGTTCCACATCGGATCGGAAAGATCAACATATTGGTCGATCGGCTGCACGATCTTCTTCAGTGGATACACAGGGAAGTTCTGGTCGTTCGCCTGAGCGACGTCCACTTGATCTCCTGCATTAACCATAGAGATCAATGTAGGCTTCTGATCGCCCCACGGTACAGCAATTACCGTAACTTTACCTCCGGTAGCTTCCTCGAATTGAGGAATCGTTTCCCAAATTGCATCATAGGCGTTAGGGTTTCCCGCCTTTATCTCATCGTATTGCTCTTTCGATGTATGATACAGAATCGTGATGTTTCCATCTACCTTAGGCTCCTCTGATGGGGACGTCTCCGTCGACGCCGCTGCACTGCTTGCCGATGCGTTACTTGCCGATGGTGAGCTTTCAGACTTGTTTCCACCGCAACCAGCGATCAATAGCGTAAAAGTTAACAAAAGTACTGTAATCATTCCGAATTTTTTATTTTTCATGAACATGTTCCTCCTCAAAATATAGTGCGTATAAAGCGAATGAAAGCAAGACTCCCTTGAACCTTTTCAAGCATGAACACTTGCGGAACCTGGAAGGCATCGCCTCCTTTCACATGACTAATTACTTAATGCCCATATGCTCTACGCTGTCCGTAAAAAACCTTTGAGTAATCAAATACAAAATCACTAAGGGCAATATCGATAGAAGGGCCCCCGCTTGAATTCGTGTAATGACCACAAGCGGATCGCTGATCGTCTGCACATTAACGACCGATTGTAAATCCACCCGAAGCGAGGACAAAGCAATGGCGAAGTTTTTCTTCAGATTGCCTAAGAATAAATTGGACATATAATATTCGTTCCAATGCCAGACAAACGAGAAGAGAAATACGGTCATGATCGCATTCTTAGCATTGGGCAGCATGATCGAGAAGAACGTCTTAAAAGGACCATAGCCGTCGACATAAGCTGCATCCTCCAGTTCTTTGGGCATGCCCATGAAAAACTGACGGAAGATGAAAATATAAAGTCCGGACCGCAGACCCATCGCTAACAAGGACGGGAGATAGAAGGAAGAGTATTTGCCGATCAGACTGATGGAGTCCTCTCCACCCGTCAGAGCGGATATGATTTTCATCAGCCCGAAGGCATCGAAATATTTCATATCCGCATATAACGGTAAAATGATCGTTTGGACAGGCACCACAAGCGTCAAGATAACGAGCATGAACAGAACCTTCGAGAACGGAAACTGGAACCGTGCGAAGCCATAAGCAACAAAGGCGCAGGATAACACATCGAGCAATCCGCAGCCGACACCAATGTAGATGCTGTTTGTAAACGCGTCCCAGAAATCCATAACCCGAAGCGTATCTGTAAAGTTCTGCAGCGTTAATGTTTTGGGTATCCATATAACGCTCGGATCCATCGCTTCCTCTGGGCGTCGAAGCGCCATGCTGAGCATATACAACAAAGGATACAATAGCTGATAAGCTAGAACGCCCAGGACAGTAATCCGAATTAAGCTCACAGCTCTGGTACGAATACGCTTGCTCCATTTTCTCAGTATCAAAGAATTCAAGACGGTTCACCGCTTTCATTTAATCCTGCAGATTGACGATCTGCTTCTTGAGAAGCATGTAAGCAGCTCCGAGAAAAAGAGCGATTGCCAAGCAATACAACCACGAAAGCGCGCTGCTATAGCCGAATCGGACCTGAGAGAAGGCCGTGTTATAAATCATGAGGATGACACCGTTGCCATAATCGGTAAAAGTATCGATTATCGTATAAATGACATTAAGCAGCATGATCGGCATCAACATCGGCAGCGTAATTTTCCAGAACTGTTCCCACGGTCTCGCCCCTTCAACGGATGAAGCTTCGTATAAGTCACCTGGAATGGCGTGTAATCCGGCAAGGAAGAGCAGCACCTGGACACCCGATCGCCAGGTAAGATCGAATATCCGCGCAATAACGTTATTGAACACTTCAATTAATTGCGGTCCAAATCCAAGCTCGTTCAGCACGTTGTTAATTCCTGCGCCTCCGAATAAATATACACTCTCGACGCCCCCCCGCATTCCCTCAGAGAACACGTCTTCCTTCAAGATCTGCATCAAAACGCCGGAAGCAATAATGACCGGCAGGAAGGAAATCGCGCGCATAAATCCTCTTCCTCTAAACTTGTTTTTCAGGAGCACCGCCACGAATAGGCTGTACACAAGGATTAAAGGAACGCCGTAAAACATATTAACAAAGGAGTTGACCGCTTCGCGGATGAACGCCGGGTCCTTGAAGATGGCGTAATTAAAGTTCTCCCACCCCACATATGTCCCCTTAAGCCCGTCAGCTGTGAGTTCCATGTTATGAAACGAATACTTGAGCGAGGTGAGGAGCGGCCCGGCAAAAAAGAGAATGAACCCGAGAACCCATGGGAGTACGAACAGAAATCCGTATAGCTGTTTTTTCTTCGTGTAAGGCATGGCCTGAAGTCTATTGAACATCTGATTCCCTCCTATCGCACCCGGTAACCGTTCGACTCGATTTGCTCATCATCCACCGTCACTGCCTTCTCCGAATAATTGACCACGATGGACTTGCCGCTGGAAAAGGTCGTGCGGTACACTCCATCGCTAATCTTCTCGTGCTCGGTAATCGGTAGCCCTAGGACCGGAAGAATGGCTTGGTTAATTTCCTTGTATTGAGCTGTCATATCCTCGAACCAAAGATTGAAGTCTCCGCTATATAAGCTGTCGAATTCCGTACCGATTAGAAGGCTGCTGTTACTTGCTATGAACTTGTACGTCGGAAAGGTCCCCGTTTCCAACAGCTTTAAGAGATATGTCCGATTATTTCCCGCAAGATTGATCGGTTCTCCGAATGCCGGGAGCAAGCCGCTTACCGCGATACTGTAGAAAGGAATCTGTTCATCCTCTATGTCGAAACGGCTTGAAAATAGCGGTACGCTCGTTAAGCTCTCGGCACTCGGGAACGTGTATGCATTCGCGTGATCGAAGGATAATCCCTCAATCCGGGTGGCCGCCAGCTTCAAGCTATCCTCCCATATCTGACCGGTTTCGTTCTTAGTCAGCGTTTGACGGCGGAAATCGGAATAGACCAGTGAACCAATGCTCTGCAATGCTGCTCGTTTTAAACCTGTATCTTCTGCGGATTCACTAAACCGATCCACCGCTTCTTTAACGGATTCCGGCTTAAGCAGGTACCAAGGCTTCACTTCTTTGTTCTTGGTTCCGCTGCTGGCTAAAAACTCATATTTCAGTGTTGGTGCACGACTGATGTTCTTCGCCGCGTCGAAAAATTTGTTAAACCCATTCCCGTTTTTATAGAAGCTCACGGGATCGACAACGGGATAGAAAGCTATTCCTTTCTGCTCCATTTCCTGAACCAAGGAACGAAATGCTTTGTCGCCTCCCAGCTTTCTCTCCGCATTTGGCGAGACGGTGACCTGATCCTTCATCCCTCCCGACATCCATCCTTCGTAGCGGATGCTAAGGTTCTTAATTCCGTTGTCATTCAACCGATCCGCGACCATCCCGAGATCGCCCAAGGTAGTCAACGCTTCGACCGTACGATAGGGAATGCCTAGGAATGTGTCCCTCTTCTTGATGCCGCCTAGAAATTCAAGCATCAGAGGAGCCTGAACGGATGACTTCCAGTTAAAAGGTACAACTCCCTGATCTTCAGTCAAATATGTGCGATAACGTTCTGCCATTCCCGCATAATCGGCTTTCCCCTCGTTTAGGAAATAATATCTGATCTCGAAGGGCCGATTCCCTGCTAAAGACTGAGAGGCACGTACGACCAATTTCTCACTGGGGCTTCCAGCCATTAGAATATTGGTTTCGAATTCTGTCATATTGAGATAACTCGAGACGGAGTTATACTGATTGTTTTTCCGGCTTACCTCTGCTTTAATTCCAGCTTGATAAGCACCTTGATGTATGACGGCCAACACTGCATGATCATTTCTCTTCAGCCCGAATACCGGCAGCCGAATGTCTTCCTTTAACCCGTTCAGCTCTGGCCTATCGATCGCTTGATCTCCGCCGTAAACCCTCTCATCATAGCTTTTATATATGCTTTTGTTGTTATTGAACCGGATTAAAGCTCCACTTCCATCCGGCACAAACAGGTAACCTTCGTCCAGGATACTGCCTGCTCCAAAGAATGGCAGCAGGTTAATATTCACAAGACGGTATTTGTCCTTCTGTTCAATGCGGTCTGTCGCGATCGTTGCCGAAAAAACGTCATCCTTGAGGCTGTAGAGAACGGGAATCGTAAATCCTGCTTTCGGAAATTCGAAGGTCACTTCGACACCGTTGTCGATCTGCTTCCAGGTGAAGGCTTTTTCCTGAATGCTTCCCAAAAAATTATTCAACTGAAAAGGTTTGTTTAGCGGATCCACATAATCCAAAAGCAATTGGGCATTCAAATCCTGCTTCTTGATACCCTTAGCTATCGTATCGTTAGCTCTGTCCATCGGATTGCTCGACCATAGGACCCCCGATGACAAATCCGTCACGATAATTTCCGCCGTTTGCGGATTGAAACCCAGCGTCAATTGCTCTGTTTTTCCCGCTAGTACGAGCTGTCCATTTAATTCATACCCTGCTGTGCCTGAAGCTTGAGGGGCTTCGGCCTTCTGAGCCTTCATGGTATCGGTATGGACAATACCTAATGAAGCTATCACAACCGCCGTAACAGTTAGAATCGTAAACACCCATCTTACTTTCATACTTCTCCCCCCTTATCTCTATGGGACTTATAACCGGAACAACAGTTCATTGTAAATCGTCGAAAGGAACACATAGGCTTGTTGAAACAGCGTATAGAATAGAACCGCTAGAAAGACGACTATTCCCATTGCGACAAATGTTAATGCGACTGATCTAACGGTTCTCACGAATCCGTAATCATGCACGGTGAGCAAACCTATCAACATTAGAATGGCGCTCCATATCATAGAGATCACGATGATATAGTCTAGGAATATACCTTCCTCTCCCACTAACACGTTGCTGAGCGAGGTCACCAGAATGAGGGCAGCAATATACGGAATAAGAGAATAGGCACTAATGATGCCGATTTCCGCAGCTTTCCCCTCGCCTTCCATCCAGGTGGCCACAGCCCAATTGCATGCGACCCAGAGCAGGTAAAGAATGATCGTTTTAGCGGCGATCAACAGAATGTTCAAGTCGTTCAGGTTATGTTCATTGAAAATAAAGCCTGTATTCTGACGATGCATAATACTTGCGATAAAGAATAAGAGAATGATCACTCCGGCGATGACGACCGAGCCCTTTCCCTCCTCTTTGACCGCATAGTAGCCGTCAAAAGGATGTAAAAGGCAGCGGAACGGATTTACCCTCTTACGAAACACAACCGGCAGCTTAAGCGTATTGTCGCGTCGTCTGGATCGGGTCGCATAGCGGTAGCCCTTGAACCCGTAATATCCGAACAAAGCACAGCCTAGAAGCGTCATGATAAGCGGCATATTACCGCGTACCGACTGAATCCTTACTTGGGTATAAGTCTCGGAATATCCGTCGCGGTCAGCGCCCAGCCGATAATAAAGGAGAGCCTCATCGTATTTCCCCGCGTTTTCCAGTGCTTTAGCTATCCCGATATACGTAGCATCGTTGTTGGAATTTCGCTTGGCTACCGATCGCCAAAGATCTGCGGCTTCCTCGTATGAGCCTTGCTTGTAGAGTACGGTTGCGTCATGAACCAGCTTGCCATACTCAGTCAGGACGAAACGAGTAATGTTGCGTTTGCCCGAATCCAGCACGAGCAAGCTGTTGCCCAGATAAGCCACTGCGGTCGGCTGAAGGAACGTTCCTTGCTGATTGCCCAGGGCTCCGAACACCGTAACGGGATTACCCTCCATGTCATATTCGAATACTCGTCCTCTCGTACGGTCCAATCCTGCAATGAACCCTTCTCCATTCAGTGCGAGGTCCACAAAAGATGTATCCTGTTTGACACCTTGTTTAATCGTAATTTCCTTGTCCCCGAAGTCGCTGCCTCCATTCTCGGTGACCAATACATTGTTGCCGAGCGGATTCAGCTTTTTGATTTCTTCCCGCGAGTTCTGGGAAATGATTGTTGTCGTATACACGAACCCGTCAGGACCGATTTCCAAATTGGAGTATTCGATCGGCAGAAGCTTAGCCATCCCGGCGCGCTGCTCCTTGGACAAGATCTTCTTCCAGAAGGTTTCCAGTACGACATAAGGCGTTACTTCCACCTTATTGCTTCCGAAATAACTTAGAAATTCACCTTCTGAATCAAACTGCATCAACCCGAAAAACTGTCCTTCCGATAATACGTAGATACGTTCGGCTTCATCAGCAGCAACCTTGATCGGCTTGAATTGGAAGTCTTTCGCGATGAGCGGGTGATTCGGTTGTTCAATGACAAGCTCAATTTCCTTCTGCTGATTCACGCGCAGCACTCGGCCTTCATCGGCCACATACAGGGTGCCGGCTTTTGTGACATAAATGCCAGTTGGATGCTTTAACACCACCGTTTTACCGTTCAAGCTCAATTCGTTGATCACGTCAACCTTCCGGAATTGCTTGTCCAGGATGACAATTCGGCTATTACCCGAGTCGGCAATATAGATGAGATCGTTGTTAACGAACATGTCTTGTGGTTCATTGAAGTGTTCCGCGCCTGCCTCCGCTCCCGTGTAAGTCTTATCCGGCAGATAACCATTGGGTGATCCTTTGGACTGTCCCCATTCGTCATACACATAAGCTCGATAAGGTGCTTCTGCCATCGCCGTATAAGGAACGGCTGATAGAATCATGAAGATAAGTGCGGTTATTGCAATTCGTATTTTGTTCTTCATGGCTCCTCCGATCACTTAATTCCGGCAAAGGTCATCGTTTCAACGACTTTTCGCTGGAGCAGGATAAACAATAAGATAGGCGGCAGCATCAGGATAACGGAAGCCGCTGAACCCGCACCTGCTCTCAGGATTGGATCACCTTTAGGAACGATTTGGTCCAGCGCGGCACGCAGTACCTTCAGCGATTCTCCGAATACCAAATCCGCTTGGGTAAAATTCCACATTTGCGTGAATTGAAACAAAATGACAGTCATAAGGGCTGGAGTAGCGTTCGGAAGGATAATCTTAAAGAAAGTCCGAAACTCGCTAGCCCCGTCGATCCTTGCTGCCTCTAAGATCGCATCCGGCAGCTGTTCGATAAATTGCTTCATTAGGAATAATCCGAGTGATACACCGATACCTGGAAAGATCAGCGCGGCATAAGTGTTTAACAGCTTCGTTTCACTCAGGATAACGAACAGCGGCATGAAGGTTACGGCAGGTACGAACATCAATCCCATTACGATGATGGAAAATAGCACATTCTTGCCCGGAAAATGGTGTTTGGCAAGCGGATAGGCTGCCATGGATGCGAACAGGGCATGAAATATGGTTCCCACTGTGGCTACGAACAAAGTATTGAACAGATAGCGGGAGAGGGGCACCCACATGGTCGATGCCAACTGATACAATTCCAAGTAGCTGTCCAGCGTAGGCCTGGCTACAGAAAACTTAGGCGGAAATTGAAACAACTCGTCTACCGGCTTGATGGAGTTGATAAAGGTGTAGATTAACGGCAGTGCCGATAACACGGCTAGCAATCCTATGAAAGCAAACATGAGAGCATTCCCGGTATAGGAGCGGCGCGCTTTTACTCCTGCTTTTGTTCTGAGTGCGGACAGCAATCGCTTACCTCCTTTCGTTACGACCCTACTTTATGAAGCAGCTTGGTGGTCAATCGGCTGGAAAAAATCATCATGACGAACAAGACAACGGAGATCGCCGACGTGTACCCCAATTCGTAACGAATGTTCAGATAATCCCGAAGATGGGTGACCATCGTTTCGGCGGCATAATCCGTGCTCGGGAAACCGGCCAGCTCGATCGAAACATCAGCCACGCTGAATGCGGCGACAATCTGCATGACGGCTCCGAACACCAGCTGCGGCACCATGGAAGGCAGCGTAATATACCATAGCTCCTGAAAGCGATTTTTGATTCCGTCCATAACGCCTGCTTCATACATGCTCTTATCGATGGTTTGCAGACCGGCGATGAAAGCAAGAAAGCTGATCCCTAAGCTCAACCAGAGCTGGACAAGGATCAAAACCCACATGACGTACTTGGGGTCAAGCAACCACGCGATGGGATCTTCGATAAATCCCAGATTGATCAGGAATGAATTCACATATCCGTATTCGTCCGGGCTGAAAAACTGGAACCACATCGGATAGATAGACGGAGCTGCGATAGCCGGAATATAGAAGATCGTCGTGGCGATCGACCGCAGGGTACGCGGCATATCGTTGATCATCCAAGCCACGAGAAAGCTAAGCATGTACCCGATCGGTCCGGTAATAAAAGCGAAAAGCAACGTATTCTTAACCGCAATAATGAACACATCGTCATCCAAAAACATACGGATATAGTTGTGCCACCCAATAAATCGCGGTGCCTCGACCATACTGAAATAGGTAAATCCGAGAATGATTGCGATCACGACAGGTAGAATGGTAAATGCCAAGAAGAATATCATATAGGGAGTCATTAGCAGGTAACTCTCTTTATTCTTCCTAATGGCTGTTATTAGCGAGCCCCTCATGGTTCCACCCCAAATTCAAACCGTTTCCGTTTTATTTCTTCATTGATCTGTTTGTTCCATAAATTCAGGCTTTCCCTTGGGTTTTTCCATTGGAATATAACCCCGCGGAACGCATTGTCGATGCTTCGTGTTGTATAATAGCTTCCTGGAAGCTCCGGTATTTCTTGTACCTCTCTCCATTGGTCGAGCAGAATGCTTTGTTCCGCCGCTCCCCACTTGCTTCTCTTGAACGCTTCCAGATTGGCCGGCGTTTTACGTCCGATCTTCCCCGTCTCGTTCTCCAGCTCCCTTGCAAACTGGCTTTGAATTTCCGGAGAGTTCCACCATTGCATAAATTCCCATGCCGACTCCTGATCCTTAGCGTCTTTCAGCATGATCGCTGAAGTACCCGTTGCAGCGGAGATCCGCTTAATTGATCCATCAGCCTGCTTAACGCCCGGTATCGATACCATCTTCCAATTGCCGGAAATTTCCGGTGCCGCAACTGACAATACGTTGAATAATTTGTAGGAGGCAATAACGACTGGCATTTCTCCTGTCCGAAACCGGAAATAATCACTCTTATAGAGGGGATAATCGTAAAGCTTGTAGAAATCCGTCCATTGCTCGAACGCTTGATAGGCTTTAGGATCATTCAGCCTGGTTGCGTCATGCTTGTCGTTGTATAGACTGACCCCATTCTGCATGAGCAGGGTCGGAAATAAATTCAATGTCCCAATGCCCCGGTCTTTCAATTGATTGGCATCTAAATTCTCATAAGGTAAACCCACCTGAAGGTTCTTGTTCTGAAGATCAGGTGCGATCTTCATCAGATCCTCCCAGGTTTCTGGCGGCTCTAGACCGAGATCCTTGAGAACATCTTCACGGTAATACATCATGAAAAATTCTTGTTCGTCCGGAACAGCGTACGTATGTCCTTCGTATTCATAAGGTTCAAAAGCCGAAGGCATGTATTGTTTTTTCATAGTATCGAAGCCACTGAGACCGTCGAGCGGACTTAACGCTCCCCTGATCGCTAAATCCATCGCTTCCCCGCGGCGGGTAAACAGATTGATATCCGGTCCTTTACCGGCCATCACTCCTACCACAAGCGCGTTCCTAACTAAATTAACATCGACGTTAATGCCTGAATTCGGCGTAAAAGATTCATCTACCATTCGCTTGACCACATAGGCTTGGTCACGACCGAGACCAAGCCAAACGTTGATGGATTTGCCTTCCCCATCTGTTACATCCGCGCCGAGGCTGTCATAGTTCTCAAAGAAGGAACCGGTGAACGCCCGGATTTCATGAATGCTTTTCTGAACAAGGGGCGCATCCTCCTTCGGACGCTCTGCTTGCTCGCCAGCTACATAGATATAGTCCAACTCAAGCGGCTGATATCGGGTATTAATAATCCAGTCAGCCAATGCGGTAACGTTATTGATATAGCTCTCGAGCTTTTTGGGAATCGTATCAGGACGGTCAATGAAGCCTTCCAATTGTCTTGAGACCTGCAATAAGCTGCGTGAGCCTTGGTTTTGCCGTCCGGTGAGCAGCTCCAATTGTTCGGAGCGTTCTTTCATCTCTTTGGCTAACGTTTCCAAGGCCGGAATCAAATCCGGTATGCTCTTTTGGATCTCATAATCCCGATAAGGGTCAGGTCTGACTCCCGTAATCATGATAATCTTCCGGTAAACATCGTTGAGCTGGAAAACATGATCTTGAACGGATTTCAGGAATGGCGCCATCTGGCCGAGTGTTACTTCCATCTTCAGCTCATGAGTTCCCTTGGTAAGGTAGAACAAGTAAGGCTCGCCCGTTTCCTCACCCAGCTCCTTGACGCTCCAACCCGACTGGTTGTCAAACCGGACATCGCTCATTTCCTGGAATGGAATTTTTCCATCCACATACACTTTCCGACTAGTGAAGGATCCCTTTAGTTTGTTTTGACGGTAACGAACACCAATTTTGTACGCCCCGTCTCTCGGGACATCCAGCTTCCATGAAATCCACTGACCCGCGATGTCCCAGTTATACGCGCCGATAGTATTCACTCGGATCTTGGTAGGATGATAGGGAGCGGTAAGCGGACTTGACCGATCCACCGTTGGGAACAGACCTGCATCTGATTTCAAATACGCGCGCTCTGCCTGTATACTCGTGATAAATGAGTCCGTAGTGCTGGATTGGGGTGCGGCGTCTATACCCTCACGATATTTATCGTAGGCTACAAGCTCCTTCGGTTTCGTAAGCCGCAAATAATCGATCAATGCTGCTTCCCGGACATTTTGTAATCGAACAACATGCTTGCCTTTTTTCAAATCCAGCAGTAATGTCGTACCCAGCAGGTCATCCTGGCGAGACACCTTTGTTTCCAGCCAGATCTCGGCTTCCAATTGCTTAGGTCGCAAGTCATTCCCGTTGCTTCGTTTCAGAGGCCCCGCTTCATCTTGCCACGCTCTATTCAAGCTGAAGGGCACATTATTGTCAGATAGCTCTTTACCGTCGACCGATATCATAAACTCGATATCCTGACCATTCCCCTCCAGGGGGAAATAACCTATCGACAGCTCATATTGCGCATCTTCTGGCACCCTCACTTCCCATTCGGCAGCCTGACCTTCTCTCCATTCGAACACTTGCTTCCGTCCTTGCCCTTCGGGCAGCAGGTCTGCAGAGGAATTGTTCTCTGTCAACCCTTCCAAGGTCTTGATCACAATTCCGTCTTCTGCTGTGACAACATCTTCAACCGTATATTCCATTACAGCCTCTACTGCGGCTTGTTCACGAAAGGTAAGCACTACCGTTGTAAATAGGAGAACCATCGTGATCAGGAAGCCAAATGTTGTCCATAGCCATATCCATTTCTTCCTCACTGTTGACCTCCGAATTGCGACATTTATTAGTTAGATCATATCAATTACCGCTCCGAACAGATTTCACTTTCATTGGACAGTAACATGCAATATGATCAGTGGTTTGAATCTCATTCAATAAAAACATTCAGAGAGAAGAAGATGGATTCGTCCTCACTCATCGCTTTGATTTCCGCCTTTCCCTCTTTGATTCCAGTTACCCTTGCTGAGGTGTCACCATCAGCCTTCACGGTTACTAAGGAGTCATCGCTCGACACCCATTTGACCTCTTGCTTCGCTCCATACGGGATGACGGAGGCTTCAAGCTCTGTCTCCTCGTTTTTTTTCAAATGGAGAATAGGCTGGTTCACCAATATACGCAGCGGTTTGCTGCTATTAGGATCCTCGTCTCGCCAAATCGAACGCATCGGATAATAGATCGCTTTATTTAGAGTGACCGCGCCCTCCGCGAACAGCTCTAATTCATCGCTTGTTGAATCAGGAAAGATAATGTTCGTAAGAACGGCTTCCCCATCGTTGCCGAACACTTCAACGGTGGTATCATCAACAAATATGCGGAGCTTGATTATGCCATCTCGGGTCTGCAGAGGAGCGGGTATTTGCTCTGCGAAGTTTTCCTCAAAGTCGCTATTGCCTGAGTTTAGACGGTCGAGTATAAGCAACTGGGATTTCGGTTCATAACGGATGATCGTTTCTTGATCGCTTCCTTTCAGGACCTTGATACCGAAAGCATTCTCAGACTCCACGGCAAACTCTAATTCCATTTCAAAGGAAGTTCCTCTTATTCCAGCCATTGGATTAGTACCGCCAGTAGTCAAGGTCTGCTTTTTAAGCTTTTGCGGTTTACCTCTCAATGCTTCCAGCTCTACAATAGGCTCTTGGATTAATCGAATCCCTTCCTCTGGAATATCCCTCAACTTAAGCTCACGAGGGATGGACATATTCCCTTTCCATGTTCCGGTAGGCATAGAGAAGGGATATCGCCAATTGGACATCCAACCGAGCCAGATTCTACGGCCATCTTCCGTAGGGATATCCGAGTAAGAAACGGCTGCATAGAAGTCTTTTCCATAGTCCGACCATAGAGTGACAGCTGGCTTATTGTCATTCTGGAAGGTTTTTCCATCGAAGGAGCCAATAAAATATTGAGCCTTGGAGCCTTTAGTGGCAGTGTTGTTCCCAATACTCACGGTAAGCACCCATTTCTTCTCCTTAGTGCCCTCGATTGGCAGCTCAAATAAATCCGGACATTCCCATACCGCTGCATGGGAGCCATGACCCAAGCCAAACTCTCCCGTCATCTCCCATTTCTTCAAATCCGGCGAGTTATAGAACCAAACCTTCTGATCGACAGACACCACCATAACCCAGGTTTGCGTGGGTTCATGCCAGATGACTTTGGGATCTCGGAAATCCTTCACCCTAGGATTAGGAATAACGGGGTTCCCTTCATACTTGGTCCACGTCCGTCCTTTATCAGAGCTATAGGCAATGCTTTGCGACTGCAAGCCATTCTTGAAATGTGTAAATATCGCTACCAATCCGGGCTTTCCTTTGAAGAACCCGCTCGTATTCTTCCAATCGACCACAGCGCTCCCGGACCATATATCGCCTAGCTCGTCTTTAGTGATGGCAAGCGGAAGATGCTCCCAATGAATCAAGTTTTTACTGACCGCGTGTCCCCACTGGCCGCTGTTTTGGTAAAACTGATGATATTCCCCTTCGAAATACACCATCCCGTTAGGATCACTCATATTCCCCGTCTCCGGGGACAAATGGAATTGAGGCCGGTATTTCTCCGTGTAATAACTGGGGTCCGAGCTATACTCTGCGTGCGACATTATCGCCATCTGATCTGTTCCCTCCTGATTGTTCTTCTCAAACATCAAATATCCGACTGTAAAAATGAGCAGCAACATAACGGTTATTATTGGAATCTTGAATTGCTTGAACGATTTACTCATTAATTCAAACCTCCAGCAAAATGTTGTTATTCTGTGATTTTATCGAACGGGCTGCTGAAAAGATTTCATTATCATTGGTTTCATGTTTCTAATCTTCTCGCAGTTTGTGTTGTACATTTGCCAATCTGGGCATTTCGTCTTGTCCGTTATCGTTCGCTGCCGCCATAATCAGAGACTTCGTGCGTCCATCGTTAACTCAACCTGTATATACTGCAGGTCCTATTCGTGATTAGAGACAACCCGGCCTCCCAACCTGTAAAACCAACAGTTCTTTAAGGCTTTTTAGAGCAAACGGAGGCTTTGAGCCGAAAACTCATGTACATAATGCAGGTGGATGAATCTAAAAAGTGAAAAAGCCGAGATCAACCTGCACAAAATGCAGGTTAGAGCCGACTTTTTGCGTTTGGCGCTCTCATTGCTGCATTTTGCGACAATGGTAGCACGCTTCTTGGCTTTGGCGG
>NZ_JBEQAP010000003.1:26458-255984 GCF_041640265.1 Cohnella sp.
TATCATTGCTGCATTTTGCGACAATAATGGCACGCTTCTTGGCTTTGGCGGTATCATTGCTGCATTTTGCGACAATAATGGCACGCTTCTTGGCTTTGGCGGTATCATTGCTGCATTTTGCGACAATAATGGCACGCTTCTTGGCTTTGGCGGTATCATTGCTGCATTTTGCGACAATGGCAGGACACTTTTCGGTTCCGCGGTTAAAATGCTATCAACGACGAAATACCGTTAACTAATTATGCGCTCGCAGAAAAAAAAGCCCCAGAAACTAGGGCTTTAATCTCTCTTTCCTATTCGGTTTTTTTTTGCGTAAACTTCTCCCGATACTCCTTGGGACTCATTCCATAAAACTTCTTAAAAGCGGTACTGAAATAGCTAGAGCTTGAGTATCCAACTAGGGTAGTGATGTCTGTCAGCTTCAATTCGTCCTCCTTGAGGAGCTGCTCTGCTTTTGTCAGCCTAAGTCTCGTTAGGTAATCACTGAAGGTAATACCCGCATTTTGCTTAAACAGTCCGGACAAATAGGTCTCATTGATATGAAACATTTCAGCCAGGGAGGATAGCGTCAATTCGTAGGAATAATTATCCTCGACATACATGCGAATGGCTTCCGCCAATTGTTGCCCATTGGAAAACCGCGTTTTTCTGACTTCATTCATGACCAATTGCGCCATTTCATGAAGCTGTTCCAAAACTTGGTCCCGGGATTCATGATCCCTTACTGTCATTTGACAGTTCCAAAGGTATTTCTGCAAAGAATGATCTCCCAATTCGAACTTCTTGGCAATGGAATTAAACAAAAGGATGATCCGAAAGGTCAGGAAGGTAAACGCAAACATAGGAGTGTCGCGATCTGTCGTAAAAATATCCTGGACTTGCTTGGAAAAAGTCCGCATATCCAAGCTTTCGATAGCATTGATAAGCTTGCGTTCCACTTCAGGTGTAAAAGCATGCGTCAAGTCCAACGTTCGTCCGCCGCTGCCAGTATTTATTTTAATCGTACTTTGGCTCCAGGATAACATGCTTGATACATATCCATTCTTTAATTCCTTTAAGCCCTTAATTCTTTCGCCTATTCCTATCACGCAATCTAAGCGCAGATATTCCTTCAGATAATGCTTCAGTTCACGGACGAACCGTTCTGTATGCCCGCCCTTTATCTTTGTTTCATCTAACAAAATCAGAAAAAACATCATGGAAGGATGACCCGCGTCCTGGAAATAAAACATATCTCCCCATTTACCCGCTGTCTCCCGGCCCATCATTTGAAAAGCTAGATTGAGCAAATCTTTCCGGTCGCTCCACTGCTCCAGTCGCCCATGCGGCAATCTCATTTCGACGGTTACGAATTGCGCCTGTAAATCGTCCACGGTAAGAGCAGACATTTTCAATTGCTGCAGTCTTTCCTTTACCGCAGCCAGACTAAACCACTCGCTCTTCACTAGCTGTAGCAGCATTTGCCCTTGCAGAACCTCAAGCTGCTGGCTGCTCTTCATCAAATCCAATTTTCTGATTTGTTTGTTACACCTGTCCTCCTCTAACTCAACAGAAATCTTGGTCATCAAATCCGATAATTCGCTCCGAACGACTGGCTTTAACAAGTAATCCTTTACTCCTAACTGGATGGCTGATTTCATATATTCAAAATCGGAGTAACCGGACAATACGACGATACGAAGCTCCGGATACCGTTCTTTGCATACTTGTATGAAGGTAATCCCGTCCATTTGCGGCATACGAATATCCGATATCACGAGCTCCGGCAGCGGACTGTCACGAAGCAGCCGAAGTGCTTCTTCTCCGTTGGATGCTTCCATATTGACTTGAAATCCCGCAGCCTCCCAATTCATCTTGGCTTTAATACTATTTCGAACTCCCACTTCATCATCCACCAGCATCACTTTATACATGGAATTCAACTCCTAACTACAGGAAGCATGAGAGTAATGGTCGTCCCCGAGTCCAGCTTGGACTCCATTTGCAAATGAAATTGTTCACCATACATTAACCTGCAGCGTGACAGAACATTTCGCAGCCCAATACTATAGCCTTCACTGTCAAGGATACCGATGGAGTCGCTGGCCTGTACCCCTAACATAAGGTTGTCTACCAATTCGGCGGACATGCCGACCCCGTTATCTTCTACAGTCAGTAACAGTTGATTATCCTCAACTAATGTCCTTATAGAAACGGCGGCTTCCCCCTCCTTCTCTAAGCTGTATTTAACGGCGTTCTCAACCAAAGGCTGCAAAATAAACTTGGCAATAAACAGTTGATTAGCAGAGATATCCTCTTCAACTCTAACGTCAAGCTTGTCCCCGTACCGCAGCTTTAGAATAAACAAATAATCACGCATGTAGTCCAGCTCTTCCTTCACACGGACAACGTCACTATTCAAATTCAAGGAGTATCTCATCATCTTACCAAGCGACTCCGTTGCGTCCATGACCAAGTCTTCTCTTTTCATTGCCGCCAATCCGCTTATAATCTCTAAAGTATTATTATAGAAGTGCGGATTGATTTGCAACAACAATGCTTTATATTCCGCATTTTTGCGGCGCAGGTTTGTTTCAAACTCTGTTTCGATCAGGTACCTTAAACGGTCGGTCATTCTCTCGAAAATCCGTGTAACATAACCTACTTCGCTATGTCCGGTTCTCACTCCCGGCATGATTTGCACGGCTTGGCTAAATTCACCGCGCTCGACATGTTTCATGGCTCGTGCCATGGCACTTAAGGGTTTCGTTATTCCGAAAGACAGCCGCAGGGCGACAAGAATAATTATTATAAAAAGAAAGACGCTAACAAGAAGCAGCTTTTCACGTATGTTACTGATCTGTTGATAAAGCTCGGCCTTTGGCACTTCACCTATGATGATCCAGTCTTGGGCAGGCAGCTTACGAAAGAACAGTAAATAAGTAACATGGTTCTGTTCAATTGGGAATATCCCGCTAGTTTGCTTCTGGTCATTCGCATTCAACTGAGATAAGCCTGCACTAATAACATCCATGCTCTCCGAAAGATCCTGATTTAGAACACTCGTACCCTCGTTATTAAGTAAAAAGACTTTGCCTGTTTCACCAAAATGGATTTTCTCTATCGATCCCTTTAACACTTCAGTAGGATAGTTAATTTTGACAAACCCAACTTCCCTGAGTGACTGAAGGTGAACTAACGGCAAGAGAAAGCTGTTTACGTACCTTGAGGTCATAATCTGATCCGCTTGATCATTATCCTTGTGAGCATTCGTCCATCGCCTATTCTTCTGCTTGAAATGGGAATACCAATCGCTGATTGCATAGCTATTATCCTGTCTCCATAGCCCGCCCAACCCGTCTGTAAAGGCACTAATCGTAATCCCATTAGAATTATTAACGGCATAAGACGAATAAAATTCCCGCAGCCTCTGTTTGGTTAATACTCGTTCCTCTATGGTAGTCTCAGGGTTCAACTGAACGGCAGTCCAATCTTGGCTAGTCCGATTACTCATCACTTGCGTACCGATATCCTCTACTTGTCTTAATAAAGTGTTGATATGAGATGCAAATTGGTCTATGGTTTGCGTCGTGGACGTCTCGATCGATTTTTGTATGAGCTTTCCAGACTCATTACTTAAAATATAGATTACCGCTGTTAAAGGAACGATTAGCAGTATGGAGAATACCAACATAAGTCGGCTTCTTAAGGAATAGAACATGAAGTCACCTCACCCGTGCATATTCCCGATTGACTGTCTGAATAGCCTCTTCAATAGATCTATCCAAGTCCTCCTTGCCGATCGTCACTTTCTCAAACAATTTGTTTATCGCTTCCGCCATTTGAGGGAAAATCGGCGTAATGGGTCGAGGTCTTCCGAACTTCTGGTTTTGTACGACAAATATATTATTGGGATACTCGTTAAGCTCCGGAAACTTCTTAGCTGCTGAATAACGAGCTGGGATGTCTTTCGTGATCGAGCAATAGATAACCTGACCCTCATGACTAGTAACCCAGTTCACGAACCTCCACGCTTCTTCGGAGTACTTGCTCTTTGAAGAAATGCCTAAAGCCCAGCTTCCGTTTGCTACCGCTTGTTTCACTTGCTTAGGCAAAGGAGCAATGTCGTAATCCTCTCCCAATTTGAAATCAGGAAATCTCTCGTTTAAATAGGAAAGCGACCACGAGCCTTCGATCGTGATCCCCAAATTTCCATTCGGGAAAGGATCCACCGGATATTCAAAAGTGGAAACCTTATGTTTATTGTAGAGATCGGAATAAAAGCGAAGCGCTCTCTTTGTTTCCGGGGAATCTAAGTAGCCTTTGGCCGTCGTACCATCTGAACTCATGACTTCACCCCCGAATTGCCAAATAATCGGATACTTAAAGTAGGCAGTTGCACCAGAGGTCTGAAATCCTTGTGCGGGGTCGATGCCATAAATCCCTTTTTCAGGATCATTCAGTTTTTTGGCAGCTTCCAATACTTGATCCCATGTCCAAGGCTCATCTGGATTTTTAGATGGGAATGGAATCCCCTTCTCTTCGAACATTTTCTTATTATAGAACATCGCAATGGACGATTCATTCAAAGGTGCCATATATATTTCATTCTTGTAAGAATAGGTAGCTAAAGTTGTTTTCGGGATATCGTCCAGGTCACCGTCAGCTTTGAAATAAGAGGTTAAGGGCATTAAAGCACCAGCGTGAGCGAAGGAAGCTAATGAAGGGGCATCCAGCGCCATAATATCAGGAAAATTCCCTGAAGCGATGGAGGTTCTTAGCTTAGTGTCATAATCTGCATAAGGAATGGGTGACATCTCAATCAATAGATCGGGGTTGTTCTCCATAAACGTGGATACAAGCTTCTCATAAGCCATGTTTTCAGATGCGTTTCCTGAGTTTCTCCAGAATGTCAGAGTAGTCTTATCACTACTAGAATCAGGGTGCTTTGTGGCTGTATTTATTTGTGCTAAATCAGCATTTTTGTTTCCGTTTCCAGAACAAGAGGTTAAAAAAAGGATTATTAGCAAAATACCGAGACTCACCCAGCTTGACTGTTTCATAAAGAAGGTCTCCTCTATAACCAGCAATTGTTACTGGGTATTATACCATCGATCTCGTATTTTATTTTTTGTTTTTCTCTGAAATTCACTTTTAAAATGTTCTGGTATTGGGCTGTGAAGTCATTTATCACGCCCTCTAATCAACATAACGATAAAAAGAATAAACGGTATAACTCCAATAAAAATCAAATTGACCTTGAATTGATCCGCGACGATTTTTCCAAATTCCAAATGTGACTGCCAGCTTCGCGGGAGAAAGGAAGCGGCATACATAATGGCTCCAACCGGAAGGACAAACCTTCTATAATCGGTATTAAACAACTGAGACAGCCCAAGTACGGCGGCTAAATACCATAATGTCGCTTTAATAAATATTCCCGCATAAAAAAGCAAGATAACTAATGCGTCAAACCGCTCGAATACTTCGGCGATCTGAATCAGCTGTACGGATTGTAATAAAGGTACAGTACTAATGCCAGCTAATTGCGGACCCAGAACGATCAGATTCATTATGTTCGAGGTAATGATAACTACGCCGGATACAAAAAAAGATCGAATCGATGTTTTACCCAACCCTTTCTTCTCTTTTAAATAACTCCAGAACATGAGAAAAATCACCATTTGGCCAAAGGGAAACCAAACGGCGGTCAGACTCTCCTTAAATACAGGTTGTATTCCATTCTCCAAAATCGGAAGAAGGTTATCCCAATACACTACCCCTGAAATTAATTGCATAATTAGCAAAATAAAATAAAATCCCAGCACGCCTGCTAATATAAATTCGGCAAATCGAAAGAAGACTTCTATTCCTTTATAAATCGCGTAGATCGATAAAGTTAACATAACCAGCATAATGAGGGAAATGGGACCACGTGGAAGAATGGTCAAGAGGGTGAGATCTCCAAAGTCACGCAAATTTCGCATGGCTTCGTAAGTAAACCACAGGGCATAGACCAATATGACGAACTTCCCCACAAATGAACCGAAATAGTGATTCAATAGCTGACTCAAGTTTTTTTCCGGTTCCTTGCGTTGGATCGCCAAAAAGAGAAAAAGCAGCAATAATCCTAGCAGCATGCCAGCGATGGCAACTAACCAGGCATCTCGACCGACTTTAATTCCTATTTCAAATAAAGGTGTGCTGCCAATTTGAAATAAGATAATCATTGCAGCTAACTGATATTTGCTGATCCGTTCCATACGAAGCCTCTTTTCTCATTTCTGTTTCCCGGATATCTTGGAGAAGGAGTCATCGATCATTCCGGTTTGCCGGATTTTTACCTCAACATTAACGTCCAATTTTATCTTAGCGAACTCATTATCCCAGTTCTTGCTCAACTTTTTCCAGGCTTGCGGATAAGACTTGTGGAATTTTTCTCCAAAGCCCAGCGTATCTGCTTTCATCTTTTTAACGGCTTGAAAGGAGTCTTCCACATTGTTTCTTATTTGCTTCTGTATATGTTTCTCCAGTTTTCTTAAGGTTTTAGACTTTTTCAAGTCTAGATTACATGTCGTTTCAATCAAGTTTCCTTCGGCTTCAATTTCTACGGACATGAACAAATTGCCGTCCGAGATGTTTGGTATTAATTTTGTGTGAGATTCTTCAACCAAAAAGGAGGATTGTTGTCCATGGCGGCTCTCCCCTTCACAGGAAAAGACTATGGTTGTTCTTTTTAAGCGATTTGTTATCCAAGGGATGCCGCGGCTTTCTTTCCTGTTTAACCAACCTACGAATTTATCCTGCTTAAATACTCCGAATCTATCCAATTTCAATACGGCCGGGCTGCGAGTTTCTTGGAGTGCATCTAACGATTTTTGTTCTTCTGGCTCACCCATAACTTTGATTTCCAGCAAAGCGGCGCTAACGGAAGGAGTTGTAATCGCGAATATAAATTCATGTAATTTGGATGGGGCTAATTCGGATTGTCGGTTTCCCTTTCCGCTTAATAAATTGGAAATCGTGTTTCCGGGAATGTTCTCAAGTGGCGTAAGAACTTCCAAAACTCTTTTTGCGTCTCCATCCGAAATCAGAACATTTGTATTTTCTCTTGATTCGTAACTTCTCAAGTTAGCGTCCAATATTTGGTCAACTCCATATTTAGCAACCCGTTTGCTGATAATAATGACTTGTGTATGGGAAAAGAAGAGGTGACGAGGGGCTTCTAGCTCACTCTTCTGTATCGCCTCCAATAGGGTCTTTCCTTTCGATGAAAAGACGGTAACCGGCGATTGGGAGCCGCCGCCGGATTTACCTTGGGATAACTTCGGAATGATGATTTGAAAGGTTAGTTCCCATTGATTGCTTTCGTCCAAATCATAGGCTATTGCACTAATTATCCCCAACCTGTTTAATTCAATTTTGTTCGAACAACCACTTCCAAGAAATATGATAATGGTCAACAGCAGGACTATCCATCGCCTCATTTCTTACTTCTCCTTTTCCTTATTAGAAGGTTTAGGATGTAAATTTACATTTTGGCGCACATAATTATTTTTAGCGAGAAAACGCGGTCTGGTAATCATCATCCACCATGGCGCCCTTACAATGGAATCTTTCAAGTTGCTTGGTACAAAAGGCGCCATTGGCGTTAAGTAGGGAACGCCGAAAGAACGAAGAGACAACATATGGAGCAATAGGAAGAAGAGCCCCGACATTATTCCGAATAATCCTAAGGCGGCGGCAAGACCCATCAGGATAAAACGAATCAAGCGGGCAGCAATCGAGATATTAAATGCCGGAACGACAAAGCTGGAGATCGCCGTAAAAGCTACCACGATCACCATGGCTGCTGACACTAGACCCGCTTCAACTGCAGCCTGTCCCAGAACAAGAGCTCCAACGATGGATATTGCGGAACCGATGGCTCTAGGCATTCGAACTCCCGCTTCCCTTAATACCTCAAATGTGATTTCCATCAAGAGTGCTTCAAGGAATGCCGGGAAAGGAATCCCTTCCCTTTGTGCAGCAAGACTGACCAAGAGAGTTGTCGGTATCATTTCTTGATGAAAAGTCGTGATTGCAATATATAAGGAAGGCAGAACCATTGAGATGGCAAATGCAAAGAATCTCAACAAACGTAAAAACGTAGATATATCGAACCTTTGATAATAGTCTTCGCTGGCTACGAAGAACTTGAGGAAGGTGATTGGCAGAATCAGAACAAATGGTGTTCCATCCACCAGGACAGCGACCTGCCCTTCCAAGATAGAGGCCGCAACCGTATCGGGACGTTCCGTATTTAAGATTGTGGGAAACGGAGTGAAGGTTTGGTCTTGAATAAACTCTTCCAAATAGCCGCTTTCCAGAATGCCGTCTATTTCAATGCGATCGAGTCTTTGAAGTACTTCGTCAACGACTGAATCATTGGCAGTCCCTTTAAGGTACATCACACAAACATCGGTTTGGGTTACGAGTCCGATTTTCCGGTCGATTTTCCATAGCTTAGGACTTTTTATTCTGCGCCGTATTAATGCTATATTGGTGCTCATATCCTCGGTAAAACTATCTTTGGGACCCCGCACGACAGATTGGGACGATGGCTCCTCTACGCTTCTTTGCTTCCATTTGGACGAACTTGCAGAAATGCCCTGTTCCCAACCTTCAGCGAGAATAATCGTATCTCCGTTGAACAAAGCCGACATAAATTCGTCCATTTTACTTATCGTATTTGTGCGGCTAACGGTTATAATCTTGTCTTTGATGTCTGTAAAGAAGTCGGATAAAGCTCTTTGTTGAGGTCTGTTTACATCGGCGTCGAACAAGATCGGTTTCATAATGTTATCGTTTATAACATCAGAGTTGGTAAGTCCTATAATATAAAAAATAGCCATTGGCAAACCATAAGCCCCTTGAAACGTACGAATGGCTATATCCGAGCTGTTTCCCGTTAATGCTTGGACTTTATTTATATTTTGTTGAAGGTTGCCAGATAGCGAATCGGCCTGTTCGGTCTTTGCTTGGGCGTCTTGCTGCGGTGCTTTATTTAATTTCCGAATAAATAGCTGCAGAAGTTTGTTCACCTTACCATCCCATCCACCCAGCTATAATGTAATATCGCTCGTGAGTTGTATTGCTATTATTTTGGGCAAAAGACAATAAGCTTAATCAACACGTTATTGTATAATCGAAAAGAGGACATCTTTCAACAAGGAGATGTATATCTATGAAATGGATATGGGATTCCAGCATTGCGAGAAGCATCCTTGGAGGCTTTTTGGCGTTCATGATACCGGTTCTCGTATTCAGCGTTTTCATGAACAGTAAAAGCATCGAAACCGCCCGAACCGAGATTACCGGTTCATATCAGAATTCGATCTCACTGTTGACAAGGCAATTGGACGACCGCGTCAGCGTCATGTCGACGGTCGTTGATTATATGATCACGGATACGAATATTCTATACTTGAATTATAAAGAAGAAGTGGATGCCAACCAGCTGTTCGCGTATGCCGCGCTGGTAGATAACTTGAAATTTTATGCCAATACCAGCCTTCTCAAAGGGGAAATCCGGGTTTACCTTCCTAACAAAGGAAAGAGCTTCTCATCCGTAACCGGCTACAGCGACATTAACCAAGCGGATCACCTTGAGGCGCTCGACCTGAATGCCAAACAGACCGGACATTGGCGGCTGGACGAACGCAGTCTGATCTTCGTGCGTAACCCGTTATTGAAGCGTGAAAGCAAGGGTATCGTGGCGATGGCGCGCATCGACAAAAGCGAAGTGGTCCAGTTTCTGAACAATTTGAACGTTGCCAATCCTGCAGGCACTTTATTCCTGGTGGATGCGGAAGGGCAATGGTTATTTTCGGAAGCCAGCCCCCATGTCGACAAGGTGACCTTGCTCCAAAAGCTGAGGGAGCTGGGCAGCGACGCCGACCAGTTCGTCTTTGGCGACGGCGGCCGCGATTACCGGGTCATTTACGGCAAATCCCCTTCGTCGGGACTGATCGTTGGCATGTATTTCTCCGAACAATATGCGATGCGAACCATCACCGGGAAAATCCAGCTCATGACCGTTTTCGCGGTCGTGGCGATTATGCTGGCTATGCTGTTTACCTGGATTGTATACAGCCGACTGCTTCGGCCTTTCTACATTCTGGTAGAAAGCATGCGCAAGGTGGGAAAAGGCGAATTCGGCACCCGCATCGGCTTGATTCCCGAGAAAGATTTTGGCTTCGTTTTCCGACATTTCAATAAGATGGCCGGAGACACCGAGAAGCTGATCAACGAAGTGTACTTGGAAAGGCTGACAAATCAAAATACGCAGCTTCAACTGCTCCAATCCCGGATCAACCCCCATTTTCTTTACAATTGCCTCAATTTCATCTATCAGATGTCCATGGGGGAAAATCATGAAGGCGCTGCCAAAATGGCGTCGCATCTAGGCCAATATTTTCGTTTTATGGCCAAGGGCAATCGCGAGATGATTTCTCTTGGGGAGGAATGCGACAATGTCGCTTCGCTTCTTGAAATCCAAAACATGAGGTTCAGCGGACGCATCGTCTACCGGATAGACATTCCGGACGAACTGAGAGACAAGCGGGTACCCAGCTTGATCGTTCAACCGCTAGTAGAGAACGCCATCCTTCACGGGTTAAAGCCGGATCAGGAGCGCCTGTTCATCCGGATTTCCGCTTCGACAGATGAAGGAATTTTTATGATCGTGGTGGAAGACGATGGACGCGGCATCCCTTTGAACCGCCTGGAAGAAATACGCCGCAACCTTCAGGTGTTCGACGCGGGCGGAACTGGAATCGGCTTGAATAACACATATTGGCGTTTGAGATTGAAGTATGGGGATCATGCAGATCTAAAGCTGGAAAACATCGTGCCCAGAGGCTTGCGGGTGACGCTCGTACTCGAACGGCACCTAAAGGAGAATACCGATGTATAACCTGTTGTTAGTGGACGACGAAGCGGCCGTGGTTAAAGGCCTCGCTTACGATATCGATTGGAGCGATTTGAATATTTCCGGCGTCCACAAAGCCTACAGCGTCGAGCAAGCTTTGCAGCTGATGGAATGGACTCGCATAGACATCGTCGTAACCGACATTTCCATGCCGGAGGCTGACGGCATTAGATTGGCCGCAAATATTCAGCAGCGATGGCCGGATGCCGTCGTCATTTTTTTATCCGGTTATGACGATTTCCAATACGCCCAAAAAGCGATCGAGCTCGGCGTCTTCCATTATGCCACCAAGCCGGTTGATTACACTGAATTTAAGGAAACCGTCCGCAATGCCGTCCAGAAGCTGGAGAAGGATTTGATCCGCGACAACGCTCTCCGATCGGCCAGGGAAAGCCTCGAACAATTGCGCCCGCTGCTGCAGGAACGCATCTTGAGCGCATGGGTCGTCAAAGGAACGGAAAACCCGCTTTCGCATGCCGATAAATTCTCAGCTGCCGGACTGGGCTTCATTCCGGGCGACATATTCGTACTTGTCGTCCTGCGGGTGGAGGAGACCGGAACTGGAACAAGGGAAGAATCCGGTGTTCTGGAGCTGGTTTTAAAAGAACTAGCGACGGAATGGCTGCTTCGGGGCAAGGAAGGCTGCTTTTTTCCGAACGATCAAGGACAGTTGGTAATGCTGTGCTGGGAGCAAAATCATGAAGAGTGTACCAAATCCATGCGATATATGGCCGAGGTAGCGGAACCTTTCAAGGAATCGGTGAAACGGACGTTGGATTGTGTCATTTCCGTCTTCTTCGGAGAAATCACGAAGGCGGAAGGAGTAAATGCGGCATACCGCAAATTGGATGCAACGATTCGCAGAACGGTTGCCGACCCGTCGGGCGTCATCATGCTCGCAGGACAGCCGGGGGCCGCTGGCGTCGGTGTACCACATGTACGGCTGGAGTCGTTGTACGAAGTGCCCGAACTTTCCCTGCTGCTGGACCGGTTAGACTTAACCCAAGCCTTGGAGCGGATCGACCGAATTTTCGCAGAAGTTAAACGGAAACACCCCGTCGAGATGACGACGCTGCTCGAAATTTATCATTCCTTTTCCGGCGTCGCCATTCAGGCGTCTCTTCGCCATGGTCTAACGTTATCCCAATGGGCCGGCGACAACGAACGAATGCTGTATCCGTTTATGGCGGCAGGCAAAGTATCCGACCTGAAGAAATGGTGCCGGGCGGTCGTTCAATCCTTCATCGATCATCTGCACAGCGTGGAGAGAAAGCAGTTCAACCGCCTTGTCGATCAGGCGAAACAGCTTGTGGACGAGCAATACGCACGCGACATCTCCGTGGCCGAAATCGCCTCGTACCTGTATGTGCATCCGAATTATTTGACCCGCCTCTTCAAATCCGAAACCGGCCATTCTCTCATGGATTACATCACCAAGCGGAGAATCGAAAATGCGAAAGGGCTGCTTGCGCAGCCCGGTTATAAGGTATATGAAGTTGCCGAGCGAGTCGGGTATGAAAGCATTGCCCACTTCAACCGGATGTTCAAGCGGGAGACCGGGATGAGTCCGAAAGACTACCAACGCAAAATCTCGCAGTAGCAATCAGCCTTCTTGCTTGATCATTTTTATAAGAATGGTTTTGATCTCATAGGGCATGAAAGATAGGTTTAGACCAGAGTCAGTCGCTTCTAGGGGCACATCAGGTTGCTCAAGCAGATTGGCCGTAGAAACGGACATTGGATCGAGGAAGTCGGCGCTAATCATCGCCTGTTCCCGGCCGCCTTCGGACTCGTAAAGGCGCATAACCACGTTTTGTCCGTCTTCCGCCATTTTCAGTGTCTCCAGTATAACTTGATCTCCCATGACTTGAACAAATGACCCGGTTGAAGGCAACGTTCCCCTGCTTGCCTCCGAGAGCACCGGCTGAAGGGGACAGTTCAATTCAATACCTTGGCGAACGGTTTTGGCATCACGCCAATCTCCCCGATGCGGGTATAAGGAATAAGTAAACTCATGGTCCCCTATGTCCGCGGTCGGATCTGGATTTTTGGGAGCTCGCAGGAGAGTCAGCCTTATGTGGTTCCCCTTTATGTCATATCCGTACTTACAGTCATTAAGCAAGCTTACCCCGTAATGAGCCTCCGACAAATCCGCCCAACGAAATGCGCAAACCTCGAATTGGGCTTGCTCCCAACTTGTATTCGAGTGGTTCGGTCGCTCCACCGATCCGAACGGGATCTCATAGGCGGCATGTGAGGACAAAACGTCTACAGGAAATGCCACCTTCAGCACCTTGTGCTCCTCCTGCCAAGACACTTTCGTTACGAAATCAACCCGCCGCGAATCATGATAAAAGATGATATCTTGTATAATATGAGATTTGCCGATGTTCCAACGAAACCGGAGTATATCCCTTGTTTTACCGCGATGCGCCATTTTCGCCGCCAGCAGTTCGATATCGCCTGCTGGCTGTAATCCGAACCGGTCATCTAAATCCCAAGCGTCTGAAGACAAGGGAAGATCGTGAAACAGCTGGAAATCATTCGCTTTCTGACCCGGAACGACGAGCTCCCTATCGTTCTGTTTATCAAACCAACTCGTAATTCGGCCTTCTCCGTCGAACTCCAATCGGTAAAACCGGGTTTCCCATTTACCGTATGTCCAAGGAAATTTCTGTGACAACGAATGCTCCATTTCTTGACCGATGCCTTCCTCATTACGAAGCCAGACGGTTTTATAGCCAAGCGACGGGACATTCGGAACATGCACATGAAATTCATATTTTCCCCCTCTGTCCAGGGCCTGAACCACATCCGATCGAAGCTTATTCCCTTCGGCGTCGAAACAAGCCATTCCGAGCAACTCGGCTCCACCTTCTATTGTGATGTTATCGGTTCTTTCCCAGGACAAGCTGTTGAAAATTACATAAGGAACGCCTTCTCCTTCTTTAAGAATGCTGGCCGCAAGATCGGAAAGGGCGGAAAAGAATAACTTCTCGCCATTATTGAATATAAACTCATAATCTGTTTGCGAATCGGTGTAAACGTCAGGAATGGAGCTTCCCGGAATAATATCATGAAATTGATTAAGCAGGATTTTTTTCCACCCCGCCTCGAACTCTCTGTACGGATAGGGTTTACTCTGCAGAACTGTGCGAAGTGTGTTCCAAATCTCCGCTTGCCGGTACAGAACTTCGGATTTCCGATTCCACTTTTTGTTTCTGGCGTGCGTGGTATAGGTCCCGCGGTGTTTTTCCAGATACATTTCACCGACCCAAACGGGGAGATTCGATTTGGTTTTCTTGCTGATTCCGTCAAAAAAACCATGAGCGGTGCCGAACTGGATTTTCGGGAGTCCGGGCAATACAGAGGAGCAGCGGATCTGCTCGACCATCTCCCGAGTGACACCTCCGCCTCCGTCCCCATATCCGTAGAGCAGCATTTGTTCGGGATGAGCCGTCTTTTGCTTGTAAAACTTCCAATGTTCTTTAATCGTATGAGGATCGGGTTCTTCATTCAGCCCGTGGTTGATATAAGTTAACACGGTGGTACCATCGATGCCTTTCCAATGGAACAGATCGTATGGGAACAGGTTGGTTTCGCTCCAATACATTTTTGTAGTCATGAAATATTCGATACCCGCCTTAATAAGGATCTGAGGGAGTGATGCGCAGTATCCGAATGTATCCGGAAGCCACTCGATACGCGGGTGTATACCGAATTCCTCCTTCAAAAATTTCGAACCGTACAATAACTGGCGAACCAAGGATTCTCCAGACGGAATGTTGAGGTCGGGTTCGATCCACATCCCGCCGACCACTTCCCATCGCCCCTCAGCGATCTTCTGCTTGATCCGTTCATAAAGCTTCGGGTCGTGTTGTTTCACATATTCATATAATTGCGGTTGACTCTGCGTGAAATGATATTGCGGATATTCGTCCAACATCGCGCAGGCAGTCGAGAACGTACGGCTGCTCTTGCGCACCGTCTCTTTCAAAGGCCAAAGCCATGCGACGTCGATATGCGACTGCCCGATCATATGGATCATTCCGGTTCCGGGGCCAGTCGTATTCTCTTCAAGCTCAATTCGCAGTTCCCTTTCCAATTGCGCGATGCGATGCATATTCCGATAATCCACCGATATAAAGCCGTTCATTTCATCCATCCGACGATATAGGGCCGAGAGGATCATGGACCTGTTTAAATCTTCTTCCGGAAGAAGGGCGGCCGTATCAGCGTAAACCTTCACCGTATGAATAAGGGTTTGGACGGGTTCATTGATCAGAGCCAGTTTGCTTTGCTGCAAAATCAGATCCCCCGGTGCATAATCGTTCGGCGGAATTTCTTCGTTAAGCCAATCGCGGGGAAGGGCTTTCGGATTATACAGTTCGATTTCCAGCGAGCAAGAACCAGCCGATATCGCCTCTACCGGCAGCGGAATCAGGCTGCGATTGCGATCCAAGCCGTGATACGACTTGCCGTTGATACGCAGAAGCCCCTCTCCCCCGGCTTTAAATAATAATTTGACCGGCTTTTGCGACCATTCGGGATCAATGAAAATTTCTTTTTTTAACACTATCGTTTCGCCGGAAGCTGCAAGACGATCTCCCTCCGACACGGTAGAAGAATTCAATCTTTCCAGAGGTTCATATTGCCCCGGTCCGCGATAAAAATACTTTTCCGCTTTCCATTCCCGGATATCAACGGTATCCAGAAGTAATTGATCATTCAATTGACGGAGCCATCTGATAATCCTTTTCATTTTCGGATGTCCTCTCTATATGTCTGTTTATTCCTTGACCGATCCGATAGTCAGACCCGCAACGAAATAACGTTGAAGGAAAGGATAAACGATCAGGACGGGAATTATGGTCACCATAATTTGCGCCGCCCGGAGCGAACGATTGGATATGCTGGCGATCGTCTTCGCTTCTTCCGGACTGAGCTTGGTAAAGTCGATTCCTACGTATAATTGCGAGTATAGATAGGTTTGCAGCGGCCAATTTTTGCTTTCTGACATAAGAAACAAACCGGTAAAATAATCGTTCCAATGATAAACTATTGAAAATAGCGAGAGCGTCGCCACCGCCGGCAGCGACAGCGGGAGAAAAACTCGCAGCAGAATGGTCCAATGACCCGCTCCGTCGATCCTCGCCGCTTCAGACAAGGCAGACGGCAAACCGCGAAAAAAGTTCATCATGATGATCACGTTAAAGGCGGGAACCGCATATGGCAAAATCAAAGCCCAAAAGTTGTTGACCAAATTCAGCTCGTTCACGACGATGAATAACGGGATCAATCCACCGTTGAATAGAATGGTGAACACGAAATACCAGACGAAGAAGGTTCTCCCTTTCAGCTGTTTAGCCTCCAGCGAGAGCGGATAAGCGGACAGCACAATGAGGATCATGCTGACCACGACGCCGACTCCCACCCTCTCCAAGGAGATCCAGAGCGAATGAAGAAATGCCTCGTTGTTCATGATTAGCTCATAGGCGTTCACATTAAAGCCCATCGGCCAGAACGTAACCAGGTTCGCAGCTGTCGACGCTTTATCGCTGAAGGATATAGCAAGCAGGTTCGCGAACGGAAGGAGGCAAAGAAGCGCAGCTGACAGCAAAACGATTCCGATCATAAGTCGGAACGCTTTGGTAGCTGTTGTTTTCGATTGAATCATCACTAGAAAACCCCCTCAGAAAATCCTTCTGGATGCGTATTTGGTGGAAATTCGGTTGGCCATGACGATGAGAACAAGACCGACCACGGATTTGAAAAACCCAACCGCCGTCGCGAATGATAATTGTACGTTTACGATCCCGGTGCGGTAAGCGAAGGTATCAAGAATATCGCCCGTCTCGTATACGAGCGGATTGTAAAGTACGAGGAGTTGATCTTGTCCACCGTTCGCTGATAGGATCTGGCCCAGGTTTAAGGTCGTAAGCAAGATCAAAGTCGGTACAATACCCGGAAGCGTCACATGAAGCATTTGCTTAAACTTTCCTCCCCCGTCCACGACACATGCTTCATACAAATCCGGGTTGATGCCCGCGATTGCCGCGATATAAAGAACGGCTCCGAATCCGAAGTTTTTCCACACATCGGTCGCCACGACGACCGACCGGAACCAATCGTTGCTGCCGAGGAAAAAGATGCTTTGCATACCGAACGATTGCAGCAACCGGTTCAGGATGCCGTCATGCGACAAAATATCGATGAACAGACCGCCGACGACGACCCAAGAAAGAAAGTTGGGCAGATAAGTCACCGTTTGCACTGTTTTTTTGAACCACTTGCCAACCAGCTCGTTCAGAAGAAGCGCGAAAACGAGGGACGCCGCCGTGCCAAACGCAATTTTGAAAAGCGCGATGATGACCGTATTCACAAGCACCTGCGAGAAATCCGGCGAGCTGAAGAGGTATTCGAACCATTTAAACCCGACGAAAGGTGATCCAAAAAAACCTTTCCTGGGCTGAAAATCCGTAAATGCGATGATCAGGCCAAACATGGGCGCATAACTGAACAATAGCAGCATTAGCATTCCAGGCAATAACATGAGATAAAGGGACGATTTCCCGAACCAGGCTGCGGGAGCTTTACTAGGGACGCTGTATCCCGGAATTTTCATGCGGATCCTCCATCTGTTAAAGAATTACCGGAAACAAACGGCCGCGGCGGGAGTTCCCCGTAGCGGCCGCTTAAGACCGTCATTTCGATCTCTGATACCAGTCGTTTACTTCTTGGGTGATTTGATCGCCGCCAGCTTTCTTCCACTCAGCGACAAATTTATCAAAGTCATCTAGAGGCGCGTTGCTGTAGATGATTTTGGCGAACGTTTCGTTCTCGAGCTTGAGCAAATACGGGTTTTTCTCCACCATCGTCGGTGTCGGCGCCCCCATGTAGCCGTCGATCACCAGGTTGGAGCGAATTTTTTCGGCCAGCTGCATTTCGGAGGCTAGGGCACTAATCGTTTTGTTATTGTTCAAATCGTTAAACGACTGCTGCTGCTCGATGGTCAGGCCGTCCTTGCTGCCTTTCTCGCTCGCTTTTCCGACCGCGAGCATGTCGCCGAAACCTTGGTCAACATTACCGAAAAACTGAAAACCTGGGAAATATTTCGGGTGTATGCTCGTACTGAAATATTTGGGTCCCGGCTTAACAACATCGAATTCCTGAAGTTCCTGCGGTGCGTCCGGATTTTTGGCGATCAAGGCGTTCGGGCCTTCAACAGGATATTTGAATTCATACCCATATTCCTGTTTCATGCGGTCACGAAGCGCCGTATCGTTTCTGAGCCAAGAATCCATCGCTTCGTTCAATTGGTAAATCAACGATTCCGGATGCTCGCTATCGACAGAAACTGCCATCGCGAAGTTGAACGGATTGCCCGTCACCAGCTTGACCTTGCCGTCCGGTCCCTCCAGGCTCGTCGCTGCGAAAGTGGCTTCCGGCGCATTCTTGACGGCGTCCGGAAACGGCCAGTATACATACCACCAGTCGCCGGTCATCGACAGAACCTTGCCGGCAGTTACCGTCTCAACGGCTTTGCTGAAATCTTTCACGACAAACTCTTTGTCGAGCCAACCGTTTTCGTACCATTTGCGCAGCGTTTCTAACCCTTTCTTCGTTTCGGGCTGGACGCTTCCGTAAGCCAGCTTGCCGTCGGCTGTCTCGATCCATCGACCAGGATAGGAGCCGAAAGGCTGCATCGCCGGAGACATTTGGTTCACACCGCTGGGCACCAGATCCTTGTGCAGGAACACACCGACTCCGTCCGGTACTTTCGATTTATACGCAGCCAGCACATCTTCAAACTGCTCCAGCGTCTGCGGCACCTGTTTGCCGAGCGAATCGAGGATGTCATTGCGGATAAATGTGTTGTAATAGGTTCTCCCCCAAATTTCCGCGTCGACCGGAATCGCATAATACTTCCCGTCAATCGTATACGGCGAGAAAAATTTGCCGCCGGTAGCATCCATAGCCGCCTTTAGTCGATCTTTAAGCAGCGGAGAGCCATACTTATCGATCAGGTCGTTCAGCGGAGCAAGTAAGCCTTGGCTGGCGAATGCCCCAAGCTGGGGCGTCTCGCCAAAGATGGCGTCCGGCAAATCTCCGCTGGCGCTAGCGATGTTCAGCTTAGCTTTACCGTCTTCGTTGGTCGGCGAAACGAACTTCGCTTTCCACTCAATTCCCAGTTCTTCCTTCGCCCACCATGTGAACGCGTTGTTCTCGACCGACTCACCCTCCCTCCACTTTGCGTCAGGACCTACGGCAGTGTGAAAGGTGAGCTGGATAGGCGGGTCGAATTTGTGGAATTCAAATCCTTTTTTCACTTCCGGTGTCGGCGAGGCTTGGTCTGTGCTCGAAGCCGGCGGCGATTGAGACTCGTTCGTTTTCTCGTTCGATTTCTCGTTGCCCTTCGAGCACGCCGCCATGGCGACTGACAGAACCAGAATAACGGACATCAGAATCACTAACCTTTTCTTCAACTTAAATCCCCCTCGTGTAAAATGTATAAATCGAAACAACTAGGTAATTATGTCAGAAAAAAGCGCTTCAAACGCCTTTATGAAAGGGCTTTCTTTTTCCTGTTCTCATTATAAGATGCACTGGATTTGATGTACCAGATGCGTTTTCTGACATTTCTTATCGTTTTCCAACCTGTTGTGAAGCTTCGACGAAAATGATTAAAAAACAAAAAGTGGTTGAGCAGGAAAAACACCCTGCGCAACCACTTTATTAATTTGAATTCACAAAGTTTATAAACCGCTAAGCAAATCTACATTGAGGAAATTCGAATTCCCCTTCGAGCTGTCATAGCCTAATTGGATGGTATTGGATCCGGCACCCAGCGGCACGGAAATTGATACGGTGTTCCAGGATCCCCAGTTGGAGGTTGAGGTGAAGAGCAGATTGTTAGACATAAACACGCCATTCACCTTCACATAACGCGATGCGTTCCCGGCGCCTGCGGCATAACGGAACGTAATGGTTTTGCTGCCTGCGGAATTCTGGTTGACGTAGAAATCAATGGAGGTCCCACTCGTATTCCATCCCGCTACGTATCCTCTGCCGGTAAAACCCGAAGACGTGCTTTCGTTAATCATGCCGCTTCTGCTGACCAATGTTCTTCTTGCATTTTCAGCCTCGTAGGCTCCATTGCCGGCAATATAACCCGTATAGTTGTCAGCCGGAACAAGCTGCAGAATGGAAGCGCCTGCCGCGGCCGCCAGACTCTGCACGTAACCCGAGCCCGTTGGACGAAGCCAATCGCTGCCGATAATATTGTCGCTCGAGCGACGATGATTCCATGCTTGTGTCGCATTCTGCTGAAGAAAGCCTAAATATTGCGATTGGCCTCCCTGTACTCTCAACCGGTTTAAGTTTCTGGCGTATATCATCTTGAAGCCGGCTGCATCGTTTTCTCCTTCATACATCAGGCTTTGAGCCGACACCATTTTATCAATGACATACTGCGCGGCATTGTTGGCGTCCGTGAGATAGCCACTGTTCCCTGTCGCCTGGTAAAGGGATGTTGCCGCCCCAAGAAACGTCCCATAGTTGTAGGTGAAATCCCAATCCTTCACGATTCCGTTGCCTGTACCTTCGATATGATCATTGACTTTACTCGGCGTCACCAGCTTCAATTTCGTCCAGTTATATATTTGCGTTGCTTTAGTTAGGAAGGCGTTGTCATTGTAGGCGTTGCGAAGCTTGATCGCCGTCATTACCATTGGCGCGTTGGTAGCCATATTTTTCTGAGCATTCGTCGAGACAGCCGGATCATGGGCATCGCTTCTCCACCAAATGCCTCCCCCGTAATAGCTGTCATCCCATTCAGCATAAATCTCGTTGAACAGGAATGATCCGCGGTTCAAATACTCCACCGTTCCCGTCAGCTCGTAAGCACGCAGACATGCCAATGCCCACCAGCCCAAATCGTCATTGAACACATTTGCCATCATATCTGGATATTTGGCGTTAAATCCAGTATAAATGTCGTCAATCATCGTGCGATAAGTTTGGCTGTTCGTACGTTCATAGGCGTCCATGACCGTTTCCCAGAGCTGTGCTTCCCACCAGAAATCGGTATACAATCCTCCGTCAGGACCGTACGCATGTTCAATATGAATCTGGTGATCGCTGTTGACAAAGAAGTATTTGGCGGAAGAATCATAGAACACATTCACCAATGCAGTCATAGCTGTATCGGCGTTGGAAGTCGTGAACGCTTCAGCCTTTCGATCCATGCCTGGCATAAAAGGTGAGACAGTGAGCAAACAAGCCAGTGCCAACATCAATTGCCTTTTCCACGCTTTCATCAACATATCCCCTCACCTATAACGGTCCATGATTCTATCGCCGAATCGATCAAGGCTTATCACTCCAGCAATGCTGCCGCTTCGATCAGAATGACTCCGCTGAGCTGAGTGCTGAGCTCCACTTGTCCATTGGGCGGTACGTTCCACGCTTCTCCGAAGAGAGCTCTCTCTTCACTGCGTCCGGTTTCCCACAAACTCTTTGCATTGGAGAAAAGCACTTCCCTTATAGCGCCGCTATCTTCGATCGCACGAGCGAGCATACCGGCATAACGGGCAAGAATACCTTTGAACAATCCACCGTCTCCAGTTCCTTCGGGAGGAAACAGCCCCTTTCCGGACTCGGTCAGCTCTTCCACTGCCGCGTTCCATGTTCGTTCAGCATCCGCCAGATAAACCTGTTCCTCGGTCACGCGGTGAAGCTCTATGGCAGCCCCGATAAACACGCCTTGGCAATACGTATACTTCCAGTCCTTGTCGATCATCCCGTCCTGGAGACGATTGACCCCATCCCAAACAAAGCCGGATAAAGGATCAACAAGGGTACGTTTCTGCCAATCGTAGATGGTCTTAGCCCATTCCAAGTCTTCGTGATTGCCGAACGCCGTGTACAGACGTACTGCCAATATGACGGCAGGAGCATTAGCAGGGGTATTCTTATAATCAAGCTGCGTCTTCTGCCAGGCGATCCCCCCGCCCATATGATCGTTCCAGCCCGTCTTGATATCCTCCCAAAGCACATGGACCGTTTTCTTGTAGACCTCATCACCCGTCACATGGTAAGCACGCAGCCATGCAATCGCCATCCATTCCATGTCATCGTACAGATTGTTAGGCCAGACGCCTCCGTTGCGAGCGAGCAGACTTTGATGGATCCTGCGAAGCCTTGCCGTGTAGAAGGAGTCTCCCGTTCTATCCAAGCCATCGACCAGTGCTTCTACGGCGTGGGCCATCCACCAATAATGAAAGATCGTATTGCAGCTGCCGTCAGGACATGGTGTCTGAATGTCGTACATATCGATCGAAGGATTCCAGAACTTCTCGTCCAGCGTTCGCTGCGCCTCTTCGGCTCTACGCTTCCAAGTCCCCGCTTGAATACGGTTTGTCATTTTCTCACCTTCATTTATCATCTAGACCTGGCACGTCATTGTGTTCTAATCTCGCCAGCTGCTCCAGCAGCATGACGGCACTAAGCTGTGTGCTCATTTGTACAACCTCATCCGGCGTTTGGGCCCAAGAATTGCTGAACAAAGCCTTCTGCTCGCCTTTCCCGTATTCCCATAGGCTGTTGCCGTTCGTGACCAATAATTTCGTAAGCATGCGATGCTCCTTCGGGTTTTCTAAGATCAGTTCGCCGAGATAACGAACCAGAATTCCCTTGAACAATCCGCCGTCGTCCCCACCTTCGGATGGAAGCATTCCTGTCGCCGGACTTACTAGCTTTTCTC
This sequence comes from Cohnella sp., assembly GCF_041640265.1. GTDB lineage: Bacteria > Bacillota > Bacilli > Paenibacillales > Paenibacillaceae > Cohnella. The sequence continues at coordinate 49,174 of NZ_JBEQAP010000003.1, forward strand.
TCACATACTCGGCAGTTCTGACGGCATCTTGCCGGTAAGCCTTCTCTCCTGTTGCTCCGTAAAGCTCAAGACCCGCTCCAATATAAACGCCTTGACCGTAAGTAAAAATCCAATCCGTATCGATTCGTCCGTCTCCTTGGCGGTTGATTCCGTCCCATACCAAACCGATACGCGGATCGACCAGCTTATCTTTCTGCCAATCATATAGCTTCTGCGCCCATTCCAAATCTGCTTTATCGCCGAAATTCCGATACAGCCTGGCAGCCAGAATGACGGCAGGAGCGTTGGCAGGCGTGTTTTTGTAGTCCGGCTGCTCCTTGCGCCAAGCGATGCCGCCGCCCATAGATTCATTCCATCCTGTTTGGATATCTTCCCATAATATTAGCGCGGCAGCCTTGTAACGCTCTTCTCCCGTAGCTTCGAATGCCCTTAACCACGCAAGCGCCATCCATTCCATATCATCGTAATAATCATTCGGGAAGACACCGGCATTACGATCCAGAATCCCTTGATACATGGCGGCAATACGGTCCTTGAAGATCGATTCTCCCGTTCGCTCATATCCGTCGATAAGAGTGTCGAGAGCGTGGGCTTGCCACCAATAATGAAATGGACTCGTGCAGAGCTGCAGCAGACAGGGAGAAGCATTGTTAAACAGACCGCGCCTCTCGTCCCAGAATGAGGTTTGGAGTTCGGCTTGAGCCGCAGCTGCGCGTTCCGTCCAGACCGTGTTTTCTGACGAGGCATACTGCCTTAAATAGACAACGACTAGGATGGAAAAAAAGCCAGCAATCACAACTCCACCAAGCAAAATCCTGCTTCGCCTCATTTCTTTATCCCTTCACGCCGCTGAACGCAATGCCCTGGACGAAGTATTTTTGCAGAAATAAGAACATGATCAAGATCGGTAATACAGCTACCAACGCACCTGCCATCATCGGGCCATAATCGGTCTGATAGTTGTATGAGAACGCCTGAAGTCCCATCTGGATCGTATGCTTGGCCGGGTCATTCAGCACGATCATCGGCCACAGAAACGAGTTCCAGCCCGCCTGAAACGTGAAGATGCCGAGTGTCGCAAGCGCAGGCTTGGTCAATGGCCAATAGATACGCCAGAAAATCTTAAACTCACCCGCCCCCTCGATTCTCGCCATCTCCATCATGTCGCTTGGCAAGGTGAGGAAAAACTGACGCATGAAGAATACGGCGAATGAACCCGAAGCCCCCGGAATAATGACTCCCCAGAATGTATTCAGAAGACCATTGCCGCCGTCGCCGAGAATATCGTTTCCTCCTAACAAAGGCAAATGCTTTAGCACGAAGAAGGTTGGAATTAACGTGACGACACCCGGGATCATCATGGCCGCCAGCAATACTGTAAACAAAGGTTTGTTCAGCTTGAACTTCAGCTTGGCAAAGGCATAACCGCTAACCGATCCGAAAAACAGGTTTGCAATAACGCCGGCAGATGCGAGGAAAAAAGAGTTCCAATAATACAAGCCGAACGGCACTGTGGTAAAAGCAGTCTTATAATGTTCAAAAGTAAGCCGGTTGGGAAGCCATCGGATCGGGATGGTGAATATATCCTCATTCGGCTTCAATGAGGTCAACAGACTCCAGTAAAATGGGAGAAGCATCACGATCGCCAGCGCCGCCGCCAAAACGTAGAAGAAGATGGTCCTGAAGCGCAGCCTTGCCGCATTGCTGACCCTAATTCGGGTCAAGGAAGTCATTCCTCTGGTTGACATGTCATCACCTTCTTACAGAATGGGTTCATCCGCTTTCGAAATTCTCATGTTAACCGCGGAGAAAATAAGGATTGCTGCCGCTAAAATAAAGGCTTGAGCCGAGGCATATCCCATTTGGAGTTGATTGAATCCTTGTTGATATATGAGATAGACGGGTGTTTTGGTCGCGTTGGCCGGACCTCCTTGAGTCAGCACGAACGCCTGGTCGAACAATTGAAATGCCGAAATAATCGCAAGCGTACTGACTAGAAAGGTGGTTGGCTTAAGCTGTGGCCAGGTGATATACCGGAAGCAATCCAGCCTTGTCGCTCCATCCAGCCTTGCGGATTCGTATAAGTAATCCGGAACCCCCTGCAAACCTGCGAGATAGATAATCATGTTGGCTCCGATCGACTGCCATAGCGTAACGAGAATGATGGACAACATCGCCGTCTTCGTATGCGCAAGCCAAGCAGGCCCCGTAATTCCGAAATAGGAGAGAAATCCGTTTACAAGCCCGAACTCCGGATGCAGGAGCCATAGCCATACCGTTGCCGCAGCAACCGCCGAAGTCAGCGTTGGCATATAGGCGAATGTCCGGAACAGCTTCACGCCGGGCTTCATCCGATTCAGAAGTACCGCTGTCAACAAAGAAAACCCGATATTCAATGGAACAAAAACGATGGAGTAGAAAAATACGTTTCTGAAGGTTTGCCATAAAAGCGAGTCGCGAAAGACACGTTCATAATTGCGAAAGCCGACCCCATCCATCCGGCTAACAACGTCGTAATTCGTAAAGCTCAAATATAAGGCCATGAATACGGGAACGATCGTGAACACGGCGAACAGCAGCATTGTTGGTGTAATAAATAGATAAGCCATCCTGGCTTGGTGTTTTCCCAGCTTTCCGGATTTACGCAAGGAAACCATCTCCCCTTTCCATCGAAAGAGCCGGTTCATATTCGCACCTTCATGCCGCAAACATCAAGCACCAGCTCGCAGAACATCATATTAGCCCAAGAGAACCATTCGCGGCTGTATACGCCGGGATCGTCCTTGTGGAACCCTTCGTGCATCATGCCTTTACCTGCATCCGTGCGGGCCATGACATCTAGGAACCGCTCTTTTTCTTCTTGGACAGTTGCGGTTAAACCTTGAATCGCCAAAGCAATATGCCAGATATAATATTTAGGAGTATGGGGACTGCCGATTCCTTCAGCTGCAAGTCCCCGATAGAAATAAGGGTTTTCTTCGCTTAGCAAAAACCGCCGTGTATTCAAGTAAACGGGATCGTCCGGCGCGCAATAACCGAGGTACGGAATCGCCAGCAGACTCGGAACGTTGGCGTCATCCATCAGAACATGCCCGTCTAAGCCATCCGTTTCGTAAGCATAGATTTCGCCGAACCTCGGATGAACGACCTTGCCATGACTGATGATCCCAAAGCTTATTTCCTCTCTAAGCATTTCAGCTTCTTTTCCAAGCTTTTCATCGCCCAAGACGTCTCTCGAGATTTCTTCTAAATACCGCAGGACAACGATCGCAAACATATTCGAGGGAATGAGATAGCCGTATTTACAGGCATCATCGCTCGGCCGGAAGCCTGACCAGGTCATACCCGTGTATCCGGTAACTGCCCCTTTTCCTTCGCGGGGCAAGGTATCCGTGGCGGGACAATTCAGCCTCTGGAAAAGGTAGGGAGAGCGGGTTTCGTGATGCTGCTCCGTTCTCCATAGCGATAGAATGGCTCGAACGCCTTTCACGAACGTATCGTTGAACTGATCCGTTCTGCCTCCATTCTTCCAGAGCAGGTAGCTCAATTGCATCGGATAACAGAGAGAGTCGATCTCGTATTTCCGCTCCCAAATCCATGGGCTCATCGCTGTTAGATCGGTCTGATGACCTTTCCCGTTGCCTGATTCATTAAACGCGTTCGCGTAAGGATCATGCAGGATCTGTTGAAATTGCTGCTCGATCAGTCCTCTGATCATATCTGAAATCTCGCGGTCTTCCGATGCGAGGAGCAGATAAGGCCTCACTTGGGCTGCCGAATCCCTCAGCCACATGGCCGGAATGTCCCCGGTGATGACGAAAGTCGTTCCGTCCGGCATTCGCTTGATCGTCGTTTCGAGCGTATTGCGAATGCAATTTTCAAACATCTGTGCCACCCGGGGCCGGTCTTGCAGCTTCTCCGCGACATCCCTGATGAGCTTCTGCAAAATTAGCGTAGTTTTCACGGATTGTTCCATCGGCTTATCCCCTTGGTAAGTGTCAAAGGGAGGACGGATCCTCCCTTTGATCGGTTTCTATTTCACTTGATTTTATTTCACCTCTGCATTATCGCTCAACAGACGATCACCTTGTTCCTGCGCTTTCTTCAAGGTTGATGCTGCATCGGACTCACCCTGCATGAACAATTGCAGATTCGGAGTCAAACCGTCTCCCTCCATAACGGAATAGCCGGGGTGCTGCGGACGGATCTTGGCAAACTCAAGCGATTGCAAGAACGGCTGCCAGAGCGGGTCGTCCTTGAAGAACGGATCGTCCAATGCCGGTTTGAACGGCGGGATGTTCAAGCTGGTTTTGGCCCACAGCATCATATTCTCTTTGTTCGCCATCCACCATTTTACAAACTCCCAAGCCTCTTCCTTGTTTTTGGAGCCTTCCGGGATGACAAGACCAAACCCTCCCATAATCGTGCCTTTGTCCCCATTCGGACCGGAAGGCGGCGGTACGATACCGAAATCAAGCTCTTGGCCGTATTTCTTATAAGTGCTCAGCATCCAAGGTCCCGTATAATGCATCGCCAGCTTGCCTGTAACGAAAGCGTCTGTTCCTTCGCCGAGACCAGTCTCGAAGCCGACCTTATATACTTTGTCTTCCTTTAACAGCTTGTTCCAGAAATTCAGTACCGCTTGACCTTTATCGTTGTTGAAATTCGTCTTTCCGTCGTCCGTGATCATAGTTCCGCCCGCTTGCTGCAGGTACATGTTGAACAATCCTACATCGTTCAAGGAAAAGCCTGCAACCTCGAGCTTGTCGCCGTTCCATTTGGTCAGTTTCTTAGCTGCGACCGCTACCTCATCCCATGTCGTCGGCGGCTGTAATCCCGCATCGGCGAACATCTTCTTATTGTAGAACAACGCCCGTGCATCCACGGTCAACGGAAGTCCATATAATTTGCCATTATGAGACAGTTCCTTGAGCGATTCATCGAAATAATCTGCTGCATTGATGCCATCCCGCTTCATATATTCATCCACCGGATGCAGCACATTCTTCGGTGCGTACAGCGATGTCCGCCAGCGGTCCCAGAACAAGATGTCCGGTGATCCTCCGGAGGTTGCGGCCGTTAGAAATTTGGTGATCATGTCCTGTTGCAATGCATATTTAACTCGGATGCGGTCCTGCGATTTGTTGAATGCATCCACCATAGTCTCAAATTGCTTTTGTCCTTCTCCGCCCCAATCGCCCCAGAACGTAAGCTCAACCGGTTTTTCCCCCTTGGATTCAGCGACCGGAGCCTTACTAGCGGACTCGGATGGCTTCGCCGATTCAGCGGCCCCATTATTGTTCTTGCTGCTGCATCCCGCAATCAGCATCACTGCCATTACAACCGCAAGGACGGTTGTCATTGTTCTTTTCATCTTAACCCCTCCGTCTTCTAATATAAGCGCTTACAAATAATATATTATGTTCATAAGCTTGGTATGTCAATATGATATTTTTGTTTTTCAGTTAATATTTTTTCATTGAAAAAGGCCGCTGACGAATCAGCGGCCTCACGGTGATCTTAAGAAATTGTCGATACTCCCTTCACAATCTCGTGAGCCACGATATTATTCAGTTTTGTATCCTCATGATCCCACATACATAGAAGGATTTCCACCGCTTTCCTTCCCATTTCCCTTTCATTCTGCCGGACATGCGTAAACAGATATTCGCCGAATGGCTGACCCGGGGAATCGAAGCAGCCGATCTCGTAATCCTCTGGAATACTCTTGCCAATGGAATGCAGGACTTCCCGCAGTATGAGTGCCAAGTTGTATTCTGCAGATACAAACGCATTCAGCTCAGGGTTGAGTTCTACGAATCGACGAACCCGTTCAATGTCGGCTTGAACATAAGGTTTGTCGAATGATTGCGGCAATGAACTATACAGGTTCGTCATGATATGTTCTGGCTTTGGAGTCCAACCTCGCTGCTGGCAGGCGTCAGTAAAACCCAACAGCCTGTCTTCGATGGTCGACGTGTTCTCAGCCGGCGCGGACAGAAATCCGATCGGTCGATTTCCCTTTTCCAGCAGGGTATTTGTCAAATCGAATGCGGCCTTTCGATTATCCGTATATACCGAGCTTGCCGCTATTCCTTTAAGGTACCTATCGACAAAGACGATCGGGAACCCGTCCAATACCAGTCGCAGCAGTTCGGAATTATAGTGCTCCCCATGCCCTGGAAAGACTATTATTCCATCCACGCCAAGTCGGGCAAAGGAGCGAATCGCAGCTTCTTCTTCTTCCCTCTTATCATAGGTCAGCTTCATCAAGAGATGGCATTGCTGCAACGAACATGCTTCCTCGATTCCCCGAATCAGCGTGGCGCCGAAGGAATCGGCAAAGTCGGGCAATATAACCCCGACCGTACGCCATTCCTCGTCTTTTTCCAGCTTAGGATCGGTTGCCTCCGCCTGACTTGTTGATTTCATATCTTTCAATTCCGGCATCGTTCCGCTGACAAAGGTTCCTTTGCCCTGAATCCGTTCGACCAATTTATACTGCGACAAGAGCTCCAAAGCTTTCTTCGATGTAATTCGGCTTACGTTGAATTGATCCGCCAGCTCTTTCTCAGAGGAAACGCGATCGCCATTCTTCAACGTTCCTTCCTTGATCTTGTCGAAGATATAGTTAAATATCTTTTCGTATAAGGGTATATCCATGGCTACCTTCCCTCGACTATACTTGATATACCAACTATACATTTTATTTTTTAATATATCAATACCTATAAACAAATCGTCTAAGCTTAGAAGCGTAACAATTCCTCACTGAGAAACTTGCAGGTTATCCAGATTCAGCCAGTTCGAGCTGCCCTTCGAGGAGTCAAAGATCAGAGAAATAGTGTTGCTGCCAATGTTCAAATGGACATTCTGAACGATTACCGTATTGTACGCATTCCAACTGCCCGTACCGGAAAAACTCAGATTATTAACGATCCCGGTTCCATTCACATAGAGATAACGCCCTGCAGCGCCCGCTCCTCCCGCATAACGGAAGGTCAGATTGTAGGTTCCGGCAGTGTTCGCTATCACGTTAAAATCCACCCATTGGTTATTCAAATTCCAACCGGCCACATAACCCTTCCCTGTGTATCCCCCATGTATCGATTCAGTCGAAAGAGAATGGAGCACGGCCGCTTCGGCCTCATATGTTTTATCGGTTTCAATCAATTGGAAGGTCATATTATCCGTTGCCGAATAGGACCACTGAATCATCTCGCCGCCGCTTACCAAAGAGTTTCCTGACACATTCAAAGACTTGCCGGAGAGCCTGTTAATCACCTTATAGAACCCTTGACCGACACCTTGTATTTGCCATTGATCATTTCCGGTCGGGCCAAAATCCCACTGTATCACCTTCGCACCGTCATTAAGAGCTGCGTCTTTGACAGCCAGGGCTTTTCCGCTCTTTACGTTGATGATTTTATAAAACCCTCCATCAGTAGCCGTAATAACCCATTTGTCGTTTTGCTGAATACCCTGCTCCCACTGGATTACCTTCGCTCCGTTAGACAACGAAGCTCCGTCAACAGCAGCCGATAATCCTGTTGATTTTGGTGAAAGCCTATAAGTTTTACCCGAAACGATAGGGCCCGTGGACGCTTCTGTACCTGTTAACTTCAACATAACCGATCCATGCGGCGGGACATTGGCCGAATAGCTGTTGGTGAAGTTTCCTTTGTTTGCTTTTTCCCACAGATCTCTTACAGCTGCGTTAGGCGCTAACCCTAAGCTTGAGAAATTAACGGTCATATTAGCAGCAGCGTTAGTTCGATTAAACAACACGACCGCACGGGTTCCCGCAGTCTGCAATATTTTCGAATACACCTGTAGTCCCCCGAGGTCGCTTACCAACACCCCTTGTCTGCCTAACGGGTCCTGATCCACTGCGATGACCTCGGTATTCATTAGCGTGTCTTTGGTATATTGGTTCATGCTCGAGAGGTTATTTCCGGAAATGAGGGGTGCGGCCATAATCGCCCACATAGAGAAGTGTGAACGATATTCTGTATCCGTCATTCCTTCTCCGAACACAGCACCGGTGCCATAATTGCCTACCATCAGCATGTCCGGGTCATTCCAGCTGCCTGGACCCACAAAGTTCGCAAGCGGAGCATTCTGATCAATGATCCAGGTTACTCTTTCCCAAAAATCAAATATATCGTCTGTCGTTCTCCACATATTACCCGTCTCAGGGCCCCAAACCCATGGTTTGTTTATCCCCCAGTTACAAATGCTGTACACCATACTCCGTCCTGAGTTCAGCAACGCATCACGAATAATCGTATATCGCGTTTGCGGATCCATCCCCCCGTTGTCGCACCAATCAACCTTGACATAGTCCACTCCCCAGGAAGCAAACTTGTTGGCATCCTGAACTTCATAACCGTACATGCCGGGTCTCCCCGCGCAAGTCGTGTACCCTGCGTCCGTGTATAATCCGAACTTCAAGCCTTTGCTGTGAACATAATCAGCAAGCGCTTTCATTCCGCTCGGGAATTGAACGGGGTCTGCAATAATATCCCCATTCTCGTCGCGGCTCGTTTGCCAGCAATCGTCAATCACAATATACTCATACCCTGCAGCTTTCATCCCGCTGCTGACCATTGCATCCGCCGCTTGCTTGATTTTATTCTCATCCACATTACAAGCATAGAAATTCCAGCTATTCCAGCCCATCGGAGGTGTCAATGCCAATCCATTATTTAAGGCTTGAACCTGTTGTGGAGCAATACCGCCAAATGTCACAGGCAATGCGATTAATAATGCCAGAATGCATTTTAACAAAATATTGCCCCTAACCCGTGGTGCTTTTTCCATCATTTTAACATCCCTTCGTTATAAATTAGTTTCAAACCAATTGGGTAAAGCGCTTTCAAAAAGAATACTACTTGATATAACCACTATATGTCAATATATCATCATAATATCCATTCAAAAAAAAGTCTGCTTCAGCCTCATTGTAAGCAGGCTTTAGCAGACCTTTTCTAAAAAGCGCAATTACAAAGTTCTATTCTCAGCGCAGTTCAATATAGTCAAGCTCAGCGTAATTTGTACCTTTCGTAAGTCTGATGGTATTATTTCCTGCATTGAGGTTAACTGTTATCGTCTTTATTTTTCGAGTACCCATATTAGGAACATCTGAGATCCAGCCCCCAGTAGGCGTGTAAGATACGGAAGTTGAACCGCCTCCATTAATCGACATATTGTGGGTCGAATTCGTGCTTCCGCCATTCGCATACCCAATGTCCATCGTATAAGATTTAGTAGTGGGTACGTTTACATTAAATTGCACATAGCTGGTGCTGGAGTCTATATTCCCTACGAACATACCGGATGATCCATAACCGCTGTTTCTAACTATGGCACTATTTATTGTCGACTTCTCCGCTTCGACTCTGAGATTGAAAGTACCAACCTTAGTTAATTGGATATAGTCAAGCTCAGCAAAGCCTGTTGCGCCTTTGGTCAATCTGATTGTATTATTGCCTGAATTCAGGGTGACATTGACCTTGATCGTACCGTTGTACCCGGTGTACAACCATCCGCCCGTCGTTGGATAGGTTACCGTTGAAGAAGCTCCTCCGTTAACCGACAGATTATGGGTTGAATTGGACGATGTGCCGTTGGCATAACGAATTTCCATGATGTGCGCTCCTGCTGTAGCCGCATTCACAGTAAATTGCACATAGCTGTCGGCAAAATCCATTTGTCCTACATACCTGCCGTTAGAAGCGCTGACATTGCTGAATAGATTTGCATTGTTTACTGTACCGTTCTCGGCTTCATAACGGGTTTTGACAGATCCCGTCGGGGTAATGATTAGACGATAGCCCCAAGATTTATCCATACCAATAACAGGCACGGAAATCTGTCCGTTCGTTATGCTGAAATCCCCTTCAAAAACCGTTGTCGCAGCTGACACTGTTGTATCTACACCATACCATGGAGCCGCCTCCATCTTTACATGGGCAGTGCCGGAGAAGAACGGTGCCGCTGAAAAGCCTTTTACAATAATATTGCTGTCTCCATCCGATCCGCCGAACAAAACGTGAACATTCTGACTAGTAGAGTTGATGCTGGCAATACCGTCCAATCCCAGAGTGGTCGTGGAAGGAGGAGTGGTCATAGCCATGTTGCCTGACATGTCTCCGTACCACTTGTACAACCACCATCCGCCGTTTGAGGTGCCGGCATCCGTAATGATATTGCTGAGCCTTCCGGGTCTGAACCAGAAAGCTGCATTTGCCGTATCGACACCTTCGCGTTCAAACTGAGCAAAATATCTCACCATGCTTCCAGGAACGCCTTCTTCACTCATGACGCCATACTCATTAATACTAATCGGTCTTGGTGAAATCCCCAAATCTCTTTCTATTTGCCTGTAACTGGCAATGTGAGCCTTGATTGTCCAAGGTTTCGGATCATCCCTATAATGGCCTTCAGGCAACCCTAGTTCATGCCAACTGATGATGTCCGGCAGAACGTTATTGTCCCTGCAGTATGTCAAAAAGTTTGTCATCCATGTAGTATTCCACTGATCAATACTCGGGCCCATCGTTTTTGTGCTGGTGTCTTTTGACTTGATCCTCAAATAAGTGTTTTTCCAACCGTCATGGAACGAACCGGCGGCTGCGGTATCCCATGTCCAGTTAGGCTCGTTCCATAACTCATAGGCGTAAATATTGGTCGCGCCCGAAGCGAGTCTCGCATTAACGATTGAATCAATCTTGCTGTACCAGTCGCTCCAGCTTACCCATTGGTAGGGGAAATTCGGATAGATGTCGGGCATGCGAATCGTTACAGTGGCGCCGTTCCTTTGCGCAATCGGTGCGACAACAAGAGCATCGCCGATAGGAGTCGTTTCACCATTGGGTAACTGCCCCCCATTAGGCGCCATCTGTGTAAAATTTTTCGGCTTGGTAGGTGAAATCAAGCTGTCAGTTGGCCGTCCCTCTTCGGCAAGCCCATAAAGAGACCCTGAAGCAACATGCGTGGCTGTTCTGTATTGGTTGGCCAAATCGACTGTAAATTGCGGTGGCGGCGGTGCAGCAGATGCCGTCATTAGGGGAATGGATGCGAACACAATCATCATACATGCAATAAATTTCGAAACCTTTTTCATTTTTTGTCCACCTCTCATGATTTTTTCACTTACTCATTTGAAAATAAAGATCACTATCTTCTAACCACCTCCTTAAAGCGCTTACTTATGGTGTTAAAGAAAAGAGGAGGATAAACCTCCTCCATCTCGCTGAATGGCTTCACGGTCTCTCTTTAACCCAAACCGTCATTTCCCCTTCCCCGCGGTTGGCCCATGCATAGTAAGGTATAAAGGTTGCCAAGGCCGGTCCGTAAATCTTATCGGTATTCCTACGGTAAAGTTCTTCTCCCCATTCGTCCGTCGAAAGCCGTTCAGCTTCTATCTGGATAACTTGAACGCCGCCCAAGGTGTCCGGTTCGAACGAGGTCTGGGGCTGGCTGTTAGCGGGTAGAAACAACCGATGAAGATTTTTTCCGTTATCCGCTTCCTCCAAGCAATACACCAGCGGTCCCCGCTGGAGGGCAACTTTACCGACCGTATCCCGAAGGAGCGGATGGCCCTTCATGCGCAGAACATTCATCGGCAGAACCAGCTCGACCCGGTCACCGGGTTTCCAGGTTCTTCGAATGAAGGCATATCCATTGGCCATTTCCGGGGAATACCGTTCATCATTAACGAGCAGTATAGCTGTTTCGCTCCAATCCGGGATTCTCAGTGCCAGCGTGCAATCCATATCCGTCTCCGGATGTATCTCAAACATCACGCGGCCTTCCCAAGGAAGCTCAGATTGCTGCTTAAGATGAAGCTTCTGGCTGCCGATTTGAATGTCCGCTTCTCCCCCGACATAGAGGTGTGTGTAGATTGTCCGTTCTTTAACTGTGTAGATGTATTGCCCCAGAGAGGCTAGTAGGCGAGCGACGTTTGGCGGACAGCAGGCACACCCGAACCAACCTTGGCGCACTGTCTTCACGTGGTCGTACACATGATTCTTACCGCAAGCGTCCGGCCATACCTCGAGCGGATTGACATAGAAGAAGTGTCTCCCATCCTTGGACATACCACCCAGAACAGTGTTGTACAACGCTCGTTCCATCACATCGGCGTACTTGCTGTCCGGCTCGGCCTTTAACATCCGGTGAGCGAAAAAGATCAGTCCGATGGAAGCGCAAGTCTCTGCATAGGCTGTATCGTTCGGAAGGTCATAGTCAAGTGTAAAAGATTCTTCTTGCGCCATTGAACCGATGCCGCCCGTAATGTACATCCGCCTTGTGACGATATTATTCCAAAGCTTGCGGCAAGCCTCAAGCAGCCCGGCATCTTCGGTCTCGACAGCTACATCTGCCATCGCGGAACACATATACACCAACCGGACGGCATGACCTTCCGCGCTCTCCTGCTCGCGAATCGGCGCGTGCGCTTGGCTGTAGGTCCGTTTCTTGATCATGAAGTCGGATCCCCAATGGTTGGTTCTTCCACGCCGCTCATACTCCTCATCGTAGAAATGCGGTTCCTTGCCGCGTTCATCGAGGAAAAAGCGGCTGAGCCTCAGATAGCGCTCATTCCCTGTCGCATGGTACAACTTCACGAGAGCAAGCTCGATTTCCTGGTGCCCGTCATAGCCCTGCAACTTGTTTGGTTCGGGACCGAATACGGTGTCGATATAATCCGCGAAACGGCATGCGACCTCTAGGATCGTCCGTTTGCCCGTAGCCTGGTAGTAGGCGACCGCCCCTTCGATCAGATGACCCGCCGTGTAGAGCTCATGACATTCGCTCAGGTTGGTCCATTCGTTGCCCGGTTCCTTAAGCATGAAATACGTATTTAAATAGCCGTCGTCCCGCTGGGCTTTTGCAATTAGATCGATTAGAGTGTCCGCAACCCGCTCCAGCTCTGGATCTTGCTCGCACTCCAGCAAATATCCAACCGCCTCCAGCCACTTGGCGACATCGCTGTCTTGGAACACCATGCCATAAAATTCTCCTTCTTCTTCCCCGGCCGCGATTTGGAGATTTCGGATAGCACGGCTCGGCTCCGCGCCGGGAATCCGATCGTTCAGCGCGTCCCATTGATAGGGAACGACAACTTCTCTTACGAGACGGATATAGTCCGACCAGAAGGGATCTTGGATGCGAACGTCCTTTAGGGACAGGATCGAGTTTTGATTTGCTATTATAGCCAATTTGTACCACTCCCAGGTGATTTTCTATAGATTGCGAATTTCATTCAGTTATTCACCCTTCAACCCGGATAATGTTACTCCACGGACAAATGCATCCTGCGCAAGCAGAAATACGATGAGAATAGGCAGAACGGTAATAACTGTCGCCGCCATCAAGGCCGGCCAATCGGTCGAATACAGGCCCTGCATGTTGGCTAGACCAAGGGTAAGCGTCATTTTGTTCATCGAATTGAGGAACACGAGCGGGTTGATGTAATCGTTCCACGTGCCCATTGTAATGAAAATACCGAGCGTGGCAAGCGCCGGTTTGGATAGCGGGACGAAAATACGCCAGTAAATACCGAACGGTGTGCAGCCATCAATTTTGGCGGCTTCCTCAAGCGCGTTCGGAATGGTTGAGAAAAACTGCCGCAGCAAGAAGGTGCCGAAAGCCGACACAAGTCCCGGTAAGATAAGGGACCAATGGGTGTCGAGCAGCCCATAATATTTCATCAGCAGAAATGTCGGAATCATCGTGACTTGGGCCGGAACCATGAGCGTGGCCAAGTACAGACCGAACAGCCCCTCGCGGAATCGGAACCGAAGTCGGGCGAAGACATAACCGGCCATCGAGCTTGTAATCAGTTGGAACACGACAACGATGACGGTGATCTTCAAGGTATTGAAGAAGAAAGTGAAAAACGGAAAACGCTCAGTCATTTGGGCATAGTTGGCAAATTTCAACTGCTCCCCGAAAAATTTAGGTGGATACGTAAACACCTCGCTTAAATCCTTCAGGGAGGTGCCCACCGACCAAATGAATGGAAATAACATGATAGCCGACCCGAGCAGCAGCAAGACATGCGCCGCCGGTTTAAACCAAATGCGTGGTTTCATTGCGTCCTCCCCCTTAAGAAGTGCCCCATTTTTTTTGCCGCCAGAACTGTATGAATGTTACGATTAGCACGATGAAGAACAATACATACGCCATGGCGCTTGCGTAGCCCATCTGGAAATACTGGAACGCATTTTGGAAAATGTAGTAGACCAGCACTGACGTCGAACGGGCAGGACCGCCTTGCGTCAACAAGGCAATCATATCGAAAACCTGGAATGAGTTGATGATGGATATAATCGTAACGAAAAAAGTGGTAGGAGACAGCAGCGGCAAGGTTATACTCCAAAATTTCGTGAACCATGTCGCTCCATCGATATCTGCGGCTTCGTAATAGTCTTCTGAAATGGACTGCAACCCCGCGAGAAAAATCAGCATATTAAATCCGAGGCTTTTCCAGATACTTGCTATAATGACGGCCGGCATCGCCCATTTCGGGCTGGTTAGCCAAGTAGGTCCGTCGATGCCGAACCAGGAAAGGGCGTAATTGAGCAAGCCGAATTCCGGATTATAAATCCACTGCCAGATAACCGTTATGGCGACCATCGAGGAGATGACCGGAATAAAGAAAGCCGCCCGGTAAAACCTGATTAGCGCCAGCTTTTGATTCAAGAAAACCGCAAGGAACAATGACAGCGCTATACCGATCGGCACGCTGACAAGAGTAAAGTAGAAAGTATTTCCGAGTACCTGCTTAAATACGGGATCATGAAACAGTTCCTTATAATTGTCGACTCCGTTGAACTGAAAGGAATCGCTCAAATTCCAGCTCGAGAAGCTGATGACAAACGTAGCCAAAACCGGGAGCAGCAAAAACATCAAAAAACCGATGATGTTCGGCAGCAGCATAAGGAGGGCCCAAAATCCGTCTTTATAAAGCAGAGGCTTACTTGGTTTCATCATCTCACCCCTGGAGTAGAACCCGGGAAGGAGGAGTATAGCATCCTTCCCGGACCCATTATCTGTTATTGGTTTTGCGCAATGCTTTTGTTCGCGAGCGTTTCGATATTCTGAACAGTCATGTCGAGCGACTGATTGCTGAGGAAATATTTATCCAGCTCTGCTGTTGTGTCTTCCTGGATTTTTTGGCTGCTAAGCAGGGCGTACGGATACGTTTTGGATTCCGTGAAATAGGGAATCAAATCCTTGAAGCCGTCCGGATGAACGCCTGCCGTCAGCCATTTGCCGATGCCTTCTTCGGTATAAAGTGATTTTTTGTTCGGCAGCCATAAGCCGGCTTTAACGTTTTGTAATTGATATTGCTCGGAGGAGAGGAATTTTATCAATTTCCATGCTTCTTCCGGATGCTCCGTATTAGCCGACGCTACGTGCAGATGCGCTTGTCCATGGGTTACAGCTTCTTTGAATTTCGGAAGGACTGCCATACCCACTTTGAAGTTCATATGGGACAATTCCTGCAACGCCCAAGATCCGTCGACGAGCATAGCGATTTTGCCGGTTTGCAGCATTTGCGCTGCGCTCATTCCGCTGTTCGTCAGAAGTTTGCCTTCTGGGCTGACTCCGTCTTTTCTGCGAAGATCGGATATCGCCTGTAGTGCTTCTTTAACTTCCGGCGTATTAGCTGCGGATGACTTAAGATCTTCAGAGAACCAGTTGCCGCCGTTACTCATGATTTCAGCGATGGTCATGTAGTAGTTTTCCATACCGAACACGCCGTACTGGTCGACTTTGTCGCCGTTTTTAATGGTCAATTGCTTCGCGAGGCTCACGAAATCCGACCACGGCAACGCTTTGTTCGGATCGCTGGGCGGATAAGGCAGGTTGGCTTTGTCGAAAATGTCTTTGTTGTAATAGAGAACCGGAGCAACGATACAGGATTCGATGCCATAATATTTGCCATCCACTGTGCTGAGGGTGACTGCGGAATCGATTAGGTCTTCCGAGACGCCTTCAGAGTTAACTCTATCTGTAATGTCAAGCAAGCTTTTCCTTTTCACGAAATCACGGTAATAGTCGCTTTGCAGGAAGAAGACGTCCGGCGCTTCTCCTCCTAGGACTAACGCCTGCATCTTGGCGATATATTGTGTACCGCCTGGAATTGTCGTATATTCAACTTTAATGTTCGGGTTTTCTTTCATAAATTGATCCAAGCCTTTTTTAACACTTTCGGTTTCAAGCGGGCTTACTTCCCATCCCATGAACTTCAGGGTAACTTGTTTTTGTTCCCCGCCTTCTGTCTTGTCGCTGCTAGCGGATTCGGATGCCGGAGCCGCATTCGAGCTCGAAGGTGAGCCTGACGAATTGTTGTTGTTCCCGCCGCACGCTGATAAGATTAGCGCTAACGTTAGAAGAAATACGATTGAAAATGACCATTTTTTCATAGAAAGACCCTCCACGCTTCGGTGTATTTGTCGGAGAATCCAGCGCGTATTAAAACGCTTTCATCTGCCATACATTCACTATACCGAAAGAATGGAGGGTAAAAATTGAAGCTTTTTTTGATTTAGCGACTATTTTTGTGAGAATAAACCGCTTACTTTTTGCGCAATTCCATCGAGCGCCTCTTGAGCGGTCATCTCACCTTGCCAGACAGGAAGTAAACCGGCTGTTACCTCTGGATAAATTTCCTTCTGGTTTTGAAGGTAATATCCGATACTAGGCATCCCGTTCTCGAGCAGTTGTTTCATCATTGCGTCCTTGAAGCCGGGTGGATGAGCGGCCGGGTTCTCATTCACCCACTGGGCGACGAGGGAAGGGTCCGTGTACCACTTCTTCAGCACAGGCATCCACAAGCCATCCGTGTAAAGATTGATCGCTTTGTTCGGATCGGATAACCATTTGTATAGCAGCCAGGCTTCTTCCGGATGCCGGGAGGAACGGAATAACACCGTTGCCCCGCTGAGTCCGACCGTAACGCTTCTTTCCAGCTTCGGAAGAACGCCGATGTCAAAATCCACTTTCGCTTTGCCCAGATCGAGGTTGATCCATTGCCCGTCGACAATCATAGCCGCAAGCCCGGCTTGCAAAGCGACATTCATGGCAGGCAAAGACTTGGATTCGAACGGAGAAGGCGCAACATGGTAAACGTTAATCAAGTTGGCAAGCTTCTGTATGGCCTCCGCTGCTTCAGGTGAATTGAGCGTAAACTGAGTACCGTTCGAACTGATCCAATCCCCGCCGTTCCCAAAGATAAAATTGTTGAGCGGGTCCGACCATGTCTCGAACATGATTCCATAGCGAACAATATGATCCTTGTCGAACAAGGGGTCGGTCGCATTCCGTCCTTCGTGATCCAGAGTAAGCCGCTTGGCCGCATCTACGAACTGATCCCAGGTCCATGCAAGCTCCGCTTGGGCTGGGGGAGGCGGCACGCCAGCTTCGGCGAGCAGGTCCTTCCTGTAATAAAGACCGAAGCACTCTGCCGCCGTGCTGATGCCCCAGGCATAATCGTCGGACTTTTTATACCACACGTAATCCAAGAAATCATCTTTCTTGAGGTCCGTATCCTTGTTCAAAAAGTCGAACAGGTTCAAGAATTTGTCCTGCCTCGCGAACACTTCCCCGAGCTCCGTTGTCATGTATGCGATATCGGGTTCCTCATTAGAAGCGGACATGGCCAGAATCTTCGTATTGTAATCGGAATTTGGAAGCTGGGTCGGTTCCACCCTAATCCAGGGATACTCCTGGGTGAATCGGTCAAGCGCGTTTTCAATCGCTCTTTTCTCTTCAACGGATCCCCAATAGGTGAATCTCAGATTGACTTGTTCCCTCTGATCATCCTTTTCCGGGACACTCAATTGATCGTTCCCCCATCGCCATGAAAGGGCGGCAATGATGACCATAACCGCAATTACTCCGACCGTAACGATACTTTTGCGGTACATGATGGATCCTCCTATCCTCTCACTAGTGGCAAAACGACGGTTACTGAGGTGCCTTTACCGGGAACGGATGTGATGCGAATGCCGTATGGCTCCCCATAGAGAATACGGATACGCCGGTTTACATTGGACAGACCGACATGATGCTCACCCTTCAAGAGGTCATCCAGCCGCGAAGTATCCATGCCCTGTCCGTTGTCCTCGATCCGGTAATAGCGGGCGTTCTCGTCCATTCGGCAAGTAATCCGCAGCACTCCGTCCCGCTTCAGCCGTTTAAATCCATGAACGAAAGCGTTCTCCACAATCGGCTGAAGAAAGAATTTCGGCACATCGTCTTCAAGCATATGGGAATCCATATCATATTCCACTCGAAAAGAACCCTCGAACCGCTTGCTCATGATGGTGACATAGCTTTCCAAATAGGTGAGATCATCCCGAAACCGAACGATGGCTGCCTCGGTCTTTACCATGTACTTAAGCATATTCGACAAGCTTACGACGACTTCGCTGATTTCGGATTCCCCTTTTTCCAGCGACATGAGGCTTACCATATTTAGCGTGTTATACATGAAATGGGGGTCGAGCTGCAAATTTAACGCTTTGATCTCAGCTTCCTTCTCGCGGATTTGCGTTTCGTAATTTTCCTGAATCAGCTTGCGAATGCTTTCGTTCATATCGTTAAATTTCTTCATCAGAACTTTGAACTCGTAACTTCCGCTTTCCTCGAACCGTGTTTCAAACCGCCCTTCCCCCGTGTTCACAATCGCCCTGATCATCGTCCGGAATGGTTGGGTGACGAGTCGAGACAGGAATAAAGACAGGCTGATGAACAGAAGCGTAATCATCCCTACCGAAATCAACATGTTACGGATATATTGACGGATGACCGGATCAAGCAGTTCTCGCGGGGGGATAACCGCCAGACTGAGCCAGCCGGTTATTTCTGATCGTGAGAAGGCCACTACCTTCTCTTCCCCGTCGATCTCTATCATGCGTACGCCGTGCTTCTCGTTCATTAATTCATCCAATACGGGAAGATCCATTTTATTTGTTAGAAGCGAACGGTCCGGATGAGAGACAATGTGACCGGTTCCGTCCACGACGAAATAAGTGCTGCCGCTCACCGGTATACTTCCTGCAAACACGCTAGTGAATAGGGAATCCTTAAAATTTAAGATGAGTATCGGCCTGTCCTTCATGTCAGAGTAAGCCCGAAAATCACCCTGGAAATAGGAACCTTGAATCATGGATACCGCCGAAAAAAGGTACTTGTAGTCATAGTCCATTTGCTGCAGATAAGGGATACGAAACATCTCGGCGAACTCGTAAGTCGGTACCCACTGGGTTTTCCCTTCCCCCTGACGGGCAATCCGGTTCATAACGGTATCCGCGAACCCCTTTATGGGAATGAAGTTTTTGGCGTGTTCGCTGTTCGCCGACGAAGCGGTGCCAAAGACGAAATAGGAGGTCGCAACCTGTACGGAGTACAAGTCTTGGGATTGAGCAAAATATTTATCGAGGATGCCTTTGATGCGGAGATCAGCAGCAAGCACTTGCGTCTTGTTCTCTGGATGCAAATGAGAGAAAGCCTCATAGAAGTCGGCATCCTCCGTAAATCCGTAAATCATTTCACGAATCCGCGAAAATTTGGCATCGATGATTTCATTGTTTTTCCTGACTATTGTGAAGACGTCTTGTTTGGCCATCTCAAGCACAGTATTGCGGCTTAGACGGTAATCGCTGAAGCTGACAATCAGGACTGTAACGACAAGCAGCAAAATGTAGGTGAAGAGCAGCTTCGTATGGAGACGGCTGATCTTAACCGCATTCAGTAATCTTCTCATCCCCCGCCGACCTTGCCTTTCATTTGCCTGAAGGAATTGGGGGAAATTCCCGTTTTGCGTTTGAATATCTTGTTGAAATAGGAGGGGTTATGGAAGCCGACCCGTTCCGAGATTTCCGAAATCTTATCCTCGGTATTTTCCAATATCCGCTCCGCCTGCTTGATCCGCATACTAATAATATATTCGGAAAAGTTGACGCCTGTCCTTATTTTGAACAAGTTGCTGAAGTAGGACGGATTAAAGTGGAACATAGCCGCAACGGACTCCAAAGAAATATCCTCCATGTAGTGCTGCTGCAGATAAGCTTGACATTGAAGGATGATCAATCCGTTCTTATCCTGACGAGATTTTCCGGATAACTCTAACAATTCTTCTACCAGCTTTTTGAATCGGAATCGCAGCTCCTGGTAATTACCGCACCTGCTGATCTTTTTTTTAAGGTGGGAATGCGACAACTCTATCGCTTCGGTTGGAATGACGCTTTGCAGCCCCTCGATCATCTTCCATAGAATCATATATAATTCTTCCTTTATAAGATCTGGATCGGGAAAAGGCGGCGCTTCGCGCTTTTGGAAGAATGCATTCACTAGTTCTATCGCCCTCGGCTGGTCGCCGACCTTCACCGCAAGCGTCAACGGTTCGGCAAGCTCTTTGGAGCCGGGCGTCACTTTATCGGTAAACGCTCGAATATCCGATCCCCAGATAATCGCCTCGTCAGCAGCGAAAAAACGATGCCTCAGAGCAAGAAGTGCCTCTTCATGAGCATACCTAGCCTCTTCTGTCAGCGCAGGGCGGATAGTACTTATACCCAGTACTGCCTCCTCCATGCCTTCACCTGTTCGCAGCTGTTCGAATAAACGGGTTATTCTGCTGACCGTTTCGGAAGGCTTGGCGGCGAGATAACGGTCAAGCCAGATGAGCGTTACGAATAACCCAGAGAAGGGGTCGCCAAACAAAATGCATTTACCTAGGGGAGCCAATAGCTTATTCCATTTCTGTCTGACTGCATTCGGAATGTTTTTGTCGACTTTCGTCTGCTGGTCTTGGTTCAGCTCGATAACCATTGTGATTCCAGGACCATCTGCCGGGATATACCGATTTAGCTCGAGACGCTGTTGCTCGTCCAACTTTCCGGCTATCAGCGCGTTCCACAGATGCTCATGATAGACGGAAACAGATTGATTCAAGGAAGATTCATGGGCAAACATTTCTTCCAGCTTGTAGATGATCCGTTCGATATCCGAAAGACCGATCGGTTTAACAAGGTATTCCACGACACGGTGCTCAATGGCTTGCTTGGCATAATCGAATTGGCCATATCCGCTTATAAGAACAGTTTTGATATGCGGCTTTTGACGGGAAATACGCTCAATAAGAGTCAAGCCGTCCACATCGGGCATCCTAATATCGGTCAAGACCGCATCCACGGGCTCCGTTTCGATTTTCTCCCATGCTGTTTCGACATCCATCGCCTCGATAATGCGATATTCCGGTCGTTGTTTTCTGAGAATGGCGGATAATGCTTTGACTTGACGAGGCTCATCGTCGACTAAAAGCAATGTTGTCATTCGTTTACCCCCTGGATGAAAGCGTTGTCAACTAATAATATAACCTTTCTATCGTTTCAAGGGGTAATAATATCTTTGGAAAATGCAACAAATACTAGATGTCTTGAATGAAAATCCATATTGAGATCGGATCTTCGGAAAACAAGGAAAAACCCTCTCCACAGAAAGGGTCTAATATGGCTTACAGCACAGTAGTCTGTGGCCTATAAAATTCTTGGCGCTGTACTTTGCCTGATTATGAGCTGCGGCTCAAGAGAAGTTAACTTCTTCACTTTTCCTTTGTTCATCATCTGCCGGAGCACTTTAACAGCTGTTCGACCAAGCTCATTTGCTTGTTGAGATATTGTTGTCAATTCGGGAATGACATGGTGAGCCAGAGGAATATCATCGAAGCCTACAATTGAAATGTCATCCGGGACTTTCAAGCCGTACTCGCCAGCTGTCTTAATCGCTCCGATCGCTGTAAAGTCATTTACACAGCATACCGCGGTGGGCTTCTCACTCATTTCCAACAATTTCTGCATCTGTTGCCTTCCCGATTCCATAGAAAAGCTATCCGTTAAAATCCAGTCTTCTTTGACTCGGAGACCTTCATCCCGCAGCGTTTTGCGAAAAGCGCGCAGCTTGATGGAGGTTGTTGTCATATGACTTTCCCCGCCAATAAAGCCAATTTGCGTATGCCCCAACTCGATCAAATGACGCACAGCGAACACGGTTCCCGCATATTCATCCGTAACAACACGTGTCAACTCGGTATTCCTCATATTTCCGTTAACAAGCACTATCGGAATTTTCTTGGCATGATCGACGATTTCCTGAACGAGGTGTGGTTCGCAATCCTTAAGGTTAATCCGTCCACCAAGAAAAATAATACCGTCTACGCGTTTTTCCTGCATGATATTAAGATATTCAGTTTCTTTGGTATAAACGCCCATTGTGTTGCACAATAGAAATGTATGTCCAGATTCCTGAGCTTCCAGCTCCGCACCAGTAAACACTTCTGGAAAAAAGGGATTGGTGAGATCGGGCAGAATAACGCCGATAATACCCGTTTCTTTTGAAAGGAGGCTTCTAGCCATCGCGTTCGGCTGAAACTGATACTTTTGAATGAGCGCCTCGATCTTCGCTCTTGTAGAGACCTTTACCGGTGCAGTTCCGTTTAATACTCTAGATACGGTGGCAACGGATACTTTAGCTTCGTTGGCTATATCATATATGGTAATTTGTCTCACGCGAACATTATCCTTCCTGCTGTCAGGGTTCGTCCTATTATATCAAAATAACGCTTTTCATGAAAAGGGTTACATATATAACAAAAAAGCAGACTAGCTCAGGAAAAGAACCGATCTGCTAGGGAGTCCAATTTCGTAATCCATCATGCCAGAATAAATTGTGGGGCTGTCCTCTCAGACAGCCCCACTCCATTCGACTTTACTGTTCTGGTTGGATGGTATAGCAGCTATTAGCCTTCGATTAGTGTCTTGTAAGCGTCCATTTGCTTCTGAATTTCCGCGAGCACTTTATCGTAGCCTGCGGCTTTCAGCTTGTTCCGGAAATCTTCAACCGCTTTAACCGGATCGCCCGCTTTCCCAAACAGGATGGCTGGACCCATCTCGCCAGTGACTTGGGAAATCGCCGTCAGCTCAGCATCGATGCTGCTCTTGTCGAATACGAACTGTCCGTAAGGGTATGGCTTTTTGTAGGTGTCATAATCCGCGTAGTATTGGGTTACGCCATCCCACACCGTATCGGTAGGAATCTCGAATTTGTCGACGCGGCCGCCCCAGAAGTCGGAGTAGAATTCATCTCTTTTTTGATCATAGCCGGCCGGTTTGACACGTTTACCGTCTTTAAGTTCGTATTGAACGCCTTCCATGCCGAAGTTGATCAGCTGGTAAATCTCTTTATCGTTGCGCATCAGTTCATAGGCCATAAGTGCGCGTTCTGGATTTTTGCTATGCGCGCCAAGCGAAGTTCCGCCGTGCGTGATTGACAGCTCGATCAGATTTTTGCGAGTTGCGGAGAATGGGAACATCGCAAGCTCGGAGCCTGGTTGCTCTTCGTCCATTAGTACGCGCAATGACCCGAAGGTTTGCGTGTGATGTGCATCTGCACCGGACAAGCCCGCCTTAAGCAACGTTCGAGTATCTCCTTTGTAATTCAATACGTCTTCGCGCCAGTAGCCCTTGTCCGCCCAATCCTTCATCATCTTCGCCATATTCAAGAATACATCGTTGAAAATCGGGCTATCGACCGTGTACTTCTCATCAAATGACTTCGCAAAGAACGCAGGCATATAACCGGTTCCGATAGGAAGCTCAATCATGTCGGTATACGAGGTCGTGAAACCGAGATAAGGTGCTATGTTACCGCTGGATTGAGCATCCCAAGGAATAACGTCCGGTTTACTTTCTTTGACGTATTGGAAATACTTGCCCAGTGTTTCGAAATCGATAATCGGGCTTGTGATTCCCGCTTCCTTGGCCCAGTCTCCGCGATAGAAGAAGCCATGGTTAACCCATTGCGTATAGTCGTTCTCAGGAATAAGCATGATCTGATCTTTATACTTCGTTTGCGCCCAATCTTCCTGTGGAATGGATTCCCACGTTTGCGGCGCGTATTTCGGCAGAAGCTCGTCAAGCGGCGTGAAGGCACCCCTCTGAGCATTATTCCAAGTATCCAGCCAGTCCGTTGCAACCGTGATCAGATCGATCGGTTCGCCGGACGCCAGCAACAGGTTGTATTTCGTGGACCAATCCGCCCATTCGACCCATTTCCATTCCAGCTCCGCATTGATTTTCTCTTTCATGAGCTTGTTGACTTTCTCTAACGTTTTATCGAATTGACCGTTCTTTGGCTTGTCACCTAATACAACATAGCTGACCTTAACGAACTTCGAGGTATCTACCGCACCGCTATCAGCACTGCCAGCACTTTCTTTGCCACCAGCATTACTTGCACTGCCGCTATTCGCCGCCTTTTCATTGTTCCCGCTGCATGCCGCAAGAACGATTACCATCACAATGGACATAACGAATGAGACCAATCTTTTTCCTCTTAACATTTCATTTCCTCCCCTGGGTTAAAATGATCATCTAGACCTGTCTGTAACCGATTTCAATTTATGTGAAGGAGTCCCTTTATGAGCTCTCCCGGCACAACATGCACATTATCCTTTAACTGCGCCTACCGTAATCCCCTTGATAAAGTATCGTTGAACGAACGGGAAGAACAGAATGACGGGACCTGTCGCCACAATCGCGGTCGCCATCTTCATCGACTCAAGCGGCATATCTCGAAACGGGACATTGGCAGAAGCGGATGAACTCCGGATAAATTCCGCGCTTGTAATAACGTTGTATAAGAAAAGCTGCAAGGGTCGGTATTTCATGTCCGCTGAGAGAAACAGCATCGAATGATACCATTCGTTCCAGTACGCGAGGGCGATGAACAGTCCGATCGTTGCCAAAGCGGGCGTCGTCATCGGCAGAATCAGCCGGACGAAGATCGTGAAATCACCGGCGCCATCGATCTTGGCCGATTCCGTAATCGCATGCGGTATCGATTGAACGAAGGCCTTCATCATAATGATAAGAAACGGGCTTAACAAGCCGGGCAGCAGCACAGCCAGGTAGTTATCCTTCAAGCTCAAATATTGCGTCATGAGCAAGAAGAAAGGTACGAGCCCGCCAGAGAACAGCGTCGTAAAGTAAATTAGGAAGGAGATGTTATTCCGATACTGGAAATCCGGCCTCTGTAAGGCATAACCGGTCATCGCCACTACGAACAACCCCAATATCGTTCCCAAGATGGTTATTGCAGCTGTTACTCCGTATGCGCCGATGATATATTCCGGATTCTCGAATACGATCTTGTATGCGAACGAGGAGAAATCCTTAGGCCAGAAATTGAAGCCGTACTTCTGGATTGCATTCTCTGCCGTGAACGAAGTGCCGAGTACGAGCAGGAACGGCAGCAAACAGCATAGGGAAAATAATCCGATAACTCCGTAGCCGATAAATCCGACGACTCTCTCCGCGGCATTAGTTCGAATGCTTCGCGAGACATTTTCCATTCGTGCCGCCTCCTAGAATAATGAATTTTCGGGTGATACTTTCTTAACGAACCAGTTACAGGAAACGACGATAATGAAACCGAATACCGATTGATACAAGCTGACAGCGCTTCCCATCGAGAAGTTAAAGTTGTTCATAAGAGAACGGAAGACATATGTTTCGATAATATCTGTCGTAGGGAAC
This sequence comes from Cohnella sp., assembly GCF_041640265.1. Taxonomy (GTDB): domain Bacteria; phylum Bacillota; class Bacilli; order Paenibacillales; family Paenibacillaceae; genus Cohnella. Next base: position 74,787 of record NZ_JBEQAP010000003.1, read on the forward strand.
AGCATCGTGTTGCTTGCACCGACCAAGTTGTAGAACAAACCGAAGTTTCCTTTGAGAATTCCGCCGAGCGAGAACAGCAGTAATATAATGAACGTTGGCTTCAACCATGGAATGATAATGTGGATAATACGCCGGTAAGCGTTGGCGCCGTCGATTTCGGCAGCTTCGATAATCTCGTTGTCCAATCCCATGATTGCCGCGAAATAAACAATGGAGCCATAACCCGTCGTCTGCCATAAGTAGACAAGGACGATAATAAAAGGCCAGATATGGGGATTGGAATAGGTTTTGACAGGATCGAACCCTAGAGATTCGAGCACACTGTTTAATACCCCGTAATCGTAGCTCAGAAAGTTATAAGCAATGAGCCCGATCAGCACCGCGGATATAAAGTACGGGAGAAACATGAACGTCTGGGCAACTTTTTTGAACCACTTTTTACGCAGCTCGTTCAGAAGAACCGCCACGACAATTTGAAGAACGTTACCCAGTATAATGAAGGCCAAGTTGTAGAGGATCGTGTTCACCGTAAGTCGCCATAAGTCTCCGTTAATGACGAGGAACCGGAAGTTATCGAACCCTACGAACATACTTCTGAATATGCCGTCCGAATAGTTGAACTTAATGAAGGCGAGGTACAAGCCGGGCATTGGCAAATACGCAAAGATGATGAAAAATAATATGGCGGGAGAACACATGAGCAGAAGCGTTCGGTTGTTCCAAAGCCGTTTGGTTTTGGATATGCCCAAGTAAGGTGTTTTCTGCTTCACCGCAATGGATTCGGTTGATTGCATCGGATGCGCTCCTTTCCTCTCAAGCTTTAATGAAAGCGAATTGTTCGATCACGCATGGGCCCTTCAGATCTACCGCCTCTAGATATACCGCCATGTCGCCTTCCATTGCTGAGAACCAAGGACCAGGCAGCCAGAACGAATCCGGACTACCTCCTCTCATCGAAGGGCGGGCATCTCCCCCCGGCAACCAAATCCGAGAAACGAGTCGCCCTTGAAATAACACGGACAGCTTCATGCCGGTGCCTGTTACCTTCACGCGCCATCCGCCCTCACTAGGAGGAAGAGGTATCTTACCGAATAACCAACGGGACTCTCCGGCTTTAAGCGTTATTGGCAGCTCAATCTCGCTTGCTTCGATAGATTTGCTGGCTGCATGATGAACAAGCTCTTTCTCGCCGCATTCCGTAATCCGCCAATCGTTCGCTGCATGACCCTCATACAAAATAACGTTTCCGGCATCAGCTTCGAGTCTCCGGTCCAGGAAAACCGACAACTGCACTCTCTCTCCCGGCGTGACGCAAGAGGAAATGTCAACGAAAGGATCGAAAGGCGTAACGGAAGCTATGGCAACTCCATTCGCGTATACCTCCACGACTCCTTGCAAACCTTCGAATTGCAATGTCCAAGAATTAGCGGATGGTGAAGCTTCGAACGACTTGCGGAAGCATTCCACCATCGGACGCTCCATCTGCAGCCAGCCTCCGAATCCCGTGATCGGCCATTGGCGGTCATCGTATGCCGGATCCGCAACCATTGCCCGATCTCCCTTGACGAGCTGTCTTCTCCAATTGCCGCTAAGGTCTTTGACCTTGCTAACGGCAACAAGTCCTTGAAGCCCTTTCATTGAGCTCAGGCGCAGAGCAGGTCTCCTCGCGTCGTCGAAGTTGGTATGTCCCCAGATTTCGGTTCTCACTGTAAACTCTCCAGCTTGTTCGCCAACACTTGGCAGAAAAGTACTGGATCCGCCTGGAACGGCAGTTCCTGCATACACGTTACCCGCATACACTGAGATGATGTCGCTTGCTTGGCGTACGAGAATGCCTTCGCGGCGCAGGTTACTCGGCATCGTATCCTTTGCCTCGTACCAGGCATACCCACGGTAAATGCCCAATTTCTCTAAATAATCGGCATGTTCGATCGTTCTGGTCATGGCAGGACCAACTGGAGTTGTAGGATCAATGGAATAGTCCGACCATGAAACGGTCAAGGATACGGGTTTATTGTCATACACAGGCAATGACTTGGTTTGAATCTGTCCATCCAAACCGATATCTTCCAATGCAAGCGCGGCATTCCGATCCATGATTACAATGACGAGTCGACGTCCATCTGAAGCATTACCTTTTATAATGGAAGGACTCCTATGCGACCCGAACGTGAGGCGAACCCGGTTGCCGTCCTTTCTCACTTCTCCCCCATCTGCCTCACATTCAATCTCTTCATCGAATTGGAATACTATTTCTCCATCGCTATCGGCGTGGAATGCCGCGATCGTTTCATTCGCAAGTGTTTTCAGTAGAAACATCTCAGCGGTTGAGTAGAGCAATTGTCCCGCGAAATTCCATTCGGAGAGCGGAATTTCTACTGGAACGGCTATCGTGCTGCGCCCAGTAAGAGTTATTGATATTGCCTCTTCGGTGTGCCCATTATTCAGAAACGCGGTTATGCTATCGTCCGATGTATTGTGCAGGAAGACTAAGTGTCCTCCCTGACTAAGCGGAAGCGCCGTCGGTCCGATTAGACTGCTCACAGCGGCAGTGTCCATGAAGATGGGACTTGCTTCCCCTGTTGGCAAAGCTTCTGCCAGAGATGAGCTGTAAGCTTGAATCAACCGATTCAGGAGCCTGCCTTCGTAAACCTCCGGTCTTAGCTGACCCTCAGGCGATATCATCCCTCCGAAGTCGTAGTCGGAAGTCATGAAGGCAAGAGGCTCTCCCCAGTTATTCGTTCCGTTTGTGAAGCCGAAATCCGTTCCGGATACTTGTAAGTAGGGTCCGAGCAGCTTAGCGCCGACGGATAATAATCTCCGGAGCAGGAAATGGGAACGATTCGTCTCGGTCACCATGAGCGGCAGGTTGCGTTCCCCGAGCAGTTGCGTATATTGCAGCACCTTCTCTTCGAATTCAGGATCCGTATCGTTTGGATAGAAGTTGCAGGTAGGAACAACACCTTCAGCAAAGCCCGAAGCCTCGTATAATCCGCCTTGCCCTGCGCAAGCAATCAACGGAACCTCAATTCGATGTTTCAATGTCATGTCGCGCAATGCAGCGATATAACCATGCGGGTCTTTGCACCCGTAGAAATCTAGTTCATTCTCGAGCTGGATGCAAATGACGGAGCCGCCTTCGCTGACCTGCTGCCGGTGAAGAATGGGGAGAATCTTCTCGAACCATTTAGACACATGCAGTAGGTAAGCGGGATCATTATCCCTGAGAGTTAAGCCGTCCTTCGCAAGCAGGTATGCCGGAAGTGCTCCTCCATCCCACTCAGAGCAGATATAAGGTCCGGGTCTTGCTACCGTCCACAACCCTGCCTCCTTAACCAATCGCAGGAACTCTTCCGCATCCCTCTCCTCTTTGAAGTTCCACTGCCCTTCAGACAATTCATGATAGTTCCAAGGGAAGTAGACGTCCACACAGTTGTAACCAGCTATCTTTAGGCGATCTAATCTGTCTTTCCATAGCTCCCGTGGAATCCGGAAGTAAAAGACTGATGCAGATACGATAATGCTTGACTTCCCTTCTACTCGAACTGCTTTTTTGGATAATTGAATAGGCATGACGTCTTGCATGTAAACTAGCCCCCATTCGCGGAACAACGTATTAATGCCATTTTCGACATTTAATGTAACCCATTTCATGAATCCGGTTTCATTTTCCCTAAAAAAAATAAAAACTCTTTATTACTTCTCTCTGGGTTAACTAAATGTAACGGGTTACATTTGTGAGAAAAAAAATATAAAGCGCTTTCATGTTGATATTAATATTTAACTTCATTTTTGTCAAGCGTACTAAACTGAAATTCGTAGCACGTGAAAAGGCCGCTTCCCAGAGGGAGCAGCCTTTTCCCACAACGATAGTCCATAACGGAGTTGTCGCTACCTATATAAAGGATTCGATTAGCTTGCGGAGCTCTAGTACAATAACTGACTGATAACCAGTGCCCGCATTATACATATCTGCGACTTCGCTTCTTGCCTTCTCAACCTTCTCTTGGTAATCTGACGCCTCCCGATCCGGATTTTCCCGCCTGAACTGTTCCATAACGGCTTGAATGTATTGCGGACGCGGACCCCATTTCCCGAATACCATCCCATTGGAATCGATAAACACAGCGATCGGCTGGCCCCTCCCTCCGTCTGTAAGAAAATGATCTATTGTTTCCAGGTGCTCCTCCATGAGCAACACTTCCGTATAGATTCTGCCCTGCTCAAGAACGCGAAACAAGACCGGCACATTCCATATCACATCCGGGCACCAATCCGTACATAGAATTAAACATTTTAAACCGGTTTGTTCCCGTAAAGCGGCGAAAAAATCCTCATCCCCTTTTGAGCTCCAGGCAAACCTGTTGTACCCGTCCATCAGACTGCTTTTATTCTTCGACATTCCATCGATAAATGGTTGTGGTTGAAGCCCCTTGCCTATTTTATGCTTCAAATTAATTTCCATCTCATTGACGCCCCTCTTCTCATTGTTGTTGCCTGATTCAAAGTTTATAATAGAATTGACCTTTCAAGAAGTGTCAGTTTTGCACTAATTATTGGGGTCAGTGGAGGTGCTAAATAATGATTGAAATTTCACTGCCCGGAAATCATAGCGGTCCACTATACATGCAGTTATATAGACATATCCGTGAACTTATTCACAAGGAAGCTCTTAACGATGGCACCCGATTACCATCCGTTCGCTCGCTGCAGCTTCAAACCAATCTAAGCAAAATAACCATTGAAACTGCCTATCAGATGCTGCAGGCCGAAGGTTACGTCATTAGTAAGCCGCGATCTGGTTTCTATGTCGTCAATCCGTATTCCTTGAAACCCGCCTTGCATGAATCGGAATCCTACAGTATATCTTCTGACATTTCCTTGCCTGTAACTAGCAGGGCAGTCTCTCCCTCCGGGAATACAAGCATCATAGATTTCCATCCCGCGACTGTAGACTATGATTCATTTCCCACTCGAAGCTGGAGGAATATGGTCAATGAAGTGCTAACCACCAACATCCACACCGTTCATCAATATGGAGACCCCCAAGGGGAATACGGCTTACGAACGAATATTGCTCAATACTTAAAAAATTCAAGGGGTGTTGTCTGTACGCCTGAGCAAATTGTCGTAGGTTCCGGCATCCAATATAGTGTTCATATTCTTTCCAAGCTGTTAGGAGACATTTCAACGATTGCGTTTGAAGACCCCGGATATGCTCCGGTGAGAGACACCTTTATAGGCAATGGATTCACTATTCTTCCGCTTCCTATTCAAGATAAAGGACTTTCCGTAACGGACTTGGAGAAGCTCGAAACGAACGCCGTTTACGTTACACCTTCCCATCAGTTTCCCACCGGAAGAATCATGCCCTATACGGTAAGACAGCAGCTGCTTAATTGGGCTTATAACCGCAACGCTTATATCATAGAAGACGATTATGACGGGGAATTTCGTTACTCCGGCAGACCGATTCCCTGCCTCCAAGGACTTGATCGCAGAGGTGCTGTCATCTATATAGGAACGTTCTCGAAGGTGTTCTCCCCTGGCTTACGTATAAACTATATGGTGCTTCCTATACACTTATCGCATAAGCTAGCCTCGATGGAACACGTCCTAAGCTCCTCCTCCCGCATTGACCAGCTTGCCATGCAGTTGTTCATGGAGCGAGGGCATTGGTACAAACATATCAGAAGAATGAGAAATGTATATCGGAAGAAGCATCGAGATTTCCTTCGACTGATTCATGAACATTTCGCCAATCAGATTCAGATTATGGGAGAAAGTGCAGGGCTTCACATTGAACTAACGGTAAATGGCGGCTGCAGCGTAGAGGAATTGGTTAGATTAGCAGCAGCCGAAGATGTCCTTGTCTACGGGTTTCAGAAGATGTGGTTCAATTCAGGAAGTATGGAGAGCATCACGAGTGGGGGGAGTATAGATAATCCCAAGGTTTATTTGGGATTTGGAGGGATCAGCATGAACGATATGGAGCTTGGAATCCAGCGGTTAAAAAAAGCCTGGGACCCTGTTCTATAGAAGGCATTAGAGCGCCACCGCAATCTGCGATGGCGCTCCTCTATACCTGTACCTCAACAACAGCATAAGTAGGAGTCCCTACGATGACATGGATACCTGCCTTGTGCATAGCATCCAGTACGCGATCATTTGACCGCATTAGCTGCAGAGTCTACGGTAATCATCGAGTTTTGTTCCCAGCCCCACGTGCTGCGCCCTTTCGGCTCAAGTATCATGTTCCAGTAGATATAAGCATTAACACCATTCGTGAAATAGTGCTGGTATAAATTGAAAACATATTTCGTCCCAAAGGAATAACAGATTTTGACTCAAGCTCGACTATTCAACTGTCTTAGCACTTCATCCAGCGCTTCGTCTGTCAGAGAGCCGCCACTGAAACCAACCAGGCCACGAAGCGGCATATACTTCATCATCGCATTCATCATATCTGAATGATCAGAATCCTCGCCATCCTCATTGGCTATTGCACCGAAAGGAGTTTGGCTGATCCAGTCCTTGATAATGGACTGCGCTTGCGGATTGCCCATCAAATCGCCGATTGTCGAATTGCGATGGTAGACTTGTTGTAAAAACGTTGTCGACTCGACATTCAGGGTATCCCTAAGCAGAATTTCCTTCGATGACCGGCCAACCAGAACTTCAAATTCGCCTGATTCGATGTGCCAATCTTTCAATTCAATGTTGTAATAGGCGAAGGAACGCTTATCGAGCTTAAACACTACGGTCTTCGATTGTCCGGGCTGCAACTCAACCTTAGCGAAACCTTTAAGCTCTTTGGACGGGCGAATGACGGAGCTTTCGACATCGCGCACGTACAGCTGTACAATTTCTTTCCCGATATAGGACCCTGTGTTCTTGATGGTGACCGTTACTTCAGCCTGCTCATCGTTAAGGATGTTTTTCTTCGAAAGGACCAGATTTGAATATTCATAAGTCGTATAGCTTAGCCCAAAGCCGAACGGGAACAGCGGCTCGATCTGCTTGGTATCATAATAACGGTATCCAACAAACAGACCTTCCTTGTATTCCACACGATCGCCTTCACCTGGGAAATTAAGCTGTGAAGGATTATGCTCTAGTCGTAACGGGAATGTCTCGGCCAGCTTGCCGCTTGGATTGGCATCCCCGAATAGCAGGTCGGCAATCGCGCCCCCAAGTGCCTGTCCTCCTAAATAGGCTTCCAGTACGCCCTTTACTTTGCCCAGCCAAGGCATCTCAATAGGCGCTCCATTACTCAGCACAAGCACGACATTGCTCTGCACTTGGGCTATCGCTTCAATTAATCGAATTTGATTAACCGGTAAGCTTAGGTGCGTACGGTCGAAACCTTCCGATTCGTAACGATCAGGCAAGCCAGCAAAAATGACCGCGACGTCCGCTTGAGAAGCCGTCTGTTGCGCCTCCTCAATTAACGCAGCATCCGTGGAGTCATTCTGGATATCGTAGCCCTGAGCATAAGACACTAGCGCACCACTGCCAGCAGACTTAACAATCTCTTCACGGATATCTTCAAGTTGGGTAGGTTTGATATGGGAGCTTCCACCGCCCTGATAGCGAGGCTTTACCGCAAATTCCCCGATCACTGCGATTTTTCCTGTTTTGCGCAAAGGCAGGACGGAATCTTCGTTCTTGAGCAGCACCATACTCTCGCGAGCTACTTCTCTTGCAAGCTGGTGATGTGCTTCAGCATCATAGAAGGCATTCGATTTCTTGTTGTCTACGGCTTTGAAAATAATACTAAGCAATCGCTCGACTGCACGGTCCAGCTTTTCTTCTGTAAGCTTCCCGCTGCGTATCGCGTCAACGATCTTACGATCTCCCGCTCCACCGCTGGCTGGCATCTCAAGCTCTAGTCCGGCAGAGAGTCCATCCACTCGTTCATTCACCGCGCCCCAATCTGAGACAACAAAGCCTTCATGACCCCACTCTTCCTTCAGAATATCAGTCAGCAAGTATTCGTTCTCGGATGCAAAGGTTCCGTTAACCTTATTGTAGGAGCACATAACTGTCCATGGCTGTGCTTCCTTGACCGCATCCTCGAAGCTCGCAAGATAAATCTCACGCAGTGTCCGCTCGTCTACGATAGAATCGCCGGTCATGCGTCGATGCTCCTGATTATTAGCGGCGAAATGCTTAAGCGAGGTGCCCACACCCTGGCTTTGTACCCCTTGGATGTGACTTGCTGCCATCCGTGCAGACAAATAGGGGTCCTCGGAAAAATATTCGAAATTGCGTCCACATAGTGGAGAGCGCTTGATATTCACTCCAGGCCCGAGCAGGATGGCGACGTCTTCAGCCTGGCATTCTTCTCCCAGTGCGACGCCTACCTTGGTAATCAGATCCCTGTTCCATGAGCTTGCCAAGCCAACTGCCGACGGGAAGCAAGTCGCTGGCACACTATCGAATAAGCCGAGATGGTCGGCAGAAGCTCGCTGCTTCCTAAGTCCGTGAGGTCCATCGGTTAGCATGATTGAAGGGATGCCGAGCCTCTCTACTCCTTTCATGTGCCAGAAATCTAGACCGGAGCACATACCTGCCTTTTCCTCCAATGTCATTTGTGCAATAAAATCTTTAACATTTCGTTTCATATACAAACCACTCCCTATGATTTAGTTGAATTTGAAAGTTTTTTTGATTCCTTCGGCGATTTCGAGCATACAATCCTTCGCTTGCGGATAGAGCCCGATTTTGTCCATGAAAGCATGGTCCATCCCGTTATAGCGAATCATCTGAGCCGGAATGCCGAACCTGAGAAGCTTGCGTGCATAAGCCTCACCCTCCAACCGAAGATAGTCGTATTCGGCTTCGATGATCAGAGCTGGCGGTAAACCGCTTAGATCATTCGCAAGCAATGGCGATACATATGGATTGGAAACATCTGTATTTCCTTGGAGGTAAAGTGTTGAAAGTCCGTTCCCGCCCAAAGCGAGAATAATCCCCCGGATTATCTCATGGTTGTGATTGACATTGTACTCCTCTATGTTCCAACGGAAATCTTCTGTCTCCACCCCCGCCATGTTGACGGTCGGATAAATGAGTGCCTGATACTTAATCATACCTGTACCAAGATCCCGGTCCATCAACGCACAGACAGTGGACAAATTTCCGCCAGCGCTGTCGCCGGAAACCGCAATTTGATCTCGGTTTACCTGTATATCACCTGCATTCTCGTATACCCACTTTATTACATCAAAACAATCGTGGAGTCCACTAGGGTAAGGATGCTCCGGCGCTAATCGGTAATCGACATTAATAACTACTGCCCCGGCTTGCTCAGCAAGAAATTTGCATGGATTCTCTACCGCTCGCGCTGTTCCGCCGATAAACCCTCCACCATGGAAGAAAACAACAGCCGGAAGCGATTCACTCTTATTCGGTGCATATATACGCACAGGAATTTCTCCGTTACGTCCAATGATGACTCTTTCTTCCGTCGTGATTACTGTTGACGTAATATCGGAATTCGGCCAACCCATCATCGCCCTCATCTGTTCAATCGGGAAATGGCCGATTTCGCCATCCTCCGTTTCCAGCTTGGGAAAGGAAGCAAACTTCTTCATTTGCTCCTGCGTTACCTTCATCACCCTAGGATCAAGATCCCCTTCTACTTCCGAATCCGGAATCCGCTTTATTGTGATATTCAAAGTCATCCTTCACACATCCCTTCTTATTAGAAATCCCTCCCCCGAAACAGGGTTTCGAAGAAGGGAACCTTAATAACACGTTAATGCGTTGGATTATTGAATATTGTTTTCCTTAGCCCACTGATCTAGCTGCTTCTGTTTCTCAGCGATGATCTTATCAATACCGGACGCTTTCAGCTTGGCGAGGAAATCTTCAAGCTTAGCGGGATCAATAGTACCAGATTCAATGCCGGCTCTGAACTGGTTGTTTACGTTTGTGACAGCAGCTACTTCCGTTTTTACCGGCCCAGCATCAAATGTGAAACCGAGCGCTTTGGAGAAGTCGGCAGATGCGTTGAAGGCCTTCGTTTGATCCCAAATATCCGCAGGCGTACCTTCCCATACCTTAGCCAGTGCATTGTTACCCACTTGCCACTGGTTGAAGCCGTATCCACTTTCACCTTCGGGAGCCTTAATCAGGTTGTCTCCAGCGGAAACATAATGTTTGCCTTCGATACCGTTATCCAGCAAGTTGACGATATCTTTGTCGGTGTACATCAGATTCATGAGTTGCATCGCACGTTCCGGATCCTGGGCATTTTTCGGAATCGTAAGCATGAAGCCCGTTCCCGCGATGGAAGTTGACAGCGGTTTGGTCAAACGGACAGCGACCATTTCGTGACCCTGAAGATTGCTTTCTTGCTGTTCGAAGCCCGGCTTCATGTTGGAGAAGTATCCGAACCCCTTGCCGGCTTTCATCAGACTATTGTTCGTCTCCTGCGTAGTAGCTGAGTCCGGCATGATGTAGCCAGCTTGATACCATTTTCTTGCCAATGCGAGAGCGTCTTTGTAAATTTGCTGCTCATAAATGTTAACGGCCTTCAAGTCATTATTGGCGATGATGAGAGTACCCGGAGTGTCGCCCAACCAGTCGACATAACCGTTTACCAATTCCCAAGTGATAGAACCAGTCTGACTCCGTTGAACCAACGGATAAATTCCCGGTTCATTGTCCTTGATCGTTTTTAGGATCGGTTCAATGTCAGCGAAGGTCTTGATATTGTCAAAGTTCAGGTTGTACTTATCCATGAGATCTTTTCTTGCGATGAAGCCGATATCTGCAGCCGTATCCCGGACGCTTGGAACTCCGTAATTTTTGCCTCCGATTTTCGTTGAGTTATAGATGGCAGGTTCCATCGTATCTTTAATACTTGGGCCGTACTTCTCCAGAAGATCATCGAGAGGAAGCAGTTGCCCCTTGGCGACTTGGGAGCTGTAATTGAAGTAAGAAGAACCAACCATCAGGTCGAGCTTCTCGTTGCCCGCAAGCAGCAAGTTCGTTTGCTGCACCCAAGCCCCTATGTCGATTGGCATCAATTTTACTGTTGCGTTGATTTTCGCTTTGGTGATTTTGCTGATCTCATCTTGGACCAACTGCACTTCTTTCATGTTGCCGATGGCCAGGAATGCGACCGTCAGTTCCAATTCTTTCTCGTTATTCGAAGAAGACGATTCGCCAGTTGCAGGAGCTTTAGAAGCGCTGTTCGTAGAATCGGAAGCACCATTGTTCGAATTTCCGCAAGCAGCCAGTACTAGAGTCAACATCAGTATTACAGAGAGCAAGATCGTGACGGTTTTCGAATTTCTACGCATGTTTTTTCCCCCTATAATAAATTTGTTCTATACCAACCGGACCCATTGGGTCACGGGAATGGCCTATCCTTTAACTGCGCCTATCGTGAGTCCTTTAACGAAATACTTCTGGAAGAACGGGTAAATGCAGATAAGTGGTACGATGCCAATGACGGCCATAGCCATCCGAACTGAATTCATAGGCAGATCCGTCGCCATCTGGGAATTGTTACCCCCTAGATTTGACTGTTGAAGGAACTGGATATTGGACAGCATGCGGTTAAGCAGGTTCTGTATACTGAACAATTTCGGCTCTGTCACATAGATCAATCCATTAAACCAGTCATTCCAATAATTAATCGTCAGCATGAGGCCAATCGTTGCAAGGATCGGCAAGGACAATGGCAGAATCATGCGATAGAAAATCTTAAATTCGGAAGCGCCATCGATGTAAGCCGATTCGATGATTGCAACCGGAATCGAAGTGCTGAAGAACGTACGGATAAGCAGGATGAAGAATCCGTTGGTGAGCAGCCCTGGAATAATCAAGGCCATCAGTGTATTTTTCATATGGAAGACTTCTGTGTAAATCAAGTAGGTTGGGACCAGCCCTCCATTAAATAGGAGTGTGAAGAAGACTAAGAAGGACAGTATTCCCCTAATTGGCATATCTTTACGGGACAAGGGATACGCCAGCAGCGCACTGATTAACAGTCCGACGAAAGTGCCGATTACTGCAATTATGATCGTGACGCCGTAGGCATTAAACATGGCAGCAGATTGTCCCCATAAATACGTGTAAGCATCGAAGCTGAAATCGCTAGGGAAGATTGAATATCCGTTGCGAACGATCGCGCTCTCATCCGTTATGGATGACATGAAGAGCAGCAGGAACGGGAACAAGCAGGTTATCGTCAGTATCAGGAAAATAACATGGGTGGCGCTCTGATTCATTTGGTTATATTTCATGGCTTTAGCACTCCTCTCTGCTTAGAATAAGGCTTGTTCTTTATTGCGTCGGCTGACGACATAGTTGGACAATAGAACCAGGATGAATCCGACCAGCGATTGATACAAGCCAGCAGCGGAGGACATTCCAATATCCCCAAGGGTCATAAGTCCGCGGTATACATATGTGTCAATTACATCCGTGGTCGGCTGCAAAGGACCGGAATTTAGCGGTACTTGGTAGAACAGTCCGAAATCGGAGTAGAAAATGCGCCCAATCGCTAGAAGCGTCATGATCGTAATTGTTGGCGCGATAAGCGGTACAGTGATGCTGCGGATCTGCTGCCATTTGTTCGCTCCATCAATGGTAGCGGCTTCATAATATTCATTGTCGATTCCGATTATTGCGGCAAGAAAGATAATGCACAGGTAGCCCGTGTACTTCCAAATTTGTACGATAGTCAGAATATAAGGCCAGTATTTCGGGTCAAAGTACCAGGAGATCGGTTCCATTCCAAACAGCGGGAGGATGGTCGTGTTGATAAACCCCGTTTCGGAATTGAGCATCGAGAGTCCAAGATAACCGACGATAACCATGGAGATCAGGAACGGCAGTAGGATAACGCTCTGATAAAAGCGGGCCGCGAACTTGCTCCTTATTTCATTGAGCAGGATCGCTACTCCAATTGCCAGCACAGTATTAAGAATAATGAACGAACCGTTATATAGTAGCGTGTTACGGGTGATTATGAAAGCGTCCTCCGTCTTAAATAGATACTCGAAGTTTTTGAACCCGATCCAGTCGCTGCCCATAATGCCTTTGGCATAATTGATATCCTTGAAAGCAATTACGACACCGAACATAGGGAGATAGTTGTTGATGATCAGATAAGCCATACCGGGTATAACCATTAGAAACAACGCCCGATATCGCTTCAATTTCTTGAGCGCGCCTTGCCATCCCGCTTGTGTCATAGGTAGTTGTCCCCCTCTTTCCTTGCCTGATTCGTTATGTCCTTATATTAAGCTAAGCTAGACAGGACCGCTCACCAAAAAAACGACCTCTCGTTTTAGAAATTCCGACCTCTTCGATACAAGCCATAAAAAAAACCAACTTCGCCGCGGCGAAATTGGTTAGTCACTAGGTTACACGAGCTCTCTTTCGAAAATCAACAGGATTATAGCTCGTAGCCTTCTTGAATATAGTAGAAAAATAGCTCAGGTTAGAGTAGCCAGATGCCAACGCAATGTCACTCACCGATTGATCGGTATTAATGAGTAATTCCTTAGCATATTCGATCCGGCGCTGCTGCAGGAAGTCCGATAAGGAAATGCCCGTTTCTTTCTTGAATACACGCGTAAGATAATCCGGATTCAGAAACACGTAGCTTGCGATATCCTCTCGCGACAAGTCTGGCTCACCGATACGATCAGTGATGTAACGCTTGGCCTTCTCCACGACGGACATATTTTCCTCAGTAGCATGGATATGATTCATCGCAACCTCAAGTACATAACGTACCCATTCCTGCAGAGAGCTTAAGGAGCGCAGCACCGATGCTGGCCGATCAGTCAGCAGGTTCTGTGCGAATACGTGCTTCGCCTGAAGTCCTTTCGATTGAAGAACGAAGAATACCATTTGGAGAAACTCCTGGTAGAAGGAGTGAACCATCTGAGCATCCACTGACCTTCCATCCGATGTCCAGCACTCCAGATAATGAGTCACTTGTCCCGCCAATTTATCGCGAGCCCCCTGTTTCATCCATTCCGCCCATTCGTTTAAAGGTGCCTGTCTCATCTTACCTTCGCACTTTTGCACATTGCCAAGAACGAGTGTCCGATTGATTTCCGTGATGTTATCCTTATCTAATCGTTGCAGGCTACGAAGCATCGGCACCATCTCATGCAGCGCCACAGGCTTACCGATATAGCAGCTAATATCACAATAGAAATATCGATTTGCATTATGGATAAACTCGTCGCAGCCAGCTCGGAGTTCAGATTCCACGATCGAACCTTCGACAGGAATAACAGTAAGAAATGAGTCTCCCTCAACCGGAATAACCGCTGCGCCAGTCTTGTGCTCCGTGATCGCTTCTTCCAACACATTGCGAAGTGCATATCCCATGATCTGCTGATCTCTCTCGGACAACTCCTTGTGCCACCTTCGTACTTGGATGTATATGGGCAAGAAGCTTACAGAGTCGGGATACGAGAGATTAGCTTTCTTCAGGCTTTCACTTATCATCTGCGGTACGGCAGGAATCTTCAATTGGATAAGATCCAGCCAGAACCGCTCCGCCACGACCGGCTGGTGAGTTTCCCATAATTGGCGGTAATGATGATGGGTTTCCTCGAAAGACCGGAGCTCCCGCTCCTTTTTCATCTTGCCAAGCGCCTTTCCGATGACAGCTTCCAACTCCGTGTAGTCTACCGGCTTGAGCAAGTAGTCGAAGCTGTTTAGCTGCAGAGCTTGCTTAGCAAAGGAGAAATCCGAATGGCAGGTGAGAAATATGGTTTCCGTTCGTGGACTGAACTCCTTCACCCATGCAGCGAGTTCTAGGCCGGAGCCTTGCGGCATCTCGATATCGCATATCATCAGATCAATCGGGTGGGAATTGAACCTTTCTTGAGCTTGTTTAAGATTATGTGCTGTATGAACGTAGTCAATGTTCACTCGATCCCAGTGAACTCCCGCTTGGAGGCCTCTGACCGCGTGGATCTCATCGTCGACTATCAGTACGTTAACCATCTTTAATCAACCCCCGGTATTTTGAATCGGCAGAGTTATACGCACAACTGCGCCTTGGTTTTCATCATTATAAAAGGTAATAGAAGCATTGTCCTGATAGAGCAGCCGAAGTCTTCGCCTTGTGTTCCAAATTCCGATCTGTTCGCCTTCATCGTTGGGCGTATTGTCTTCCATTGCCAGCTTATCGAGAATCTCTTGCGGAAAACCGGGTCCTGTATCTTTAACCAGTATAACGATGCGGGAAGTAACTCCAACGATCTCCTTGCTTATCTCAACGGTAATCAAGATAGGCTTGTCCATATTCACGCCGTATTTAATGGTGTTTTCCACCATCGTTTGAATAATCAGCGGAGGAACCTCTATGTTCTGCAGCTCTAGCGGCTCCTCGATCCGATATTCCAGAATACCCGGAAAACGAAGCTGTTGGATCCTCAAGTAATTGGCAGTATGGGACAATTCATCCTTGAACGGTACGAAATAGGAATTACTCCGGAACATGAAACGAAAATAAGATACCAAGCATTTGGTCATTTCATGAATTAAGGTAAAATCTTTAACCGTCGCAAGATTATAAATAATGTTAAGAGAGTTGAGGAAGAAATGGGGATTGATCTGAAGCTGCAGCTGTCTGAGCTCCGCCCGCTGATGATTCAGCTTTTCTTCGTACACATCGATTTTAAGGTCGTGGATTTCGGTTGTCATACGGTTAAACGTTTCGTTCACGATCTCGAATTCGGTCGAAGTTGGAATCTGTTCCAACCTCGATTCCCAATTTCCTTCCCGAAATTTACGCATTGCAATAACAATCCGCTTAATGGGGGTCAGGAATACTCTTCTCATCATATAGACGAAGAGGAACAGGAATAGGACGACAACGACTGAGATGGCAGAAGAAATCCTCTGCAGGAAGGGCAGCTTCTCCAGAATGGTACTATCCGGCACCACGGTTACCAGATTGAAGTTTCCTTTAGTGGATTCCTCACCCATTACAAGGTAAGTATTCCCGTTTCTACCCGTAACAGCATAAGAATCTTCAGGAAAGCTAACGTCGATTTGCTGGTCATTTATAAGGTCTATATGACTGATTGGCTCATGCTTGTCCGTCGTAATCAACGCGGCACCAGATTCACCCAGATTGATCAAATTTAAAGGAACCATCAGCTTATTGCTGCTGATCCAAGCACCTATATAGACATTGCCGGACTTAATGAGATGAAACAGATAATATTCTTGCTCGCCGCGCCATAGATGCCATCGGGAGTAATTAATCATTTGTGCGCTTTGTTCAATCATTTTCAGCATTTCATTTTTACCCATCTCTCGGGACTCGTAGGTATTCACGGCATTTTGGGTCACGATTATATCGCGATTGGGCTCGGAGTAGATGAAAAAGGAATCGAGTATGGGATAATAAGCAGCGTCATTCCGAAGAGTGTTGAATAAACTTAGTTTAGCTATGTTATATCGGTCTTCGTCGACTGACTTTTGGAGCTCAAGATCCAACAGACTCAGGTTGCTTCCCAACGTATTGAACAAATACTTATCAATCTCTTCTAGGTTACGATCGATCTGATCCATATATAAGCTCAGCATATTTTTGTTGGATTGCGCTACCTGGTTGCGTACGACTTCTACAGAATAATAGTTATTTATGATCAACACGGTAATAAGCGGTACGAATATGACTAGAACGACAGTAAAGAATTTGAATCGAAGAGAGTTGATGAATTGTTTGAACCTGCGCATTCCGTCGCCTCCCCTTTGGATCTGTCTGTCCTAGCATTATATCTTGATTTGCGCAGATTCGGTATGGAAAAAGAAGAGCATAGAGGGTCTCTGCTCTTCCGTGTTAACAGGCTTCTTATTATCTTCTCGCGTATTTGGACGTGCGAGCATCGTCTATGACACCTTTCCAATCAAGACCATAGCCGAAATCATAAGCATGTCCGGCCGAATCGACATATACCTCCAAGTCATGAGGAACGTCCTCGAATTGCTCTTCTACAGTCTTCATATTCGCTGGCATCTGGAACGGAAGCAGTGCTTGCGGCTGCGCAGCTCCTGTCAAGATCTCGAGCACCGCCTGATCCTGGACGCCAAAGTGTGCAACAATGGTATCCACATCCTGCTCGAACTCCGCCACGACTGCTGGATTAGACATTAGAATGGAGACGACGATCGGTTTACCGTTCATCAATTGCTTAGTTTGGACGATTGTCTCCAGGTCGGATGAGTTAGAGACGGTAACCGTTTTACCTTTGTAAGTACGATTGAGCTCATCACGAGAATCTCCGGCGATGCTCGTTTCCCGGGCATGTTCGGCTGTATAAGGACCATATTGAAGGCTGATCGGAATGTAGCCGTTGCCACCCGCCTCCGCGTCTGCCTTACTGTAGCCCTTCGTTGAAAGCGGGCTTTCGATACAGATCAGGGCAAAATCCGCCATTTCCGGCAGGTCAGTCACTTGGAAATATTTCTTTACTACTTCAAGATTAACCGGATATTGTTCTGAAGGAGGGATCGGCATTCCCATCCAATCTGTATCCGCAGGTCGCGACCTCTTGGGGATGTATACGACCTTCTTCTTGGCAAATGGAAGAGCTTGCTTCTCGTTCTTAAGCAACACAATTGATTGGAGCTGAGCTTGGTAACCCGCATCCATGAACGTAGCATTCCCAACCTTTGCTACCGAATCTTCCACTTGCAAATATGGATTCTCAAACAGCCCAAGTCGGAAAATGTTTTTGAGAAGCCTTACAGCAGATTGCTCGAATCGATTGCGCATGAACGCTTCTCCGTGCTCTTTCACGCCAATAGTATAAGCTTCCATAACCGGTCCAATCTCGTTGTTACCGCCGAATTGATCCACCCCAGCCATGATTAGTTTATAATGACGCTTGGCTACCGTGTAACCTTCTTCTACTCCCCAGCTGCGCCCGCCTGGGAACAAACGTGTGATGTCCTCGCCTTCGTCAGCGGTAATCCCCCAATCCGTGCAAACTACGCCATCGTAACCGTACTTTTCTCGTAACAGATCGTTAATGAGATAAGAGTTATAGGAGTTTCCGACATTCTCCCCGTTCTTCGGATCTTGCCCGACGGAAATCGTATAATAGGGCATTACGGCTGAGGCCTGTCCAGTCTTGCCCGACAGACGGAATGCTCCTTCTGTAAAAGGAATCAAGTGCTCGTCGAAATTATTACCTGGATAAACCGCATACTTCCCGTATCCGAAATGCGCATCACGGCCAGCTTCTCCCGAGCCTCCGCCCGGCCAGTGCTTCACCATTGCATTGACGCTGTCGTAGCCCCACCCTTCGGAGATTTCAGCCTCTCCTATTGAAGTCTGGAAGCCATCCACATAAGCTCGCGCCATATCCGCAGCTAACCGCGGATCCTCTCCGAATGTCATTCCGAAGCGAAACCATCGGGGATCTGTCGCAATATCGATTTGCGGAGACAAAGCTGTGGTCAACCCAAGCGCACGGTATTCCTGAGCCGCGATTTCGCCAAACCTCCGGGTCACTTCCGGATTGAAGGTGGCTGCAAGTCCCATGCTTTCCGGCCACATGGAAATCGTACCGCCCGCACCAGCATTGAATTCCTTGGATGTGTCCGAGCTGTGCCTCGGGTCCGAGCTATTATTCGCGGGAATTCCAAGACCGATACTCTCGGCATAAGCCTGGACTTTATTATTCCATATCGCAGCCGTTTCAGGGCTTTCTACTCGGGTCAACAGAATATGCCGGATATGGTCATCTGCCATAAAAGCGAGCTGTTGGTCCGAAAGGTCGCTTGACTCTGCTCCGCTTTCCGCGAACGGCTTGCCGCTGTAGGTGGCCGGGAACCATCCTATGTTTCCCGGAATGGCTTGATGGCTGCTGTACAACATTAGGCCGGCCATCTGTTCAATTGTCATTTGGGAAGCAAGATCCTTCGCCCTTAATTCCGGGGAAAGCCTCCAATCCTCGTAGGGATCCAGTATGCCATCCTTGTTGAGGTCCTTGAAGTGAAGCCCGTCAACTTCGATAATCTGGACTCCTGATGCTTCGGAATAGCCAAGTGTTGGCCCATTATCATTGCTTACATACCGGATTTCCGTTTTTATTTTCCCAACTTGCATTCGTATCCCTCCTATGTCTGGTGCTCATTTACTCGCGAATGTCGACAAGCTCTCTATTGATTTGTTCATATTGCTCCTGTGAGATTATGCTTCCCATCGGGCCGTGAGCAGCCATTGCTAATGGAATGTTTCTCATATGGCCAAGGTTGTCCGACACTCCAGGCACATGACGGTCGAGAATTTCCTTGGCTGTCTCCCACTGCACCAGCTCATTTAATCTCATCTCCGGAGAATAGGTCCGATAAGTTGAATGAGCTCTTGCGAACGTGAATGTATAACGTCCTGAGCCCGCTTCGATCCGGACACTATCTTCCAGCTGCTCGAGGGATTGAATACCTCTCGCTCCAGCAAGCGGCTGATTGTCAACCCTGACGTCAGACAGAAGCGCACCGGGTAGTAATATAATAGCCTCCGTGTTCGCGGGAAGGATCACCTGTATCTCTACCATTCCGCCATGGAATATCCATCCCGATTCAACCTTCCCGTACATCGATTCATAAGAAGCGTGGGCATACTCTAATCGACCTCCCGTGAAGATCGGTTCCACACGTACCCGCTTGTAACCGGGAGATCGCTCATCCGGAGATAAGCCTGCGATCCTTCGGTACATCCACTCCCCCACTGCACCATAGGCGTAATGGTTGAAGGAATTCATATCATCGCTCCAGAACGAACCGTCGTCCTTGATCCCATCCCAATGCTCCCAGATCGTAGTGGCACCTTTGGAAACGGAATAGAGCCAAGACGGGTACGTTTTCTGCAGGAGCAATTTCACTGCTGTCTCATGGTATCCGTTATCAGACAGTGCAAAGCATAGATACGGTGTGCCAACGAAACCAGTCGTCAGATGATAATCGTTGTCCTCGATCATTTCGTTCAAGTCGCGGGCAATGCGAGCTCGGTCTTTCTTATCCACTAGATCAAATACTAGCGCTAGAATCTGAGCGGTCTGCGTTTGAGCGGCAACCCGACCGTTCGGAGTAATGAACTCGTTGCGGTAAGCTGCTGCAATCCTCTCCACCAGCGCCCCATAATACGCCGCATCCGCCGCAAGACCAAGCACTTCGGCTGTATCCCGTACAATTCGGGTGGAGAGAGCGAAATAAGCTGCAGTCACCATATGGTTAGGAGTTGCACCCATGTAGCTGTTCTCCTTGGCGTCCAATGCAAGCCAGTCGCCGAAATGGAAGCCCGTATTCCAAATATGTTCGTGCTCTCCTTGTGAGCGAATGTGATCCACCCATGCCTTCATGCTCTCGTATTGCTCGGCCAGCAGTCGTTTGTCTCCATAGCTAGTGTATACAGCCCAAGGAATGACAGTCGCCGCATCCCCCCACGCCGCAGAAGAATAGCCTTGAATAATATTAGGCACGACGAACGGCACGCTGCCGTCAGCTAATTGATCGGCTTTCAGATCGCGGAGCCACTTCGTGAAGAAGGCACCACCGTTGTAGTTGAACAGAGCAGTACCGACAAACACCTGAGCATCACCAGTCCAGCCGAGGCGTTCGTCGCGCTGAGGACAATCCGTCGGCACATCGAGGAAATTACCGCGCTGCCCCCATACGATGTTCCGCTGCAATTGATTTACCATCTCGTCGGAGCACTCGAACGTACCGGTTCTGTCCATATCCGAGTGAATGACTTCTCCTATGAACGCATCTGCCGGTAATCCCTTATCTTGTCCTGGGTAACCTTCCACCTTCACATAACGGAATCCTTGGAATGTAAAATATGGCGCATAGGATTCCACTCCTTCGCCTGAAGCAATATAGGTAACCAATTGCTTCGCTGTCCGGATATTCCCTCTATAAAAATTGCCGTTTCTATCGAGCACCTCGGCATGTGTCAGCTTAATCGTTGTCCCAGCAGCTGCTGTAACGTTAAAGCGGATCCGCCCCACCATGTTTTGACCCATGTCGAGCACCGTGTCTCCTTCTGGAGTGTGGATTACAGCGATAGGCTTCAATACTTCCGTAACACGAGTAGGTACGTTTTCTTGCGCTACTAGGTTGGTAAGCGGCAGGTCTAGTGTCACAGTTCCGCTCCAGCCTTGAACATCGAACGATGCCTCACTCCAGCCATGCCTTTCAAGACGAGCATCATAGGTTTCCCCATCGTAAATCTCAGAAAATTGAATAGGACCAGTTGCGGTGTTCCAGGTCGAATCGCTCACGATAATTTCTTCCGAGCCATTATGGTATAGGACATGTAACTGCACGAGAGCAGCCCTTCGGTCACCATAGTGATTAAATTTATTTTCCCATCCAAGACGGCCTTTGTACCATCCGTTCGCCAGCATAACTCCGATACCGTTGTTGCCTGAACGAAGCTGCTCCGTTACATCATAGGTTTGGTATTGAATACGGGTTTTGTAGCTTGTCCAACCAGGTGACAGCACTTCATCACCGACTTTCTCCCCGTTCAAATAAAGCTCGTATACTCCAGCGGCTGCGGTATAAATCCGTGCTGAGGCAATGTCACCACCACCAAGTACGAATGATTTGCGCAGCAGGAAAGCAGGTTCAGCCTGTGGGTCGATCTCCGCAGGATCCGGTGTGATCCAAGACGACTTCCATTCATCTGCGCCAAGGAATGCCGTCTCCCACCAAGAAGCATCGCTCCACTCTGACTCCCGACCGTAATTGTCCCAGATCTGAACCTTATAGAAATACCGGTTGCGTGAAGAAAGCTTCGGTCCGCTGTATGGGATCAATATGGATTCATCCGACTCTACACGTCCTGTGTCCCATATAAGCTTATTGAAATTTCCATCCGCCCCAGCGACTTGAATCCGATAGGCTAATTGCTTGGTTCCCGGGTGATCAGACTCGATCTGCCAACTGATCCGCGGACTGGCTACCCCCGTGCCAAGTAAATGGTTGCGATATTCTGCAGTAAGCTTACGAATAATGAGTGCCGTCATACGAAACATCTCCTTCACTATAGAGACTTAACCTCACTACATTTTACAAATAACGATAGGTTAACCGCTTCCAGTTTAACGACTAGTATCTTTGTTTTTCCGACTAATTTGAAGCTTGAACGCGAGAATGCTGAAGAACCCGCCCTTCCATCAACAAGGAGAGGCGGGCTTTACTTTCTTGTATAAACGCATTAGGACTACTTTGGACTACAATTTTGTTATTCTTATCGCCATATATTGTCTGCCTGGAAGCTCAATCCGGAACGAGCCTTCGAAGCTGCCAGATAATTTCTCAACCGTCATATTCCAAGTGTCGATGAGCTCCACCTGATAGCGGGTTCCGGCTTTCCGATTGAAATTCCTAAATTTAGGCTGATTGAAACCGAAATAATACAAAGAATATTCATCCTTTATCCCCGCGCAGGGTACATCCCAATCGGATGGCAGGGGATCCAAACCGCCTGCTGGACCTTCCTCCATGATCTTGCGCAGGAATGCGATTCGCGCAGGACTACTTCCGGTCAGCTTGCCCCCTTTGGACCACCATAGTATTTCTTCTGGGTTCAGGTAAGTTTCCCCATGTCCAACATAACCTCCGCGAATAGCCCCTTCCCAGAACCGGCGTACCATCTCTTCTCCTGTTATATTGCCCCAGCCTTGATCGATGTCACCTTCATACGCGCACTCGTCGATAACGATCGGCTTCTTCCATTTGTCTCGCCACTCATTCGTGAATTCTGAGGTTTTGTATACATCGACACGCTGAATGCTGCAATGAGTAACCCATGGTTTGCTGAAATCATAGAAAGCAAAGCAGTTATGGTTCGAGATCAAATGATTCACCGGATCGTTCTTTGTTACAATGCTCGCGAACCGTTCCCAATCCTCCGGCCCCTTCGCCCACATCAAATCGTATTCGTTAGCAAGCGACCACCATACGTTACGGTATGCTGATAGACGCGCTACGATATAACGAAGATAACGATCGTCCACCGTCGGACTCATCTCGGAATAACCCCATCTGTCATAAGCATGGAAAAGAATAAGATCCGCCTCTATTCCCAGTTCGCCGAGATCTGCTATACGTTGTTCCAAATGCTGGAAGAACGTTGGATTAAACCGGGTGTAATCCCAGCCTTCATCTAATGTACCCTCGAAAGCGTTATAAGTAGGTTCATTATTATTGAAGAGATAGGATTTCGGAAACACACACATTCGTATTTTGTTGAACGCGGAGGCTTTAAGTGACTCCAATGTTTGCTCCTCGAGCTCGGTTCCTTGATGTGTCCAAGCATAACAAGTTGTGCCGATTGGCACATACGGGGTTCCGTCTTCATGAGCAAAATGGAAGGTGTTGTTCACA
This sequence comes from Cohnella sp., assembly GCF_041640265.1. Classification (GTDB taxonomy): domain Bacteria; phylum Bacillota; class Bacilli; order Paenibacillales; family Paenibacillaceae; genus Cohnella. Next base: position 98,193 of record NZ_JBEQAP010000003.1, read on the forward strand.
CGCACTGGACCATGATTTCCTTGTGTCGCTTCAACACAGCGGAAAGCTCCTTGTATTCCATCTAGAGTTCGAGCGTTGCTATGTGTCTTATATGACCATTCTCCTCGGGTATCGGGCATGAACCGAATCCGGTAAACACCTTCCCCGTCATAGAAACCCGCAACTCGAACTGATCGATCTTCCTGATAGAACTGTGCACCAATTGCTACGTCAACAAATGGATTGTTATGGCTAGGTCCTCGAAGCTCCAGCTCGAACACACCCCACAACTCGACTGCTCCCGGCGAATGGAAAGAGGCGGAACCGATGGCTACAGAAGCATCTTCATAATCTTGTGTTGGTACAATCTCCGGTTCTTCTTTCGATTCCTCCATCACGAACGGGATAGAGCTCAGCTCAGTTAGGATTCGAGACAGCCAATCTGGCTGAGAAAGCTCATCTTGGTGGAATTGATAATATTTCTCCAAGGATAAACTCTTCATTAGAGAGGCCATGTGCGGCGGCAAATTCGTTAAAGCAGGTATATACTTCTCCAAGATGTCACGGGATACCTCAAGCTTCCAGATCTCCCCGACCCTTGACTTCTCTGTAAAAGTCATCTGATGCTCTCCCCTTTTTTCACGTTAGTCTTCTGATTAACATTGAGTACAGAATTCACCGCTTTTTTCCATCCTGCGTATTGACGTTCCCGCTCTTCAGCAGGCATCAAGGCTTCATAGCATTTGCCGGATTTCGTCAGCGCCGCGATTTCCTTCAAGGATTTCCAATAGCCGACTCCAAGCCCTGCCAAGTAGATCGAACCCATAGCGGAAAGCTCGCTTACGTCTGATTTCACTACAGGGTTATCCAGCAAATCAGCTTGGAATTGCATCAGAATGGCATTATCAGATGCCCCGCCATCCGCAAGCAGCACCTTCAGACGAATGCCCGTTTCCTCTTCCATCAAATCTACCGCGTCCCGAACTTGGTAGGCAATACTCTCCAGCGCTGCGCGGATAATATGAGCTTTACCCGTTCTACGTGTCATTCCTATAATAGCCGCCCTTGCATAAGGATCCCAGTAAGGGGCGCCTAAACCGACAAACGCTGGCACTAGGTATACGCCTTCATTGTCCGGCGCCTTCTCTAGATAGCGTTCCATCTCCTCGAAGGAATCGAACAAGCCTAATTTGTCTCTTACCCATTTTATACTATCTCCGGATGTGCGAATAATCGCTTCCAGAGCGTAGGTGACTTTGCCGCTTATGGTCCAGGCAATGGCAGTTACAAGTCCATTACCTGAGTTGGCAGGCTTATCCCCGACGTTCATTAGCACCGAAGTTCCGGTACCGTAAGTTGCTTTGGCCATTCCGGGTTCCAAACACAGTTGGCTGAATAAGGCTGCCTGAGAATCTCCGATAACACCAGAGATCGGAACCTTCTCAGGGAATAGCTCCGGGTCATCTGTGTATCCGAATACTTCATCGGACGATTTAACCACAGGAAGCAGTTCATGAGGAACACCGAACATTCTACACAGCTCTTCATCCCAGGTGAGAGAATGAATATTAAACAAGGAGGTGCGGCTCGCATTGGTGTAATCAGTCGCGTGAATGCTGCCTCCGGTCAGCTTCCACACCAGCCAGCTGTCAATTGTCCCCGCAAGAAGCTTTCCTTCAGCTAATAATTGCTTTGCGTCAGCTGCATGTTCAAGAATCCAAGCCCACTTCGCAGCGGAAAAGTAAGGATCTAACCTAAGTCCTGTAGCGGCCTGAACCAAAGGCTCATGCCCGGCTGCCATTAACTCCGCACATATGTCGGCGGTACGTTGGCATTGCCAGACGATTGCATTGTATATAGGCATTCCCGTTGTCTTATCCCATATCACTGCCGTCTCTCGTTGGTTAGTAATAGAGATCGCCGCAAGCTTGCTTGCATCGATTCCAGCAAGCTTGAGTGATGAACGGGCGGCTTTCTTAACATTGTTATAAATCTCCACCGGATCATGCTCTACCCAGCCCGGGGAGGGGTACATCTGCTTGTGCTCCTCTGAGCTTCTCGCGAGCACGTGCCCATGCCGATCGACAAAAAGTGCCTTGGTACCCGATGTACTCTGATCGATCGATAAGATGAACTTGTCCATCTCCGCCATCCTTATCTGCCCAACATCTCTATGGCAATTTTCTTGATATTGTCGGCCGTAATGCCGTAATGGTTGAACACTTCGGACGTTTTTCCGGCAATAGCCGGTTCATCCGGAATACCGAGAATCCTCATTGGCACAGCATGGTTCTGAACGACGACCTCAGCAACAGCGGCACCCAATCCTCCGTGAATGCTGTGCTCCTCGACCGTGATGATATGTCCGGTCTCCTGAGCAGCATGAATGATCGCTTCCTCGTCTAGAGGTTTAATGGTGTGCATATTGATGACTCGACAGGAAACTCCCGCTTCCTTAAGAGCAGCTTCAGCGTCAAGAGCTACACGAACGGTTTCGCCGGCTGCAATTATCGTGATATCTGTGCCTTCACGCATAGTGACAGCTTTACCGATTATGAATTCATAATCATCCGATTCGTACACATCCTCCACGGGATTCCGACCAATGCGTACGTAAACTCCGCCTTCATGCTTGACTAGCAATTCGGTCATCTTCTTCGTTTCATGACGATCAGCCGGCAGAATAATAGCGATTCCAGGGATCGCTCTCATGACGGCCATATCTTGAACGGAATGATGCGACATGCCAAGCGCACCATAGCTGACTCCGCCGCTTATCCCAACCAGCTTGACATTGGTAGCGGAATAAGCGACATCAACCTTGATTTGTTCGATACTGCGCATACTCAGGAAGCAAGCAGGCGATGTTACGAATGGCTTCTTCCCGCTATGCGCGAGACCCGCTGAGATCCCGACGATATTCTGTTCTGCGATGCCTACCTCGACGAATTGCTCAGGAAAAGTATTCGCGAACGGAGCCATAGCCGCCGATCCACGGGAATCACTGGTTATGACCATGATGTCTTGATCATTATGAGCAAGCTCCAATAAAGTGTCACATATCACTTGCCTATTCGGGATTTTGTTAGCCATGACTATCGCACCTGCCCTTCCTGCTTATAGCCCTCAATCGCTGCGGACAATTCGGCTAACGCTAGCTCCAATTGCTCACCGCTTGGAACGTGGTGGTGCCAATGAGCTACATTTTCCGCGAAGGAAACACCTTTGCCTTTAACCGTATTAGCCATGATTAATGTCGGTTTGTTCGGAATTGCTGGAGCTGACTCGAATACATCAACAAGCGCTTCGATATCATTACCGTCAATGGATACGACGTTCCAGCCGAACGAAGTCCACTTCTCCTCAAGCGGCTCGAGTCCCATGACATCCTCCGTCGAACCGCTTATCTGCAGCCGATTGCGATCGATAATCCCAACCAAATTGTCAAGCTTGTAATGCGAGCCCGCCATCGCCGCTTCCCACACGGAGCCTTCGGCCTGCTCGCCGTCACCCATCAAGCAGAATACGCGGTAGGCTTTGCCGTCCCTTTTGCCTGCAAGCGCCATGCCAACAGAAATCGCCAGACCATGGCCAAGAGCCCCAGTATTCATCTCAATGCCAGGCACTTTATTATTCGGGTGACCGATAAGTCGCGTACCGAATTGGCTGAAGGTATTCAATTCCTCTACGGGGAAGAAGCCAAGATCTGCAAGAATGCACCATAATGATTCAACGGAATGGCCTTTGCTGGCAATAAACCGATCACGATCCTCCCATTTCGGATTGTTAGAATCGATTTTCATCACCCGATAATAAAGAGCGGTTAGAATATCAGTGTTGCTTAAAGAACCGCCTGTATGACCTGTTTTGGCGGTATGAATCATGCGTATAAGATCCATTCGAATCTGAGCGGCTTTCGCTTTCAATGCTATCTTTTCCATAGATGATGCCCTCCTTGATTACATACCTGTGCCGCGCAGCCACGCCTTGATTTCTTGCTCTGTCGGATCAACGGGGTCCGGGGTTAGTCCGGGAATATAATTGCATGCTTCATATAGAGCAGGAATAGCGTTCGCATGAATCCCTACAGCGTGATGCACATATGGACCTTTCACCAGCTTCTCTTCCCATAACGGCCAATCATTTACTTCCACCCAAACATAGGAACCTCGCGTATAAGGACCTTGAATACCACTAGCTTTACCAAGGAACATCTGATAGTCCCCGTGATCTCCGTCGAAACGAGCAAGTGTCATGCCCCCGCCTTTGATTTCCCCTTCGTGTGTACCCGGAGCATGATCATCAAATAGAAAATGCTTACGAAGCCTTGGCTTGTTCTCTACGGATAAAGACACAGGGAAATTCCCGCAGTGAAACAGCAGCTCGCCATTCGGGTTCTCAGGATGTCTTACTGTCAAGTCGGCAAAAAAGGTCGGATGCTGGTTCATTGTTGCCGCCTGCACCATGACGGAGGTGATTGCTCCGTGAATGTCAGTCTCACACGTTACCGGGATCTGTTCATCGGTAAGGATCGCATTGGCGAGACAAGGCATAATACCCATTGCGTCCTGTAGGGATGACCAGCATTGGATGGCTATTGCGGAGCTTCCGGTTTGAACGGCATACTGCTTCATAGCAACCTTCAAAGCCGCGATACGTTTCACATCCGCTTCTATCACTTCGGACCAATCAAGCTTGGCTTTGATATAATCGACCGCTTCAGCTAGCTCAGAGCTAGTTCCGTTCTCAATCCGTTTCGTAGATCTTTGGATGTCAACGAGCGTAATGGGATGAATTTCGATGCCAAATCGTTCTAATAACTCGCCTTCATTACACATCATCGTCCAGAAGGAGGATGGACGTGGACCGATCTGCAGAATACGCAGGCTGCGGAATTGTCTCACCACGTTTGCCGCTGCAATAAAATTAGTGAATCCTCGTTCGAAAACAGGATCGTCCACTCGGCTGTTCGTCACATAGGTGAAAGGGACGTTAAACCGACGAAGCACTTTACCCGTTGCGAAGAGTCCGCATTGCGTATCTCGAAGCCTCATCCCGTCTTCCAAGGGGGACTCGTCGCGAGGCCCCCATAACAGGACAGGTTTGCCAAGCGCTTTGCCCACGCGCGCAACCGTATCTTCCGTTCCGAAGTTACAGTGCGGGAAAAAAACCGCATCCACATTCTCCTGCCGGAATCTCTCCGCGATTAGATCAGCATTAATATTGTCGTCATAGAGCAATCCTTCCTGATTGAGCCCTTCAAGATCTACGATATCGATATCCATTCCGAAGCTTTCGATTTTCTCTTTAATTAGCACTTTGTACCTGAAAGCATCCTCAGCGCTAAATACGAAACGGCGTGTCGGAGCATATCCCAATTTCAACTTTTTCATTATCCCGTCTCCTCTGTTGGTTACTAAACAATCAAATGATAAAGTTAAAATCAGAATAACTAAACTTAACTAAACTAATAATATGTGTTTATGATTACGCCATAAATTTATCACCGTTTATACCCGAAGTCAATGAGTTTATAGAAAAAAAGCTATCATTTTAGTTCATATAAACTAAATTTTTATCAATTGTTGTACTTCACATTGCTTCCTGTCTCATTCGAGTGTAAACTAAACTTACTAAACTGTTTCCGAATGAAATGGGGATTATTAATCGTGAAGATGGAAGACATCGCAAGGCTTGCGGGAGTATCGAAATCCGCTGTTTCCTTTGCCCTCAGCGGTAAGCCTGGCATAGGACCTGAAACCCGAGAACGCATACTTAGAATCGCTAAAGAGAGTGGCTACTTGCCCAAAACAAGATTAGCCATTCGAGATCAATCAACTAAATCAATTACTTTCCTTGTGTTTGCCAACTCGGGAATCGTACTGGAGCAATATTACCAGCAGCCATTCTTTCGCGAGTTGATTCATTACATTGAAGAGCGAAGTCGTGCAGCTGGATACTCTCTGGTATTCACCTCGGTCAACATGAGCTCATTCGAACAAGATATCAGAACTCTAGCCGAAGAGAAGCGCTGCGATGGGATCATCCTGCTAGGAACTAATCTGGATAACATTCAAATTGCGGATATTTCGGCCAAAGTGCCGTCACCTCTAGTCGTTCTGGATACTTGCTTCGAAACGCTCCCCGTCCACTTTGTTCAGATCAATAACATCATGGGGGCTTATCAAGCGGGTTCTCACCTATGCAACCTAGGCCACAAGGACATTGGCTATCTCGCATCCAACATAAGAATGCGTAATTTTGATGACCGCAGGGAAGGATTCGAGACCGCATTACGAGAATATGGTCAAGTAATCCCCGAGGAGAATGTTATCTCCGTAGCACCCACAATCCTTTCCTCTCAAGAGGGATTAAAGAATCATTTAACCGCTTATTTGGAGGCAGGTCGCCCTATGCCGACCGCTTTCTTCTGCGAATGCGATTATATCGCCATCAGTGCCATTAAGACGCTTAGTGAGTTAGGCTACCATGTTCCGGAAGACGTATCCGTGGTCGGGTTCGACAACATTTCTGAAGCTGTGATCGTTTCACCCGAGCTTACAACCGTTCACGTGGAAAAAGAACGAATGGCCCATTTAGCCGTAGATTTACTCATTCAATCTATTGAATCGGGCTCCACCGTAAAGAATAAAATTACAGTAGACACCCAATTCATTGAACGACTATCCTCCCGTTCCCCTTCCCGTAAAACCAATGTTAAATAGAGGGTAACTGACCTAGTTGCAATCTAAAAAGGCTAAACTTATTTATAACTACAGAAAAATACGAGCCACTGCTTATCGCAGTGGCTCGTAAACGAAATATTATATATGTATATTCTAGCGGCTAAACACGAAACGATGCTGTACATTCGCGCCCGAAGTATTCATCGTAATACGCTACTCCGTACAACAGCTTGTTCATTTTCCTGTCTCCTTCTCTGCGTCAATGTAATTTCGATATTGATTAGGGGTCATCCCCGTATACTTCTTGAATACCTGAAAGAAATATTTCAGAGCCTTCAAGGTTACCGCATAAGAATTTTTAGATGCGATACCTTCTGATCAAGTACAGATCCTCCGTTATACCTTTAATACCGGCAGAGTAGAGCATTTCACATTTTCGCATTAATAAGCCGTCCAACCCGCGTCGGCCGTCACCGTCGTGCCGTTGACAAAGCTGGAATCGTCGGAGGCCAGGAACAGTGCGACCTTCGCGATGTCTTCCGGTTGACCTAAGCCTGGATTAATGCCCAAACCGATCTGCGCGCGTCCCGCGCCGAACGGATTCGGTGCCGTTATGGTCATTGCGATATTCGTAGCGACCGCGCCTGGAGCGATCGCATTACAGCGAATACCGAGATTCGCATATTGGAAGCCGACGTTCTTCGTAAATCCGACGACGGCGTGCTTCGAAGCGGTATAGGCGACACCCGCCCTGGAACCGAACAAACCGCCGGCCGAAGCGATATTCACGATTACGCCTTTCTTTTTGCCGATGAAGATGGGAAGAACCTTCCGCGTCGTCCGCATCGGTCCGGTCGTGTTCACAGCGAAAACCTTGTCCCACAGCTCGTCCGTAATGTCACCCGCAGGAACGAAATTGTCCATGATGCCGGCATTGTTGACGAGATTGTCCACGGTACCGTACGTTTGAACCGCAGTGTCGATCAAGCGTTGAACGTCTTCCTCGATGGCGACATTGGTTGCCACTGCGAAAGCTGTTCCGCCCTTAGCTCCAATTCCCTCGGCCACTTTGCCCGCGTTTTCAACATTCAGATCCGAAACGACTACTTTTGCACCTTCTTCGGCGAAGAGCTCCGCGATCGCTTTGCCCATCCCCGATGCCGCTCCCGTGACGACTGCTACTTTTCCAATAAGCTTCACCTAATCAACCTCCTTAGTTCCGATTATTCGGAATACTCAACTCTTTCGTTTATTCTCCGACAGTTGCTAAATCAGATACGATGGATGCCAGTATTTCCGAGGAGATATTCGCTTGCGGAAATGCGGCCAATTGACTGAGCGTAAACCCGCTAGCCATCCCGGTCATCGGGTTGGCAGCGAATCCGGGGAGATGTTTGTCCAGCACTGCTTTCGCGGCATCTTGCTCGTTTAGGAACGTCTTCAGCAGCTCGATCCCGTCTGTGCTTATCGCAGTGGGTGCGCCTTGCTCAATCCCCCCGGCCTGTATTCCAGTATCAACCATATCGCTCATCAGTCTCGGAAGCCCTAAATCGCATAAAACTTGGACGATTAGGAATGCTATGCTTACTGTTAACGCAAGCGCGAACGGCTTTAAATACCGTAATAATAGTTTCATGAAATACCCTCCTGCCTTTGACCGCAAACTTGTTCAGACCCTCACTGTTAGCGTCCTAACTATAGGGGCAAAAAATTTTACTTAAGGTTCTTCTTCAACTTCTCCACGATCCCAAAGAATGAAGCGATCTCTTCCTCGCTTAATCCGCAACGCAGGTCATTTTCAAATTCCATAAATCGTTGGACGACCCGCTCATGCAATAAGTTCGCTTTCGGCGTAAGGGTAATCTTCTTAAGTCTTGCGTCATGCCCAACTGATTCTCGAACGATGAGACCGTTACGTTCCATTAGCTGCAAGACGCCTGTCACCGTTGCGCGTCGAATATTGAAATCCTTCTCTATATCCCGTTGGAACACCACGCGATCCGAGTTGGCCCTTACGTAACCGATAATCCAGCCTTGCATGCCCGTTAATCCGTCTTCTCCACCATCTGACGAGCCATCGTCTAATTTTCGTTTGATTAAGTTCGCCAGCACCTTAATTTCGAAACTGATTGCATCTGGCGGCTTCATTCTCTCACCTCATATCGTTAGGGTACTAACATTTAACAAAGCGCTCCTGCTCCCATTCCAATCGATGAAAGGCTCGAATCACTCTCACACCCGTCCGTCACGAAGTGTTCTTCCGTAGTCTTCTGATACTCCAGCCGAAGCATAACGATGTTGGACATCAAGGTAGGAAGGATTAATTCAGCCAACGTTTGAATGATCAACTTAAGCATTTAATTATCCTCGCCTTCTGACTTCATATGAAACCCCAATTCTAATCTTAAAGAAGAATTAATATTCTCACTAACATTTTGCAGACTAATTCAGTAGCGTTTTGACGACTTTTTACACAAAAATAGCCCTGCCAATTTGGCAGGGCATAAGGTCAATCCGATTCAGTATGTATATTCGAGAATTCAAGGAGAAGCTAAGTCCGCGAGTTCAGCTCAAGGGAAATAGCTTCTGTATACTTGCATCCTTAAATAAGTCGCTAATGGCGAACTTCACGCAAGCCAAACCGTCTGATGTCACTAGATCGTCGCCTTCGAATAGATTACTAAGCTCATACCGCTCGTCGTTCAGCACATACTGCTCCAGCGTGCGCGCGTTCACGTCGACAATCCAATATTCCGGCACCGCATGCTTGGCGTATATGTTCATCTTTTTTACTTTGTCCCGTTTGCGGGAGCCTGGGGATAACACCTCCACGACGAGATCCGGAACTCCTTCAATCGCTCTACTGGTTACAATTTCCATCCGGCTGCGATGAACGAGGATCAGGTCGGGCTGAACGACGTTCGTCCGGCTCAGAATAACGTCAAGTGGTGCAACAAAGATCATATAATCGGAATTGCAGCTTTGCTTCAATATAAACTGCAGATCTCCGCTGACGCTCTGATGAATTACAGACGGACCCGGAGTCATCATCTCGAGAATGCCATCGAATATTTCGTATCGTTTTCCGTCATCCGGCATCGCCGCATAAATATCATACGTCACCTGCTGCTCCCCGATCCGTTCTTCTCTTTTCTTTTTTTTGTCCAAAGCCGATCCTCCTCCACATTAAAAAACCACCCCGACAAAGCAACACGTCTTGTGTCTGGCTTTGGCGAGGTGCTTCCCCGTTCAATTCAATATACTTGTATTATGTCCAACCTATACGAGGAAGTCAATCAGAGTAGTCATTCTATGATTTATGGTTTGCACATATCCTCTTGGACTAATCACTGCTTGTTAGTTATGCACTTCCGCCACCTCGCATAGTTCCCCACGAATCTGCTTATGCTGGGTCGACTTGGTCGAGCCAAGCCACTTCGGATGCCGAGAGGTCGACTTTCACAGCTTCAGCGCTCGAATGGAGCTCTTGCACGGTGTTCGGGCCGATGAGCGCGCAGACGGGGAACGGCTGGTTCAACACGTAGGCGAGGGCGATGTCGTTCGCCGAGACGCCCTTCTCCCGCGCGAGCTGCTCCGCTTTGCGATATCGCTCCCAGTTCGCTTCGCTGTAATAGACGCGGCGGATTTCCGGGTCGCCGTTGTCGCGGTTGTACCTTCCGGTGAAGAAGCCCTGCGCCTGAGAAGACCAGGACAAGAGCGGCAGCCGCGTGCGTTCGTGCCACTCCAAGTCGTCGGCGTATACGGAGACGCAGCCATCCCAACGCGCCTCGTTCGGCTTGGCCAGGCTGAGATTCGGACTGTTGCAAGTTAGCGGGGTCAAGCCGTTCGCCGCGGCGTACCTGTTCGCCTCTTCGATGCGAGCTACCGTCCAGTTGGACACGCCGAGCGCGCGGCAATAACCGGCCGCCAGCATGGCGTTCATCGATTCCATGATGTAGCCGACCGTCTTGTCCAGATCGTCGCGATGAAGCATGAAAATATCAACGTAATCCGTCTGCATCCGTTCGAAGGTATCTAGCAAATCTTGTTCCATGAACTCGCGCGTCATGCGGGGGCTCCCGTACGGATGGGCGCCTTTGCCGATAATGACGACGTCCCCGCGGTTGCCGCGTTCCTTCATCCAGAGGCCGACCGACCGCGCGGTGCTTTCCCCGTAGACGTGCGCCGTATCGATACAATTGCCGCCGATGGAGACGTACGCGTCCATCAAGCCTGCGGCGTGCTCCATGTTTTCTTCCTTCAGCATCATCGAACCGAGAATGAGCTTCGCGCATGAGATCGAGTCGTCGATGCGGATCGAAGGTTTGCCAAGCTTCGCCGTCATAGGGTCACTCTCGCTTTCTCGCGCGCGGAGCGCAGCAACGCGTCGAGCGCACGCATGTTCCGGATCGCGTCGGTCGGTGGAACGAGAGGCGTATCCTCGCCCCACACGGAGCGGGCGAACCGATCGGCCTGAAGAGTATATTGGTTCGGGGCAGGCTCTTTGTCTACTCTGCGCTGGCCGCCCGAATAAACGGTGAAGTCCGCTTCTTCCCCGTTCGGAAGGAACGTGCCGGGAATATCGATGCGGCCCTTCGTGCCGACGATCTCGAAGAAATTGCGGAAGTCGGCCCACATGCCGCAGTCGAACGTCAGCGCGACGTCGCCGGGAAACTCCAGAATGCCCGAGAGCATCATATCGACGCCGTCGTGCTCGGGAGAGAATAGGGCGTGGGCCGAAGCGGCGACGGGCTCGCTGCCGAGCAGGAACCTGGCGGTACTGACCGGATAACAGCCGACGTCGAACAGCGAGCCGCCGCCCCAGTCGGCGTTGAACCGGACGTTGCCTTTGTTCGCGGCTCCGTTGAACGTGAACGCTCCGCGCAAGACGCGTAGCTCGCCGATCTCGCCGGAGGCAATGACGTTCTTGATGCGTTCCCAGCGCGGCTGGTGGCGATACATGAACGCTTCCGCGAGCTGTACGCCCGCCTTCGCGCAGGCGTCGGCCATCTCTTGCCCTTCTTGAGCGTTCAGGGCAAGCGGCTTCTCGCATAAAACGTGTTTGCCGGCTTCCGCGGCGCGGATCGCCCATTCCCGGTGCAGGTGGTTCGGAAGCGGAATGTATACCGCTTCGATACTCTTATCGGCCAGCAATTCCTCGTAACTGCCGTAAGCGGTCGGAACGCCGAATTTGTCGGCTGCCGCTTGGGCCTTCTCTTGCGTTCGGCTCGCGATCGCGACGACGCGCCCCGTGGAGGAAGCTTGGATGGCGGGAACGACCGCGCCGTTGATGCCTGCTGCACCGATGACGCCCCAGTTCAGTTGTTTGGACATTAAAAGCACCTCTTTTTCGGACTTCATGTACCTGTACCGATGTGATATTGTTATCATACTAAATCTACTTTCCATGTCATATCTAAATATCTTGTTTCCGATATCATGATATTGTCATTGGCGGAGGAATCGCATGTTCAAGTATATCGCGCTGCCGAGCATCGGCGACAATCAATTCCCCTGTTTTCCGGAATCGGTCGGCCTCATTCGCGACGACCCGAACCATATCTGTCTCCGGGAGACGGGAGAATTCCCCCATTTCAACCTTCATCTGGTCGCCAAGGGCAAAGGCAGCGTCGTCATCGACGGCAAAACGTACGAGCTGAAGGCGGGAGACTCGTTCTTGTTCGCCCCGCAGCAAACGCAGCATTACTATTCCAGCCAGGACGAACCATGGGAAGTATATTTCGTCCACTTCTACGGAACGAAGATCAAAGAATTCCTGGCGGAAAAAGGGTTCTACCAAACGAGCTTATGGACGATGAAGAGGAAAGAGGAGCTCGAGCGGTCTTTCGACGCGCTGATCGAGGCGGCGGAGAAGAACAAGCTGTGGCTGTCCGCCGCCTTGTCCACGCTCGCATACGCCATCATCGCCGAATACGTGACGCAGGCGACACCGCTCGCTCCGAAGAAGGACAACAGCAGCGCGGACTTGGTCATGAGCTTGTTGCCCGAACTTCAAGAGAGGGCTTGCGAACCTTTCGAGCTAAAGGAATGGGCGGATCGCGCGAACGTGAGCACGTTCTATTTCTGCAAATTGTTCCGCAAGCTGACGCAGCTGGCGCCGATGGAATTCGTCTCGCTTTGCCGCATCCGGCAAGCGAAGCAGATGCTGATCGAGAACAGGAACATGCCGCTGCAGGACATCGCGTCGGGCTGCGGGTATCCGAGCGTCAGCTATTTCATTCAACGCTTCAAGAAGCAAGAAGGATTAACGCCGCGGGAATACAGTCGCAACGTATAGGATTTTACACCTTTGAATATCACTTTCGCTTTTTATCCAGAAAAAAGTGCTTCTGTCCAAGTTGTTGTTACTCTTTCAAAAGTTTTTTATAATGTCTACTATTTGGGGTCTTGACCAATTTCACAAGCAACAGCTTTTTGGAATATGTTTATTAGTTTACAGTTAACTCATCCATAATACGCGCAAAAGCATCGTTGATTTGAATTGACTCTTTCTTATTGTTTCTTCGCTCTATAAACTCAACATTCCCTTTCTCAGCATCTTTACCAATCACTATTCTTATGGGGATACCAATCAAATCCGAATCTTTGAACTTAACTCCAGGACGCTCATCTCTGTCGTCCATCAGCACTTCAATACCATAACTGCTTTATGGTCAGCGATGAAAATCTCGTATTTATCTACGGAAATCATTTCATCAGCTTCTAACGAAATTGCGCTAGACTCAGCTTTCTCAAGATTAGCGGCATATTCACAACACGTACAAGCTGCAATCGTATCTTCACCTCTATCGGCCAACGCCATAAATTCATGTGTTCCACCTTCGCCGCCAATTGCACCTGCATCAGCCTCGACTGCGCGAAAGTTTATTCCACATCGGGTGAATATCCGATTATAAGCCTTAAACATCTTCCAGTATGATTCATCCAGCCCTTTAAAATCCGCATCAAACGAATAGGCATCTTTCATCAGAAACTCTCTGCCTCGGAGGAGACCGAAACGGGGACGCCGTTCATCACGAAACTTTGTTTGAATTTGATATAGCGTCACTGGCAGTTTCCTATAGGAGTTAATTTCATTTCGCACTATTGAAGTGATCACCTCTTCATGTGTAGGACCGAGAGCAAATTCTCGATCATGTCGGTCATGTAAACGTATTAATTCCGGTCCATATACAGAATATCGTCCGGACTCTTTCCACAATTCCACAGGCTGTATGGCAGGCATCAACAGTTCTTGAGCACCTGCTTTGTCCATTTCCTCACGCACTATTTGTTCTACCTTCCGGAGAACTCGTCTTCCAAGCGGCATGTATGTGTAAATTCCTGCTGCTAATTGCCGGATAAACCCTGCACGAAGCATCAATTGATGACTGATTACCTCGGCGTCTGCGGGCGATTCACGCAATGTCGTAAGTAATAAATTGCTTTGGCGCATGAGATGCAGCCTCCTTTTGTATGTGGAAAAAAACAAAAAGACACATCCGTCAGGGACGAATGTGTCGTGATACCACCCTATTTTTGACCGTAGCCATATGCCATCGGTTCTCAATCGGATAACGGTTTATACCGGTAACGGTTAAGTTACGACAATTATTGGGATCAAGACGAAGACATCTGACACTCTTCACAGATCCCATACACCTCGAATCGGTGATTAATAATTTTATATTTCCCAGGGAGATCTAGTTTTTGTTCCATAGGACAATACTCAAATATCAGCGTCTTTTCACAATTGATGCAAATTAAATGGTGATGATGGTGTGAAAGGCAATTTACTTTGAATTTCAAACCTCCATCTAGAAAATAGAATTGCTCCAGAACACCCATTTCGCTCAGCATTCTAAGATTGCGATAAACGGTATCGAAACTGACGCTTGGATAATTCACACACAGTTTTTCGTAGACATCTTTAGGTGATAAGTAACCGTCATAGTCCGTAAAAATTTGCGCTAGTTTTCTACGTTTATCGGTTATTCTCCATCCATTCTTAGACATGATCGTAAGCATTTCCTGAACCGTATTTGGATCAGACATTTTCTACCTATCCTTTCAGCAAGCTAGAATCGCCACCTTATATTATCAATGATTGTATATCGATAATCCACATGAATCAACATGGCTGATAATAACTAGAAAAAAAGGGCTTCTCTCATAGGAGAGCAGCCCTTCAATAGATACTTTAACGAGTTTCTCGGTGGATCGTGTACTTCTTAAGGCGAGGGCTGTACTTCTTGAATTCAAGCCTCGACGGATGCGTACGTTTATTTTTTGATGTCGTGTAGTTGCGATCCCCACACTCCGTGCATGCCAGCGTAATAATGACTCTCATGAGGCCAACCTCCTTTCCCATAATCATCTACCCTTTTATTCATTAGCTCCCTTACGCTCGTTATTCGTTAAGCGCTTTTGCTAATCCTGCAAGGTTATTTTCCATGATTTTAATATAATCGAGTCCTTTGCTCATATCTTCCTCGGTCAATCCTTCAAGGGGATTGAGCACATCCGTCTTTGCCCCGATTTCGTCTGCAATCGTCTGGGCTATCTTGGGGTCCACTAGCGTTTCGAAGAAAATAGTCTTTACTTCATGCTCTTTCGCGAAGGCGACAACCTCCGCCATCTCTTCCGGTGAAGGCTCCTGTTCTGGAGATAGACCTGCGATCGGAACCTGCGTTAATCCATAATCTTTAGCCAAATAGCCAAAAGCGGCATGCTGGGTTATGAATTCCTTATGTTTAGAATTGCTTAAATCCTGCTTGAATTTCTCATCCAACGCCTTCAGCTTCTCGATATAAGCATCTGCATTTTTCTTGTAATTGTCCTTATTATCCGGATCGGCTCGCTCCAGACCAGCTTGAATATGGCGGACTTCTTGCTGTGCTAGAGTAGGTGACAACCAAACATGCGGATCAAGAGGATGTTCGCCTTCTTCCTCGTGCCCTTCTTCCTCGTGCTCATGTTCATCCGATCCTTCTATTAACTCGATGCCGTCTATCGCTCTAACGACAATACGTTTCTCATTCTTCGTGCTTTCCAGCGTTTTTTCCACCCAGCCCTCTATCATACCGTTATAAACGAACAAATCGGCATCCTGAATAGCAGCTACGTCTTTAGGGGACGGCTCCCAATCGTGCGGCTCTGCACCAGAAGGAATCAGCCCTACAACCTCAGCATGATCTCCAGCAACCTGCTTAGTAAACTCTACCATCGGGTAGAAGCTGGCCACGACCTTTAACTTTTCCCCATTACCCTCATTGTTCCCATTCGAATTTCCACAACCCGATAATACCAATGCCGCAATAGCGATTCCTGCCAAACCTTTTGATAATTTCATTTGCTAACTTCCCCCCGAATGATATGAATGATTAATGAATAACTGGTGGATCTTGACCTAAGCTAACATGCTCACGAAGCTTTTTCTGCTCGTTTATATGGATCGTACCTTTAAGCTTGCCATGTTGCTTCCTCCACTTCACGACAACTTTCATAGCACCAATACCGATGACTAGAAAAAGAAGTAACGTCAATGCGATCGTCCCCCCTGGAGGAGTGCTCAACACATAGGAACCCGTCAATCCAGAGAAAACGCCAGTCACTCCGATTAGCATCGCAAGCCATAAAGCACCGGTAAAGCTCTGTGCTAAACGGATGGCCAGTGCAGCTGGGAGCACAATCAAGGAAGAGACCAACAGAACGCCTACTATCGGCATCGCCGCGGCAACGATCATCCCGGTTATGATGCTGAACAGCAGCGAGATCCAGTTTACTGGAACGCCATTCGTTCTAGCTGTTTCCTCGTCAAAGGTAATAAGATACAAGGGCTTCCTTAACACATAGAAAAACAAAGCTCCGATGAGAGTAACTCCCGCAACCAAATAAATCTCGGTTTTCTGTACCGCGACGACGGATCCGAACAGATAAGAGGAGAAGCCGCGGCTAATTCCTGGATTCATCGACATGAGCACGACAGCAGTCGATAATCCTCCGATCATGATGATGGCGATAGACACCTCGGAATAAGTTTTGTAAGATCTTCTCACATATTCAACGACTATTGCGCCAATTAAGGCTATGACAAAGCCGAAGAGTGTGGGATTAACCTTCAACAACGCGCCCATCGCGACTCCCGCCAACGAAACGTGAGAAAGCATGTCCGCCATGAGTGCCTGTCTTCTTAGCATCAGGTATACTCCGAGAACCGAAGCGACCAGAGCAATTAGACCACCGGCGAAAAATGCCCTTTGCATGAAGTCGTAGTGCAGCATTTCCATCCTCCAGCCTCCTTCTTTTCTAGCTCGATTACCCGATCCAAGTAGGGGCTAGCTTCTGATAAGCCATGGGTGACCATGACGACGGTTATGTTTCGTTCCTGCACTAGTTCTCCAAGTAATGCGTATAATCTGGAACGGCTGTCCGTGTCCATCCCATTCGACGGTTCGTCTAGCACGAGCAAATCCGGTTGCTGAGCCAAAGCCCTCGCGATGCATATCCTTTGTTTCTGGCCTCCGGAGAGCTCGCCGATTTTGCGATCACGCAGCTCCCACAAGCCGACCTGCTTCAAAGCATGCTCAGTGAGGTTTTGATCTTGTCGACTGACGGGTCTCAACCAAGATCCTCTCGTATAAGTTCCCGAACGAACGAATTCCACCACCGTGCTAGGGAATCCTGAGTTGAATGCGGCGATCTGTTGAGGGATATATCCAACGACGATCTTCTTTCCATCCTCTCGTCTACTTGCTCTAGCCACTGTCCCGCTCCAAGGCTGTAACAAGCCAAGAACCAACTTGAGCAGTGTCGTCTTCGATGCCCCGTTAGGTCCGGTCACCGCTGCGAATTCACCGCTATGGATCTCGATATCCACATCTTCCAAGCAAGGAGTGTCTCCATAACCAAAGACAACATTCCTCATTGATGTGAGCAGCATAACTTCACCCTTTCCTGTAGCATTATTTACTTAGCAGCGATTGCAATCAGGGCAATAACCCAACACCTCGTGACGATGAATGACCGCTTTGAATTCGAGAGGCAACTGCGGAATCTCGATTAAGAAGCTGGTATCAAACGGGTAGACGATGTCGCAGGACATGCATATGAAAAGATGTTGCCCGGAGTCGGAATGGCTGCTGTTGATGCCGAATTTCACTCCATCCTTGTTATAGAAAGGCTCAAGCACGCCTAAATTCTGTAGTAGTTTCAGATTACGATATACGGTATCGAAACTAAGTCCCCGATGCTTCGAACCGAGATCATGATAGACTTGCATAGGCGTTAACAAATCGGCGGTTTCCGCGAACAATTTGGCAATGGACCTGCGCTGTTCGGTAATCCGCAAGCCGTAGCGGGAGAACATTTGAATAATTTGTTCCGTTTTGGGTTTTATCGTTCGAGTCGTTTGCTCCGGTACGATTTTCGCCATTTGGATGCGCCCCTTCGGTAAATCGTAAATACTACGTTTAATAAACGTAACCTTTACGATTAAAACTGTCAAGAGAAGGCTGAAGAAATTTTGAGCAACCACCTATTACACTTCCTTATTTGCCATGTGGCTTGTACTCTTCGAAAGACTCTGCGATTGCACTGAAGGTCAGCTGGTTATTCTCAATAATGGCCTTTCGTTTGGCCTTCAGAACAATCTGCTCTATATCCGCAAAGCTGCAGCCCATTAACAATTTGGAAGATAACTCCAAAATGTGTTTCTCCTGCTCGAAATCCCCGATCAACAATTGGATATACTCATTCCTGCTGTTATCATCCGGCATCCCGAATGTCATTTTCGTATCGAATCTGCGCCACACGGCATTATCCAGTTCTTCTTCAAGGTTGGTCGCAGCGACAAAGATGCTGTCGCCTTCAAATTCGTCTAGGCACTGAAGCAGCGTATTGACGACTCGCGACATCTCTTTCACTTCATCATTATTCTCACGGGTTCTAGCAATTGCATCGAATTCATCGAGAAATAGGACGCATGGGGATGATTTGGCATGATCGAATATTTTCCGTATGTTGCTGCCGGTTTCACCCAAGTGGCTATGAATAATCGCATCTAGTCGAACGAGAATAAGCGGAATGTCTAGCTGCTGTGCGATATAGAACGCAGTTAAGGTTTTTCCTGTTCCTGGCGGACCGAACATAACTACCTTGTTAGGAATCGGTACATCATGCTCTTCAAACTTTTCTTTCATGCCCAGAATGATAACAAACTCTTCGACAATTTGCCGATTTTGGGGATGCAGAACGATTCTCTTTACTTTTTTGGCACAATCCTTTGGGGTATAAAAGGTAGCCATATCGATTCCTTTAGCTCGAGGAAGGCGGTTGTTGTTGTTTGTTTTACTCATGTTAGACTGAAGCTCCTTTATTATCGATGTCCTGTTATAATCATCCGCGGCGACCGCAGATCGTCATAATCGTCCTCATCATAGTTTCCGTAAACGGCGTCTATGGCCAGACCGACCTCGTTCAACATTTCCGTTAGCTTATCTAGTGAATAGAGCTTGACGCGCTCTGTATATCTGCTTGTCTTCCTATGCGGACCCTGAACTACGATTTCTTTCGTCACGAAACCATCTTTGATATTACGGGTCTCTATAATTGAATTCTCATCCACAGTTCTTTCCGAAGAGAGAACAAGATGTTTAGCAGTATAAGAAGCATTCATATAATCAATAATGAACTGGCCTCCTGGTTTCAGTGCCTGATAGATTTGCTTAAGTACTTTGAGCTGTTCGCTGTCCTCTTCGAAGTAACCAAAGGACGTAAACAGATTAACGACCGCGTCGAAGCTTTCATTAAATGTCTCGTCACAAGGTAACGAACGCATATCGCTTTGAACCCAACGAATAGTATTGTTGGGATCTGAGGCGCGAGCTTCCATCAGTAGAATCGGAGACAAGTCTACACCCGTCACACAGTAGCCTGCTTCGACAAGTGCTAAGGCGTGTCTTCCCATACCGCAGCATAGATCTAATACATGACTATGGTTGGGAAGCTTCAGCCATGCGATCATTTTGCGAACCTCGGCCGCTGCTCCATGCATATCCCGATGCTTATATATAATCAAGTAGTCCTCACCAAAACTTTTTTCATACCAGTTATTCATATTGCTCCTCATTCATAGGGGCAAAAGAATAGACCAATCTCTCCTCTAATTTCCTACCCTCTGTCATATTGCGAACTAACTCTTTACCCGTTTCGGGAGTCATGTCCTTGTACCATGATCCCTCCGGATAAGCAATTACGACGCACGCATCCATACATCTGCCATTACAGCGTGTACGTGTTGTATGTATAAGATGGTCCACACCTAATCGGGATATTTCTTCCCTGATCGCCAAAGTAACCTCTTCTCCTTGATGCAACATACAGCTATCTCCATTGCAAATGAGCAAGTGAGTTTGCATGACTTCTAAGTTTCGTGTACCCACATAAACCCTCCTTTTTAATTGTAATTATTACGATTATAAAAGCGGGCAGTGAAAATAACAAGGTTTACATTTGACTTTGAAATTTTGAAATTTTATACTGTGTTTAGTTGTAATAATTACGATTAAGGACGAGGGTGATTTCATTGACAACGATAAAGAAGGAAGTATCCCGTATTCCCGTCACGATATTAACGGGATTTCTAGGTGCAGGCAAGACGACGTTGTTAAATCATGTCCTTACTGCTGATCACGGGCAGAAAATCGCCGTCATTGTGAACGAGTTCGGTGAAGTCGGTATCGACAACCAGCTAATCGTAGGTGCGGACGAGGAAATCATCGAGATGAACAATGGCTGCATTTGCTGTACAGTGCGAGGAGACCTTATTCGGATTCTCACCGAGCTGATGGAAGCGAAGCAAGGACAGGGCGACCAGCGAAAAGCCGGTTTTGACCGCGTACTTATTGAAACGACAGGCTTAGCCGATCCAGCGCCGGTTGCTCAAACATTCTTCGTAGATGAAACCATTGCTGATTTCTATCATTTGGATGCGATCATCACTGTAGTCGATGCCAAACATGCAGGTCAGCATCTTGACGAGGGCCATGAAGCGCAAGAGCAGGTTGCATTCGCTGATGTCCTGTTACTGAATAAGACGGACTTGGTTCCGGAAGCCGACCTTATCCAACTAGAACATCGACTTCGCGCCATGAATCCGGCTGCCAAGCAGTACCGCACGTTACAATCAGAAATCGATATTGGACATATTCTTGGAATCGACGCCTTCGACTTAGCAACAAAGCTGGAAATTGACCCCGGTTTCTTAGAAGAGGAAGACCATGATCACGACGACGATGTGACCTCGTTATTTTTCAGAGAAACGCGCCCGCTTGATATCGATAAGGTTAACCAATTCTTAAACGAGTGGTTGCAGGACCATGGGACGGATACTTTCCGATATAAGGGCGTGCTTCATATCAAAGGTGTCGATCAGCGAGTCGTATTCCAGGGGATACACATGCTTTTCAGTTCTTATGCTGATCGTTCATGGAAGAGCAGTGAAACACCACTTAGCGAATTTGTCATTATCGGACGAAATCTTGATGAACTATGGTTCAAGAAGCAATTCGCGGATTGCGTGGCTTCCTAATGCTTAGAATCCGATAATATCGAGTATTGTGTCATTAACTTCAGACAGGGTTTCTGGCTCCCCGATGACGACAAGGACTTCTTGCACGGTCTTTTGAGGCCGAATAGACATCATTTCCAATTCGCGATATGCATATTGAATGAGGTGAAGTCCTTGCTCGCCATCGAAGCGGACGATTCCCTTCATACGATTCACTCCATGGGGTAGGTTCAGACAAAAGGAATGGAATGAATCCCGGTTGATTGGTTCGTCCAGGTAATATGTTTTTACCGACAATGAGGGGTGAATATCTGTCCCCTCCTCTTCTTTCTCGGACGCGAAATCACCTGCATCACCTGCTCCTTCTTCCTGTTCTATGGATTCTCTCGGCTTCATTTGCGAATCTAAATCCAAGAATCCCAAGCCCTCACTTCCTTTAATCGTTGCTATTAGCGGGGTGTCTCCATTGTATTGCCGAATCCATTCCTCTAACGAAGGAAGACTCTCTATCGGTACCCGATCGATTTTGTTAAGCAGCAACCATCCAGCCGATTGGATTTGGCTTATGTAAAGCCGGGTTTCCTGTCTTGTTGAATGTAAATAGGTATCTAGAAGCCTGCGCGCGTCAATGACGTTTACAATCGTCCGAAGCTCGGTTCTCGTCAGAAGAGAGGCATCCGATACACCTTCAATGATCTCAGCGGGATGAGCAGCTCCGGTAGCCTCGATAATCAGAATGTCCGGGTTATACTGCTCACATAAATTAAGTATGGTCATACTCAGATCCCCTCGGATCGAGCAGCAGATGCATCCGCCAAGCATAGCCTCCATCGGAATGTCTTCCCCGATGATCTGACCATCCACGTCCGCATCTCCGAATTCGTTAATGATAACTGCTGGACGTCTGCCTTCGTTCTTCAACCTTACTAACAGTGCGAGAAGAACAGTAGTTTTACCGCTTCCTAGATAACCAGTCAACACATATATCGGAATTATTTTACTAGTCATGGTGAACGCCTCATTCATAATCGTAATTATTACATTCAAAAGATAGACGATCTACGGTTAAAAGTCAAACAGTAGGAGTGAATCGAGATTAGAGTTCCTGCCATTATATTAAGCGGATTTCTTGGAAGCGGCAAAACGACACTGCTTCTAAAATTGCTGGAAGCTTCTCAGAAAAAGGGCCTAAAACCTGCGATCCTCATGAACGAACTCGGTAAGCGTGATGTCGATGGAATAGGACTCACCCCATTGGGTATGGAGCTGGGCATTCAAAAACTCTTAGACGGTTGCGTCTGCTGCTCGCGAAAGCAAGAATTAGCCGGCAAGCTAAAGGATTTACTCCTGCTCAAGCCGGATGTTCTTTTCATAGAGCTGACCGGCGTTGCTAACCCAGAAGAAGTTGCACTCGCTTTAAGTGAACCCGATCTAGTCGCCAAAGTGAAGTTGCATAAGGTCATCACCGTGTTGGATGCGGAGCATCTCCTTGAGTACAATAGCTGGTTCGATACCGATTTACATTTGGTTCGAACCTTGCGCCGGCAAATTGAAACAGCCGACCTTCTCATTCTCAATAAAGTCGATCTGGTTAAAGACGAAAAACTTGTCAAAATTGAGAAAGAAATTCGCAAGCAGAACGAGAGCTCCCCCCTTATACGTTCAAAGCATAGCGTAATAGACTTAGAGTCTATTCTTGGCGGGATCAAAGTGGATCAGGTTAAAGATACTCTTACTCGCGTCAAGCGTCCCGTTTATTCTCCAATAGTTAAGAAGAAAGACTCAAGCAATGAATCTTCTTTGGGGACCCACAATCAGCCTTCGCCTTCTTTTTCGCGTATAAACACCCTATCGCTACAGCTCCCTGAGGAAAGAGCCCTGACTCCGAAGGAAATCGAGAAGTTCTTAGATGCACAAGGCAGTAATTTACTTCGGGCCAAAGGTTATGTGCGGGTACCGCGCAAGAACAAACATTATCTACTGCAATATGCGGGGAAAAGGGTAACCTGGGAACCGGCAGCCTATTATAATGCGGATTCCTATTTAGTACTAATCGGACTCGATATGAATGAGCAGAATACTATACAAAGCTGGGAGCGGCTTCTTAGCACCTAATCCAAAAAAAAAAGCTAATGGATCCGCTCAGATCCGTTAGCTTTTTTATCTAGTGCAAATGAATGATTCTGCTGCAAGTTACTTTGGCCAAGTTCTCGTTATGGATAAAAACTAGAATGCCTATGTTGTTCTTCTTTGCATAATGGAGGACGATTTCCCATATTTGGGATTGAGTGATCACATCAAGCATCGTGCTGATTTCATTTTGTGAAATCGCCGGTGTATCCAGAAGTGGAACGTAAAACAAAGGGAGTTCTCCTCCATAGTGACCAAGGATATCAATATACTTCCAGGCAATACAACAAACTTCTGAAGCAGTACAGGATCAAAGTGAGTATGCGAGAAAGGGCAAATGTTTGGACAATGCGTGCATGGAGAGCTTCTTCGGACATTTCAAATCTGAATGTATATACTTGCAGTCATTTGACTCCGAACATGCTCTCATCACTGCTATTCATGATTACATAAGGTTTTACAATTACGACAGGTTTCAGGAAAAATTAAACAACCTTAGTCCGGTTGAATACCGAACCAAGGCTGCTTAGTCTATTCAGTCTTATTATTGTCTACTTGACGGGGTTAAGATCAAAACACAGGCGCCAGCTAGAAGCATTGCTGTACTTTTTTTATTATGAAACTAGGATAGCAGCAGTACCTGCTGGGACAGTGAAGGTTACATTTCCAGAACTAACGGTGTAGGAAACTCCATTCCACACATCTTTAAACACGGTGCCGTTTGCTATGTTCATATCGGATACACTAATCGTAATCGTCTGATTCGAGGTGCTTCTATTATAAGCTGTTAAAGCATCTGGGTTAGTTGAGGCATCTTCACGTCCCACAACAACTACATCACCTGAGACATATTTCATCTTCAAGCTGCCCGTACGTAAGACAGAATATGTCTTGCGAATGGATATTAGAGCCTTATAATGCTGAAGCATAGAGGTATCTGGATTGCCGCCAAGGTCAGCCCAAGGATACGTACGCCGATTGTCAGGATCCGCTCCACCTGCTAAACCAACTTCATCACCATAATAGATCATAGGAACCCCTGGCCATGTCATTTGAATCATAGCAGCAAGCTTCACCTTATCCTTGTTTCCGCTAAATTCATTCAATACACGCGTAGTATCATGGCTGTCTAATAAATTTGTGCTTGCAAGTAATGACTCCCTCGGATAATCTTCAATAACACTTAACATATTTTCCCCAAATAATGTTGAATCGATGTTTTCTTTCAACCAATTTAACACGTTGTCTCGGAAGCGATAATTCATCACTCCATCAAACTGGTCTCCTAGAAGATATGCCGTAGCACGTCCCCATTCTTCAGCTAATAAATAACCATTTGAATTTATCGTTTTATACGCAGGACGGAATCCCGACCAAAACTGGTGACTAACTTCATTGGCTACATCCATTCTCCAGCCATCAAGCCCATATCCATTCCAATATTTAATGACGGAATTCGTTCCATTGTAAACATAATCTTTAAAGCCTTGAACTTCCTGAAGTTCAGGAATATTTTTATATCCCCACCAACTCACATATTCATGGTTCCAGGTATTGAATTTATAGTAGTCATAATACGATGAAGATTGACTTTCATAGGCGCCTACAACACTTGATTTCTTCCAGCGATCAAACCATGGATGATTTGCACTGGAGTGATTAAAAACTCCATCAATAATTAAATTAATCCCATGGTTGGATAACATTGTACTCAAGTTGCTATATACGTTCATACTTCCTGCTGTGTCATGTGTGAAGGTGCCGTCAGAATTACGATTGAGCTTGCCTAGGTAACCGCTTAGGTCTTTTAAATAAGCGGCCTGATCAATAATTCCTTGCAAGTCACCGCCGAACCAATCAGAACTCCCTTCGGGAGTGGCAAACCAATTTGTTTGCTTCTTTGCATAGGCGTTGGAAGATGAATCCCTTCTATCTATTTTGCCATCTCCATTATCATCCCATTTCGCCCAAAGCAGGTCACCCGAGGAGCCGTTACCTACTGGGTCATTAGTCGTATCCCCGTTGCGAAATCTTTCTGGGAAAATTTGATAAACAACACCATTTTTAATCGATTCTGGTGTAGAGAAATTCGGCTGAAAGAAACCCAAGGCATAATCGTAATCGAAATTGATGTCCTCATACATAGCACCAACTCCGCCATTACGGTTTGCATCATCTGAGTACATATCCGTGTCTGTACCATCCGTTATGCGGAATGTATAATACCCGAGAATAGGAGTCCCAGGCGCCTTTAATGTTCCTTCCCAATAATCCCGATTGTTTTCCGTTTTCACAACCGACATGGGTATAAAGCTCTCTGTGCTGGTGGGTAGCATTCCACCAACGTATTTTTATTTCACTCACATCCCCGGCGCAAGTCTGGATACGAAATGTTGCATCTTGATTATGTGGAACAGCGCCATATGGAGATTTATAATTGATGTCACGCGAGTTATAAGTAATACCGTCCCATAGAACTTTATTATCTAATACAGCAGTATCACATGCGGCATTACTCGGAGGACCTCCTGGAGCAGCTTGCACCATTGAAGCCGTAATTAGCGTTCCGATTAATGCAAGAATTAATAATAGCTTTGCATTTACCCAATATTTCATAAAAAGCACCCTCCTGATAAGTATCGTTTTGTTCATAAATCATAATCAATTTGGCTCCTTTTACATCGCTAAGAGTATCGCAACTATACTACTTTGAACGACACGTACTTAATGCGGAATACCTTTTGAGGCATTCCGCATAAGTCGATATCATTCTTCCCATAAAATTCGCGGCAATGGCGGTATTTTGCTTTCACCGCGAAGGAGAAGCTTAATTGGTACTATCTAATAATTTAGAGATAACTTGTGCACTTTCTGCACGATTGGCTAGCCCATTCGGTACGAACTGGTTGTTGTTACGACCTTGGATGAATCCAAGCTCATGCGCTGCGTTGACTGAATCCTGTGCCCAGGCACTGATGCTGGCACTATCTGCAAATCCAGTTTGACTGCTTGCTGTAACCTTCTTACCAGCTTTTACTTCGTAAGCCTTTACGAGCATGATCGCCATTTCTTGACGGGTGATCGCAGCATTAGGTGCAAATGTATCGCTGCTGCGTCCGGATACGATGCCTGCTTCGTACGCTGCCGCAGCGGCTTCTGCATACCACTTGGAACCGTCTACGTCCTTGAAGTTTACTTCTACCATTGCTTCTAATCCAAGCGCACGTACGATCAATGCCGTAAACTCAGCGCGTGTTACAGATTGCATTGGTGCAAATTTAGTATCGCTGATACCTGCAACAATATGTCTTGCCGCCATTTTCTTAATGACATCATGTGCCCAGTACTGACTGCTGACATCCTCGAAGGATTTGTCGTATTCAAGCACCGCGTATTTACTGAAGTGATTTACACTTGCTGTCATTTTGTTCCCGTTTAATTTACCGCCTACATACTCTAAAGATCCATCATCAGCAATGTAATAAACGCCTGCGAGATCTTTATTGGCAGCTTCACTAACGTTTAACGTAATTGCAATCGGTTTTTTGAACTTGGTTAATTTTTGCTCTTTGCCATCTTTATCTACGATAGATAAGTTGAATTCGAATACATCGCCGGCTGCCTTTACTGCAGCTTTTGATTTCCCCTTCGCTTTATCAACAAGCTGTCGAGCAGCTTCATTCGTTAATGCATCTACACCAAAAGAAATATTCGCGTCTTTCAACTCCGTTTCGGTTAATAGAGACTTTAACTCCTCAAGCACTTCACCATCGATGGTTACTTCAAACTTATCGTTTTTAACTACCACTTTATTGTTCTTGTTAATGGCTTCAGCATTGGCCGGCAATAGAACTTTATTTTTTCCATTTGGAAGCGTCACAGGAACCTTGCCGTCTGGATTGGCCTTTGGATTCACAATATCATTGGTTGGAGGCGTCGTGTCTCCCCCGCCAACCGAACCGCCGGATTTATGAATCGTGAGGTTTATTGTTTTGGTCGCTTGACCCGCACGACCTTTATCGATATACCATGGTTGAGCTAAAGTTTCTGCAGTAGGCTCAATATGAACTGAAAACGTGTTAGTACCTGCTTGGAGCGGAATATTTTCAACCAAAACATTACCATATTGATCCATTTCGCCGTCTGCAATTAGAACATCATTAATGGTGAATTCTACGCCATACGGTACTACAGCTTTTAAAGTAAAGCTATTCTCATTCTCGGCCACAGTATATTCAATATCGTCGCCGTAAGAAATGCGAGGCATGGAAATCATCATTGGCATATCCACCCAGCGCAGTACATAATCATCGACTAACATTTTGTTGCCGCCCTGATTATTAATGGTGAGCCTCATGTTAGTATCTGTGGAACCATACGCCCAGTTGCCATGATCTTCAGTATCATTCTGAACGCGAATATGGGAAGTGAAAGCTTCTGTTTCCCAGGTTCCTCGAGTGTACTTATACTCTATAGACTTACCAGCCATCATTTTGAACGTATATTCCACAACATCACGATTGGTTGCCCCGCTTGGAACCTTCAGTTCGGTAGAACCGGCATTCCATCCATTAAAGTTGCCTGCAATGTAAATTCCATCCTGAGCAGGCGTATAGGAAGGGAGATGCAATCTCAACGTCACATCCACCATTACCAGCTTAGGCGTTACTGACTTCTCCTCTGAAAAGGCGCGGTTATAGGCCTGATCAAAGGCTGCAATTTTGTAGATGTACTGAATATCATTACTTACTAAATAGTCTGCATAATTGTTAACAGTATTTTCTAATACTGCTATTTTTGTGAACCCTGTATCCGATACCTTTTTGCGGAAAACATCAAAGCCAGAGATGTCTTCACCTTCCGCAGTCCAAGCTAATCTAACCAGATTCGATTCTACTGTAATATCTGCAAGCACTGGTGCTGAAGGAGCAGTCGTATCCGTTGTATCCGCATTAGCGTTAAATGTTGCCTCCGCTGACTCTGCGTAGGTTTCCCCGTTATTGGTAGACACTTTTGCGAAGTAGCGGAATACTCGAGCCTCCGTTGGTTCAAAGGTTGCATAATAAATCTTGCTTCCATTAATATCTTCTTTGTACCTTAGCTTAGTATCTGACGCATTGGCTTTATCTGTACCATCTACATAGTAAGCTAGTCTTGCAATCATATTAGGCGCCTCTATACCAGCATTTTCTACAGTATCAGTCAGACCATACACTGCAATCGCAACAGTGATTTCACTTGTGCTGTTACCTACACCAATCGTCATATCTTCAGCTTGACCCGAAATGATTACGCTATTAATCGGGAAAGCCGGCGTAGCAGACAACATGTCTAAGATAGCACTTTCTCCATTTCCGATGACTGCGGTAACCGCATAATAATACTTTATTCCATTGGTCACCGTGTTATCTTCAAAGGTCAATGCAGTTTGATCATCAGATAGTAATGTTAATTCTCCGCCTTCGATCGGGGCGCGATATACGTTGTATCCTTCAGCATCCGTCACTGCATCCCAAGATAATGAGACGAAACCATTATTTCCAGCAGCGATAACATTTGGAACAACAGGGACTTCTGCCAACTCTCCTTCATTGACCATCATAAAGCCTGTTAATGCAGGGATTGTTAGTGTAAGTTTGCCTCCGGTAACAGTGGATTGGACTGTTCCATAAAGCTGGTCCTTGAAAATCACTCCATTTGGAATAAATCCAGCTACATCTGCTTCAATCGTCGCTTCTGTCTGGCCTTTGTTAATCACTACCAAGCCGGTTTTGATACTATTTTTCCTGGCATAAGCGATGATATCACCTTGCGCATAAGCAACTTTAATGTCGCCTGTACGGAACACTTCATTACTGTTACGAATCTCTGAAGATTTTTTATAGACGTTGAATAAGGAAGCATATTTCCCTACGCCCGTAAATTGTCCGTCTGCTTCACTGACACGCTCCCAAGGGAATGTTCTGCGAGAATCGGGGTCTTTTGTACCTTCTAGACCTACCTCATCTCCGTAATAAACGGTTGGAGCACCTGGATAACCCATTTGGAATATCGCGGTTAATTCTTGCAACTTTCGAGCGGTCTCTGTTGCATCTGGCGCTATTCCTAATCTATTTTCTTCATATTGCGGAAAATCCATTTTGGTTATATTTCTAGTTGTATCATGGGATCCTACTAGATTAAGCATAACTAACCAAGCTTCTTTCGGATAATCTTCACGAATGGATTCTAATGCAGTATGCATAGATTGCGCATTCCCGCCCGTTAAGAAGGACTGTAAGGCAGCTCTAAAGCGATAGTTCATAACAGAATCGAATTGGTTACCTAACAAATAATGCGTTGCTACGCCCCACTCTTCACCTAAGATAATCGGATCAGGAATCGGCTCTCCATTAGCATTGGTCAATCCAGTTTGTGATTTTACAGCGGATCTAAACTTTTCCCATGTTCCGAAGGATACATCTGGAGCAACGTCTAAACGCCATCCGCTAGCACCCATCCAATTCCAAGCCTGTGAGGCTGTGTTTTGCATTGCTGTTTGCTGTTCTTCTGGTGTCATAGTGGACAAGTCATAACCAATTACTTGATTTCTGTAGCTTTCTACGTTCCACTCATGCATTCCCTCTATTGCTCCAGTATCACCTTCTACTGGCTCAATCGCATCCATTGCCGGCAAGGAATCATAGCCCCACCATGCGTCATATTTATACATGTATACATTGTCTCGACTTAGAACTTTTTGATTGTGTACCGTAAACCAAGTAGTAAACTCAAAGTCCTCCGGGTACTTATAATTTACTCCTGTTGCAGGATTCCGTTGACTAGTAAATTCATTATTAACAGCCTGCTCAGCCACTTCTTGAGTCATACCGTCATCATTGACATGATTCCAAACTTTAGCCCAGTATTCATAAGCCCCAATCTCCGGGTATTTCTCGTAGCGGTCAAAATAAATGGAATCGTCACCCACATGGTTAAATACTCCGTCGGCGATAATGTGAATGTCGCGTGCTCTTGCTTCGTCAGCAAATTGGATAAATACAGCATCAGATGCTTTTCGTGTAGCATCATAGTTAAGACCTGACGTTGGATCCCCAGGTATGTTGTAAACCGGTTCGCCAAACATTGGATCTAAATGATTATAATCTGTAGCATCGTACTTATGGTTCGAACCCGCCCAGGCAATTGGGTTAAAGTAAATCGCTGTCACCCCGATGGATTCAAGGTAGTTAAGTTTCGCTTGGACCCCTTGAATGTCACCGCCATAAAATTCATTCGTCCATACTCCGTCTGTCTCAGAATCAGGGTAGTAGGGCGCATTCTCAGGCGTTAAGCGGTCTGGCATTTCTGGAATGTCACTCCATTCACCCCATACTTGATCAGGCGTAGGCTCATTCTCTACACCGCCATCAAAATACTGAAGCGGGAAAGCATTAATCGGCTCACCAGCACGATCTTCAGCACGATCACCACGGTAGCCATCTACGGTCTTGGCACGGTTATTTCCTTTATTGCCATCGAAGAAACGGTCAGGGAAGATTTGATAAACGATAGCATTTTTCATCCAGTCCGGTGTTTGGAACTCAGCATCGTACACCGTCAAGTCAAATGGAACTACCCCTTCATCAAGGGCTTTACCTGTGCCGCCACGGCTGCCGTCATCACCATATTCTACTTTTGTAGGGCCGTCAATTAATATAAATTTATAACCCCACACCCCGATACCATGGAAATCGGCAGCAGGAATACTAGTTTCAAAGTAGTCTAGATCACCCACTGAAGTCACTCTTCTCATGTCATAGGTTTTTGCAAATGCCTCTTCATTGATCAATTCTGCTTTAGCAACTTGCACATCATCTTTTTTGGCTGCAATGCGCAGCGTTAAATCTTGTTGTCCTTCTGGAATCGCTCCAAAAGGCTTTTTATAAGTGATGGAGCGACTGTCAAACATAATGGCATCTTTATTAATCATTCCATCAAAATTAACATCAGTCGGTTTGTAATCGTGAGATAGAGCTCTAGGTGTTGCTGAATAATCGATGGTAAATGTAACATCAGCTGGATCCAATATGGCTACGGGCATATTATGCCCTTCTGCATTGTATCCGTAGGACT
This sequence comes from Cohnella sp., assembly GCF_041640265.1. Lineage (GTDB taxonomy): Bacteria > Bacillota > Bacilli > Paenibacillales > Paenibacillaceae > Cohnella. Next base: position 129,672 of record NZ_JBEQAP010000003.1, read on the forward strand.
CATCCCAGTTCGGCCCGAAGGCAACCTTAGCCTCATATTGTCCAACTGGGATATTTCTTTGAAGTTTGTAGATTGTGTTGTTAAAGTTGTAATCCACAAAAAATTGCTGGGCGCCAGATGGGCTCCATTCGGGTTCACTAAAAACAGCTTGGATTGACCCTACAAGTCTTGGCCATTTGTCAGCCGTTAGTGCAGGCGTATATTGCGGTAACCCCGTTACACCAGCTACATTAATACGCGCCTGCATTAATTCATCATTAATGTAGAAGTTTACTTTTGTTCTTTCCGCTAGGGTTAACGAGAAGTTGTTACCCTCATTGGAGTAACCGTCCCACGTTCCGTTTTTCGTTAATTTGAATTCATGTGTTCCTGCATCTAAAACGATAGAGTGAGCATAGAATTCTCCAACTAGATGAGCAAAAGGTAAGGCCGTGTTATTCCAGCCTGAAAAACTACCTGTCAGGTACCAATCGTTTGTACTACCTGGTTGATCAACAAATTCGTCTGCAGAAACGTCACCTGTTATTGCTGTTGAAATGCTGGAGCCTCCAGCCGCCGCTTCTGCCGTCAACGGTACAAATGCGCTAAAGAACAACTGCAGCATCATGAGAGCGCTAACAAAAATAGAAACATGTCTTTTTTTTCTTCTAATAGATTGCATGAATGAACCTCCTTATAATTGATTAAACGTTCTTCCAAGCACCACTTTTTGCGCAAACGTTTGCACAAAAAGTAAAAAAAAGAGAGATGAAAGCCTTTTCAAAACTCATTATATAAGCCTGCTTGTAAGGGCAACACCAACTTTATTGATCTCTTAGGTGGAACATATTAACCTTTAACAGAACCAGCCGTGATTCCCTCCATAATATGCCGCTGCATTACCGCGGTGATTGGTCAATATGAAGAGGAACAGTTCCAGGCTATCTTTTTCTATACATTTCAAGCGGATGGTCGTAGAGAATACGAAAAAGAGGGCGTTCCATCCGTCATTAAAATGACGGTGAGACGCCCTTGCATGTTCCGAATAGGTCATCATGTCGAATTCTTTAACGGTATGGACATCCTTCAGGAACCAAGCCCTTTTGCCATTAGGATGGAGTGTTCTCCGTCTTTATGTCTGCGTCACCAGGGCGACGGGGCGAGGCTAACTTTATGAATTTGATACATTTCGCTAAGCGAAAACCTAATAAATTGTTTCTGTTCTATTTCCTTTCCTTCTTTCTTGTCATACTCGTCCCACCTATCGACCAATGGATTTCGCAAATAACAGCAGCAAGAAAGCCGATGCTATGGTTGCCAACCCGAACCTTCGTTAATCAAGATGGGAACCCCTATTCAATCGCGACCATCGTCGTCAAGCTGCCCGTTGCATATGCGGAGATCACAGGTTATATTGCAATCCATTTCAATGAAGATAAACTGAATGATTATCTTCGGGCAATGGACTCTGGTAATAACACACGAGTATACCTTACCGCTGATAACGGCGTTCTTGTCTCTGCATACGAAATCAGAAGCCCATATTATACCGACGGACATGACCATACTCATTCAAGCGGGAGAAAAAGGGGCTTACGTTAAGCGGATTGATGGAGCCGAATCGCTTGTAACGGTAGGCACATCGCTTCTTAACGGTTGGCGTCTTGTTTCCGTAACACCACTGAAGTATGTGGATCAGAAAATGGATTACATCCGAAACGTCATCTTGTTGACCGGATAATTTTACAGTATCATTTCATCAATTTTGTTGAATGATTCCCGAACCTTCGACCTCGGCAATCTTTATCCGGGTGAGATTCTGATAAAATCTTTATGACGAACGGTCATCTTCGCTTTTGATCATATGCTCTTCTCTGTACTGGCCGGGACTTATGCCCACATGCTTCTTGAAAACACTGCAGAAATAACGCTGGTTATCATACCCGACGTTATCCGATATTTTGGAAATTTTAAAGCTGCTTTCCCTCAGCAGCTGTTTTGCTTTCTGAATACGCAGCAAAGTGACATATTCCAGAATCGTCTGACCGGTCGATTTGGAATACAAATGGCTTATATAGGAAGGGCTGAGATCGAACCGCTCCGCCAATTGATCGAGTTGGATATTTTCATGATAATGGGATTCCAAATAAGCTTTGATTTCTTGAACCACCTTTTCTTTCAGGGTAGTTTTCGTTACGTTCAAATAAAATTGCACGCCCTTCGCCAAGTCCTGGCATTGCTTCTGCAAAGACGGCCAATCCGGCGCTTCCAACATCCCGTCAAGCAGCCGCGTGCGGTCCCCGATCACACTTTCGACCTTGATGCCATAGTCCTGCTCGATCAAATCTAGCATTCGGTTCGCCCACTGGATACCGGCCTTCTTTAGGGTAACGGGAGCCATCATTCTCCCCGTACCCCATTCCGTCCAACGTCCGAGCATCGCTTCGAACTCTTCCCGTTCGTAACGGACGAAGGACTGTATTTGATCAGACCATTCGGAAATCAATCTCTCAGAAACGCGGGTGATCTCCGGCCAACTGTTCCCGTTCATTACCGGAACGCCGAAGAACAGACCCGTTTGACAGGCTTTGTCGGCGGCCAAAAAAGAAATGTGTACATGCATAATATTGCTTACAACCGGGCCGATTCCAAACGATAATGAAAAATTTTCCGATGAGCTGTGATTGGAAAAAGTTGTGGCTGCAGCGATTAGAATTTCCGTTAATTGCGTGTGTTCCTCAAGGACCGCCATGCATAATAAGATCACTTTCTGCTGCTCGTAGAGCAGCTCCACGGCGACGCCGCGATTCACCAAAAAGCCTAGGAGAGAATCCGTGACACCATTGTTCTTGATTCGTTCGAGCCAAAGCGTCGCCGAGCTTCCAAGTACGATGGCCGCAAACTGGTCATATCGCTCGAATGGCGAATGATCGAACGAAGGATGATTGCCATGGACGATAAGATCCGTAAACACCGCCCGATCCAATGCTTTCGCGATCCGAAACTCAGGGCGGTCCCCGCTTTGTTCCGATTTTCTTTCCAGTCGCTCAATCGCCTTCGAGACGGTCTTGGCCACTTCCTCCAGCTCCGCAGGCTTGATCAGATAATCCACCGCCTCCAGCTCAATGGCTTCTTTGGCGTATTCAAACTCGGAATATCCGCTTACGATAATGCATTCCGCTTTGCGGCCTTTCTCCTTGAGGGCACGGATCAACTCAAGCCCGTTCAGGCCTGGCATCCGAATATCGGTCAGGACAATGTCCGGATCCGACTGAAGAATCCTCTCCAGTGCTTGCTTGCCGTTATTTGCCGTCCCCACGATCCGGACCCCGGAAGCGTTCCAATCGATCATGGCCGACAACGTTTCCACCACGAGCTGTTCATCATCCGCTATAAAAAGTTTATACATGATGTGATCCCGCCTTCATAGCTCGACCTCAATTCATTATGCCGATTTCAAGGGTAACTTTGGTTCCGGCGCCCGGAACGCTGTCTATGCGGATCCCGCGGTCTTGGCCATAATGCAATTGGATCCTTTCCTGGATGTTCCTTAAAGCGTATCCCCTCGGCTGCATACCAGCAGGATCGAAACCCACTCCGTCATCCTCGACTTCGAATACAAGCGTTTCCCCTTCTTTTCGGCCTCGAATGGCAATGTTCCCTTTATCCTCTTTCAACTCGATTCCATGGAAAATTGCATTTTCCACCAACGGCTGAATAAGAAGCTTCAACATGCGAGTATGCTCGATTCCCGGTTCGAGGTCGATTGTCACCTCGAATTTTCCGTTATAGCGGATGTTTTGAATCTCTAAATAATTTTTAACTTGGTCGATTTCATTGCCGACAGTGGTGATGTAGTCCCCGTTGTTCAAGCTTAATTTAAATATATTGGATAGAGACATGACCATTTTGGAAATGTTTTTGGCTCCGATTCGTTCCGCCATTAAATAGATGGAATTTAATGTATTATATAGGAAATGAGGGTTGATTTGGCTTTGCAGCGCATGCAGCTCCGCTTCTTTCTCCTTCAGCTTGGCTTCTATAAGTTTGTCCGACAATTCGGTGTTGGTGCGGAAGGTCCGCAAGAATTGATTGCCGATTTTACCAATTTCGTCTTCCTCTGCAAAGAGGATTCCTTCGATCTTATCCCGTTTGGCCGCTTTCCGGGCGACGGAAGTGAGCAAGTTCAATTGCTTGGTGATCCGATTCGAGATCAAATACGAACCATAGGCGGCAAGCAGGAAAGCCACCAGCGTCAAAGAGAATGTAACGTTACGAATGAAGACGATTTCCGAATTAATGTTCGAATAGGGGATCATGCTGACCACTTTCCACTGGGTCCCCGGATTCGTATCGAAGGTGATGACAAATCGCTCTCCGCCCATCGTTTCGATGCGGGTGCCCTGTTCAGGCAAATCATAGAGAAGGTTCAATTCCTTTTGAGGCATCTGTTTTAAATCAGCGGTGCGGGAATTATGATAGATAATTTTGTTTTGCTCCAGGATCATTAAATGTCCGTTTTCCGCATTGGTAATGTCTTTGAACATTTCATCGAAGACCCGTCTGTCGATTGAAATAATCAACATGCCGATCTGTTCGAGCGTATCGAGGTTATTTAATCGTTTGCCGTACAGAAGCAAGTTCGGACTGTTCTTGACGAGACGGACTTCATCGCTGTTCAGCCACAATCCCTTGCCCCCCATGTCGATGATTTGCTGATACCATTTCGACTGCGAGACAGCCTGATAAATATTGTCGTAAGCTAGGCTGTCCCATTGGTTCGTGACGATCAGTTCCCTTTGCCCGCTGCCTACATAAACGTAACGTATATACGATTTGTTGTTGGAAATATTGACAGCCAGATTACGGGTGGCATTTTGAAGATCATAAATTTCCTTAAAATCATCCTTGTTATAGGATAGGAAGGTCTGAACGTCACGGGAAGACAACATGAGTTTCGAAATCGTTTCAACGTCATTCACGAAGGTTTGGATATTCCAATTGATCGAGCCCAGCAAATTGGAAGTGGTATCGGACACCTTGTTCTCGACCACTTTGCTCAAATAGATAAAGGTTACGGAGGCAATAAGGACAAGCGGCAGCAAGGAACAGGCGATGGACAATATGATAATCTTGCTTCGGATGCTGATCGACAGGAACGGGCGGTTTATTTTCATGAAATCCCTCTGGCTGAGAAAAGTATAAAGCCTGGTACTTTCAGTATACCTTCTGCCACGCGTATATGGGAGATCAACCTTTAGTCGCTCCCGCGGTCATGCCAGAAATAACGCTCTTATTGAAAATAAAATACACAATCATGGTAGGGATCGTCGTGATGCTGATTGCGGCAAAGGTCGCTCCCCAGTCCGTCAAACCGTACTGGCCGATATAATCCATTAATCCAACCGGAATGGTCCGTGACTTCATGTCGTGAATAAACGTATTCGCAAAAATAAACTCGTTCCAGATGAAAATCAGATTCATGATGATAACGGTGACGATCGTATTCCGGGATAAAGGGAAAATCATCCGCCAGAAAACCTGGTAAATACCGCAGCCGTCCATGACGGCGGCCTCCATAATCTCATTCGAAATGTATTTGTAGAAGCTCACGAACAGGTAAATCGAGATCGGCAGAGCAAAACCTACTTGGGGCAAAATGAGGGAAGTCAGTGTATTGATAATTCCCGTTTTGTTATAAATAATAAAAAGCGGTATGAGTACGACTTGAATCGGGATCATAATGCCGCACAGGAATATGAATAATACGATTTTGCTCCATTTAAACCGCATCTTCTCAATGACGAAAGCAGCCATGGCACTGAACAGGATCACCAGCAAGATGGACGTCACGGCAACGATAAGACTGTTTGAAAAGTAAGTGCCTAAATTCCCTTTGTTCCAAACATTGAGATAGTTTTCGAATGAGAATCGACTGGGCAGGCTAAGCGGGTTGTTGCCGGAAAAATCGGTCGGCGCTTTGAAACTGGAAATGAACACCCATATAAGCGGATAAATTTGAATGACAAGCAGAGCAACAGAAATAATCGCAAAAATCGCTTTAGAATAGCTGGAAGGTTTCATCTTCAGGTCTCCTTACTGTCCATCATCCGTCTGATAAAAGCGACTGCAATGAGGCTTTCAATAACAATAAATACGGCCATCGCGCTGCCGTAGCCGAAATTCAGACTGGAGAAGGCGGTTTTGTACATATAAGTCGGCAGTAATTCCGTCACGCGGCCCGGTCCTCCGTTCGTCAGGAGATACGGAATGTCGAACCCTTTTAAAGCCCCCGTAGTGGCCATAATAATCGAAACCATTAGTACCGGCTTGATCAGCGGCATTTTGATCGAACGAAACATGTTCCAGGAAGAAGCTCCGTCAATTCTGGCGGCTTCCTCGATATCGGAAGGAATGGATATGAGCGCAGTGTATAAGATGATCATATAAAGACCGATAAAACGCCATCCTTCGGGAATCGATACGGCAGTCAGAGCCCACTCCAAGTCGGAGAGCCAAGGCTTGCTCCAGTTTCCGAGACCGAATTGCTGCAGGCAAAAGTTCAATATTCCGACCGGTTCGAACGAATAGATGTTTTGGAACAGCTGCGCTATGGCTACCGACGTGATGATCGCAGGAGCGAAATACAACGTTTTAAACAATTCTCTCCCTTTGGTGATGCTAGTCAGCAAGATGGCAACCAACAAACCGAGAAACACTTGCATCGCCACAATAATGAAAACATAGATCAGGTTGTTGCTGAATGCCTTCCAGAACGTCTTGTCGCCGCCGAGCATCTTAGCATAATTGTCAAAGCCGATGTAGACCATATCGGAAACCCCGTCCCAGGAGAAGAAGCTAAAATAGATCGACCAAAGGATGGGTGCTAGAACGGTGAACCCATACACGAGCAATGCCGGCAGCAGGAAGACGAGAACGGCTTTGTGATTGCGTAGGACATTATCCATGCCTTCCTAATTCCCCCTTCTACTATATTTACATAGCTGGCCAACCGAATTTCGGTTGGCCAGTTGATCAGCGTGGTTATTTGAAATATTTCGGCGCGTTTTCTTTAATGGCTTGATCCATTAATTCCGCAAACTCATCCGGAGTATGGGCTCCGAGACCCAAGGCAATCAACTCGTTGCCGAGCAGCTCATTCGTGGCCGGATCGAGGCGCGTATCCCACGGCACTGCGAAGACGCTTCCGGATTTCGCGATCTCGTCTTGGATTTTATAGAAAATTTCCGGCATCCCCTGCGCTTGATCAAGCGCATAATTGAAAGGCGAGAATTGGCCTTTTTTCGTATAGGCTGCCGGATATTTTTCCAGGAGGAATTTGACGAATTCCTTCATTGTGTCATCGAAGGTCTCTTGGTTGAATGCAACGCCGATCCCCGAGTTGATGAAATAATCGTTCTCAGCTGTCTTGGCGCCATCCATCATGGGAAGTCGGAAAAATCCGATGTTATCCTTCATTTCCGCACTGATTTTATCGTTTGCGAAATTCATCGTTTCCCATGAACCCATGTAATAGATTGCGGTTTTGCCGGCCAGGAACAAGTCGCGCGCCGCGGTGTAATCCGTCGAAGCGAACCCTTGCTGGAAGTACCCTTTGGTGCCAAGTTCGTAAACGAATTGGATGCCTGCCATGCCGGCCGGATCCTTGAAGGATGCCTTGCCCTGCTTCACGTTCTCGATAAAATCATTGCCGGTCATGCGGAAAGGCTTGTAAGCCAGGTACCTGAGAACAGGCCATTTGTCCTTACCGTCGACGGCAATCGGCGTAATCCCATTCTTCTTCAGCGTCTCGGACACTTTCATAAACTCATCGAACGTCTTGGGTGTTTCAAGACCGAGATCCTTAAACATCTTGATGTTGTACCAGAATACCTCGATCCCGAATTCGAGCGGGAGCGTATACATGCTGCCGTCTGCGAACTGCTGATATTGCAAGGCAATCGGACGGAAATCTTCGTATTTCCCAAGGTCTTGCAGCACTTTTTTCATGTCCACCAGCTTGCCTTCCTGCACCAGCTTGGAAGCATAGGCATCGGAATCGGTATCAAACATTGCGGGCATCTCGTTGCTGGCAATCAATGTCCGCAGCTTCTGCAAATAGGAAGGGCGATCGCCCGTGCCTTCCATAACCAGTTCGAATTCCGGATGCGTTTTCGAGAACTCGTCCGCAATTTCTTTCACGGTAACGGCCTGAGGGCCGTCTACGCCTCGGGCGACAAACCATTTATACGTTTTCTTATCCGTCTTCTGACCGTCGTTTGCCGGAGCTTCCGAACCGGTTTCTGCAGTATTGTTACCGCCTCCGCATGCGCTCACTAATGCCATCAATACAACAAGAGATAACGCGAGAGTCAACCATTTGACGTAACGTTTCATTTATAAGACCTCCTGTTAGTTGGGAACCGAAATGTTAACCTCTTCGAATTGCGCGCAGCCTTCCTGGACAAAGCAACCCCAGCTGCCGGTTTTCAAATTATACAACCGCGTTGTCATGGCAATCTGATCGGCCAAGTAGACGACGCAAACGGAATTTTCCACAATGATCTTGATATCGTAAACCGTATCAGCTTGTAATTCGATCGGCACCTCCAACTCTACCGCATGGGGACGGTCTCCGTCGATGTGCCACTGCGCCTCGCCCATTAACCGGCGGGGCCACATGTCGAATACGAGGCGGTTATGAATCGGTTCAAGGCGAATGTAATAAGCTTCGTCGAGCTCCTCGCTTGCGCGAAGTATGATGCCACAGCTTCTGGTCCCTTCGGTGAAGATCAACCTGGCCGAAATCTTGCAGGTTTCGGGCATGGAGCCGGCTGATATGCAAGAGAATGTTTCGTAAGCCGCCGCCGTTATGCGTCCCTCTGACTCCTTCCAATCCCCGATACGTGAACCCCACTCAGCAGTCTGTTTTTTAGCAAAATGATCGGACACGGTCTCCGGTATGCGAACCGTTAACGTTCCATCCGGTTCTTGAACGACTTCGTGTACGACCAAATTTCCGGCCCATTGCCAATCGCCATAATCGTCCTCGTTTTCCTTGCTGGGATCCCAGCCGAAAGCGTACCGCTTGTTTCCGTCACTCCATGTTTTCGCGGCATAGAACGCTCTGGCGTCAAACGCGTCGTTTCTCGGCGCCGTCCAAGGTCCGCTCAAAGATTTGCTCATGCGGTAATGGGTGACGAACCGGTCAGAGAACGTGGAGTAAACCAGATACCACCATTCCCCGATCCGGAACAAGTCCGGGCATTCGTGCGTCACGTACATTTTCGGGTCCCAGAAAGGTTTTCGGATTTCCCATTTCTTAAGATCCTTGGAAGCGCACAATGCGATGCTCCCCCGGCGCCGGGACGGACCTTCTTTGTTCCTTGCGGCGAGAAGCATCCAGTACTCTCCGGACTCTTCGTTCCAGAACACGAAGGGATCGCGCCAGTCATGTCTCTCGTATTGCATTCCGTCCGAATAGAAGGTATCTTCGGGAATTTTCCGCCACGATTCCATATCCGCACTCACGGCGTGCATAACGCATTGGAGCGGCACGCCGTCCTCCACGAAGTCCGGGTGCGGATTGAGGCCGGTGTAGAACAGATGGTACTCGCCATCGGCTTCAATGATAGAGCCGGTATAACAGTTCAGGTCTTGCTCGCTCACGCTTCCATGCTTCAGCATTTCGCCTTTTTCTTCGTAGTGGACGAAATCGCTTGTCCGGAGCTCGAACCAGGAGGTTCCTTCTCCGTGGATTTTCTTATTCTCTCTCCAATCATGAAGATAGAACAAACGGAATGTACCGTCTTTGTAGAAGGGGATGAGGTCTCCCACCCAAGCCCCATCTGGCTTGTAAAACAAGTTCGACAATGTATGCGACCCCTTTCTTTTATCGTAACTTCATTATAGAACGGGATCGAAAGCGCTTTAAATTCTAACATCTTTGTCATATGTTCAATATTTTTTGTTTTCCACCTGGAATATAGAAAATGAATACAACGGACATACCAATGTCCATAACAAAAAAACCAGTCAGGATCAAAGGTTTGATCCAACTGGTCATAAATATAAGTCTCAATTAAACGATATGAAAGTCATTATGGCTACGACTGAGATATTTTTACCTGTTTCAAATTATAGAGTTGAAATTAATGATTACCACAACAATGGACAAAATAAGCAATATAAATGGTGCTCCCATGTTTTTTCCTGGGTCCTTGATATGGATATGAGTGATAAATGCTCCAATCATTGTCGCGGCAAGAAGAATCCCTGCGACTACTGCGATTTGCGGATGCCAAATTCCTACAATCATTCCAACAGCGCCAATCACTTCGATTAACCCAGTGAAGACACGGAATCCTTGAGAATAACCGTAACGTTGAAATTCCTGAACCATCTGCTTAGCACCAAATTTCATGAAACCAAACATTAAAAACCCCAAACCCAAGATTACCTGCAAAACGATAGATGTGATATGCATATTAATCGCCTCCCATGATTTTTGAAAAATTTATTGTAATTTTTTTGCACCTATACCAATTTTCTTTAGCAACTCAATGAGTTGTTCTTTTTCTTCGTTACTTACAAAAGATAAATTGTTGGATATCGTTTCAACATGTTGTGGGAAAATTTCATCGAATAGTGAATTTCCTTTATCTGTCAAAACAACATTAGAAGCACGGCGGTCTGTTGGACTTGGTTGCCTTTCTACAAAACCCTTTTTTTCCAATTTATCCACAACATAAGTGATACTTCCACTCGGAATGGAAAGCGTTTCGCTGATTTTTTGTACGGGATGCGGTCCCTTGCTATATAGAAGTTCAAGAATCATAAAATGCTCAGGATTAATTTCATGACGGTCAATATCCTTGCGAACATTATCGGAAAGAACTTTGGAAGCCTTCATCCAAATACGAAATAGCCTTAAATCAAGCTGGCTTTGTTGATCTCCTTGGTACATAAAAATCAACCTCCTTCCAAGGGATGAATGATCTAAGAATGTTATTTTGGCTTTCGATACAGCGGATAATCAACTTGAGTTGGAATCACTATTAGCAGCATCCGAAGTTCTTCACCTTTAGATTGAATGGTAATGGTTTCATCTTTCTCTGATTGAAAAATAACAAAATCTTTGTTCTCAAATGAAACCTCCTGTTCTTCAATCACGCCGTCACCTCTTATAGCTAAACCGGCGAGTGTCCGATTAGGTGAGAGAAGATACTTATAGGTTGCACCATTTGCAATTTGAACATCAACCATTTTGGCATCTGTAACGATATGGATTGGTGAATGTTCGCCAAGTATCGTCTTAACCGTAACACCATTCTCGGAAACGATTGGAAAGTCTTGATGCACGTATTTTCTGTAAGTTGGTGGATGCTTTATGGCTTCATTCAGGTTCGGCTCGAACCAAATTTGAAAGCCTTCTGTTGGCTCAAGAAGAGATTCGGCATGGTGTATACCTGAGCCAGCTTGCATGACTTGAACACCGCCAGCACCAACTACGCTATCTGTACCAATCGTATCTTGGTGACGACCTTTACCCTTAAGGAAATAGCTTAAGATCTCGAATCCCTGATGAGGGTGAAAGCCAATACCACCTTCGCCTTTGGATTGTCCCCATGCCCAGTAAAATAAAGGACCGAGGCGATTAATGAGAGAACCCTCACCAGAAAACCCAATCGGCTTTTGTTCTGTTATTTTGCCGCCATCAAATTCTCCTTTTGCTTGATCCTGTGGCTTAATGATTTTAATTTCCATTTGTAGCCCTCCTTTGCTTTTATTAAATCTTGTATATCCTAGTTTTAGTTATCCTGCAATTAGGATGAATTTATCCTAACATTAGGATAACGTTTTTGTCAACAGAAATTCTAAAGAATTATGAGTCCACAGAAAAGATACATTAACTGTGCCCGCAAGATGGACACTTTGAAAAAAGTGCACATCTTGCGTTTTTTTGTGTTTTAATCAATTCACAGAGGATGAAGCGGGGATGCGGATCATGGGATTATTAGGGAAAGTTTCACGGAGAAAGAGGTTCAGTTGCTGGAGGCAAACCCGACCGACATTACTTACATGCGTTACGGTATCGGGCAGATTGTCCTGAGCTTTTGCTGTACAATCAATTAAACGACGACCTAAGTTGACATCTCGGAGGAGGAAGGATCATGCATAAGGTACTGATTGTCGATGATGAGATTTTTGTACGCAAAGGTTTGATCAGTCTAATCGATTGGTCATCGCTGCAATATAATATCTGCGGCGAAGCGGAAAACGGGATGCAGGCGTTGAACCTTATCAAACAACTAACCCCAGATCTAGTCATTGTAGATATACGAATGCCCGTGCTTGACGGTCTGGAGCTAATCCGACAGGTGAATGTGGAGGGAGAGCATCAACCGTTATTTATTATTCTAAGCGGGTACCCTGATTTCTCGTATGCACAGCAAGCCTTCCGTTACAATGTGTCCGATTATATTCTGAAGCCGGTTGATGAACAGGAGCTTGTAGCTACCCTAAAGAGAATAGCAATTACACTGAATCAGAAACAACTTTTATCGATGACAAGAGAAAAGCCGCTTGTCGAGATCATTATCGAAAGCTTGGTCCAGGCCGAACCCGACGAGCAAGTGATGACGCAAATTGCACACACGCTTGAGCTTCCTCTCACCTCCTCCTATACCTATGTCATTGCAGAAATACAGGATAAGCTCCCTCATAGGGAGATTGACTATATGCAGCCATTGCAAACGTTGCTCCAGCGATTTTTCCATCTCGAGGGACAACCTCTTCTCATTCATGTACGCGCGTACAATCAATATGGTTTTATCGTTCCCTCGTTGTGGCAAGACGAGCAAATCGATTCTGCGCGGATGGGCTACATGAGGCTGCTTCATAGCTTGGAGAACAATCTTTCATCGGAAATCGCTTTGTTTATAGGCCATAAGGTCGATCACTTGAAACAGATCGTTCACTCCCGCACCAGCGCCGACGAATGCTTGAAATATCGTTTTGCCGCAGGCTTTAACGGCATATTTATGGCAACGGGGCTGTTAGAACTGCCCTTATATTATTTTGATGTAGATGAAGAACTACACAGTAAGCTGATCTATGAGGTTGAAGCCAATCGAAAGGAAGGGTATAGAAACGCTATTGATGCGATTTTCATTGCTTTTCAGGAGCGGTATTTCGCTCCCGGTGCAGTTGCGAATACCGTAAGGCGAAGCATGATTGCCACGATCAACATTATCCGACAACTGGAAGGTAATGAAGAGGAGCTAGCATGGTTGGAAGAACTGCTGCATTGGCAGTCGAAGTACCGTAATCTGAACCAGCTAAGGGATGTTTTCATGAATTTTATAGAGGAAGCTGCTGAATATATCGCGAAGAAACGAGGGGAAAAAGGCGAAGGCAATATTGAAAAAGTGAAAAAATATATCGACGGCCACTTCAGAGAAAACATTTACCTGAAGGGCATTGCTTCCGAATTCCATATGAACCCGATTTATCTTGGACAGCTGTTCCGCAAAAATTACGGTGTGTATTTTAACGAATATGTGCTGTCGCTTCGCATCGAGGAGGCGAAGCGGCTGCTGCGGCAAACGAAAAAACGCATGTACGAAATCGCAGAGCAGGTCGGCTTTCAAAACGCGGATTACTTTGCCACCCAGTTCGAGAAACTGGAGAAAATGACACCGACCGATTATCGCAATAAGATGATCGACCACAAATAAGGAGGCCCTTCGTGCTCAACATTCGATTGCACCATCTGAAGCTCCGAAGCAAGCTGATCCTCATCTATGTCATATGCGTGTTCATCCCGATCGTGCTGACGAACGTGATGTTCTATCATGTAACGACCATTAACATCAAGAACCAGAAGACGGCAGATGCGGAGCAAGCGCTTGCCTTATTGCAATCCGAATTACGGGCCCTTATTGACGATGCGGCAGGCATTTCTTATTTATATTCGATCGACAATCAGCTGAGCAATCTTCTGAATAGCGACCATGACTCCTACGATCGCTATGTCGAATCGCTAAGCGGCGTCTCGAGTCTGTTCAATCGCGCGGACAAGGAGTACAAGACCATCCGCTCCGTTAAGATCATGAGCGACAATCCGATGATTCTGACCTCCAGCCATATCATCAAGCTTGAGGATGACATCCGGGACACCGACTGGTATCGCCAGAGCAAACATTACAATAATTCGTATCCGCATCTGTATGTGACCTCCGACGGCATCAGCGTCATTCAAAAGCTGTCCGATCGCCGATACGAGTCTTACGAGAATGTGGTAAAAATCGACTTGAATGAAAATTACATCAAGCAAATTTTCGATTTATCCGGCTTTGAAGGCGATATTTATTTGCTGGATCCGTCCGATCAGGCGCGTTACGGCCGTCTGGCAAGCGGCGAGCCGAGCGGGCTGATCACGGCTGACCGGACATTGGGACTCGATGAAATCCCTAAGCCGAATAAGGCAATCGTCATCAGCAAGCAATATCAGGAAAATCGTTATCTGGGGAACTGGAAGGTATACGGCGTCCTGGACGAAGAGAAGATCTTGTACGATGTCCGGCAATCCGGCCGGTTCATCCTCTGGTTCGCAGGGGTTAACTTCCTTGTACCTACCATCGTCATTTTACTGTTCTCACGCTCGATCCATACCCGCATTCAAGCTATTCTGAAGCGCATGAAATCCGTAAAAGGCAAACATTTCGAACGGATTCCCTACCATCGGGAACGGGATGAAATAGGCGAACTCGCCGTGGAATACAATCGGATGAGCACGCGGATTGAAAACTTGATCAATGATGTTTATGTTTCTGAGATCCAGAAGAAAGAACTGGAGCTGCGGCAAAGGCAAGCCCAACTACACGCGCTCCATAGTCAGATCAACCCTCATTTTTTATTTAATGCACTTGAAACAATTCGGATGCGAAGTCTAATGAATGGCGAATCACAGACGGCCAAGACGATCCAGAACATGGCGAAAATCTTTCGGAAATCGATTCTTTGGAAGCGAAGCTTCGTTACGATTCGCGAGGAACTGGAGTTGATCGAATGCTTCCTAGAAATTCAAAAATATCGTTTCGACAGCAAGCTGGAGTATCATATCGAGGTCGATCAATCCGTTATGGATATTGAAATTCCTAAGATGGCATTTTTGCCATTCGTGGAAAATGCAAGTATTCATGGTATCGAGAATATACCCGGCATTGGATATATAACGATTCAGATTGCGCAAGAGAAGGAACAGATTATCTTCATCATATCGGACAATGGGGTCGGCATCGATCAAGAGAAAATCGATGAGCTTCACCGCTACTTTCACGAGGATGCTGCCATGGGCGATTCCATAGGCATGAAAAATGTCATTACTCGTCTAAAAATATATTACGGAGAATCGTTCAACTTCGCCATTGCCAGCGATCCAAATAAAGGAACGCGGATCACGCTGCGTCTTCCGATTACACAAAGAGAATGAAATCCATCAAACAAGTTCTTAACTATTCAAAGACCAATCTAAGGTTTGCTATATAACAATTATTTTCTTTTTCTTCTACACTGAAAGTGCTTACAACATTGCGAAAAAGAAAGGGGATTTGATATGCGCAAGAAAAAGTGGCTGCATACCAGCCTGGCCGTGCTAACGGCTGTAGCACTCCTCCTTGCCGGCTGCTCGTCGAATAATGGCGAAGGAGGGGAAACAAACAACAAGAACAACACGAACACCAGCACCGCGACCGACGCAAATACCGGGGAGGTCAGTAAAGACCCGGTCACCTTCAGTTCCTTCGCATTCGGAACGAATAACGACGTACTGGCAAGCGAGACCACGATCGGTAAGATACTGCAGGAGCAAACGGGCGTCGACTGGAAGATGGAGTTTGTTGTCGGAGACCCGAGCACCAAGGCTGGCGTCATGATTGCCGGCGGCGAATATCCCGATGTCATCTCTCCGGTGGGCGAGCTTGCCAAGCTCTTGGATGCAGAAGCGTATATCCCGCTTAATGATCTGATTGAGAAGCACGGTCCTAACATCAAGCGTGTTTATGGCCCTTATATGGACAAGATTACGCATGAAGACGGGAACATCTACATCCTTCCTTTTACAGCCAATATCGGCGGCTACTTGACGGAACCGGATGCGGGAAGCAACATCTGGATTCAACGCAGAGTACTGAAAGAATTCGGCTATCCGAAAGTCAAGACACTTGATCAATATTTTGATCTGATCGAGAAATATCAGGCCAAGTATCCTACCGTAGACGGCAAAGATACGATCGGCTACGCTACATTCGCAGGCGAACCTGGTCAATTCTACACGATCACGAATGCCCCTATGCATCTGGCCGGATATCCGAACGACGGCAACGTCATGGTTGACCTGGAGACGCACGAAGCTAAGCTTTATATGGGAACCGATTACGAGAAGCAATGGCTGCAATCGCTGAATGAAATGTACGTGAAAGGCTTGGTCGATCCGGAGAGCTTCACAGCTAACGGAGACCAATTCATGGCTAAGCTGACTTCCGGCCGCGTGCTCGGATTCAGCGGCTACATCTGGCAAATCGGAAATGCGATCAACAACCTGAAGACAGCCGGCAATGATGATCTGCGTTATGTATCGCTTCCAATCGTATTTGACGAGAGCATTACAGATGCCTACATGGATCCGCCTTCCTTCGTCAACAACCGCGGCCTCGGCATCAGCGTAAGCGCCAAGGATCCGGTTCGCATTATTCAATATTGGGATAATCTGCTGACGGACGAGAACCAGAAGCTTGTCCAATGGGGTGAAGAAGGCGTCACCTACTCTGTGAACGAAGAAGGCCGTTTCGTCATGAGCGAAGAGCAATTGGCTAATCGCAACGATAACGACTTCAAACGTAAGTATGGCTGGGCTTATTTCGATTATGAGTGGCCGCGGTATGGCAACAACTCGGTGTACGAGGACGGCAATGCGCATGTGCCATTCAGCCAGCCTGAAGTAGCAGACGTCAATTATACGGATGGCGATCGGGCACTGCTTGAAGCTTATGGTATAGATACATTCTCCGGTTTCTTCTCGAAGCCTGTGGAAAGACCATGGTATCCGGCCTGGAGTATCGAGAAGCCGCAAGGTTCTCCTGAAGATATCTTCAATCAGAAAGCCGGAGATCTTCAGCAGAAGTATTATCCTAAACTGGTACTCGCTTCTGCAGGACAGTTCGAATCCGTCTGGAGTGACTATCTCAAAGAGTTCGGCAAACTGGACGCTGCCGGCTTTGAGGCATTCATGACCGCCAAGGTGAAGGATCGGATCGCAGGAAAATGGTAAATGGCAGTTTCTGAATAGTAATGCAAACAAACTGGGAAAAGTGAAGCCTTTCACTTTTCCCATCTAATTATGATAGAGACAGATAAGATTGTGCCGGAAGGGAGACGGATCGGGTGGAGAAATATACCGTGCAGCTGACAGGATCGACTTCTGACGATTCGCGCCTAAGAGCCTTTTTCAAAGCATTGTCCAAGCAGAAAATGTTGATGCTGATGTCGTTGCCTTTTCTTGCGTGGGTGATCGTATTTAAATATGTTCCGCTCTGGGGCTGGACGATTGCCTTTCAAAAATACAGGCTGGGTAGAGATATTTTCGACCAGGCTTGGACGGGATTGGATAACTTCAAGTTTTTGTTTCAGGAACAACAGTTTTACCTGGTCTTGCGCAATACGCTTGTGATGAGCTCTATTAATCTTGTACTGGGATTCGTAACAGCTATTGTATTAGCGCTTCTCCTGAATGAGCTCCGCAGAATCTACTTCAAGCGGACGGTGCAGACGATCAGTTATTTGCCGCATTTCATTTCGTGGGTCGTTGCCGCTAATATCGTTCAAACGGCGCTTGCCCCGGAAGGGATTTTCAACGTATTGCTCCTCCAGTTCAATATGATCGATAAGCCCATATTGTGGCTCGGAGTCGGGGAATATTTCTGGGGAATTCTCGGCGTGACGGAAATATGGAAGAATGTCGGTTGGAATACGATTATCTACTTGGCTGCCATTACGACCATTGATCCTACTCAGTACGAAGCAGCCCAGATCGACGGCGCGTCACGCTTACAACGAATGTGGCATATTACGCTTCCAGGCATGAAGCCCGTCATTGTCATCTTGCTCATCATGAACCTGGGCCATATCCTGGAGTCCGGATTCGAGCCGCAGTACTTGCTTGGCAATGGCATGAATGTAGAATATTCGGAAAATCTTGATATATTCGTGTTGAAATACGGGATACAAATGAATAACTACGGATTGGCGACGGCAGCCGGTATGTTCAAAACCGTGGTCAGCTTCATCTTCCTTATCGTTGCCAACAACCTCGCCAAACGGCTTGGCGAAAGCAGATTGTACTAGATAGAAAGGCGGCGATACGATGTTAAAAACCAACTCAGCTCGATATTCTTCTTCGATCGGTGATAAAATTTTTGATGTATGCAATTACAGCTTCATGATTGTTTTGATCATTATCACCTTGTATCCCTTCATCAATATGTTTGCCTTGTCGTTTAACGATGCGAACGACTCCATTCGAGGCGACATCTATTTTTGGCCGCGTGAATGGACCATTCGAAATTATGAGTATGTGTTCAATGAATCCAACGTGTTCTTTGCGACCTTCATTTCCGCAGCACGGACGATCGTTGGGACAATCGTTTCCGTATTTTGTACAGCGATGCTGGCCTTTGCGATCAGCCGTCCCGAATATAAATTGAAGAAATTTGTATCCATTACCTTCATTTTTACGATGTACTTCAGCGGCGGCTTGATTCCTAGCTATCTGCTCATTAAAGAGCTCGGTATGCTGAACAGCTTCTGGGTATACATTATTCCGGGCATCATCGGCGTGTTCAATATGATTGTCATTCGATCCTTCATAGAAGGCTTGCCGGAGGGAATCATGGAATCAGCCAAAATGGACGGCGCAGGGGATCTGACCACATTTGTCCGTATTGTACTCCCACTGACCGTACCGGCTCTTGCTACAGTCTCTCTGTTCGTAGCGGTCTATCAGTGGAACTCCTGGTTTGACGTATTCCTGTATAATTCTTCAAGGCATAATCTTAGCACGCTGCAATATGAATTGATGAAGATCCTGTCCACCTCCAATACGGGCGCCTCGGCCGCTGACCAATATGCTAATGCACAAGGAAATGTACAAATGGTTACGCCGACATCGATTCGCGCTACAATGACGATCGTTGCAAGCGTGCCGATCATAATGGTCTATCCATTTCTGCAGAAGTATTTTGTCAAAGGTATGGTCGTTGGCGGAGTGAAGGGGTAAAAGAGAATCCGGGTGCCGAGGAGTGGAAAACATTATAAAGAAACAAGGCGTAAATCCTTACTTGCCGTCATGGGAGTATATTCCTGACGGAGAACCCCATGTCTTCCAGGACAGAGTCTATGTATACGGCTCGCATGACAGTTATAACGGGCATGCCTTCTGTCTGAACGATTATGTTTGTTGGTCGGCACCCGCCGATGATCTCGCGGACTGGCGGTATGAAGGCGTCATCTACGAGAAGACGGACGATCCGCTTAATCCGGACGGACGCATGTGTCTCTACGCGCCTGACGTCACTCTCGGTCCAGACGGGCGTTATTATTTGTACTATGTCCTGGATAAGGTGTCTGTCGTCTCGGTCGCGGTCTGCGATACACCGGCCGGCAAGTACGAGTTCTACGGATATGTACGGTACGCCGATGGAACGCGCTTGGGCGACCGAGAGGGCGACCAGCCGCAATTCGATCCTGGCGTCCTGACGGAAGATGACCTCACTTACCTGTATACCGGGTTCTGTGCGATCGGCGACAAGTCGCGCAATGGCGCTATGGCCACGGTAATCGGGCCGGATATGCTTACAATTGTTGAAGAACCAGTGTTCATCGTGCCCAGCGAGCCGTACAGCATGGGATCCGGCTTCGAAGGACATGCGTTTTTCGAAGCACCATCCATCCGTAAGCTAGGCGATACGTATTATTTCGTCTATTCCTCGGTCGTCATGCACGAGCTGTGCTACGCGACCAGCAAGTATCCGACGAGCGGCTTCGCGTACCGCGGCATCATCGTCAGCAACAACGACTTGCATATCGATACGTACAAGCCGGCGAACAAGCCCATGTACTACGGCGGCAACAATCACGGGGGCATGGTGGAAGCGAACGGGCAATGGTACATCTTCTATCACCGTCATACGAACGGCACGAGCTTCAGCCGCCAGGGCTGCATCGAACCGATCACGATCCAGGAGGACGGCACCATTCCGCAAGCGGAGATCACGACAAGCGGTCCGAACGGCGGCCCGCTCGTCGGCCGAGGCGAGTATCCGGCATATCTGGCCTGCCACCTGTTCACGAATACGGATGAGTACTATACGGGCACGCACGGCGCGTGGATGGACGGCCGATTCCCGAAAATTACGCAAGACGGCAAGGACGGGGACGAAGAGGTCGGTTACATCGCGAATATGCGGGATTCCGCAACGGCGGGGTTCAAGTATTTTCAATGCGAAGGCGTGAAACGCGTCAAGATCAAGACTCGCGGTTATGCCCGAGGCAGCTTCGAGGTTAAGACGGCATGGAACGGTCCTTCGCTCGGATTGATTCCGGTCGACTTCACGAACGTATGGACGACGTATGCGGCCGACATCGCCGTTCCGGACGGCGTTCAAGCCTTATATTTCAAGTATACGGGCATCGGTAACGCAAGTCTGGCCTCGTTCACGTTGGAATAGCCGGCTCACCGACCTCAAAAAGCGTTGTTTTATAAGTAACGATCGGGGGGGCTGTCCCAAGAGTGTCTAGGTTCACTACATGAAAACACGTTTATCAAGAATCCTGTTTACTACTCTTGACGGTGTATAAGAGAATTTGAGGTAAAAGTGCTGCTAATTTCATGAGTTCAACCGATAATTCTTGATTTACTTGCTTTCTTACCACTATTTCGTCGTCGAAACTCTGATTCGATGAAAATGGAGTTTGTTAGTAGCACTATTGCCACTAGTTGAACCAGAATGAGAGATAGGAAATGATTTAGCAGTAGTTTTTCCGCTATATCGGGGGTATCCTTAGGAATAGTACAGAGCTTCGGGTTTTACTTACTGACGAGGGGAATGTAATCCGGCATTATTATATTCAGCAGCAAAATAAGAGGCTGTCCCAAAAGTCAAAACTTTTGAGCAGCTTCTTTCTTTTATATCGATTCTGTTTTTTGCGGGGATGTATACCCTTCTTTTTTTATCGATTTAGTAAGAAAAAGTGCACTTGAAATCACAAAAAGAAACCGCTTCCCCAAAATCACCTGATTCGCGTTGTCAATGCTGCTGTGAATCGGCTGGACGACAAGATCTTCGCTTCGGCATACCCTGGAGGCGGCTGAGTTAGCTATCATCCTAAAATGCTCACCAAAAAGCAATGTCCGATCTGCTTCCAGTTCACGAGATCTTAGCTGTGAAAGAGCGGAACTCCCGGGAAATACTCGAAGGAACTGGTCACCAGGTAATAATCGTCGCCAAGTCTGCAGACGTCGGGTCAGAATGGAAGCCGCTAATAACCGGATTGCGCTAAGTCATTGGGCACAATTGGGTCCTTTGCATCGTATTATATAGACAAACTCTCCAGCTTAGCATAGCGGAAATAATCGAAATCAACAAACCCGCCACTTTGCTTGGATGCATAATTGAACAACCCGATTCGATAGCCCATAAAATGATCCAATGTGTACCGCATCTGCAGCGGCCGACCGATTGGATTCCATGTTTCCCCGTTCTCGGAATAATAGAAATGGGCAATATCGATGTTGTCCACGAAATTGAAGTCGATTCTGAGGTGAATCCAGCTGGCCTCGTATCGAATGCGATCGACCGCTTCTTCGCCTCCGTCTTGTTTAATGCACATCGTCACGTAGCTGTCACCGTTGTCCGCGACCTGAATGCCGACGGTTCCGAAGTTGCTCTGCAAGGCGACCAGCCCGGCATGGTCGCCCGGCTTCATGCCGGACAAATCCATCACTGTCGCTCCGATGCATTTCGGACCTTCCGTTCGCTGCGTTATCGTATTGCGGGCATATTCGACGCTGCGGGCGATTTGTCCCGTCGTGAGGCGTAGGAAGCCCGGACGTACCGTTACGGACCAAAGCCGGTTGTCAGGGTTATGGTTCCACTGCCAGTTCAATACCAGCTTGTTCACTACGTAATCGAACTCGTCGCTGATGACTAGCGGCTTAGGCACCGAAATCGGCAACGGCAGCTTGAACGTTTGCGGCGCTTTGCCTTCAATGCCGAGCATTGGCCAATCCTGTTCCCAGACAACGGGAACGACGCAAGGAATTCGGCCGACGGAACCGTGATCCTTGAAAAGCACCGCGTACCATTCGCCCGACGGCGTATCGACGATGCCGCCTTGCGCGACACCATTATTGAAATAGCCCATGTCGTCGTCGAGAACGATTTTATTCTCGTAAGGTCCGAGAAGCTCTCGCGAACGATAGACGTTCACTCTTCGACGCCTGTTGCCGACGCGCGGCCAATCGATGAAGAACAAGTAATAGTAGCCGTTAACCTTATAGGCGTGACAGCCTTCGCATCGCAGCCCTATGCCGTCGCGCTCCGTCTCGAAAAGTAGCTGGTCAAGACCTCCCGATTTGCGCGCGGTCACGTCTTCGGTCATCTCGGTAATGCGGATAGCACCGTTGCCATGAAAAACGAAGACGCGTCCGTTGTCGAACAGCAAGGCCGGATCGTGATGAAGCCCTTTAATGACGGAACGTTCCCACCGTCCGTTCTCGATATCTGCCGTCTGGTATACGTAAAACTGCTGCATGTCGTTGCTCGAGAAGCATACATAGAATATCCCGTCATGATAACGCAAGCTTGTCGCCCAAGAGCCTTTGCCGTAAATGCCCTTCCCGTCCAACAAGTTGTGAGCATCGTTATCCTCGAACGTATCGTATAGGTAGTTCACGATCTCCCAGTTCATCAAGTTCTCCGATTTCATGATGGGACATCCCGGCATCGAATGCATGCTCGTACTGACCATGTAGTAAGTGCTCCCCACCCGGATGACGCTCGGATCAGGGACATCAGCCCATATTATTGGGTTTGTGATTGTCGTTGTGTTCATCTCGACCTCTCCTTTCATGAACGCGCCGTGTCGATGACATCCCAGAACGATTGTTTCGGGCGATGCTTCTCGTCGAACAGAAACGGCCAGTTTTTGCGACCGCGCACCGGAAAATGATCCAACCAGGTATAATCGTCGGCCGCTCCCCAGAAGGTCACGGAATGAATATGTTCGCTATATTCCTTGAAGAGCTGGAAAAACTGCTGATATCGCTCCGCCTGTCTTGCAAGCATCTCATCCGTCGGTTCCGTTAGATCGGTTCGACGATCCTCAAACTGGAAAACAGATACATCCAACTCCGTGATGTGCAGCTTCATGCCGAGGCTCGCATACCGTTCGATGGCTTGGCGAATCTCGTCGATGGTCGGATGCTCCAGGTTCCAGTGAGCCTGAAGCCCGACGCCATGAATGGGCGCGCCCTTCTCCTTCAGCGATCGGACCAGGGTATAGATTTTCTCTCTCTTCTCGGGCACCGACTCGTTATAATCGTTATAGAAGAGCAGCGCCTTCGGATCAGCCGCATGGGCAAATTCGAATGCGCTGGCAATAAAGTCCTCGCCGGCGATATCGAGCCACTTGGACGGACGAAGCAGCTCCCCGCTATTGTCGGAGACCGCTTCATTCACTACATCCCACGCGTAGATAATCCCCTTGTACCGCGATACGACTGTCTCAATATGGGCTTGCATTCGCGCGAGCAGCGTCTCGCGGTCAACCGCGCTGCCGTCCCGGTTCTCGAACATCCACTTAGGAGTCTGATTATGCCACACGAGGGTATGGCCTCTAACCCCCATTCCATTCGTAGCCGCAAAATCGACCAATCGGTCCGCGACCGCGAACGTATACTTGCCCTCGACAGGCTGCAAGCTTTCGAACTTCATTTCATTCTCGGCCGTTATGTTGTTGAAGTGATGCTTTAGCAGCTCCGACTGCGTATCCAACGTAATCGGGTTTACTGCCGCGCCGATCCGGAAGCGCTGCTTGAAGGCTTCATGCAGCTTCGGAATGTCATCCGAATGGTCCTGTTTCGTCACTATGATCTGCCTCCTATCCATTATTAATCAAACGTGTACTGCTCGCCCCTTGCAACAACAACCCTCTAATGATTGGCTTAATCACCTGTTAAATTATAGGTTCATGATGATCGCAAACGAAAGCCGGTCGTTGACTTATCCGATCGCTTCGCCTGAGAACGTATAGCTTTGTCCCGCCTCCGCGTGGAATTCAACGACGTCCGCACCGATTACCCGAATGCGGCACATTCCGGTACGTGCGGCGGTGATCACGGCCTGCAGGAGCCGTCCTTGCGCCCAAACCATGTCCACCGTATAGCCGCCTCGGGCCCGAAGGCCGCGAACGCGGCCATTGCCCCATGCCGCCGGCCATGCAGGAAGCAGATGGAGCACGCCCGAATGACTTTGCAGCAACATCTCGGCGATCCCGGCCGTCCCGCCGAAGTTCCCGTCGATCTGAAACGGCGGATGGTTATCGAGCAAGTTGGGCAGTGTGGATTGGGCGAGCAGCGCTCGTACGTTCTCATGAGCCTTGTCCGCATCCCGAAGGCGCGCCCAGAAGTTGATAATCCATGCTCGGCTCCAGCCGGTATGCCCGCCCCCGTGTGCCAATCGTCTCTCGAGGGTAACCCTCGCGGCGGCAGCCAAACCCGGCGTCTTCTCCGGCGTAAACTGCTCCCCGGGATACAGCCCGAACAAGTGGGAGATGTGCCGGTGCCCGGGCTCCGCTTCCTCGTAATCCTCCATCCACTCCTGGATCTGACCGTGCCTGCCGATGGCTGGCTGCGGGAGCCTGTTCAAGGCGGTTACCAGCTCCCCGCTGAACCGCTCGTCGATCTTAAGGATTCGGGCGCTTTCTATGCAGGCGTCGAACAGGGCTCGGATGATTTGGAAATCCATCGAGGCGCCTGCGCACAGAACTCCGGACTCGCCGCCCGGCAGCACGTAAGTATTCTCAGGAGATACCGAGGGACAAGTAACCAGTTGTCCGTCTTCCCCTTCGATCATATAGTCCAATAAAAATCGTGCCGCTTCCTCTAAAGTCGGATAGACCTCTGTCAAGAAAGTCTCGTCTCTGCCGAATTCGTAATGTTCCCAGAGATGAAGACAGAGCCAGGCCGCGCCCATCGGCCAGAAGGTCGCGGGCGGAACCGTATCCTGCGGAGCCGTGTCTGCCCATAGATCCGTGTTGTGATGCGCGGTAAACCCGCGGCACCCGTACATGACCGCCGCCGTCACAGTTCCCGGTTCTCGCATTCTTTCGATCATATCAAACAGGGGAAGGTGACACTCCGCCAAATTGCAATTTTCTGCCAGCCAGTAATTCATCTGGGTATTGATATTAATCGTGAACTTGCTGTCCCACGGCGGCAGAAAATGGGGATTCCAGATTCCCTGAAGATTCGCCGGCAGCGACCCCGGACGACTGGAGGAGATGAGAAGATAACGTCCGAATTGAAAGTATAAGGACACAAGCCCCGGATCTTCCTGACCTTGTCCGATTCCCGCTAGTCTCTCGTCCGTGGCAAGCCCATCCTTGTTACCGTTCGGATTCTCGATCTCCAGCTCCACGCGGTCGAAGAAGGAACGGTAATCCGACACATGCCGCTCGAGCAGCTCCGCGAACGATTTCCTCGTTGCGGATTCGATTACGGTCTTGCTCGCTTGCTCCGGGTCCGGCGAACGGAAAGTCGTGCTTGCCGCTATGAAGAGGGTAACCTCGTCAGCCTGATCGACCAGCAAATATTCCCCGATCGTGCGGCAGCTTCCCCCTCTCGCAACGGCCTTCATTACGGCACGGAATGCGACTCCGCCTTCCCCGCCGCCGTTCCCTGACATCATGAACCCATCTGACCCCCACGATTCGATTCCGTCCAGATACCTATACCGCTGGCGGTCCCATCTTGCCCGGAAGGTCAACCGCCCTGGTTGATCCGCCGTCAGCCGAATGACGATGACTTGATCCGGGTAACTGGCGAACG
This sequence comes from Cohnella sp., assembly GCF_041640265.1. Classification (GTDB taxonomy): domain Bacteria; phylum Bacillota; class Bacilli; order Paenibacillales; family Paenibacillaceae; genus Cohnella. Next base: position 155,818 of record NZ_JBEQAP010000003.1, read on the forward strand.
CTTCGCGGGTGTAGCGAACCCCTTCTTGCATATAGGAGATTCTTACCATCCCGCTTTGCAAATCCAGCTCCCTTCTGTAGTCCACGGGAGAAGAATCGGACGATGCAAAACAGAGCTGCAGATCGCCCAAAGGCGCATAATGCCGTTGCGATTCGGGAATTCCCGACATGGCCATGCATGCCAGCTCCTGGGCTTCCTGAGGCTTTCCTGTTAGAATCAGCTCCCTGATCTTGGGGAGATTCGGAAGGGCATCCCGATTGTTGCGGTCCCTCGGTCCCCCATACCACAACGAATCCTCGTTCAATTGGAATCGTTCGTTATTCACGGCTCCGAACACCATGGCACCTAGACGTCCGTTGCCGATCGGCAGCGCTTCGTTCCAGTCCTTGGCCGACTGTTTATACCAGAGTCGTTGACGCCTTGCAGCCTCATTCATTTCGCCTTCACCTTCCATTCCGTGTGGATTTAATCCAACAAAGACAAGCTCAATCCAAATGTATCGACCTTGACCGGCGGCCGCAACCTGTCATACTATAGGTGTTTCGAGAACATGCGCCATACGGCTTGCGACATGAATCGGACCCGCGGCTGCCGATTCCGCGGGTCCGACCTTTGCACAATAAGCTTATAATACCCTTGCACGTAACTTATTTAAATAATATCTAACTTAAGCTATTCAGTTCTTCCTATCCTTCCAACACACGATCACCTGAAGCCCGCTCCAACGCATCGCGGACCGTCTCGATCCAGAATTCCCAGGTATGGCCTCCCGGTCCTTCATAATACGTATGCTCGACCTGCTCTTGTTTCATATAATGGTGGAAACGGCGGTTCACGTCCAACAAGAAGTCCTCGGTGCCACAGGACATATAGATCTGCGGAATCGCCGAATTCGTCTCCTTCAGCCGAAGGATCAACGCCTCCGGATCTTTATCGCTGCCGAGCAATCGGTCAAGATCGCCGAAGACACTCCTGTAGTAGTCATAGCCTTCGATCCCGTTATGATAACCCGGCTTGATGTTCGCAATCGTGTACGGAATGAGCGCCGATGACAATGCGATTATTCGGCCGAATCGCTCCGCACATTTCAATCCGTTCCGAATCGCTCCGTAACCGCCCATGGATAAGCCGCCGATCCAAGTGTCCTCGCGGTCGCGGGAGAGCGGAAACATCCGGCGGGTAAACTCCACAAGCTCGTTCCCGGTGTATTCCCCCCACATCTCGCCTTTCCCCTCGTCGTCCAGGTAGAAGCGATCCGCTCCCGAGGGCATAAAGACGGCAACGTTATACTGATCCGATAATTCTCGGATTGGCGAGGAGTTGATCCAATCCGTATGGCTGCCGGTATAACCGTGAAGAAGGTACAATGCCTTCAGCGGCTTGATGGCCCCCGCCGACTCTTCCAAATCATCTATCGGCAACAACGCGGTGAACGTCACTTCTCTTCGCATGCATTTCGAAAAGTAGCTCACTTGCAATAAGGCCATCTTCGTCACTCTCCTAGTGAATAATCGTCTTTCCTCTGAAGCAAAACCGCGCTCCTACAGCACTTCCTCCAGCTGCCTCCGGCTATGGGCGTCCAGCGCCCTCCAATCGGCGATTTCGCAGCGCCCCAAAACCAAAATAGGGAGGAGCCTTCCTTCACTTGTTCATTTCGGATTCATTAACCAACAATCCCCGTGCGCTCAACGCTTTCGACGAAGTAACGCTGTACGAATATATACATCAGAACAAGCGGCACGATGGCGAGCAGCATGCCCGTATCCAGCACCATGCTCTGATAGAACGGATCCGCTCCGGAAGAGACGCCGTCGCTCAGCATAATCCTCAGATTGTAAGGCAGCGAAGATAGCTGAATCGACATGACCTTGCTTGTCGTCAAGTACGTCGTCGTGTAGAAGCTGTCGTTCCATTGCCATACGAATGAGAAGAGCAGCACGGTCACGATGGCAGGAAGCGCGTTAGGCAGCATAATTCTGGTGAATGTCTTGCTGACGCCGGCGCCATCGATATAGGCGGCTTCCTCGACTTCCTTCGGTATGCCCCTGAAAAATTGCCGGAAGATGAAGATATAGAGTCCCGCCTTCATCGAATTCGCCGTCAAGGACGTGAGAATAAACGGCCAATGCGTATTGAGCATATTCAAGTCCTTCAGGTTCAAGTACACGGGAATGAGAATCGTCGTCGGCGGCACGAGGATCGTCAGGATGACTCCCATGAACAGCAAATTGCTTCCTTTGAATTTCAACCGGGCAAATCCGTAACCCGCGAACGCGCACGAAATCGCGGTCAGAACCGTCGTCATCGCCGACAGGGTGAACGTATTGCCCAGTGTCGTCCAATAGTCCATTATCCTAATGGCCTGCTTGAAATTATCCCATGTATAATGCTCGGGAACCCAGATCACGATCGGCGAATACAGATCGGATTTGTCCTTGATCGCCGTGGCGATCTTCTGGAGAATAGGATAGATGATCACGAACGACAGACCCAGGATTAGACCGAGCCGCACGCAAGACCAAAGCCCTCTTTTCCAGGATTGGAACGATAGTAATCGGGCCAACAGCCAGGTAGCCAACGTACTCATATTCGCTCTAATCATAGTAGAACACCTTCCTAGAAATCAGATAGGAGCTGATCAGCAGGATCAGGGACACTGCCAGGAAGTAGATCCACGCCATCGCGGAGCTAAGCCCGAAGTTAAACGCAGTGAACCCGGTTTCCCGGATCAAGTCCGTCATGGCGTTCCTCGAGAACGAATCGATGATCGTGTAAATGACGTTCACCAGAATGAGCGGGCTGACCATTGGGAACGTGATTTTCCAGAACGCTTCGTACCCGGTTGCGCCCTCCATCTTGGAAGCCTCGTACAGCTGCGGCGATATCGTCTGAATGCCCGCCAGGAAAATGAGAATTTGTACGCCCGATTGGCTTACGATCTGATAGATGCGGTCTACGGCTCCCGTCAAATAATTGATGATGATTTCGTTAGCGCCCGCATCTTCCATCATCATCGCCAGCTCGAAGCTGCCCAGCCCGCCAACGATAGGGCCGCCTGCATTGGTGTCGTTGATCGCTTGAACCAAGCTTGTGCTGTCCAGCGCCATGATGACACCGGAAGCGAGAATGACCGGCAGGAAGAAGATCGCTCGCGCTAACGTTCTTCCGATAAATTTCTGATTCAGCAGCACCGCCAGAAACAAGCTGAAGATAACGATCAAAGGCACATTAACGACCATGTTCGTGATCGATTCCGTCAGGATGCGGTTGAAGCTCGTATTGACCGTTAACGCTTCCGTGTAGTTCTTGAATCCGATGAAATTAACAATGATGCCGTTGGAATTGGCTTCAACCGAACTCAAGCTGAATCGCAGCGAAGAGATCAAAGGCACGAAGAAAAAGAAGATAAAGCCTAACAGCCATGGCAAGACGTAGATAAAGCCCCACATTGCTTTCTTCTGCGCATAGGTCCTCTCGCTTAAGCGGAGCTTCGGAAGGAATTTCAAGATTGCTCACCACCCGTTAGATAGCTTTCGGCTTCGATCGTCTTGCCATCGACCTGAGCTTGCGAACCGTTATAGTTCACCATGACGTACGTTCCGTTCTCGTAGACGGTTTTGAATACGCCCTCGCTCAGCTTCTCGTGCGAAATCATCCGCTGGCCTTGGACGCTGCCCAGTACCCCGTTCACTTCCTTGTAGATTTCTGCGGCTTGATCGATCCATAGCTCGTAATTCACGGCGTACAGCCTATCGTAATCCGTATCATTCACCTTATAGTTCGGTTCATAGATCCACTCGAAGTACACGCCCGCACCGTATTCAAGACATTTGAGCACGTACTGTCTAACATCGTTATAGGTGGATAGATTGAACGGCGTGCCCGTATAGTCGATATAGCCATGGATAACCATTTGATAGAACGGAACTTCTTCGTCCTCGAGCTTGAACCGGCTATATGACATCGGCGCGTCCGTAATGTCCGTCAAGTACGGAAGCGTAAATTCGTTGCCTCCGTTGCCCATGATCTCCAGCTTGTCGCCGAGCAGCTTGTCGAGAGCTTGGGTCGATAACCCTTGGGACTTCACCCGGTCGATTTGTTTATTTTCCCGATAATCGCTGTTCAAGGAATCGGTCATATCCCGCAGCGAAATGCCGCTGGCCTTAAAGTCGCGCAAGCTCTCCAGCACCGTGTCCACATACGATCCGATAAGCCGAGGCGATACGACGTAGGAAGGCGGTTTATTACGATCCCGTCGATTCGTAGCCAAGTTTATCGGGAACAGCATGGCAGGTTCGTCCCTGAGCGTTCTCGAGGCATCGTCTGCTTGGTCGAAGTTTTCGCCCGAGTTGGCGACAAGAAAGGCGACGTCCGGGAAGAAGGAAACGCCTTTCTCTTTCGCGAACGACGCGAAATCCTTAAACCCTTTGCTCCCGCCGACGGCTTTGTCGACCGATACGTGATCCGGAACTTCGTGATCGAGCCCTTCGTTGAACCAGCCGGCGAATTTGACCTTCAGGTTGCGAATATCGCGCTGTTGCGCCTCCGTGACGATGCTTTGCGCCTGATCGAACGTCGTAAGCGACTCGAGCGCGTCGTAAGGTATACCGGCGAAGTGTTTCTGCTTGGAGATGCTGCCAACCAACTGTAAGTAGAACGGAACGTCCTTCTTCTCAGCCCTCGTCTCCGTCTGCGGAAGTCCGTTCTTCTTAAGCAGATATTGCTGGTAATACTTCGCCATGCCCGAGACGGAGGCATCTTCTCCGCTCAGGAAGGCGTATCGTACCGTGTAATCCGTCTTCATCGGATTTTCTTGGAATTTCGGCAGCGAACGCTGCTGTTCGTTCGCAAACAAGGTGACCTCATCCTTATTGATCACATAGAAGCTCGGATACACGTTGTTGTAGCTGTTCAGTCTGCCGGCGACGTCCGCGTTGATCGTTGCCGCCGCCGCGCCTTCCTCGATGATGCCGAGGAACGCTTGGCCTTCCCTGACCATTCCGAATACCGGCAGTCTAACGTTTTGCTCCCTCGAGGCGTCTTCGGTCCGGTCAATCGTCTGGTCTGACCCGTATACGAGCTGCTGGTAGGCCGGATATCTGGTTTTACCATTGTTGAAGCGGATGAGCGCTCCCGAGCCATCCGGTACAAAAATCGAGCCTTCCGCATCAGATCCTCCCGCGCCGAAGAAGCGTAGCATGGAAACCATGTTCACTGGATATTCCTCGGGATAATAGATGCTGGAGACGGGGATTTTGGCGATAAGACTATCGACATCCAAGGTATACTCGATCGAAGCCTGGAAAATCCGCGGCTCCGGCTTCGTCAGATCCATATTCAGTTCGGCCGCATCTTTCATCAGATCCTCTTCCGTATAACCCGCGGTCTCGAGCGCTTTGAGCGCCCGCACCAGTTGGATCCCTGTCAGCGCTGCGTCGTTTCGGACGTACACCGATTTCTCCTTATCCTCCTTATAGGAGATACTCAGCGCGCGTTGGCCCGCCTTATCTAATTTGCTCAACACTTCCTCAAACCGGGCTTTGCTGAACATAGGAGGCATGTCTTCGAACGTTTTTTGGGCCGTTCCGAAATGATAGGACGCCCTGACGCCGTTCGGTATAGCTTCGAATTTGATCTGCTTATATGCCACGCTGTCCGTGTACGTATTGATCGAACTGATCTGGCCGAGATTATTGTAGAAATCCATCTTGATTTGAGAGGACAACAAATCTTTGTTAACCCCCGACGCGAACGAATCCGACTCCCGTTCGGGCGGGTTGCTGTACCAGATCGCACCGGTATTCTTGTTCAGAACGGCAACGGAGCCTGATGCTTCGTCGACGAACAAACGCAGCCGATCGTTCTCGGCGACGCCTTTCATGTTAGCAACTCGAGCATCCGTGAAGGAAGCGCTCAATGCTTTGCCCGGCGTAAAGGCCGTCACGGCCAAACCGCTCTCTTGCGTTGTATTGTCCGATACGGAATCGCTGCATCCTGCAACGAGAATGAGGACCGCGCAGCACGCGATTAGCAGCGCCTTACTGGCCAACCTCATGGGTATGCCTCCTTCCTTAGCTTCTCAAGGAAATCTCTTGGGATATCGTATAGACGAAGCTTACAATTTGCTGGATCAGACTAAAGAACAATAGGCACAAGAACGCCATGAATGCCATCGTCACGACGGTCAATAGAATCGTCCACACCGTCTTGACCGGCGTATATTGATGTACTGTCATGTTTCCGACGAATAAGAGGGACACGAACCAAATGGTCGCGAAGCTGCCGGAAAAATGATAAAAGGACGCCTCTTGCAGCGAAATATAATTACTGAGCAACACCCAAGGCAAGTTAATGATGACGATAGGAGTCATCGCATAGCATGTCGAGACGAAGATCTCGACGAATCTCCCTTCTCCGTCCATAAGCGTCGTAAGCGACCAGTTGGCCACGCACCAGAACAATACGGGTATAACCACGTACAGGATTTCCATGATGCTGTTCATGTCGTCCGAATCGGAAAGGTTGACCACGAATCCGCTGTACTGACTCTGCAAGATGTTCGTAACAACCATCAAGAGCAGTATGGCGAAGGAAACGACGAGGCTCGTCTTCCGGCTGTGTTCGTATTTCAAATCCCAAAAACCCTTAAAGGGATGCACGATGAGATGAAAAGGGAATTTATACTCTCTGCTAAGCGGCGACAACTTTCTTTCCCCCTTTCGCTTTCCGGTATCTTCTCCACAGGTATAGGCATGCAACGAGCACGATCAAGCCGGCTGAGATCTCGGTAAAGTGATCCCGAAGCACTTGCTTGCGGTAGAGAAGAAACGCCTTCGAGTAATTTTTCTGATCCAAGCTTCGTTTGAAGTAATCCATTGCCTCGGCGTAGTAGCCTTGACGAAGCTTCGCTTTGCCGATTCCCGAATAGGCGAAATCCAAGTTCGCGTTCATTTGGGTCGTCTTATCGTACAACCGGTTCGCCTGCTCCTCGTCGCCTTTGTAATAGCTTCTGACCGCTTCGTTGAGCGCTCGGCCGTACTCCGTCGTTTCGAATACCGTAATTTCTCCCAGGGCCTTATCCAGCACGAGGAAGTCGTCCCCGATCCGATCGAAGGCCACCGGTGTATTGAATTCGCCAAGCTGGTTGCCAAGCTCACCGAACACGTACATTAGATACCCGTCGCCGTTGTACGTGAGGATGCGTCCTCTCTTGACATCGAGAACCGAGTAGATATCGCTGTCCGTGACATCAATATCTGTGAGCCTCGGGCTGCCGACGTAGGAACTGATCCAGACATCGCCCCCCGGGTCGAAATACCCTTCTCTTCTCAGAATATCGTTGCCGTGCGCGTTCAGCTTCTTTACGTCATCGTTCCCTTGTCCGTTCGTGGCATAGATGAAGCCTTGATCGTCGATATCGAGATTCGTAAATTCCGTAGGAATGAACATCACCATCTGGCTCTTCTGCGCCTTTGTCGACAGCATCTTCCAGAAGCGCTCGGCCGGACTGAATTGTACTTTATTGGCGCCAATGAAAGAAGTAAAGGTGCCGTCGGCGCTGAATTCCATGAATCCGTCGAAAACGCCTGTCGCCATCGTGTAGATCCGCTGCGCCTTGTCAACGGCTAACCGAACCGGCTGAAATTGGAAGTCGTCCGGCAGCGACTCTGACTCCGGGGAATCGACGATCTGGACCAGCTTGCCTTCCGGATCGAGATGGACGATTCTTTGGTTCCCCGTATCGGCCACGTACACTTGACCGTTATCCGTTACGAACAGGCCTTGCGGGTTGTTGAACGTATCCGCTTGCCCTTCACGGTTGAAAGAATCGATCGTTCCGACGAGCTTGAATTGTTCATCCAAGACGACAATCCGGTTGTTGCCGGAGTCCATCACGTAGAGGTGCTTATCCGCCGTGACATGAAGATCGGCGGGCTCTTTGAACGCGCCTACGCCCAGCTTCTCGCCGGTCCACAGCGTCGTCGCCTGGTAAGCCGAAGGCGAAGCGACCGGATTTCCCCGAGCGGAATAATTATAGGAACCGCCGCTCTCGTCGGCGTAGACAGCATTGCCGCCTATGCTGACGCCAAGCAAGCCGCATAACGCAACGAGGATGTATACTTTCACTTTTTTCAAGTTTTTCGACATCGTGCACACCTCCTTTCTACTCTTTCATCCCGGAAGTCGCCATCGTCTGAATGACGCTGCTCTGGGAGATGATGAAGAGCGTGATCGGAACGATCATCAGCATCAGTGCGACCGCCGCTCCGACGCCCGCTCGGGCGATCCCTCCCTGAATGATCTGTCCGAGCGCATAGTGAAGCGTCTTTAGATCCTCGCTGTAGATGAAATTGCCGCCATCGCTTCCCCACAGAATAGGGAACTGCAAAATCATCAGCGTTAACCACGCGGGCTTCACGTTCGGCATTACGATCGTCCAATAGATCCGGTACTCGTCAGCTCCGTCAATCTTGGCCGCCTCCAAGAGCGCGTCCGGTATTTGCTCCATGAATTGCTTCATCAGAAACAGCCCAAGCGAGAAAGCGAGCGACGGCACAATGATCGAAGCGTGCGTATTGATCCATCCTAGCCAGGACATCACCATATAGTTTGGAATAGAGGTAACCGCCACTGAGAACATCAAGGATAATACGACGATATTAAAGAGCATTTTGGAGCCCGGGAACCGGTATTTCGCCAGCGGGTAAGCAGCGGCTGACGCGAGCAGAATATGTCCCATGGTACCGACTACCGTAATGAACAGCGTATTGGCGATATAACGGGAGAGCGGTACCCACGAATTTCCCATTAGCGCCAACAAGTCGTAGAAGTTATCCGTGGTCGGATTGTTCACGAACATGCGCGGAGGGAAGATAAACAGCTCGTCAAGCGGCTTAAAAGCATTGTTCACCGCAAAAATTAACGGCAGCGCCATGAAGCAACCGAATACGGCCAGGAGCAGGAACAGCAAAAAGCTGACGGTAAAAGAGCGATTGAGCTTTCTCGATAGCCGAAAGCCCGAGAGCAATTTGACGCCCAACGTCACTCACCTACCCTTCTCAGCAATTTTTGCGTCAGCATGTTAGCCCCGATCATCATGAGGAAGAGCACCGTAGCGATCGCGGATGCGTATCCCATCTCGAAACGAATCGTGCCATAGTCGATCAAATGGGTAACGATGGTATGCCCCGCGTAGTTGACGCTCGGGAAGCCCGCCAGGGCGATCGAAACGTCGGCGACCGCGAACGATGCGGTAATCTGCATAACGGCGCCGAACATCAGCTGCGGCCTCATGGAAGGCAGCGTGATGTACCACAACTCCTGCCACCGGTTCTTGATTCCGTCCATCGCGCCGGCTTCGACCAGCGATTTGTCTATCGTCTGCAGGCCCGCAATAAAGGCCAGGAAGCTCGTACCGAGACTAAGCCACAGCTGGACGATGATAATGATGGGAAGAATATACTTTTCGGTCGTTAACCATAGAATCGGTTCCAATTTAAATCCATATTTCATTAGAAAACCGTTCAAATAGCCGTACCTGTCTCCCGAGAAAACGATCAGCCAAATGAAAAACACGTTCCCCGCAATCGACGGCGCATAGAAGACCAACGTCATGAAGGCGCGTACTTTCGGCGACAGCTCGTTAATGATCCACGCGAACAGAAAACAGGCGATATAGCTGATCGGACCGGTGATAAGCGCGAACAATAACGTATTTTTCAACGCGATCATGAACACGTCATCGTCCAGCAGCAGCCTGGAGTAGTTTTGCAGCCCGACGAATCGCGGAAACTCGAGCATATTAAAGTAAGTGAAGCTCAAGATTAACGAGAAAACGACGGGAATGACGGTAAAGGTGAAGAAAATGAGCATGTAGGGACTCATCAAGAGGTAATGATGCTTGCTTTTCTTCATTTCCTTCCACTTCAGCGCCAAGCGCGATGGCTTATTCGTATGGATGAGGTTCGGTACGGTAGGACGCGATGTTTCGGCTTGCATCGTCTTTCACCCCCATGCTATTTCGGTAAGTTGAATTCTTTTCGCTTGACCGCGATTTCGTTATTGATGTACAAGATATAATCCGACAACGATTCGCGCGGGTTTTGATTGGCGTTGATAACCTTCCGGAACGCGTTGTCCAGATGCCGGCCGGTGAAATAGCCGCCAGGAACTTGCGGAATTCCCTGAACCCATTGCCATTGGTTTTCCAAATTTTTATAATCTTTAACCGGCCAAGGCAATTCCTGAAGCGATTCGATATTGGCCGTCGGATAACGTGCCGACTCGCCTAGCAGCCCTTCCATCTCGCGTCCGTAAGCGACCTGCGTCTCCTTGTCCGTCCACCATTTCATGAATTCCCATGCCGACTGCTTGTCGTCCGAATTGTCGAGCATCAAGACGGAGGTCGTATGGCTGGCGACATTATGGTTGACCGTGCCGTCTTCCATCTCCGTGCCGGGAACCATTGTAAAGTCCCACAAGCCTTTGATTTCCGGCGCCATGACCGTCAGCATGTTATAAGTCGTGTAATCCGCAATGCCGATCGGCATCTCCCCTGTCCGGAATCGGTTTGGGAAGTCCGCTATCACCGGGAACTTATAATTGGTGTAAAATTGCGTCCATTTCTTGAACACTTCCATGGACATGTCGGAATCGAGCGCGCTCTTCTTGCTGTCGTCCGTGTAGAATTGCCCTCCGTTCTGATAGAGCAGCATAGAGAACGTTGCATTCGGAACGAGCGTCGCGTTGTTCGTCGGATTCTCGAGCGGCAACCAAAAATCCATGTTGTGCTTTTGCAGAACGGGGATCATGTTATAGACGTCCTGCCAAGTTTCCGGAGGCTCCAAATTCAATTCCTTGAGTATATCCTTGCGATAGAACAGCATCGGGAACGTTTGCTGCTCAGGCAGAGCGTAGATGCCCCCATTGTATTTGTATGGTTCCAGCGCGCTATCCCGGAACCGCGCGGCGACTTCCTTGAAATCAGGGAAAACGGACAAATCGGCCGCGGATTTACGCATCGCGTAGTTGACGGGCACGTCTTCCCCGATCTGCATCGCGACGTCCGGGCCTTCGCCGGCGAGCGTCGCGGGAAGCAATATATTGCCCGGAACAAGCTTGAGATGCACCGAAATGTTCGTCTCCGGCGTGAAGGTTTCGTCTATTAAGCCTTTAAGTACTTGCGCCTGGTCTCGTCCCGTCGTAATCCAGACGTTGACCGAACGGTCGCTGTCTCCGATATTGCCGATGCTGTCGTAGTCTTCGGTATACGACGCGACGAAGGCGCCGAGCTCGTGCCCCGCCGTATCCAAGAATGACGCTTCCGCCTTCGGAACTTCCCGGTCGGGCGAAGAAACGACAAGGTAGTCGAGCTTAAGCGGCTGCTCCCTGACGGTCAGGATCCATGTGCCAAGACCGCCGATGTTGATTTTTAACGAACCGAGGCGTTTGGCAACCGTCTCCGGTTCGTCGGCCATCTCTTTTAGCTGGCGAACCAACGTGTGAAGAACGGCGACTTTATCGCTCCGCTCCCCAGTCGCTTGTTCCAAATAATCGGCAACGCTTTGAATCGTTTTAGCTTGCTTCTTGAACACGTCTACCATGCTGGGAATCCGTTTCTCCAGTTGGTAATCTCGATACGTATCAGGCGTGTTCGATGTAATGATCAAGATCTTGCGGTACATCTCGTTGAGCTCCAGCACGCTCGATTCGATCGTCTGAAGCAATGGAGCGATATCGCCCAGCGTATTCGTAATACGAATGACATGCTTACCTTTCGTCAAATGGAACAAATAAGGCTCATCGCCGCCCAGTACGTCCATTTGCCAATCCATGCTGAAATCGAAACGAATCCGCTTCATTTCATTGAACGGGTATTCGCCGTCGATCATCAGGCTTCGCGTGGCGTAAATGCCCCGAAGCTGATCCTGCTTCCGCTTTAAGGCGATTTGATACAAGCCGTCTTCCTTCACGTCGACTTCCCACTCGATCCATTGACCGGGCAGCTTCCAGTTGGTTCCTCCGATCGAATTGATTCTGATCTTCGAATCGTTCTGCGGCATGACCGTTGCGCTCGATCGGTCCGAGACCGGATATAGCGTCGGGGAAGACTTCAAGACGGCGTCCTCCGCCTGAACGAGAAGGAATTGATCCTTGCCGGCTCCGATGCCCGCGGCTTCGTATTCACTCTTCGTCTCGGCATAAGTCTTTACGCTTTCATCCTGATACAACTCGATATAATCAATGGCCATAGGCTCTCTAAGCGCCGTCAGCGTAAGGGTTTGAATCCCCTTGCCGAAGTTGAACAGGTACGGTTCGTCGTAATATCCGTCGCTGTCCGCGAACGCTGTGAGCCGCCATGCTGGTTTCTCTACTTGTCTCGGCCGCAGATCGTTGCCCCGGTCGTCCCGTTTGATTTCCGCGTCCCGATTGCCCCAAAGCCGTTTGAAAAAAATGATTTCGGCGCCCTTGAAGGGCACTTCCTGATTGATGGAGAACTCCCTCTCGATTGACGCGCTTTTGCCTTTGATCGGATAATAGTGGATTCTAACGTTGTACAAGCCAGGGTTATCGATATTAACATCCCAACTGATCGATCCCGTATCCGGCGTAATCACGGCTTTTCCATCCAAGCCTTGGTACTGATCCGCGACCTCGAATCCTTCCCCATCAGTCTTAGAGTATCTTTCACCCTCAATTCGAATAACTTGGTCAGGCCGCTCTGCAGTCGAGGCGTTATTCAAATAGGCATCATACCCATCCTGTGCTTCCGAATCGGTAACCGCAACGAAATCAGGCATATCCTGAATGCGTCCGATACCCGCGCGATCCGAAGGGTAGAACGCCCAAACGCATAAAAAAAAGATGACCAGCACGAGAATGATCGTTCCGTATTTCTTCTTCAAAATCTTCAACGCTACTCCCCTCCTGCGGCAAGAGATCGAAATTCAATAATAGTCCCCATTATAGAAAGGATCTAAATGGGGACTATTAGCTGCTTATAGATTATTTCTTGTAAATCGCGTCAATTGCCGCTTGTGCAGGCGCCTTATACTTCTCGATTACAGTCGATACCGATTCTCCGTTAAGAAGATCGCCGCTGATTGGATAATACGGGAAATCCGGAAACGTGAAGTGTTCAAGAACGAGCAAGCCTGCAGCGGACAACTTCGCATTATTAATATCTTCTTCTGTGGACAGATTTTGTTCATAACCTGCCTGGCCTTGATAATCATAGATGGAATCAATATCGTTGAATTTCTCCCAAATATACAGGAGCTTATCCGGATCCTTGATGGCTTTCGGAATCGACAATGCCTGGTACATGCCTTCCAAGGAATGGTAGGTATCCGCGCTCGGTCCTTTCGGGAATGGAACGAAGCCGATGTCGTAATCTTTCATGTCCGTCTTCAATCCGCCGATTTCCCACATTGCGCCAGTATACATCAGCGTGTTGCCTTGACGGAAAAATTGACCAGGCTCCGTCCAGTCTCCGCCTTCCGTCGGTCTCGCCGCCTTCTCGGTTGCGATTCGTGATACGAAGTTAAGCGCCTCGACCGTTTTCGGATCGTCCAACGTCTGCTTGTCTCCGATTGTAAGAGCAGCGCCGTTGGAGTACAGTGCCGGATCCATCAGGCCTGGGTTTGCGAGACCCCAAGTATCCAGCTTGCCGTCGTTATTCGTATCTTTGTTCGCGTCTTTGGCGACTTGAATGAGCGTATCCCAATTCCACGTTTCTTCGTTCACATAATCTTGCAGCGGCTTAATGCCGAGCTGATTCATAAGCGTACGGTTGTAGAAGATACCTTGCGCCAGGTTTTCACGAGCCTCCGAGAACAAGTAGCTTCTTCCGTTGAACATACCCCATTTGTTGGTCGCGTCTTGATCGAACGCGTTAGCGTTCTTCGTATACTCATCTACCTGCCACAGCAAATCCTGCTGCACCAGCGATGGAATCGAGTAGTTTCTGCCCACTCTGACGATATCGCCGATCGGCTGTCCTGCGAGAAGGGATGCCGTCACCTTCTCTTGATATTCGCCGAAGTCGACGCTAACGAACTCCATTGTGAAGTTATGCTTCTTCTGCAGCTCTTCCAGGTTTTTCTTCTTCGCAATTTCGTCCGGATTTCTCTCTTGCGGCGTCATATCCCACCACGATACAACTTTGATCACTCTGCCGCCCAAGTCGAAATCCATGTCCGGCGTTCCTTGATCGACCTCTACCGAAGCGGAAGCGATCGCGGATGCGGACGGCTCGGCCGCAGCCGAGCTGCTTGGCGCATCACTCGGGCTTGCACTGCTGTTATTGCTGTTGTTACCGCCGCAAGCAGCCAATGCACCGACCATCAACAAACTGACTAACACTGTCGAAAACTTCTTATTACGCATCTTATTCCCCCCTAAAATTGGATTACACCGAAAAGTGTAACGCTTACATTTTGGAGCCACAACCTGCCGTTATTCAGATGTTTCACCCGTTGATTTATAGGTTTTGACACCGCTTTCAATCACTTTGTTGAAGAGGTAAACAAATGCACCCTTACCTAAAGAGATGCACATTGTCGTTCCTCCTGCCGCCGAACATAATGAAAGCGCAGTCATTTGCGCGGGCAGGTCTACATCCATAGCTGACAATTTTTGAAGGGGAGGTTCTTCGCGTGTATAAGGTGTTGCTCGTAGATCCGAATGTCCAATCGAGAGAACATACACTTCGCATGCTCGACTGGAGCCAATCGGGCTTTGTCATCCAGGACTTTGCCGATAATTCCGCCGACGCCCTTACATTCATCGACAAGCAGAAGTTCTCCCTTATACTCCTAAATATTAAGCGCTTACAATCTGACGGACTTCAGCTCTGCGGCCTGATACGGCAAATCAGCCGCGTGCCGATCATTCTCATCGGCGGTGATCATGATTTCAACCTGGCGCGGCAAGCTTTGACCTATCAGGTAAGCGATTACTTGGCGGACCCTGCTCTCCCAGACGATCTAGCCGCAAGCCTGCAGTCGGTGAAATGGGAGCTTGACGGCAAGACGCTGCAGGATGCGTTCATTCTCCCAGCCTTGAAAAGAAAGCGCCGTTCACAATCTTCGATTATTGACGTGGTTAAAAAATACGTGAAGGAGGAACTGCACCGGAACGTATCACTCAAAAAAATATCGGACGAATTGCACTTTAACTGCGCGTACTTGGGCCAGAAATTCAAGAGCGAAGAAAACATGACCTTCAACGAATATTTGCTGCAGCAACGGATGGAGAAAGCGAAACGCCTGCTCGAACAGACGGACATGAGAATTTATGAAATCGCGGGTGAAGTCGGATATACGGAAATCGATTGGTTCTATAAGAAGTTCAAGGAATATACGGGAGCGAGCGCGAACGAATATCGGAAGCAAATCTTGGTTACGGCGTAATTCATATATAAACAGCGAGCGCTCTCGGTATCGAAACCGAGAGCGCTCGTTATTTTTATTGCGTTCTTTTGCCTATGTCCTCTATTCGCTGAACTTCCACCCGCTTAGCTTGAGCAGCTTCTGGCCGGACTTTCCTCTAAAGACAAAGTACAAGTCGTGAACGCCGTCGGCCCCCGACACTTCCGTCGTCAGCTCGGTCCATTGTTCTCCCATTACCTTGGACGCGGTGAGTGATCCAATCAGCTTGCCGTCCGGCGCGTCCAGACGAAGCTCGATAACTGCAGACTCGCTTGCGCCGGATACCTCCGCGGTGAACGAGGAAGCCCTTTTGCCGCCGAAATCGACCTTCGACAAAGCGATCCAATCCGCATCATCGATATCGGTGACAACCATCTCCTGCGTTCCGTCAGCACGTGTCTCCGTCGCGACGCCGGCGCTCCACGCAATCGTTGCGCTTGCAACGCGGGCATAAGGATTCAGCGGCTTGAGCTGCGGCACGCCCTCGTAATCCGCCTGAATCTCTTGGATGGAACCGTCATCCTTGAAGAACACCTGGTTCAAATGCGTGGAACGATAGCCCTTCGGTACGCCCATCGCTTTGGACAACGTCTGCGCGTGGTAAGCGATATACCAATCGCCGTTGAACTGGAATATCACATGATGGTTATTGCCGCCAACGCCAAAGAAGTGTCCAGGATTTTTCAGAATCGTGCCCTGGTACGTCCACGGTCCCATCGGACTATCGCTCGTCATGTACGCAATTTCCCCGGTCGGCGGGCTTCCTTCCGGACGGGCTCCGCCATAGAAGTTGGAGCAGTACGTATAGTAATAAGTGCCGTTATATTTGTTCATGCCGGCATCCTCGAACATGAAAGGCGCAGGAATCGTCTTCGCTTCACCTAGAACGCTGGTCATATCCGGGCCCAATTCCATCACGCGCGCGGTATCTGGCATTTCGTCTTTCCCTTTCGGAATACCGCCCCCGAAGTAGATATACGCCTTGCCGTCGTCGTCTACGAACACCGCAGGGTCGAACAGCCAGGTAACGTCCTCGACGCCCGGAGTCGATCGCAAGATTAACGCTTTGCCGATCGGATCGACCCAAGGTCCGGTCGGACTGTCGCTCTCGAGCACGCCGATCCCGCTCGCGTTGTTGGCGAAATACAGGAAGAACTTGTCTTTGCCGTCGATCACTTTGTGGGTGGCCGCAGGCGCCCACGATTGCGTCGCCCATTTGGCCGCGCCTTGCGGACCGGCAACCGGAATTTCCCCATGGTCGGTCCAGTTGACCAGGTCATCCGAGGAGATGACCGATATTTTGTTGATGTTGCCGTACGTATTGTCTTTCACGTTGCCGTCCGCATCGTATTCCAGGACATCGTTCGTCATATACAGATAGACGCGGTCCCCATAGACGAGCGCGTACGGATCGGCGCCGAACTTATGCGATACGAGGGGGTTTCCGTTAGGCGGAAGCTTGCCTACCGCTGTTGCGGGCGGCGTGGTAACGGCTTCGCTCGCTTCAGCGGTAACGGTTGGATTGTCGGTGTTCTCGAAATGGTTCATTGTAATCTCCTCCTTATTTGTTTGCGACCTTTCCGGATTGCTTTGGAATTGGATGATCGCCGCCAGACAAACGAGAACGGAAGCTAGGACGAGCAGAAGCTTCTTTCCGCTAAGCATGATCGGTCACCCTCCTCTAGCGATCGGGATCGTATCCTTATACTCTTGGGGAGTCATTCCCGTCTCCTTTTTGAAGAAGCGCGTGAAAGAATGGGCTGCATCGTATCCGACGGCAGCCGCTACCTCCCTGACTTTGAGTTCTCCTTCTCGCAGAAGCTCCATCGCTTTCCGGATCCGGCTTTGATCGATGTATTCGGACAAGTTGATGCCCCGCTCCTGTTTGAAAAATCGGGATAGATAGGTCGGGTTGAAATAGTTGATCTCCGCTAGCCGAACCAAGGACAGATCTTCTCCCACATTCTCATGAATGTAATGGCAGATTTGATCGATAACACGCGAAGCCCTTTCACGCTCGTCGAGCCGCTTCATCCTGAAGATGTCGTCCGCGATGTGCGACAAATATTGAAAGCCGATCTTCATCGACGAATGGTCATCCAGGCGCATCAGTTTGCCGTAATCGCCAATCTGGCGATGCAGCCCCCAACGATTGATATAGGAGAGCAGCACGAGCGCGATCGAATAATACGCCTCGATCGTCAACTGGACGTTGGGGCTCGGATGGAACAGGCTTGCCGACAATTCCTCCAGGCATTCATAGAACTTCTCTTTCCGGTCCGCATCAAGATGCGCCGCCAAAATCTCCACTTTCCGGCCGATCCGATACTCTTCCTTCATTTCGGAGGAATCGGGCAAATCGGTACGGTCCGTTATGATGACCGAGATCCCGTCGCTGACCTTCAGTTGTTGCAGCTGGCGAAGCTGTTCGTATTGCGACGTAATCGTTTCCCAAGTGCAGGAGGAGCCGCTTACGGTGAACGCCATTGTCAGACCCAGCGATTCCAAGCAGGTCTCCTGAATCAGCTCCAGCGTTCCTTCCAAATAACGAATCAAGCGGTTGTCGAACTTCTCCTCTGCCTGCTGGGAAGGCTGAAGAAACCAAAGCATGTCTCCGTGCTTGTCCATGATGCTTATCTGGCGGGTTTGTTCGGATAAATACGAGCTCCAGATCATGCGGGAGGAAGTCTGCATCTGGCTTCTCTCGGAATAGGAACAGTCCGCGGGATACGATAAGCGTCCGAGGACCAGCACGACGGGAGCGACCGGATCCAAATCGATGTTCAGTTCGCGGAATTCATCGGCCAGCGCCTCTTGATCCTGGCAAAGCACGTGACTCTCTTGAAGCAGATGCCTTAAATAATCTCCTTGTGCCATCAGCTCGAGGACGAGCTTCTGTTCGCGGGACTGGAGGGCGAGCTCGCTCATTTGGTTGCCGCGCGTGATCTCGTCTATGACTTCCCGCACTGTTTGCGTCACTTTATCGTAGCCTTCCGTTTTCAGCACGTACCTGACGTCGGGCATTTGAATGGCTTTATAGGCATAATCGAACTCGCTGAATCCGGTAAGGAAGACGACTTTGCACCTCGGCCAGTAGGCTTGGATCTCTTCGGTTAATTCCAGCCCGCTCATACCGGGCATGCGAATGTCGGTCAGTACGATATCGAAGCGGGTACGCGACATCCAATGCAGCGCTTCTTTGCCGGAATAGGCCTTGCATACGTCCAGCCGGTCCGGCATGAGCTTTGCGAACACTTCGTAGAGACTATCCGTGATAATCTCTTCATCGTCGACAATTAACAGCCTATACAATGCCCTCTTCCTCCCCTAGCTTAATTCGTACCCTCACCTGGAGGCCGTTCATCTCGCTTCTGGACAGAAACAGTCCGCTGCCCTCCCCGTAGATCAGGTGAATTCGTCGATGAATGTTGATTATGCCCGTCATTTCGTGGGATTCGTTCGGATTGGCCAACCGTTCGTTTAACGCTTCGATCTCGGCATCGCTGATGCCGCCCCCGTTGTCCTCGACGATGATTCGGGCTTCCGCGGAATCCCGCTCGAACGTCAAGCGAAGCTTCCCTTCGTCCGACATCTTCTCGAGGCTATGTTCGTAGGCGTTCTCGATCAGAGGCTGAATGATCAATCTTGGGACGCGGATCGCTTCCATATCCTCCGGCAATTCGTCGAATTGAATGCGGATTCGCCTGGAGAATCGAAGCTTCTGAATTTCGGTATACATGCGCGAGTGCTTAATTTCTTCCGCCAGCTTCACGTTGTCTTCGCCGTTGCGCGTGATGAATCGGAAATACTCGCCGAGCATGTTGGTGAACTGTTCAATTCTTTCCACATCGCCGGTTTTGGCCAAGGAATTCAGGATGAAAAAGCTGTTGTACAGAAAATGCGGGTTAATCTGGGATTGCAGCTGCTTCAGCTCCGCTTTTTGCATCATCAGCTTTTGCTTGAAATCCTGATCGATGAGCACTTGCAGCTTCCGGAGCATATGGTTGAACCGATCATAGAGATAGCCGAATTCATCCTTCTTCTCGTGCTCGATCTGAATGTCCAAAGCGCCGCCCTCCATTCTCCGAAAGCTCTGTATAAGAAGCAATAAAGGCTTGTGAACAAAGCGGTACGTCAGCAACAAATAGATGACAATGGCGCATAGAGCCGTTAAGGCGAACAGCCATGCCCAGGTTACGAATTTTTTTAACGGCCTTTTGACCGCTTCCTCCGGCAAATAGGTCGCGACAGTCAGCCCCAATTCGTTGGAATGCACCTGATCGATGTGATATTTCTGGCCGTCCAGCGTCAACAAAGACATACCCCCGCCCGTCTCCTTCGCCGCTTCGATGTAGCTTTTCAACATCCGTTCCGGTTCCGCGTCGCTCCCTAGCGTGAATCCCGACTTTTCCGACAGCAGGAACGACCGACTTTCCGGATATATATTGACTTGCTTGAGCGAATCCTTCAGCTTCTGCGTATCCAATTCGATCTGTACGATGAACAGCGGCTCCTCGCCTCTCTTCCCGCTTTGCTTGGAGGCGCTGAGGTGAAGCGCGTTGTAACGATTGATGAGCCGGTTTTCCTTCTGATAGACAATCGAACGAAATAAGTTGAACCTATCGCTTTCGAACTCGTGCACGGAGTTGCCGGCGGAGACGGATTTGCCTATGGAACGTATATGAACGTTAATATCTTTGATATAGGGACTGCTATTCTTGAAGGTCGCCAGCCGATGCACCAAGTCATTTAAGCTCGCCCTTCTTTTGACGTTATCCATCATGTCCCACGTCACGGCGAGTTTGTTCAGATCGCTGTCATCCAGCAGATCGAACTGCTGAATTTCCATCCATTCGATTTCGCGGTTCAAGTCCCCGAGATAATCCGACAGCTGCGCCAAAGTCGCTCTCGACAGATCTTGACTGGCGTTCTTATAGCTCCAGTTATACAAGTACATGCCCAGTAACAAGACGGGGAGAATAACGATCAGATAAGTAACGACCAGTCTGACGAAGATGGTCTTGCGAAACGAACTAGCGGGAAATTTAAGCAAGTTGACTCCTCCGTTGCGACGTACCCGTTAATTGGCGCTGTCCCTCTTCGAATACCATTCGTTCACTTCGGCCGTAATCATGTCTCCGCCAAGACGGCGCCATTCGTCTACGAATTGGTCGAATTCGTCGACGGAATGTCCAAGGATAATATTGATATACGTCTCGTTAAGCAGATCATTTAGAATCGACTGCTTCTCGATCATCGTCTCCGTTTGGCCTCCGACGAAGCTCTCATACAGCAGCTGGTTATTTTTCTCGTATTGCTCGAGTATCGCATAGGCGCCCGACGGACCGTAAGTCCGTTCCCAGCCCCATCCCAATTCTGTATTTCCGGTTCCCGACAAATAATTATCGATGTTCTTCTGAATCGCTTTGGCTTCAGCTTTTAACCCTGACGTATCGCCGGATCGGCGGGCTTCTTCAAGCTGCCGGAACGCCTCCTGGTTTTTCTTCGCCGGAAACGGCGTTACCGGAGACAGCTGCCATGCGGGGAATGGGGTGCTGTAGTAGGTTTCGTACTCAGCCGTTGCTCCCCAGTTTTTCTCCAGGTGTAAGTTAAATAGCTTCACGATCGCTTCGGGATGCGGATAATCTTTCCTTACGGCGTAAAACTGGTTCGTGGTAAATGTCAAAAGCACTTTTGCCGGTTCGCCTGTTGCTGACACGATCGGAAAAGCCTGCCACTCTGCGTTGGGATCTTGCTCGCGGCTCGATTGAACCCAGAATGAACTCCATTGCTGCCCGTATACGATTCCAATTTTTCCGTCGCCCACTCTTTTTTTAACCTTGATTCCTTCCATGATGGCGAATTCGTTATCGATTTGACCGCTGCGATATAAGTCCTGAAGTGCTTTTAAAGCCGTTTTGACCTCAGGCTGAATCCCTCCATACGCAAGCTTGCCGGAAGCGTCCTTAAACCAGAAATTCGGATATGCCCCATAGCCCGCCATGAATCCCGACACTCCTGCCACGGGATCCCACAGATAGCTCGTGACTGCTAGGCCGTTCGTATCCTTTTTCCCGTTCCGATCCGGATCCTTTTCTGTAAACGCTTTCGAAATCGTCAACAAATCGTTCATCGTTTGCGGAGGTTTAAGACCGAGGGTATCGAGCCAATCGGTTCGAATCCATATATATTCGGCACCCTCGATTGACGAGGAAGCACCCGGTATTCCCATCAATATGCCGTCGATCGTCGCCGCTTCTAATGGCCCCGTTCCCTCCTGGCTCAGAATTTCCTTCGTGAACGCAGAGGCGTATTCGTTGTAGGCGGCGGATAAATCTTGAATCAGCCCGGCATTGCTAAGCTGCCTCAATTGCTGAGCGTTCACTCTCACGACATCGGGAATATCGCCGGAAGCAAGCGACACCCCTAGCTTTTGACGGAACAAGTCCCCTTTGGCAAGCCAATCGTACTTGATCCTAATGCCGAGTACCTGTTCATAGAGCCGGCTCCACCGGTTATCCTCCAACGTCTCGCCCGGAAACGATCTAAGCAGATTATCCAAATCGTCGCCGTTTTCCCTTACGAACGTGAGTTCAACCGGCGGCTCATACTTGCTCAACGATGGATCTTGATACGAGATTTCATGCACGGGCGGGTCCGATTTGGGTTGATCGTTCGCGCTGCCGTCTTGAAAACATGACGAAAGAAGGGTCAACGACGATAAGGCGGTTAGTATAAGCTTGACCTTGGATTTAACCTTGTTCATGATTGCCCCCCGTGACTCGTACCAGCATTGGGACGGAACATTCCGATGACAGACGTATCTAATTATCCAATGTGCCTATCAGGAATACAAGGAGCAATTCTTGATTTTGTTACCCAACCTTTACCGAAAGTTAATAGAGTCCACCATTCCTCTTATCCTACTTCAACTTAAGCCCCCCGAAGTCGGAAGTATTCTGATACGATTGTCCGGACGTATCGCTCCAGATCGCGACGCTGTCGCGCACGCCGTCGCCGTCCTCGTCGTTGTTGACCTGCACGTCGAAGCCGATCATATCACCTGCTTTCGGCGGCGTGCCGGGCCAAGCGATGGAGGCCTCCACGATGTATCCGGTGTCCGTGCGTTTCACGGCGGATACAAGATTCCCCTTCAACAACTCCGGATTAACGGACGGCTCGTTATCGAAGTTGATGCGATATTGTCCGTCGTCCGGCTCGTAAGCCGTTGTCTTGGCATTGTTCGTGTCGATGAAAATTTCGACGGAATCCTGCTCCCACGCGTTTGCGCTCTTATTCGTCAGCTTCGAGTCCGTAACGACCGCCAGCACGTACAGATGGCCTTCGTCCCATAGCGTTCTGACCCGGGCGGTCGAGCCGCTTATGCCAGTGACCCAGCGATCGGTCGTAAGCTCATGCGTGCCGTTCCAAGCCGTCTCCCTCTCGCCGTCGATGACCGGCGTTCCTTGCTTGGCCGCAGTCACTAGCTTCGTTGCGGCCACGACCGGCAAATTCTCCTCCGGCACCTTGCTCGGATCGACGAGCGCCCAGTACGCGTATTTCGCCTGAAGCCGTTCGTCGAACAGCAGCGGCCAGTTGTTGCGCTTAACGGGGAAAGAGCGAAGCCACGTGTTCAAGTCGTCTTTGCCCCAGAAAATAACGGCGCTGAGTTGATCTTTATGTTTCTTGAAGACGTCGAAAATTTCCTTGTACCGGTACGCCTGTCTGATTTGCAAGTGTTCCGGGAACGTATCGTAGGCATCGGTGTCTTTCGTATAGATGCTCATGTCCATCTCCGTAATTTGCTGGTCGATACCAAGATCCGTGAAAGCTTGAATCATTTGATCCAGCTCGAGTACGGAAGGATATTGGATCCCGATATGCGTCTGATGGCCGATGCCGTCTACTGGAACTCCCTTAGCTTTCAGGCGCTTGATCATGTCGTGCAAATACTGACGTTTGTACGGCATATTCGTGTTGTAATCGTTAATGAACAGCTTGGCGTCCGGGTCCGCTTCATGAGCGTATTCGAAAGCTTTCTCAATGAATTCCTCGCCGGCGATTTGGTACCACAGGCTGTTGCGAAGCCCGTTCGGCTGCTTATCTCCGGGCTCGATGACCTCGTTCACGACGTCCCAGGCGTATACTTTGCCTTTATACCGGCCGACTACCGTCTCGATATGCTTCTTCATCCGCTGGAACAGCACTTCCTTGCTTACGAGGTTCCCTTTGTCATCATGGAACACCCAATTCGGTGTCTGGCTGTGCCAGATCAGCGTGTGACCGCGGAAGGCTATGCCATTGGCCATAGCAAAATCCACGATCTGATCCGCCCGCGAAAAGTTGAATTGCCCTTCCCGCGGCTCGGTAGCGTCCCACTTCAATTCATTGCCGGCCGTGAGGCTGTTGAAGTGCTTCTTGAGCAACTGTGCATCCGGTCCATCCGGATCGTAGATCTCGTTCACGAGCAGGGCGGATCCCAGCATGAAGTCGTCTTTGAATACATCCTTGAGCGCCGGTATATCCTGCTGGACTTCAATTTTTTGCGGCTCCTGATTGCGCTCGATCTGAAAATCATCCACGTAAAAATCGAGCGTCGGATTCGCGGACGATTCGAAGTATACCGCCAGCTTCTCAACCTCGAAGAGGACCTCGTATTTAGCCGTAAGCTTCACCCATTTGCCTGCGGTAATCGTATCCGAAGCGACGAACTCGTAGGTATCTTTGCCTTTCGTCGTACGGTGGACCGTCATCGACACGGAGGAATCGGGTATTCCGGCAGGAAGCTTGAGCCAGGCCGTAAGCATATACGTTGTACCTTTCTCCATTAACGGCGTCACATCAAGCTGCGGACCGTTCCAGCTCTCTTTTCTCCCGGTGACCTGCAATCCGTACTTGCCCGAATGAACCGCCTCTGCAGCCGCTGTCAAAACTTCAGTGCCGCCGCGACCAATCCAGCCTTGTACCGTGCCGTCCTCGAAGTCCGTGGCGATCCTTCCGGCCGATCGAACAGCCGCCGGCTCTCCGTCAGCTTCCTTAACGGCAATCTGGGTCGCCGCGCTCTCGGATTGGGGGGAGTTAGACGCCGATTCTGTGTCGTTCTTCTCCGGCAGCAAGCGGAATAGTAAGTACGTTAGCAAGATCGTTGCGGTCAATCCTAAACCTAAGTAGAGTTTAAGCCGATTCGGTTTCATGAATCCACCTCATCCTTTAATGTTAGAGACTCTCCGTCCCACATCCGGTCAGCGAGAGCGTCAGCCCGTCTTCTTCTCATCCGGCGGATAGAGGATGATTCTTCCATCATCCTTCTCCACCCGAACTTTGTTGCTTCCTTTGAAGCCTTCTCCGTCGAGGTAGCCTGCCGGAATTTGCAGCCGGCCGGCTTTGTCGACGACTGCATACTCAATATGGCTTTCCGGCTCGTTATCCGCGCCCTCCGCTTCCAGCTGCGCCAGTTCCTCGGCATAGGATACGCGGCGGATCATTTCCGCCGACGTCTTTCCGTCTCGGATTTGGACAACGCGGTCCACCTTGCGGGCCAAGAGCGGGTCATGCGTAACGATGACGATCGTTATGCCCATCGTCCGGTTTAATGTCCGAAACAGATCCAGCACTTGATTGGATGTTTTCGTATCCAAGGAGCCGGTCGGCTCATCAGCCAACAGCAGCTGCGGCTCGTTCGCCAGCGCGATGGCGATGGCCACGCGCTGTTGTTCGCCGCCTGACAGCTCGCTAAGCTTGTTTTTCATTCTATGGCCAAGACCTACCGCTTCAAGGAGCTCCATTGCCCGCAGCCTGCGGCGTTTGCCGCGAAGCAGAATGGGCAGTTCTACATTTTCCAAAGCGGTTAAGTACGGAATCAGATTGCGCGCGTTGCTTTGCCATACGAACCCGACCGTGTCCCGCTTATACTTTACCAGATCCCTCTCGCCGAACGTGAGTAAATCACTGCCGTCCACGAGCAGCTTGCCTGCGGACGGCTTATCAAGGCCGCCAAGCATATTGAGCAGCGTCGATTTGCCGCTTCCGGAATTGCCGATAATCGCCATCAGCTCGCCGTCCGCGACTTGCAAATCCAACCCTTGAAGGGCGACGACCTCGAGGTCGGCCGTCTTATAAATTTTGACGAGTCCATCGCATTGAATCATAGGTAGGTTACTCCTCTCCCAGCTTCAGCGCCTGCGCAATTCGGATCCGCGAGAGGCGGTAGCCGAGAATGAGCAATCCGATCGTCAGCATAATGCCGACTATGCTGTACAGCTGCACGTAATCGCTAAGCTGTCTCACAATATCGAACGGCGGCACCTGATCCTGCGTCGAGAAGGACATTTCGAATAGAGGAACGAACATCTCGCTGATCAGATTGCCGATCATTACACCGATCACGACAGCAGCGCCAGAAGTGAGCAATTGCTCGCTGATGAGCATGCCAATGATCTGTATGAACGGTATGCCCATCGCACGCAGCACGCCGTATTGCAGCGTCCGTCCGGACAGCGTCAGCACCCAGAAGAGCAGGAAGCCGAAGAAGCTGATCAGCATAGAGATGACGAATCCAAGCGTCATTACACCGTTGATCGCCATCCGGAACGGATCGTTCTTAGACTCGACCAGCTCCTGCTTTGCGTCGCGGAATCCTCTAACCGGCAGCTTTTTCTCCGTCAGCTGCTCATAGATCATCTGGTTAGAGACCCCATCCTTCAGCTTCAGCCACACCTCGTACGGTTCTACTGCCAGCCGGTTCTGAATCGTGGCCAGATGGCCGACGATCAGCTTCGGCTGGTCCGCCTTCTCGTCATTCCCGTCAGAGCCTGACGGGAGCGGATTCCAGCTTGGCCAATAATCGATAATCCCGTAGACGGTGAACTGCGCCTGGTCAAGACCGTCCCAAGAAACTCGGATCGGATCGCCTGGCTTAACCTTCGCCGCATCGGCGAGCGAGCGCGAGATGAGCACGGCCTTCGGATCGGGCGCAATCAGATTCAAATAGCTGTTGATGTGGTAATCGAGCAATCTGTTCTTCATCCAGGCCGTTTGGCCGAAAGCCTTCGTACCGATTCCGAACAACGTCGTGCCGCCGGACGTACTACCTGCACTGAATCGAGCTTTTTCCTTCTTGAACACCTTGGCGGCCGTTTCTACCCCTTCCAGCTTCTGGTAAGGCTCGAACGGCGGCTCCGTGTACTGGACTCTCTTCGCTGCTGTAGTTCCCGCCGTATCTGTCTGATTCGGTTGCCCTTGATAGGTCGACGGCAAAGGCGCATCGTTCCCCCACTTTGTCGTCAGCGCAATATCTCCGCCCACGGCGTACTTGATTTTGCTCTCCATATTGTCGTTGATCGTTCTTGCAGCATTCGCGCTGAAAAGGCCGGTCGCGACGGTCATGATCAGGAACACCTTAATGGTCAAATATTGTCCTGAGGAACGGCTGATTTGAATCAAGGTGTGGTAAAGCGCCGGCGACCACCATCGGCGACCCGCCCAAAAAACAAGGCGGATGAACCATGGATATACCCGCAGCACCAACAATCCGCCTCCGAGCGCGAATAAAGCCGGCATCAGGAACAACAGCGGATCGACCTGCAGAGCGTCGGAGTCAAGCGCCAGCCGTTTCAGATCCGCCTGACGATTGTTGAAGTTATGCAAGAGATACAGAGCCAAGCTGACAAGGATAATATCAAGCCCTGTTTTGTGCCAGAACGACATCTTGGTCAACCGCGCCATCTGCTGCTTCTGGCCGACGATGCTGACCCTTGTGGCCAGAAAAGCCGGGATCAGAATCAGTACGATTGCTCCGCACACCGCGATTGCCGCTACCTTATAGGCACTGCTGGTCAAGCTGACCGGCAACGCCGACCGGTTGACGAACTCCAGGAAGCCGTTCGCGGCGCCAAGCCCCTTCGTGAACTGTACGCCAAGGAACGGTCCAACAGCCAGCGCGCCTAGTCCGAGAAGCAGACTCTCCATCGTATAGGCGGTCATAATCTGCAGACGGCTGGCTCCGCGGCTGCGTAGAACGGAAATATCCGTCTTCTGCCTTTCAATGATAAGGTTGGCGGCCATGTACAAGTAAAAAGCCAGCATCAGCATGACGGGACAATAGAGAGAAAGCAGCATAACGTCAAGCTTGCTCTGCTTTCCTTGGAAGGAAATAATGGTCATGCTCGATGGGATGTCGAACTCGGCAACGCCGACCCGCCCTTTAAAGTAGCGGCGGATGTCTTTGTCGGCCTGGATATATCGGTCAACGCTGCCGACCTTCATCTGCTCGTAGTTCAAGGCGTAACGCCATTCCATTTCGGCTACTCTCGTCTTGCCGCCTTTCATGAACTCCCGTTCAAACTGCGTGAACGGGATAAGGAAGCCGTCGCTGTCCTCCGTCGTCAAATAAGGCAAATACGGATCGGCCTTCGGATTCGTTCCGATAATTCCGATCGGAATGACGCGGAACTTATCTTGTTTATCGTCTGTCGTTTCCGCGACCAGCTCTTCCCCGAGATCCCGCTTCGCTTTTAACAGAAAGTCCTGCGTAACTAGCGCTTCGAAAATGCCGTCCGAACGGTCCACCGGCATCCGTCCATCGATCAGATGAACGCGCTTTTCCATGTCGGATAGCGATTTGAAGGCGCCTGCCGTTTTCTGCTGCTTCTTCTCCAGCTCTGAAGCGTCAGCGCCGTATACCTTCAATAGCTGCGTGAACCGCTGTTGGTAGAACGACAGCGTCTCCAGCCCCATTCGGTCCGGAATCGACTTTGCGAACTGATCGGCCCGCTCGATCGCCTGCACCGTCTTCTTGTCCATCGTCGACGAAGAATTGGTCGTGTTGACCCGGATGAAGCCCGGATAAACGGCGCTTTCAGTCTGTACCTGTTGAAGCTCTTTAATCAGCGTCCGTTGCATGATGGCATCTGAGTAAAGCGGCATGGAGCTGAACAGAGCCACGCATACGGTAAGCCCGAACCATAGGTTTAGCTGCAGCCATTTGTTATTAGCCATCTTGCGAAGGATCATCGTCCATAAGGCCATACTTACACCTCATCCTTGCTCCCGGCATCCGGGCATCTTAGTTCGGTTAATTGTTCAGGATGACCTGCTGGCCTTCCTTGAGACCTTGAACGATCTCTGCCTGAGTCGGTGTCGTCAGCCCCACCTCGACGTCGACTTCCTTGCGGCGATCCCCGTCTGCGACCTGTACATAGAATCGGCCCATATAAGTACGGACAGCCGAACGCGGCAGGACAATGACATTCTCCCGCTTCTGGAGCTCGATTGTGACATCCGCGACATCGCCGACATGTACGCCTTCGGGCTGGTTATCCATACTTAGAATGATTGTCGTCTCGTTCTTTTCTGCTTTCGCTTTATCATCGGTGATAGGCGCGCTAGATGGAGACTGCAGCACTTGGCCTGTATAGTCCTTGCCCTTATACCTCAAGCTGATTGGCATTCCGACTTCCACTGGAAACAAATCCTTCGCATTACCAGCCGCATACGAAAGCTGCATGCTCGAAGGATCAGCGATCGTGATAATCGATTGGTAGGTGTTGACCCCTTCTCCTGTTTTCAGCGATTCGACGAAAATAACGGTCCCGCTGATCGACGCGTACAGCTGAGCTTGCGAAAGACGGTTCTCCATCGCTCCATACGAAATGTTCTCCCGCTCAAGGTCGATTTCGCGGAGACGCAGATCGGTTTCATTGGCTCCTGACATTTTGGCTTCTTTATATAGCAGCCCCGCTCGCTCCAAATTGAGACTTTGCAGCTTAAACTGCAGATCCAGGTCGCCGGTCTCCAGCTCCGCCAGCAAGTCTCCAGCCTTCACTTGATCGCCCAGTTTAACGTTAATAGACTTCAGTCGCCCGCCGTTACCCTTGAACGAGAGCGTCTCGACTTTTGCGGATACGAAGGTCGCGTTGCCTTTCAGGGACGTTTGAATGTTCCCCTTAGCCACAACCACGGCGTCGAATTGCTCCTGCGCCGGTTGGATAAGCGGCGGCTGCAGCGTCTCCTCGTCGGGGAACAGCGAGCAGCCGGCAAGCGCCAGCGACGCGGCCAGCAAAACGGCAGTACCCGCCGCGCGAGGAATGAGTCTATTCAAGCGGTGCTTCGTTGGTCCTATACAATTCAATTTTTCCATCCTCCAATGCAATTACATGATCAACTAGCTCCATAATGCCTGGGTCGTGCGTCGTCAGCACGACGGTCACGCCGGAACGCTTCACGAGCTCCCGGAAGACTCGCATGACCTGAAGTCCCATACTGCTATCCAGCTCAGCCGTCGGTTCATCCGCGATCAGCAGCTTGGGTTCGTGCACGATCGCACGGGCGATAGCCACGCGTTGTTGCTCGCCCCCGGACAGCTCCGTCGGCCGATGCTTCATCCTCTCCCGCATGCCGACACGCTCCAGCGCCCATTCCACGGTCTCGCGATAACCCTCAACGGACTTACCGGCAATACGCAGTCCGAATTCTACATTCTCGTAGGCGGACATCAGCGGAACGAGGCCGAAAGATTGGAATACGAGACCGATCTCCTTGCGCCTCAGCGCGTTGCGCTCCGCGACGGACATCCCGGTGATCTCTCTGCCCCGGAACACCACCTTGCCTTCCGTCGGCTCGTCAAGCGCGCTGAGAATATTGAGCAGCGTTGTCTTGCCGGAGCCCGATCTGCCCTTGAGCACCACCATCGATCCTTCAGCAATGGCTAAATGGATGTCCGCCAGCGCTGTGACCGCGGCATCGCCTTTGCCGAACACTCGTTTAATGCCTGTCGCCTTTAGAATCGTATCGCCGCTCGCTTCCCCTCGTCTTCCTTGCACTGCGGACACCGCGATCCCTCCATGCCGAGTTTTTATATGCGTTCATTGCGACAAGAAATAGACCTTTCCCAACTTCTTCGTTCCATAGGAAAAACATTAAAGGTTTCATGAGGCAGCAACAACCTGCCGATCGTCTTGTAATTACCCGCTGAGTTATAGGTATCTCATTCTCTATACTAGAGTGATTCATGTACATGCGACTTACAAAAGCATCTTTAGCCCATGTAGATGGCTTAACGATTTCACTTCATATCCAGAGCCACGCCAGTTACTTCGCTAGCTTGGTCATCCATTTGGCACTGTACGGCGTCGCGTAGTAGCTCTTCCAACCTTGTATTCTCAGATTGAGCCATTTCATGTGTTCTTCTAACGAAACGCGCCGCATTTTTGGCGGCGCGTTTCGTTCCTTCACTACTTCCCGAATGTGTTTCTCTACCTTCGTGAAGAGCCATTGTTGAGTCGTGTAATACATGCGATTTTGTCCTGTCTCTGCTCTCGTATTTCGGTGGTGCATGCCGAGGAAGTCAAATCCTTCTTCTCCCGTCCATAACTCCACGATCCGTGTCTTGTCTGGATGCAAGGTCAGTTCCAGACGCTCCATAATCGCCTGAATCAATTTGTAGGCATGAAGAGCATCTTTCCTTATCTTGCACACCACAACAAAGTCGTCTGCATATCGCGTCAGTTCCTTCTTAGGTCGGATCGTCTAACTTGCCCTTTCTCCATCACGCCTGCTCCGAGCCATTGCCGAATAAGCTTGAGTACTCGTCTGTCGCTGATTCGCATTTCACCAGCTTCATGAGTTTCTCTTGGTTAATGTTGGTGTCCGAGGAGCCCCAGCCCCGATGCGTGGATGCGTTGTTAGATGAAGTTACTCTCCTCGAAGAGACTTCCCAGTAATTCTTCCTTACTTATAAAAAATTTTTTATCGCAAAGAAAAAAACCAGTTAGATCAAAGGTTTGATCTAACTGGTCATAAATTCAAGTCTCAATTACACGATATATTTCTCATTTATAACCATTACTCACCACATTCTACTACACTACGTTTCACTAAAATCAAACCCTATAAGCCCTCATAGCCTTAACAATCTCCTTCATCGAAGGACGCTTACCGTACATAAGCACGCCTACGCGGTAAATCTTCGCGGAAATCCAGCCAATGGCGAAGATCGTAGCGAGAAGGATGCCAATGGATACAGCAATCTCCCATGTAGCAGGCTCGCTCAGGCCGATTCGCAGGAACATGATGAATGGCGCGAAGAATGGAATATAGGAGCAGATGACGATCAGAATATGATCAGGCTGCGATAATCCGAAAAGCGCGATATAGAATC
Source organism: Cohnella sp. (assembly GCF_041640265.1). Taxonomy (GTDB): domain Bacteria; phylum Bacillota; class Bacilli; order Paenibacillales; family Paenibacillaceae; genus Cohnella. The sequence continues at coordinate 187,405 of NZ_JBEQAP010000003.1, forward strand.
CGACAATGGTTAGCATTGTAATAGGCAGCACGGACTGACCTAGATCCTCCGTACGGCTTACGATGGAACCTACTGCTGCGAACAGTGTGGAATATAGGAAGAAACCGGTCAAGTAGAAGAATACGGCGAATACGATGAGCGAAGGATCAATCGTATCCAACCGGATCCCCATATCTAGCAGGGCATTTTTATTCTGAGGCAATAAGAGATTCACTAGGAAAGCCCCGATAAGTACAGCAATTTGCAAAGCACCTACGAGAAACGTTCCGATGATTTTACCGAACATTTGCTTAAGCGGCGAGACGCTTGTTACGAGTATCTCCATGACACGGGAACTCTTCTCGGCCGTAATCTCGGTTGCGATAAGCTGACCTGTAATCATAACAGCCATGAATAACATAATAAGGAGTACGTAGATCAGGCCAATGGCAGTCGCTTGCTCTTCCTCTGTTCTGCCCTTCTCATCCGTAAAGCTGACTTTAACGGGCATTAGGGATACCGGGGTTTCCAGCATCTTTCTCTGTGCCTCATCAAGGCCAAGGTCTTTTACGACAAGGTCATTCTTTACTGTCTGCAATGCAGTGAATAGGGATTGATGGGTCCCCGTGCCGAAAGCATTCTCCGAATTGTACGTCGCTTCGGGGAAACCCGCTTCCGCATGATCCTTGAAGATCAAGTAACCGTCCAAGTCATCTTCTTCCACGCTGCTCTTGGCAGCTTCTTCTGAAGTCATGCTCACAAGGGAGACCCCAGATTCATCTCCTTGCTTCGCATAATACACTCGCAGCCCTTCGATAATGTCAGCTTGCTGGCCCGCTACGTATCCAACCTTCGTCGCTTCATCTGAGCCCAGCTTGCTTAGGAGGTTAGGCAAGTTCCCGACAACGACCAGAAGCACCGCCAGAACGATTGTCATGATGATAAAAGTCTTGCTCCGAAGCTTATTGCGCATCGTGAACGCCATAACCGTCCAAATCCCATTATTCATGGTTCTCACCTACCGTCTTAATGAAGATTTCATTTAATGTAGGCTCCATGACCTCGAACCGGGTAACCGGTCCTTGAGCCAACGCATGCTGAAGGATACGTTGTCCCGCTTCCGGCGCCGATACCTTCACCTCATATCCGCCATGCTCATGACGAATGACTTCTCTTACACCAACGATCGTCTCAAGTCCCTTGATCTCATCTTCGGAAGCCACGACGACTCTCTCTTGCGGGAACTTCTTCTTAATCTCTTTGATCGGCCCTTGCAGAACCGGATTCGACTTATGCATGATCGTAATATTGCGGCATAGCTCCTCAACGTGCTCCATGCGGTGAGTAGAGAAGACGATACTCGTACCGCTGTCGCGCAATTCCTTGACTGTAGATTTAAGCAGCTCCACGTTAACAGGATCTAACCCGCTGAACGCTTCGTCCAAAATCAAGATGCGAGGCCGGTGAATAACTGCGGCGATAAATTGGATTTTCTGCTGATTACCCTTCGATAGCTCCTCGACCTTCTTGCCGTAATATTCCGGCACCTGGAACTTATCGAGCCAGATCTTCAGGTTTAGGTCCGCAGCCTTGCGGGACATCCCGCGAAGCTGTGCTAAGTAGATGATCTGGTCACTCACCTTGATCTTCGGATACATGCCTCTTTCCTCTGGCAAATAACCTAGCATTTTCAATTGCTCATTCCCGTATGGCTTGCCTAAATAACGAATATTGCCTTCATCAGGAAGTATAAGTCCAAGTATCATGCGCATAGTTGTTGTTTTACCTGCTCCGTTGGCACCTAGCAAACCGTAAATCTCGCCCTCCGGCACCTCGAAGCTGAGACGGTTTACGGCTGTTTTGTCGCCATAGTTTTTGACGATTTGTTCAACTTTAAGAGAGTTCAACGTCTAGCTTCCTCCTTCCGAATTAAGCAGCTTAATATATCTTCCAGCTACCGCGAGTACATGTTGTAGTAGCAACTTTCAGTGTTCATGTGTGTATATCCTTATACACACTATACAAAGTGTGCCTGTGAACCTCAAGCCCATAAAACAGGACTTTTCTTGTTTGCTATCGAATTAATAGAGTACAGCCATGTAGAATGATCTTAGACATTCTCTATGAAAGCGAGATGACATCATGAAACGTAGACTCATTACTTTATCAACCATTACCGCACTCTTATTCTCCTTCATTCTTACCTTTAACCCTTGGCAAGCTTCCGCTGCCTCCACAGGTACGGACAGCGGCTTACCTATCCGCAGCAGCCAAGAAGTCATAGCCATGTGGAAGCTATTAATGAATCCCGCCGGAGACGTTGACAACCCTTTCCTCACAAAACCTTCCAGCTCCAAGCCTTACGCGGCGGGCTCTTTAAAGGCCAATTACATCAAAGATGGAGTTAACGCGGTTAACTTCTATAGATTCATCAGCGGATTACCTTATGATGTGACTTCAACCGCCCAATTGAATTCACGGGCGCAGCATGGTTCAGTGCTGCTGGCTGCCGAGGGTAACTTCAGCCATACGCCGACTCAACCTTCCGATATGCCTGCGAACTTCTATGACAAAGGTTACGAGTCCACCTCATCCGCCAACATCTACGGCTCTACTGGATACGACGATCATATTGTTGTGCGTTCCATTAACGCCTATATGGAGGATTCGGATATCTACAATCTAGATCGGTTAGGCCACCGCCGCTGGATTCTGAATCCCCCGCTTAAGCAGGTTGGTATCGGCCTTGCTAAGAGCGCAGACAATTGGACGTATTCCGCGCTGCAAGTATTCGACCAAAGCCGGAATGAAAAAGTAGGCTACAGTTATATTGCTTACCCCGCTCCGGGTGCATTTCCAATTGAAGTATTCAAACCCTTGTATGCATGGTCGTTCAGCATCAACCCCGAGGAATATGCCGAACCCTCGATAAAGGAAGTGAGTGTCTCCTTAAAGAGACTCCGCGATAATAAGACATGGAATCTAAACGCCAAGAGTAATACGGTGACCGAATCTGGTGCCTACTTCAATGTTGAAAATTCAGATTATGGAACAGGACCAGCTATCATTTTCCGTCCGACCGGCGTTGAAGAGTACAAAGCGGGCGACCGCTTCGAGGTAACCATTAACGGCCTTAAGTCAACGAGCGGCACGGCTAAACCCGTCTCTTACACCGTTGATTTCATAAGCGCCAAGAATGATGCCCCAGTTACGGTGACAAACCCGATTCCAGCTGCGCAATTTACCGATATCTCTAAGCATTGGGCTAGAAAAGCGATTGAATGGGCTGCAGTGAACGGTATTGTTAGCGATATTAAGGGACCCTTCCGTCCTGGCGATAGTGTCACTGAGGAAGAATTCTTGCGGATGTTTACCTCTGCTTTGGGCAAAAACGTGCGGGCTGCTGCAGCAGGTGAACGTTGGTCTACCCGATTTTATGACTATGCGAGCGAAAACGGGTATAATCTACAAGGAAGCCTTAAACCTTCATTAAGAATAGAAAAGATTAGCCGCTTATCGGTTGCTGAGCTGATCGCATCCGCAGCCGGACAATCCTATATCGGCGATGAAGCCATCGAGTACTTGCTCGCCAATGGGTATTCCCACGGAAAAACATCCGCAACTGTTGAAGGATATGCAGGAGCTGCCGCATTAACCCGTGCAGAGGCCGTGCAATTTATCAAGACACTAGTCGATGCAGAATATACTGCGTAAGTGAGAGGAACGATCCATTCCCATGAAACAAGGAAAAAACAGGCCCCGTCGCCTTGGCGGAGCTTTACCCCGAAATCAAACGCCGCCTAAGCAATTCAAGGTCGCAGAGGAGTCCGAGCTATTGCTTTTTCTCTTGGAGAAGCTCTCTCCTCAAGGCCGCAATTCTATTAAGTCCTTGCTCGCTCATGGACAGGTGTCCGTCGATGACCGTGTCGAGAAGCTTTATAATTTTCCATTAAAGCTCGGGCAGACTGTCACCGTTCGTAAGGATAGAACAACTGTGGCTCCTGCATTGGTTGGGTTAAGAATCCTGCACGAGGACGATGATATTATCGTTATTCACAAGGATGCTGGACTTCTGTCGATCGCCACCCCGCAGGAAACGGAGTTAACTGCCTATCGGCAGCTAACGGCGCACGTACGAATTGACAATCCGAACAACCGAATTTTCGTGTTGCACCGATTAGACCGGGAAACGTCCGGTGTCATGATGTTCGCCAAAAGCGAAAAAATCCAGCAAGCCATGCAGGATAGCTGGAAGGATGTCGTGAAGGAACGGATGTATGTAGCGCTGGTCGAAGGAATGGTCAAGAAAACCCAAGGGACCATCTCCTCCTGGCTGAAGGAAAGCGCAACGCTGAAAATGTACTCCAGCCCGCACCCGAACGACGGGCAGCACGCGATTACTCATTACAAGGTGATACAATCGAACCGGAACTATTCCCTGGTAGAGGTTCATCTGGAAACCGGGCGCAAGAATCAGATTCGGGTACACATGCAGGATATTGGCCACCCCATTGCAAGCGATAAGAAATACGGGGCCAGAACCAAGCCGTTCTCACGGCTGGGCCTTCATGCGCGCGTTCTCTCCTTCGTCCATCCGACGACAGGCAAGCTGATGCGCTTCGAGACCGAGATTCCGAAGCAATTTCTCAGCCAGTTCCGGGAGAGCCCTGCTAAGTAAACAAACTGTATATTGTACATGTGTTTTTGGCAATATCTAATGATCCGTGCCCCTGACCTGCATTTAGTACAGGTATTATCGCCAGTTCTGCTATTTTCGCCGCTTGATGCCCCAAACACCTGTTCAAAGAATATCTCTGATTAGACAAAACACATGTACAAAATGCAGTTGCCCATCACGCAGCCTGTATTTTGTACATGCGTTTTTGCAGTATCCGATAATTCCGTGCCCCTGACCTGCATTTAGTACAGGTATTATCGCCAGTTCTGCTATTTTCGCCGCTTGATGCCCCAAACACCTGTAGTAAATACATCTTGTTCGAAGAATATCTCTGATTAAACGAAAACACATGTACAAAATGCAGTTGCCCATCACGCAGCCTGTATTTTGTACATGTATTTTTTGATTTTTATTACAATGTCGGTCACCAGCTAGCTAATCCCTCATTTATACTTAAAAATCACCACACCCGCAATCATTACACCGATCCCGAGCAGACGATTTGCAGAAAGCGCCACCTTATCTATGCCGAACCACCCGAAGGTTTCCACTGCCAGCGTCCCAATTAGCTGAGCAATGAGCAAAATGGCAATGGCCAAAGCAGGATTAAGTATCGTTACGGACTTCATAGCGCCGAAGACGATGACAACACCCATACATCCCCCAAGTAAATAAACCTTATTCAGCGAATCAAGCTTATGCAGATTACCGTCCTTAACCATCCACAGTATCAACAGCGACAACATAAATCCCGAACCGTGCACAACCGTATTCGTTAGCCAGAAACCTAGCTTTTCGGAAACTCGAACATTAAATATGCTTTGAAAACTAACGGTCAACCCCGCGATAATGGCATATACCACACCGAGCACCTGAACAACCTCCGTTTATCAGCTGTACAAATTTCCATTCGCCAGCTTCTTCAATTGGTTAATATCCTTTACAAATAGGGAGCCTCTAGACCGCTGCACCAGCCCTGCTGCCGCGAATTTTGAGATCACCCGGTTCAAATGCCGATAACTGGTTCCCAGCATCTCCGCGATTTCCGTTAGCTTAGCCGTCTTAATCCCCTCGATCTCCGCTTGATCATTCTCATCCACCGTAATGGATACTAGGTAACTCGCGAACCGCGTCTCGACTGGATAAAGTAGATTTACGCTGGAGGCTATTGAGAAGGTGTGCAGCTTATGTGCGAGATGCTTTATGATAAAACGGAGGAAAACGGGGTCATCAAAAGCCGTATCGATAAGCGCCTGTTCCTTAATGCCGATAAACAATGTGTCATTCACCGCCTCCACCGTGCTTTGCACCGTTAAGTCGTTTAGCATCTCTAGATCCCCGATCGTGCTCAACGAATTATAGAACCGGATTAGAATCGATTTGCCGTTCGGCAGTACCTTATAAATTTTTATTTTTCCTTTAATCAGAATAAATAAATGCTCCATCCGGTCGCCCACAGAGCATACGAGTTCCCCTTTATCGAAGGCGAACAGCTCCATTGCCTCGTCGGTCTTCTCATCGAATATTCCACTGAGCTGATGCTGGCTCATTAAGCTCCTAAGGGCTGCCGGATCATGAATTTTCCTCATTCGACTCTCTCTTTCTCCTCAAATACATTTTCGTGTCCGGTCTTTTGTCTGTTTTCATTGTAATGGGATTATACCCACTGTAATAGGACATATGTCCTTATTGCAAAAAAAAAAAAAAAAAAAAAAAAAAAAAGAAAACCCTGAGCCTCAGGGATTTCTGTTACTTATAAACCTTCGTATTCTTAGTACCGATGACATTGGATTCGAACCAATTCGTGACGATCCACTGTCCATCCTCATATGCCAGCTCATAGTCCGTGAATGTCGTTCCAGCTGCAGGAACAGGATTTAGATTATCAAGCTTATAATAGGTGATATCGCTGTAATCGACCTGTGCTTTGACTTGAGCTGAATATCCGCCATCTTCAAGAGGCGTCAGAACAAAGCTATCCAAATCGAAGCTCATCTTGTCTAATCTACCCCTATACTCCTGACCGTTTACCTTCATGCTCTCGATATAATAGGTTAGATCGGCAATCCTGTCCGGATGCGCATACAGGAGAATGTTAGAATCCATTGATTGCAAGGACTTCATCCAGGTATCTTGAAATTCATGGGTCGAGTCCATGATGTTATCTTTCGCAATATCATTGAGTCCCTCAATGACGAATGCCAGCTCACTTACATCAATAGGAAGCTCTTCGCTTACCATTGTTCCCCATGGATAATCGGCTTCCAAGTGCATCTTGTTTGAGCCATCTAACGAGATAGGACCGATCTTCTGCCCATCTTCAACCATTAACCCGATATGTTGGCCGTTAATATAGATACGCGCCGAACCATTGTTGGACTCGACGTTGACATAATCCCCTTCGAGTACAAGCTCCACGGTATCATCGTATCCCGATAGAGGGAACAGCGATACCTTCTCCAATTTCTCTAACGTTGTATATTCTCCTTCAAACACAGCTTTGATGGAATACTCGCCCGGAAGAAAGGGACCTAACTCGATCGGGGAGCCGTCTCCGCCTGCCGTAGCGGACTCTTTGCCATCCACCAGGATCTTAGCGCCTTCGAAGTTCGTTTGAACGGGAATCATATAACGCTTAATTTTTAACTCATAATCATTATAGATAAGCCAGCGTTTTCCGTCCCTCTTCTGCAAGTAAACGAAGGCGGTGTCTTGATCTTCGGCGAACGCTTCCTGTTCGCCGCTACGAATCTGCTTGGATTGCAGCTCCAGTTCATCCGTAACCTGAATTAGAGCATTCGAATTCGATTTGAAGTAGGCCACTATTCCGTCGGCTGACTTCTGATCGAATTTAATATCTTCATTGGCTGACGATAACAGCTTAAATAACTTGTCTGACTTCTCTTCTTTAACCGATTGCTCGAAACGCTTAATCAATCGCTCTTCATCCGTGAGATACCTCCCTAGAAAATAAGCCCCTGCAAGCAACAAAATAATGAATAATCCGCTGCCGATTAGAATCTTGGATTGTTTCGTTAGGACAAAACCTCTATTTGGGTTCTCTGGGTTTACTTGATTCGAATGAATGGTAGCAATGATAATCACCTAGATCCTTCCTATGTTGTCTTGACCACAGCATAGGCCCATCATAACAGATCCCATGCCAATCAAGGCATAGGAGGAATTCCCTAATTTAATATAAGTAATTAGTCAGATATTCAAGTCTATCTTTTTCACCTAGAGCAATCTGAAAATCTGTCCTTCCTGCGTACAGAGATAGATTTCTCCAGCCGAATCCGTGCCGAATGAAGTGATGTTCTCCTCAGACTCTAGCAGGGTCTTATTAACGATAGAGCCATCCGCATCTTGGCGTAGTGCCCATACTGTACCTGTTCCATAATCGGAATAGATGTACCACCCTGCAAGGTCTGGCAAATGTTCCCCTCTATATACATACCCTCCGGTAATAGATACCCCAATATCGCGGCCGTATGTGAATAAGGGCTGTTCTAATCCTGATGTGTCGCAGTCATTCTTAGGATTAAAGCATTCCGTACCTTCTTGAATACGCCAGCCGTAGTTTTTTCCTTTGGCTATTATATTTATCTCTTCTAACCGGTTCTGACCGACATCGGCAGCCCATAACAAGCCCGTCTCTTGATCAAAGCTGAAGCGCCAAGGGTTCCGCAGACCGTAAGCATAAATTTCGGGTACCTCTTGGTTAATGAACGGGTTGTCCGGCGGAATGGCATAAGCGTGGTCTCCCGTCTTCCCGTCAACGTCGATACGCAATATTTTCCCAAGCATGGTTTTTAAATTCTGGCTATTGTTCTGTGGATCACCGCCGCTGCCGCCGTCTCCCGTCGCAATATAGAGATACCCGTCCGGACCGAAAGCAAGCTGGCCTCCGTTATGGTTGGAGAATGGCTGCTCGAAGGTAAGCAGGACCTCTTCGCTGGACGGGTCGAGACGTTCCGACTGATCTGGATCAGCCGTATACCGCGAGATGACCGTATGTGTCTGAGTCGTGTAATTGACGTAGGCTTGGTTAGGTTTCTTCGGGTGGAAGGCTACGCCCAACAAGCCCTGCTCTCCCCCTTCATCATAGACACGGTCGCTAATATCCAGCACAATTACCGGTTCAGCTTCCGGCTTCTCAAGGTTCATGCTCACAATCCGCCCAGGTTGCTCAATGACGTAGATGAATTCGGCATACCCCTCCCGATGCTCGAATCCTACCGGCTTCTCAAAGGTTTGCGTTCCGAAAATATTCTCAAGTGAAAGTCCGTTGGTTTCATCCATGGTGTTTGTAGATTTGGGCTCCTTGAAACCCAAACATGAGGTTAGACCTAATATCATGATCACCCCTGTTAACGCAATAATTAGTCGTTTCATTCTGAGCAACCCCCTTTACCCAAGATCATCGCACATGGACAAGGCGATCACAAGACGAAAGGTTCTGTTCATTTACTAGAAAAAAGATAAAGCGCCGTTTCAAAAAGACAACTTTTTCATTAAATAATGTAGTCAGGCTAGGGGTATGATTTTTATTAATTCTCCAAAAGAGGGGATAAAATGCCTAATGCACGGCAGCATTTTCCAAAGAGATCGTCTATAAAAAGCTGCAGATCACCTTGTCCCAGCCGTAAAAGCCGCCATAATAAAGCAATCTCCATTCGCTTCACCCGTAAAAAAACAATTCCTCGTCTACCAAAGAAAAGGCGCTCTAAACCACTGAAACGGAAGCCTTATAGATTTGCAGTCTCCATGTACTGTGCGATTTCAGACGGTAATAAGCGAATATATACGGATAAAGAGTGCATTAAAGGATTTGATTCCTGCCTATCTCTTAAATCCACGGCTTTGTTTAATGTTTTTGTCAACGGCATGCTTCAACCACCTATGAATTACAACTTAAAGAAGAAACGGCTTAGTTTTAATACGACAGATTTGCCGCCAAAAAACACGCCCATTACGATACAGTTCATTCGGTTCGGCAGCAGTAAGAAGGGAGGTGAAAACATGCCAATCATCAAGCCTGTATATACAGCGACAGCCACAGCCCCAGTAGCCTCAGGTGGCGTAATAACCACTTCGGTTACTCCTGTAACGTCCGGATTCCTTGCCACATTAACAGCCGGCATGATAGGAGCTACCGAGACTACCATACCCGCGGCTAGCTTCACGACGGACAGCGGAGATCCTGTTGCAGCTCTGCCGGCCATAACGACAGTTGATTATTATACTGTTGATATCAACGGAACTCTCCAACAAAGCACGCTATCCACGCTTTCTACCGCTAGCTTGGTTTTGGACACAGTGGATGTCACTGCCGGAATCCCGGTTTATTTAAGCGTCGTGGGCTTTGGAGGTTCCACTTCTGCGCAAACTACGCCTCCAACTATTTCTGCTCCTACGATCACAATTTTCACCTAGCTTAGTTTTTCTTTTACGCTTTACGAAAAGAAGCTTACCCCAATCACAGGTAAGCTTCTTCTTTTCTTAACGTTTCGCCATACTCCCAGCTGCTGAAGTGATCCTCCCACACGATGTGGTACAGGTTACCCTGAATTTCCATAATGATTCCCTTCGTGCCATCCGACACGAATACAACGTAGTCTCCAACCTTCATCCCACGCCCACCCCTATCACCCGAGTCGAAAGACGATTCCATGCCCACCCTTAGGATAGACCCACTTGATATTCTGATGCGGACAGCCGATCCGGCAGCTTCCGCATTCATGACAGCCCTCATAGCCGACATGCATGCGGATTTCCTCCCATTTGTACACTTCCGCCGGACAGAAAATCGTGCAGATCTTATCCGGGCAGCTCGTCATGCAAACGTCCGTATCCATTACATGAAGGTGAGACTCGGTATCCGCGTTAAACCTCAGCAAGTATTGCTTCTCCTCGATCTTGGCCGCTTTCGAGCTTTCAGAAGGATCATTCGGCGCGCTCATTACTTCATCACCTTCCATGCCCGGAACAGATCGCGGGCGATTTTGAGCTTTTTCTTGGCAGGACCGATTTCTCGCCATATCTTCTTCTGCTTCTCCCATTTGGAAGAGCCATCCACCGTCAGCATCTGGCTCGCTGCGCGGTTCATCATCGGAATGTATTGCTCGAAGTATTGCGGGAACTTGTCGAAGTGGTGGGTAGAGTCCTTATATTTCTTCATATCCTGGCCTACGAAGCTGCCCATAAGGCGTTTCCGGTATTCATCCAACGAAGCCTCGGAGAAATCCTCGCGCTCCCTCGCAGCCACAATCGTCTCGGCGGCAAATCTGCCGGATGTCATGGCCATGTTGGAGCCCTCACGGTGGATCGCATTCACAAGCTGCGCAGCGTCTCCGACGACCAGTACTCCCGCTCCCGCAACCTTAGGTATGGAGTTGTAGCCGCCTTCAGGAATAAGATGCGCCAGATATTCCTGCGGTTCTGCTCCTTGAATATAGGGACGAATCATCGGATGGGTTTTCACATATTCCATTAGCTCGTAAGGTTTTATCTTATGCTTGATAAGCCCGGAAAGTAACGTGCCGACGCCAATGCTGAGCGTATCTTTATTCGTATACAGAAACCCGGTGCCGAGAATACCTTTGGTCGCATCCCCGAACAGCTCGATCGTGCAGCCTTGGCCTTCCTCGAGATTAAACCGATCCTCAATAATCTTCTTGTCTAGCTTCAGAATTTCCATTGTCGCCAGCGCTACTTCATCCGGCCTGAACTCCTTATGAAAGCCAAGCGACTTGGCAAGCAGCGAGTTCACTCCATCGGCTAACACCACCACATCGGCGCGAAGCTCGCCATCCGGTCTATCCGTCCTAACTCCGACAACCTTCCCATTCTCCACTACACATTCCAGCACGACAGTCTCGTTAAGAAGCAGCGCACCCTTTTCCACGGCTTTCGCAGCAAACCATTGATCGAACTTAGCTCTTAATACAGTGAAGTTATTGAAAGGCTCCTGCGCCCATTCCATCCCCTTATAAGCGAAGGTTACAGCCGATGTCTTATCCATCATCATGAATCTCTGCTCCACAATCGGCCGCTCCAGGGGGGCTTCCTTGTGGAAGTCCGGTACGATTTCTTCCATCATCTTGCGATAAAGCACCCCGCCCATCACATTCTTAGAGCCTGGATACTCCCCCCGTTCAATGAGCAGCACGTTCACGTTCGCCTTGGCTAGCTCGAAGGCGCAGGCAATCCCAGCGGGGCCTGCTCCAACGACGATAGCATCAAACTTTTCCGGCATTGACCTCTTCCTTTCTTCCAAGCGCGGTTTTGAATGCTTCGTTGAGCATCGGTACGATGGTTAGCGCGTCACCTACAATTCCATAATGGGAGGACTGGAAGATAGGAGCTCCAGCGTCCTTGTTAATGGCAATAATAAGGCTGGCATTCTGCATTCCGACCAAGTGCTGAATAGCACCCGAGATCCCGATGGCAAAATAGATCTTGGGCGTCACCGTGACCCCCGTTTGACCCACCTGATGGTGGTGTCCAATCCAGCCCGCCTCCACGACATCCCGGCTCGCCCCAACTGCTGCGCCCAAGGTTTCCGCCAGCTGATGGATGACCTGAAACCCTGCAGGTCCTCCCAACCCTTTGCCTCCTGCCACAATGACATCAGCTTCATCGATGCGAACCCTTTGCGTCGTCGTTCTGACGATTTCCAGCACCTTAGTACGAATGTCCGCTTCTTTTATAGGAATGCTCTCTTCGACTAGTTCGCCTTTCCTATCTGTGTTACGGGTTAACGCTTTCATAACTTTAGGTCGCACCGTCGCCATTTGGGGACGATATTTCTTGCATAGAATCGTCGCCATAATGTTGCCGCCGAACGCGGGACGACTCGCGAGCAAAAGTCCGGTATCCTCTTCCACATCCAGCTGCGTCGTGTCGGCAGTTAATCCAGTAGGCAGATCAGTCGCCACCGCGCTAGCCAAGTCTTTACCCGTAGAAGTTGCTCCGTACAGCAGAATTTCCGGCTTATGCTTCTCCACGCAAGCAAGCAGCGCTCGCATATAAGTTTCGGTCCGATAAAATCTATATATGGGATCATCATATACATAGACAAGATCCGCACCATATTCAAACGCTGTTTGCGCCAAGCGAGATACGTTCTCGCCGATCAGAACACCGGCAACTCGCGTTTTTCTCTTATCCGCAAGAAGTTTTGCCGCTCCGAGCAGCTCTAGAGACACCTGCGCGACATTGCCGTCTTTCTCCTCAATGAACACCCATACGCCGCGATAATCATCGAAATTCAAGATTTCCCACCCCCGGCAGCAGCCTCGAAAAGTTCTTTACGCTCTAATAAAATATCAAGAAGAAGCTTTATCTTCTCTTCGGGCTCGCCCTCAAGAAGTTTACCCCCCTGCGGCTTCTGCGGCGCCCAAACAGCACTGACGATAGTAGGCGAGCCTTTGAGCCCTAACTGTGTTTTGTCTATTTCCCCTAGATCGCTCACCGACCAGATATGCGGCTGATATCGGGCTGCCCTAAGCATATTGGGCAATGTGGAGTACGGAACCTCATTGATTTCCTTCTCCACCGAGAATAAGCAGGGGAGCGTCGAACGAATAACTTCATATCCATCCTCTAGCTTCCGATGAACGATTGCATAACCTTCTGCCCGATTCACCTCGATCACCTTGTTAACTGAGGTTAATGGCGGCATATCCAGTCTTCTTGCAATTCCTGGTCCTACCTGCCCGGTATCTCCGTCAATGGTCATCTTGCCGCAAATAATCAGATCAATGGGACAGATCTCCGCGATCTTCTCGAGCGCCTTCGTTAATGCATAGCTGGTAGCCAAGGTATCCGCACCCGCGAATGCCCGATCGGTAATCATATAACCTTCATCTGCGCCAATCTCAATGCATTTTCGGATTGCTTTGACCGCGGGAGGCGGTCCCATTGTCAGAACTGATACTTTACCCCCATAACGCCCCCGAAGTCGAACTGCTTCCTCTACCGCGTGCGAGTCATAGGGGTTAAGAATCGCCGGAGCGCTGGAGCGGTCCATCGTGTTCGTCTTCGGATTCATCTTGATGATCTTCGTATCCGGCACCTGCTTAATACAAGCGACGATATGCAGCATAACCTTCACCCTTTCTGCTCTCTGCCTGATCACCGGTTCAAATGTTCACTTTTATTTATATTAGGCGAGTGACCGGATCATGACTGGGTTTGTCCTCACCAAAAAACCGTCAAGAAAGCCTTGACGGTTTTTCTGGGTTTAGGCATAAAAAAAATATGCCTCCGAAGACATTCCGGACGCATACCATTTCTAAGGGTTTGGAAGATTGTTATCCTGCTGCTTCCGCTAGAGTAAAGGTTTAAGCTTAATATCCTTTGTTTCGCTAAAGGATACAGATATGAGCTCGCTTCCCTTATCAATCCACAAAGAATAAAGCTCGTCTCCCATACACTTCAATTCATGCAGAACACCCTCTAAGGTGTGTCCGTTCTGCAAAGTTAGAATATAATTCTTGCCGTTCGTTAATTTTACCTTCCCCACCTGCTTACCCTCCCCTAATTCTATTAATAACAACAAAAAACCAAGCCCGCTGAGCATCCCGGCTGTCATCCCGTCCTTCGTGGAACGGCTAAGACCCGTGGTTTTGCGTCTCCGCCTTTCGGACGGATTTGCCTTTGTTCTGATCCTTGGATAAAAGTTTGAATGTCTATGTCATTTGTACTAAGACTTACTTTAGATGTTTTTCGACATAAGATGCGGTTTTCCTTTACTATTATTGCTAATTTGACAAAAAAGTGACTAAAGTCCTACCTAATATTGCTTAACAGAACTAAAAAGCATGTTTCATCTCAGGTTTTTTGGGTTATCAGCTAAGGAGCGAACCCCTTTATGACAATATCCCCTTCGCTCACCCTATCTTCTCGAACCCTTATGACGATATCCCCTCCGCTCAGAAGCTGAAGAATAATTCGAACAAGTCGGTCCCTGAGCCGAAGGGATATCGTCATTAAGGCTTGGATCACTCGTATTCACAGCTCATGCAAACCTGCCAATTTGCCATCTATAGCCAAAAAAAAGGCCGCCCATAATTGCTTGGGACAGCCCTTCACATATGTTAAATTAAAGTGGTGTTAACCAAATATCGCATCAATAACAGGCTTCGTATGACCGCCTGGATAGCACAGATACAGCAATACATAGACCGTAATCCCCGTTATCACTGTGGCGAACCAGATTAAAGCTGTAACCTTACCCCATTTGCGGTGCTTTGCAAAGCTCTTGCGGTAAGCAAGCGTTATCGTCGTAATCCCAAAGACAGCTGCAACCGTCGCAAGTAAAATATGAAACAAAAGAAAAATTAGATAGATTGTCTTTAGGTCTTCCGGCCCGCCCCAAGAGGTGTTACCAATAAAAATAGTTCGTGACACATAGATGATAAAGAAGCAAAGGGCCGCAACAGCCGCTGCAAGCATTACCTTCTGATGCGCTTCTCTTTTTCCTTTAATGATTAAAGACCATCCGATTGCCACTAGGATTCCGCTAATCGCGATAAAGCTTGTACTAACCAATGGAAAGATATCATACCACGACATGTAACATTCACCCGCTCTATCGTCATAAATGCTTACTTCTTCTATTCACTTTATTGTAACTGTCTATCGTGTATTGTTCAAACGTTTCCTCTTTACGTCACACATTGTTAATAATATCTCCCGGAGCCCCCGGCTCCAATGTTGGTTCATCCTCGCTAGCTCGTTCCTTACGGAACCACTGCATGAACACTGTATAAAGCGCAGCAGAATTGATGAACTCTTGGATGAGCTTCATCACGATTCCTCCCAATTGCTGATCATCCCTGGCACTCATAAGATTAAAGAAAGCGGGCCCATCGAATTTGCTTAGCAATACGGAAGGGTCTCCTGAAACACAATAACCCATCGCCTTCACCCAAACCTGCGGATCGTTATATACTCCGAACAATGGTCCGCTAGCGAAAATAATCATTGCACAAGCGGGGGTTAGCAGCAATCCGCTCATGAATATATAACCAAGCGTAAGCATATGCGACATTCGCCGCCATTCTGCTACCGGACAATAAATGTGCCACCACATCATCATGGCAGATAGAAAAAGTACAATATAATAAATCGTATGAATCGTGAAATGGGTCATGATCCAGTCGTGATTTTTCGGCATGTGATAGAAAGAAAATAACAATGTGAATAATGCCATGCTGATTATTGGATTCATTAGGATTCGAAACACAGATAGTCGCCATACGTTAGCTTGGAACATCCTTCTCCATAACCAAGAAGGGATCCCATAAATCAATAATGGAGGTACGAGCATATAAGCAAGCGCCATATTCGTCATATGGAACGTAAACATGAGATGACCTAACAAGCTAAGCGGGCCGCCCTGCGTTAAATAGAGGAGCACAATCGCCAAGATGAAAGAGGTTTGCCGTGTAATTGAAACGGCTTTATCCTCAGTGAACCGATGCCTCCACGGTCCGACGATAAACGTGTATAACACAATAATCGCCATCATGAAAACCATGAACAATGGACTCCATAAATCGCGAAACGAGAAATACTCTAATCCCCACATAAAGTTAACCTCCTTTCGTTGTCCTCATAAAAAAGAGAGGTCGGATTTTGGCCGCCTCTCTGAAATTTTATTCTCTTACCACCAGACCCAATACAGGGCCATGACTACCATCGTGAACACGACGAATATGCCGGTTATGATCGCGATGATAGGGAACATATGCCCACGGTCTTTCAAGTGCATCCAGAATGCCAGCTGTATGAATACCTGAATGACAGCCATTGACACCAGAATAATGTAAGTAAACGTGGTATTGATTTCTCCTGCGGAGACAGCCGCGAAAGCGATAATCGTTAGAGCAAGAGACATAACGAAGGCGACAATGTGCTTCCGTGGACCTTCGACCTTATGACGTTTGGTCTGTTCGCCGGAAGCTGAATGATTACTTGACATGAGTTTAGCCCACCTTTCCCATCAAATAAACAACGGTGAAGATGAATACCCATACTACGTCGATGAAATGCCAGTAAATAGCTGACAAGTATACCTTCGGCGCATTCACGACTGTTAAGCCCTTTTGCATAACTTGGCCGATGACCAAGCTGATCCATACAACCCCAAAAGCAACGTGAGCTCCATGGAAGCCAACTAACGTGTAAAAAGAGGAACTGAACGCGCTTGTGGTAAATCCATGACCCTCATGCACATAGTGGTAGAACTCATAAATCTCGAGCCCAAGGAAGCCAAGTCCTAGAAGAATAGTAACGATCAACCAAATAATCATGGCTTTAGCCTTGTGTTGGTGCAACGCTTGAACCGCGAAAACACTCGTTAAACTAGAGGTAAGCAGGATCATCGTGGCCAAGAAAACCAATGGAAGCTGGAACAGTTCGTCGGCTGTTGGCCCATCCATTATATTATGCCGCAAAGCCAAGAATGCGGAGAATAGAGTTCCGAACAATACCGTTTCCGCACCAAGGAAAATCCAGAAGCCCGTGATCTTATTACGACCCTCTAGTGTTGCTTTTTCCGGCTCGTGCGGCAAGTGTCCGTCTGCGTGATCATGTGCACTCATGCGTGTACCTCCTTATCCTGATCTTCCGGTTCGATATGGAAACCGTGATCATCGAATACGGAACGGATGACCATACAAGCGAACGTAATCAACAAACCGATTCCGCCAACCACCAGATTGTCATACATAAAGCCGAAGCCCGCGATAAACAATCCGATGCTCATAATAAGCGGTAAAATGGATGGAGAAGGCATATGAATCGATCCTACCGGTTCGGCAGGCGTCATTGCTGTCTTACCTTCCATCTTTTCCTTCCACCAAGCATCGTATCCGCGAACAAGCGGTGTTTGTTTGAAGTTGTACTCTGGCGGAGGTGAAGGAATCGTCCACTCCAGAGAACGCCCGTCTTCCCAAGCATCGCCTTTAGCATTGCGCGGCTTCGACCAAGTGATAAAGATGTTGAGCAAGAATACAATCGTACCAATACCCATGAAGAATGCGCCGATCGTACTAATATAGTTCATATCGTCGTAGCCTTGACCGCCTAAGTAGGTGTATACCCGGCGCGGCATACCCAGCAAGCCTAAGAAATGCTGGATAAAGAACGTAAGATGGAAGCCGATGAAGAAGGTCCAAAACGTAATTTTACCAAGAGTTTCATTCAGCAAGCGACCGAACATCTTCGGCCACCAGTAATGCAGCCCTGCGAATATTCCGAAAATCAAACCGCCAACGATAACATAGTGGAAGTGAGCCACGACGAAGTAAGTATCGTGATATTGATAATCCGCTGGAGCAGATGCTAGCATAACCCCAGTAACTCCACCCATAACGAATGTCGGAATAAAGCCGATTGCGAACAGATTCGCCGTCGTGAAGCGAATCGAGCCACCCCAGAGCGTGAACAGCCAGTTAAAGATCTTAACCCCTGTCGGAACTGCAATCAGCATCGTTGCAATCGAGAACAGTCCATTGGCAATCGGCCCAAGACCCGTTGTGAACATATGGTGAGCCCATACCATGAATCCAAGAAAGGCGATTAACACAGTCGCGAACACCATGGAGCTGTAACCGAACAAGCGCTTACGAGAGAACGTGCTTACGACTTCAGAGATAACTCCAAAAGCCGGCACGATCAGGATATATACCTCAGGATGTCCGAACACCCAAAAGATATGCTCCCACAATACCGAGTTACCTCCATTGCCTGCTTCGAAGAAGTTGGCATGGAACAATCGATCAAACATGAGCGCTACCAGACCAACTGTCAGTACCGGGAAAGCGAACACGATTAGAGCGGACGTAATGAAGATCGACCATGTAAACATCGGCAGCCGCATGAAGGACAACCCTGGCGCGCGCATATTAATGATCGTAGCCATAAAGTTAATTCCGCCAAGTAATGTTCCGATACCGGCAATTTGCAGACCGATAACGTAATAATCTACACCGTGACCGGAATTGAATGTGGGTCCTGCTAAGGGTACATAGGAGGTCCAACCCGCATCTGGAACTGACCCGGCAAACCAACTAAGGTTAAGCAGCAAGCCGCCGAAGAAAAAGGTCCAGAAGCCCAGTGAATTCAAGAATGGGAATGCTACGTCGCGAGCACCGATTTGAAGCGGAATAACCGCGTTCATTAGCGCGAACAACAACGGCATCGCCGCCAAGAATATCATAGTTGTACCGTGCATCGTTAATAATTCATTAAATGTATCACCAGAAACAACGTCATTCATAGGCTTCATCAGTTGAATCCGAATCACTATCGCTTCCAAGCCGCCAATCAAGAAGAAAAATAGACCTGCGATCATATACAAAATCCCGATCTTCTTATGATCGACGGTCGTTAGCCAATCCATCAAGCCGCTATACCGCTTGACCGTGTGCGCATGTGCAGCCAAGGCCACGTACCTCCTTTAATTCCCGCTTGATTAATAGTCGAGCTTGTATTCAGCCAAGTACTTGGCAATGCCGTCAATTTGTTCCGGCGTTAATCCGTTCTCTTCAGCCGTCGGCATCATCGCACCGGATTTGTATTCCTGCGGATCGGTAATCCAATCATGAAGATTCTGCTCTACTGCTGCTTCATCATTGTACAGAATACCGCCAATGGTTTGACGTCCGCCGATACCTGTTAAGTTCGGTCCTGTCGTACCGCCGTTCTCACCTACTGCATGGCAGCTTAAGCATTGCGAGTTAAAGGCATCTGCGATTTCCGCGTCTGCCGGCATAATTGCTGGAGCTTTCATGGCTGAAACCCAACGCGTGAATGATTCTGGGCTCACCGCTTTTGCTTTGAAATCCATCAAAGCATGGGAAGGTCCGCACAATTCCGCGCATTTACCACGGAACACGCCTTCTTTCGGGAACTCAAGGAACATTCTGTTGGTCAATCCCGGGTTCGTATCTATTTTCCCGCCAATAGAAGGAATCCAGAAGGAATGTTTCACATCTGCCGCAACTAATTCGAATGAAATCTTCTTGTCGGTAGGAACAATTAATTCCTGCGCTGTCGTAATTCCGTAATCGGTGTATTCGAATTCCCACCAATACTGATGCGCGGTTACTTTTACTTGGACAGCGTTCGCATCTTTGCTGTAATCCTTGGCAAGACCAAATACATCAGTGATCGTCGGTACTCCGAGTATTATGAGCAAAATAAGCGGAATAACAGTCCAAATGATTTCAAGCGTGTGATTACCTTCCACTTGTTTCGGAATACTCTTGTCTCCTGCCCGACGGCGAAAGCGAATCAACACATAGATACAGATGACGAATACAACGACAACGACCAAAGCCATTATGCCAATGGACAGTTTCATTAAGTCGAATTGTTTCTCAGCCACCGGTCCTTGCGGATTCAATGTCGAGAGATCTTCTCTTCCACATGCTGACAATAGCAGCACCAATCCTGTCAGCAGCGGAAGCAGCCGCTTCATTACGTGCCACCGATTCATCATATCAACCCCAATTTGACGTTTTCATAGATCAAACAACAAACGCTCACAAAGCACTCTAATAAATATAAGGATTGATCCGCCTTCTTGTCAATGTTCACAGAACAGTTCACAAATTGTTCTCAAAACTGTCAAATACCAAGTAGTTCTAGGGATCTTATGATTTTTACGTTCCAATACGAACCACTTGTCAGCTGTCCTTCTAGTCTCTAACCCATTAACCTTCGACAACTTTCACGATTTACTCCTCCCCTTCTTTTTGCCAATATAGCCGAGTTTTATGTGTTCATGGGTTTGCATACCCAACCCGCTTTTGTAAAATCCTATACTTAACTCGAATATAGGAGGGGTTGTCTCATGTCAGCTCGTCGTTCGTCTGCGCTTATCGGAGTTGCATTAATGCTTGTACTTCTAACCGCATGCAATTACACATCTTATTATCAGAAAAGCGGACATGACTACGCCAGCCGAGCCTCGAACGATCCGAAAATGACTCGTGTACGGTCTTATGGTTCCTTGTCCGCGAATCCCATGCAGCACGAGAATCGATATTTCGAATATAGCTCCGCCCTCTCTAATAAAGTAGCTGCCTTACCTGGTATTAACACCGCGCTTGTTTTCTTAACCGACAAAAATGCCTATGTTGCCATTCTTACGGATTGGACGGCAACCGGAACCAAGGCTCGAGGAGGTTCCAAAACCAAAGAACAGGACAATACCGGAACGACTGAAGGCGTATATAATGTTAGCAACGGAAGCTCCAAATGGGACAATCGTCAGGCGGCAACGCCTTACAACTCCTATTTTACCTCTAAAGACTACTCAGACCTATCTACGGAATTACGGCAGGTTATCGGAGACACTTTACGCCACTCCCTTCCTTACGTCCAAGAAGTTCATATCTCCGCAAACCGGGAATTCGTGAATCAATCGCTCGAATTTGCCAAAGCAGCTTGGGCCAAAAAACCGCTGATTCCACTGACACCGGATTTTAATGAGCTTGTCCAATATATTTTCGGGCAAGGAAACGCTGTTCCGCTGCCTTTGTATGAGAAAAAGCCGAGCCCATGAACCTCCGCAATCGGAATTAAGAACTTGGCTTTGACTAAATGTACAGCTATCTCGTTAAAATGAGGGGACCATTCCTCGTGATCGCAACCGTATGCTCGAATTGGGCGGCCAGGCCGCCCTCCTGGGTTAAGACCGTCCATCCGTCTTCATCAATGAACACCTCAGGCGAACCAATCGTAAGCATCGGCTCAATCGTGATGACCATCCCTTCTTTAAGCTTTCTTCCCGTTCCAGCCATACCTATATAAGAAACCTCCGGCGGCTCATGCATGGCTTTTCCAATCCCATGTCCGCCAAATTGACCGACAACGCCATACCCGCCAGCATCCGCAATTTGACCTACGGCCTCAGCAATGTCGCCAATTGTTCGACCGGGCCGAGCCTCGGCAATCCCGCTGACCATCGCTTGATAAGCCGCTTTGCGTAATCGCTTCGCTTCTGGGGATATCTCACCCACCGCAAAGGTCCAAGCCGTATCCGCCATCCAACCCTTGAATTCCACCACGAAATCAAGGGTAACAATATCCCCTTTCATCAGAAGCCGTTCACTTGGCATTCCATGACAGACACAATCATTAACCGCCGCACATATGGCATAAGGGTACCCATGATATCCCTTCTGCGCCGGCTTTGCTCCTCGCTGAAGTAAAAAGCGTTCCGCGTATTCATTTAATGCCATCGTAGAAACTCCAGGAGCGACTCGTTTACCCAATTCCCGCCTAAGCCTCGAAGCCAGCCGACCTGCTATCGCCATCTCTCCGAGTTCCTCCTGCGAACGAATCGATATTTTGCCAACCGCTGATCCCACAATAACACCTCCCAATTCCTCTTTTTTAAAATTTATTCAGGAAGGTTTGTTTTTGTTATGGTGATTCAGGATTACAAAAAAAAAAGAACCGTTCAAGGAGTCGGCCATTGCCGTCTGCCTAGTCGGTTCTTCTTCCGCCGCTCTATGAGGCAGGGGAATTTAGTTTAGTAAGCTCGCGATCTACGAGCATGGTTAGCTCATCTTCATATCCACCGGTAATTCTGTATTTGCGGATGTATTCCTTAACAAACTTGCGCGAATCCTTAGGGCGGAAAATTCTAGTCAGTTCTCGCAAACTTTCTTGAACTTCATTGTGGCTGCGTTTGGCCATGCAATTCCCTCCCAGTGGAATGGATTCCGTCCGGCTAAAACGCCGAAACGGAGGCGGTATTCACCACCCAGAGAACCGATAACGGGTTCTTCATAGCTAGTTCGATTATGCCTTCGCAATGCTGCAATTAAGAAATACTTCCTTTCTTTTACTCATTATAACACTTATCTTCTGGAGGATAAAGTAAAAAGCAGTAGACTTGTGACATCATGGGAGATAACCTCACATAGATTACGCGTCGTCCCTGACTTCAAACCAATGCTCGTGTCCGGATAACGAGAACCGCTGTCCGGAGCGGAGCTCATAACTCTTGCCCGGCTCAAGACGCTGCCCATCCGCCAGAAATGTTCCGTTGGAGGAGCCGTGGTCTTCAAGAACAAATAAACGACTTTCCTCCATAAACCTCAATGAGCAATGCAATCGACTGATCTGGGCGGCTTCAATGGGAAAAAGGATAGCGCATTGAGAGGGATCCCGACCGAATGACAATCGCCGGTTTAAGATTCGGTAACAGGAGCCCGAGTGTTCTCCCACTACACCGCATAAGCTTGGCTCGCCAGGTGCCGCAGCTTCTACATGATCAGGATACGTAAGCAGTTGCGTAATGGGAATCGTATAATCCGTTAATGGGTTGTGTTCGTATTCCAAGCTCGACATCGCGCCTTCATCATTCCAATCCACTATGGAACTATCTTCGAAAGGATCGTCGTCTTGGACAGTCGTTGAGGAGGAATCATTCGCTTCCTTCCCCTTAGCCGTCATGTGCAGGAAAGCTATAACCGAACCCACGGCTACTGCTATTCCAACTCCAAGCGCAGCGAGTAACGGCAAAGTTCCTACCTTAACTTGATTAGAAGCGGTTATCAGAGGCTCGGCCGCGAATGCATTCACAGGCAGTATTGACAACCCTGGCAAGACTAAACCCGCTTTTAAGAGTAACATGGTCACGCGTGAAAAGACTTTCCCTTTAAACTTGAGTTTTTCCCTCCCTTTTTGTTCATTTCGCTCACTTTCCGTCAAGTTCTTCACCCCCATGCTTACGATAACTTTACATTCGTCAATATTGTAAACGCTTTCCTTTATTTTTAGAGAAGGAGTTTAGTTTTCGCACATGTTTATATTATAGCGAAAACTATGAATTCCTTCAATGAACGCCAACCAAATTTTAGGATAAATTAATGTTCCTTTCCTCTTCAGTCCGTTTCCTCTTCCTCTCTCAGCTTACGACGCAGTACTTTACCGATCATGGACTGCGGGAGATTTTCTCTGAATTCATATTGTCTCGGCACCTTATAGGCAGCAAGCCGATCCCTGCACCATCGATCCAGCTGCATCTCGGATACCTGCCAGCCTTTGCGCAGGACGATATAGGCTTTAACCGTTTCTCCGCGATAAGAATCCGGAACGCCAAGGACGGATGCTTCCACAACTGCGGGATGCTCGAATAGAACCTCCTCCACCTCTCGCGGGTACACGTTAAATCCGCCCGCTAGGATGATATCTTTTTTCCGGTCCATAATTTTGAAGAAACCATCTTCATCCATCGTTCCGAGGTCGCCCGTCCGCAGCCATCCACCCTGCAGAACCGCCGCCGTCTCCTCAGGACGGTTCCAGTATCCCGCCATCACCTGCGGCCCCTGAACAATAAGCTCTCCAATCTCTCCGATCGGAAGCGGTTCCAAGCTGTCTGGACCAGCAATTCTTACATCCGTATCCGGAAGGGGAATACCGATTGCACCGGGTTTGCGGAAGCCCCATATCGGATTGCAGATTACAACCGGCGATGCCTCAGTTAAACCATATCCCTCAATCAACCGTCCTCCGGATTGCTGCTCGAATTTCACTTGCACATCACTCGGCAGAGGAGCTGCTCCGCTCACGCACACTCGAATGGAACCTAAATCAACATCCGTCGTAAGCGCATGATTGATCATGGCAATATACATTGTTGGCGCGCCCGGAAAAACGGTCGGCTTACGCCTTCGAATCGTTTCCAGCACCATTTTCGGATCAAAACGCGGCACCAGCAGCAGCGAACCCGCTCGATATACCGCTTGATGAAGCAGAACAGTCAACCCGAACACATGAAATAACGGCAATGCGGCCAAATACTTTTCCTTCCCCTGCTCCATCCCATAACACCATACAGCCACCTGAACGGTGTTGGCGACGAGATTGGCATGCGTCAGCATGACCCCTTTGGGTTTGCCTGTCGTGCCTCCTGTGTATTGAATGATGGCTAGATCTGAATCGGAGTTTACCTCCTCGCAGAGCGGAGCTTCCGAAGAGCTTTTGAGTATACTTGACCAACGTATGATCCCAGCCGTTTTGTAATTCACCTTTAGCTGGGGATACTCTTTGCGGCGCTTCAGGGGGTAGAGCATATTTTTCGGAAAAGGGAGCCCGTCGGACAACGAGGTTACGATGATTTGTTCTATGGCCGTGTTTTCTTTCGCTTTACCGACTCGGGGCATGAGCAAATCCAATGTGATAAGCATAACCGCACCCGAATCCACCAGCTGACCGTGCAGCTCCCGTTCCGCATAGAGCGGATTCGTCTCGACGACCGTTGCTCCAGCCAGCAGCGCCCCATAATAAGCGATTACCGCTTGAGGGCAATTCGGAAGCATGATGGCAACTCTTTGTCTCTTTATGATGTTGAAGGACTTTAGAGCATTCCCCATTTGATAGCAATTTCTTAGCAGTTCCTTGTAGGAATAGCTCTTGCCGAGAAAATCGAGCGCTTCATGGCTCGGATAATCGCGAGCGGAGTCGATCAGGAATTGGGCAATATTCTGAATTGGATAAGTATAAGACGGAGAAACCTCCCTTGGATAATGACGAAGCCAAGGACGCTGGTTTTCCGGACGATCAGAATCCTCACTCATAACGCTTCCCCCCTCAGAGTTAGGCGTAACTCTCAGCAGCAATCACACGATTGGAAATACGTTTGCGAAGAGCGCTTAAATCAGCCGATTCGAATCTAAGCAACCGCTTTAGCACGGATAAATGAAGCTTCAAGCTTTCGCCTTTCTCCAATGACGACAACATATAACGAGCTCGCTGCCCGGCTCTCTCGATCGCTTGTTCCGCGAATAACGCCGTCATATCCATTGGATTACTTAAGGCTTGCGCGCTGGGATTATTCAGCAGCAGCTTACGTGTCCTCAAAAGCGCGCTTTCTAATGCATAGAGGTCGATCATCAAGTCGGCAAGCGAAGCGACGATTTCCTGTTCGCGTTCAAGGCGCAAACCATGCTTCTGCACCGCTAGCCCGCCTACCATAAGAAAGACTTTCTTCAGTACGGCTACAATAGCGATTTGCTTCATCAGCGGCGCTTCCGGCATAGCGGATAATGAAGCCGGTTGAAGAAGCTCCTTCTGTACTTGCAGCGCTCTCTCAATCAGAGGAATCTCCCCTTTTAACGCACGTTTGAGCAGGGTTGCGGGAATAAGGAGCCGGTTTATTTCATTCGTCCCTTCAAAAATTCGATTAATACGCGAATCTCTATATAGTCGTTCAATTTTGTAATCCTGAATGTACCCGCAGCCTCCATGAATCTGAACCCCTTCATCGACAACCGCATCCAGAGCCTCAGAGGCGAATACCTTGTTAATCGAGCATTCCAATGCATATTCCGCAATGGCGTTCGCCGCCTCCAATCCCCCGCCGGCACCCCCCAAGTCCGCTTGCCCCAGCGACTCATCTATAAGACCTGCAGTACGGTAAACCATACTTTCAGTCACATAAGTCAGCGTATTCATATCAGCCAGCTTCGCTGCGATTAACGGAAACGAGGAAATAGCCTTACCGAATTGCTTGCGCTGATTGGCATAGGTTGCGGATAGCTTAATGGCCTCCTTCATCCCCCCCAGACAAGCTGCCGCCAGCTTAAACCGGCCGATGTTCAGGATATTAAAGGCAATGAGGTGACCTTTGCCTGACTCTCCTAGGAGATTGCCCGCAGGAATGCGCGTTTCCTCGAAAAATAACGGGCAGGTGGATGAGCCCTTGATCCCCATCTTGCGTTCCTCCGGTCCGATCGTGAAACCGGGCGTGTCTCTCTCCACAATGAAAGCACTGAAATGAGTGCCGTCTACCTTCGCGTAGACAATGAACACATCCGCAAAACCCGCATTTGTAATGTACAGCTTGGAGCCGTTCAGAGTGTAGTGAGCCCCATCCGCGGTTTTCACCGCCGTTGTCCTCGCCCCTAATGCATCTGAACCGGAGCCCGGCTCCGTCAGGCAATAGGCTGCAATTCGCTGACCGGATGCGAGGCTTGGGAGAAATTGACGCTTCTGCTCCGATGTACCGAAGAACACAATGGGCAGCGTACCGATCCCCGTATGAGCGCCAACGGAGAGAGCAAAGGATGAGGCTGGGGATAGGGCTTCTGCGAGCAGCGTCGTGCTTATTTTGTCTAATCCCAAGCCTCCATAGGCTTTCGGAACGTCTGCGCCTAGAACCCCGAGCTCTCCAGCCTTGAGCATCAGCTGGACGGTTAAAGAATAGTCGAGCTTCTCAAGCTCTGCATCGCAGGGTAAGACTTCCCGCTCAACGAAAACACGGACAATCTCAGCCAACTGCCGCTGCTCCTCCGTGAAATCCTCAGGCGTCACGATTTGCCCTGGCTGGGCATCATCCACAATGAAGCGACCGCCGCCCCATACAGGAGTTGTCATCGTGCGCCACCTCCTCTTGAGTTAATAAACCTCCAACACCCCCGCTGCGCCCATTCCGCCGCCTGCACACATCGTTACGACGCCATACCCGCCTCCCAATCGCGCGAGCTCGTTCAGCAGCGTTACAGTCAACCTCGCCCCCGTGCAGCCTAACGGATGACCAAGAGCGATTCCTCCACCGTTCACGTTAACTAGATCGGGATCCATTTCCAAGCGATCAATAACAGGGATGCATTGTGCGGCGAAAGCCTCGTTAACTTCCCACAATGAAATTTGCTCGGTTATAAGCTTAGCTTGCTGAAGTGCTTTCGGAACGGCGTCAACTGGACCCAGCCCCATGATCTCCGGCTGTACTCCGGCTACTGCATACGCTCGAAAAACAGCCAGCGGCTGTACACCAAGAGCCTCGGCTCTTTCGCGGCTCATGACAATAACAGCTGCCGCTCCGTCACTAAGAGGCGAAGAGTTGCCCGTTGTCACCGTACCAGTCAGGTTGAATGACGGCTTCAGCAAAGCCAGCTGCTCTAAGGTAATGTCCGGGCGAACACATTCATCCGTGTCGATGGTGGCAGATAGCGAACGCGGATAACCATTCGCTGGTTCCGTAAGGTTTAAGGTCGTGTGGACAGGGACGATTTCCTCTAGGAATCGTCCGGAGGCAACCGCCAAGGCGGCTTTGCGATGGCTGTCCGCAGCGAACTGATCCTGCAGCTCGCGCGTAATACCGCAGCGCTTAGCAACGAGCTCCGCCGTATGGCCCATGCCCATGTAGGCGGAAGGCATCGCATCCCAGAGACCGGGATGCGGGGAAGGCTTGAAGCCGGATAACGGAATCCGGCTCATGCTCTCCACGCCGCCGGCGACAATGGTCTCGGCGGCGCCGCACTGCACTGCCGCGGCCGCTTGGGCGATCGCCTGCAGGCCGGACGCGCAGAACCGGTTCACGGTGACGGCAGGAACGTGAACCGGGAACCCGGCGTGCAGCGCAATCAGCCGGGCGACGTTAAGCCCTTGCTCTCCTTCCGGCATCGCGCATCCGATGACGACGTCATCGATTTCGGACAGCTGCAGCCCAGGGGTCCGCGCCACTGCTTCCCGGAGCACTGCGGCACCCAAGTCTTCCGGGCGAGTTTGCGCGAAGCAGCCCCTTCTGCTCCGGCCCACCGCCGTACGTACCGCCGACACAATGACCGCTTCCCTCATGGGTCTCCTCCTCTCTACATCCTCCCAGCGAGCACCTCAATTACGAAGAGGCTTACCAGCGGCAAGCATATGGCGCATACGGTCTTGAGTTAACGGTTGTCCGCACAGACTGAGTAACGTTTCCCGCTCCAGATCGAGCAAATACTGCTCCGAGACGATAGTTCCCGCCGGGACTGCTCCTCCTGTCATGACATCGGCTAACCTTCCGGCAATTAGGGCATCGTGCTCCGAGATTTGGCCGCTGCGACGCTTCGATGAGACAGCCAGCTTGAGCGCTGCCGCGTTTTCTCGCCCGCCAACTGTAACTCGCCTGTCGGCGACAGGTACCGGGTATCCCAAGCGATCCAGCTCCAGCACGGCATTCTTTGCTTCGGCGACTCTTGTTTCATCGCGAATAACAACCGCATCCCCCGAGCGCCAGTATCCGAGCTGTTTAGCGTGGTATCCGCTATCCGATACTTTGGCCATTGCAATCGATTCGAACAGAAGGGAAAGCGGCGATGATACATCCTTAAGGCTTGCCGCCTCCGCACGCTCCTGAGCCATAACGGCCGCAGCCAGACAGCCTCCGCCTGCAGGAATTAAACCCACTTCCGTCTCCACGAGTCCGTAATAGGTCTCGGCAGAGAACAGGATCCGATCCGCAGTCAAACAAGCCTCCACCCCTCCTCCCAATGTCTTGCGATGCGGGGCAGCCACGACCGGGCGAGGCATGACTCGCAGCGCTTTCATGCTCTGCTGGAACTCGCGGATCATGAAATCGATTTCCTCCCATTCTCCGTTCTCGGCTTCCATAAGCAGCAGCATCAGATTCGCGCCGATACAGAAATTACGCCCTTCATTGGCCATAACAAGCCCCCGCCAATTACGGTTCACCTCCTCTATTGCTTGATCTATGGCGGCTAAAACCCCCGGTCCGATCGCATTATGCGGAGAATGGAACTCTAAGCATGCTACCTCGTTACCCAAATCAATCAAGCTGGCTCCGTCCGCGGTGAACACCGTATGCCCACTTTCTTGTAACAGTCTTAGAGATAATTCCTCCGGCCGCTCCTCAATAGCCTTATATATGCCGCAAGAATAATATGATCCAACACCCGCTTTCCTGACGTAAAAAGATGCGACGCCCTTATTCAGCATCGAAGCGACCGGGGCAGGCACAGCTAACCCTCGTCCCTCTAATCTAGCCGCAGTTTCCTCTAACCCTAGAGCATCCCAGGTTTCAAACGGCCCCTCCTCCCAGCGAAAGCCCCATCTCATGCTCCGATCGATCTCATCGACGGTATCCGCGATTTCGCCAAGCTTATCCGCCGAGTAGCATAGCGTGGCATCCAGAACCTCGCGGACAAACGCCGCATAACGATCCTCATCCGCCGCCGTAAGCAGCACCTGCAGCTTAGCGGCTCCTCCGTGGACCAGACGCACCGCTTCCAATACGGGGGAGGTGACCTTCCTGCTGCGGGAACCGTAAGTCATTGCAGCGAGATCGAGCACTTGAATTCGTTCCTCTCCCCGCTCAGCGCGATTTTTTCGGTAGAATCCTCCCCCGCTTTTCTCCCCGAGCCAGCCTCGGGAAACTAATTGTTCAACAATCGCAGGCGGAGAGAAAGCTTCCGCTTCCAGTGGATCTTCAACCTTCTCCCGAACATTCCGGCAAACATCCAGAAAAGTATCCAATCCGATAAGGTCTAGCGTGCGGAAGGTTGCGCTTCTGGGTCTGCCGAGCAGAGGCCCCGTTATCGCATCTGCTTCATCTACCGTTAGTCCGTGTTTGTCCATGGCTCTTAGCGTTGCAAGCATAGCGAAGGTTCCGATGCGGTTGGCGATGAAGTTAGGGGT
Organism: Cohnella sp.; assembly: GCF_041640265.1. Taxonomy (GTDB): domain Bacteria; phylum Bacillota; class Bacilli; order Paenibacillales; family Paenibacillaceae; genus Cohnella. The sequence goes on from NZ_JBEQAP010000003.1 coordinate 217,514, forward strand.
GTCCTTGGCAACCACCACGCCTTTCCCCAGCCGGTCTCTGCAAAAGCGCGCAACGTCAGCAAGCAGCTGCGGGTTCGTCTCTTTACAGGGTACGAGTTCTACCAGCTTCATATAACGGGGCGGGTTGAAAAAATGAGTAACCATCGCATGTTGGCGAAGCTCCGTACTGCATAGAGCGGCAACCTCATTAATCGATAGCCCGGATGTATTGCTGCTAACGATTGCCCCATGCTTCCATACCTTATCGATTCTAGACCAAACACCTTGCTTGATCTTTAACTGTTCTGATACAGCTTCAATGATCCAATCGCATTCTGACAGCTGTCCGAAATCCCGATTCATATCCCCAGCTTGTATTCTTGATAGAAAAAGCGGATCGTAAAGAGGCGATGGCCTTGATTCCTTTAGATTTGTTATCCCCTTAACAGCAAGCCCCTCAAGATCTAGAAGCAGGCAAGGTATTCCGGCATTTGCTAAGTGAGCAGCTATGGCCGACCCCATTACTCCAGCCCCGATAACAGCCGCTTTTCTCACGATCCACAAGCTTCATCACCTCCCTCGGAAGGCTTTTTATCCTCCATCGCTGATTTGTACTATTCGTAAATTTATTCGTAAGCCAACCCTTCATATGCTCACATCGGTAAAAAAGGCACAAAATAAATAAGGCAGTCCTCCGCTAGACATTACTGTCTCGCGGGGAACTGCCTTCCTCTTACTAATATTGAAGTTTAGAGCTGTTCACTGAACAGGATCCTGGCTTCTGGGCTTAGCAGCCATTTGCCGTTCGTCTTCTCGGCTCCGTTAAGGATAATCGCACGCACTTTAACCTTCATGCCATTACTTTGCTCCACCTCAGAAACCATAGAGAGCAGCAGAGTCGCACTATTGTCCTCGGCGCTATACTTAACGATTGTCATTTTCTCTAACGTTGTCTTGATTGTAGTTGTCGCGAACAATTGTTTAATGGTATCGATCATAGCTTCTTTTTCTTCGAAGTCTACGATTGTAGCCAAATAGTTATCCAAGTTTTCTTCGCTCGCTGCTTTCAATTGCTCGGCGAATACTTTATCTATCGCCGTTTTATCAGCCTCGGGAATAGCAGCGGCTTCGTCGAACAGCTCCTGCACATTAGTGAATACTATATCTAAAGGCTCCATGTCGTATATCTTCAAGGATCCATCCGAGTCTACGTGCAGCGTATACCTTGTTTGCGCTGCATTATCAGGGAAAAATCCTCCGCTCAGCTTTACTGTTTCATCGTTAGTTACAACGATAACTTCCTTGTCTGAGAAAGACTCGATAATTATCTCGTGAATCGTCGTTTTGGTTTTAACCTCTGCCCATTGCTCCTTAAGGGTATCGACATCCATGACTGTATCCTCAGAGAACAGATCAGCCAAGCCCTCGAGATCCCCGCTGGCCTCAACAAGAAGCAGCTTATTGAACAACTCGTTTACTGCTGCCTTCTGCTCTGGGGCAGGTCCTAGATACGTTAGAGTAATGGTTTGCGTCTTATCGTTCCATCCGACTTTGTAATTCGATATAACTCCGGCAAACCGAAGTCCGACCATCGTCTTTCCATTCTTCGCGATCACTTCGCCCGTACTCGGCACCGTTTTCCCGTTCACAAACGCTACATCGCTGCCTACGGACATTTCAATAGTTATTCCGTCCGCTTTTGCATGGATGGTTTTCGTCACTTTATCGTACTCAATTTTATAACCCAATTTCTCGAGCAAGGCGCGAAACTCTACGAAGGTTTTCCCTTTACTGATTTCGATACTCGAGCTTAATTCAACAACCTTACCATCCAGCACGAGCTTAATGGATTGAGGCTTCGTTGCTGCCGCGGCGGTACCCGCCAAGGATAAAGCTAGAACCAGAGACAGAACAATGATCATAATACGTTTCAATTCCACACACCATCTTCCCATTTTATGTAAACCATACTACTGATTTCTATGGAATCTATGCAAAGACCTGCTAACTTATTATTTTTATTCTATTCTTTAAACAAAATTTAGGTGGAAACAGCTTTCTGCTATTAATCGCCCATTCCGATTATCTGCTGCAATTCCTTTAACGTCGGCTTCTCGAATTGAACCTTTACTTCCCCTTCGCCCCACACCAAATCCTTGATCTTCAGGAACTTCGGAAGCTCTTGTCCAACCGGGATGACCCGGTCTGAGAATAGGGAGACGGGTAGTGATATCCCCTTCATCTTGGCTTTCTCCACGGTCACGATGACATTCGGATTATCCCAATGCAGTCGGTAAGTCACCTGTAATCCGGCAGAAATTAGATCTTTCCATATCAGGTTCAAATCTGCAATCAGCAGATCATCTTCTAAAGTAAAGTTCGCACCTATAACCTTTACATCTCTCTCTACCTGCGGATGATCAGCTAAGGATTGCTTCGCAAGGTTGTTAAGATCCGCCCCGGTTAAGATAAGCTCTGGAGACAATCGGCGTGCCATATCAACCGCTCGCGCTTTCAGAGTAACCTTCTCATAAGTCAAATCTAGCTTCTGGTCGGGTTTGATATAATACAGAACGCCTACACCAGAGAATACTGCCACGAATAACAACACAAAAAGAATGATAAACAGCTTTTTCATAGAAATCCCCTTTACCCAAAAATAAGTAAAATATGAATTAAATCAATTGACTTCCTTGAACGGGAAGAGTATAACAGGAATTACATTCATTGACGGGAACACGTTGCTCAGGATCTGTTCAATCTCCAGAGAGTCGGCGATTTGGTGAAAGCCGATGATTGAAGCCCAGAGCGATATCCTCCCCGAGAAGCTTCGCCGAACATTTACAGTAGGCGCGGACGTCCTCCCTCGTTAAGGGATGTCGTATCCACATATACGACGCACGAGTGCCAAACGTTGCATCTTCTTGATGTAATGCGAGGAACGAGGGTGGTACCACGGACAATGATCCGTCCCTTTTTAGGGGCGGTTTTTTTATGCGATTAAACAGATATCACATTAAATATCAAGCTTAAGAAAGGATGGTTATGTATGTCCAGCCAACTGCCTAATTTTTCTGTACCCCTCTCCGACATTTTGAACGCTCATCGCGTGCTGCAGGAGGTCGTTGTCCCAACCCCTCTCCAGCATAATCGCGCCTTGTCCGCGAAATTCGGATGCAATATTTATTTGAAAAGAGAGGATTTGCAGGTCGTACGCTCCTTCAAGATCAGAGGTGCATACAATCTGATCTCTTCCTTATCCTTAGAAGAACGCGAACAAGGCGTCATCTGCGCGAGCGCGGGTAATCACGCCCAAGGGGTAGCCTATTCGTGCCAGAAGCTGGACATTACCGGGATCATCTATATGCCAGCTACGACCCCAAGGCAGAAGATTAACCAAGTCAAGCTGTTTGGCGGCGACAAGGTGGACATTCGCCTGATCGGCGACACCTTCGACGATGCCTATGCGGAAGCTATTCGGGTTAGTGCCGAAGAAGGCTTGCCGTTCGTTCACCCTTTCGATGATGCGCGTATTGTTGCGGGTAATGCAACTGTAGGTAAAGAAATCATCGAGAGCGGCGTACTCCCTATCGATCTTCTTCTAGTAACCATTGGCGGCGGCGGATTGGCAGCGGGCGTATCTGCTTACATCAAAGCCTTAAGCCCATCGACCCGGATTATCGGAGTGGAACCGGAAGGTGCTCCCTCCATGCTGCGGGCGATAGAAGCTAATCATGTCGTCTCATTAACGGATATCGACAAGTTCGTAGATGGAGCTGCGGTCAAGCGGGTCGGTGATCTTACCTATTCTCTCTGCCGCGATTTGCTGGATGAGGTAATGCTTGTCCCGGAGGGCCGCGTCTGCACAACGATACTTGAGCTCTATAATGAACATGCCATTGTCGCGGAGCCTGCCGGAGCGTTAACTGTCGCCGCTCTCTCAGCTTTAGATCCCGACCAGCTGCGCGGCAAGAATGTTGTTTGCATTATCAGCGGCGGGAACAACGATATTGACCGAATGCAGGAAATTAAGGAACGTTCTCTGATTTATGAAGGCTTAAAGCATTACTTCATGATCAACTTCCCTCAACGGGCAGGTGCTTTACGTGAGTTCCTCGATGATGTGCTCGGTCCTAACGATGACATCGTTCAATTCGAATATACGAAGAAGCACAACAAGGAAAACGGGCCAGCGCTGGTCGGCATCGAGCTCAAAGCCCGAGAGGACTACGACTGCTTGGTCGATAGAATGCACAATAAGGGATTTCAGTTTATTGAACTAAATAAAGATCCTTTATTATTTAACCTATTAATCTAAGAATTGACACACCTCGTTTTCATGTTAATCCCTATTTTACACTGGGAAGTTACAGTTGAATAAGAAAGGGAAGGAATGAGCAATACTTTCCGTTCATATTCGATAAGAAAACTGAGGTGCCTCCATGTCGAAACAGTGGAAAATATTCATTCTGTACGCACTCTTCGGAGATGGCCACTGGCAAGCCGCTTCCGCTCTCCGTCACAGCTTCATCCAGCAAGGAAATACTGAGGTAAGGCTGATTGATCTGCTTGCCGAGTCACATCCAGTCATTAATCAAGTAAGTCGTTTTGTATATAAGAAAAGCTATCATGTATTACCCCAAGTTTACGGCTGGGTTTATGAAACAACGAAAGGAATGAAGGCTGATTCCCTATTCGCTAATTGGCTCCATTCCTTCGGCGCGGAGACTCTTCAGAAGCTAGTGGAGCTTGAACAGCCGGATGCCATTATCCATACCTTTCCAACTCTTGTGCTTCCGTCTTTAAGCTCTCGAATGCCGCGCAAAATCCCAATGTTTAACGTCATCACCGACTTCGACCTGCATCTTCGGTGGGTTCACCCTGAGGTGGATAAATATTATGTGGCAACGGAAGATATAAGCAAGCAGTTGTGTAACCTCGGCATTGGCGCTGATCGTATTGCGGCTACAGGCATTCCGATACACCCCGCCTTCTGTACCGGGAAGGTTAAGTTATCGGCTGCCTTTTCCTACGGTTTAAACCCTCATAGGCCTATCGTGCTTATGATGGCTGCAGCTAATAGCACGTGGACTGAAATAGGAGAGATGAGCCGCAGGCTAGTGGAGCAATGTAAAGTGCAGGTAATCATTGTATGTGGGCGAAATCGAACGATGGCACTTGCATTAACGGCTTTTTTCAACCAGAATGCTGATGTTTCCGTCCTGGGGTATGTCGATCATATGGACGAATTAATGTTAATTTCCAGCTGTATTATTACGAAACCTGGCGGCCTAACACTGTCGGAGGCTTTGACGGCTCATTTGCCGATGCTGCTCTACCGTCCCGTTCCCGGACAAGAACGTAACAATGCGCGGTATATGGAGAACAAAGGCGCAGCGGTTATTTGCCATAGCGTCGCTCAATTATTAACCGCCACTGATGAGATAGTTAACAACCCCGATCGCCGGAGGGAAATAAAACAGGCCATAAGCTCACTCTGTAAAAAAGGGGCATCAGATCGGATTGCCTTGGATATTGCTTCACAGTTGCATATAATGGAAGAGGCTTCCACATCTTTGGTGTAATATCGAATGAAGGTTGTTAAAGGAGCGCAAGTCATGAATAGAGCTTCCATTAAATCTTTTTTCCATACAGATATGCTGCTGCTTTTGGTCATCTTATTTCTAGTAGAATTTGTAAGAGGAGCCTCCCTTATCAGCTTTCTGCCGATCTATGGAGACAAAGCGCTAGGTCTTGACCTTGATGTCATTGGGGCCGCGATAACCGCTCACTACTTAACGGATACGGGTTTGAAGCTAGCTATCGGATATTTGTTGGACCGTTTGTCCGTTAGAACCGTAGTAACTATAGGCTTGTCATTTTCACTGGTCGGAGTCTTCGCGATGCAGTTCGCAGACGTTCCTTGGATTTTTATTACTGCTGCTGCCATCTATGGGATTGGAATCTCTCCAATCTGGATTGTCTGTTTAACCAAGGTTCGCGACGACAATCGCGCGACACAGATGGGCTTCTTGTATACGATTTGGCTTGTCGGACTTGGTACAGGACCGGTCGTAACCAATCTGCTTCTTGATTTCAATCTGGATTTGACCTATTGGGTTATGGTTGGCGTATCGTTCGGAGCTTGTCTATTGTCCCTGTTCATTACCGGAGGCAAAGGAATCCATGTAGACACGGTTCCCTTCCGTCAGCAGCTCACCATTCTAGGAAGTCGTCTAAGGGAAATGAAGCCTTTGCTGCCCGGCATGGTATTACAAACGCTTGGAGCCGGAATGCTTCTGCCCATTCTGCCTAGCTTTGCAGTGAATAGCCTTGGAATGACAGCAACCCATTATTCCATCCTGCTTATTATTGGCGGCGGCTGTACGATCCTTGGGTTAATTCCAATGGGCAAGCTCTCTGATTCATTCGGTAAGAAATGGTTCCTGATCGTCGGCTTTCTCTCGTTCGGAATCGTCTTATTCGCGCTTACCGCGCATCCGCCGCTCGCACTCGCCTTCTTCTGGGCATTCGTGCTTGGCATCTCCTATGCTGCGGTCCTGCCAGCATGGAATGCGCTTTTGGCTGCTTATGTGCCTCCGGGGCAGCAAGGACTCGGCTGGGGAGTTTTCTCCACGGTGGAAGGAATAGGCGGGATGATCGGTCCGATACTTGGCGGAATTCTAGCGACACGGTACAGCGAATCCTCCGTCGTCGGCTTAGCCGCCATCATGTTTATTTTTATAAGTATGTTTTATGTATTTTTTCCTTTTCGTCTATTTCGGGGGGACGCACCCTCAACAGGCGGGATAAAGTAACCGACGGAATGATTGGAGCTTAATAACATGTTTAAAATGCAATTCATGGTGGAGGCCTCCCAGCAGTGGCAAGATTGGATCGCTTATGCGAAATCAATGAACCTTGAAGAGATCAAAAAACTTCTTGAACGCTATTCCGATCTCGGTCCGCTTCCCGGTATTTTACTGCCGTTTCTGGAAGCGTTACTGCCCATATTACCGTTGGTCGTGTTCGTTGTCGCCAATGCTTCGGCCTACGGGATGTGGGCTGGTTTTCTATATTCGTGGATCGGCGTGTGCACAGGTTCTTTGTTAGTGTTTATGCTAGCTCGGCAGCTTGGTTATCGTTACGGGGACCTAATCCGCCGCCGTTTCCCGAAATCGGAGAGGTTTTTCAGGTGGATCGAAAATAAGGGGTTTACTCCGATATTTCTCTTAGCTTGTTTTCCATTCTCTCCTTCCGCCCTCGTAAATATTGCATCCGGCTTATCCAAAATACCGCTGCATACATTCATGACTGCAATGCTGCTCGGAAAAGGAGTTATGATCTTTACGCTATCATTTCTTGGACATGACCTTCAAGCGATGGCAGATCAGCCGTGGCGCATTGTTATAGCGGTGGTGGTCCTGTTCTTAATGTGGCTTGGCGGGCGCAAGCTAGAGGCTCGCTTCAGCTAAGCTTTGCGTTGTCGCAAGCATAACACTCATTCTTCCGTGGAACCCTATGCGAGGAAATAGAACGCAAAGGAGGGAATGGCCATGTCCGGCGAATTGCCATCCGCCAATCAGCAAGCGGCCAGCAAAGCTCAATCAGAAGCGGATCGGTCAGGAGCAGGGAAGCAGAAAGCTCGCGAGCTTCAGTCAAACGCTGACCGAGCAGCCGTTCCGAAACACGGATTGTGAGGAGTGCGCCATATGAGCGAGAACAATAAGGAAAAAATGGATCCATTTAGCGGAGAGAAAGTCGACGTGGATGGGGTTTACAAGAACGAGTACGGGCAGGAGCTTGCGCTCAAGCGCGGTGATACGTTTCCTGCCGACTTAATTCTCGGAAATACGGAATGGACGCTTACCGAGTATAGCTTCGACAACCATCATGATGGCAGAACCGACCCAAGGCTCGTACCTAAGGAAGATGATACCAACAAAATGGGTAAGATTGATTCACCTCGTCGTCAGATGGATCACGGTAAAAAGTAACTTTGCACATGACCAATCGGCTGCTTGCCGGTTGGTTTTTTCCTTTATGACAATATCCCACTCGCTCAGCACATGTTTGGAAATGGATGAAGTGAAACTTCTAGAATAATCATTATTTCGGTTATTTCTAACTTGGTTCTTAGGTGCGGCAGTATGATGTTGTAGCTGTAGTTTCTACGGCTATTGGATTACAGGTGCGGCAGTTGATGCTGCAGCTGTAGTTACTACGGCTATTGCATCACAGGTGCGGCGGTTTGATGCTGCAGCTGTAGTTTCTACGGCTAATGCATCACAGGTGCGGCGGTTTGATGCTATAGCTGTAGTTTCTACGGCTATTGCATCACAGGTACGGCGGTTTGATGCTGTAGCTGTAGTTTCTACGGCTATTGCATCACAGGTGCGGCAGTTTGATGTTGTAGCTGTAGTTTCTACGGCTATTGCATCACAGGTTCGGCGGTTTGATGCTATAGCTGTAGTTTCTACGGCTAATGCATCACAGGTGCGGTGGTTTGATGCTGTAGCTGTAGTTTCTACGGCTATTGCATCAAAGGTGCTGTAGCTCATGTCCGGCTACATCCAACTGCAGATTAGCCACATTGGCGCTCCACTTCACCTAAATCAAAAAGCACAGAATTTGGGTCGCTTCTTCAAATCTTCTCCTCCGCATCCTCAGCGTGTTCCTCGCGGTGCAGCCATTGCTCCATCAGCTTGTCTAATCGCCGTAACCGCTCATCATAGGTATAAACAGCAGATGTAATGACGAGAAGTCTGGCACGAGAGGCCTTGTCTTCAACCTCGCGTTCTTCAATTAATTCGGTTAACAGTATAGAGGCTTCGGGAGGCGGCGCTGCGGCCAAGGCGCCCGGCTTCATTTTCCCCTCCCACTTCCATAACAGCTGCTCGTGGTAACCGCATAGCGCTTCTATCTGCCTGTCGATGAGCCGATTCCACGATGCAGCGGTCGAGACGGCCCAATAATGCTCCTCCACCGCATCGATAAGCGTCATTCCACGCTCTAGAGAAGTTAACATTCCCTTGTATACGACGAGCAGACGCGCTCTCTTCTTCCTTGAGCTTCGCCTCCACACCCGCTCCTCAGCGAACAAATCATAGAACTCATCCAGCTTGCGCAGTTTGGTTCTGAGATTTTTTAGCTCATCACGGTAAACATTCTCTTTCAACTCATTGGATACCGCCGTACGCAATAGCCGAGATAACAAAGCCTGCGCTTCCTGAGCATACTTCACAAAGCGATTACGATGCCGGGGCGGCGCAATCATGACGTTCACAACAAATGCGGACACCATTCCCGTTAGGATGGCTGCTAAACGGTCCATGGCGAGCATCCAGCCTTGGCCTTGCGCTTCCATGATAACAACTGCAGTGACCAAAGTCAGCGCAATCGTATCCTCTGTTTTCAAACGAATACATAAGAGTATAACCCCAATGCAAACAATCCCAACAGCGATGGGAGTATTCCCAATTAGAAATACGGCACCTATTGCGATAATAGCACCTAGCACATTACTCTGTAATTGCTCCAGCACTTGCATCCACGAGCGATAAATAGAAGGCTGAATTGTAAAAATAGCCGAAATGGCTGCAATAAGAGGGGCTCCCAGCCCGACTAGCGTACCTATCCATAGCGCAACGGCAACGGCTAACCCCGTCTTGAGTACCCTAGCTCCAATTGTCATGAGCCTTTGTCACCTTCCGTTAATTCCTCTCCGGGTTGTAATAAGACGTTTGCAACAGCGACTTCCTGTCCGTTTACCACGAGAGCGAGCTGATGATTACCTGGGTAATGGCGACGGGTGGATAAGTCGGCGAAGGAAAATGCTCGTCCCCCTTGAAGCAGAGTACCTCCGGCAATAATCTTCTCGCTTAGCTTAAATACTTTACGATAGTAACGGCCGGTTGATCGAGGAAAAGATACTGCGAGCTCTACCCTCAGCTTCATCGGTTGGCCTGCAGGCACCTGAAGACCATATCTATATTCAATCGATCCGCCAAGCGGAAGCTCCCTAGGGGCAATCTCCCAATGCGTCACTTCGACTCCGGGCTGAGGTGCGAAGCCGAACAAAGCCATGGCCTCTGGATGAGCCGCACGAAGAAGCCCTCGACAAGCATGTCTTATAATCCAATCTGTATGTTCACTCTTCCCCATCCAGTCCCGCGCAATAACGAGGACCTTATCCGGGTGATCCTTGGATATGTCGTTTAGGTTATTCGCTACGCTTCGTCTTACATAATCTGAAGTGTCGGACTTTAGCTGCTCCAGTATCGACATAATCGGCTCAGGGTCGCGTTTCAAAGCGGGGAGCGCATCCGCCCATGGCAGTCTGGGACGACACCCTTCGCTTGCTAATCTCCGCACATGTTCATTAGAATGCTCGCTCCACACCCGCATCTGGGCCATCATTCGAGGTTGATCCCGCTTGATGAAGGGCCGAACAGCGAACTCCGAGCTTGACAAACGAGTGAATTTCTCCAAAGCCGCCACGGAACGATCCCAATGATCCAAACCATACATCTCAACGAAGTCCGGGAAAAACAAATAAGGGAACCCCTGACAACCGTCCGCAATCGCCTCGAGCACATCAAGTGCACGCTCATATTCAGCCGGAAGCGTCGCCCCTAAGCTCTCTGAGATCCGATGCATGCGTCCTTTTAGCTCCAAGTCCTCCCACCCAGATCCAAGAGCAAGCTGTACGAACGCCTCCCCATCAAAGGAGGAATAAGCTCCCTTTACTTTATCAGCGAACCCCCTAAGAAAGGGCTCATTATACATTGCCTTAAGCGGTTCTGCCACGCTTGTTTCCTCCAGACATTTTCAACTGCTCTTCTTAATTGCGGCATCCGGATAACGAAAAGGCAGCATGATTTCGAATATCGTCCCTTTACCCAGCTCGCTGTTGACTTTAATCTTTCCATGATGGTTATCCACAATCTTGTAACTCACCATGAGCCCCAGACCGGTACCCCTTTCTTTGGTAGTATAGAAAGGTTGCCCCATTTTGGCCAGCTGGCCCTCATCGATACCCGGTCCTTCATCATGAATACGCACATAGACCCCGTCGTTCTCGCGCGAAAGGCTAATCTTAATGGCTCCTCCGTCTATCATGGCTTCGATCGCATTTTTGATGACGTTAATAAACACCTGCTTAACTTGGTTTTCTACGCCATAGATCCATAGAGGATCTGTGCCATACTCCGCTTCGATCGCGATATTATGCAGAATGGCCTGAGTCTCCAGCAATGTAACTGTATCTCTCATCATCACCCGCAAATCTTGATAAACAAGCTCGTAAACCTGCGGCTTGGATAACATCAATAGTTCACTTACGATATCCTCGATACGGTCCAGCTCAGCGTTCATAATATCATAATAAGTGTTATTATGTTTCCTGCCGGAAACAATTAACTGCAGGAAGCCTTTAAGCGAAGTAAGCGGATTTCGAATTTCATGGGCAATTCCCGCAGCTAACTGTCCGGCCACGTATAATTTCTCGGAATTGATAAGCAGCTCCTCATTCTTCTTGCGTTCGGATATATCTCGTATGATGACCTGAATCGCCGGCTCATTATCGAGCGTTGTCATAGTCTCTACGATTTCAGTGTGGAGGATGTTCCCCTTCAGAGTAAACCATTCCTGTTCCAATGGCTTCCCGCTGCCAGTAAATACGAGATTGTGCAATCTCTCTCTAACCACATGGTGATCCCTGGCAGGAAGAAAGGTATAAATGGATTTGCCCAGCAATTCACTTAATACCTCAGCCTCAAACATTCGCAAGCCCGCAGCATTCACGAACCCCCAGCGGTCTCCCGTTAGAATGGCAATCGTATCTAACGAATTCTCCACCAAAAGCCGGTAACGTTCGTCCATCAAGCTGAGTCGCTTGTCTATGTACCAAGTAATCAAGGTTGAGATCAGGATGAGCAGAGCTCCTATACCTACGATAATAGCAAGCAGGTTAATATTCTGATTCAGCTTGTCCGAATCCTGATAAGCCGCGTCTTTGTATTCAATAATCAGAGCCGATTGCGCGAGCAGCTGAATAATAACCACAGAACTTCCCAGCAGCACACTGGCGATAATCTTTCTGAAACGATGAGTGCTTTCCGAGAGTAAAATAGATAAATAAGTTCCCGTGAAAAGAACTAAATAAGAAAGAATAAAATAGCCTATATCGATGCTGAGCCGTTCAATCGGATGTCCCAGTCCGCTGAAATAACACATGAAGGCGACTCCGAAAGATAAGATGGAGCTGCCGAGCAACACTCGATACTTCAGAATGCCCTGAAAGGTCAGCATCACGAAGGCCATCAATGAGAAGAAGATACCCAACATTAAGGCGACAACCATAAACCAATCGAAATGAAGCGGTTCGTTGAAGCCGAGTGTCGTTATAAAATGCTTCGCCCACAATCCCACTCCAAAGACGAACGCGCCGCCAGCTAACCAAAACTGGCGAAAGGTTCCATTCGTTCTCTTGAGATTGCCTACAAAGTTAAACATGGTATATGATGCGAGTATGCTGATTATCAGTGCCAGCAGCAAGAAGAAAGTAGGCAATAGAGCTATGGAGCCGTTCATATTGTATCCCTCGCAATAACTGACTTCTTAATGCTTTGTGTAATAAGATTCGACGAATACCAGCAAATTCCTTTTAGAGCAACCAAAAATTGGAGGTTAAACTCTATGTTCCGTTCTGTTTTTAGTGAATTTAAGACTTTTGCTATGCGAGGAAATGTTGTTGATTTAGCTGTCGGGGTCATTATTGGCGCCGCATTCGGCAAAATCGTTACTTCTCTCGTAAATGACATTGTGATGCCCCCGGTCGGTAAGCTGCTCGGCGGTGTGGACTTTAAGGATTTATTCATTCCATTGCAGAAAACAGATCTCAAGACACTTGAAGCTGTACAGGCAGCTACGATCCCCGTTGTCGCCTATGGACACTTTATCAACGTACTTATCGATTTCATCATCGTTGCCTTCTGCGTATTCTTACTCGTGAAATTCTTGAACAAGCTTACCCGGAAGAAGGAAGTAGAAACACAGCCCGCAGCACCGACAACTCGTGAATGCTCCTATTGCCTTTCCGAGGTCCCTCTGGCCGCATCCCGTTGCGCTCATTGCACTTCCGAGCTTGTCCCCGTGGTACAAGCTTCCTCGGCACAGGTATAGGTAGGATGGCTGAAATATTCGATGTATATGACGAACGGGGCAATTGGACAGGGACCGCAGAACGGGGAGAAGTACATGCGCAGGGGTTATGGCATCATACGGTGCATTGCTGGCTTGTCCGTCTGTCGAACAATGGAGTAAACAATAGCAGCAAACGCAGCGCTCGTGTTTTGTTTCAGAAACGATCTGAGAATAAGGATACTAATCCAGGATGCTTCGATATCACGGCAGCAGGTCATCTTGCAGCTGGGGAGACGCCGCGGGACGCCGTTCGGGAGCTGGAAGAGGAGCTTGGCGTCCAAGTCGCCTTCGACGAACTCACCGAATATGGTATCATACGCGAAGAGTCGTCCGGAGAGATTGGCGGCGCGGCGTATATCGACGCAGAAGTCAGCCATGTATACGGGCTAGTCACTTCAATGGAGTTAATGGATTTCACACTGCAGGAAGAGGAAGTTTCCGGCTTATATGAAGCGGACGCGGATGAGCTTATCGCTTTATTAGAAGGTAAAGTAGACGAGCTCATCGTTAGTGGTGTTACCATAAAGAACGGACAGCTGAAGGCTGCCAAAACCATCATCACCTGCAGCTCGTTCGTATCCCGGGATTATGGCTACTATATTTCCGTGTTCCGTTTTTTGCGGGATATGGCTATGCGTTAATCTAGATATTACGAGGTTGAAGGCGGATGGGCTTCCAAATGATACGTCCGCCCTTCACCTTGCCTTCTACCCAGTATCCGTGTCGGGGGTGTCGGAATAGCACTTCAAGCTTGCCGTCCCCGTCTACATCCCAGATTCGAAAAAGACGTCCGTCGTTCACTCTCCCAAAGCCCCGACTGTCTCCTGCAGATTCCCATGCCAATCCGCCCGTACGAAGTCTATCGGAATCCTTTGCACGTGCCAACGCTTTCCCCAACCACCAAGATCCATCCTTAATCCCGTAATACAGCACTTCATCTTCCTCTAAGTCAAACCGACCGCACCAATAGGCGCCTCCTTCATGAAACCTGCCTAACCCCTCCCAGTTCCGCCACCAACGATCAATCATTCCGTGAATATTATAAAAAACTGTATTGTGCGGGGCCGTATCGAAATCGTTAATATCCGACTCCCCAAACAATTTGGCCGCTTCCTGATGAATGCATGCATGAATGTCCGAGGATTCGACAAATCGGCCAAGTTCGTCCGCGGTGGCGAAGGATTCCGGTTGGAGCAATATTCGAGCTTCCGCCGCTTGGTTGTAACAAGGCGATTGCCGGATCGGCTCCGGAACAGATGTCCATGCCTCCACAAGGCTGGGATCAAGGCTGTTACGATGGTACCAAGTTAATGCTCGAGTGATAAAATTGCGATGATATTGAAGAAACTCAAGCCCATACCCAACCGGAGGGTTAGCCTTATCAACATAATGCCGGGCATGGTGCCAATTCTTATGCTCTTCCACAAGGTACTGCGGAAAGTTCGGAATTCTCGGCAAGAGATCCCCCCTCTTAACCGCATCAAAGCTGCAAGCGGTCTAATTGCCAATACTATATGCAATGGTTTAGGAGGATGATGCTTACTCTGGCTATATAGCCGAGGTGATTATCATGATCATGTCTTCCGCGAATATTATCTATCTCATTATCCGTAATGACGGTGGACCTCGTAAAGATGACCCGGTATAGGTGACGTTTCATATCCCTTTCTGCGGGTAATGGTAAATAAAGGGTTGAAAACTAACAAATACTTAATACCTTATCGCAATTATTTCTAATACTTTGGCGTTATGATTTACTTACCAAACAACCAAATGGTGGTGATTAACGTGAGGGACATTAGAGATGCCATTCTTGCTTTAGACAACAGCTTTCTGATTAACAAGTTTAATGCGGCAGCGGAACATTCTCCTGATGATGAATTCATTCAGGTTCTCCTCAAGGAAATAATCAACCGTCAACTAACCATTGAAGAAGTGCTGGCACAGCGAGAGCTTCATTGAGCTAACTCCTCCCTTTAAATATATTACTCGCCTGCAGAGATGCAGGTATTTTTTTTACACAAAAGTCTATACACACCCTATTTGCGAGTCCCTCGAGTAAGCTTAATCGGAGACATTAGTCATCATCATTAACTCTAAACCTGTATTTACTACATGTTCTTTTCGCGATTAGAGACAACTGGGTTTCCCATCCTGTGTACAAAATGCAGGTTAGAGTCGACTGAGCCATTGGACGTAGAGTTATACTATCTTTATAGTTAACAAACAAAAAAACCGCTCAGCCAAGTTGGCTAAGCGGTTCCTTATCTGTTAAAGCATTCAATTAAGGGTGGTGGTGCCGGCGAGAGGATTCGAACCCCCGACCTACTGATTACAAGTCAGTTGCTCTACCAACTGAGCTACACCGGCACGTGAATTTTTCCTTACAAATAAAGACTTTATCACAAAATTTAAGGATGTGCAATGAATATTTTTAAACTCAGTCTTTGTTTTTTCCATCAGCCTGAGCCGCTATCCCACGAACTACATCAGCAAATCCTTTATTAGAATAGTTATTTTTGAAATAAAAGTCAAGCCTTACTTCGCTGGTTTATTATGGATGGTTTAGTACGCAAAAATCACTGTATATGTATCACAAAGAACCCCTGCAGGATAGGTTTCTCCGGTCAGGGGCTTAATAATTGATTTTGCAGCTATTGCTTTACTTCGGCAGGCACTGTGATCTTAATGTCTGCATGCTCCTCAAACCAACGTCCCGCTCCGACAAGAGCCGGGCCTAACCTCTCTTCTTCCGGGTATTGCAGGCGGATAACACCTTCGTCATGCAACGCATCGGCTGTGACTTTGCCAATCGCTATGCAGAGAACATCGTTCTCGAAAGCAGCAAGAAGAAGTTGTTCCTTCTTTGTATCGCGAGCTCTATGAAAGATGCAGCGAGCTTGCGCGGTACTCGTGAATACAACAGCGTCCATCGAGCCTTCCAAGCAACGGTGAATCAACTCGTCTATCGGTCCAGGCTCCGGCATGACATGAATATAAGGCAGCAGCTCCATGCATTCCGCTCCAGCTTCGCGTAAACGATTGGAAATTGGGGGCGAAGGGTCGCCATAGAGCTGAAGTGCGATTCGAGCTCCTTGGAGCGGATATTCCGATAAAGCTTTAAATATCCCCTCCGTTGTTCCATCTTCTGCTTTAATGGTCGGTTCAATCTGCAGCTTCCGCAGCGCATTAACTGTTTTATAACCACGAGCGGCAATTCGCGTCCTAGACATAAAGGCAAGAAGTTCTTCCTTCATCCCCAGATCCTGTGCCTTAGCCACTAACGCTTCGGTTCCGATCCCTGTCGTTAACACAAGCCAATCTATAGAGGAGGTTGTTAAGCTGCGAAGCTGCACCTCGAGTAATCCGTCGTCGGAATAGACGTTGCCTTGAGCGGGACATATGAAAGGAGATCCACCCATTTTAAGTACCATTCGGGTAAATTCGACTTCACAACGTGGACCGGTGACTGCAATGCTTCTGCCTGACAGCTTGCCCATGCCTAATTCCCCCTCGCTATTCTCAGGATGAACGCCGTAATGTCTCGGTATCGTTGCAAAGATAAACTTTACCTGTCGCCTCTTCATGTATCACGCTGACAGCCTTGACACAGCCATGATCGGGAGCTTGAACCTGCCCGTCATCGAGATCAATCTTCCAATCATGCAACGGGCAGTAAACGTGATGATCGCATACGATGCCCTCCGACAATTTACCCGCTTTGTGGGGACAGCTATTCTCCACGGCTCGGAAGCTGCCATCCGATAATAAGAATACCGCCCACTCCACACCGCCTGATTGAACAACTCTAGCTCTGCGGTCAGTGAAATCTTTATGATGGCCAATTAGGGTTTTCGCCATGGTTATCTCTCCTTATATTTAAGTGCCTATTCGATATACGGGTGCGACAGGAAAGGATGAGGATTCCGCCGCTGGTAAATCCAAGTTGCTTTGATCACACCTAGCGGTTGCAACTTGGATTTAAAGGCGACGTAAACTCTCCATCCTCATTCCTTTCCTTCTGACCCTTTCGAATAAGTATAGCATTCCAAACGGATCTCAACCTAGCTTTTTATTGAGTTAGTCGGTTGGGGGTTTCTCTACAAGCGCGGCTTGAGACTGGTTGTCTGCTCCGCCGGAAGACGAGTCGGAATTAGCCGCCGTTAATGAGTCAAACGCTTTAAGTAGATCTGCGTTTTCAATGATTTGCTGCCATGGATCCTTCATGAGATCTAGCGTTTTCTCGATTCGGCTCACCAGAGCTTCGCGTTCGGATTGGAGCGCTAAAGCGTCCTTGATCTTAGGAAGTCCGATTCGCTGCAGCCACTCGGCTGTCCGTTCATTAAATTTAGCGGTCTCGCGATAGTATTGCAGGTAAGCGCCAGTCCATTCCAGCACTTCCTCTTCCGTCTTCACCTTAATCAGCAAGTCTGCCGCCCGTACGCGAGTACCGCCGTTTCCTCCGACATATATCTCCCATCCGCCATCGATCGCAACAACTCCGAGATCCTTGATCGTTGCCTCTGCGCAATTTCGCGGGCAACCGGATACGGCAAGCTTGATTTTGGCTGGCGTATTGAGCCGTTCGAATTTCTTCTCCATGGCGATACCCATTCCAATGGAATCTTGCGTGCCGAAGCGACAGAATGTATTGCCCACGCACGTCTTCACCGTTCTCAAGGCTTTGCCATAAGCGTAACCTGAAGGCATATCAAGGTCCTTCCAAACGTTCGGCAAGTCTTCTTTCTTGACTCCCAGCAAATCGATTCTCTGTCCGCCTGTAATCTTCACTAGTGGAACATCGTATTTTTTCGCGACATCTGCAATACGCTGCAATTCCTCCGGTGTAGTAACTCCTCCATAAATCCGCGGGACTACAGAAAACGTTCCATCCTTTTGGATATTAGCATGGTTTCTCTCATTAACAAAGCGACTCTCCAGCTCATCCTCATGCTCGTCGGGAAAGATCATTCCCAAATAGTAATTCAAGGCAGGACGGCATTTGGAGCATCCCTCTGGATTTTTCCATTCCAGAACATGCATGACCTCTTTGGAAGTGGTTAGTTTCATGCTTGTAATAGCTTCAACGACTTCATCGCGAGTTAAGGGGGTGCAGCTGCAGATCCCCTCATGAACCTGCTGTACATTATCGGCTCCAAGCGTGAGGGAAAGAACTTCCTCTACTAATGGCTTACATCCCCCGCAGGAACCAGAAGCCTTCGTGCAGGCTTTAATTTCCCCGATGCTTACGCAGCCTTTTTCCTTGATCGCTTCGATGATCGTATCCTTTGTAACACCATTACACCCGCATATGATCTCGTCTCCGCTCATCGCTTCAACTAAAGTCGTTGTGCTGCCGCTTTGACCGCCGCCGCCTTCGTTACCGAAAAGAACTTCCCGCTCCCGCCCGGTGAAATCTTCACCGCTCCGTATCAAGGAGAACAGCTTCGAGCTTTCAGCCGTATCACCGAATAGAACAGCACCGACTACCTTACCCTCTTGGAACACTACCTTTTTGTAGATTCCCGCAAGATCATCCTGAACCCGCAATGCTTTCGTACCCGGCTCATCCGTGAAGCGGCCTGCCGAGAACACTTGCACACCCGACACCTTCAGCTTAGTGGATAGTACGGAGCCGGCATAACCTGGAGCCTCCGTTCCCGCCAGCTTCTTCGCCAGCACCGCGCCTTGTTCATACAGTGGGGCGACCAGACCATAGACGATTCCCCGATGCTCCGCGCATTCCCCCAAGGAATAAATGCCAGGTATGCTCGTCTGCATGAAATCATTAACCACAATACCGCGGTTCACTTCCAACCCGCAGTCACGTGCCAATTGAACATTGGGCTTGATCCCAACCGCCATAACAACCAGATCAGCCTCTACCTCTGAACCGTCTTTGAACCTTAAGCCTTTTACGCGTTTCTTACCTATGATGGAATCCGATTGCTTCTCAAGAAGGAACTTCATTCCTTGGCCTTCCAACTGCTCGCGAAGCATCTGAGATCCGGTTGGGTCCAACTGTCTCTCCATTAGATGTTGGAAAATATGAACAACGCTAACTTCCATGTTCAAGTTAAGTAATCCGCGCGCCGCCTCCAAGCCGAGAAGACCTCCGCCGATTACGATTGCTTTCTTGTACTTTTTGCTCGTTTCGATCATGGTGTTGCAATCTCGAATGTCCCGAAAGGCGATTACACCTTCCTTGTCCGCCCCTGGAAGCGGGAGCATGAAAGGTAAGGACCCCGTTGCCAACACAAGCTCATCGAACTCCACAACCATTCCTTGATCCGTGGAAACTTTCTTATTGACGGTATCAATCCCCGTTACTACATGGCCGGTAAGCAGCTCTATGTGATTGTCCCTGTACCAATCCCAATCGTTCAGAACAATGTCTTTCAGCTCCGCATCTCCTGCAAGTACCGATGACAACATAATTCGGTTATAGTTAGGGTGCGGCTCTGCTCCGATAATTGTTATTTCATATTTATGGGAATTCAGCTTCAGCAGCTGCTCGACGAACGCAACCCCGGCCATTCCATTTCCAACCATGACTAGTCTTTGTTTCATTTCCTTGTCTCCTCTCTGTTCGCGACGCATAACCTTTCCAAATTACACAAAAAGCCCATCCTCTTGAAATCAAAAGGATAGGCTTCGCTGCCAGGAGTGATAACACGCCATTGTGTCTGATCACTGCATTGATCATCTTAAATTATAGCAATATTATAGAGGGTCAATCTGTTTAGTGTCAACATAATTTACATAAAGATAGTGCTTTACACAACAACTAACTCTTAAAGGTTAACCTCGACAGTTATTTGCTTCGTATGTTATATTACATTACATCACATTAAAATTATACAGAGTGCGCATCTGAAATATTGTTGAACATTCAGAGGCGTCGAGCGGGGGAGGTGTGACTATGAATAAACCATTATTATGGCAGGACGAGGACTTAGACCCCAATCCCATTGCCTCATTAATCAATCGCTATCGTAATATTACCTGTATTCGTACGGAAGCTGAGCTGCGCCATTCACTGCCTTCGGCATCCGTGGCTATCCTTTATGTCTCCTATGCGAAGTTGCGCGATAAACAAATCACCGTCACCAACACTAGACGCTTACCTATCCTTTGGCTTTGCAATGAACCGCGTATCCCGCGTGAGCCGGAATGGGGCTACTCTCTAGATGGTCTGATATTTCCCGGAATGGATCGCCATGAAATGGATTGGGCCATACAATGGGCCACCCGTTCGTTCCTTGAACGAAAAAGATGGCATGAAGAAAAAGAACAATTATTACAGCGCCTTGAGGAACGAAAGTGGGTCGATCAGGCCAAAGCTATCCTGTGCGAAATCAAGGGTATCACCGAATCGGAAGCTTATGATTTTCTAAGAAAACAAGCAATGAATGAGCGGAAAAGAACAGGAGAAGTCGCAGCATCGATCGTTAAGGTTTACCAGTTGATTCATGGTTAATTGAAATTTTGGTGTTAATTTAGTTGACATGTTCCTAAACCCACATCTATAATGGCAATAGAACCCCTCGAACGAGGGAGCGGACATGGCGACGCAGCCTTACCGTTATTATCACTAACCACAAAAATTACGATAACGGTACAAGGGCGTACCTAAATCGGGCAATGAAGCCGGCAGCAGTCGATTACTCGACCGCGCCGGCTTTTCTTATGGTTATTAACACGGTTTTATACAAAGAGGAGAGATTATGATGGCAGGAAAAGGATTTATGCAAGCGGGACACAAGCCTTCTTTATTTAGTTCGTTTCTTTACTTTGATGTAAGCTTTATGGTTTGGGTATTGTTAGGACCTCTCGCTGTTATTATAATGGGAGATTTCGATATGACCGCCTCACAGAAAGCAAATCTCGTCGCTTTGCCGGTTTTAGGCGGTTCTATCCTACGCCTCGTGTTAGGTTTCATGACGGATCGTATCGGCCCGAAACGGACCGGTCAAATCGGAATGCTGCTTACAATGATCCCATTATTCTGGGCGTGGCAATTCGCCAATACCTTAAGCAGCATGTACTTTGTCGCACTGTTGCTCGGTATTGCCGGCGCCAGCTTTGCAGCTGCGTTGCCGCTTGCAAGTCGTTGGTATCCTCCGCAATATCAAGGGCTTGCCATGGGTATTGCCGGAGCCGGTAACAGCGGCACCGTGATCACGACATTGTTCGCTAACCGGATCGCTACCTATTACGGCGATTGGCATATCGTTTTCGGCTTTGCCCTCATCCCCATTGTAATTACTTTCATTGTTTTTACTATTCTAGCCAAAGACAGTCCAAATCAGCCTGCACCTGCTACTCTTAAGGATTACGGCCGCATGTTCGGTCAACGCGATACCTGGTTGTTCTGCTTACTATACAGCGTTACGTTTGGCGGTTTTGTCGGTATGGCCACTTACCTTACCATTTTCTTCAATACCCAATATAATCTCGCCCCTGTGCGCGCTGCCGACTTCACGACCATTTGCGTAATCGCGGGCAGCTTCTTCCGTCCGGTTGGTGGATGGCTTGCCGATAAGCTAGGCGGTATTCGCATGCTGATCACTCTTTATGCTGGCGTAGCGATTCTATTGGCCTTTATTTCCGGACTTCCGCCGCTTGGCTTTGTTACTGTTCTCCTCTTCATAATGATGATGCTTCTAGGGATGGGGAATGGAGCAGTGTTCCAGCTTGTACCTCAACGGTTCCGCAAGGAAATTGGCATCATGACGGGAATTGTCGGGGCAGCCGGTGGAATAGGAGGCTACTTCCTGCCGAAAATCCTCGGCAATGTCAAGGAAGCTACAGGAAGTTATTCGACCGGTTTCTTGATCTTGAGCGGGATTGCCCTCATCTGTATCGTGGCTATTCTCGTCGTCCAAAAAGATTGGAAATCCTCATGGGTTGGCCAAGGCGGCCGTGCGCAAACTACTACTGAAATATCCGCTTAATAGCAGCCATTGATGACTTTTTCTGAACCAGACTTCCCTCTTCTGCATAAGCTGGCATGACACCAGCCTATAGAAGCGAAGGGGAATGAAGATGAACGGCCAAACATTGATGCTCCCGATCCGAGTACGAAAAATGACCGCTAAGAACGTTAAAATTAACGTCCCTTATATAACCGGGGGAACAACCCCAGCAGCGGTTGAAGCAATGAACAATGCCATTGCCTCAGCTAATCAAGAGTTGTTGAGAGCTCAAGGTTATCCAGGACCGGATGTACAGGAGATGGATGGTACATTTGAAATCAAGACGAATGAGAGAGGCGTACTGAGCCTCTCTCTCCTGAACTATGCTTACACGGGCGGCGCCCACGGAAATACGCTGCAGAAATCGCTGACCTTTGATGCAGATACTGGACGCAGCTATACGCTGGGTCAGCTGTTTAAGCCGGGAAGCAACTATGAGGCAAGGTTGAATACAATTATCCAAGCTCAAATTAAAGCGAGGCAGTTGCCGCTTCTTGGAGATTATCCAGGGATTACTCCGGACCAGGATTTCTATATCGCCGACAAAGCGCTGGTCATCTATTTCCCGTTATACGCGATTGTGCCTTATGCGTGGGGCTTTCCTTATTTTCCGATATCGGTATTCGAGATTCAGGATATTATCGATGAAGAAGGTCCTATGGGTGTCTTAATGTATTAGGAGTGGGGATGCAACAATGGGGGGCCGCTTTCTGGCCTTCCATTGTTGCATTTTGAGGCTGTCGATTAATTGTGGACAGTTTTAACGTGAACATACACATGCAGAGAATGTATATGATTTTTCGGATACATTTATAGAATCCGGGCTCAACTCGTGTTTTGTGTATGAAATTTCGTATAGAATCGACTGATTCGATGTGTATGCCGCTCATTTTGTATGATTTTTCGCATACATTTTGTGGTCTCCCGCAGATTTCCGAAGTTATGAACTGTTAATCGACAGCCTCATTTTGCGACAATAGCGAGGCGGGCGACATGTCAGTTGGTTTAAAAAAGGCTTATCCCTAGTCCGAGGACTGGTGATAAGCCTTTTTATTCATTTCAATCCCCCGCAGCACCACCCAACAGAGTGCTGAAGCAGCTTCAACACTTCCGTGTGCAACAGCCCATCGCGGCGATGCGCAGGAGTTAGACAGCACACTCGCCCTCCTCCGTATGGATGGCGCCAACCTGCAATGGAGCTGCCGTCCACCGATTCAGATCGAAGGAACACCTCGGTTTGCTCCTCGCTGCAGGCAACGAAATAGTGTTCATCCATAATTTCGAAGGTAGTTTGATCTTGCGCAGTAAAAGTATAAGTAACCGGTTGATGCAGCTCCGGGTGGTGTAGAAAGCAGCCTCGTAACATGGAGACATAGCTTCCTTCTTTATCATAAGAGGCCAACCCGGAATGCCAAGCCAACCAGCCTCCACCCGCTTCTACATACTTAGCGATCGAAACGGAGATTTCGTCAGACATCCATCTGGCATTGTTATCTGCTTCAGGAGAGATCCGATCTTCCGCGAAAAGAATAACGGCATCCGGCCCTTCAGCCAAAGCGGACTTCAGCTGCTCCACTGAAATATAACGTAAGCTAAGCTCGCCGGAATCGATCATTGGCTTCAAGGCTTGATTTAACGCTTCCGCGCTATCCTCTGCAACATGGTAAAAATCACCGACTATTGCCACGATTTGTTTCATGGATCAGATTAACCTCCTGCTTATTTTAAATTGGCATCGAATGCACCGTTAGTTGAAAGCCGAGGCCTCTTCCGGCACCTGTTATAAGTAGTTCATTTATCGTTCTCCAGTAACTCAACCAGCATCTTAAGCTCACTGTAGGAGTCGATATACGCATATCGCCCTCCCGTATACTCGCCCTTCTGAAGAAGAGGCATCCCTTTTGCTTCCAGCAACGCGATTTTCTCCTTCATTCCATCAACAACAAAGGCGATATGATGAAAGCCTTCGCCGTTCTGATCTAACGACTCGCGCCAAGTGCTTGGATTGTGGTCCGGCTCGATTAACTCCAATTGCAACGATCCCATATCGAAGAAGGCCAACTTCGCCCGAGCCTCCGAGCGCTCTCCCCGGTATTCCGTCTGCGCAATATCCGCTGTATCCGTCCAGAACCAAGCCGGCTTCTCGACCCCGAAAAAATCTGCATATTTCTGAGAGGTTTGGTCGATATCATTGACCAATAACCCGATTTGCGTAATCACCTTATTACCCAGTAAACTTTTGTCCATGGTAGAAAGTCTCCTCTGCGATTGATTGTTCGTTTATTGCTGAATATCCCGGTTACCCGCCCGCATCGATTTCACTCGGCTTCATCCCCGCCCATATGTTCGGTACTTGAACTGTACTCGGCTCTTCAAAAACTAGGAATGCGGTGGGCAAATACCTCTCGCCATAGGCAGAAGCCGGTTTATTTACGATTAGCCCTTTGTCATCTACGAGTACCGTTGAGGATCCTCCGTCTAAGTTAGCCGCAATGACGGCACCTCTCGCCAGCATTATTTCCTGAGCCTCGTACAGAGTCACACCCAGACTATAACCCGGCTGCCGTCCATCGATCATAAGAAACAGAATCGCACCGTCTTCGCGCTGTCCCATTACCGTACGCGGGGCAACTCCCCAGCCTTCCTTGCGGCTTTTGATCAAGCCCTTGCCATTGACGATAATCCGCGGCGAGAAGCTTACAGCTTCAGAGATACCCATCTCCATTAATTCATCTATCGTATAATTCCCAGCTATCATCTTGCCGCTCTTATCAATACCTACAATTTGCACGCTTTTCTTACCGCCGAGTCCATCGTAGAAAATTCTTCCCTGGCTTATTACAAGTCCAATCGGCTTAAACCCATTACCCTTCCAGTTGGGATCCGAGAAGCCACCTGCATTCACTCCCGCCACAGCTCCCGTCCGTTTGACCATACTGGATACCTTCTCGCCCCGCCCCCGCTTGATAGGAACAACGAGACGCACCTTTTTCGGGTCCCTTACGGTGAGGAGGTAACCGTGATAGCCATCGCCATCCACTTCTTCAATGGAAGTAAGCGGCTGTGTTTCTTCCTCTGGATCGGCGGTTTGCTTAGAAACTACCGGAATCGCCGGAATCGTATGGGTGTCGCGCTCCGTTCCCATTTCCTCGAACCGGGCAGCATAAACCGCGACCCGTTCCTTCAAAGCTTTATCGCCAATCAAATATTTCGCCCATTCCCGATGCTGGGTTGTAATTAATGAATCAGCTAACATATAGCGATACTCTATGCCAGAAGGGATCAGGAAAAACCAGCCTGCTGCTAAGACCGTGAAAATAAACCCTGTTACGAACAAGGCTTTGAGCATCCGCCAAAACCTAGATCGTTTTGGACGTCCTGCTTTGTTTTTCCGCGGAGTCGACACCACGGTTGAAGTTCTAGAGGGTAATGGCGATATGGCGTCCATGCTCCTTTTTTTGTTTTTCCACACTCCTTTATACGAGGCTAGGGATGAAGTTGTTGCGTGCTATTTTAATAGAGACAAAAGTTCCTAAAATGAGACAAAATGCGACTTATATTGAAAACGGTCAGGGTATACGATATTGTAGAATCACTTGGAATATTATTCATAATTAGAGAGGAAGAGTTGCTTGTTCCCTTTTCAGAAGTTTCGTATTTTCATTCTCAGCCTAATTTTGACGGTTTGTATCGGCAATGTTGCGGTTGTTGCCGAAGGAGAAACAACAGAGCCTTCTGTTGAGACGTTAGAACTCTCTGTCTATCAAACGGATTTGTGGGACTACACCCCACTCTTTCAAACCTATGTAGATGAAATCAACCCAAATGTCAAAATCAACATCTATTCCTTTCCCATTTGGGAGTATGAGGATAATATCAAGATCGCACTGGCCTCAGGAGATACTCCCGATTTAATCCTGTTTCCAAACTGGTTTATTCCGGACTTCAGCTCCACAGAAGGTCTATTTACAGATATGAACGAGATCGACTCCAGTGCAGTATCCGAGATCCGCAGCGGAACGGTAAAAGGCTTGTGGAGCACCATAAATCCTCCCGGCAGGAAATCCGTATCGTTTGTCCCCTTGAATTCTTTACCCAGCGTAATGTTTTATAGAACGGACTTGTTCCGTAAAGCGGGGCTGCCTACACAACCCGAAGCCGTAGAAGCCAAATTGAATAGTTGGAATGCAGTGGCCTCGTTAGGAAAGATTTATAAAAGCAAAACCAAGAGAGCTCTTCTGGGACAGCCAACATCTATCTTTAATTCCGTTATTCAATTAAAAACACCTATTTACTATGATAATAAAAACAATTATATCGGAGATAAAAATCCGCAAATCAAAAAAGCATACGATTATGTCGTTAAAGGTATGAAGGAAGGCTGGATCGGTAAATACAAGGATTTCAACTCATTGGAAAATGCGGTTAAATCGGGATCCGTCGGAGCTGTAATAGGAGAACCCTCAATTGCTCAGAGCATTAAAGATTGGGTGCCAAAATTAGCGGGGAAATGGGCAGTCGCTTCGGTCCCTGAGCGTACTTATGATTCCGGCACGCTGTCTGCGGCCATTCCGCCCATGAAGCAAAACTCAGGAGCCGCGATGGAGCTTATTCAGTGGTTGGCCGGGGCGAATGCGCAAAACATGGCATTCAACAATTTCGGGTTTTTCCCCGCCAACCTTGAAGCATTGGGGGAGACAGAGTGGCTGAATGAGTCGGATGCTTTTTACGGTAACCAGAAAGTAAATCACTGGTATGTAAAAGCGGCACAAACAGCCAAACCGGATGCGTTATATCAAAACCATTCACTAGAACTTCATAGTAGTTTCAACAATGCGATTATAAGACTCATTCGCAACGCGAAATCCGATCCTACTAAAGAGTGGGCGGCTGCCGTAAAAGAAGCGAAGAAAATTGCCGCAAGCAATTAATCTATTTTTTGCGACAGCATTTCCCAGGAAATGACGAGAAACGTCCCTATCCGCTAGTCTCAAGGTGGAATAGGGACGTTTCTTTATATACACCCCCCTCTTCTTCGTTGAAGAAGGAGTCTTCTCGGCAAGATAAGATAAATATTGGTATAATGAGGAGGACTAATGGTGAGAAACTGGAGGAATTTTTATGAATTCGAATGAACGTTATGTCATTAATCAATTAAACGATTGCTTTCCCCTTTATGAGCTTAGAGATCATCATACGGATTCTCGAGTTGTACTATGCCCGGAGCGCGGCGGAATCGTTACTGAATGCCAGCTTCACGGGCAGGAGCTGCTTTATCTGGATCGCGAGACATTCCTTAATCCTCAAGCAAACATTCGCGGAGGAATCCCGGTACTGTTCCCTATCGCGGGACAGCTTGTCAACGGTCAGTATGAATGGAATGGTGAAACATACCGGATGAAAAATCACGGAGTCGCACGTAACCACCCCTGGGAGGTTATCGCAACCGGAACCGAGGGCTCGGCTTCCATTACATTAGCTCTACGCAGCAATGCCGAAACCTTAGCAGCATATCCATTCGAGTTCGAGCTGCGGTTTACTTATCGGCTGCGGGACGGGATCCTCTCGATTGAGCAAAAATATATCAATCTCTCACAGCAAGCGATGCCCATGGTTGCGGGCTTTCACCCCTACTTTGCGACAGAGGGCAAGAATTTAACTTATGGTACGGATGCAACACACATGCTGGATTACAACGACAAGCTGGTAAAGCCGTTTAACGGGTCACTGGATTTAGGTGGTATGGTGGAATCCGCAGCCTTGCTAGATGCTCGCAAGCAGGAGATCTCCTTTCCCCTGGCAAGAGGGCGTAACGTTCACCTAAGCTATAGCGAGGAGTTCCGTTACGCTGTTCTCTGGTCCGTAGAAGGGAAGCCTTTTGTATGCGTGGAGCCTTGGACGGCTTTAAATGAAGCTTTGAATGACAAAGCCGGCCTTCTAATGGTATCCCCAGGAGAAACGTTGGATTTGGCCTTACATATCGCTTGTGAATAGTGAAGCTTTAATATAATTATTCGTCGCTAAGAAGGGGCTGTCCCATAAGGGCGATCTTATGGAACAGTCCCTTATTTGCTGCTGAAAATAACAATGCTGGAATACATTCTCCTCATCAGTAAGTAAAACCCCGTAACCCATTACTTTTCTTAAGGCTATCACTGTAAAGAAAATAACGCCAAAACTACTTCTATATCATTTCCAATATCTCATTATGGATCAACTAGTAGCAATAGTGCTGCTAACAATCTCCATTTTCCACGAATCATGGTTTTGACTACGAACTAGTGGTAAGAAAGCAACAATATCAAGAATTATCGGTTGAACCCATGATATTAGTAGCACTTTTACCTCAAATTCTCGTATACACCGTCAAGAGTAGTGAATAGGATTCTTGATAGGACATTTTTGTCATTTAGTGAACCTAGAACCTTTTGGGACAGCTCCCTTCTGGTTCCGAAAGATAAAAGCGATCTGTTCTTAGAAACCAAAGACGACGTCAATAAACCATTTGCCATCGATCTTCATTAATTCGAATGTATCCTCATCGGTTTGTTTCTCTCCATCCTCCATATAGACGACCTCATAATGAACCTTTGCTGTATTCTCGTCTTCATCGACCTTTAAGATGCTATAGTCCCGAAGGTTTATTTCACCCGCTTCGAATTGTCCTTCCAGCATCTCGACTAAGGAATCCTTTTTCTCTCCTTCAGCGGCCATGGAGGAAGCCGACATATAGGATACCATTTCCCTCACGTTTTCTTTTTTAACGGCATTCATGAATCCTTTAACCGTGTTCTCCGGAGTGGCTTGGTTTCCAGCTCCTCCAGTAAACTTGAAGAGAAGAAAGATAAGCGCTGCCGCCGCCATGATAACCAGAATCATTTTCTTCGTCTGATCCGATAACAACCTTGATGGGTTAGGTGCGGATGGTGTCGCAAAAGGGTATTGTGGATCTATAAATTCCGATTGATCTGACGCGCCTGCCGATAGGGGCTGTTCTTTTGTAATTTCTGTGCCGCAGCTCGGACAAGTTACAGCTTGTTCAATAAGCTTTTCTCCGCAATTCGCACAATACATCTTCAAAAATCCTCCAAAATGTGTAATGTATTCATGTCTCCTTTCACTATACACACAAACTTGGAGCAGAGGAATAATGTACCGAATTCTTTAAGAGAATTTAAGCTTATAGCTCCACCGATATTCACTCATATACCCGAACATAATCGGAAAGGGCAGAGTTCCTTCCGCTCCCTTGGGACTCCCGCTGAACCACTCCGTATGCGTCTGATACAGCTCACTGTTTCCTCCGATCTTGTACAACTCGTAATTAATCCTACTCCATATATCATAATTAAGGCCGCTGCCCATTTCGTCAATGGTCTTCCCCCTTATGCGACTGTTCAAGCATTATGGGTATTTATCTCAGGAGAGAATCGATTTATTGTTCCGATACTCCAGAGGCGTAACTCCTACAGTATCCTTAAATACCCGATTGAAGTGCTTGGTGTTCTCGAAGCCGACCATTTCCCCAATCTCGAATACCTTCAACTCTGTCGTTTCCAGCAGCTCCTTGGCCTTCTCGATCCGCAGGTTTTTTATATAGTTAACAAAGCTCATCCCCGCGAATTCCTTGAACGCTTGGCTGAAGTACGAATAATTAAGCGATACGTGATTAGACACCATCGTCATGCTAAGCTCTTTGTCATAATTAGCTTGGATGTATTCCACGGCCCTAGTCATATCTCTCTGGTCGACATGGATTAATTTCAAATGCCGAATGAAGTCATTCAAACCGGATAGAAGGCCTTCCACGCAATGAATGTAGTCTTGAATACTAGTAAAGTTGTATATGCTGCCAGCTAGTTTGTACATTTTGATAATTTCGACCGACGCTTCCCCATAGGTACGAAACACTTGATCGAATACCCATTCGTTTAAAGCATGGCTGACCGCTTCAAAATATACGATGTCTGCCTCAGCTAGCGCCCTAGGCTCGAAAAGCTCCATGAGAAGCGACTTCATTTCTTTCTCCCTATCCGTCCCCATCATGTTCGCCAGCTTACGAATTGCATCTTCGGGTACCCGATAACACCGATCCCGGTGTATCAGCTGACCATAACGAATGAATATCGATCCAGATCGATCGAATAGCAGACGGTATTTCAAAGCATGACGAGCTTCCTCGTATTTGATCTTGAGCTGTCCGATCGATACACCCAAATCGCTGATGCCCGCAGCGAACGTCCCCGTTCCGCCGGATGCAGAAGCCATATGCTCCGTCATCCCTTGTAACAACTCCTGCCGGGACGTTAACACGACAAGCCGGCCGTCCTTGTCTTCCAAGGAGAGGAAATTGCCCTGCTGCTGGCGACCGTACAAATACTCATTCCCTTTAATGAGATTACGCTGATGGTCCGATGTATCCAAGATTCCAACATAATAAGACGGCTCAAACTCCTCAAGCCCCGCTTCAAGACAATGCTCGACTACTTCTTCGGCTCCGATGCTCTCCCTGGCCCAAATATATTGCAGCGTATTGATTCGCATACCCTGCCTATACTTATCCGTTGTCTCGAGCCGGTTATGAATCGACTCCTGCAAAACAAGCTCCGATTCTATTCTGCCGAGAGCCGCAAACAAATCTTCTCGTACGATCGGCTTTAGCAGATATTCCTTCACTTTATATTTAATTGCTTCTTTGGCATATTGAAAATCGTCGTAGCCGCTCAAAATGAGTAACGCAGGCCCTTTAGGCAACTCCGCCAACGATTTGATGAGCGCAATCCCATCCATTACCGGCATTCGAATGTCAGTAAGAACAATGTCCGCAGGCTCCTGCTCGAATCGCTCCAATGCCTGCTTGCCATCGGCTGCCAGAGAGATGCAGTAAACTCCCGGATATTCCCGTTCGATCATCGCTTTCAAGCCTAGCCGGATATTACGTTCGTCATCCGCGATCAGCAGCGTGCGCATATCAAGAGATCCCCCCGCTCAAGTTGAAATACGGGATACGGATCGTTATGCGTGTATAGCGGCCTTGCTCGCTCTCGACCTGCAGCCCGTATTCTTTGCCGAAATGCATTTGTATCCGACTATTAACATTCACCAATCCGATGCCGTTTCCTTGGCCGGGATGGCCTTGACTATCCCAGACAATGGACGTCCGCTCGACTTGCTGAATGCGCCGGCTAAGCTCATACACCTGCTCTTGCGTCATTCCCTCTCCATCGTCGGTGATCGAGATCAGCATTGTATTCCCATCCAATTCCGCCCGGATGACAATGGTCATCTCCTTGTCCCCCAGTCCGTGTTTAACGGAATTTTCAACGACTGGCTGAAGCGACATTTTGAGCAGCTCTTGGTCCATGAAGCCACTAGGAATGTCCGTCACTAGCTTCATCTTATCGTCGAACCGAATATTCGCGATATTGATGTAGTTGCCGATATGATTCAATTCATCTCTTAGCCTCACGTATTCGCTGTTCCAACGCATGTTATAGCGCATCATGCTGCCAAGCGAGGTCAGCGCGTCTGAAACGTCTCGCTGATCGTTGATTTCCGCCATCATTTTGATATTTTCAAGCGTATTATACAAGAAGTGCGAATCAATCTGGTTTTTCAGCGTAACAAGCTCAGCTTCCTTGGAAGCTGCTTGCTTGTTCACCGCATCTGCAATGAGCTCATTGATTTTGCGCAGCATCTTGCGGAAATGGTGAGCAAGTTCCCCGACCTCGCCCCCTCCGCGTATATCGATGTCGAACCCAAAATCTCCTTGCCGCACTTTTTTCATCGAATCGGTCAGGACATGAAGCTTTTTTAGAATAATGGAATTCAAGAAATAGGTTGAAAGCGTCAGAATGGCAAGCAAAATGACGTTGGCCAGGATAATCCGGTTTCGTGTCTTGTTGATCCCTTCATAGACAGGTTCGAGTGTAGACACCTTCAACATGTATGCATCCAAAAGATCGATATAGGAATAGACACCCAAGAATGGAACACCTTCGATAATAAATTCGAAGCTTCCCTTGCTGTCCGGCGCCGGCTCTATGAGAGCGAATTGCTGCCTAAGGATATCTTCCGTCAAACCCGAACGGTCCAAGAAGCCATTGGCCGGATGTCGGAACATGTGTCCCTTCCGGTCGAGAACGACCATCTGGGATTGATCCTCTTGCAGAGCGCTGAATGTGTTCGGAAAAAAATGAGTAAGCAGCATATCCACTTCCAGCACGCCAACGTGTGAACCAAACGGATGTTGGATCTCCTGAAATAGAGATACTTTGGGCCTTATTACTTCTTCTCCGCTAAGTCGGCTCTGAAGCACCTCACGATCAGATCGGCTAAACACCCAAACATCCTTCATCCCAGCATTCATGACCTGCGCGTACCAAGTATCCTTCTGAATCCGTTTTTCATAAAGAAAAACAGGCCACATCTCGAAGGTATAAGGATTACTCATATAAATACGGATAAGCTCAATATCCGGATTATTGTACTGAAGTCTAACAATGTCCTCCATGTTAATCCGGTCTACATCAATCAATTCCTGTACGGTTGGCTCGTTTGATCGGGATAAATAATCCCTAACATCCCCGACAAGCGGGGTCGCCATCTGCGCCGCTCTTTTCATCGTTTCCATATTGTTTTTGATATGGATCTGTTCGATCTCCAATGCATATTCGTTGTTTTTCTGTATTTCCTGAATGGCATTGCCGGTTAGTCCCCGGAAAATATATAGCGAAATAAGGAGGCTCGGAAGCAGCATAATAAGGATATAGGCAATTACGAGTCTTTTCTGCAAAGTTAGCTGTTCCAGCCGGAACATTCCTCTGCCAAGCTTGCTTTTCCAATATCGCAGCAATCTTCGTCACATCTCTTTCGCCCGGGTCATGCCCCTATTCTATCATGGGGTGCTGCAGTTCGATCCCCTAAACGTCCAAAAAACCCAGAAGTGCTGGGTTTTTTGAACTTGCCTGTCATCCATCCTTACTTCATGAATTCCGCTAATTTCTTCACATTCTCTTCATACATCTTCTGACGGTAGGCCATCAAGTCAGCAAAACCAGTTTTGTCGCGTTTCTCGATAAATTCATTAAAGGTTTTATCGAAATCCGCGTCCGACTTGGACAGAAGCAGCTTAGGCAGAATCTTGCCCCATTCATTGGCAATCTTCGTTGCGTTGATGCCTTCTTTGGAATTGGCAGGCGGATTGATCAGATCATACTGCGAGAAGCTGGTCGTCTTGCCTTTGGTCCAATCCTCCAATTGCTTGAAGGGAGCAACGGATGGCGGCGCCCACTGCAGATTCATGTTCGTATCCATCAGCATCCAGAAGGTATGGGAGGAGCCGTATTGCTTGTCGAAAGCCGAGCGGTCCTTGTTCATTAATTCTAGCACTTCAGGCTTGAATTGGTCTTTGCCGTCGATCGTATCGTACGACACGCCTTTCTCGCCCAGGTACATATCCTTCTGGCCTTCTTCGCTAATTAAGTAGCTAAGGAACTTAATGGCTCTTGCTTTGTCTTTAACTTTTTTCGAAATTAAGGTGACTGTCCAACCTGAAATCGCAGGGCCGGCTAGGGTTGGCGGATCCATTTGGGCGTTCGCCGGTCCGTCAACCGCGATATATACGGAATTCGGATCATTCGCGAAAAGTACATTCTGCTGTGCAGCGAAGTCCGTACGTTGGTACAGCATCGCGAAATAACGGCCTTGCGAGATTTTTTCTTCCATTTGGGCGCGCTTGTCAACGAAAACGTCTTTGGAAATCAAGCCGTCTTGGTTCGCTTGGCGGAATACTTTCAGCCATTTCACAAACTCAGGATCCGTGGAACGGTCATACAGCTTGCCGTCTTTCTCACGCGGAAGCGCAAGGAAGTTTGCTAAGTAAGAGGAATCCTGCTGATAGTCGATGAAAGAATAGTTGCCAATGTCGCCGAATTCATGGAAGCCGATCGGGATAAGCGGTTGCCCGTTGACCTCAGGGAACTTTTCTTTAGCCAATTTCAACGCGTTCAGGAAGCCTTCAGGCGTTCTCATGTCAGGACTGCCGATCGCTTCATACATATCTTTACGCACAGCGAATGTTTGGTTAGAGGCAAACTCCGTGCCGAACTTCTGGAAGTCCTTCGGAGAAGAAGAAGCATTCGGGTAAACGTAAGTTTTGCCATCCGGCTGAGCGTACCAGGACAATTTGGCAGGATCGGCCACCTTGAAGAAGTAAGGATCGTACTCGTTAGCCAGATCCGTCAGAGACTCGACAAGACCGCCTTCCACCATCTTTTTCACGCCTTCTTCCCACCAGCCTAGAGTGATGAAGTCAGGCAGATCGCCGGAAGCAATCATAGCGTTAAGCTTATCGTTCTCGTTACCCGCAGGGACGATGAATTCGAGTTCGACGCCAGTTTTCTTCGTGATATATTGGGAAGTCGGATCAACGCCCCATTTGTTCGGGAACCAAGCAAAGTTCAAGTACCAGTCGAATTTGATCGGCGAAGTATCGGCTTTCCAGCCTTCTTCCGCAACCGGTTGCTCACTTGCACTTGCGCTGGCGCTTGCTGCCGGAGGTTCGCTGGATGCGCTCTGGATGCTCGCAGCCGGTTCATTGTTGTTGCCGGAACATGCGGCGACGATGGTAACCATAAGTGCTGCAATAATTGCTAAGCTAAGCCACTTTTTCATTGTCATACCCCTTTGAATAAATTTTATAGGATTTTCCCTTTCGGGAAAAGTAAAACCGTTCTTGATGCTAGCCTTTGAGAGAACCGATCATAAGCCCCTTGACGAAATACTTCTGCAGGAACGGATAAGCCAAGACGATTGGCAGCGTCGTGATAACCATGGTCGCCAGCTTAATCGATTGAGAGGTAACCGTTCGGTTGATCGCCCCTCCTGCAGCCCCAACGATTTGATTCGAGCTGGACTGAGCGATTACCCTGTACAGGAAGGTTTGGATGGGCTGCAAATCCGCATTGTTCGTGTAGAGCAGCCCCGTGAAGTAATCGTTCCATTGCCACACGCCATGGAACAGCGCGATCGTGGCGACAACCGGCAGAGACACCGGCAGGACGATTTTCACGAATATCGCGAAGTCGTTGGCGCCATCGATTTTGGCCGCTTCCTCCAGCCCCTCGGGAATTTCCCTGAAGAAGGCCAGGAAGATAATAAGATCAAAGAAGCTGAACATAGCCGGATAGATGTATACTCCGAAGGTATCAAGCAGTCCTAAGTCGCGAAACCATAGATAGGTTGGAATCAAGCCTCCGCTAAAGAACAAGGTAACAGTTCCGAACACCATATAAACATTACGGCCAATCAACTCTCTTCTTGATAAGGCATAGGCAACCATTGCCGTGAAGAAGACGTGAATCACGACTCCTATGACTGTTTTGGCTACAGTCACGCCCATGGCGGTCATTATTCCGGCATTCTTGAATACAGTCGTGTAATTCTCAAGGCTGAAATCACGAGGGATCCAATAGATATTGCCGCCGGTCATGGCATCTTGGCCTTCGTTAAACGAGTTAACCAGCACATACCAAATCGGATAC
This sequence comes from Cohnella sp., assembly GCF_041640265.1. Classification (GTDB taxonomy): domain Bacteria; phylum Bacillota; class Bacilli; order Paenibacillales; family Paenibacillaceae; genus Cohnella. Next base: position 253,221 of record NZ_JBEQAP010000003.1, read on the forward strand.
AATGTGGCGAAACAAATGAGCAGCATTACGATTACGTTAAGATTATCGAAAATGTGATCTCCGCGCGTTCTGCGGTCTCTTGTCCACATGGTCGTTCACCGCCTTTCTAGAATAGGGAAGATTGATTCATTCGTTTGGTCACGGAGTTGGCGATCAATAGGAGGAAGAGAGCGATGAACGCTTTAACCAAATTTACAGCGGTAGAATAGGAAAACCGTCCTTGCGAAATACCGATTTCATAAACAAAGATGTCGATAACACCGCTGGCGCTTTCGTTCAATTGGTTTTTCAGCACGAGAATTTGATCGAAATTGGAATTGAGTATTCCGCTGACTGCCAGAATAAACAGGATTGAGATCGCCCCTTTGATACACGGCAGCGTGACAAACCACATTTTCTGGAAACGCCCCGCACCATCAATCGTCGCGGCTTCATAGAGCTCAGGCGATATGCTGGCGATGGCAGCGATATAAATAATAGCCGACCAACCAAACTCCTTCCAGATGTCCGACGCGATAACGATGCTCCAGAAGTAACCGGGTTCGCCCAAGTAATAGATAGGCTCATCAATGATACCGAGACCCATTAATACGTCATTAACGATCCCTACATCCGACAGCCACGTTGTCAGTATTCCTCCCAATATGACCCAAGAAAGAAAGTGCGGAAGATAGGAGATTGTCTGCACGACCCGATTGAATTTCAGGGAACGAAGCTCGTTCAGGAAAAGCGCGAATATGATCGGCAGCGGAAATCCGATGATCAGCTTCAGCAAGCTAATGCCGAGCGTATTCTTGATGACCTCAAGTATTTGATCATCCTCGAACATCGCTTGGAAATGAGTCCATCCCGCCCAAGGCGCGTCCGATATTTGACCAATGCCGATGTAATCCTTGAAGGAAATAATAATTCCATACATCGGAATGTAGTTGAACAGGATCATCCAGGCGACTCCGAGAAGCGCCATAACTTGCAGATAACGCTGGCCGTAGAGTTTACGGAGAATATTCGCACTCCCCTTTTTTCTGTTTACAGGCTTCTGTATCGGGATTTGCATTCCCGCGTTTGTTTCCATTCCGGCCACACCTCCTAGCAGTTCTGTAAGCCTTTTCACGAAAATTATACTGAATGGATATTTGGAAAGTAAGGCGTCAAATTTTATCTAAGGTTGCATTTTTTCAGGTTTAAAGACAGTAAAAAAGAAGCCGACCCGTAAAGATCGACTTCCTTATTCATTTAACCCTCTAAACAATCAACGGTTCAAAGCTTTGCTGCATTTCCTATGCGAATCGATAGTAGAGAAGGATAAAGGCTGCAAGCACAAGCAAGAAGTTAAGGCCCACGAAAATAATCCGGTCCAGCTTGGTTTTGTGCATGTCAACCGGAGGCTTGTAGAAGCTCACCCCTTCGATAATGAACAAAATCAGTATGATGTGAATCATGAAGTGGCCAACGATTTCTACATATCCGAACAGCATCGTCGTCGTGATGAAGATAAGCGTCAGAACGATGGACAACAGCCGATTCAGTATTCCGACCACAAGCAAATATCCGACGACGAATTCGATGAATGCAGCAATTACGATAAATACCGTTGGAGGAAACCCGAAGGTTGGAACTCCATGCTGGTGGACAATATCTAGGCTCATCGCGGGATAAATCCACTTCTCGGCCGCAACCCAGCATAAGGAGAGTCCAGTGCCCAAATATAGTAGAGGGAATGCCATCCTCTCGTAAGGTGTCTTGTACATCGCCAATGCAGCGGCAATAGCCAAATAAAAGCCATAATCCAGCATATGAAACAGGCCGTATTGTGAGGCGTAGTAGACATAAAGACCAAATAAAACAGTCGAAGCGAGCTTGACTGAATAATGGGATGGCACGAGTAATAATGCAATCGCCGCTATGACTGCTATATGAATGACACTCTCAGGAGCCGCAAATTCAGGAGCGAACAACCCACCCTCTAAGAGACCCCATAGAAGAGAGGCGGCCGTACCATACTGGAGGATTGTAAATGACCACGGTCTAAGCTTCTCCAACTGCCTATCCAGTTTACCTATTGCCGGAATCTGCATAATTGCAGGAAGAAGCTGTGTTAATACTGCTAATAACAGTGCTACTACTAAAGCCGTACCCATAAACACGGGAGATAAGATTTTGCTAATCTCTTCTTTAACAGGAACGACATCTGTAAACCATTTGACGTGCGCGAAATGAAACATGTCCTCTACCCCCATTGGTCTCGATGAACCAGCTTTAGTATACCATTCCTTTCCTTGCTATTATCCTTCGATCAATCCGCTCACAACCCTTTGTTGACATTGTTTAACAAAACCTGTATAATATTTGGTTGTAGAAGTAGTAACCCTCAGTTTTTCCTCTTTGGGCAATATTCCTCCGTTTTCCCTAACACATTCCTTACGATTTATCTCAATGATTTATCTCAGCTGCTGGAAGGAACACGAATTCTCACTGGCGCGGCCATGGAGCCGTAAGAACGATGGAGAGGTAGGGCTATCGTTGTTTTCGTGAAAGTGAATTCAGGAAGAATCGCGCGGTTGCGCTTCAATATTAAGACCCCCCAGACAAAGTCTGCGGGGGTCGTCCAATTTGTACATTTCGAATCGATTTTTTAATCGAGTAGGAGGGAGTGATTAACTCCCGACCTCTCACACCACCGTACGTACCGTTCGGTATACGGCGGTTCATGAAATATTCCGTAGTGAGTTATATCTGTCCACTAAACTCTTCAAACCATTAG
>NZ_JBEQAP010000004.1:0-250949 GCF_041640265.1 Cohnella sp.
GAATACAATCGAATCCGCATTCATTCTTCCATTGGTTACTTAACCCCGCATTTATGCGAAAAGAGGTACTACGAGCAGCAGCAGGCCGCATAAGTTTGTGTCTACTTTCTTGACAGAACTCCATTTCAGCGACTGTCGAGGGCTGTAGTTTGCAGAAGCGAAACTGCGCGGCAGTCTCAGTGGCTTTCGAGAGCTGTAGTTTGCAGAAGCGAAACTGCGCGGCAGTCTCAGTGGCTTTCGAGAGCAAACGAAAAAGAGCGGTTTAGCCTATTGCTAAGTCCGCCCTCGCTCTAGGTTCGCTCCCGGGGGAATAAGGAGGAGTCGACTCGGTCTAGATCCTCCGCGAATTTCTCGTGTGTTGTGTAGATAACTTGCAGGAAAGCACCGCGGGTCGATTTGCGCAAAACTTCTAGAGCAGCTGCGGTTATACCGCCGGGAACAGAGACCTTGGCCTGCAGCTCGCTCGGTGTACAGGGATGCTCTAGCATGAGTCGTGCTGTTCCAAGCATCATTTCACAGGCAAGCTCAGTAGCGATTTCCCGTTCCATACCCGTGGACATGACTGCCGCTTCTATAAACTGTTCCAGCAGATTGGCGAGAAAAGCTGGTCCGCAGCTAGATATATCTGAGGCGACCCGTACTTCCTCCTCCAATATTTCGATTGGTTTGCTTATAGAGGAGAACATATTCCACAATGCGGTTCGGTCTTCATTCGTTAGCCTTGTACCCCACATGAACAAGGATGCTCCGCTCCCGACGGCATTCACGACGCTTGGTATTATTTTAACGACTTTACAAGGTAGAATCTCTTCCAAAGAACTTATCTTTACAGGGCTAGTTACAGAAATGACAATTTGGTTTTGATTTAGAGCAGGGGCAATTTCATTCAACACTCCTCGAAAATCCAATGGCTTTACGCACAAAAACAAATAGTCCGTCCCGATCGCTGCTTGCTTATTGTTTGCAGCAATTTGCAGGCCTGGATATTGTTGCGCTAGAATGGACGGCTTGGAGGGTGTTCGGGAGCTGACAACGATATTGTCTGGGTGCATGACGCCAGCGCGTATGAATGCCCCTATTAGCAGGCTCCCCATGCTACCCGCGCCGATGAAGCCGATCTTCATCTTTGTATCCCTCCACTTTGCAAGTGATCTTCTTTTCATCCTATGAGCAAGAGGTTGGCCGACATACCGGTTTTTTATTTAAAAAAATAGGAGTGGTATCGATGACGGAAAAAAATGTGTTTTTTACTCAAAAGCTTTTGATTGTCGGCATGTTAACTATCGGAGGGATACTTCTCGCCTATGCTCTATTTCACAACAAATCAAATGCAACAATGTCGGAATGGGTGCCAGTTAACTCTTCTTTGAAGAAAGCGCTGGAAACGATGAAAACAACCGAAGACACCGACACAAACCAATCCACCAAAGACCCCAACACAAAGCCAAGTGTTAGTACAGCTAACCCAACCCAAACTTCTCATCAAGACACTTCTCCAAGCTTATCCGAATCTAAAGTTGAGCCTAAGTCCGAGGCAACAACCTCTCCTAAATTAACTATCCCTATCGCTTCAGAACAGCCGGATAGCAATTCCGCAATAATCGATCTGAATCATGCGACGCAAGCTGAGTTGGAAACGTTACCGGGTATCGGACCATCCAAAGCCCAAGCGATTATTTCTTACCGGCAACAGAAAAGCGGGTTCAGCAGTGTGAAGCAATTATTAGAAGTAAAGGGGATTGGCCCAAAAATGCTTGATCGTATATCAACGCTTATCCGCGTCTCCAAACCAGAATGAATTTGCCGCCATACTTTTCTTTTACATTGGGAGAAAATATGAGAAAATGAATAATGAATGCAATAATTCACTTATTGGCGATTAGCTAGCTCTAATCTCGGAGGTTATGGATGATGACATCCCTGCGCAAAGACTGGGATACGTATTTTATGGATATCGCTTTTATGGTCTCAACCCGATCACGCTGTCCGCGCCGCCATGTCGGTACGGTTCTCGTGCAAGGGAAGAAACTTCTGGGTACAGCATACAATGGAGCCCCGATGGGCGTTCAGGATTGCTCTGAAGCGGGCTGTATGATTGTGGAAGAATATGAATCCGCTCCCGCAAATGACGAATCAACCGTGATGATCAAGAAACAGAGGTGTATCCGCACCATTCATGCTGAACAGAATCTGCTTCTGTTCACGGATCGGGTCGATCGAGAGGGCTCGATTGTATACGTTACAGATCAGCCCTGCTGGACGTGTGCGAACATGCTCGCGAATAGCGGTATAGTGGAAATTGTATATAATCGCCCTTATCCGAAGGATCACGGGAAAGTAGCGACCCTCATGAGCCGAAGAGGAATACTGTTCCGTCAGATCGAGAATTATGTTCCACCTGCGGATACCGAAGTGATGGACAAAAATAGCTAACGGAGGAAGAACCTCCTTACCGGCCTAAATCGGTAAGGAGGTTCTTTTTTGTCTGAAAGGAGAGAGATCGAGCATGGAAAGAAGGCCGCTTGTCGCCGTTACTTGCTGCTGGGTGATGGGGGTTTCCATTCTGTCTTTATTTCAGGGATTAGATGCCGCTCTAGCCATGGTCTCATTGTTGCTTCTGCTCGTAGGCACAGGTTTGTTATACACAGTAAATTGGAAGCTGCTGCTCGTCTGCGTTTTAGCTTTGTTACTTTCAAGCGGAGAACGTCTATGGATAGAACGAGGTAATATATCAGACATTCCCGCTAACGAAGCGGCTATTGGAAATGAGGTTACATTAAGAGGTTATATTTCCTCGGATGTTGAGGTAGATGGAGATTTGGTAATGTTTCGCCTAAAGGCCCAAGAGATTCAGCTCTCGCAGACGGCTCCAAAGCAGTCAATGAGCGATACAGTAGTCATAAGAGTGAAGCTTGCAGAGGAATCAGAGCAGCAGACTGCAAACATGTGGAAAAGAGGAGATACCGTCCAACTGAAGGGAGAGATGAAGCAGCCAGGTGATGCGGGTAATTTCGGAGCCTTTGACTATCGGAGTTATTTGAAGAAGCAGGGAATCCATTGGCAGCTAAATGTTAAAGGAACGAATTCTGTTACCCATATACAAGAAAAAATAGACCTGAGGATGAAATGCCTTCGGGTTCTGGATGACTTCCGGAGGGCGATCGGCGCATTGATGGACCGAATGTACCCTCATGGGGATTCCGGATATATGAAAGGCTTGGTTGTGGGTATTCGATCCGATTTAAATCCGGAGCAATTCGATGATTTCGCAAGGCTGGGATTAACGCATGTGCTCGCGATCTCCGGGCTTCATGTAGGGGTTATCGTATTTCTCCTCCTGCAATTCGGGGCATGGATGAGGTTAACGAGAGAGCGTACCTTAGACATGACAATAGCGTTGATGCCTATATACATGATGATCACGGGCGCTTCTCCTTCAGCTGTTCGGGCCTGTCTTATGGCTATGCTAGCGCTTTGGTTAGCACGTCGTCACGCTTTGAAGGATGGACTTCATCTTCTGTCCGCTGCGGCTCTGCTTATGCTTATATGGAATCCTTCTCTCATTGCCGATGTCAGCTTCCAGCTATCGTTTATCGTGACTGCCGGTTTGCTGCTTTTCGTCCCGACGGTGACAGAGTCGCTGCCCTTTCGATGGAAATGGCTGAGGGGAGCCATTGCAGTCACGTTGACAGCACAGGTGGTTTCATTTCCTCTGACAGCGTATTATTTCCATTCCGTTCATTTGCTGTCCCTGCCTGCCAATTTACTTCTCGTGCCCTTCATCAGCTTTATAGTTATGCCGTTAGGAATGGCTTCTATTGCAATGGGGGCCATATGGTTACCGTTGGGAATCATCCCAGCAAAGCTTGCCACAATGGGAAACCACTTCACCTTTGCGATTGTAGAGAGGCTTAGCCGATTCGAAGAGTTAAGAACGGTATGGCCTCAGACTTCCTTGTTGTGGGTGATCATCGCCTATATGCTAATGGGTGCGGGTATCGTTTTGTTAAAAAGAAGAATAGTCGAGAAGAAAGACCGGGAATGGTGGATTAGCCAATCAGCTGATGCGAGTCTAACAATTGGACTGGGCGAAATGACAGCACCCCTCGTTTATGTGCCTGCGCAATCGGATGAGAATAAGAGAAAATCTCGTATTCTTAAGCTCTCAATTGCCGTTATAGGTTTGGGTTGGCTAATTTGGGGTTATCAGCTGGCGATACTGGACAGAAGTGCGACAGTTTCTTTTATTAATGTGGGCCAAGGAGACTGTATTCTGATCCGCACCGGAAAAGGGAAACATATCCTCATCGATACCGGGGGTACCATTAATTTCCGTAAACCAGGCGAGGAGTGGCGAGAGCGACGGGATCCCTACGAGATAGGGCGCAAGCTGTTAGTTCCTTTGCTGCTTAAGCGGGGAGTCCGTGATCTAGATGCTCTCGTGCTTACTCATTTAGATGCAGATCATATGGGAGGTGCTCGAGCAGTTATTGATCAAATTCCGGTTCGTGCAATACTTTTCAACGGTACTGTGAAGGATGCTCCGGCATCTAATAACATGTTCCAGCTGGCATTGGATAAGGGCATTCCTTTTTATGCCGTTCATGCTCCCATGGAATGGGAGGTCGACCAATCGACAACGCTCAGCGCCCTTTATCCTGCGGAGGATCTGACCGGTGAGAGCGACATGATAAAGGTTTCAAGTGATCAGAATGAACGGAGCATTGTTCTACTGATTACCATATATGAACGTCTATTTTTGCTTCCGGGCGATCTGGAATCGAAGGGAGAGCAAGCCGTCGTAGAGGCACAAATCAATGCAGGCGAGACGATGCAAAGGCACATCGATGTATTAAAAGCTGGCCATCACGGCAGCAAAACTTCCACGACGCAAGCCTGGCTTAACTATTGGCAGCCGCAAGAAACTGTCATTTCAGCCGGCCTTAATAACCTATACGGACATCCTCATCCAACTGTTATGCAAAGATTATTTGCTTTAGGAAGCGCTATCCTGCGTACCGATCTGGACGGAGAGATCCAATACCGTATTTCTGCGGATGGAACGATGGCTCGTAGAACTCTGTATTCCCGAGTGGAGAATAAAGATGTGCGTGTCTGGTAAAATAAAATTTACAATAGTGTAATTTATTGATCATATCCACGTCTAATTACTTAGAGAAGATAAGCGGGGTGTGAGAATGGAGCGGTACTCTAAGATTGAGGAGTGGTTTTGTGCATATGGATCGGATGTTCATCATTTTTTGGTCTATTATCTAGGGGATAACAACGTAGAAGATCTTGTTCAGGATGTTTTTATCAAAGCTTTGAAAGGATTCTATCGGTACGAAGGACGATCCAGTCCGAAAACATGGCTGTTTGCAATTGCGCGCCGGGTAGCAATGGATCATGAACGGAAACATAAGCTTGCTGGGCTGTTGACGATTCGCTTATCGAAGGAGATAAGAATCTCTGATAAGACGTTTGATGAATTGATATTCATGCGTGAGGATTTGGCATCCATCTATTCGATTATGAAAAAATTGAAGCGCAGCTATAGGGAAGTTCTCTTATTACGGGTAATGGGTGATTTCACGGCTGCTGAGACGGCAGACATTCTTCACTGGTCTATACCTAAAGTTAACGTAACGTTGCATCGTGCATTAAAAAAACTGCGCGATCATTATGACAAGATTGAAGGTGGTGTGGAACATGTTGCAGAAAGAGCATGACGTCGTTGAGTTGCTAAAGGCTATGCCAAAAAAAGAGCTTTCAGCGGAAGCGAGTCGAACCATTTTGAACTCTTTGCGGGAAAGGGTTGTTAAAGCAGGTAGAACGCATAACAGATATCATTTGTTAGGAAATGTCCTGCTGTTTATGACCGTTATTGTATTCATTGGGGCACTTCCGTTTACACCTTTAATCGTTGAAAAAGCGAAACAAGGGGATTGGTTTCAGGGAGTTTTCCCGATCACGAGTCGTTCTCAAACTTGGGAAATCAGTCCGAAGTTCGATCATGTGAGTAAAGATGGCACCGTTATTTATTCACAGCAATTAAGAGGCGTCAAGGGAAAAATAGCATTTACGGAACACACAGATATAATTGCGAACTCAAAAGAAACGGTAGCAAAGATTTTTTGGTATGCTTGGGGAGAATCTGATCGACTAATACAATCGACATTAACAGCCACAGCTGTCAATTTGCAGTCGGGTTCATCCTTTTTACTAAATACCGTGACACTCCAAGGAGCTTTTCATGGTGCCGATGCACATGCTGTAACTACGTTTCATCCGTTTCCTCAAAAAGGTATTTGGCGGATAGATATAGATATCAATGATAAGCGGTACGGCTCCATCGTTGTGCCGGTTAAAGACGAGTATATACAAACAGATACAACCCGCTTTCTACTCTCCAAGGACGATGCAGTTACTGGGCAGATCGGGACAGTCCTGGTTGTTCCAGGCACTAGGGATGATGAAACGATCGAAGTTAGTGTTTCACCAGTTGGCAGCGCGGATTTACAACATAACATCACATTCCGTAAAAGCGGGTCTTTCAATGAAGCGGGTAACATGACGCCGATTACACACTACTGGGGGGTCCTGCAATTTGACACCCAAGGATTATGGCAAATTAAAGTGCTTGGTCAAAAAACGACTGTGACTGTAAAGCAAAAGTAATTTCATCAAGAAAGGGTGAATGAAGATGCATGAAGCGTTGCTATCAGAACTGAGGCAGTTTGTAGTCGAGCTCGAGCAAAAAGAGGCTGCAGCCATATATTTCGTTCCCGACGAGATCATAAAAGCCGTGAAAAAAGCCAAATCGTTGGAAAAATTGCTGCACGAAATATTTATGCAGGTTAGCGGTAACGGCGGAATTCACCTCAGTCCCGTCATCCGCAGGGAGTTCGGTATAAATACGGAGTTGATGGATCACTTCAAGCAGTGGGCACCTTACAGCAAGGAACGGTTTGAGGATGAGCTCCACGATGCGATAGACCGAGCGGAGATTCGTGCGGGAAACCAGGGAGTGTTTTTTGCAGGTACGCCCAGCAAAAAGGAAGCGGAAGACGCACTCCAATTATTGAAGGATATCGCACATGCTGCGGTAAGCTGTCAGTTTCATGCCAAGCCAGCGGTATCGGAGTTATATGTTGAAATCTTGGATAAACTTCTGCAATTTTATGCCCTGGCGAATACATACCCTGAGGGGAATGCCGTTAGTTACCGAAACCTCATCTCGGCCGACCGACTTTATGCGATGTCAGGAGGTGACGATACGAGCACGGATGCCTTGAAGGCTTTTGCCAAGGAGTGGTATCAGCAGTCACCGCATACATTCCTGGAGAGCATGGAAGGGTATTTTTCATATGAATATGTTCACCACTTCTTGTACGCATTAACGGAGGATCAGCTGGAGCGGCTGCGCAGCGATTATATCCGGTACATCGAGGAAGAATTCAAGCTGACAAGGGCCAAGCCGGAAATAAATCACGCGAAAAATTTGAAAATCATGCTGGAAACGGTATTAGGCTGGACGCCGCAATACCCAGTATAAGGATAACCCGCTGATTCCGGAAATCAGCGGGTCGAAGGATCAATTATCGGGGGCGTAGCGAATATTCGCGACGACGGAGAGGAACAACGGACGTATTTGTTCTGTATCCTTTGTCTTATAGCGGATTGCGATATAGGTTCTACGTTCCTCATCGTGCTCGTACAGGAAGTAGTCGTAACGGATGGATTTGTCATCTCCCCAGAATTCAGTGCCTACATATTCGGAATACTGCGCGAGATCGGATTCTTTCCGTAAGTAAGGCAACGTTGATTCATCAGCATCCCTAAATTGGATGATTCCCATGCCGTTTTCCGCCTCATATTCGGACCCATCCTCGAATTTGACCTCCTTGATGGAGGAAGGCAGGTAAAGACCGAAGTCCTTGTAAGGGACTTTGAACCAATTTGCCTCTAAGGAAGCTTTCCCAACTTGTAATTGTATAGAATCCGTTCCGTCATACAAACCGCCGATGATGAGCGGATCTTTCCCGCCTTCTGCATTTTGGATGAGCTCCATAACGTCTTCGCCTTTTTTATACTGATACATTCGTTTCAGATTAGGGAAGATTGCCGAGAAAATCTTCCGGTTGTGGTCGTAAATAACGGAATAGGGATGCTCGGCTTGAAACGCTTTGTTAAGATCGACAAATCTAATCTGTCCGTTTATTTTTTTGAAGATGCCTACTTCTCCGATCGTAGAGGAGATCGTCGCAATAACCTCGGAAATCCCATCCTCGTCGATATCGACTTCCTGAATGTGAGTATTAAGCTGAAAGTCTCTTATTGGAACGCCGGGCAGACCTTCTTCGAAGTGAATCCAGTCATTCGTTACGCAATTTGCCCCGCAAACGCCGTAGATCCGAATATAAAATTCGCCGAAGATATAGCTCCCTCTAACCTCGATATCATCCAGATAGGGCAGCTCGCCTGCAGGACCGAGTTCATAAATATCACTGGTTGGCAGGGTGCCCACGCCGCCCGTAAGTATTTCCATGCCGGAATACAGCTGGGAATCACCTTCATTTTTAACATAAATAAAATAATTACCAAGATCGCCTTCAGCTTCAATGGTTCGTTTCACGATAACAGAAGCTTTGGGTATTCGAGTCGCTTCAACCCTCCTTAAGTCCACCGGATAAGCTCCCGGGAAATCGAGCGGGTTCTCGTAAACCAGCCGGATTTGTTCATCAAGCTCGGGAACTTGAGTTTCCGGCGTTTGAGTGCTCTCAGGTGGTACAGGTGAAGGACTTTCCAAGTTTAGCGACGGCTCAGGTGAGGCTGGCGCTGGCGCCGGACTATTAATATTCGGATAAATAAACAGCAATAGTCCGGTTAGACAAACGCCAATTGTTAACGCTGCGGTCCACATCGCAAAATTCCTTTTACGAGGCCGTTCCTCCATTACCTGTCTGTTAACTTCTTGCTTCATCTCTTCAGTAAATAACGGTTTTGCAAAAGGGCCGCCCTTGGCTTGTTCATACCAATCCGGTTTAGGTTGATTCATTTTTCCCACCTCTTCAATTGGTTCTCTACTTCCATGCGGGCGCGATGAAGCCTTGATTTAACTGTGCCTGCTGGAAGGTTCAGCATTTGAGCTGTTTCTTGAATGGTCAGGTCGTACTCCAAATCCAGAATGAGTACTTCGCGAAGCTTGTTCGAGAGCTTCATGATGATGCTCCAAACTTCGTCGGCGGATTGCTTATCCACATAATCCGCCTCTGCAGACGGGGCCGATTGTCTGGATTTGACAGATCCGAATAATAGCACCTTTCGAAAATAACTGGAGGATAAATAGTTCAAGGATATATTTCTAGTAATGGTGAGCAGCCAGGTTTTGATGGAAGACTGACCTCTGAACGTATGGATTTTGTAATGTGCTTTAATAAACACTTCTTGTGCGATATCTTTGGCTTGTTCTCTGTTCTTGGTCAGAAAATAAGCATATTTCCAGACATCGTCGCCGTATTGATCCATAAGCAGAGTTAGCTCCGAGTCATCGATGGAATCCACGTGCTTCAAATATTCAGAACCCATAGGTTCACCTCCAACCTATTAGACAGTACGTAATCCCATTTGGTTCCGTTCATCCAACATAAAACATTATGCGTTTTAGAACATTTTTGCTAGACTAAAAGTTAGAAAGAAAATAATGCCGAAAAATCCCTCTGGGGGATTGCAACCTTTATGCAGATAACAACGTCTGAGAGGATGCAGGGGAGGAGGATCTTCTGTGGTGGAGCCGGCTCTGATCAAAGCCGCGCAAGCGGGCGACCGGGAAGCACTCGTTGCGCTGCTCCGCGATATTGAGAAACATGTCTATCGCACTGCTTATTATCTATTAAACAATGAGCAGGATGCTTTGGATGCATCGCAAGATGCACTCATACGAATTTATACGAAAATTAATTCATACGAGGAAAAAGCTCAATTTCGCACGTGGGTGCAGCGGATCGTAACGAATATATGTATTGATAAATTTCGGCGCAAAAAACCCTCCGTCTCTATAGATGAGCATGATATGGTTTTCCATGCGGGGGATAATGTAGAAACCGAGGTTCTTTCCGCATACGCTGCTGAGGAAATTCGCGAAGCGATCGGCAAGCTGCCGGAGCATCATCGAACGGTTGTCGTACTCCGTTATTTGCAAGATTTCTCTTATAATGAGATTGCTGACGCCTTAAATTTACCGCTTAACACTGTTAAATCGTATTTATTCAGAGCCCGACAGCAATTGCAAATTCTACTTCATGATTATCAGAAAGGTGGTGTCCGGGGATGATTTGCCAAGAGGTGATGGAATTCATGCAGCGTTACATTGACGGCGATTTGAATCAACAAGAAACGTCGCTCATGATGGATCATGTTGGTCATTGCCCGGATTGTGCTGCCATGCTAGGTAGATTGCAACGATTATCCAGTGAGCTGGAGCAATTGCCGCGAGTTGTTCCCAGGTATAGTCTCGTAGACGCTATTCTTCCGGAATTGGATCGGCTCCATTCTGAGCAATCAGAGGGCTTACACAGCGAGGAGATTGTAACCGATACGGCGCCTGCGACTCTAACCAGATCAAATCGCCCTAGACGTGATGTGATCCGTAAAATATCAGGTGTCGTAGCTGCTGGCGTTATCGCAGGGCTTCTGATCTTCAGCCAGCCTCAGAACTGGTCATTTACCGGTGGAGTAAGCAATGATGAAGCGGCACCTGCTCCAATGGCAGCTCAGATGGAGAATGTAACCGAATTTTCGGCAAAAGCTAAGATTTCAGACACAGCAGAATCCTCTGATATGATGAAAAATAGCGAAGCAGCCGATGGTACGGGAAACCAGGCCAATGAACCTGATGTGTCCGATGCTACGAGTTACGCACCTGCAGAAGAGTTTTCAGCGAAAGATCAGTTCGGCGAGGGAATAGACAAGAACGATTCTGCCAGCGGGAGCGGAGAGCAAGAGAGTCGTGGCATCACGTCCACTGAGAACCCTGATTCTTCAGTGACCGAGAGTTCGACTTCACTCACATCTAAGCAACCAGTCTCTACCGAAGCTTCCGTATCACCTGATGAGAAGTGGAGAGCTATCGCTGTCCAAGGCTCAGGTATCATACAGGTGTATAAAACAGAAGACGAAAGCGAGTGGTTTCACTCCGAGCTTAGGGAGGGCCAGATCAGCCTGCTGAGCTGGAATGAAGATAGTACGCTGCTGTATTATACTCATACGGATGCAGAAGGTCGGCAGACCCGCTATGTGTTCGACATATTAAATGTAGTTGAATCCGTTCGCTGACTCCTCTGTCACCATTTATGATCGTTTAGCGTATAGTGTACAGAAGGAGTTGGCGATCGTCTTCGGACTTTCGTCGCGGTCGTTCGCGCACGGTACCATGGGCCGGCCGGCGAACGTTGATATAGATGTCCGAGGACAGAGGGATCGCGCCAAACCTAATGGTGTGATCTCTTTGTTATTTGTCATCCATATGAGAGTTGGGGGAACGAAATGGAAGTCAAACAAGCTTTTCGTCATATCAAGCAAGGCAGCATTTCCCCAATATATATTTGTTATGGAACTGAAGCCTATATTATGAACGAGTTTATTGAACGTTTGCTCGAGCAGCTTGTAGAGCCTGAGCATCGAGAGATGGCAATCGTGCGCTTCGATACCGGAGAAACTCCTATCGACAGCATTATCGAAGAGGCGGAGACCCTTCCTTTTCTGGTCCCCAGCAAAATCGTTCTCGTCCGGGACAGCGTCTTATTCGCTTCAGGTAAAGAATCTAGCCGTGTCGAGCATCGACCGGAGCGTCTGTTAACCTACATAGGACAGCCCTCTGAGACCACAGTGCTCGTCTTTATCGTACCCCACGAGAAGCTGGATGAACGCAAGAAGCTTGTCAAAACCGCTAAATCAAGTGATTTCGTAATCTCTTTCACTCCCCTGCAATCCGAGGAGCTTCTACAGTGGTTACTGAAACGTGTGGGGAGCCAAGGGCGTTCGATCGACAAGCAGACCGCAGAGGAGCTCTTGCGACGCATAGGAACAGACATGAATGCATTAGCGGCCGAAGTAGACAAGCTATGCTTGCACGCTGGTGCAGGCGGTACTGTGTCAAGCGAATCGGTTGTCGCGTTAGTACCTATGGCGACAGAGCAGAATGTATTCAAATTGACGGAGGAGCTTGCAGCATTACGGACTGCAGAAGTGTTAAACCTCTATTACGATTTACTTAAGCAGAGGGAAGAACCAATTAAGCTTATGGCTCTACTGGTCCGCCAATTTCGCAATATGCTCTATGTTAAAGAGCTTAGCTCCCAAGGCTACTCTCCGCAGCAGATGGCTTCTCAGCTCGGTCTGCATCCTTATGCTGTTAAGATAACAGGCGAGCAAGCACGCAAGTTCAGTCCGGAGCGACTGGCCGCCTTACTGTCCGAGTTAGCCGATCTAGACTTTGCCATGAAGACTGGCCGCATTGACAAAGCTCTAGGTCTTGAGCTCTTCTTAATGAAGACAGGGTCAGCGGGGGCAAGTTAATCTTTTTGTTCGACTTTTGCAAACTACAGCGTGGAATGAGTACATCAAAACCAACAAAAAAAGCCATCCTAAACAGGTAAACCTGCATTAGGATGGCTTTTTTCCTGACCGCTATGTCAGCGGGACAAGGCGGTCGCATATGCATCAGGCACGAGCTTACGCTTGTGCGGACAATGCGTTGATTTTTTTGGCTAGACGGGATTTTTTGCGGGCAGCTGCATTTTTGTGAATGAGGCCTTTAGTTGCCGCTTTATCCAATTTCTTCTGAGCTACGCCTAGTGCTGCTTTCGCAGCAGCAACGTCTGTTCCAACTACCGCTTGATCGGCTTGTTTAACAGCCGTACGAAGAGCAGATTTATGAGAAGCGTTACGCTGACGACGAGCTTCGTTCGTTTTGGTACGTTTAATGGCGGATTTGATGTTTGGCATTCTTTTCACCTCCAAGCAAAAACAGAAGTATTTCTCCACACAACTTGTAACATTCTATCATGCAAGGGGGTAAAAAGCAAGCTAACTTCCCATCTTAATCCGCATACGAAAGGGGCTGTCTATCACCTAATGGATAATGATTTGTCAATGTACAATGTACGGACGGATTTAGCATTGGAAGCCAAAGAGATCGCGACGCAATTGTCTGGAGCTACGGGGGAAATAGCTGGTGTTTGGTCTGAGGTGGATAATAACGACGATGGAATAAACATATCTCGTATGCACATCCAAACGGAAGAAGGCGCACAGAAAATTGGTAAGATGATCGGCCATTATGTGACGCTGGAGGTTCCTGAGCTTCGCCAAGGAGACACCGAGCTTCAGGATAAGGTCGCCACCTCGTTCGCTCGTGAATTCGAGGCGTTCTTGAAACGAGTCGGAATCAATGAGACAAGCAGCGTGCTGATCGTAGGTCTGGGGAATTGGAATGTTACACCAGATGCATTAGGGCCGCTTGTCGTCGAGAATGTGATGGTGACAAGGCATTATTTCGAATTAATGCCCGATCAGGTGAGTCCTGGTTATCGGAGAGTTAGTGCTGTCGCACCGGGTGTGCTCGGAACGACGGGGATCGAATCGAGCGATATCGTACATGGAATTGTAGATAAAGCAAAGCCTGATCTCGTTATCGCTGTGGATGCATTGGCTGCAAAATCCTTGGAACGAGTGAATACGACGATACAGATCGCGGATACAGGAATTCACCCCGGCTCAGGCGTAGGCAATAAACGCAAAGGGCTTACCCAAGAAGTACTCGGGGTTCCTTGTATTGCAATAGGAGTTCCCACCGTGGTATACGCATCAACCATCGTCAACAACACGATGGATTTAGTTTTCGCCCATATGAAGAAACATACTCCCGAGACAGGATCTTTGTTCGGCGTTTTCGGAACGATGGAGGAAAATCAGCGATTGATGCTGGTGAAGGAAGTGCTCCAGCCGCTTGGCCATGACCTGCTGGTAACCCCGAAGGAAGTAGACAAGTTTATGGAGGACATTGCCAATATCATCGCAAGCGGCCTTAACGCATCGCTTCATGAGGCTGTCGATACACATAATGTAGCGGCTTATACACACTAGCTTTCTAAATATTAAGTCGATATGCACGAAAACCGGCCAAGCGATCAGCGGGCCGGTTTTTTAATCACTCACTCTATGAACCTCTCTAAACCGTTGGTTCTATCATTTTCGATTCTCTCATATGCTTCTATACCTTTAGAAAATGAGAGAAGGAAGGCTCTGCAGGCTGGAGGCTCCGGGGAGGATGAGTGATGAAACGTACTGTCGTATCGCTGAATTGGTCTCAATTGAAAGCCAAATGGCGGCGGATTCTGATTACAGGCCGAGCTTATTTTATATTAAGCGTATGTTCGATGGTGCTGTTTGTTTTATTAGGACTCGGGGGAATGCTCCAGAAATCCTTGGCTGCCTCACCCGTGCAATCGATGAAAGGCTTCGCCGCTTCTGTATCTGGGCAATTTTTTCAATCGCTGCTAGGGATGGAGCTTCCACATATGGCTCCCGTTGAAGGGTCGCCTTTTCAGACGGTCCGGATGGCTTCATTCCTGCTCCGGTTCTTAACGGATATAAACCCGGATGATCCTAAGAGTTTACTAGCTTTGGAGATGCCCGGAATGCCGAGGGACCACTCGGTTCTGCTGCGTCCTGGCTCAGGAAATCCGGATGCTCCGGAGGATCACGGTCCTCTTGACGAAGAGGGAATGCAGCAGGGTGGCGGATTCTCAGATATTACTGGCCTGCCCGATCCGATTGAGATCCAAGGAGACGAACAGGATCCGGCTCAAGCAACGCCGACGCCGGATTCTGCCGCTAATGGGGACCATTTACCTGACAATGCAGATCAACAAACAACGGAAGGACGGAAGGTGGTTTTCATCTATCATTCCCATAACCGGGAGTCTTGGTATCCCGAGCTTAAGTCGGATAAGAAGGACCCGAACTCCGATAGCGTAAATATTACTCTTGTCGGCAAACATTTAGCGAAGCAATTGGATTCGCTGGGCGTAGGGAGCACACATTCCTCGAAGGATTATCCCACTACTGTTCAGGGCTATAATTGGAATTATTCCTATAAATATTCATTACAGACGGTTCGCCAAGCGTTGGCAAGCAACAAGCAATTGAAATTTTTCTTCGATATTCATCGCGATTCGCAGCGACGCAAGAAAACGACGGCCACCATTAATGCGAAGGATTATGCTCAGGTTTATTTCATTATCGGACATCGCAATCCAAATTGGCGGGAAAATGAAGATTTCGCGAATCAAATTCACGAACGGCTTGAGAAGGACTACCCGGGATTATCGCGAGGGGTATGGGGGAAAACAGCAGCTAGCGGGAATGGAGAATATAACCAATCCATAGCGCCGGACAGCGTTCTCCTGGAAATCGGCGGTGTCGACAATACGCTCGAGGAAAGCTATCGGACAGCGGATGTGCTCGCGAAGGTTATCGCAGAATTGTATTGGGAGAATGAGGAAGCGGTCAAAGTGAGCGCGGAAAAATAATTTTAGAGGGGGATTCATATGCGTCGGAGTACAATAAAATTGCTTGTTTTTGCGGGGATCGTAGCGTTTGCGGTCTTGTACGGAATGGAGCTTTCCTCCAAAGGGATCGAGGATGTGAATGGACCTTGGAGTACGACGAGCCCGGCAACCGAGCGTGGAGACACGTCAGAGAATGAGGAATGGACTCTTCCGACACAGGAGCCCGTACAAGAGGAAAGACAATCCAGAGCGACGCAGAGCCCCGTTGATGATACGCCTTATTATGATTGGGACGAGGAGGAGTACGGAATTCCGCGCGATGACCGTAAGCCGATTGTAGATCGATTATCCGGCAAAACCGCGGAGGTACTGCATGATTTATCACGCAACGGAATCAAATTGGTCGTGTCCCTATTTGATCGTGTAACAGGATGAGTCTAGGCTTGACGTTGCTGTGCGTCTGTTTTATGATTAGCTCAAATGAATTTTAAGGGGCAAATTTGTATGTTGGTATCGGTTCTGAACTGATTCATCTCATAAGCTGCGAATAGGATATGGCAAGGGATAGAAACCGTCTATAGGATGGTTTATTTCCTTGTATCTCCTGAAGCGGCTCTGATGACCAGTGAAGAACCGGTGAAGACCGCCCCTTACGAAGAACCTTTTCGGGGAGATCAGCCGTGCTCATTCAGGGTACGGTTTTTTTTGTGCAAAAAAGGATGTATCTCCTTGTTTGCGCTCTCTCCGGAAATGCTTCCGACAGGCTGCGAGCTTGCGCCGATGGCGCTCTTGCAGCCTATTTTTTATTCTCACAACCCATTAGGAGGTTTTACCCTTGAGACAACATTCAATGAACAAGCTTGAATATAACCGCGTTATCGACACATTGATGAAATATGCAACCACTTACCTCGGACGAGGTCATATCGAATCGCTCCAACCGCTTCATGATCGTCAGATCATTTCCCGCAGATTAGCGGAGACACAAGAAGCAGGTCGTTTGCTCGCCAAGGGAGGCTCTGCTCCGCTTCCTTCCTTGGAAGGAATGGAGGCCATTATGACTCTGCTCGGCACAGGATATGTGATGGCGGAGCAGGATTTCAGCTACGTTGCCCAGTTCGCTCGCAGCTGCGAGCAATTAAGACAGTACATGTCCTCCAAGAAAGCGGAGGCTCCAGACGTAGCGGCTTATGCCGCATCCATGCATGATCTAAAGCCGCTCAGAGATGCGATCGAAGCTTGCATCGATCGGGGACGCATAGTGGATACGGCGAGCACGGAATTACACAAAATCCGCAAAAAAATCCGAACCGCCGAAGAAAGATTACAGAAACGATTAGAGGGCATGCTGTCCCGTCATGCGGATATTTTGCAAGAACGGCTGATCAGCCAACGGGGCGGAAGATACGTGCTGCCGGTCAAGAAGGAATACCGTAAGCGGATTCCGGGTACGGTGCTCGATGAATCCGCAAGCGGACAAACGGTGTTTGTCGAGCCTTCTGAGCTTGCAGGCTTACAGATGGATTTAAGCGCATTAAGAGCGGAGGAAACAAAGGAAGAAACGCAAATATTAGCTCAGCTTTCCTCAGAGGTAGAGTCTTATGCCTATGAGCTAAACATAAACCTTGAAACCGTCGGTCACTACGACTTCCTATTTGCTAAGGCGAAGTGGGGGCTTTTTATTGAAGGAATCGCACCCATACTGAACGAGAATCGCTGCATAGATTTGCGTGACGCCAGGCATCCCTTGCTGACGGTTAAGCCTATCCCTTTGAATATTCAGATAGGAGATGAATATAAAGCTTTGCTCATAACAGGTCCGAATACGGGCGGTAAAACCGTTGCGCTTAAAACGGTGGGTTTACTGACGTTAATGGCCCAGTCCGGCTTGCTTATTCCGGCAGCCGAAGGAAGCTGCTTGGCGGTCTTCCAGGCGGTTGAGGTCGATATCGGCGATGATCAAAGCTTGGATTCCTCGCTCAGCACATTTTCCTCGCATCTGCGCAATGTGATTGATATTTTAACGCATGCGGGTTCATCTACACTGGTGCTGCTCGATGAGCTGGCGACGGGAACGGATCCCGGCGAGGGCGTCGGTCTGTCCATTGCTGTACTGGAGGAGTTGTATCGCAGAGGCTCGGTTATTATGGCGACAACGCATTTTAATGAAATTAAGGAATATGCCAGAGTGACGCCCGGATTCCAAAATGCGCGGATGGCGTTCGACGAAGAAACCCTGCGACCGCTGTACCGACTGGATATGGGGGAAGCGGGCAATAGTTATGCATTCGTCATCGCAAGTAAATTAGGTATCTCCGAAGCGATCATCGACCGGGCAAAAACGATTGCAAGCAGCTTGAAGTCGGGCGAAAGTACCGCTGTAATTCCAGCCTTTCCTAGAAACAGCAGCAAGCAAACAGAATCCCCGAGAGGCCAGAAGTTGCGAACAACTGCATCAAAGTACAAGTCGACAAAAGAGGCTCAAGGTGCATTTGTGAGCTGGGAAATCGGAGATGTCGTGTATATTCCGCAATTGCGTAAATCTGGAGTTGTGTATCGACTACCCGATGAGCGGGGGAATATGATCGTGCAGGTACAGAAGGAAAAGCTGACGATTAACCGCAAGAGGGTTCGCCGCTACATCGAGAAGAAGCTCTTGTATCCAGGTGATGACTACGATATGGATATCGTCTTCGAATCCGTGGAGCACAGGAAGAAACGCAAGTTGATGAGCAAGCGGCATGTCGAAGGTTTGTCGATCGAGAAGCCTTCCGAGAAATCGCCTCATTGATGCATCGAATAGACGCTGTTATAATGAAGTGATCGTCATCTGACGCATGGAACCGGCTGGAGGTACTTATTTTAATGGCAGAAACAACTTTTAAACAAAGCAACATTCGCAATTTCTGTATTATCGCGCACATCGACCACGGGAAATCAACGTTGGCCGACCGCATTTTGGAATATACGGGCACACTCACTTCACGAGAAATGCAGGAGCAGGTTTTGGATTCGATGGACCTTGAACGCGAACGGGGAATTACGATAAAGCTGCAAGCGGTTCGACTCTTGTACAAAGCGGACGACGGGGAAACCTATATGCTTCACTTGATCGATACTCCGGGACATGTAGATTTCACTTACGAGGTATCGCGGAGCTTGGCAGCTTGTGAAGGCGCATTGCTAGTCGTAGATGCCGCTCAAGGGATTGAAGCACAGACGTTAGCGAACGTTTACCTTGCGCTCGATAATAACCTGGAAATCGTCCCGGTCATTAACAAAATCGATCTGCCCAGCGCAGATCCGGAGCGGGTTAAGAAGGAAGTCGAGGATGTAATTGGCCTCGATACCAGTGATGCCGTGCTGGCTTCCGCGAAGAACGGCATTGGGATCAAGGAGATTTTGGAGCAGGTCGTGGCCAAGATTCCGGCTCCTCAGGGCGATCGGAACAAGCCGCTCAAAGCACTGATTTTCGACTCCCATTATGATCCTTATAAAGGGGTAGTCTGTTATATCCGTATCGTCGACGGAACGATCCGTGCGGGTACGCGAATGAAGTTCATGGCGACAGGAGCCAACTTCGATGTTATCGAGGTAGGAACCTTCATGCCTCGCCCTACGGCGGTTCAAGAGCTTGGACCCGGAGATGTCGGCTTCGTGACGGCTTCGATTAGGAACGTGAAGGACACGCGTGTCGGAGATACGATTACCGATATGAAGAATCCGACTGCGGAAGCCCTTCCAGGCTACCGACGAGTGAATCCGATGGTGTTCTGCGGGCTGTACCCGATTGAAACGACGGATTATAACGATTTAAGGGATGCCTTAGAGAAGCTCGAGCTTAATGATGCTTCACTCCGCTACGAGCCCGAGTCATCGCAGGCATTAGGTTTCGGATATCGTTGCGGATTCCTTGGCATGCTCCACATGGAGATCATTCAAGAGCGTATTGAACGCGAGTTCAATATTCCGCTTATCACGACAGCGCCAAGCGTTATTTACAAGGTCACCTTGACGAATGGCGAAGTGCTTGAAATTTCCAATCCCGCGGATTATCCAGAGGCTGGAAAGCTCGAATTCGTTGAAGAGCCTTACGTCAAAGCTTCTATTATCGTGCCGAATGAATTTGTCGGGGCAATTATGGAGCTGTGTCAGAACAAACGCGGCGAGTTCATCGATATGCAATATCTAGACACGAACCGTGTAACCTTGAAATATAACATCCCGTTAGCCGAAATCGTTTACGATTTCTTCGACCAGCTGAAGTCTAGCACGAAGGGATATGCATCATTCGATTATGAGCTTACCGGCTATCGCCAATCCAGCCTTGTTAAGATGGATATTCTGTTAAACGCGGAGAAGGTCGATGCGCTGTCCTTCATCGTGCATAAGGACAGGGCTTATGCCCGTGGCCGGGTAATCTGCGAGAAGCTCAAGGATCTGATTCCTCGTCAAATGTTCGAGGTGCCTATCCAAGCCGCGATTGGCCAGAAGATCGTCTCCCGCGAGTCCATAAAGGCGATGCGGAAGAATGTTCTTGCCAAATGTTACGGCGGAGATATTTCCCGTAAACGCAAGCTGCTCGACAAGCAGAAGGAAGGTAAGAAGCGGATGAAGCAGGTCGGCAATGTCGAAGTGCCTCAGGAAGCGTTCATGGCCGTCCTTAAGCTGGATAATGATTAATTGAGCTATTTAGTTAACTTGCGCTACCTAAAAAATAATGAACAATAGCGGGCTTCTTGCCCGCTATTCGTTTTCTCGGATTATATACTTGATCTGAATGTCTCCGACATAAAGATTGAACGCCGTGAAAAACGGACGCAAGCTCAATACAAATGTGTACAGCCGTCTATCTTGTTAATTAATTTTATTTCTACCGCTAATTACTTCAAAAAATCATTAAAAGAGAAACTTGTGGCAAAAGTGCCAGTAATAAGGTCGAAATTTGCCCAAACAGGCTGGTGGCATCGGATTACATGTAGATTTGCCGCTATATCTTAGAAATCAGGAAAATGCAATAAGATTAGTGGTAGATATACATCTAAACGTAACAGATAACTCCGAAAACCCTGCTTCTTATTTAACGTACAATTAATCACCGACCCAATCGTTCGCAGACTCAGCAGGACGGCGAAGCCGTATTTTGTAGCCGCCCTAAATCTTAGCAATCGAGGTGAAACAGCATGCAGCATCCTTCAGAAATTCAAATTGAACCCACCCCTGCCGTCCATTCCTGGACGCCAAGGGCCTTGTATATCCATATCCCATTTTGCACAAACAAATGCTTTTACTGCGACTTCAACTCTTATGTGGCTGCGGGTCAGCCAATAGATGCCTATCTGGATGCGTTGGAGAATGAAATGAGACTTACGGTTGCCCAGCTGCCTCCGACTAGGATCGATACTGTGTTCGTGGGCGGCGGAACTCCAACCGTGCTCAATCCATCCCAAATGGCGCGGTTTCTTGCGTCTGTGCAGAAGCATTTTCCTCTTGCACCAGACGTGGAATTTACGATGGAAGCCAATCCGGGCACGACGGATATGGAGAAGCTCGCGGCGATGCGTGAAGGCGGCGTTAACCGTATTAGCTTCGGAGCACAAACCTTCGACGACGGCTTGCTGGCTGCGATCGGGAGAATTCATGCAGCTCAGGACGTCGTTCAAAGTATCGCGAATGCCAAAGCAGCAGGCTTCACGAACCTGTCAATTGACTTGATGTTCGGATTGCCGAACCAAACGCTGCAGCAGCTTAGGGATAGCGTTACCAAGGCGTTAGGGTTGGACCTGCCGCACTATTCCCTCTACGGCCTAAAAGTGGAGGAAAATACTCTATTCCATCGCTTATACCAACGAGACGAGCTTCCCCTTCCGGAAGAGGATGATGAGCTGGCCATGTATGAGCACTTGATGGAGAGGTTAAGCGGGGCTGGATATCGTCATTACGAGATCAGCAACTTCGCGAGACCGGGTTATGAGAGCCGCCACAATACGACCTATTGGCGTAATGAACCCTACTACGGTTTGGGCGCAGGAGCTCACGGATATGCCAAAGGGCTGCGTCATATCAATATTAAAGGTGTACAGCCTTATATAGACGCTGCTAATAAGTCTCTACCGTTATTGGAGCAGAGCCGTGTAAGCCTTGAGGAAGCGATGGGAGATTTTATGATGGTCGGACTCCGATTGCAGACTGGCGTTACGCAGCTAGACTTCAGCCGTCAATTCGAGGGAGCTAAGCTTGAAGAGGTTTTCGGTCCTGCTCTAAAGAGACTTCAGACTCAGGGATTGCTTGAGAAACAAGAAGAGCCAATCGGATATCGATTGACTCCTAAGGGCGTTATTTTCGGTAATGAAGTGTTCGGAGCTTTTGTTTAGACGGTCACTTCTGCATCATATTCTCGTTAAACTTGCCAGATCCGCCTTTTGCGATGCTAAGCGTCTGCCAACTGGCGGATTTATGCGCTTTGGCCGCGTAGACAATTTGACCAACGTGATAGCCGTAGTGAGAGATCTGTCGGAGTATGGCTTGGATTACTGTGTGATCTTGACTGCGGATGGTCACGTTCCGAAGGAGATCCTCTGGCTGCAAGCTTTCGAGAGTGTGTAATAAGACGGACCAGCCCGTTTCCCAAATAGCCTTTAGATGGGTTAAGTCCTTAATGTCGTCCACGAACTCATCATCACGATTTCGGTTCGGTTTCTCGCCATCAGACGTTAAGAAATCCGTCCAACGGGAAAGCATGTTGCCGGCAATATGCTTGACTATTAATGCAATACTGTTGCTTTCATTGTCCGGAACCCATTTCACTCCATCCTCATACAATTGGGAAAGCGCGCCGTCACCCAGTGCTTTTATACTTCTAAAGCTGCTAATTGCGGTTTCCAGTACATGTACTTCAAGCGAATCCTGCTGCTCGTCGTTCACTAATAGACCCCCTTCGATGGATAATGATGTAAATTCATCATACGATATATTATTTCAACCATCACCCTAAAATTTCTCCCTTGAGAGTTCATTCGTTTTAATGTATATTTATACATACATTATTTATTGGTTAGAAAGAAGGAATTCACATGTCAGTCATCTGCCGCAAAGCGCTGCTCGAGGATGTGGATGCGCTATATGATCTTATACAGGGCTACGCTGCCCAAGGGATCATGTTACCGCGATCTAGAGAGGCTTTGGCTCGTAATATCGATACCTTTTTTGTTGCGCAGGATGAGGATCGCCTCATTGGATGCGGTTCTTTGTGTCGATTGGGTAATGACTTGGTGGAGATTCGCTCGCTAGGAATTGTGGATGGCTACAAGGGGCATGGCATTGGAAGCCGTTTAGTAGACGCATTAATTGAGGAAGCAAGAGAGCTTAAGATTCCTAAAGTAATGGCTCTGACCTACGAAGCGAAATTTTTTCAGAAAAACGGCTTTCAAATCGTGGAAAAAGAGATTTTTCCGGAGAAAGTTTGGACGGATTGCATCCATTGTCCGAAGCAGCAGTGCTGTGATGAAATTGCCGTGCTGAAGGTGATCGAACCTGCCCCGCAGTATGAGCAATTAAGTTTCGCCTAAATCTGATTTAACGTGCCAAATCAAACCGGAACGTTCTTGACAGGTCCGAATTGGTTTGGTATTTTTGTATTAGCAATTAGCACTCACTACAGCGGAGTGCTAACGAAACAAGCGGTAGCAAAAAAGGAGGAATCTTGGATGCTGAGTGAACGCCAACGTATGATCTTAAGCGCGATTGTTGACGATTATATCCGTTCCGCTGAACCTGTTGGGTCTCGCAGTATTTCCAAGCGCGCAGACGTAACCTTCAGTCCGGCTACCATTCGCAATGAGATGGCGGATCTTGAGGAGATGGGCTTGCTTGAGCAGCCGCATACTTCTGCGGGCCGTATTCCTTCTATTAAAGGCTATCGCTATTATGTCGATCACCTGGTGACCCTGGAAGGCTTGGGAGACCAGGATGTTCGCAAGCTCCGTACTTTTTTTGCCGAGAAAATGAACCACTGGGAAGGCGTGATCGGGCATGCTGCGACAATCTTGTCGCAACTGACTAATTATACGTCGATCGTCCTAGGACCGGAGATGTTCAGTACGACATTAAAGCATTTCCAGCTTATTCCGATCAACGATGTCTCTGCCGTTGCGATTATCGTAGCCAATACCGGACATGTTGAGCATAGGACGATTTCCATTCCGGACGGAATATCAATGGATGACATGAGTAAAATCGTGAATCTATTAAACGAGAAGCTAACCGGAATTCCTTTCTACCGAGTCAAATCCGTCCTGCACAGCGAGATTGCCAAAGAGCTGAGCCGTTACGTAGAGCACTGCGAAGATATCTTAACTCTTTTGGAGAACACGATTACGGAAGAGCAGGTACCGAAGGTGTTCTTAAGCGGAGCATCGAACATGCTGACTCAGCCGGAATTCAAGGACGTCGACAAAGCCAAGACTATTCTCGGAATGCTCGAGGAAACGCAGATACTGATGCAGCTGTTTCAGTCTAATCCTGGCGGTATACAAGTGCGAATCGGTACGGAGAATACGATGGAAGCGATCAATCAGTGCAGCTTGATTACAGCTACGTATACTTTTGAGGGCCAGCAGTTAGGTACGATTGGTATACTTGGGCCAACAAGAATGGAATATGGTAAAGTTATTAATTTACTTGATTATTTATCCAAGGATATCGCACTCTTGATGTCCCGTTGGTATAAGTAAGGAATTGCATAGCACCCAACTATGGGTGGCACGGTAAGGAGGTGAATTCTGCATGAGTACGAACGAGATGAAGGAGCAAGATACGATGGAGCAGCAAGAACAGGCTAACGGGGAACAAGAGAACATAACGAACACTAATGATACGACTCCCCTTGAAGGTGAAGCCGCTGCAGAAGCAGTTGACGAGAACAACGTTATAACCGCGCTGCAGCAGCAATCGGATGAAAACCATAATCGATATCTTCGTGCACAAGCCGATTTCGATAATTTTCGCCGGCGTACAATTAAGGAAAAGGAAGAGTTAATGCAATATGCTTCACTGAAGCTGGTTAGTCAATTGCTGCCGGTGCTAGATAATTTCCAGCGGGCGCTGCAAACGTCTACTGAAGCCGTTGAAGGCGGAGCTTTTGCCAAGGGCGTGGATATGATCTATCGTCAGCTGTTCCAAGTGCTGGAAGCAGAAGGCTTGAAGCAAATGGATGTCGTCGGTCAGCCTTTCGACCCAGAATGGCATCAGGCGGTTATGCAGGTAGAAAGCGATGAATACGCAGAAGGTATTGTTGTCGAGGCTATTCAGCCTGGATACGTACTGAAAGACAAAGTTATTCGTCCGGCAATGGTTAAAGTCAGCCAATAAATTACGCACTTTTATAGAGGAGGAACATACAGTTATGAGTAAAGTAATTGGGATTGACTTGGGTACAACAAATTCATGCGTAGCAGTAATGGAGGGCGGCGAAGCTGTCGTTATCCCTAATGCGGAAGGAAACCGCACGACACCTTCGGTCGTCGGCTTTAAGAAAGACGGAGAGCGCGTCGTTGGCGAAACGGCTAAACGTCAAGCCATTACTAACCCGGACCGTACGGTAGCTTCCATCAAGCGTCACATGGGAACTAACCACAAGGAAACCATTGAGGACAAAGCCTATACAGCTCCTGAGATTTCCGCTATTATCCTGCAGAAGCTCAAAGCGGATGCAGAAGCATACTTAGGTCAACCGGTAACACAGGCGGTAATTACCGTTCCTGCTTACTTTAATGACAGCCAGCGTCAAGCGACCAAAGATGCCGGCAACATTGCGGGACTTGAAGTTCTTCGTATCGTTAACGAACCGACTGCGGCAGCACTTGCTTATGGTTTCGAGAAACAAGAAGATCAAACGATCCTTGTATTCGACTTGGGCGGCGGTACATTCGACGTAAGTATTCTTGAGCTTGGCGAAGGCTTCTTCGAAGTTAAAGCAACAAGCGGAGACAACCACCTAGGCGGCGATGACTTCGACCAAATCGTTATGGAATGGCTTGCCGGCGAGTTCAAGAAGGAGCATGGCATTGATTTGTTGAAAGACAAAGCAGCGGTGCAACGTCTGAAGGATGCGGCAGAAAAAGCGAAAAAAGAGCTTTCCGGAGTCGTATCAACGACTGTCTCCTTGCCGTTTATCACGGTTGTAGACGGAGTTCCTCAGCATTTGGAGCTTAACCTTAGCCGTTCCAAATTCGATGAATTAACTGGAAGTTTGGTTGAGCGTACAATGGGACCAACTCGCCAGGCACTCACCGATGCTGGAATGACTTCTAAGGATATCGATAAAGTAGTTTTGGTTGGCGGATCGACTCGGATTCCTGCAGTCGTGGAAGCGATCAAGAAGCTGACAGGTCAAGAGCCGCACAAAGGCGTAAACCCGGATGAGGTTGTTGCTCTGGGCGCAGCTGTTCAAGCTGGCGTTCTTACCGGTGAAGTTAAAGATGTCGTTCTGCTTGACGTTACTCCATTGTCCCTGGGTATCGAGACAGCGGGCGGCGTTCTGACTAAGATGATTGATCGCAACACGACAATCCCAACAAGCAAATCGCAAGTTTACTCCACCTACGCGGATATGCAGACGCAAGTCGAAATCCACGTGCTGCAGGGCGAGCGTGCAATGGCTAAAGACAACAAAACATTGGGACGTTTCGTTCTTAGCGAAATTCCTGCCGCACCACGCGGAGTTCCACAAATCGAGGTTACCTTCGACATCGATGCGAACGGGATCGTTAACGTATCGGCACTCGATAAAGGTACGGGCAAAAGCCAAAAAATTACGATCACTTCCTCCGGCGGTTTAAGTAAAGAAGAAATCGACCGTATGCAGCAAGAGGCAGAATTGCATGCAGAGGAAGACAAAGCTCGCCGCGAGCTTGTTGAAGCGAAGAACAGTGCGGATCAGTTGATCTACAGTGCTGAGAAAACAATTAAAGACCTTGGCGACAAAGTAGATGCGGCAGAAGTCGAAAAAGCCAATGCAGCGAAAGAGAAATTGGCGGCTGCGCTTCCTGGCGAGAACCTTGAGGAAATCAAAGCGGCAACCGACGAGCTGTCCGAAATCGTACAACAGCTTTCCGTTAAGCTATATGAGCAAGCGGCTCAGCAAGCACAGGAAGCTCAAGGCGGCGCTGAAGGCGGAGATGCAGGCGCGGCTCCCAACAAGGACAATGTCGTAGACGCTGACTACGAAGTCGTAGACGAAGACAAGAAGTAAGGTTTAATTAATAAAAAAACCGAAAGTCAAAGTAGTTCCTTTTTGATCTTTGTTAGATGAATTTCTTATTTGGATTATGAGGGACAGAGGTCTATATCTCCTGGAAGAGTGCAACGTCCGCCTTTTGAGAACCTTCGCCACCTTATATAAATCATTCAGGTGAAGGTTCGAGAACAGCGGCTGGAAGGAGATATAGACCGACGTCCCGGCTTGTAATCCAATAACGATTTTCATCTTTCAAATATCATTCGGAAAAGCTTTGACTTTCCTCATGAGGAGGTGGAGAAGTGGCCGACAAGAGAGACTTATACGACGTGCTAGGCTTGCAACGGGACGCCTCCGCGGAGGATATTAAGAAAGCGTACCGTAAGAAAGCACGTGAATTTCATCCGGACGTCAATAAGGCAGCGGATGCGGAAACGAAATTTAAAGAAGTCAAAGAAGCTTATGACGTATTAAGCGATGATCAGCAACGATCCCGTTACGACCAATTCGGTCACCAGGATCCTAATTCCGGCTTTGGCGGCGGTGGAGCGGATTTTAACGGCGGCGGCTTCGGGGACATCTTCGATATGTTCTTCGGCGGCAACGGCGGCGGACGCAGGGATCCGAATGCCCCTCAGCGCGGCAACGATTTGCAATATACGATGACCATTGAATTCAAAGAAGCTATATTCGGCAAAGAGATGGATATCACCATTCCTCGTACCGAAACCTGCGATACTTGTCATGGCAATGGAGCGAAGCCGGGCACTAAGCCAGACAAGTGTTCGGTTTGCCGAGGCACAGGTCAACAGGAAGTTGCTCAGAATACGCCTTTCGGACGTGTTGTCAATCGTAGAGCATGCTCGGCATGCGCAGGACGCGGTACGATTATCAAGGAAAAATGCGGG
The DNA here is from genome assembly GCF_041640265.1 of Cohnella sp. Classification (GTDB taxonomy): domain Bacteria; phylum Bacillota; class Bacilli; order Paenibacillales; family Paenibacillaceae; genus Cohnella. The sequence goes on from NZ_JBEQAP010000004.1 coordinate 27,717, forward strand.
ACTTGTGCCGGTAACGGTCAAGTGAAAAAGCAACGTAAAATTCACGTCAAAATTCCTGCGGGGGTCGACGAAGGCGCTCAGCTTCGCGTAACCGGCGAAGGAGAAGGCGGAGTTCGAGGCGGCCCTTCAGGTGACTTGTATATCGTGTTGCGCGTTAAATCGCATGAATTCTTCGAACGCGAAGGCGATGATGTCTATTGCGAAATTCCGCTCACCTTCACCCAAGCTGCGTTAGGCGATGAGATTGAAATCCCGACCTTAACCGAGAAGGTGAAGCTGAAGATCCCTCCGGGTACCCAGACGGGAACCTACTTCCGTCTTAAGGGCAAAGGCGTGCCGAAGCTTCGAGGCTATGGACAAGGCGATCAGCAGGTCAAGGTAACGATCGTTACTCCAACACAGCTCAGCGAGGAGCAACGGGATTTGCTGCGCGACTTCGCGAACAAGAGCGGAGAGTCCAATCATGAGCATAGCGGCAACATATTCGAGAGAATGAAACGTGCCATCTTAGGCGATTGATTCTTCATCTATAGAACAGAACCGTCAAGGAAACTTCTTGGCGGTTATTTTTATTTGCATAAGCGGAACACCGAAAGTGCAATATAGGAATCATCGTGCGGCGGATAATGGGACGCCAGCAAGAAGGAGGGATTCCAATGACTGAAGATATTAGCGCTGAGGAGTTTTCTCGGCCATCGAATCTGCCTATTGCATCAGCGGAAGACATTGAATTTTCCGACGAGCTTGCGGATGAGGAAGACCAAGAAGCACAGCAACGAGCGGCAGCGGCTGACGAGCGAGCCACCGCTGGCAGAGAGGAGTGATTCTCTTGGACATGCAGCCCATGCAGGCTAAGTTTGCAACGCAGGATCAAGCTGAATCAGCTATACGAAAGCTGGCTTTTCTCCGCGGCGACCGTTTCCGATTAGAGCGGGTCGGTGCTTATGCCGATACCGGTACTCCAGCTATCGATGCATCTCAATCCGTAGATGGTTTGACTGCATCTGTATTGGCGGGCTCCGCCTTTCAATCGTCAAGCGGAATTATGGCATCCGCAGATGCGGCGGCCCATCAATGGGGCGTTTCGCCGGAAGGCGGCCCCACAGCTGAATTTACGTTATCCGCGAACGTACCGGGTGAAGCCGCCGAGCAGGCTCGCACAGTCATTTTACAAGCTGGCGGCGAAATGATATAGAGGAAGGGACGCACCGCTGTTTTTCAGCGGTGCGTCCTATTTTTATCTGAAGTCGTTGTTTGAAACGGATGATGCACAATAAAGTGGAATGTGGCATTTTGCATCCTGCAAAAGAGTACGTGTATAATGAAATTCATTGAGCAGTTGAGGGGGAACAGAATTGCGATGGCATGAATTGACCGTCCTTGCGACGGAATCGTCACAGGAGATGGTGACCCATTATTTAACAGAGCTTGGTGCAGGCGGAGTTTCCATTGAGGAATCGTGGTCGGCCGATAAGCCCCGAGATACTTCCTTTGGTGAACTATACGACACGAAGTTGAATGATATCCGCCAAGGTTATGCGGAATTTAAAGCTTATTTCGCTGAAGGCACGGATATGAAACAGATAGCGATCGATCTGGACGCCCTACTGAAAGGCTTACCGGAATTCGGCTATGACGCCGGTGAATTCTCGATATCGGCAGGTGAAGTTCATGAGGATGATTGGGCGGATGCATGGAAGCAATATTTCAAGCCCATCGCAATAACCGAACGCCTAACGATAAAACCAACCTGGGAGGATTATACGGCACGTGAAGACGAGCTTGTCATTGAGCTTGATCCCGGTATGGCATTCGGGACGGGTACGCATCCAACGACTACGCTTTGTTTAATTGCTTTAGAGAGATCAATTTCCGAAGGAGATCAAATTATTGATGTCGGAACGGGCTCGGGCGTTCTAGCTATTGGTGCGATGAAGCTCGGAGCAGCTAAGGTGCTGGCGCTGGATCTTGATCCGGTTGCAGTTAAATGCGCTGCAGAAAATGTTGCGCAGAACCAGTTAGAGAGTGACATCGAAGTGCGATTGAGCGATTTGCTCGGTGTTCTCCACGATCACGAAGACAAAGCGGGTATGGGCGTAACTCCTCCTGTAGAAATCGTCGTAGCCAATATTCTTGCGGAAATTATTTTACTCTTCCTAAGCGATGTCATGGAAGTACTAAAGCCTGGCGGGATTTATATTACTTCCGGTATATACAAGAATAAGGAAATGGTCGTGAAAGCGGGCTTGCTCGCTGCCGGGTTTGAAATCATCGATGTATTGCGTCAAGAGGAATGGATCGCGTTCGTAGCCGGTAAGCCGAAGGGGGATGGCGAGTGAATTTTTTCTGGTTTCCAATAGAGTATCTGCCCGTCATTATTCTTGTTATGCTTGTTGCTTTCAGTGTGCATGAATTCGCGCATGCATGGACCGCTTGGAAATTCGGCGATGATACGGCTTATTTAGAAGGCCGGGTTACCTTAAATCCGATAGCCCATCTGGATTGGATTGGTATGCTCTTCTTGTTGATCGCCGGCTTTGGTTGGGCGAAGCCCGTGCCTGTGCGCAGAAGCCGCTTCAAAAACCCGCGTCTCATGAGTATTCTCGTCTCCGCCGCTGGTCCCCTTAGCAATCTATTACTTGCCTTTTTATTTATGTTATTCATTGATTTACTGAGTGCTTTCCATGTATTCGATAACGTATCGGTGTCATTCCTTGATAGAATGTCCACATTCATTAATCTGTGGATAATCATTAACCTGGCCTTATTCATCTTTAATTTAATTCCGATTCCGCCGCTGGACGGGTACCGAATCTTGGAGGAGTTTCTGCCAGTCAGGATACGTATTCAAATCCAACAATGGGCGCAATGGACAACTTTCTTATTTCTTCTTCTAATCTTTATCCCGCCGTTGCGCGATAATACAATCGGACCTTTACTAAATTTAAGGACACCGATTATCGAAGGAATGGCATGGTTATTGAACCAGCTGTTTTCATTCGCAGGGGGCAGCGTATTTTATAGGGGCTTCTAAATAAAGGATGCTAGCGAAAGAAAGCAGAACGAGTTATTATGAAGGATGGAATAATGGCGGGAGGCTTCTTTAGATGCAACGTTATTTTGTGCCTCCGGCGCAAATGGAAGAGTATTCCGTTGTGCTTGAAGGCGACGATGCACGGCATTTGGCGGCCGTCATGAGAGCGAAGCCCGGTGATTGCTTCATCGCATGCGATGGTAATGGCCAGGATGTGCTAGCCCAAATCATAACGGTTGATAAAGATAGGGTTAGAGCGGAAATAACCGAACGATTAATCGCCCAGGCGGAAATGGCTTGGAAGGTTACGGTAGCACAAAGTCTCGCTAAAGGAGACAAGCTCGAGATCGTTATACAGAAAGGCACGGAGGCGGGCGCTATCGCCTTTCAGCCATTCTTATCGCAGCGCACCGTTGTTCAATATGATGAACGCAAAGAAGCAAAGCGGCTCGAGCGCTGGCGCAAAATTGCCAAAGAAGCCGCAGAACAAAGTCACCGCAGTGTCATTCCGGGAATCAAGACAGTCAGCACGTGGAAGTCTTTGCTTAAGCAATTTACGGAGTACGATCTTATCTTGTTCTGTTATGAGGAAGAAGGTCGCGTTGGAAGCGGGCTGCGTGCTTTGTTATCGGATTATCGGACACAATTTGCCTCTATCAACCCGCGCGTACTCGTTGTCATTGGCCCAGAAGGCGGGTTTACCGTTCAGGAAGCGGAAGCAGCAGTCCTGGCGGGCGCTAAGCTGATTGGTTTGGGAAGAAGAATATTACGGACGGAGACAGCGGCGCTATATGCGCTTGCTTGTCTAGCATATGAGTCCGGAGAGTTGGGAGGAATCTGAGATGCCGAACGTGGCATTTTATACATTAGGCTGTAAAGTTAACTTCTATGATACCGAGGCGATCTGGCAGCTATTCAAAAATGAAGGCTATGAACAGGTAGATTTCGAGCAAACCGCCGACGTATATTTAATTAATACCTGTACGGTGACCAATACGGGCGACAAGAAGAGCCGGCAAATTATCCGCCGCGCCGTACGCCGCAATCCTGACGCCGTTATTGCAGTAACAGGCTGTTATGCGCAAACGTCCCCGGCAGAGATTATGGCGATTTCAGGCGTTGATCTCGTTATAGGAACACAGGACCGGGAGAAGCTGATGTCGTTTATTACCGATATACAGAATGACCGGAAGCCGGTAAACGCGGTACGGAATATTATGAAAACACGTGAGTTCGAGGAGCTGGATGTCCCGGATTTTTCCGAGAGAACGCGTGCATTTCTGAAGATTCAAGAAGGCTGCAATAATTTCTGTACGTTCTGCATTATTCCATGGTCTCGCGGACTTTCACGCAGCCGCAAGCCGGAGAGCGTTCTGAATCAAGCTCGTCAGCTTGTAGAGGCAGGGTATAAAGAAATCGTACTCACAGGTATTCATACTGGCGGGTATGGAGACGACCTGGAAAATTATCGGCTGGCGAACCTGCTTGCCGACTTGGACAAGATTGATGGGTTAGAACGCATAAGGATCAGCTCCATTGAGGCAAGCCAGATCGATGAGAGGATGATCGCTATTCTTAACAGCTCTCCAAAGATGTGCCGCCATCTGCATATTCCGCTGCAAGCGGGAGACGATGAAATCCTGAAGAGAATGCGTCGGAAATACACGACTGCCGAATTCGCGGAGAAAATCCGATTAATTCAGGAAGCGATGCCGGGCGTAGCGATTACCACGGATGTGATAGTTGGTTTCCCGGGCGAGACGCAAGAGCAGTTCGAGAACGGCTTTAAGTTTATGGAGTCAATGAAATTCGCGGAAATGCACGTGTTCCCTTATTCCAAAAGAACGGGTACCCCGGCGGCACGCATGGATGAACAGGTTGATGAAGAAGTGAAGCACGAGCGCGTACATCAGCTCATCGACTTATCTGAACGAATGCAAGCTGCCTATGGCCGCGAATGGGTCGGGCATATTCTAGATGTCATTCCGGAGCGTGAAGCCAAAGGTGCTGAAGGGATGGGCTTGATGTCCGGATATACCGACAACTACATTCAGGTTGTATTGAATGGAGATCACTCCTTGATTGGCAAGCTGTGTCGTGTGCGAATTACGGAGTCCGGGGTAAATGAATGCCGAGGCGAGCTCCTTGAGGTTATCGAGGATAAGATCCGTCCGGTTGCATTGCAGGCATAAAAGGTTTCGAGTAAAGATTTCACCGTGGCAGGCTGCACAGCTTCCGGCCATTGTTGGAGTCTTTTTCTCGTATTCGGAGCAGGGGGATTTTTCAGGATGAAGAAGGAAATTTCTGCAGGCGGAGTTGTGTACCGTCATCGACAAGGTCAGTTGGAAATTCAGCTTATCGAGGACAGATTTGGCCGAATGACCTTAGCTAAAGGTAAGATGGAGCCTGGTGAGACGATAGAGCAGACAGCGCTGCGGGAAATTGCAGAGGAAACGGGAATGACGGGGCAAATATCTGTGCCTTTAACAATCATTTCATATGTGTATGAACACGCTCAGTTAGGCAGGGTCCAGAAGGAAGTACATTATTACTTGGTTGAGGCGAATTCGGGTCAGCTGGAGGCTCAAATTGACGAAATCAAGGGTGTAGCATGGTATGCTCCGTTAGAGGCTTGGCAACTGCAAAGAGACTCCGGCTATGACAACAACGATGAGGTACTTCGTCTAGCATTTATTAAGCTGGGAGTCGAGGTGGGGCCAGTTGCCTGAGGAAATTATTTGGCCTGTATGGGAACCGAATCAACCATTAGCCCCTTTTATGGACTATACACTGTTAAAAGCAGATGCCGGTGCCAAAGATTTTATTAGATTATGTGAAGAGGCGAAAGCTCATAACTTCTATAGCGTCTGCGTGAACGGAGGCTGGGTTCGATTGTGCCGGGAACGTCTAAGCGGAACGAACGTTAAGGTTAACGCCGTCATCGGATTCCCATTCGGCTCTCATGCGACAAGAGCAAAAGCTTTCGAAGCGGCAGCCGCAATCGATGACGGAGCTTCGGAGATCGATATGGTGCTCCCAATTGGGAAATTGATTGATGGAGATTATGAGACGGTGGAGAGAGATATTGCCGCAGTCGTTCAAGCCGTACAGGGCGGTGCGCTCGTGAAGGTTATTCTTGAAATGGGAATGCTGACGCAAGAGCAGCAAGCGCATGGAGGAAGGCTTGCAGAGGAGGCCGGCGCGGATTTTATTCAAACCTCAACGGGCTTTGGCGGTGCAGGGGCGTCAGAAGCGGATATCCGCTATCTAAGGGCGGAGATATCAGCCTCTATGGGAATAAAGGCTGCAGGCGGCATCCGCAGCACTGCCTCCGCCGTCGCCCTCTTGAGAGCAGGGGCGAATCGGATTGGCAGCAGCTCAGGCATGGACATTGTTAACGGACAAATGAAATGAAAGTTATTTTATGAAGGGCTCGGGGGCGAAGGCCGCCATAAAGGCAAGTAAGCGATTGGCAATGCCGCGAGCGAGCAGACGACATTAAAAATCGTCTGGGCATGCGCGATTTGCGCTGACGGATCATTAGGTGATATTAGAGTAGCCAATGTCTGCAATAGTCCAATAAGCGGGAAGAACAGTAATGCGCCGCTCGTGTTCAGAGCAAGCTGCGACAAAGCGACGAAGCGGCCGCCTCTGCCTCCGCCTAGGGAGGCGATCAGACCGGTAAAGCAGGTGCCGATATTCGCACCCAGAACGATGGCAATACCCGCCTCGGGGGTCATGGCTCCAGTCGCTGCTAGTCCCATGCACATAGCTATTACCGCAGCGCTGGAATGGATCAGCGCAGTAAGTATTGCCCCACCGACAACACCCCAGAACAGATTATCGTTTGTTATTCGCATGAGAGCGTCGAAGGTACCGTTTTCCCGCAAGGAGGGGCCCATGCCTTGGAGCAGCTTGAAGCCGATAAGCAAGAGCCCGAATCCGCCTAACGCTACGGATACATAACGAAGGGTCAGCCCCCGCCTGGGAGCCGCAGTCACATTTCTTAGCTCATTCATAAGAACGGTGAGAGTCCACCCGGCGAGGGCAAGCACAAGGATTGGGAATCCGAATTGATGAAGCTTTAGGCTCATAAGCTCTGTCGTCAAAGTCGTCCCGACGTTCGTGCCTAGGATAATAGCAAAGCTGCGTGACAGCGAGATCCATCCGGCATTTACGAAGCTGATCGTAAGAACGGTAACGGCCGTGCTGCTCTGTAGAAGAGCGGATGCAATAGTCCCTACGGCGAAGCCTCGGAGCGGAGTGGCGGTTGAACGGGCCATCCAGTTAGAGAGCCTGTGACCGGCCCAGTTCTGCAGGGACGTTTCCATGACCTTCATTCCGGATAATAATAGCGCAAACCCGAGAAGCGACGGGATAATGAAACTGGATATCATACAAGCACCCCCTTTTAAGACTATGCCAAAGTAAGACAAGTTTATGAACGGATAAGGAGTGGAGATTAAATTGAGCACACAAGCATCGATTTGGTTAAACAAAGGACGACGGGCGCGAATAGAGGAAGGTCACCCTTGGATATATGCGGGAGAGATCGCGAAGACCGAAGGGGAGCCAGAGCCGGGACAGCTCGTAGAGGTCCGGGATCACCGCGGCCTAATGCTTGCAACCGGGTATTGGAATCCTGCTTCGCAAATTACGGTTCGTATCGTAGCTTACGGTCCGCTCGAGAGTTTGGACACCGGCTTTTTTCGTAAAAGGCTTATGCATGCCTCGGCTCATCGGACGAGATTTCTCGGAGACGGTGCTTCTTGCCGTCTTGTCTACGGGGAAGCGGACTTTTTACCGGGATTGGTCGTTGATCGCTTTAATGACGTCTTAGTTGTACAGGTGCTGTCTCTAGGAATGGAGAAAGCTAAGGAGGCGTGGCTTGCTGCTTTGATTGAAGTTTTCGCGCCTCGCGGTATTTATGAGAGAAGCGATGTCGGCGTTCGCACATTAGAGGGCTTAGAGGAAAGGACCGGTATTCTGTACGGGGAGTGTCCAAGGTATGCGGAAATAATAGAAAATGGGCTGAAGGTGCAGGTCGATATAGAGGGCGGTCAGAAAACCGGCTATTTCTTCGATCAACGCGAGAACCGTGCTGCTATTGAACCCCTTATAAGAGGTTGGGGAGCGCGGAGCGGAATCACCTTGCAGGAAAAAGAATCGGAGGATGGCGTAAATAAGCTTGTTCCGGTTAATGCCAATGGCGGTATGGTCACCTTCCCTTATTGGGATGGAGCGACCGTATTGGAGTGCTTCGCCCATACGGGAAGCTTTACCTTGCATGCCTGTAAGTACGGCGCCAAAAAAGTAACCTGCCTCGACATCTCCGAGCATGCCCTGCAAACCGCACGCCATAATGCGGAGATTAACGGCTATACGGATCGCGTAGAATTTGTGGCTGCGGATGCTTTCGAATATTTGCGCCAGCAGGTAGCTGGGCGTGATGAACGTCAGGTACGTGCGAATGCCAAGCTGTCCGGGGCTAAGGTTGACACGTCCAAACCACTTTCTACCGAGGGGAGAACATGGGATGTCATTATACTCGATCCTCCGGCTTTCGCTAAAACCAAACGTGCGGTCGAGGGAGCCTGCCGCGGCTATAAGGATATTAACTTACAAGCGATGAAGCTGCTTAATGAAGGCGGTTATCTCGTAACAGCTAGCTGCTCGTATCATGTGCGCCCTGAGCTTTTTCTGGAAACGATCCAGGAAGCCGCTAAGGACGCAGGCAAGATTATTCGCCGTATCGAGTGGCGGGGAGCGGGTAAGGACCATCCTCAGCTTGCGGGGGTAGAGGAAGGGCATTACTTGAAGTTTGGAATTTTCGAGGTGCGTACCCGCAAAGAGCTGTGATGCGAAGCTTAGAAGAGATTGTTAAGAGAATGTTAGGAAAATGAAGGATGTTTTGATCTCTTTTCGGGAACATTTCTAACGCCTCTGGATTATTCTTAATTCAAGGGTTAGGAAACGGGAGGAATTAAAATGGTCCATGAAGTGATCTTATTCGGGAAACGTGCAGTTCCGATTGAGAATAGAGCAAAAGCGGTGTCTAGCCGGAGTCGGTTTAACAACCGCATGCAGGATATGGTAAGCGATTTGGAATTTCGCCGCCGCTGGAAGCATGTGCGCTGCATTGAGCTTTGGTCAGACGCTGCGATCTTCAAGTACGACGATGGCACTAAATGGTATATGAATATATCTTAAAGATAACCGGGGACTTTCTCATGTCGATATGACTGATGAGGGTCCCTTTTTCATGCGTGTGGTACAATGAGTATCATATATAAACTATACTATTTCTCAAAGCAAGGTGGAGGTGTGCGGCATGTCGCTTCGGCTTATAACGGGTCGTTCCGGGAGCGGAAAGACACGGTTCTGTTTGGACGAAATTAGGAGCAGGCTGCAAGAGGATCCCCAAGGTGCTCCGCTCATTCTGCTCGTTCCGGAGCAGGCTACCTTTCAAGCGGAATACGCGATGGCAACTTCGCCTGGACTGGACGGATTTATGAGGGCGCAGGTGCTGAGCTTTCGAAGATTAGCCTTTCGTGTCATGCAGGAAACCGGCGGTTCCTCTATCGTTCCTATTCACGATAACGGTAAAGCGATGCTTTTACATAAAGTTCTTGAAGCCCGGAGAGAAAGCTTGCGGATATTTCGCGGCGGCAAAGCGGAGACTGGGCTCATTGCCCGAATGAACGATTTGCTCACGGAGATGAAGAGGTATGGGGTCGATAGCAGCCAGCTTTCTTTGCATGCGGAAACAGCAGCCAAGATGGCGGAGAGCTCTGCACGGGCGAGTCTGCTGTCGGACAAGCTTCATGATTTATCGCTAGTTTACTCCGAGATGGAGCGGGAGCTGACCGGACGCTGGCTAGACGGCGAGGATATGCTGAGCTGGCTTGCGAAAGGCGCTGCAGAAGCCTCTGTACTTGAAGGTTCCGAAATCTGGATTGATGGCTTTCATGGCTTTACTCCTAGCGAATACGCCGTATTAGAAGCGCTGCTCAAGAGAGTGGGCAGGGTTTCAGTTACACTTTGCCTAGATCAGCCTTACGGTGCGGGAGAAAGACCTGACGAGCTGAATGTTTTTCATCCTACCGCGGAAACGTCGGCTCAATTGTCCGAGAAAGCTCAAGCTGCAGGAGTCAATCTTGACCCTCCAGTCATTCTCCGTTCGGAGGTGGCTCCGCGTTTCATGAACAACCCGATCATTGCGTTTATGGAGAGCCAATGGGAGAGTCGCAAGCGCTGGGACGGCGACGTTGCTTATTTGCAGCAGGAGAATCCGCTATGCGGGTTATCTTTGCATGCAGCCGTTAATCGAAGGGCTGAAGCTGAAGCCGTTGCCAGAGATATGCTTCGCCGTGTCAGAGAGGAAGGCGGTCGCTGGCGGGATATGGCTCTGTTCATTCGACGGATGGAGGATTACGCGGATTTGCTGGCAGCCGTGTTCGGTGATTACGGGATTCCCTATTATCTGGACGGCAAAGCTAGCGTTTCCCACCATCCATTCGTGGAATTCATCCGTTCCGCACTAGAATGCGTGACGGGCGGCTGGAAAGCTGAGGCTTTTTTTCGATGCGCCAAGACGGATCTGCTTGGAACAATCGATAGAAAAGTAACCCGTGACGAGATAGATCGACTGGAAAATTACGCGCTTGCAGTCGGAATAGACGGTTGGCGTTGGCATGACGATCGCGTTTGGTCCCCTCTCTATCGAGGGGATCTGGAAGAAGAAGAGGTGGCAAGCAACGCCGAAGAAGCCATGAAGGAGCTTCTCTCTGTTCGTAACGCTTTGTTAACTCCTCTCAGATCACTCGAGGCTCGCATGAAAAATGCTCTTTCCGTCCGCGAGCTCTGTGAAAGTCTATACTATTTCTTGGAGGAGACGGGTGCCGCTGATACGCTGGAAAGCTGGAGCGTAGAAGATGCTGCAGCAGGACAGCCCGGACGAATGGCATTTCATCGGCCATTATGGGATGGCGTGCTTCATTTGTTGGACCAGCTTGTAGAGCTCATGGGAGAGCAGTCCCCTGATCTTCTTTTGTTCGCCGGCATGATTGATTCCGGTATGGAGGAGCTGAAGCTGGGCGCGGTTCCTCCTTCCCTGGACAGCGTTCTGATAGGCAGTCCGGAACGTACGCGCTCCGACCGTATCAAAGTTGTCTATCTGCTCGGGGTGAACGACGGCGTGTTACCTATGCGCATATCCGAGAATGGTTTACTTGCGGAGGAAGAACGCGACCAGCTTGTCTCCTCTGGCTTGACAATGGCGCCTGGCTCACGACGCCGGTTATTAGACGAGTCGTTTTTGGCTTATTTAACCTTAACGACTGCCTCGCATCATTTGTGGATCAGCTATCCGCTAGCCGATGAGGAGGGGGCAGGCTTGCTTCCGTCGGAGTGGATTCGCCGATTACGGAATCAGTTCCCAGGTTTACCTATCAGAACGGTAACAGGCGAGCCGCAGGAGACTCAATCAGAGGAAGAGCAGCTAGACTTTGCCGTACATCCTGGAAAAGCTCTCACGCATTTGTTATCAAGGCTGCGAAGCTGGCGTCAAGGTGAAGCCATGAAGCCTGGCTGGTGGTCGGTTTATAACTGGCTGTGGGAGCAAGAGAGATGGAGAAATAAACTCGTTTCTCTTATTTCTTCTTTGAATTATTCGAATGAAGAGAAGCCGCTGGCACCCGAGACGAGTCGGTTGTTGTATGGTGATCGTCTGCTGGCCAGCGTTTCGCGGATGGAGCGCTTCATAGCTTGTCCTTTTCAGCATTTTGCCGTTCACGGCCTTCGTCTCCAAGACCGTCGCTTATATCGGGTGGACTCGCCCGATATCGGGCAATTATTCCATGCAGCGCTTCGTCAAACGACGGAGAAGCTGTTCGCGGAAGGTCCGGCGGAGATGGATGCGATGCGGTGGCAGATGGAGGCCGCGGCTGCGGTGGACAGGCTATTGCCTCGTCTGCAATCCCAGATCTTATTGTCCTCCCATCGACATCAGGTTATGGCGCGCAAGCTGCGAGATATCGTGAGTCGAGCTTCCTCCATTCTGGGGGAGCATGCTTCGTTGTCTGCATTCAAGCCTGTCGGGCTGGAGCTTAGCTTCGGTCCTAACGGATTACTTCCTGCTCTATCCCTTGAGTTAGACGGAGGACGATGGATGGATATCGCGGGTAAAATCGATCGCGTTGATGCTGCGGAATCTTCTTCAGGGCTGCTGCTGCGGATCATGGATTACAAATCCAGCGCGATGAAGCTGAAGCTGGAGGAGGTTGCACATGGACTTTCTTTGCAAATGCTCACTTATTTGGATGTTGTAGTTTCCCATGCGCCGCATTGGCTTGGTCGGTCGGCTAAGCCGGCAGGCGTGCTCTATTTTCACGTGCAGAATCCGCTTCTCCTCACACCGAATGGAATGCCTAAGGAGGATGCTCGCGACGCTCTCTTCCGCCAATACCGGATGCAAGGCTTGTTATTAGCCGACGGGGAATCCGTTAAGCTGATGGATGAATCGCTTAATCATAATACGAAGTCCGCGGTGGTTCCCGTGGAATTCAAGAAAGACGGAGCTTTCTCGGCTCGTTCTCAGGTCGCCGATTCGAGCCAATGGGAAGTTCTTCGTTCTTCCGTACGATCACAAATCCGCCGGATCGGCAAAAGGATTGTGGATGGGGATGTGGCCATTACCCCGTATCGGATGGATCGCCGGAGCCCATGCACATACTGTGATTTCCGTCCGGTGTGCCATTTTGACAACCAAGTTGAAGGTAATTCGTATCAATCTCTAAGTAAATCAGGCAGTAAAGAGGAATTATGGCAGCGACTCGCAGACGGAGCACAACGGAGGGAACCGTATTGAAGCAGATTAGAAATTGGCCGGTAAAACCAAAGGATAGCCGTTGGACGGACGAGCAGTGGGCAGCCGTCACGGCTGATGGTTCCCATCTTCTGGTAGCTGCAGCTGCGGGATCCGGTAAAACCGCTGTGCTTGTAGAGAGAATTATTTCTCGTATTGCTAACGAGGAACGGCCTTTGGATGTGGATGCCGTACTTGTAGCGACCTTCACGAAAGCGGCAGCTGCCGAGATGAAGGAAAGAATCCGTCACGCTCTGGAGGAAGCGCTGGAGAGACATCCGGACTCGAGACATTTACGCCGCCAAATCGCATTGCTGCCAAGAGCTTCCGTGACGACGCTTCACTCGTTCTGTCTGGAAATCGTGGAGCGTTATGCTCCGTTAATTGAGCTTGATCCTGGCTTTCGAATGGCAAACGTTACGGAAGCGGAATTGCTGCGGATGGATACGTTGGATGAGCTGTTCGAGGAAAGATACGAAAGTGAAGGAGAAGCTGGAGCGTTAGCATCGCTTGCCGATCGCTTTGGGGGGGAGAGAAGCGACGAGCCCCTGCACCGTCTTGTGCTGGAGCTGCATGAATTCGCTGGCAGCCATCCTTGGCCTGAATACTGGCTGACTAAGATGGCGGATGATTTCGAGGAAGTTCAAGCGGAGACGCTTCTGCATACCTTGTGGGTCAAAAGCCTGCGGGAAGATGCCGTACTGCTGCTTCAAGGCACATTGTACCTGTTGCGCGGCGCTTTGCGATTGTCGCACGAGCCCGGAGGACCAGAGCCTTATATCGATACTTTATTCGCAGATATCGATAGCCTGGAGAAGGTCGCTTGTGCTTTTGAAACAGGAACATGGGGAGATTGGCAAGCGGCGGTCGCGGATATTACTTTTGGCCGTCTAAAGCCATGCAAAGGTGACGAATACGATACCTCTTTAATTGAAAGGGTCAAAGGGCTGAGAGACGCAGCGAAGAAAGCGGCCGGACGTCTATCGGAGGAATGGCTTGTTCGCTCCCCTGAGCAATATGCCTCCGAGCTTCATTCGTTGGCACCGTCCATGAAGCGGCTGTCTGAGCTTACCGTGCAATTCGGGGAGCGTTATGAGCAAGCCAAAAGAGCTAAGGGACTGCTGGATTTCGGCGATCTGGAGCATTATGCGCTGCGAATCTTGCGTGATCCTTCTTCTACGCCCGAGCAGAGCATACCCTCGCAAGCCGCGCTTAATTTCAGTGAAAGATTCTCTGAGATTTACTTAGATGAGTATCAGGATACGAATGAGGTGCAGGAAGCGATTGTTTCGTTAATCGCAAGAAAAGAACCTGGCAACGTGTTCATGGTTGGCGACGTTAAACAGAGTATTTATCGTTTCCGACTGGCGGAACCGGGGTTGTTCCTGAGTAAATATAAGGTTTATGAAGCTTTCACAACACTGGGGGAGACAGATTATTCTCAGGGATTAGAGTTTGAAGGTTTAGACAAGGTTGCAGACACAGACGGACTTCGAATCGATTTAGCTCGGAACTTCCGGAGCCGCCGAGAAATCGTTCATGCGGTCAATCATGTATTCCAGCTCATCATGCGTGAGCCTGTTGGAGAAATGAATTATGATGCTCGAGCAGAGCTCATTTATGGGGACGGGTATGCGGATGCTGAGGGGGAATCTAACCCTTATTCCGTTGAGATGATTTTACTGGACTCATCGGCAGCCAGATCGGAAGAGGATTCACAAGCGAAGGAAGCTGTAGATCCAAGTGCGGATGGGAGCGAAGGGGCTCAAGCTTCGGCAGACGGAGCTGCCGAAGAGATCGAGGATGCAGAAGCAGCTCAGCTTGAAGCGAGATGTATTGCGGCGGAAATCCACAAGCTAATGGGGCTGGAGGGAGAAGGGGAGCACTCGTCCCCTTTCCCAGTCTATGATAGCAAGAGCAAGCTTCACCGCCCGGTTCAATATAGGGATATTGTCATTCTGCTGCGTGCGGTTACGGCGCTTGCGCCCGCTTTTCTCGAGGAGTTAAAAGCTGCGGGTATTCCCGCTTATGCCGACCTCGCAACAGGTTATTTCGCTGCTACGGAAGTCGATATTATGCTTTCCCTGCTCTCCATCATCGATAATCCGCATCAGGATATACCCCTAGCGGGGGTATTGCGGTCGCCCATCGCGGGCTTGACGGCTGAGCAGCTCGCCCAGATTCGTCTAGCTAAGCGCAGCGGTTCCTTCTGGGATGCTGTTAATCTTACCGCTGCGGGTTTTTATTTTGCAGAAGGACGAGAAGTTAACAGAAATGAAGGCTTGCAGGCTGCTTTAGCGGCGTTTGTTCTGAGTCTTGGCAAGTGGCGTGACTTTGCAAGAAGAGAGCCTCTCGGGGACTTGCTGTGGATGTTATATCGCGAAACGGGCTATTACGATTATGTAGGAGGGCTTCCAGGCGGGGGTCAGCGGCAGGCAAATTTACGGGCGCTGGTCCATAGAGCAGTCCAGTATGAGCAGTCCTCCAGGTTTCGCGGGTTGTTCCGTTTTCTCCGGTTCCTAGGAAGAATGAGGGATACCGGTGCGGATTTGGGAGCTGCCCGAGCGCTTGGCGAGAGCGAGAATGTCGTGCGGATTGTGTCGATTCACCGAAGCAAGGGCCTTGAGTTTCCAGTTGTTTTCGCCGCGGGGTTAGGTCGGAACTTCAACCGGAGAGATTTAAACGGGGCTTTCCTGAAGCATAAGAAGCTAGGCTTCGGGCCGAGGATGCTGGAGATAGATACTCGGGTTACTTATCCGACTTTGCCCCAGCTGGCCATCCGCCGCAAGCTGGCGGCAGAGATGCTGGCAGAAGAAATGCGAGTGTTATATGTCGCGATGACGAGGCCAAAGGAGAAGCTCTATCTTATCGGTACCAGCAAGGATGCGAACAAGCAATGGGAGCAGTGGAGCGAAACCGCTGCGATCACAGAGGAGGGCCTGCCGACTTATACGGTTGCGGCTGCCTCTCGATATTTGGATTGGCTGGGACCGGCGGCCGTGTTGGCACGCGAGCTTCCTGACCCTGTACGGCGATGGAACTGTCGTATTGTTCCTTCCATTACGTACACTCGTCATGCTGCGGATATTCAAGAGGCTGATTCCAATGAGGGGGAACTATGGAATGCTGTAGTTAATGGAGATAAGGTCGACGTAGCCGACGCCAAGACAATGGACCGAGCGGCACGGATTTTATCCTGGGAATATAACCACAAATCGGCGGCACAGGTTGCCGCCAAAACCTCCATAACTGCATTAAAAAATCAACAATCGGCCGTTGCTCCTGATGCAGCTGTCGAATCTTCGGATTTAATGGACGGACAGCAGGAGCGTGATGCGGCTGAAGGCTGGTCGGAGCGTTCTAACGATTCTTCGCCTATGACGACAGCTTCGAATTTTCGTTTAAGGCGACCGCGGTTTATGTCGGCGAAGCAACTGACAGCTGCGGAACGGGGAACGGCCTTTCATTTGGTCATGCAGCATTTACCTGTTCGCGAGGGGACTGGTGTAAAAGAAATAGAAGAATTACTCGTTCGTTTGGTGAAGCAACAGATTTTGTCTGTCGATCAGCGGGAGGGTGTAATTGCGGCGGATGTTTCCGCTTTTTGTCAGACTCCGTTGTATAATCGACTTTACCTGGCTTCTCAGGTATGGAGAGAAATACCGTTTACTTATGGTATTCCTGCCGCAGCAGTATATCCGGGAGTGGTCGAGAAATCTTCAGAGGAAACCGTCATTATTCAAGGGGTTATCGACTGTTTGTTCGCTGAGGAAGATGGGCTCGTACTCGTAGATTACAAAACCGATGTGCTCAAAGGCTCAACAGGGACAGAGGCGGCAGAGAAGCATCGTTTTCAAGTCGAAAGATACAGTGAAGCGGTCGGCAGTATTCTGGGTAAGCCAGTCAAGGAAGCTTACGTCTATTTCTTTGACGGGGGTAAGACGGTTCGTCTAATATAGTGATTGTTATGGAGTAAGGAAATGGGATCTATTTACGGTAATGCGGGAGGAAATATCATGTCGGAAAATGGCAAACGAACTTATACAGTGCCTGTTCTGTTAATCATCATTGTAATCATGTCTACGTTGATCGTAATCCTATATTCAAAGCTGCTGATATCTCAACAGTTGCATACGACGGATCAAGGACAACGCTTGGCAGAGCGTTACGCATATGCAGTGATTTTCGCCGATAGGCTTCACGATGGAACGGATGGTCTATTGATTGCCAAGTCTGAGGTAGAGAGGCTGCGTGCGATTAAGCTGCTGGGTGAAGCAACGATTACTTCGAGTGAAATGCTGGGAATGTTAGTTGAAGCCGCGCATCTAGACTCGGGACTAGAGAGGGAAGAAGCGGCTAAACCGCTTATGCTAGCTGTGAATGCGTTTATGGGCTTCGAAGGTATCATCACGAAGCTCGCAGAGCATGAGGGTCCACTATCAGCCGATGAGAGTGCGTCTGTAACCATTATCCGAGATGGGGCAGCGCAAATGAAGGAGGCTCTTAGCCGTTTCCGTCCGCCTTCCGGCGAAGCAGGCTTTCGTCAGATGATGACGATAGGCGAGTGGATTGCGCCTGCTCTAGAAGCGACTAAGAGCCTTGAGCAAATAGCTGCGGGTTTGAAATAAAATCTGTACCAACACGCCGAGTCAAGCGCCGAAGTAGCTGTAGGTTCAGAATCGAGGCTGTCGATTAATTGTGGACAGTTTTAACGTGAATTTACACATGCAGAGAATGTATATGATTTTTCACATACATTTACAGAATCCGGGCTCAAATCGCATTTTTTGTATGAAATTTCGTTCAGAATCGACTGATTCGATGTGTGTGACGCTCATTTTGTATGATTTTTCGCATTCATTTTGTGGTCTCCCGCAGATTTCCGAAGTTATGAACTGTTAATCGACAGCCTCGAATCTGTACTTAAACCGCCGGAATCGAACGTAAATACTAGATATAAATATTCTTCGTTTAAAGACACTTACATGCACGAGCGAGTAGCTGGGGTGCTGCAGCAGTAGAATCTACGGCTATTGATGCATGAGCGAGTCGCTGGGGTGCTGCAGCAGTGGAATCTACGGCTATAGGATGCACGAGCGAGTCGCTGGGGTGCTGCAGCAGTAGAATCTACGGCTATAGATGCATGAGCGAGTAGCTGGGGTGCTGCAGCAGTAGAATCTACGGCTATTGATGCATGAGCGAGTCGCTGGGGTGCTGAAGCAGTAGAATCTACGGCTATAGATGTTGCAAGCGAGTCACTTGGGTGCTGAGGCATTAATATCTCCGTTAACATTGCTCGCCCCCGTCAACTCAAACTACTTCTCCAAACCAACCGTCCGTATTTCTTCGGACTGCTTTAACCCAATCGTTCCTACTTCCTGCGATACTTTTCCATCTATCATGCTCTTGTGTCCCGTCACCGTAATTTTGCCCACTAAATCAATGATCCCGCTTGACTCATGGCTGCTATCTCCGAGAAAACCCGTGCTATAATACACAAAGGATTTTTCTATTTTTTGTGCGGTTCCTCTTTCATCCTTGAACTTTTTCTCAATAAACTGCTTCAAGCCATCCCCTTGTCCGATTGAGGCCTGCCAAGTAATAATAAAGAAGTCATCCTTGATCTCGACTAGTGAAATCGTACCATTCCTTATCAAATAAAAACGCAGCGTCTCACCCTCAGGAAACAAATAGGTGCTGCTGATATGTTCATCATCCTCGATGCCTTCCAACGGTTTATCCGAGTAATGAATTTCCGATAGCGGTTTGTTAATGATCAGCTCTCGGGCTGCTTGCAGATCACCTTCATAGAGAGTCGCATGCGCATCTGCATCAAAAGGGGAATCAATGTATACGGTATTGTTCTCCCATTCCACCCTATATCCATATTGCTCGGATACGAAGCGCAGCGGAACATAAATACGACCTTTGATCAATTGAACAGGAACACTCAGAATGATACTGTCACCGAACACCTGAGGTTTACCTAGAAGCAGGCCGCTTCTCTGACCTACGGTAAGTACAATGGTTTCAGACCACTTACGAATGCTGACAGCATTTTTTTTCGAGTCCCAACTGACAGTAGCTTCCAGTGATTCTGCAACTGCGCGGAGGGGCACGAGAACTGTATCTTTTTCAATAAACGGGGCTGAATCCGTCTTTATTTGTTTGTTATAGACGAATACTTTGATCGGTGAAGCCGCGAAGCTTGAAGAACCAAAGGCCGAAAGACCTATCATCGCAACGACTACTGCACACAAAAGCTTTCTCATGAAACAGCCTCCTCTTTCTTTCCTACACAGGTATAGACTATCAAAGTCCCATTGAAGTTGCAGAGTTATTCTGTTGCCGGCGCTCCTTTTTTTCACATCGAAGTAGCCATTCGCCTACGGCGGCATATGCTGTGGATAAAGGCGCCCAAGGAGGGAATGCTCATGGAAAAAATAAAACTAACAGAGCCGGTGACTCATCACATGCCCAAAAAAGAAATACATCCGGTTGCTAACAAACAGCATGTACCGGTTGCCCAGCCGGTTGCAAAAAAGGTTTCAAAGGGCCATTGCGAATCCCATATGCATCGGTATGTCGAAATCCAATCAGTTGATGGCTTTTGTTATGACGGCATTGTTGAGCATGTGGATGAAGAATGGATTTGTATCGCTGTTCCTGGACCCGTGGATGAAATGCGTGGGTTTTTCCCGTACCCGCCGCTGTATCCATCTTACGGTCCTTACTATCCGTACCGTCCGAGACGGTTCAATCGGCTCATACTGCCTTTAGCCAGTTTGATCGCACTCTCGCTGCTGCCTTATTATTGGTAATCGACAAAGGGAAATAAGGGGCTTGCAGCATTTGCTGCAGGCTCTTTTGGTATGGGCAACGGTTGGACGAAGCGGTGGAGAATACGTTATGATAGCGATAAAGGAAAAAAAAGGGGTGCGTCAGAAAATGGATTGCCTTTTTTGCAAAATTGTCCAAGGAACGATTCCTTCCCGTAAAGTTTATGAAGATGATCTAGTTGTCGCGTTTCATGATATTCAGCCCCAAGCCCCCGTTCACCTGCTTGTGATCCCGAAGAAACATATTGCAACTATGAATGATTGTGAAGAGAATGACAGTGCTCTATTGGGACATATCCTAATGAAAGCCCAGGAGATCGCACGAGAAGCAGGTCTTGCAGACAATGGCTACCGACTCGTTAATAATTGCGGAAGAGATGCTGGACAGATTGTCTATCACATTCATTGGCATATTCTTGGCGGAGAGAAATTAGCTCCGCTTAATCCAAAGCCGCAGGCTGATTGTGAATAGATTTAACCATTCGTTATTTTCCGGCAGACTTAAGTTGACACCTGCTTTCCTCTTCACATATAATATAGTTTGATAACCGTGTTCTGGTCTATTGCGGAGGGAGGGAAAACAGGTGGCAGAAACGAAAGTAAGAAAAAATGAAACAATCGACGCTGCACTCCGCCGCTTCAAGCGTTCCATTGCCAAAGACGGCGTTCTCGCGGAAGTTAAGAAACGTAAACATTACGAGAAACCAAGCGTTAAGCGGAAGTTGAAGTCCGAAGCCGCACGTAAACGGAAGTTCTAGGAGGAATCCGCACTCATGAGTCTCGCGGAGCGTTTGAACGAAGACATGAAACAAGCGATGAGAGACGGAAACAAATTCCGCCTTTCGACAATTCGAATGGTTCGTGCAGCGATTAAGAATCAAGAAATCGAGCTGCGCCGTCCGCTTGAAGATAACGATACGCTTAATATATTGAGCCGTGAACTCAAGCAACGACGCGATTCCCTTGAAGACTTCGCAAGAGGTGGACGGGAAGATCTCGTAAGTAATGTTAAAGCAGAAATTGAGATCATCACAGAATATCTTCCGCAACAGCTGAATGAAGAAGAAGTCAAAGCTATCGTTTTACAGACCATGCAAGAAACCGGTGCTTCTTCTAAAGCCGATTTGGGAAAATTGATGGGGGCTCTAATGCCCAAGGTGAAGGGTATTGCAGACGGTAAGCTCGTCAACGCAATTGTCCAACAATCTCTGCAATAATTCTGATGTAAACGACAGGCACTCCCTAATCGGGGGTGCTTTTTGCTTTTGCTGAAAGTTTGCTCTAAATGACCAAATATAGGGTATGATGAAACGAAAGATATTTCTCACCGTATTACAGTTTATCTTGGAAATCTAGCTGTAGGAGGAATGAGCTTGATTCTGATTGATCCCCATCGCAAAAGAAATGTAGGCTGGACAAGATTATTTCGGTTGATGCTATTGTTCATTCTTGCAGGAATACCATTGCTGAGTGTGTGGAATGAAAGCGCTCACGCTGCGGAAACTCCATCAGAAGGCTCTGTGTACGTCATCCCGGTTCAACAAACCGTTCAAACTGGCTTGGCATCCTTCCTGGATCGCGCATTAAGCGAGGCGGAAGAAGCTAAAGCGTCACTTGTTGTGTTAGATATCGATACGCCAGGCGGCAGCTTGACATCTGCTGAGGAAATAGGCGGACGAATCAGGAATGCTAATGTTCCTACGATTGCGTTCGTCAGCGGTAAAGCGGCTTCCGCGGGCGCTTATATCGCTCTGAACGCAGGAGATATCGCGATGGCTCCAGGAACAACAATCGGTGCTGCTATGATTGTGGATTTATCAGGAAATGCTGTTGAGAATCCGAAGCTGGTATCTTTCTGGAGCGAGCAAATGGCAGCAGCAGCAGAGCTTAACGGGCGCGATCCAGCGATCGCTGTGAAGATGGTGGATCCTAACCGGGTGCTGGAGCTTAAGGAGTTGGGTGAGACGAACGGGAAAGGACAAATCCTTTCCTTGTCCGCAGAGAAAGCCTTTAAGGTTGGATATGCGGATTCACTCGCAAAGACGGTTGAAGAGGTCATTGCATGGAAGGGTCTATCCGATCGTGCGGTTGTTGACTTGAATCCGTCGTTCGCCGAACGCGTTTCTGCCTTCGTGACAAGTCCAGGGATCGCAACGCTATTATTGATTATCGGAATCGCAGGTATCGCTATTGAAATGCTTGTCCCTGGCTTCGGTATTCCTGGTTTTACGGGTCTCGTTGCTTTTGGTTTGTATTTTTTCGGGCAATCGATTGCGGGGTTTGCAGGAATGGAAGCAATCATTTTGTTCGTGATAGGGATTGGGCTGCTCATTGCGGAGATGTTCGTTCCGAGCTTCGGTATTCTTGGAATACTTGGAATTGCAGCACTAATATTTGGAATAACGATGGGGGCTTACGATACGGGTAATGCCCTGCAGTCACTAGGAATCGCAGTATTGATCGCAGCGATTTTAGTGGTTGTTTTCGCCTATGTATTCCGTCGCAGGGGGATTTGGAACCGATTTATCCTAAGGGAACAGCTGACGGCAGATAAAGGATATGTTCCTCAGCTTTCCCGAGTGAAGTGGATCGGGCAGGAAGGCATTTCGATATCTGTTCTTCGCCCTTCAGGGATAGCGGAAATTGCCGGAGAACGTATCGATGTCATTACATCGGGAGAATATGTCGATAAGGGAAAGCCGATTCGTGTACTGTCAGTGGATGGAACCCGGATTCTAGTGAAGGAGATTTAATTGCAAATTCGAATAAAGACATGACATGAAACAATGATAACCAATAAATTGACGGAGGTACAAAATGGAAAATATGGACATTCAACTTCTTGTAATCGTGGCGTTAGCAATTATTGCGGTAACGGTGTTTATGAGCTTCTTCCCTCTTATGCTCTGGATTTCGGCTTTGGCTTCCGGAGTAAGAATTAGCATCATAACGCTGGTGGGTATGAAACTTCGTCGTGTTGTTCCAAGCAGAATCGTAAACCCGATGATTAAAGCAACCAAGGCGGGATTAGGACTGAATATTAACCAACTTGAGAGTCACTTCTTAGCAGGCGGTAATGTTGACCGTGTCGTGAACGCTCTGATTGCCGCACAGCGCGCAGATATTCCTCTCATATTCGAACGTGCGGCAGCTATCGATCTCGCTGGGCGTGACGTGCTGCAAGCAGTACAGATGAGCGTAAATCCGAAGGTTATTGAAACCCCGGTTGTGTCTGCCGTTGCAAAAGATGGAATTGAAGTTAAAGTTAAAGCTCGTGTAACGGTGAGAGCTAATATTGATCGTCTAGTCGGCGGTGCGGGTGAAGAAACGATTCTGGCCCGCGTAGCGGAAGGGATTGTCAGCACGAATGGGGGAGCCGCATCCCATAAGGACGTGTTGGAGAGTCCGGATCTTATATCCAAGACTGTACTAGCTAAAGGTTTGGACGCAGGTACAGCCTTCGAAATTCTGTCAATCGATATTGCGGATGTTGACGTAGGGAAGAACATCGGAGCACATCTGCAAACCGAACAGGCTGAGGCGGATAAGCGGATTGCCCAAGCGAAAGCGGAAGAACGCCGCGCCATGGCTGTCGCGCAAGAGCAAGAGATGAAAGCGCGTGTAGTTGAGATGCAAGCGAAGGTCGTTGAAGCAGAATCGGAGGTTCCGCTAGCTATGGCGGATGCGCTGAAATCGGGCAAATTAGGCGTAATGGATTACATGAATCTTAAGAACATTGAAGCCGACACCAAAATGAGGGGCTCAATCGGCAAACAAAATGATAATCCTCGCGGAGAGGTTTAAGACAATCGATAGGGTTTAACTGCTTGTAAGGAGGGTGAAACGTGGAGCAACTAATTACGTTTATTATGGACAATTTCTTCATTGTTGTTGTCGCAGTGGGAATTATTTACTCCCTGTTTTTCCGCAAATCGCCTCTGGAAAGAAATCCGAATCGGATGCCGGACTTTGGAGAAGGCGGCAGGCCGGGTCAAACGGCTCCTGACCGTCAGATACCGCCGCCTGCGTCCATAGAGCAACCGCCATGGATGGAAACGCGTCAACAGGAGGGAATGCCCGCTAAGAGGAATTCTCCGATCTACGCGCCTGCAGGGGCTCAGGAAAAAGCTATATTGCAGAGGTCTCAACAGAGTAAGACGGGGTTTGGTGCAGAGGCTTTAAGCCGTGACGACTTATCTCGTGCTGTGGTGTGGGCAGAGATTCTAGGTCCTCCAAGGGCTAGACGTCCTTACCGCCGCTAAACCCGCAGCGTAATCAAATAATCATGGTGATAACGGAATAGTGGTGGTGCAGGGTGTTATTCCTGCACCACCACTATTTTAATTTTGGGAACCCCTATCCTCGGGGAGGAAAAAGCAAACAGAGCTTGACCTGCCTTCGCTTCATAAAGCGCAATCGTGATGCATATGTTTTACCGTATAGGAGGGAGGACCGCCCTATGATGCGTGTCAGTCGGAAGCTGCGTAAATGGACCGCAACCATTCTCGACCTGCCGCAGGATGTGGTTCTAGACTTGCCTCGCATCACAATGATTGGCGGTCTTCAGCTAACGGTGGAAAATCACCGTGGTGTCATCCATTTCTCCCCGCAATTGCTCCGGCTTGCCATGGACAATGGGGAAATGGAAGTGACAGGCGAAGATTTAATCATTCGGAATATTGGAGCAGAGGAAGTTTTCGTGGAAGGAAAGATACTTGGTGTAAAGTTACTCGCGAAAGAGAAGCCGCATAACCTGATGCCGAAGCACCGATAAAGAAGGCACTAGGATTTACATAAGTCCGTTTGAAACGGACTTTCGTCTTTAGGATGGACAGGCTCTGAGCCGGGAGGAGAGCGTTCATGAAAGGAACATGGGTTGCCATGATGCGGGGGTACGTCTGGGTTAAGCTTATAGGGGGAGAGGCAGAGAGGTTCCTCAATTCAGCAACATCGGAGAAAATAACACTGTGGAATATTTCTTTCACGCCTGATGGAAGGCTTTCCTTCGGCGTGTCGATCCCCGATTTTTTTCGGCTGCGTCCTTTGTTACGTGATAACGGAAGCCGTACACGTATTTTATCCCGTCACGGTTTGCCTTTTAAGCTGGCGCGTTTATCGAGAAGAAAGACTTTCGCGGGCGGGATGCTTATTTTCATTGCGGCTCTTTTCGTGCTTTCCACACTGGTGTGGAATGTCAAAATCGAGGGGGGCTCCTCCGTTTCGGACGAGGAAATTCGCCAAGCGGCAAGAGCGGAGGGCATATATCCCTTTCAATGGTCCTTCCGTCTTCAAGATGCGGCATCCTTATCTCAACGCTTAGCGGTTCATTTGCCGGGAGCGGCATGGATCGGAGTGGACAAACAGGGGACCTCGATTACGATTACCGTTATCGATTCCACGAAACCCGATAAGCGGCAGCTTGACAGTCCAAGAGATCTTGTCGCCAAGACAGATGCTGTTATTACTCGCATCGTGGCTGAGAATGGCCGCCCTAAGGTTGAGCGTAACGATAGAGTCAGGAAGGGTGATGTCCTGATTTCCGGCCTTCTAGGGGATGGAGCGGAGCACAGCAAGCTGGTCGTGTCTAAAGGGAAAGTGATGGGGCTGGTTTGGCATGAATATCGTATCGTCTCACCGCTAACGACGAAAACTAAAAGCTTTACGGGAGTATCGAACAATCGCTCGTACATAATGGTTGGCAATCGTGCCTTGCAAATCTCGGGATATCGGGGTCAAGCCTTTGAGAGCTCGCAAACCCGTACGACTATACAAAAAGTACAATTATGGAGACGGCTGTTGCCCATTGGAATGATGAAGGAGCATGAGCTGGAGGTTTTGGAGGTTGAGCTAAAGCTATCTCCCGAACAAGCGAAAGAAGCGGGACTGAAGCAAGCTCGAGATGAGCTGCTCGCGAAAAACGGCAAAGATACGCTTATCAAAGCGGAAAAGATTTTGCATGAACATACTGAGAATGGTAAAGTATTGTTAACCGTCCTTTTTGAAGTGGAACAATCAATCGAGGTCGAACGTCCTATACTATAAACACGATAGAACTGGGGGAATGAGGCTTTTTGGCGGAATTGAAAGAATATACCACGATCCCATTACGCAATGCAGCCGAAGGTCTAGCTCTATTCGGTCCACAGGACAAGTTCTTGCGTATTATAGAAGAAGAAACTGTATCCCTCATTCATTCCCGCGACGCGGAAATTTACATCGAAGGGCCTGCACAGGAGGTCCGTTCCTTGCAGCAGCTGTTCGATACGTTGATTCAGCTCATTCAAGGCGGCTTGCAGCTAAACGAACGGGACATTCGATATGCGTTGGAGCTGTCCCGAGAGATGAAAGCGGATCAATTGCTCTCCTTGTTCAAGGGTGAAATAGCCACGACCTTCCGCGGCAAATCCATTATTCCCAAAACGTTAGGGCAACGCCACTATGTAACGATGATCCGTAAGAAGGATATCGTAATCGGAATTGGTCCTGCGGGTACGGGCAAAACTTATTTAGCCGTTGTTTGTGCGGTTGCCGCTTTGAAGTCAGGAAAGGTAAAGCGTATTCTGCTTACCCGTCCGGCGGTGGAGGCTGGAGAGAACCTTGGATTTCTTCCCGGCGATCTACAGGAGAAGGTAGACCCGTATCTTCGCCCGCTGTATGATGGACTGAACGATGTATTGGGCCCTGAAGGTGTCGCTAAAGCGCTGGAGCGCGGATTAATTGAGATCGCTCCGCTTGCCTATATGAGGGGGCGTACTCTCGATGATTCCTTCGTTATCCTGGATGAAGCGCAGAACACGACTCCCGAGCAAATGAAAATGTTTTTGACACGCCTAGGCTTTGGCTCTCAAATGGTTATAACCGGTGATGTCACGCAAATCGATTTACCTAAAGGCAAAAAATCCGGTCTAATAGAAGCTGAGCGCATATTAAGACAGATCGAGGAAATCGGTATCGTATACTTCACCGAGCAGGACGTCGTTCGGCATGCCCTCGTTCAGAAAATTATCGTAGCCTATAATAAGGATAACGATCTACAACAATAAGGAGGAGAGTGCCGGATGAGTCGGAAAAGTAACGGCCCGCCCAGCAATCAGCTCACCTTGTCAAGGGCAGCGGCAGGATGGAAGAACAGTGCAGCAATGCGTTGGCTCCTGCTCCTGCTTTTTGTATTTTTGTTTTATTTTAGCATCTCTCCGCGGCTTGTCCCGGAAACTTACGATATAACATTAAACGCCAAAAGCGACAAGGATATCAAGGCACCCCGCCAAGAGCTGGATGAGAAGGCAACACTGCAGGCACAAGAGGAAGCCGCCGATAAGGTGGGACTTATCTATTCTATTGTGGCACTTCGGAATGAAGGGCTTATCAACGAGATTTTCACGCGAATTGAGCAGCTTAATCTAGATGATCAGCTTACGGACACCGACAAGGTGGAAATCTTCCGACGGGTTATCCCTGAGCGAGTGAAGCAATATGTCGACACGTTCCTGTCCGCAAACAGAGGATCGGAGACTTACTCTGCGGGATTGCTTGCAGAGATGGAGCGGGTCGTGTTAGAGCAGAGATATCAGATACCCGAAGAAACGTTTTACAAGCTCCCCCGTCTAACCCCAGAGCAATTGTTCGAAATGCGTTCAGTCGGACGAGAAGTCGTACGCAAGCTGACAAGCGAATCCTTGTCAGAGGCTGAGACGGCTCGAACAAAGGTGGCAGAGCTCGTGAACGCCAGCTCTCTCTCGCAGAAGACAGAGCGGGAAATCGTGCAGGAGCTTGCGCGTCTGGCGATTTTGCCTAATAAATTCTATGATAAAAAAGCTACGGAAGATGCGAAGGTTGAAGCGAAGCAGAATACTCCGCCGGTTCTGATTAAGCAGGGTGATATAGTCGTTAAAGCCGGACAGGTTATCACTGAGAATATTTATGAGAAGCTTGATTCTCTTGGGCTGCTGCAGGAACGGAAAACCTATTTGCCGCAGCTTGGGGTTCTGTTATTTTCAATTATTTTCACGCTAGCCTTGTATGGTTATGGAGAGCTGACTACAGGCGCTTCCGCTGCGCAGAAGAGAAACAATGTACATTGGGTCATGCTGCTGCTGATATTCGCATTAAATATGCTGTTTATGCATTTGGTTGCGCTGGCTCATAACGAGCAATGGCCGTTTATTGGCTATCTAGCCCCTGTTGCCATGGGGAGTATGATGGTGACTTTGCTTCTGGATTTACATCTAGGCTTGGTGAGCTCTTTTCTGTTCACTTTATTGGCCAGTATCATACTTAACGTGGAGCAAGAGCATATTTTCGATTTTCATTACGGATTCGTCGCCGCCGTCGTATCGTTCACCGCCGTCCTTGCCATTCATCGTGCCAGCCAGCGATCCTCGATCCTCAAAGCGGGTATTATGGTCAGTCTATTCGGTTCGGTTGCGGTACTTGCGCTTATGCTTATTGATCCAGAACCCAATCGCACGCAGCTGTTGCAAGGGGTTAGCTTCATGTTCGCCAGCGGGCTAGTAACGGCCGTACTTGTGATCGGCCTTATGCCTTTCTTTGAAGTGACTTTCGGTATATTGTCCGCATTAAAGCTTGTGGAGCTTGCTAATCCGAACCATCCCTTATTACGTAAGCTGCTTACCGAGACTCCGGGTACTTATCATCATAGCCTTATGGTGGGAAACCTCTCCGAAGCAGCTGCGGAATCTGTCGGGGCAAATGGTCTATTATGCAGAGTTGGATCATTCTATCATGATGTGGGGAAAACGAAGAGACCGCTTTATTTCATCGAGAATCAGAATGCGGCGGGCAACCCGCACGACAAGCTGGATCCTAAGGTCAGTGCCTCCATCATTATCGCTCATGCTAGGGATGGTGCAGACATGCTCAGAGCGCATAAGCTTCCCAAGCACATCCGGGATATTGCCGAGCAGCACCACGGAACGACTTTCTTGAAATATTTTTATCACAAAGCGGTTAAGCAAGCGCAAGATCAAGGGTTAAATAGTGAGTGGACCGAAGATGATTATCGATATCCGGGACCCAAGGCACAATCCAAAGAGGCGGCTATCGTAGGCATTGCTGACTGCGTGGAAGCGGCAGTACGCTCGCTCAACCACCCGAAGGTTGAACAAATTGAAGAGATTATCGGCAAAATCATTAAAGATCGATTGGATGATAACCAATTCAACGAATGCGACTTAACGCTCAGGGAATTGGACAAAATTGCGGAGACGCTCAAAGAAACAGTCATAGGGATGTTCCACTCGCGAATTGAGTATCCCGACGATAAAGAATTGAAGAAAATGAAAGAAGCGAAGGAGAATAAAGGATGACCTTAAGTCTGGAATGGATCGATGAACGTGAAGGCGGAGCAGGCAGCAAGGTAGAGCAATGGATGGATCAATTGGAGAAGCTGTTGCATATTGCAGGGCGTAAGGAAGAGGTTACCGATGGAATCGTTACGCTGACATTGACGGACGATGCAGGGATACAGGAGCTGAATCGACAATACCGCGGGCTAGACAAACCTACGGATGTATTGTCTTTCTCACTTGTTGAAGGCGAGGATCCGGATATTCATTTCAATGATGAATACGAAGCTTCCGAGGATGGGGAAGAAGGAGAAGAGAACTGGAAGGACGAAGTCAAATCGGAAAACCCATTTGCGGATTTGCTTGGGGATATCGTTATTTCTGTTCCAAGAGCTGAAGCTCAGGCTGCGGAATATGGGCATAGTCTCGAACGGGAGCTTGGGTTTCTATTCGTACACGGCTTCCTTCACCTGCTCGGTCACGATCATGGAGATGAAGAGCAAGAACGCAGTATGTTTGCTAAACAAGAAGAGGTGCTGAAGGAAGCGGGACTCATGCGATGAGCCGCGGGCGTTCGCACTTCATCCAAGCTTTCCGTCATGCCTTTGATGGAATTAAGGGTGCGCTTCGGCGCGAACGTCATATGCGGTTTCACTTTGCGGCTGCTATAGTTGTCGTGATTCTGGCTGCTTGGTTACAGGTGGGGCGAATGGAGTGGCTGTGGCTCCTCGCAGCCATTACCGGCGTATGGGTATCCGAGCTGTTAAATACAGCGATAGAAAGAGCGGTTGATTTGGCGACGACTGAGGTTCACCCGCTTGCCAAAGCGGCTAAGGATACTGCTGCCGGCGCCGTGCTTGTTGCGGCGTTCTTTGCAGCGGTTGTAGGCTTTATCATACTTGGACCCCCTTTGTGGGAGGCTATTTTTGATTGGAGAAGTTCATAATGGGCATTGATCATCTTTCCTTAACGGTTGAACAGTTTATGGAAGCGACTAAGAAAGCGCGTGACAATGCGTATGTACCCTATTCAGGGTTTAAGGTTGGGGCTGTCGTCCTTGATTCCCAAGGCAGGCTGCACCATGGCTGCAATGTGGAGAATGCGGCTTACGGGCCGACCAACTGCGCAGAACGCACTGCATTGTTCCGGGCTGTGGCAGACGGTTGTATGCCGAGAACTTTCCAGGCCATAGCGGTCATCGGAGATACGGACCTTCCAATAACGCCATGCGGTGTTTGCCGCCAGGTGATGGTAGAGCTATGCGATCCGGATATGCCGGTCATACTGGGCAATTTGCAGGGCGCGTACCGCGTAACAACGGTGTCAGAGCTTCTTCCCGGCGCATTTACTTCACGGGATTTGAATAGCTAGGATACATGAAAGGCCAGGGGACAAACCCAGCCGAAGGAGAATAGGTTATATGCAGAAAAAAGGATTCAAATCTGGCTTTGTGGCCATCGTAGGCCGCCCGAATGCGGGTAAATCTACGCTAATGAACCAAGTGATCGGACAAAAGATCGCCATCATGTCAGATAAACCCCAAACGACAAGGAACAAGATTCATGGCGTCTATACGACAGATGACATGCAAATCGTATTCCTTGACACACCGGGCATTACCAAGCCGAATTCCAAGCTTGGCAACTATATGCTAAAGGCTGCAGAAAGCGCGTTTAACGAAGTGGACGCGATCTTATTTCTTACGGATGTTACGGAAGTGATCGGCGGCGGAGACCGTTATATTATCGAGCAATTGAAGAAGGTAAGCGGGACTCCTGTTTTCCTTGTGCTCAATAAAATCGATAAGATTCATCCCGAGGCTATGCTTCCAGTTATCGATAAATATCGCAAGCTGATGGACTTCGCGGAAATCGTACCGGTATCAGCACTTCAAGGAAACAACGTGAACTCACTTCTTGAGCAGGTGTCCCGTTATTTGAATGAAGGCCCGATGTATTATCCTGCTGATCAAATCACGGACCACCCCGAGCAATTCGTCTGCGCTGAATTAATCAGAGAAAAGCTTCTGCAGCTTACACGGGAGGAGATTCCTCATTCCATCGCCGTGGAAATTGAGAGCATGAGCGTGGAGGACAATGGACTCGTCAACATCGGTGCGGTTATTTTCGTTGAACGGGACTCGCAGAAGGGAATCATTATCGGCAAGAACGGTGCGCTGCTTAAAGAGGTTGGTAAGCTGGCTCGGCAAGATATGGAACGGCTGCTAGGCTCCAAAATTTTTCTTGAGCTGTGGGTAAAGGTGAATAAGGATTGGCGTAATCGCGATTCCATCCTTAAAACACTTGGCTACCGGAACGAATAACCGAAAATTATCAGGCATAGCTAAGCGGTCCTCGAGACATCCTAACCGGGTAAGAGCAATTCATTTTCGACCGGAGGGGATGAGGCGCTGTGCGGGATTTCACGTGGCACGTGTTTACGCAAACCGGCGATATCGAAGCTTATCTGCTATACAAGGAAATGCACAATCTCGGAGTGTCTGAGCTTGGGACGGATGCCGGGTCGGAAGACGAAGAGGATCATGTCTTGGACGAGGAATGATGACCGATGTTATATCGGGTAGAAGGCATAGTCATTCGAAGTATCGATTATGGCGAAGGAAACAAAATTATTACCCTGCTTACGCCCACATATGGGAAGCAGGGCATTGTTGTGCGTGGAGCCAAGAAGCTGAAAAGCCGTTATGGTGCATTGGCACAGCTGTTTACATATGGGGATTATTCCTATTACAAAGCAGGATCGCTTGGAACTCTGAACAGCGGTGAAATCATCGAATCTTTCCACGAGCTTCGCGAGGGCTTGGAAGGACCGGCGTATGCTGCCTATGCGGCGGAATTAACAGATCGATCCATTAACGACGATGAAGCCGCTGCATATTTGTTCCATCAATTGAAGGCTTGCCAAACGGCGCTAGTAGAAGGTAAAGATCCGCAGGTGGTGCTTTCTGTCTATGAAATGAAGGTGGCAATCTCTGCGGGTTATGCTCCCGTATTGGACGAATGCGTGAACTGTGGAAGACAGGAAGGGGTATTCCGGTTCAGTTCTGCGGCAGGCGGAGCTTTATGCTCGATGTGCAGACATCGGGATCCGTCGGCGCTTGAGCTGGAAGAAACGGTATGGAAGCTGCTTCGAGTATTCTTAGCCCTTGATATGCGTCGCCTCGGAAACATTACAGTTAAGCCTAGCTCCAAACGTCAGCTGCAGCTTGTATTTAGGAAATGGTTAGACATGCATTTGAATCTAACACTGAAATCTCGAAGCTTCCTAGATCAGTGGGAGAAATATGGCGATCTGCTCGGCGAGCGAGTAAAGCGACCGGATCCGACGCCGGATGTCGAGGCAGGCGACGGGACGGTTTGACAGCCCGTATCGCAGTAGTTTAGAATGTTTTCATAATTGTTTTGTCTCAGTGAAGGAGAAAGTAACCGAATACCGTTAGCAGGCTGCAGCGAGCCGGGGATAGTGAAAGCCCGGAGATACGGATCGGTGAAGGGCGCTCTGGAGAGATTGTATGGAATGAGGAGGGTTATCTTTATTGTGTCGGTCTCATAGACGGCGTGGTGAGGACAGCCAAGTAGGGTGGAACCGCGGGAATCTTCAGCTCCCGTCCCTATGTCTGCCAAGGCGGACGTGGGACGGGGGTTTTTTTATATTGCTATACAAAGGAGCGGGTAACAAATGAATTTTCAGCAAATGACGCTAACGCTGCAACAGTTTTGGGCGGAGCAGAACTGTATCGTTGTACAGCCGTACGACACGGAGAAAGGTGCAGGCACTATGAATCCGATGACCTTCCTGCGTACAATCGGACCGGAGCCATGGAATGTTGCATACGTAGAACCATCCAGACGCCCGGCAGACGGACGTTATGGTGAAAATCCGAATCGGCTTTACCAGCATCATCAATTTCAGGTCATTATGAAGCCTTCGCCTGATAACATTCAGGAGCTCTATTTAGCAAGCCTGAAGCGTCTCGGACTCGATCCTCTTCATCATGATATTCGATTCGTAGAGGATAACTGGGAAGCGCCAACACTTGGAGCCTGGGGCTTGGGATGGGAAGTATGGCTGGATGGAATGGAAATCACTCAATTCACCTACTTCCAACAGGTCGGGGGTATCGACTGTCATCCTGTAGCTGTAGAAATTACCTATGGAATGGAACGGTTAGCTTCTTATATCCAAGACAAAGAAAATGTATTTGATCTGGAATGGGTAAATGGCGTATCTTATGGCGACGTGTTCAAGCAGCCTGAATTCGAGCATTCTAAATATACATTCGAGGTATCGGATACCGCCATGCTATTCCAGCTGTTCTCGACCTATGAGGGCGAGGCCAAGCGGGCAATGGACGTTAATCTTGTATTCCCTGCTTACGACTATATACTGAAATGCTCCCACACCTTTAATTTACTGGATGCTAGAGGCGCGATCAGCGTAACGGAGCGAACGGGTTATATAACTCGAGTGCGAAACCTGGCACGTCAGGTTGCAGCGACTTATTTGCAAGAAAGAGAGCGGCTTGAATTCCCGCTGCTGAAGAAAGGAGCGGTGCACAATGGCTAAAGACCTGTTATTAGAAATTGGCTTAGAAGAGGTGCCTGCCCGTTTCGTACGAAGCGCTATGGATCAACTGAAAGAGAAAACCGAAAAGTGGTTAACGGAAAGCCGCTTGGGATTCGGTGAGGTGAAAGCCTATGCTACACCTCGTCGCTTGACAGTTCATGTAACGGATTTAGCGGACAAGCAAGAGGACGTATCCGAAGAAGTAAAAGGCCCATCCCGCAAAATCGCATATGATGAAAATGGCGGTTGGAGTAAACCTGCGCTCGGATTTGCCCGCAGCCAAGGCGTGGAGCCGGACAGCTTGTTCATTCGGGAAATCGCGGGCATTGAATATATTTTTGCTAAGAAGAGCAGCCTTGGCGTGGAGACCGCGAGCTTACTGCCAGATGCGCTTCCTGCACTGGTGACCTCCTTAACGTTTCCTAAGAATATGCGCTGGGGTAATTATGAGCTTCGTTATGTTCGTCCTATTCGATGGTTAGTCGCCCTGCACGGCAAAGAGATAGTTCCTTTTGAAATAACGGGAGTTGCAACAGGCAACGTCACACGCGGACATCGTTTTTTGGGTAAAGATATCTTAGTGGAGGAGCCAAGCGTTTACGTCGAACGATTGCTTACTGAGCATGTTATAGTCGATGTACACCAACGCCAGCAAGCCATACTCGCAGGCATTCAAAGCTTGTCGGTGGAACGGGGCTGGAATATCGCGGTAAAGGACGATTTGCTTGAAGAGGTACTGTTTCTTGTAGAAACGCCAACAGTGCTTACGGGTTCATTCGACCCGTCGTTCCTGCAGATTCCTCAAGAGGTGCTTATTACTTCGATGCGTGAGCATCAAAGATACTTCCCGGTGCTGGATTCTGAAGGCCGCTTACAGCCGCATTTCGTTACTGTACGCAACGGGGATAATTTGTCGCTGAATGTCGTATCTAGGGGGAACGAGAAGGTTCTGCGGGCGCGTTTGTCCGATGCTAAGTTCTTCTACGAAGAAGACAAAAAGTTAGTGATTGCAGATGCATTGGCAAAGCTTGAAAATATCGTATATCACGAAGAGCTGGGTTCAGTTGCGGATAAAGTTCGCCGTACCCGTCTCATTGCGGATCGAATATCGCAGCAATTGAAATTAGATCAAGCTGCATCTGAAGACGTCAGCCGCACAGCTGATATTTGCAAATTCGACCTCGTATCTCAGATGGTATATGAATTCCCCGAGCTGCAAGGCATTATGGGAGAGGATTATGCTCGCAAAGCGGGAGAGCGTGAAAGCGTAGCGCGGGGCATCAATGAGCATTATTCCCCTCGTAATGCCGGTGACAAGCCTGCGGCTTCCGCAGTTGGAGCCATTGTCGGAATCGCGGATAAACTAGATACAATTGCCGGATGCTTCTCTATCGGTATCGTACCGACAGGCTCGCAAGACCCTTATGCTCTGCGCCGCCAAGCAGCAGGTATCGTCAATACCTTGCTTGCGCACGAGATGGATATTACTCTTACGGATTTATTCAAGATTGCACTTGATGTTCACAGTGCAAAAGGTCTTAAACGCGAAGCTGATGACATCAGTAAAGATATGCAGGAATTCTTCAGCCTTCGAATCAAAAACGTTCTAGCTGATCAGTCGATCCGTTATGATGTCGTGGATGCGGTGCTAGGAGCGGGCGTGAAGGATGTACGCCGGACTGTTCTTAAGGCGCAAGCGTTGCAGGCTGCTCTTAAGGACAGCGGTAAATCTGATTTCCGTCATTCGGTTGAAGCCTTTAACCGGGTATGCAATCTTGCCGCTAAGGCAGAGTCCAAGCAGGTGGATGCTCAGCTGTTCGCAGATTCCGCAGAAGGTTATCTGTTTGAAGCTTGGCAAAAAGCACACGGTGAATTCGTGAACGCATACGCGCAAGCGAGCATGATGGATGCCTTATCGGCGATATCTTCCTTGAGCAAACCCGTGGCCGGCTTTTTTGAGGCCGTAATGGTTATGGCGGAAGATGAAGCGTTAAAGCGCAACCGCTTGGCGATATTGGCGCTGCTTGCAGATGATGTCAAGCTATTCGCAGATTTTGCTAAGCTAACGGGTTGAGTAACGATCCGAGAGGAGCTGGCCTTTATGGCACAAGCTAACGTGACCGTCTATGTCGTGTCCGATTCAGCTGGGGATACTGGGGAGCTTGCGGTGCGTGCTGCCGCAGCTCAGTTCCATCCGCTGTCTATCAACATTCGCCGAGCAGCCTTTATCCAGACAAGAGAAGGTATTGATGTAATCCTGGCTGCCGCGAAAGCAGAGAACAGTATTGTCCTTTATACGCTTGTTATTCCCTTCCTTCGCGATTATATGGTAGAGCAAGCGAACCAATTGGATTTACCTGTTATTGATCTGCTTGGTGCGCTTATAGATAATCTGGAGCAGACTCTCGGTCATGAGTCCAAGAATGAACCCGGGTTAAACCATGTGCTGAATGCCGACTACTTCCGTAAAGTAGAAGCTGTAGAGTTTGCCGTTCGATATGACGATGCAAGAGATGTGGCCGGTATCCTCAAAGCGGATATTATTCTTATTGGCGTATCTCGGACTTCAAAAACTCCGTTGTCCATGGTGCTGGCGCATAAAACCTTTAAAGTTGCTAACGTTCCGCTGGTGCCGGAGTTAGTGCCGCCTAGAGAGCTGTATCTTGCATCTCCACGTAAGGTGATCGGGCTAACCATTAATCCCGAAGCTCTGAATGCGATTCGTAAAGAGCGGCTTAAAGCGCTGGGACTGCCAGATTCTGCTCCCTATGCAACTTCGGAGCGAATTCTAAAGGAATTGGTTCATGCCAGGCAAGTGATGGAAAAAATTGGCTGTATCGTCATAGATGTGTCGAACAAAGCGGTAGAGGAAACGGCAAGTATCATTTTAGAGCATTTTCAACAAAATTGATTTTTATCATTATGAACTGTCGAGTAGTGTGAAAATACCGAATTTTCTGTGACATTTGTAACCCTGGACCTATTGATTTCGTATAAGTAGTACAATTGCTAAATTGGTTGTTCCTTCTCACATTTAGAAGAAGTTTCAAATGGGCGAAATTGGGGAACATAAAAATTGATGGGTGCAAGGAAGGATTTTGAATCCCGTTAGCGTATATAATATTACGGCAAACTTTGGGTGAACGTGTGGTGATGTCGATGGCTGTCTCACGTCAACGGGTTGTTGTGGATGGCGATGCATGTCCGGTTAAGGCGGAAATTGCCAGAACAGTGAGAAGTGTTGGAGCAACTGCGCTCCTAGTATCAAGCCATGCTCATGTTTTAGTGCCTGAACCATCGGTGGAAGTCGTGACTGTAGACGCAAGTGATCAATCGGCTGATCTTTATATTGCTAACGTTCTGACGAAAAGCGATATATTGGTTACCGGAGATTATGGTTTAGCGGCTTTGGGGCTTGCACGGGGCTCTGCGGTTTTAACGCCGAGGGGTAAGGAGATTCGGGAAGCGGATATCGAGGGCTTGCTTGAGCAACGGTATTTCTCGGCACGCCAACGTCGCGGAGGCATGCGTACCAAGGGGCCGAGAGCTTTTACCGATGATGATCGTGAAAGGTTTCAACAAAAACTGACAATTCTATTGCAGGGGATGCAGGAAAACCTCGACGTTTAGCGAATTGTAATACGTGCAAGAAATCGATCGGCAGGGTAATTGACTGTATAGAATTCGGCTTCGCTGCACTGAGAGATAAGGTGGCTTGAAATGAACTACGGAATGATTCCCCAATCCGTTATTGATGAAGTGTTGCGCCGCCATGAGATTGCAGAAACCGTTGGCAAATATGTTCATCTAACAAAGAACGGTAAATACTTGAAGGGTCTCTGTCCCTTTCATTCCGAGAAAACACCATCTTTTACAGTCACGCCGGAGAAACAAATTTTTCACTGCTATGGATGTGGTAAAGGCGGGAACGTCATCAAGTTTGTCATGGAGATGGAAGGGGAAACTTTTCCTGAAGCTGTCAAAACACTTGCAGAGGATGCCGGTATTCCGATTACTTGGTCCTCCGTGAGCAATGATGAACCGTCCGCGTTTCAGAAGGAAAAGAAAATTCTGCATGAGGCCCATGACTACAGTGCGAAATTGTATCATTACTTATTGCAAAATATCGAGGTTGCGAAGTCTGCAAAGGAGTATTTGTTATCCCGTGGTTTCAATGACTCGCTCATCGAGCAATTCGGTGTCGGGTATGCGCCAGCAAGATGGGACACGCTTACTCAAGCCTTGGAACGCAAAGGGTATGTGCTGGCTGAGATGGAAGCAGGAGGATTGTTATCGCGAAGACAAGAGTCAGACGGTTATGTCGATCGGTTCCGTGATCGGATTATGTTTCCGATTCATGATGCGGGCGGACAGATCATTGCTTTTGCCGGAAGAATCCTTTCGGATGGTCAACCTAAGTATTTGAACTCTCCAGAAACCGCGCTCTTTAATAAGAGCCGAACGCTGTATCGGTTGCATGAAGCCCGTCCAGCCATACGACGAGCAAGGCAGGTCGTCCTATTCGAAGGCTATGTCGATGTAATCAAAGCTTGGTCAGCGGGTGTTCATAATGGTGTTGCCACCATGGGAACGGCATTAACTCAAGAGCATGCGGCGCTGCTGAGAAGGTACTCAGATGAAGTCATCGTATGTTATGACGGAGATGAAGCTGGACAAGCTGCCGCTCACAAAAGCATTCCCTTGCTGGAAGGTGCCGGATTCCGCGTACGAGTAAGCGTACTTCCTAATCGAATGGATCCAGATGAGTATATAATGATACATGGTCCGGATCCCTTTGTTCGGGAATTCATTGAAGGAGCGGTTTCCGCAGTTAAATTTCAGCTAATATATTTAAGGAAATCCCATATACTCCTAGAGGAAGATGGGAAGATCCGGTATTTGCGCGATGCCGTTAGAATCGTAGCAAGGCGGGAATCTCCGACGGAACGGGAGCTGCTGCTCAAGGAGCTTTCCCAGGAATTCGGTGTATCCTTAGATACGCTGAAGCAAGAGAGCCTCGAAGTGCGTCAGCAAGAGAAATTGGGAAACACAGGGGATATTCCAGCGGGATCGTGGAATAATGAATGGAATGAAAAGAGATCGTCTTCATCTAAGAATCCGCCGCTTGGAGCTGCGCATGTGAATGCGGAACGACAGCTGCTTTCTTGGATGTTACAGGACAGAGATACGGCGCTTCTTGTCGAGCAGCGGCTTGGCGACCGGTTTCATGTAGAGGATCATGCGGCTTTAGCTGCTTATTTATATGCTTACTACGCTCAATTCAATGATCCTGATGTCGGTCGGTTTGTTGCGGTCTTGCAAGATGATCGTCTGGAACGGACTGCAAGTAGTATTGCTTTAATAGACGTCCCGTTTGGCGAGCGGGAACTAGAAGATTGTATTCGTACGATCGGTCGGGCTTCCCTTACAAGGGAGATTGAACGGTTGACTGAACAGTTAAATCGCGCACAGCGTGCTGGAAACTATTCACGTGCAACACAAATGGGTATAGAGATTATCGCCTTGGAAAAGCAGCGCAAACAATTCTGATGCGCTTGCCTGTTCAGGGAGGAGGGAGTCGGAAATGGCAAACGATCAACACACCGGGTTAGAGACGGAATCGACACTAGAACAGGTCAAAGCCGGGCTGATGGAACAAGGTAAGAAGAAGTCTTCCTTGACCTATAAAGACATCATGGAGAAGCTATCTCCTTTTGATCAGGATCCCGAGCAGATTGACGAGTTTTTCGAGCAACTAGCAGATATTGGCATCGAGGTCTTGAATGACCACGATGAATTGGGTCGTGAACGGCATGGTCACGGGAGCGGCGAGGAAGAAGAACGCGACGAATTTAATTTCGACGATGATCTAGCGCTTCCGCCTGGAATCAAAATCAACGATCCTGTTCGGATGTATCTGAAAGAAATCGGCCGAGTACCACTACTCGGCGCGGACGATGAAGTTGAATTGGCCAAAAAGATTGAAATTGGCGGACCTGATGGTGAAGAAGCGAAAAAAAGACTGGCAGAAGCCAATCTTCGTTTAGTCGTCAGTATTGCCAAGCGTTATGTCGGACGGGGTATGCTCTTTCTTGATCTTATTCAAGAGGGGAACATGGGTCTTCTGAAGGCGGTTGAGAAATTCGATCACGACAAAGGATTCAAGTTCAGTACTTATGCGACATGGTGGATCAGACAAGCGATCACCAGGGCTATTGCGGACCAAGCACGGACGATTCGTATTCCTGTGCATATGGTCGAGACAATTAACAAGCTGATTCGAGTGTCACGCCAGCTGCTGCAGGAGCTTGGAAGAGAGCCATCACCTGAAGAAATTGCCGAACAAATGGAGCTTAGCGTAGATAAAGTCAGGGAAATTATGAAAATCGCGCAAGAGCCTGTATCCTTGGAGACGCCAATCGGTGAAGAAGATGATTCCCATTTGGGTGATTTTATCGAAGACCAGGAAGCATTGGCTCCAGCAGATGCAGCAGCTTACGAGCTTCTTAAGGAACAGCTTGAGGATGTTCTGGACACGCTGACAGAGCGGGAAGAGAATGTACTTCGTCTACGATTCGGGTTGGATGATGGGCGTACACGTACGCTGGAAGAAGTAGGTAAGGTATTCGGCGTAACGCGCGAACGTATTCGTCAGATCGAGGCCAAAGCCCTTCGCAAGCTGCGTCACCCTAGCCGCAGCAAACGGTTGAAAGACTTTTTAGAATAAAATGATCGTCATTTCATGTAGAGACCTTTGCCGTAATGGTTGAAGGTCTTTTTCTTCCAACCGTATAAGGAGGACTTACCTCGATGGCTGCTTCGGATGAAGAAAAGCGCAATTTAATCGTAAATGAAATTGAATCTTGGCGTCGAAGCAAGCTATTGCCCGAACAGTATTGCGACTTCCTGCAAAATATATATTTGGATGATATAAATGAGCGTCCGAAAGGCTTTATGAGTTCGACGTTAAAAAGAATCGGTCAAGCGACAGGCAGGCAATGGCTTCTTGCATTTGGAAGTTTTACCTTGTTTTGTTTTGTTGTACTTCATTTTAGCGCGTTTCCATTGGCATTGCAAATAGGCCTGACCGCTGTTGTCACGGCAGCTTTAGTCATCATCGGGGTTAGACGGCGGAAGGAAAATCCCTTACGCGGGTTGTTATATATGGGGGCTGGCATGGCATTCCTGGCAGCTTCGGGCTTCTCCATCATTCAGGTAAACGGTTGGACTGAAAGCTCCGGTTTTCTCTGGTTGCTAGGTCTGTGTGCCGTCATATGGATCGGATTGGGAATATTGCTGCGG
Organism: Cohnella sp.; assembly: GCF_041640265.1. GTDB lineage: Bacteria > Bacillota > Bacilli > Paenibacillales > Paenibacillaceae > Cohnella. The sequence continues at coordinate 68,649 of NZ_JBEQAP010000004.1, forward strand.
TTTGCCATATTACATTGGTTTGGTTGGATGGCCGTTATCGTGCTCTATGCACTGTTATTGTCGCAGCATGCAACAAATCCATCTTGGCTCGAGGTTCAGGTATTCTGGATTCCGGCAGCGTTATTATTTGGTTGGTTAAGCTGGTTTCTTCATATCCGCAACAAAGCGATCGGGGCAGTCTTCTTTGCGACGGCTTTGATCTTATGGTTTATACCTGAGGTTTATTCGGCCTTATACAGCATCAATACAGAGTTGATTCAGATTGAATTGCTTGCGAAAATCGTTATAGCTGGCGTGGGTATGTTTCGGTTAAGAAAACAATGGATGGAATGGGTTGCTTAGATATGAATGAATTAGAAACAGGCGGCGGAGGCTTTAAGCTGTCTCGTCGTTTATCTACACTCGCAGAATGGGTTCCGGAAGGTGCTCGCTTCGCTGACATTGGAACAGATCACGCTTTGCTTCCGGTTTTTCTGGCACGCAGCGGGAAAATAACCTATGCTGTTGCCGGAGATGTGCATGCTGGACCCGTAGAAGCAGCTAAACGTCAAGTGGCTGAGGCAGGTTTGGAAGATGTGGTGTCCGTAAGATTAGGTGACGGCATGTCCGTATTGTCTCCCGGAGAGGTAGATACGGTCGCTATCGCAGGTATGGGCGGCAGCTTAATGGTGAGAATTCTGGAGCAGTCTGGAGAGCGTCTAAAGGGGGTAGAAACGCTTATCCTTTCCCCTCATGTAGCAGAAGAAGCAGTCCGACGCTGGCTTGTACAACATCAATACATTCTCGAACAGGAGATGTTGCTAGAGGAAGAGGGCATCATTTATACGCTGCTGCGAGCTATTCGGATGAGTGACGCAGGAGAATTCCGAAGCCGTCATTCCAACCTGTACAACGAAGGGCTGCTAGCGCCGAAAATAAGGAAGATGTCGGCTGTATGGCTGTATGAGATGGGACCTCATTTGCTTAGAAATCCGACGAGAGCCTTTCACGTCAAGTGGGAAGAAGAAATCGCGAAAAGAGAAAGAGTAATTGCTCAGCTCAGCTACTCGTCCACTTCAGGTGCTGCTGAGAAAGCAAGAGAATGGGAAGAAGACGTTCGAGAAATTCGGGAGGTGCTATCATGTTTGCCCGCGGAGAAACCATCATCCAATTGATGGAGCGTCTAGCTCCCAAGCATTATGCAGTGCCGGACGATAAGATCGGGTTACAGGTAGGTTCTGCAGCCAAAGAAATTCGTCGTGTACTCGTCACACTGGACGTCACCCCTGCTGTAGTGGAAGAAGCCGCAGCATTGGGCGCTGAGCTTATCATTGCTCACCATGCGGTCATTTATAGGCCTCTGGCGCATTTAAGAACCGATACACCTGCGGGAGCGTTAGCGGCAAGCTTGCTGCGCAAAGATATCGCCGTTTACATCTCCCATACGAATCTAGATACAGCGGAAGGCGGAATTAATGACTGGATGGCGGAAGCATTAGAGCTTAAGGGCCGTGATGTACTGGAAGAGGTTCATACGGATAAGCTGTTCAAGCTTGTCGTGTTCGTTCCCGAAACCCATCACGAGACCGTAAGGATTGCCATGTTCAATGCTGGAGCAGGATGGATCGGGAACTATAGTCATTGCAGCTTCAATACGGAGGGAGTAGGTACCTACTTACCAAGGGAAGGAAGTGAGCCCTTTGTTGGGAAACAAGGACGGATGGAGCAAACGAAGGAAATTCGTTTGGAAACTATAGTACCGCTTAGCGTGAGGAAGAAGGTTATCTCCGCGATGCTCAAGGCACATCCTTACGAGGAGGTTGCCTACGATCTGTATAGTATGGATTTGAAGGGGCGTTCTTTAGGTCTTGGAAGAGTTGGCGTACTGCCAGAAGCGGAGAGTTTAGATCAATTCGCCGAACGCGTGAAAGCGGCTTTCGATGTACCATTCGTCCGAATGGTCGGAGATGGCTCTAGGCAGATCCGCAAAGTGGCTGTTCTAGGCGGTTCTGGTGCACGGTATATCCGCCATGCCACATTCGCGGGGGCGGATGTGCTTGTAACGGGCGATATCGATTTCCATTCGGCTCAGGATGCCTTAGCTGCCGGGTTAACGATAATTGATCCGGGACATCACGCCGAGAAGATCATGAGACCGAAGGCGGCGAAGTGGCTGGCTGAACAGCTTAAGGACAAAGGTTACGATACGGAAGTATTCGCCTCCAATGTTGATACTGAGCCTTTTCAACTTCGATAAATGAATCGTTGGAATGTTATATACCAATCATTGCCGTTGTCAGAGAGAGCGATTCGCGCTATACTATTCGTTACATACCGGAAAGCTTGACAGACAATCGCTGGTGGCTTCGCGCCACGAGAGGAAAGTCCGGGCTCCACAGGGCAGGATGCTGGATAACGTCCAGTCAACGCGAGTTGAAGGATAGGGCCACAGAAATGGACCGCCGATGGCTGCGCATGCAGATCAGGTAAGGATGGAACCGTGGTGTAAGAGACCACGAGGAGCACTGGTGACTTTGTTCCTGGTAAACCCCATCTGGAGCAAGACCGAAGAGAACGCCGCAATCGCAGGATTGCAGCCCTAGCCCGGGGTGCGTTCGGGTTGGTCGCTTGAGCCGTATAGCAATGTACGGCCTAGAAAGATGATTGTCGCTTCAGTTCGTGGGAGGATTGCTTCAAGCAGTCCGTTATGACCACTTGAAGTACAGAACCCGGCTTACGGCAAGCTTTCCGGCTTTATTATTTTCCATTAGAAGGAGCTGTACCATAAGGTAATCTTATGGTACAGCTCCTTATCTTTAATTCAGAATACATAAACGCTCCTACCTTTGATTTAACCGCTCAAGCTCCCTTCGCACCTGTTGCGGATAAAGCTGGAGTGAGTTATTGATTCCGCTGGCAGACTGAAGTGCCGACCTCACATCGATTTGACCATACCCGTATTCATAATCCTTGCCAGAGGCTCCTAAATCTTTGGAAGTGGTACGCAGAAGCTCCATTATTTCCTCGTTGCCGAGCCCCGGATTGGCGGCGCGAACTAATGAAGCAAGCGCAGCTACATGAGGAGAAGCCATCGATGTTCCCGACAAGGCAGCGTAACGGCTGCCGGGATAGGTGCTTGGAATGGAGGTGCCGGGCGCCGCGACGTCAATGTAATCGCCATAATTGGAATAATCGGCACGCGATTCATCGGCATCCGTAGCAGACACGGCAAGCACTTCCGGATAAGCGGCGGGGAAGCCCGGTCGATCTGTATTGTCATTGCCGCTTGCGGCAACCAATACAACTCCGCGCTCATAAGCATACTTCAAAGCATCATGCAGAAATTCTGCTTCCGCATAATTACCCAAACTCATATTAATAATATTCGCACCGTGATCCGTAGCCCATATAATCCCTTCGGCTACGGAGTAGGTTGACCCCGCTCCTGTGCTGTCGAGCACTTTAACAGGCATGATCTTAGTGAACCAGGTCATACCGGCTACACCTTCGTTATTGTTAACCTCTGCGGCAATAATGCCTGCAACATGCGTTCCGTGTCCGACATCATCCTCAGGAGCGCTGGATGGATCAACGATATTAATTCCTTCTACCAATCGCCCCTTAAGATCGGGATGATCAGATTGCACTCCTGTATCCAATACGGCTACGACAACATCAGCACTGCCCTTAGTTACGCTCCAGCCGTTTTCCGTCGCTATTTCAGGCAGGTTCCATTGATATTCGGAGTATAGCGTATCGTTGGGGACGATGGGCGGCTCCTCCGTAACCTCGTCTAAAGCATTGGTTAAATATAAGTAATGCGGCTCTACGTATTCAGGGTTCCATTTTCGGAGAAAATGCGCTTTAAGCTCCATGGCTTTATGTTTCTTGGAACGGAATACGTATATTTTACCAGTATGCCGAACGATGGTTAGATCAAGCTCATTGCGCAGCTGCAATAGTTGACGCTCTGTTAACGGAGTACGGAATTTAACTACGATCTCATCTATTGCATAATGGCTGGCGTTTCCGTTGTTGTCCCCTTTCTTAACAGTGATATCCGCATTCGTACCCGGAATAACGGATTCTATTCGGTAACGGCCTTCAGCTGGGTAAGGAACGAGACGCATATTTCGCCGCTGATGTTTTTCGACAGCTTGAACGACCTCCGTGGAAATGAGCGCGACTATGCTATGGTTGGCAGAGGCTGATTTGCTGGATAATACAAAAAAGCTTTTGCCTTGGTGAAGAAAGGTTGGAGACTCATAAAAATTTACTTTCTGTAAAGAGGACCGAGCTTTCGACAAGTGCGGACGCGCTTTAGGACTCAGCTCGGATGGAATGGAACCGACAGTTTTCTGTTGTTTACCCTCTGACCACTCTATAAAGAGTATTTCAGGATGGATTGTCAACAGCTTTTGCAGCTTCAGACGAGATTTGTGGGTGTCGTTTGTTTGTAAAAAATTTCGAATATCGCGTGTAACCTGGGATCTTGACAGCAGCTCGGTGGCTTTCATGTCATTCTGCACGGTTTGTTGCTTGTAAATCGCTTCATTGCGGGAAACAGATTGCATTTCCTGAGAACGAGGTGGAGAGGGTAACGGCTGTGATTGCTTAAAAAAAACAGGAAAAAGCGGGATGGCCAGCAGAACAGCGGCAAAGGTAAACAAAATCCCGAACAGGGTTTTTCGATGCAAGATGTATCTCTCCTTCTTCTCGCCTAGTCAATTAGAAAGATGTTCCCCTTAGGATGAGGCTGAAGTAGAAAAATATACAACACATTTTACTTCTGGGCAGTACCTTTAGAAAACATTTTATGGTACGATGAATAGAGTTTGTCACAGTACAAGCGTTAGCTTTTTACCTCTCTAACCAACCAATACCTAGGGTTACGTTTTTGCATAATGGAAAGGGGAACAATCCATGCCAGCCAGCAACATTAAAGGTCTTGCCGAATCTAGCCGAGAGAAGTTAAAGGCAGCCATTGAACAAATTGAACCATTCTTGAACCATAATACGCTTGAACAGCTTGCCGAGAATCAAGAACCGAACAGTGTTAGCTTTTACAGTGGCTTGTTATCAGATATGCGCCACCTGCTCGTTTTTTCGGAAGTGACCTACGAGAAGCTGGGTGCATTACTTAGACGTCCGAATTTTGATAACGACTTGGCTGAACGTGCATTGTATGAGGTTTACCATAATGGAGTTAACTCTTTTTTCTACCCGAAGAACGAATGTTACTCCGAAGATGGCCGATATGCATATACGGGTCAAGATGCCATCCGTTTCCGTATGAAGCCGGTGCGTCCAGCTCGTGATGTCATATTGAAAGTCTCCCGGATCTATGAGGAGCTGCGTGATGATCTTTCTTATTACGAAAGCGACTATCTGACTCAGCGGCGTATGCAAAGCCATTCCAAATAACATTTATGCCAACACCCTCCGCCCCCCTGTCCGCATACCCGAAGTTAAGGGGTGCACAATAGACAGGGGGGTGATTTGGATGCCGAATGGTGTTGCTTGCAGTGTTAGCAATTGTTCTTTCTGGAATCAGGGAAATCGTTGTGGAGCCGAAGAAATTGCGATAGAGGTCGATTCCCATGCTAAGAATCGTTGGAATGAGGAATTCGCCGACGAGTTTTTCTCCCATCAGGATACAGCGCCTAGCTCATCTGTAACCTGCTGCCTGACTTTTCAGCCTAAGAATGAGAAGTAGGTCGTAAGAATGATCTTTGCCTGATCATTCGAGGTTAACTTTGTCGGGACTGGTCGGACATCGGTAGTTGTTGTACAATAGGTATATTACAATATATTACTTGATGACCGGGAGCTAACCGACGTGAATGTAACGACGGATCCACGTATAATGAAACAAATGCTGCTGGCTCAATGGACGTCTGGCGTTAATCCATTAGCTGCTTCAGCAACGGATACAACTGCAAGTGAGGGCAATGGCCTTTTTGATATGCTTCTTAATCAATTGTTAGGTACAGGCTCATCGCTGGGGAATTCTGCGAACGTTATGTCTGCAGAAGGTTTGTCGGTGCCTTTAATGCCGACTGCTTCTTGGGGAGGAGCATTGACTGACGACAACGGTTCGTCATCGGCATACGACGATCTCATTTCCGCTGCAGGCGCGAAATACGGAGTTGACCCAGCCTTGATTAAAGGGGTCATGCAATCGGAGTCCGCATTCAACCCTAATGCCCTTTCCGCAGCAGGTGCCAAAGGACTCATGCAGCTAATGGATGGTACGGCCCGCGGGTTGGGAGTAACAAACTCCTTTGATCCGGTCCAGAACATCGATGGAGGAACACGGTTCTTATCTTATTTGCTTCGCAAGTATGATGGAAATGTATCTGCTGCGCTTGCTGCATACAATGCAGGGCCGGGTCGAGTAGACCGGTTGGGGATAGCAAATGATCAAGATGTCGCTGCCAACCTTCATAAGCTGCCTGAAGAAACTCAGAATTACATTCGCAAGGTGCTAACGGCGTCGCAGCAATGGACCGCCTAAGTTGACTATTTAGCCGTTAACAGCAGTTAAAGGGGATCAAGACGGGATGAATATCCTCCGTTTTTGGTCCCTTTCCTGTGACATTGAAAAAACGCGAAGCTTAGAAGGAAGAATGGGGAATCGGATATGAAAGTGTATTATTATGATCATTGTGCATCCACGCCGATGTACCCGAAAGTAATCGAGACCGTAACAGAGCTTATGAAGTTGCATTATGCCAATGCGGCAGCTTTGCATCGTTCGGGTGCGGAAGCGATGAAGCTGGTGGAGCGGGCGCGTACAAGCATAGCAGAACGAATGGGTGCGCAGCCGCAAGAGGTCATCTTCACATCGGGCGGAACAGAGAGCAATAATCTAGCCATTAAAGGCTCCTTATTTAAGGTGACAAGACCGTCTAAACATATCATTACAACAGCTATCGAGCACGCTTCTGTCTATGAGTGCGTGCAGCAACTCGAATCATGGGGAATTGAGGTTACCGTGTTGCCCGTGAATCACGAGGGTATGGTGGATCCGCGAGAAGTTCACAAGGCCATTCGCAAGGATACCGTACTTGTAAGCGTCATGCATGTGAACAATGAAACGGGTGTAATTCAACCGATCCAGGAAATTGGCGATATCGTGTCCAAATATCCTCAAATCCGCTTTCATGTGGATGGAGTCCAAGCCATCGGGAAAGTACCCGTCTCCTGGAAGGAAAGCGGAGTACATCTCTATTCGGGCTCTGCTCATAAGTTCGGAGGGCCTAAGGGTACTGGATTTCTGCTTGTTAAAGAGGGGATAGAGCTCGCTCCCTTGCTTAGCGGCGGAGACCAGGAGAATGGCGTTCGTTCGGGTACTCATAATGTCCCGGGAATTGTTGGGATGGCGCAAGCTTTAAGGTTATCGTTAGAGGATCGGGATCGCCGACGGCAGCTTATGTATGAGTTAAGGCGGCAGCTGCTCGGGATCGTAGCAGAAATTCCGGAATTACTAGTAAATGGAATCTATTCGGATCAAATGGAAGTAGATGAGCAGCATACAGCTCCGCATGTTATAAGCTTATCATACCCGGGGATGCGACCTGAAGTCCTGGTTCATATGCTTGAGAAGCATGGCATTCAGGTGTCCACCCAGTCAGCTTGCTCCTCGAAAAGCTTAAAGCCAAGTCGTGTCCTGCTCGCAATGGGTTATGACGAGGACCGGGCTTCAGGCTGTATTCGTATTAGCTTCGGAGATGAGCATACAAGCAATGATATTGAAATACTTGGCGAAAGGCTTAAGCTGGCTATGGCTAAGCTCAAGCCGCTAGAGAGGAATCACCGATGAATTATGATTTGGTCTTGGTGAGGTTTGGCGAAATTACGATAAAGGGACGTAACCGGAATCGCTTCGAGAAAATGCTGCTTGGACAAATGAAGACGGCATTAAAGGCGTTCCCGGCATTGGAATACGAGCGAACCTTCGGCAGGGTTTATTTGCACCTGAATGGAGCGAGCTATGAACAGGTCGCTGAGCGGTTAAGAGATATTTTCGGTATCTTATCCTTTAGTCCAGTGGTGAGGTGCCTTCAGGAAATCGAAATTATTCGTGATGCTGCGCTGCAAGTCCTTCGAGAGTTGAGTCCTGCTCCAAGGACCTTCAAGGTATCCGTTAAACGGGCTTGGAAGGAATTCCCTCATGACACGATGGAAATGAATCAACTGATCGGTGCTCATGTGCTGCGTAATACGCCAGAGCTTAAGGTCGATGTGAGGAAGCCGGATATCGAACTGAAAATCGACGTGCAATACGAGAATACTTACGTTTATTGCAAGGTCGAGAAGGGTGCAGGCGGATTCCCGCTCGGTATGAATGGGAAAGCGATGCTGCTGTTATCCGGAGGCATAGATAGTCCTGTTGCAGGTTGGATGGCCTTGCGCAAAGGGTTGGAAATTGAGGCTGTTCATTTCCATAGCTATCCCTTTACAAGCGAACAGGCAAAGGACAAGGTAATAACCCTTGCCAGACGGCTTTCATATTACAGCGGTAAAATCAAGCTGCATCTAGTACCTTTTACAGATATACAGACGCTAATTTCGCAAACAGGTTATGACAGCTTGATTATTACCCTTATGCGTCGTTATATGCTGAGAATTACCGAAGCTCTAGCGGAGAAAAATGGTGCGCTTGCCATCGTTGCTGGAGATAGTCTGGGACAAGTGGCGAGTCAGACGCTTGGCAGCATGAATGTAATCGGACGGTCATCTTCTTTACCGTTGTTGCGTCCGCTTGTTATGCTGGATAAGCAGGATATCATTGATGCTGCGGTGAAAATCGGTACGTTTGACACCTCAATTCTGCCTTTCGAGGATTGCTGTACATTATTCGTACCTAAGAATCCAGCGATAAATCCGAATCTTAATATTGTCGAACGTGTCGAGAAATACATGGGCGATGAAATCATTCGTTTAACCGATAGGGCGATTCAAGAAACGGAAACAATTGTCCTAACCGAAGATGGGATACCTGGGGAAGCAGAAGAGAAGGAAGATTCATGGTTCTAAAGCAAAGAAAACCGTGAGCGCAAATTAAAGCGACTCACGGCTTTTTTGTGTGACTATGGCTGGACTGGTTTCATTCAGTTGGATTCGGCGTGCTTTTATGGCGTTCGTCCAAACGCCAGCGACAACAACGAGTACAATTATCGTGGCAATGAAGATCCAGGTGAAGAGCGGGTTGCTTGTGAAGAAGTCGGCGAATTCACTTTCATGCGTAATCATTTTAGCGGCAGTATAGGCTAGAACGCCGGACCCCAAGTAAATGACCCAAGAAAATTTCTCGAAGACTTTAATAAACAAAGTGCTGCCCCATACAACGATCGGGATACTGATTAGCAAGCCGAGAATAACTAGGAAATAGTCTCCGTGAGCCGCTCCGGCAACAGCAATGACATTATCGAGTCCCATTGCTGCGTCGGCGATAATAATGGTTCTAATGGCGGACCAGAGAGTAGCGCCAGATTTAATGTTATTGTGGGCTTCCGCTTGAACGAGAAGCTTATAAGCGATCCAAATGAGTAAGATGCCTCCAATTGCAAGCAGGAAAGGGATTTTGAGTAAAGAGACGACGAGCATCGTTGCAACGACACGTATGATGACTGCACCGGCCGTACCCAACATAACGGCTTTTTTCTGCATGTGCTTAGGTAAATTGCGAGCTGCGAGACCGATTACAATAGCATTATCCCCTGCTAACAGTAAATCGATGAATATGATTGTCATTAAAATTGACCAGAAATCTACGCTCAATAAATCCCAACCGAACAGCTCCACAAGCTATCCCTCCTAAGTCAATCCAAATATTCAAGAGGTAATACGGCACTCGTAAAAAATCGATTCATAAAATGTGCTCACATATCCTAGCGAGCCTGTACATAAAACAGGAAAGAGGGGGTGTCCCATGGGAACACTGGAAACGTTATTCGTATTTCTTGAAATCGTGATGATCAACTTGCTATTGAGCGGTGATAACGCCATTGTTATCGCGATGGCGGGTCGCAGGCTGCCAGCCGCTCAAAGAAGAAAAGCAGTATGGTGGGGAGCCGTTGCGGCCATCTTACTGCGATGCATACTTACGCTTGGTGCATTAACGCTGCTTCATATTCCATTCTTGCAAACCGCGGGAGCAGTCCTGCTGTTGGTTATTGCATTACAGCTCCTGTTAGACAATCGTGACCATTCCGCTTCTACTCATGCTGCTTCTACGTTAGCGGGAGCAGTATGGACAATCGTCGTTGCGGATTTCGTAATGAGCCTGGATAATGTGCTGGCCGTAGCCGCAGTTGCGGAAGGAGATACCGTTATGCTGGTTATCGGAATCGTCATGAGTATCCCCATCATTATTTGGGGCAGCTCATTCATTATGCGATTGCTGGACCGACTGCCGGGACTTATTTACTTAGGGGGAGGGTTACTTGGGTATACCGCAGCTGAAATGATGCTGAGCGACCCTGGTTTACAACGGTTCAGCCAGATGTTACCCTCGGAAATCGATAAGCTCATTCCAGTGCTGACGGTTGTAATGTTATTGGTCCTAGCACTAATTCTCCGCCGCAGCAATAAAGCTCGTTTTCCCTAAGTCTTCTTACATATGCGTCTATTCTATTTTTAGTATTTATTGCACATTAAATTTTGTTAATAGCAGTGATATTGGCTATTCTTAGGTGAAATTTTGTGATATCGAACTGGTTTTTTCCCTTGAATTCCTTTACACTAAATAAAAAGACGTCATAATCCGCCAAAGGAATCATGACTTTCAGAGTATGGAATGAAGTGGAGGAACCTTCGTGAACAGACAATCGGCCGCAGTCGGACTCGGAGTTGTGGCTGTTGGATTGATTATTCTTTTAGGTAAGTTAGGTGTTTTTGCCTTTATAGGAGCTGTCTTCTGGCCGCTGTTTATCTTAATTCCAGGTGTGCTGCTCCATGTGCTCTATTTCGGTCGTATGGTACCATCCGTAGCTTTAATTCCGGCTGGTATTCTAACTGTAATCTCAATCATTTTGCTGATTGGCAATTGGTTTGGTTGGGGACTCATGAAGTACTTATGGCCATTATTTCCCTTTGCGATTGCAGTCGGGTTATACGAATTCTACGTATTCGGGTATAACCGGTCTCGTCAGATTTGGACGGCGGCAGTCCGGCTTGCGGCGCTCTCTCTTCTCCTGTTCGGAATGACGCTGCTGTGGACGTGGGGGATCTATGTATTAGCCATTGGTTTGATCGGTTTAGGCGCATGGTTAGTGCTTCGCCGACCGAAAATTTGGTAATCATCAGTCGAACAAACAGAATGTAGTTGGCTTTTTAACCATTTTAGCGTATAATTAAAGGGATGAGGACCAGCGAACGCTCTGAATGCTCGGCTGTGTCGATCGTACCGGTGATGCAAATTAAACGTCGGCCTCGCGTCGGCGTTTTGTTTTGTGGATTTTGAGAACCCTATGTAGGGAACAGAGATAAATTGAGGAGTGGAATTATGCATTCAAGAGACCGTATTCGTAATATCGCAATTATCGCCCACGTTGACCATGGTAAAACAACGCTAGTTGACCAGCTTCTGCGTCAATCGGGTACATTCCGTGAGAATGAGCAGCTTACAGAACGTGCAATGGATTCCAATGATCTCGAGCGGGAACGCGGAATCACCATCCTGGCTAAGAACACAGCTATTAACTACAAAGACAATCTGATTAACATTGTGGATACACCGGGCCATGCCGACTTCGGCGGAGAAGTTGAACGGATCATGAAGATGGTTGATGGAGTTCTGCTCGTCGTTGATGCGTTTGAGGGCTGTATGCCGCAAACTAAATTTGTTCTGCGTAAAGCATTGCAACAAGGTTTGACGCCGGTTGTTGTCCTTAACAAAATCGATCGTCCCGCTGCTCGTCCAGCAGAGGTTGTAGACGAAGTGCTTGAGCTGTTCATTGAGCTTGAAGCAACGGATGAGCAGCTTGAATTCCCTGTTGTCTATGCTTCCGCACTTAACGGAATCGCAGGCAATGAGCCGGATCAATTACAAGAAACAATGGAGCCATTGTACGAGATGATTCTCGACAAAATTCCTTCCCCTAAAGAAAATCCTGATGAACCATTGCAGTTCCTTGTAACCTTGCTTGATTACAATGAATATATGGGTCGTATTGCCATTGGTCGCGTTAACCGCGGTCGCATTAGTCAAGGTCAAGTCGTTGCCGTAATCAATCGCGATGGTGTTGTAAAGCAAGCGCGTATTGAGAAGCTGTTCGGTTTCCAAGGACTGAAGCGTATCGAGATCGAAGAAGCGGCTGCTGGAGACATCGTGGCTATCGCGGGCTTGAAGGAGATCAATATCGGAGAGACAATCGCAGATCCTGCTAAACCAGAGGCATTGCCTGTTCTTGCGATCGATGAGCCGACACTGCAAATGACATTCATGGTTAACAATAGCCCATTCGTAGGTCGTGATGGCAAATGGGTAACTTCCCGTAAGCTTCGTGAGCGTCTGTTTAAAGAGATTGAAACCGACGTTAGCTTACGTGTTGAAGAGACGGATAGCCCTGACGCATTCGTTGTTAGCGGACGTGGAGAGCTGCATTTAGGAATCCTTATCGAGAACATGCGTCGTGAAGGCTTCGAGATTCAAGTTTCTAAGCCGGAAGTTATTATTAAACTTATTGACGGCGTAAAGTCTGAGCCCATCGAACGACTGCTTATCGATGTTCCGGAAGAGAGCATGGGAGCGGTCATGGAGAGTCTTGGAACGCGCAAAGCGGAAATGGTCAATATGATCAACAACGGAACAGGTCAAGTTCGTCTTGAATTCCTGATCCCTGCACGCGGCTTGATTGGTTATCGTACAAACTTCTTAACCTTGACTCGCGGCTACGGAGTAATGAACCATGCATTCGATAGCTACGGACCTTTATTGGCCGGCCAAATTGGCGGACGTCATCAAGGGGTGCTTGTTGCCAGTGAATCGGGTAAAACAACAACTTATGGTATGATGTCCGTGGAAGATCGCGGCATCTTGTTCCTAGAGCCGGGCGCAGACATTTACGAAGGAATGCTCGTAGGTGAGCATACGCGCGATACTGACATTGTCGTTAACATCTGTAAAGAAAAAGCATTAAACAATATTCGTACAGCTAACAAAGAGGAAACGGTTAAGCTTAAATCGCCGCGTCTGATGTCCCTTGAGGAAGCTTTAGAATATCTGAACGATGACGAGCTTTGCGAAATCACTCCCAAGAATATCCGTCTTCGGAAGAAATTCTTGAACAAAAGTGAGCGCGAGCGTTCCGAGAAACAACGCCGTACCGCGGAAGCGGGAGTTTAATCTCTCCCTCTAATATTAAATGTATGCGGAGGGATGCTGATTTTGGGCGACTCATGTCTGTGCGTTACTAGCGCTCATCTATGATGAGCGTCCTGTTAACGAACAGACATCGGAGATCCAACTCCCTCTAATATCAAAGAGTATGCGGAGGGATGCTGATTTTGGGCGACTCATGTCTGTGCGTTACTAGCGCTCATCTGTGATGAGAGTCCTGTTAACGAACAGACATCGGAGATCCAACTCCCTCTAATATCAAAGAGTATGCGGAGGGATGCTGATTTTGGGCGACTCATGTCTGTGCGTTACTAGCGCTCATCTATGATGAGAGTCATGCTAACGATCAGACATCGGAGATCCAACTCCCTCTAATATCAAAGAGTATGCGGAGGGATGCTGATTTTGGGCGACTCATGTCTGTGCGTTACTAGCGCTCATCTATGATGAGAGTCATGCTAACGATCAGACATCGGAGATCCAACAATCAGCATCCCGGAGCAGGGAGGCTATAACATGCAGCAGTGGTTCCACGATCACGGGATCATATCCTATCTGCTCATTCTCGTATGTACGATATATATTTTTAATGCGGTATTCCGGACGGGGAAGCTCCCAATCCTAAAGGAAATACTTGTTCATATCGTAATGGCATTAGGTTGTTTGATCTTGCTATTATTGCAGCTGGATAAACTTCCGATTATTCAATGCATGGCCGTTGCTGTTGGAATGATGGCGCTTCTTCGGATGCGCCAGTTCTACGACAGGCGCAAAGCTTTCCGCAATGCCAAAGACGGCTCCGAACCTCACGTGAATTCTGCGGATCCGCAATAAGCCTTTCTATAAAGCCGGACAATACAAACGTCTCCAACCAAGTGCAACAAACCGTGCGGCGCATTGCGCTCGCAGGTTTTGGCACAGGGACGGTGAGCCGTTTTTTTACAATATCAGAAAGCATAAGTTTTCTACTCCTTATACTTATCTGATAGCTTGATACAAACGTGTTCCGCCGTCTAAAGACAGCGAAGCCGTTTTACTTGCTTGGAGAGGGGAAACGGCCGTGTCTTTGATGGATGCGTTGTTTTACTGGTTGCAAATGAAGTGGGTTTCCTCCACCCATCCTGATGATGAGGCGGCAAGGGAGACCCTTGTCTTTTTTGCGCAGATTTTGTCGGAAGACCACGAACTTATGTCCTATGATGTCAGCGCAGAAGATGCAGCAAAGATTCACGTTACTTATTCCAAAGCCGATGGATCCACGCGAACCGTATGGTTCGATCGCGAAGCCGTTGAACAATTAGGCCGGGATCTGTTCGGACAACCTAGCGCTTTGGATGATGACGAAGTTCTCGACAACGAAGACGAGGAGGAACTGAAATGAGCCAGGATACACCGTTGCCGTCTCGAAGGGATAAACGTACAGCTAAAGCAATCAAGCCGCCTGGCAAAAAATTTCGCTGGGGAAGGTTTGTTTTCCTGCTTCTCTCCCTCATTATTGTTGTGCTGGGGACTTATGCGGGGATATTATATTTTGATTCATGGCAAGGGAATCTGAACAAGATTGGCAAACCGAATAACGGAAGCGTTATTCCGAAGGAAGAACGTGCGCAAAACAAACCAATCGCTCTGGTATTATTAGGTTTGGATACAAGACCCGAGACGGGAAGCATGAATACGGATGTCATGATGGTAGCAAGCTTTAATCCGGAAACCAAAACCGCAACGGTTGTTTCTATTCCACGAGACAGCGATATGGATATAGATGGGTACAAAAAACATAAGGCTAATGCTTATTATTCTGCATTCTCTCGAGAGGGCCGGAATGAAAAGAACCTTGAGGGTGATGCTGTCGCAGCTTATGCGCGCGACGAAACACGGCTGATGTTATCGAGATTTTTCGATATTAAGATCGACTATACGGCTGTAATCGACTTCCGAGGCTTCGTCGATGTTGTAGATGCTCTTGGAGGCGTAGATGTAACGGTAGACAAGGATATGCGTTATGTCGACAATGCTGATGGTACGAATATCGATCTCAAAGAGGGTGCGCAGGAGCTAGACGGTGAACAAGCGCTCGGCTTCGTCCGCTATCGTCAATCCAATCGGGGTACAGCACAGTCCAGCGATTTTGAACGTAACGAAAGACAAAGCCAAGTGCTCGGTGCGATTACGGATCGGATGAAATCTCTCGGAACGGTGACAAAAATTGATGGCATCCTCAATGCGGTAGGAGATAACATGAGGACAGACATTCCTAAAGCGCAGATAGAAAATATCATAAAAACTTATTTCGGTATTAATCGTTCCAGCATTCGTTTCATACCTTTAGAAGGCGAATGGAAAAGTCCATATGTATACTTAAATCAAGAAAAGCTGGCGGAAGCCAAACAAGCTTTGGCCGAGGAATTAATTCCTGATGGACGCCCAACCGCTTCGCCTGTTAACTCGGCGACTGCTTCGACTGAAGAATAAGAGTACTGTCTTTGTCCGTTGGAAACGTTAATGGCTTATGTTATAATAAAGCCAGAAATTGTTCAGCAGGAGGGCTGCGGATGGCAGAAACATTAACCGCTCTTACCGAAGCTCTTTACACGCAACTTCAGAAGGAGAATTTCGTTCTTCTGCATACGTTGGATGCCGAGAATAATGGTCCAACATCAAGCGCGATTTCTTGGATTTATGCAGTCGATCCGACAAAACTCCGGTTCGCTCTTGATGGACGTTCCCGCTTGATATCGAATCTTAAGGCAAATCCGGAAGTAAGCGTTACGCTATTCGGTGGAGGAAGCGTGCATGCCGTTTATGGGCAAGCCCGCGTGATCAGCGACCATCTGGAAGGGGTTCCCTTTCCACTGGCTTGTGTTGACATTGAAGTGAATGCAGTCAGAGATGCTATGTTTTATGGCGCCCGTCTGTCTGTACAACCGGAGTATGAGAAAACCTATGATAAAAGAGCTGCAGACCGCTTGGATACCCAAGTGTTCGATGCGATGAGGAAAGCCCAGTGATTTTCACTGGGCTTTTTGTCACTTTTTATACTTTTGCAGGAATCAGCCCCCCATATTCTCGGGGGCGTTGGGCGGAATAATATTACGCGGAATTTGCGGAACGAGCCTGCCGATAATATCAGCGAGTTCTTCCGTGAATCCGGCAATGGGACGGCCGTTTCTGACATCAACCCTAATTTCCCGTATTCTTTGCGCTAAATCCATATCTGCTGTTACTACAGCATTGATTCCATATGGATCCTTACGGAAGGCTTCAGCCACCGCATATTTGAGCGTACCGACCTGTGATCTTTCCATCTTCTCATTGACATTGATACCGACAATAGCGTAATTGCCAAAGACGACACAATTAGCATCTCTAACGCCTTCTACACCTCGAGCCAGCATTTCGAGATGAGCGGCAACCTTCCTTGGATTGTCGATAGGCTTGTTGTTGGTACGGTTGTTATTAGCCTGAGCTTCCATTTGGTTATCGGGGGGCAATGGCGCTGATTCTTTTTGACCACAGCCTGCGGAGCCCATAGCTAATATTATCAGCAGCAGCATTGCGGCTCCGTAAGCTTTTACCTTATAATTCTTCACTGGTTTTCACCACCCTGGTTTGGAGGGATGCCCGTATTGGCCGAGGTGCATTTGCTCGGCTGTAACAGGAGAAAGCTTCGATGGTGTTATTGTTCCCTGTCACTCGCTCACTATGTAAAGAAGCAAAGTAGAATTTGTGTAATCGCCAACCAAATCGCCAAACCTGGAGGGACCACCGCATGCGAAAAATTTATGTGCTCGATACAAATGTCCTGCTGCATGATCCGCTCTCCTTGTTTGCCTTTGAAGACAATGAAGTCATTATTCCTTCCGTGGTGCTGGAAGAAATTGATTCCAAGAAGCGACTTGCTGATGAAATCGGACGCAATGCTCGCAATATCTCGAGAGAGCTGGACAACATGAGGGCTATGGGGCAGCTTCATAATGGCGTTACTCTCAGGAATGGCGGCACGTTAAAGGTTGAAATGAATCATCGCCACTATGTTAGAGTTCAGGAATTATTCGGGGAGATGACTAACGACAACCGGATCCTCGCGGTGGCGTTGAATTATCATATGGAACAGCAGGAGAGCGAAGATTCCCGTCCGGTTATTATTGTAAGCAAGGATGTTCTCGTCAGGGTCAAAGCAGATGTTCTCGGCATTACGGCTCAGGATTATCTATCGGATAGAACAGTGTCTGTCTCTGATCAATATACGGGTTCTGTAACTCTTCATGTCCATCCATCCGTTATCGATGAATTCTACTCTACTCGTTCACTTAGCATTACTCAGCTTGGGGTTAAGGTAAACTTGCATCCGAACGAATTCGTCATCCTGAGAGATGAGCTTGGTACCTCCAAGTCAGCTCTTCTTAAGGTCAACTCAGATGGTCAAAGACTAGAACCGCTGCATATGAGCAATGATCCGATCTGGGGAATTACAGCACGGAATGCTCAGCAGCGAATGGCTCTGGAATTGCTTCTGAATGACGATATTCCTCTTGTGACGTTAACCGGCCGTGCGGGGACGGGGAAGACGCTCATAACCCTTGCGGCGGGTCTGATGAAGGTGGAAGACGAGCATAAATTCAAGAAGCTTTTGATCGCTCGTCCAGTTGTCCCAATGGGAAAGGATATCGGTTATTTACCCGGGGAGAAGGAAGAAAAGCTGCGTCCGTGGATGCAACCCATCTATGATAATTTAGAGTTTCTGTTTGATACGAAGAAATCCGGGGATCTTGATAAAATATTAATCGGCATGGGCAGTATCCAAGTAGAGGCGCTCACTTATATCCGCGGCCGTTCCATCCCCGGTCAGTTCATCATTATTGACGAAGCGCAGAACCTAAGCAAGCATGAGGTTAAGACCATCGTCTCGAGGGTCGGAGAGAACAGTAAAATCGTTCTCCTGGGCGATCCTGAGCAAATTGATCATCCTTACTTGGATTCTCAGAGCAATGGCCTTACTTATCTGGTGGAGCGCTTTAAGGAAGAAGGGGTTAGCGGCCACGTCACACTGGAGAAAGGCGAAAGGTCTCGCTTGGCCCAGCTGGCAACAGAAAGGCTCTAGATAACGATTGCTCAATAATGCCACTCGACATCGCAGCTATATGCTTTGGCAATCCGATCAGCAAGCTCCTTAAGCTGCCGATCGATTAAGTGCATCGTAACGTTATTCGAGCTTATATTTCCGATCATATGTTCCTTAAGCTGCAGCAAAGCCGGGGCGGGTTCCGCATCCGGCTTTGTTGCATGAATTGTAAACAGAGCAACCAAAGCGAGATCGACGAAGATATTTTCATTTCGGGTAATGATTGCATAATCATCAAATAAGTCATCCTGCTCTAAGCCTTCAGGGGGAAGGAGGAGTAAGTCGCAACGTTCAGAAGGGACGCGATAATGCTCAAGTACCTTGAGGGCTTGGGGTATTTGATCTTCTGATTTAAAGATAAGAAGCTCCTTGTATCGACCATAGAGAGGAGCATTCTGTGCGATCCCTTTAATGATTTGAGCATAAAATCCGGGAAGCTTACCCGCAGGCAGATGCATATCCAAGCCAATCATCTTTGCAAGTTTCATAAAAGCTCAGCCTCTCTTCATTACTTGTCTTTTAAATAGAATAACCGATAAAGCGCTTTCTAAAAAAGAGAGACAGGTTGCCTTTGTCCTGTTATCATAAATAAAGTACTTATAACGTAAACGATGAAAAAGGTGAAGGCTGTGGACCGTCATAAATCGGCCCTAGTATTCCTAATGCTTTGTGTAATGATCCTGATATTATCTCCTTGGGCGAAAGCACCTTCTCCTGTCTCTCCGATTGTCCCCGAACCCGAAGCTGAAGCACTTGCAACCGTACAGCCGGTTAAGATGCAAGAGCTCTCTCTGCTAACGGTGGAGGTTGGTCTGGAGGAGGCTGAATTCAGTGTGCTGGCCGGTCAGAATGAAGCTTTTACACTTAGGCATCCCGATATAACGGTTGAATTGATAAGGATTGACCCTAATCAAGCCTATCGGATTTTTCACCAATCTTCGCAGCTGGGCGATTCACCGGATATCATGCTGCTAGCTAACGAATGGGTGAAGGAATTCGCTGCATCGGGGTATCTATTGCCTGCAGATGCAGCATTCGTTGGCAAAGCTCTTGCTGAGCAATTCGATGCTTTGACATCTCCGCTGAAATGGAACGGCTACTTATGGGGCGTTCCTCGCTCCATGGATCCATTCGTACTCGTATGGAATACGGAATGGTTACACGAATGGCTTGGAGAGGATGCCGCGCTCCCGTTAACGATTGAACAATGGAGCGCTCTAGCGATAAGAAGCTCTGAATTACAGGGAACCCCTTCATGGCTGACGCTCCATCCAAGCGATCCATTAACGCTGCTAGCCTGGCTGGAGAGCGTATCGGATGAGCGCAGCGATGGGATCTGGAGCGGCGGCAACCGACCTTGGGAGGGGACCCTATTCGAACAAGCGTTATCCTTACTGGAGCAACATAGAAGCGGTATTACTTTGGCGCAGACTGCAGAAGAAGCAAGTCGATTGCTGCAGGATAGAGAAACGCTGGCAGCTGTAATCCCTTATTCCATAGCAGCTGCAATGGCGGCAGAACCGCGCCTTTCGTCAGATGCAAAGCTTGAGCTGGATCACCACGCCTGGAAGCTTCCACATGTGTGGCCGCGCGGGAGCAGCTTCGCTATTTCTTCCCATTCAGAGGCGGGGGATGCTGCACGTACTTGGATTGCCGAAATGACGGACATTTCGATTCAATTGCAGAATATGGAGGAGCTGAATAAACTTCCCGTCTACCGTTCACTTTACGATAGTGATAGGCAATTATCCAATCTTCTGCCAGGCAGAGACGGGAAATCCTTCCCGAATCAAGCCTCGCTTATTAAGGAACCAAAGCTTCCGGAACGGTTAAAGGAGCTTGGCGTTATCTGGAACAGCTTCGCAATGGGGGACATCACATTACTCGATTGGAACAAGCGATGGACGGAGTCAATTGCCAATCTTCAATTGAACGACTAAATACCCATCCTCTAGTGATACGCTTTGGGCTTTCACATATTTAATCAGCTTCTGCGGATAGAAGCCTAAGTCGAATTCACGTTCCAGCTCGGCTCTAGTCGTATCAGGCAAGGCTAATCCATTAAATATCAATGTATCCACATGAAACCGCAACGCATTCTCGGGCTCATCTTCAACCTTGTATCGGCCTTGGATTTTTACCTCCATACCTCCATTGGCTCCTTCCATCGTTAAGAGGCCATCGTCGAAGGTAAAGGAAAAATCATCGAATCGATTGTCTTCTTTTCGCAGAAATTCGTTTAATTGGTCATCTGAGATCGTCAGCTTTGTCTTTAAACCGCTTGATTGAATGATTCCGGGAGTTTCCTTTACAAAGCTCGGCAGGTTAGTCATCGCACTGGCAAGTGCTTTGAAATGCTGCTTCACCTCATATAATCCAACACTTTTCCAATAAGCTTGCAGCTCCTCCATTAAACGAAGCAGCATTTGTTCGTCGCCGCTTGCGGCAAGGGCTTCATCTAACTCATTCTGTAAGGCAATAATCCGTTCACGTTGAGCTATGAGCTGGTTTCCAACCGCGATTAGCTCATCTTTGTCTTTCTTTAATTGCTCGTAACCTTTGTTTAGCTTCTTGTATTCGTCTTTATATCGATCCATTATTTGATTATCTGCTTCGACAATCATATCCATCACGTCCCACACTCGAAGGAGATCAGGCAGAGAAGATACGGATAATAGGGAGGATAACCAGAAGTCTTTGTACCCCATATAATAAGACCGCAGCACACGCCCCGCCTGTTCTCTTTGGACGGCGATCGCGATTTCTTGTTCCGCCAGTCTGTTTTGACTTTTCTGGATGGCAGTCTGAGTATCACTCTTTAGACTTGATATTCTCTCGATTTCACGGTCGAGCTCGACCACGGACAAGCTTTTCTCCAGCAATCTTCTCGTCTCTTCCGGAAGAGGCTCGGCGAATACCGGCAATGTCGCGCCGGCACGGGATAAGAATAACAGCAATATGGAAGCTATTAGAAAAGCTCCTGCCAGACGACGCATCGATATCCCCCCTTTTTGCGATGCGCTCCGATTAAGTACGCCTTCGTACCACAGGTTGGTCGCGCCATCATTCCGTACGTTCATTCGATCCTATGTTATTATAATATGACAACAGAGCCTGCGAAAGGTGTGTAACTGGTGGAACCGTTAGAAACAGAATCGCCTCTTTCTATAATCATTAGGGATAGGATATCAGATAGTTTAGAAATAGGGAGAACGGATAGCGGTAAAGAGCTGTCCGCAATCCCCTTTCATCAGTATATGATGCTTTGTCTCTATCATCCCGAATTTGGTTATTATCGGGCCGGAGCTTCAAGGGTTGGGCGTGAAGGAGACTTCTACACAAGTGCTTACGTCGGTGATTTAATGGGTGAGCAGCTGGCATCGGAGATAAAACGGCTTGCCAAAGAACGATTCGCCGACGCGGAATCTATTGAAGTCATCGACTGGGGCGGCGGCACAGGTCGTTTGGGACGGCAGCTGCTGGAGTCATGGGAGAAGGAGGACGAGTCCGAAGGTCTTTCAAGCGATATGCGGAGGCGTTTTATTTTAACGATTATTGACGAGAATCCCGAACACCGTCGCTTAGCCTCAGAGCATTTGAAACCTTACATTCTAGCCGGTAAGGCGCGCGTTCTAAACCGCGAGGAGGGAGAAGCCTTAACTCTAAGCGATCATCCTGTAGTTATTGTTGCGAACGAGCTGCTTGACGCATTTCCGGTCTATAGATTGGTTCAGAGGGCGGGGCGCTTGCTGGAGTGGGGTGTCACTTGGGACGAAGAGAAGCTAAGGTTCATTCCCTGTGTGATGGAGCCGACGAATCCTCGTCTAGTGGATTGGATTAATGAGGAAGGCATCACTCTGCTAAATAATCAGACTATCGAAGTGAATCTGGATGCGGCGCAGTGGTTAACAAACATTGTGAAACGATTGAATCAAGCTATTATGGTGCTTATAGATTACGGGGACGAGAGGGAGGAGCTAATCGCTTCTCATCGCATGGATGGTACTTTATTATGTTATTACAAGCACAGAGCCCATAACGATCCGTATGTATTTCCAGGAGAGCAGGATATAACGGCACATGTGAACTTCAGTCATATTCGGCGAAGCGCTTTGGACCGCGGCTGTAAGGAGCTGTTTTACGGGACGCAAAAGAAGTTCCTAGTAGAGTCGGGGATTTTAAACAAGTTAAGCTCGCACACGCTCACGGATCCCTTTCATCCGCTTGTTCGTCGGAACCGGGCTATTCGCCAGCTGCTTCTCTCAGATGGAATGAGTGAGCTCTTCAAGGTTCAGATTTTCCATAAAAACGTTTAACGGATGAAACTATAAGAGGCTGCCATTCCGTCTTCATAGACGTATGATCAGCCTCTTCGTGTTATAGATTATGTTAGTGGTGAAGCTTTGTATCCGGGTGGGGTGCGGTTTATACCGGCATACCCATTTCGAATACGGTCCAATAAGTGAACCCAAGGAACGCAAGTACCATATATCCCCAGAACATCATTAGATATGTACGTTCGGAGAAGTTCAGATAGCCGAGCAGAAAGAAAACAGCTGTTTGCATGAAGAACAACAGTGCAAATTCATACATATCTCCTGCAAATGCCATTAGGGCAATAACTAGTGTCCAGAAGCCGAGCACACGAAACATACGCGCCATGTAAAGATCCCCTCTCTCCGATGCGATCGAACAAATGCACATCTATCGTCACGTTCGGTCGTATTCTATACGCTGATTTCTAAAGCATATTATACCGTTTGGACAAATGTGTGTAAACCCAATAAGTAGTGACGAAACGGCAAACTTTTTGCTGCATATCCTAGTGTTCCCTTTTCATTAAGAAGGTATGTATCTAGGATTTAGTGTTGCCTATTTACTGCCCAAAGGTATAGTGATTCGAAAAATGGATATAAATAGAAGTATCCGATAGATTCTATGAATTCTACTGCGGGCATAGAAATGAAGAAAGCAACAAAATATATGTGAATCTCGAGGAGGGAAGGGCACCCATGACGGCTGTGAGACAAGACGCATGGAGTCCGGATGATGATTTGATATTGGCGGAGGTTACACTGCGCCACATCCGCGAAGGCAGTACCCAATTGGCCGCTTTTGAGGAAGTTGGGCAGCGAATTGCCCGGACTTCTGCTGCATGTGGTTTCCGATGGAATAGCTTTGTTCGCAAAAAATACGATGAAGCTATTGGCATGGCTAAACAACAGCGCCAGAAACGTAATTATTTGAAAAAGCAAGGTATTTCCACGATTTCAGGCACGGACCGCTTGACCGTTGATGAAAGCGATAACGGGAAAGCCGAGCTTTTGTCCGCGGAGTCCATGTCATTGGAAGCAATCATTCGATATTTGCGCCAGTGGAAGGGTACCGTTCAGGAAATGAGCAGACAAATTCGTCATTTAGAGAAGGATTTGAAAGACAAGGACGACAAACTAAGCGAATTACGCGAGGTAAACGAACGTCTATCTAAAGAGGTTAATGAGGTTCAAACCGATTATCGGGTCGTGAATGATGATTATAAATCGCTCATTCGCATTATGGACCGTGCACGCAGACTCGCTTTTTTGTCAGAGGAAGTAGACGAGGATCGTGCTAGGTTCAAGATGGACGCAAACGGAAATCTTGAAAGAATTAATAACGACTGAACTAAATGATGGTAAACAAAACCCGCGGGACTTTCCTCGCGGGTTTTGCTTTGGTATGGTGGTAAGAAAAAGTAAGCATAGGAAGTGGATCGTTATGGCTGCAATTGCTGTACTAGGTGGAGGATCTCTTGGGTTGCTGCTGGCAGGAAGACTAACGGCTGCCGGATGTAATTGCGAGTTATGGACCAAAACCCTTCATCAGGCCTCCCTACTGAATCACGAAGGACTCACGATTCAGGATCCTTCTGGAGAGACCTTAGCTAAGGTTACCGTAAAAGCAGCTTCATTGACGGAAGTCTTATCGAAATTCGAGAATGGACCTATACTGCTTACCGTCAAGCAAACGGCGCTTACTCCTGATTTTCTGCAGAAGCTTGCTTACATTATTCCGTTTAACGGTACTCTTGTACTCTTTCAAAACGGAATTGGCCATGTGGAGCTATTACGGCAGGCTTTGCCTGGGAGGAGATTAATTACTGCAGTTACGACTGAAGGCGCTTTACGAATAAGCGAGGTAATTGTTCGTCATACGGGGGAAGGAGAAATCCGATTAGGAGAGTGGTTTCCGGACGGCGATGCAGAAATATCGGGAAATAGCCATATAGACGGCGATATCGCCAATGAAGCATTATTGCAAGTGGAGCAATTGCTGAAGCAGGCAGGATTTTCCGTTTTATTGTCGAAACAGTTGGAAGATGTGGTTTTGCGGAAGCTGCTGATCAATGCGGTCATCAATCCTCTTACCGCTATTCTGCGGATTCGCAACGGAGAGCTTACCGAAACTGCCGATCGCAAGCGATTGATGCAAGCCTTGTTTCATGAAACATTCGGAATTTTAAGCCATTATGGCTTAAAGGACGAATCTAAACTATGGGAAACTGTGTTAAGGGTATGTCATACGACATACAGCAATGAGTCTTCTATGCTGCAAGATATAAACTTACATAAAGAAACAGAGATTGAATTTATTAATGGGGCGATTTGTCGGATGGCGATCCGACAAGGTATAGAAGCGCCATGGAACCAAGCCGTTATGGCCCTCGTCAAAGCCGCCCATTAAATTAGGGGAGAGGTAACAAATGAGCTCCATATGGGAATCGCTAGTGCATGCATACGCGGTTTTGGCCGTCGTACCCATTGTTCCATTTCTTCTCGTATATGTCGTTTCTGCAACTAGGGGCGGTGACCGGAAGAAAGCCATTCGGTTGGCTATGGATGTGACCAATGCATTCTTGATCGGGTGTGTGGCCACTCTCCTGAATAGTCGGTTGGATACGAATTTTGGTCTGTTTTTTATTATTTTATTACTCCTTATCGGTGGAGGTTTGATTGGTAACGCCCAGAATAGAATGAAGGGGAAGCTCGATACGTCTAAGCTGATTAGGGCGGTGTGGAGGCTGTCCTTCTTCGCAATGGCTATTTTCTATATCCTTCTGATGTCCATGGAAATTATATTTCCAACGGGTATGAATAAAAACCTATAGAAAGTATTATTTGCGGAGTTCTAATGCTCCGGGGATGTGAAGCCCTTTTGACTCGCTTTACTCTGTTGTGTAAAATCAATTTTGATGGCAATACGATAGATCGGGGGGAACCTTCCCTTTGGACATTATATCCCTTATTGATTCCGACCCTTCTTCGATGGCGGAACGTTACCGTTCAGGAGACTCTGAAGTGAGTGAATTGTTCGGCAGCCATCCCTCAAAGAGTGAGGATTGGGTTAAAAGAGCGTTACAACTGGACGAATCAGCTTCACAGCGAGCAAACCTTCGCCAAGTGGCAGGTGCGCTTAGAAAATATCAGTCAAAGCTCCCCTATTATTCAGAGGCTGAGGCTTCTCTAGATAAGCTCGAGCTATCCAGCTCTTTAGTTGTTGTTGGAGGACAGCAGGCTGGCTTGTTCGGTGGAGCAATGCTTATTTATTATAAGGCCATATCCGTTATTCAAGCCGCGCGCCATGCAGAGAAGCAATTAGGCAGACCTGTCGTCCCGGTCTTCTGGATTGCGGGAGAAGATCATGATTTCGACGAGGCGAATCATGTGAACGTACAAACCGCTGCGGACGGCGTTAGGCGAATTAGGGTCGAACGTCCGGAAGGGCCACGATTAGCTGTTAGCAGAACTTCGATAACAACGCAGCAATGGGAGTTTGCATTGCAAGAGCTGGCCTCTCAGTTACCGGATAGCGAGTTCAAACCCGCTATTCTGGAACGTCTCCAGAGTCATATAAAGGACGCTCCTACTCTTAGTCTGGCGTTTGCTCGTTTGCTTGCTGATTGGTTCGGAAATCAAGGGCTTATTCTATTAGACGCGGATGATCCTAACCTGCGAGCGCTGGAAGGCCCCATGTTCAGAGAGCTTATCCAGAGAAACGACGCGCTGGAATCGGCATTAAAGGCTGGAGAAATCCAAGTCGCGGACAGGGGCTTCAAGCTTCAAGCCGAGATAACGCCGGGCAGCGCGAATTTATTTCTGCAGCATGAACAAGGCAGACTTCTTCTTTATAAAGAGCAGGATGCATTTGTAGATCGGAAAGGTAATGTTACTCTTTCTTATGAGGAAATGTTGAAGGCAACAGCCTCTTCACCGGATCTTTTAAGCACGAATGCGTTGACACGTCCCTTAATGCAGGATTACTTGCTTCCTGTACTTGGTGCAGTATTAGGACCTTCTGAGCTCGCGTACTGGGGTATACTGGGTCCTTCATTCAAGGAATTCGGCAGGTCTATGCCAATCTTGATTCCGCGGCAATCATTCACCTATTTGGAGCATAATATATGGAAGCTGCTAGAGAAGTTTTGTCTAACCCCTGAAGAAGCCTTAAGCGAGTGGGAACAAAGGAAAATGCAGTGGCTGCTGGCTCAGGATAAGTGGGATCTCGAGGATAAGTTTTCGCTTGCGAAACAGCAGTTCATGGACTTGTATGCACCAATCTTAGATACCGTTTCGAATATGCAGCCTGGGCTTGCCCCGTTGGCAGAAACGAATCGGGGTAAGATACTGGAGCAGATCGCTTACTTGGAAGCCCGCTCTATAGACGCTCTTGCCAAGCAGAATGAGGCATCGCTTCAGCAGTGGGATCGTATCCACTTATCACTTTCACCGCTGGATAAGCCGCAGGAGAGGGTATACGGGATTGTGCATTTCTGGAACCGTTATGGCTCAGATTGGCTGTCGCAATGGCTGGAAGTACCTTATGACGCCGTGAGCGGGCAACGCTTAGTAAGAAGTTTACCGACTTATAGAATAGAATCTGGAGGAATCATTTCATGAGAACATCTTTGAAAAGCATAGTCCGTGATCCATCGTTAGCACCGGAAGGTAAACTTAAAATCGATTGGGTACAAGCGCATATGCCCGTGCTTAACAAGATCCGCGAGCAATTCGAAAAGGATCAACCGTTCAAAGGGCTGCGTGTAGCGATATCGCTTCACTTGGAAGCCAAAACAGCTTACTTAGCCAAAGTCGTGCAAGCTGGCGGAGCTGAAGTCGTAATTACGGGCAGCAACCCGCTTTCCACACAGGATGATGTTTGTGCCGCGCTTGTTGAGGATGGAATTGCGGTATTCGCGAAATACAATCCGGATCCGCAAGAATATAAGGACCTGATGGTCAAAACACTGGATACAGAGCCGGATCTCATCATCGATGATGGCGGAGACTTGGTTTCAATCCTTCATTCCGAGCGCAAGGAGCTGCTCGCTAAAGTTCGCGGCGGTGCAGAGGAGACCACGACTGGAATTCTTCGTCTCAAAGCAATGGAGAAAGACGGATCGCTGAAGTTCCCAATGGTTGCCGTTAATGATGCCTATTGCAAATACTTGTTCGATAACCGTTACGGTACCGGTCAATCCGTATGGGATGGAATCAACCGGACGACTAACCTCGTCGTAGCGGGTAAGACAGTGGTAGTTAACGGCTATGGCTGGTGCGGTAAAGGCGTAGCGATGCGTGCTAAGGGACTTGGTGCGAACGTTGTCGTGACCGAGATTGATGCGATTCGTGCGGTAGAAGCTTATATGGACGGCTTTGCAGTGATGTCGATGGCCGAAGCTGCGCGAGTAGGGGATTTCTACGTAACGGTTACAGGCAATAAAGATGTCATTCGCGGTGAGCATATTGCGAACATGAAAGACGGAGCGATATTATCCAATGCTGGACACTTCGATATCGAGGTTAATCTGGTTGAGCTGGCAGCGATGTCGGTTTCCAAAAGAGTTGTGCGCCGCAATATCGAAGAGTATCAGTTGAAGGATGGCCGCAAGATCTATGTGCTTGCCGAAGGCCGCCTAGTTAACCTTGCAGCTGGCGACGGACATCCGGCTGAAATCATGGATATGACATTCGCATTGCAAGCGATGGCCCTTCGTTATGTGAACGAGAACTACGTGAGCATGGGCAGCAAGGTTGTTAATGTGCCGTTCGAGCTCGACGAGCTAGTCGCCCGTACGAAGCTGGAGTCCATGGGTATCACTATTGATACCTTAACCGAAGAGCAGAAATCTTACTTGGATAGCTGGGCTTCTCATTAAGTAAGTCTAGATTAAATCGATAAACATGGCTTGGCGAGGCTGTCCCTAAGGTTTTGGGCAGCGAAGCACAAGAAGGGCACGACCGGGAACGGGTTGTGTCTTTTTTGCTGTATGAGCCGACGAAGGGAGTTTGCGGGAGAGTAAGAAGTAAATCCAATGTGCTGTCCACTGATATATACGATTTTTCGAACATAATTGGCGGGATTCATGCAAAAGGACAAATTATATACGATTTTTCACATATATTTTTCACTTTAGCCAGCCCAGGGAATTTTCTATATGATTTTTCATATATAATTCCAAGCATCGAAACGGAAACAGTACTCAAACCAAATCCGGACTTTGGATAGAGCCCACATATTCATAGTAGTTGACTCGCTGGGACACTCCTCTGGCCACAGCCCGAAATTTCCCTTTATCGACGAGCATGCGGCAGTGCTTGATGACAGTCATAATATGTAGTTCCAACTCCCTTGCAGCTTCGGATGGGCGAATAGCACGATTATGGCGAATGGCCGCTCGCATCAAGTCTCGTTCGATTTTTGAATAGCGTTTCTCTACCATTCTTTTGGTTCCACTCTTAGCAGACAGATAAGGGAACAAGATGTTCCGCAATGCGGAGAGAATGAACGAGGGGTTCTCTTTTAACTCATCCAAAGAGATGTAGAAGACCGTACAGTCCTGAGCTTGAAGAAAAAGTCCCCGGTTCAAATCCATCCGATACTTGGTTCGATCCGTGCCGTGAGAGCCAAAGTCCATAATCTCAAATACAATATGTATAGCTCCAACAATCCACATGAAATCTACAAAGTAGGATCTCCCTCGCCAGTCCTTCACTTCATATTCAGGATGCAATCCATGGAAATGTCCGACAAGCTGCCACCGGATTTGCTCAGCGAACAATCGATTTCCGAACCCATGGCCGCGTTTCAGAGCATCTAGTCGTTCCCCTCTTCTTCGCCGAAGATGATCACCTATCCATTTATCGTGTTCGATCTCAAAACCCATTGCCTGATCACTCGCCTCTCCATATTCGTTTTAAAAAACACAAAACCCCGACTCCTTTCCGATTTAGAAAGGAAGCGGGGCATTCTTTGCCACTCCGTTATTGCGTGATATCGATAGAGTGCCACAATATTGTCAGAGAGCGCAACAGGAAAATGGATAACTATAAAATCCGGCTGAAAGATCCGAAATCGAAAGGATTGTGGCTGGCCATCCGGTTCAGCTTTAGGTAATATTTTCAACTCAGGTAACATTTCCCTAACTCCTCTCGTCTATGTGTTCAGAAACCTAAGAAGGGGCGATCTGGATGAGGGGGATTTGGAATATGGGAATTCGAAACGGCAGTTTGTTGTTGGCGGTGTTATTGTTGCTCATTGGATTGACGGCTTGCAGTGGAAGCAACGATAGTAATTCTGGGTCTGTAGAGAATGAGGCGGCAGCTCCGGCTGCGCAAGATGCGAAGGGTAAAGCTGATTCCACTAGTTTCTCGGTAAATGATCAATTCGGCTCCACTGAAGTCCAAGTGACTTCGGCTCAAAGTGAAGCGGCAGCTGTAGCACCGAAAGCATCGGCCGCAAGCGACACAAACGTCGGTGGAGGAGGGATTGGCCCGATTGCGGACGCCAATGCGGGCTTTGACCGCAAAGTGATCTATCGCGCCAATCTGGTTATGAAGGTTAAGGAATTCGCCCCAGCCGAAGAGGAATTGGTAAACCTGATTCACCTAAGCGGTGCGTATGTCCTTCAGTTTTCGGATAGCCGGAATACCGACGAAGTCGGAGCGACCTATGTCATCAAAGTTCCTTCCAATGGCTTTTCTCCATTTCTAGAGAAATTACAAAAGATTAAAAACCTCAAGCTCGATCGCGAGGTGGAAGGCAGCGATGTTACAGAAGAGTTCGTAGACCTGGAGGCCCGTCTGAAAGCGAAGCAAACCGTAGAAGAAAGACTCCTCGCTTTCATGGATAAAGCCACCAAATCAGATGATCTCGTCCGATTCTCCAATGAACTAGGCAATGTGCAGCAGGAAATTGAGCAAATCAAAGGCCGCATGCGATACCTGGACCAGAATGTGGCGTTCTCCACGATTAACCTGAGATTATATCAAGCTTCGGGCATAGAGCCTTTATCCATGGAAGAGGATGAGGGAAAAGCCTTCGCAGAACGTATCTCTGATGCGATCTCGGGAAGCACCAAGGTTTTGAGACAATTCGGCGAGGGTCTGCTAGTTGTTGTCGCAGCCATGCTGCCAGTGCTGATTGTTTTGTCCGTCATCGGAATTCCGGTTTATTTCCTCGTTCGCCGACGTCAGAATACACGCCGCAAAAACGCAGAGGAGACCAGGAAGTCATGGAATAACCAACAGTCGGGCTCCCAAGGAGTGTCTACGGAAATTCCAGAAGCGGACAGCAACGCCGACCCCGAACCTCTATCGGACGTTAAAGAGCAACAAACCAAAGACGAGGATCGTTAATCTCGTAAAATATATTTTCAAAAATCCTGCTCTCGAAGCAGGATTTTTATTTTATGGCGCGAATAATCATCATAAGTGGTTCAAAGTGGTGTAAAGTGGTGAAAGATGGGGGAGGTGAAGAGAGCGTATGTTTTTAGGCGAATTTCAGCATAGCATCGATGATAAGGGAAGAATTATTATTCCGGCGAAATTCCGCGACGCTCTCGGCACTGATTTCATCGTCACCCGCGGATTGGACAATTGTTTATTCGTCTATCCACGCCAGGAATGGGCTTCACTTGAACAGAAGGTTAAGAGCCTGCCTTCCATGGCGGCCAATGCCAGAGCTTTCTCACGGCTCCTCTTCTCGGGCGCTTCCGAATGCGAATGGGACAAACAGGGAAGGGTAAATGTGCCGAATCACTTGCGCGAGTACGCTAAGCTAGATAAGGAATGCACCGTTATTGGAGTTTCCAGCAGAGTAGAGATTTGGGATAAGGCAACCTGGGAGGAATATTCCCGGCAATCCGCCGACTCCTTTAACGAAATTGCCGAAAAGCTGGTCGACTTTGATTTTAACTTCTAGAATGCTAACAACTTATTGCCAAATACATAAAAAAGAAAGACGGACCCCTTGTCGGGTACCGGGAGGCAGCAATTATGTTTCACCATGTAACCGTGTTGAAAGAAGAGTCAGTTAAAGGCCTGAACATTCGTCCAGACGGGATTTACGTCGATTGTACCTTAGGGGGGGCGGGACATAGCGAGCTTATAGCTTCGCAACTCGGCCCGCAGGGTCGATTGATTGCCTTGGATCAGGATGAAGCCGCTCTTACCAACGCGCGCATACGATTAGCGGCTTACAGTGAAGTCGTAACCTTGGTGAAAAGCAATTTCCGGTATCTGAAGCTGGCGCTCCGGGAAGCCGGAGTACCGGAAAAGGACGGCATCCCCCAAGTGGATGGCATCTTGTTCGACCTAGGGGTATCTAGTCCGCAGCTGGACGAAGCCGAACGCGGCTTCAGCTACAACCAAGACGCAGAGCTCGATATGCGAATGGATCGCGATGAATCACTGACTGCCAAAGAAATTGTGAACGAGTGGGAAGAGCGAGAAATAGCGAATATCCTTCGCGATTACGGCGAAGAGAAATTCGCTCGCAAAATTGCCGCGAATATTGTCAAAGCACGCGAGAAATCGCCGATCGAGAAGACTGGCGAGCTAGCGGAATTAATAAAAGTGTCGATTCCTGCAGCAACTCGCCGCACGGGTCCGCATCCCGCGAAGCGCTCCTTTCAAGCGCTGAGAATTGCGGTGAATGATGAGCTTGGAGCTTTTCGTGAAGCGTTGGAGCAATCCATTGACTGCTTAAGTCCAGGAGGCCGTATAGCGGTCATTACGTTCCATTCGTTAGAGGATCGGATATGTAAGCTGGCCTTCACTAAGGAAGTTGCAAGCTGCAGCTGTCCGACGGACTTCCCGTTATGCGTATGCGGCGGCGGCGAGGGTCGTCTGAAGCTGACACCGCGCAAGCCGATTTTGCCTTCGGAAGAAGAATTAGAGGTTAATCCTCGCGCTCGTTCATCAAAGCTAAGAATTGCAGAGAAGCTCTGATAACCCGAGACCTAAATAGATAGATTCGAAAGGGGAACAGTCCACACATGGCTTATTACGGCAACTTGGCGCTTCGCCCGGAGCGCGCACCCGAAGAGAGAGTCAGACAACAACAAACAACGCAAAAAAGCAAAGCGATTCGCCGCCGCTCAATTCCAATCGGAGAAAAGCTATTATATTTGTTTACGATCGCCGTTGTCGTGTTTATAGCAGGCTTTATTATTTTTCGTTATGCGGAAATCTATCAAATCAATGGACAAATTCAAACAACGAATAAAAACGTTGGACAAACGACAGAGCAAATAAATGAGCTTCAACGCGAAGTGGAGCGCCTCAGCGATCCGAAACGCATTAAAGACATGGCGATTAAAGCCGGAATGGTGCCGATACCAGGCGGGATTACTGTAACTTCCAAAATCGATCAAACCGTAGTGGCTATGAAGCCTAAGGGCTGATCGGGAATGAAGAGGGCTTTGCTATGGTTATGACAAAAAGAATTAAGCTTCGGACATTGCTGATGGGAGGGCTAATCACCCTCCTTTTTGCCGGTTTAATCTTTCGCGTTTATTGGGTGCAGATCTATAAAGGTGATGTCTATCTGCAGCACGCTATGGACACCTGGATCACGAGTGAAACCATTCCTCAGGAAAGAGGAATGCTGCTCGATCGTGACGGCAAGGTGCTGGCCGCCGATGCTGCGGCTTATACAGTTGCGGTCGGTCCGAAGCGTATAGCTGATTTAGATAAAGAACATCCCGAATGGAAGCTTGCGGATCAAATCGTTGCTAAGCTTCATTCGGTATTAGGAACTTCCGAAGTCAAGCTGCGCGAGATGATTACATCCAAGAAGGAAGACGGGACCTATCGGGATCAACGAGAGATCCGGCCGGATGGATGGAAGATCGATAAGATGGTCAAAGACAGGCTTGATCTCTTTCGCGAGGAGCTCCGCACGCTGACTGGTACAAAAAACGTTGGCCTCTATTTCATGGATGAACAGAAACGCTATTATCCTAATGGTTCACTCGCGTCTCATATTCTGGGTTATCAGAACAAAGAGGGTGATGCAATCTATGGACTAGAGAAGAGGCTGGACGATCAGCTGAGCGGTATACCAGGATTCATTAAGTATCAAAAAGATGGTATCCGAACGCAGTTGCCGAACGGAGAAGTGGAAGCAAAACAAGCGGTAGACGGCAAAAATGTGACTTTGACGATCGACAGGGACATACAGTTCTACATCGAGGAAGCGCTAAGAGCGGCGTATATAGAATATGACCCGGTTAGTATCACGGCAATCGCTGCCGATCCGGATACGATGGAAATTCTGGGTATGGCCAGCTTGCCGGACTATAATCCAAATGTATATTGGGAAACGGAGGATCAGAATTCCTTCCGTGATAACGCAATTCAATCCTTATATGAGCCGGGGTCTACCTTCAAGATCGTGACTTTAGCCAGCGCAGTCGAGGAAGGGTACTTCAACCCGGACGATTTCTACAAATCCGGCTCCATTAAATACACCGAGAAGGATAGGCCTGTCAGAGATCATAACTGGACGGGCTGGGGCGAAATTTCCTACCTGGATGGTCTTAAGCATTCTAGTAATGTGGCTTTCGTTAAGCTGGGATTCGAGATGCTTGGTAAAGAGAAATTAGTAAAGTATATCAATGATTTCGGTTTCGGGCAGAAGACGGGTATCGATCTTCCGAACGAAGTATCCAAAACCTTTAGCCTGAATTATCCGTCCGAGGTCGCTACGGCCGCTTTTGGCCAAGGTAAGGTTCTCGTTACCCCGATCCAGCAGGTTACTGCGGTGGCGGCTGTCGCGAATGGCGGGAAGCTTATGAAGCCGCACGTAGTCAAGTCGATTTCAGATCCCGCAACAGGTCAGAAAGAGGTTGTTGAGCCTGAAGTAATAAGACAGGTCATCTCTGAAGCGACTTCGCGGAAGGTCGGCGAATATCTCGAGCAGGTGGTCAGCGATCAAGTCATCGGTACGGGGAAAAACGCGTATATTCCCGGTTATCGAATTGCGGGTAAGACAGGAACAGCGCAAAAGGTTATTGGAACGGGTTATTCCGAGGACAAATATGTCGTATCCTTCATCGGTTACGCGCCTGTGGAAAATCCGAAGATCGTTCTGCTGGTAATCGTAGATGAGCCGCAAATTGAGCGTGCGGGCGGAGGCTCCGTCGCTGCCCCGATATTCAAGAAAATTATGGAGCAGTCATTGCTTCATCTTGGCATTCGTAAAGATTTACCCGACACGATTCCGACTGCGATTAATGCTTCTGCCGCCTCTTCTCAGAGCGGTGATGCTGATGTGACTGCTACAATCCCGGATGTAACCGGCATGACCGTGGCGCAAGCGAAGAAGCAGCTGCAGCAGCATTCCTTCCCGGTAGGTGTACTAGGCAGCGGAGGCAAAGTGCTCCAACAGCTGCCGAAGGCGGGCAGCGTACTTCCAACCTCTCAGCAAATTTATTTGCTGACGGATACCAAAAGCGGAAATGTACCCAGTCTGAAGGGTCTCTCGCTGAGAGATGCTCTTGAAATGTGCTCCTTGCTGCAGGTCGTCTGCACCGTGGAAGGCCAAGGATATGTGACCGGTCAGAAAGCCGTTAAAGTCGATGGGAAGTGGACTCTTCAACTTACGCTTGCACCGCCGGGTGAAACCCCTGAGCCATCGCCGGTAACGGAGGCAGCCTCGCCTGAGGGCTGAGGGCTTGTTCTAACCCCTTTGTCCCGAGAATAGTCTGGAACTAAGCCTTATAAGGTCCAGACAATCCCGGATAAGGGGGTTTTTCAGGTTGAAGGTATCCCAAGTGACAGTTAGAAAAAGGTTGTATATGGCATTGATCGTGACTGTGCTCGCTTTTACGGCTTTGGTGCTTAGGCTTGGTTATGTGCAGTTATGGAAAGGCGGGGAAATTGCCGAGAAGGCCGAGAATTCCTGGCGGCGGGATATTCCATTCGCAGCTAAACGGGGCGAGATTCTGGATCGTAACGGAACAAAGCTTGCCTATAACATAAGCTCCCCTACGATCATGGCCATTCCCGTGCAGGTTAAAGACAAGCGCGAAACCGCCCGTAAGCTTTCCGGTCCCCTCGGTATGTCGGAAGAGCAGCTATACAAGCTTCTCATTAAGAAACAGTCGAGCGTAGGACTTCAACCGGGCGGCCGTAAGGTCACGACGGAGAAGGCAATGGAAATACGCAATATGAATTTACCCGGGATCGTCGTGTCGGAGGACAACAAACGGTTTTATCCCTATGGCAGTCTAGCTGCCCACGTACTAGGCTTTACGGGCAGCTATAACCAAGGGTTGTCAGGTTTAGAGCTGCAATACGACCAGAGATTAACAGGCCTTAAGGGGACCGTATCCTATTTAGCCGAAGCGGGTGGCGGGAAAATGCCGCAATCCTCGGATAAATTCGTGCCGCCGCAAAATGGCTTATCCCTGCAATTGACCATCGATCAGACGATCCAGTCGATCGTAGAGCGGGAGCTCGACCAAGCGCTGCTGCAATACCAGGCCAACAGCGTCATCGCGATAGCTATGAATCCGAAGACCGGCGAAATCTATGCGATGGGAAGCCGCCCGACCTTTCAGCCTGACAAATATCAGGAAGTAACGGCAGAGGTGTATAATAGAAATCTTCCGATCTGGATGACTTATGAGCCAGGCTCTACGTTTAAGATCATCACCCTTGCTGCGGCGCTGGAAGAAGGTAAGGTTGACCTTCTGAAGGAGCATTTCTATGATCCGGGGTATATTGAAGTCGCTGGAGCTAGGCTGCGCTGCTGGAAAAAAGGCGGCCATGGCAGCCAGACTTTCATGGAGGTTGTTGAGAACTCCTGCAACCCGGGGTTTGTCACTTTGGGACAGAGACTCGGCAAGGATAAATTGTTTTCCTATATCAACGCGTTCGGCTTCGGGAAGAAAACAGGGATAGATCTTAAAGGGGAAGAAAACGGGATCATGTTCAAGCCGAAGCAGGTTGGCCCCGTAGAGCTTGCAACAACTGCCTTCGGTCAAGGGGTATCCGTAACGCCTATTCAGCAGATCACAGCTGTGTCGGCAGCTATTAATGGGGGAAAGCTGTTTAAACCTTATGTGTCGAAATCATGGATTCAGCCCGAAACGGGGATGCTTCTTGAGGAAGCGCAGCCCGAGCTAGTTCGGCAGGTCATCTCGCCGGAAACCTCCAAGATGGTTCGGGAGGCGCTGGAGAATGTCGTTGCACAAGGAACGGGAGGAAAGGCCTTTCTTGACGGGTATCGTGTTGGGGGTAAAACGGGAACCGCTCAAAAGGTTGTTAATGGACGTTATTCAACGAATGAGCACATCGTTTCCTTCATCGGCTTCGCACCCGCGGATGATCCGGAATTGATCGTCTACGTAGCCGTAGACAATCCTAAGGGAATCCAATTCGGAGGGGTAGTCGCCGCTCCTATTGTACGAAGCATCATGGCGGATGCTTTGCCTTACTTGGGGGTTAAGCCTCGGAACAAACAAGTGGAGAAGGAATATAAATACGGGGAAACCAAGATTGTCACCGTTCCGGATCTGATAGGCAGAACGATATCCGACCTCTATGAGGATATGAATTCAAACTTCCAGCTTGCGACATCGGGAAGCGGTAAAACCGTCATCCGGCAGGCTCCAGAAGCAGGTGCAAGGGTCGATCAGGGCTCCGTTATCCGGATCTACCTAGGGACGGAGGACTAAGTTTGTTATTACCACTTGAATGATTAGGAGTCATTAGACCATAATGAGGGTACAAAAGGTCGATTAGGAGGCCGGTTTCATATGAATGTATTCGAACTGTCACAGCAGCTGTTAATTTCCCGAATAATCGGCGATCCAAAGGCAGAGATTCATAGTTTGGAGGTCGACTCTCGTAAAGTTAAGCCGGGTTGCTTGTTTGTTTGCTTACCCGGACATACGGTTGACGGACATGACTTCGCTGAACAAGCGATCGAACGGGGGGCAGCGGCACTTGTTACTGCACGCGAGCTTCCGATTTCCGCTGCCCAGCTCATTGTTCCGGATACAAGACAGGCGCTTGCGATGCTGGCTGACTTCTTTTATGGCAGACCGTCTCATCAGCTTCGTCCCGTCGGAATTACCGGAACGAACGGCAAGACGACAACGACTTATTTGATCGAACAGATCTGGGCGGATGCCGGAGTAGCTGCCGGGGTGATCGGCACCATTGAAACGAGATACGGCGGACAGAGCTTTCCGATGTCGGGAACAACTCCCGATATCCTGCAGCTTCAACAAATCTTTCATTCGATGGTTGAAGCGGGAACGGAGCGCTGTGTCATCGAGGTATCCTCCCATGCATTAGAGCAAGGGCGGGTCAAGGGCGCGCATTTCCGTACAGCTGTGTTTACGAATTTAACGCAGGACCATCTCGACTACCACGGCACGATGGAAGCCTACGAGGCGGCCAAAGGCCTATTCTTCTCCCGGCTTGGCAATACCTTCTCTGACAATCCGAAGGAGCGCTGCTTCTCGGTTCTTAATGCCGATGATGAAGCGTCCCATCGGTTTGCTAAATTAACATCATCCGAAGTGTTAACGTATGGTATCGAGAAAGAAGCGCATCTTCAAGCATTTAAAGTGAGAATTTCGGCCAGCGGGACCTCCTTCGAGCTTCATTCTTTCCGCGGTAACCGGCAGGTCAACCTGCAGCTAGTCGGCAAGTTTAATGTCTATAACGCGCTAGCTGCCCTTGGTTCCGCCCTCTGTGAAGGGATCGACCTGGATGCGGCTATCCATAGCTTAGAGCGAATTTCTGGTGTGCCTGGAAGGGTAGAAGCCGTTAATGAAGGTCAACCCTACGCCGTGATCGTTGATTATGCGCATACTCCGGACAGTCTGGAAAATGTTCTTCGTACCGTTAAGGAGCTGACAAATGGGGAAGTCATCTGTGTCTTCGGATGCGGGGGAGACAGAGATAAGACCAAACGTCCGATCATGGGTCGAATTGCAGCGGAGCTTGCGGATCGGATAATCGTGACGAGCGATAATCCCCGAACAGAAGATCCGCTCGTTATTTTGAATGAAATTGAAGTCGGATTGAAAGCAGCGGGAACGTCCTCCGAGCGTTATGCGCTCGAGCCCGATAGGCGCGCCGCCATTCAAAAAGCGGTTGATATGGCAAGCTCCGGCGATGTAGTATTGATTGCGGGGAAAGGCCACGAAACGTATCAAATTATTGGCGGGCATACGCAGGATTTTGATGACCGCCTCGCAGCTAAAGAAGCGATAAGGAGTCGAATGAATTGATGAAGGCAGCTTTTCGCGAGGTAGCCGACTGGTGTGGGGCTAAGGAGAAGCTTCTTCTCTCTGCAGATGGCGATATGCTGTTGTCGGGTGTTTCAACCGATACGCGCACAATTAAGCCGGGACAGTTGTTCGTGCCCTTGCAGGGCGATAATTTCGATGGACATGATTATATCCAAGCTGCAAGGGATGCCGGTGCAGCGGCTGCATTATGGGATAGCAGCGTACCGTTACCTCCATTCGATATGCCGCTTATACGTGTAGACAATACGTTAATTGCCTTGCAGGCATTATCGGTTGGTTATTTGCAGCAGCTGAAGGCGAAGATTGTAGCGGTAACGGGCAGCAACGGCAAAACCACGACTAAAGATCTGGTCTCCTCTGTTCTATCCACGCGGTATCGGGTACATAAAACCGAGGGGAATTACAATAATCACATCGGACTACCGTTAACTATTCTTAGCGCACCAGCGGATACAGAAGTATTGGTGCTTGAGATGGGTATGAGCGGTAAAGGCGAGATTGCAGCGTTGTCTAA
Organism: Cohnella sp.; assembly: GCF_041640265.1. Classification (GTDB taxonomy): domain Bacteria; phylum Bacillota; class Bacilli; order Paenibacillales; family Paenibacillaceae; genus Cohnella. The sequence continues at coordinate 108,205 of NZ_JBEQAP010000004.1, forward strand.
GATAGCGAAGCCCGATATAGCCATTATTACGAATGTGGGAGAATCTCACTTGTTGCAATTAGGATCGCGGAGCAATATTGCCCGGGCTAAGCTGGAGATAACAGAAGGGCTTCCCGCAGGAGGTCAACTCGTCTATTATGGTGATGAGCCTCTGCTGTCCGAACAATTAGCGGCAATGAAGCTGCCGGATGGGGTAACAGCTGTCACATTTGGCGAGAAACCGGGGAATGATTGGATTGCCCGCGATATACGAGTAACCGCGGAAGAGACTTTATTCTCAGTTCATGGCGAGGCCTCCGGAGATTATGAATTGCCGGTGCCGGGAAGACATAACGCGATCAATGCGCTCGCTGCTATCGTAGTTGGGCGGCTGTTCCATCTAAGTAAAGAGGAAATCAGCGCTGGGTTGAAGGCTTTGAAGCTGACCGGAATGCGGATCGAACGGAGCTTTGCAAGCAATGGGGCTGTTATTCTTAACGACGCCTACAATGCGAGCCCTACTTCTGTTAAAGCCGCAATTAATCTGGTTGAGCAGCTTTCAGGTTATAATCGTAAGTGGATCGTATTAGGAGACATGCTGGAGCTTGGGCCGGACGAAGCTGCTTTTCATGCAGCTATCGGTCGTTATTTGACGGTATCCAAAGCGGATAGGGTGCTCATCTTCGGTCCTTTGTCGGAACACACGTATAGGGAAGCCAAGTCGAATTATCCAGACGGTCATGTGCTTTATTTTAAGGATAAGGGCATGTTGATCGAAGAGTTGCTTAAGCAGCTGGCTCCAGAGGACCTAGTGCTCGTTAAAGCATCAAGAGGCATTAGACTAGAGGAAATCGTAACGGCGCTGCAGAGAGGAGCCAGGGGGTGACGGAATGGATTACACATCTATTATTTGGACGTTAGGGGTATCATTTGTTCTTGCGGTGCTGTTCGGGCCGCTATTTATTCCACTCCTTCGGAGGCTTAAATTCGGACAACAGGTGCGTGATGACGGACCTCAATCTCATCTGAAGAAAAACGGAACCCCAACGATGGGCGGCATTATCATCTTAGTCGCTTTGACGCTGGCGTTCTTGAAATTCGCTGATCCAGGTCCTGAGTATTGGGCCCTGCTGACAGCATGCCTAGGGTTTGGACTTGTCGGATTTCTCGATGATTATATTAAAATCGTATTCAAACGCTCTCTAGGTTTAACCGCGAAACAGAAGTTATTCGGACAATTATTAGTTTCGGCCATTTTCTGCCTTATCCTATACCAAATGGACCATAGCACGCTCATCTCCGTTCCAGGTACAGACTGGTCCGTGGATTTAAGCTGGGGATATTACTTGCTGGTTGTCATTATCTTCTGGGCTTCTAGCAATGCTGTAAATATAACAGACGGACTTGACGGCTTGTTGTCAGGGGCAAGCGCATTAGCTTTTGGTGCCTTCGCGATTGTTGCTTTGGAAGCAACGCAGCCCCAGTCCGCGGTCTTTAGTGCAGCCATGGTGGGCGCCGTACTGGGTTTTCTCGTCTATAACGCACATCCGGCCAAAATTTTCATGGGAGATACCGGCTCGCTTGGGATCGGCGGCGGAATTGCCGCCGTTGCGATCCTAACGAAGACAGAGCTGCTGCTTATTGTCATTGGCGGCGTCTTTGTTCTGGAGATGCTGTCTGTCATAATTCAAGTCATTTCCTTCAAGACACGTGGTAAAAGGGTATTCAAAATGAGTCCGATCCATCATCATTTCGAGCTGTCGGGATGGTCGGAGTGGCGTGTCGTCACGACCTTCTGGTTCGTGGGCTTACTGCTGGCGGGAGCGGGACTGTTACTGTATAAGGTAAGCTAAGCGATGAATGAGGTAACGCTTGCGTTACGATTTGCCGTCCTAGAATAAAGGAGCGCTACAATATGATGCATCTCACAGCCTACCGAGGACGGCATGTTGTCGTGCTCGGCTTAGCGAGGAGCGGCGTTGCGGCAGCCAAGCTGTTTCATAGCTTCGGCGCCGACGTCGTCGTAAACGACAAGAAAGAGCGGGAGCTATGCCCTGAAGCCGATGAACTGACGGCTTTGGGCATTTCTGTTGTCTGCGGAGGTCATCCGGATGGACTTGTGACGAGGGAAACCGCGCTGCTCGTCAAAAATCCGGGTATTCCCTACACCTCCGAACCCATAATCGTTGCTAACCGGCTTGGCGTTGAAGTGGTAAGCGAGGTAGAGGTTGCCGGACATTTATCGCCGGCGCCGATTATTGGGATCACGGGCTCAAATGGAAAGACAACAACAACAACCTTGACCGGCGTGCTGCTGGAAGCGGCCGGACTAAAGCCTATCGTCGCAGGCAACATTGGACGACCTCTCTGCGAGGCTGCCCAAGAGATCGCGGCGGACGGGTGGCTGGTTGCGGAGCTAAGCAGCTTTCAGCTTAAGGGGACGTCGGATTTCAAGCCGCACATTGCTTGCTTGCTTAATCTCGCGGAAACGCATCTGGATTATCACGGAACGATGGCCGATTATGTCGGCTCCAAAGCGAAAATGTTCGAAAACCAAACCTCAGATGATGTAGCCATATATAACGAGGATGACGAAACCTGTCGCAGGCTCGCTAGGGAGTTTCGCGGGCGTCATTTGCCGTTTTCCTTGACGCGAAGCTTACCGCAGGGGGTTATAGTCGAGCCGCCGTACCTGGATATTCGTCCTAGTGAGGATGAAGCTGTCATCGATCGATGGATCGTGTATCGCAATGAGGAGGGCTCGGAGGAGAGGATCCTATCCGTCGACGAGCTTGGAATTCCAGGTCGCCATAATGTTGCGAATGCTTTGGCCGCCATCGCGATATCTATCGCCGCCGGCGCTGAGCTGCATAAGCTGTCCCAGCCGCTGCGCGATTTCCGTGGAGTGGAGCACAGGCTGGAGTATGTAGGAACGTTTAACGGAGTGAAGTTCTACAACGATTCCAAAGCGACTAACCCTATGGCTTCGACAATGTCGATCCTATCGCTGCCCTCACCCCTTATCCTTATTGCGGGAGGCTTGGATCGAGGCTCTGACTATATGGAGCTGCTGCCGGTATTCCGGGAACGAGTCAGCGGATTGGTGTCGCTGGGTCAGACGCGGGAGAAGCTTGGGCTTGTCGCGTCGTTAGCCGGTTTAACGAGAGTGAAAATCGTCGAACCTGTAGATGACGCTGAGCTTACGCTTCGCCGTGCTGTAGAGGAAGCTGCTGCCCTAGCCGAGCCGGGAGATACCATTCTCCTGTCGCCGGCTTGCGCAAGCTGGGACATGTTCTCCTCCTATGAAGCACGGGGTCGCATTTTTAAGCAATCGGCGCATACGTTGTAGAAGGGGGCCCGTCCCCACTTCTGCAAACCGTGAGGTGCCGGTACATGGCCAAAGCCCGTTCTGTTCCTGATGTATGGATGATAGCCGCTACGCTTGGTATTCTGGCTATTGGCGTAGTAATGGTGTATAGCGCAAGCGCTGTCGCCGCTTTTCATGATTATGGCGATGCTTATTATTACGTGAAGAGGCAGCTCATCTTCGCTGTACTAGGTATTGTTTCTATGTTATTTATGATGAATGTAGACTATACCTTTTGGCGCAAATGGGCGGTTCCGTTGCTGCTTGCATGCTTTGGCATGCTGATCATTGTACTCATTCCGGGACTGGGCGTCATTCGCGGAGGAGCTCGAAGCTGGCTTGGCATTGGTTCTTTCGGCATTCAGCCGTCGGAATTTATGAAGCTCGCCATGATCTTATTTCTATCGAAGCTGCTAGCCGAGAGACAGAATCAAATTACTCAATTCACTAGAGGATTACTACCGCCGCTTGGTATAATGGGATTTGCATTCGCGCTTATCATGCTGCAGCCCGACTTAGGAACCGGAGCGGTAATGATCGGGGCATCACTGCTGGTAATCTATGTGGCTGGAGCGAGACATGCCCATTTGGGCGGGTTAGCCTTAGTAGGAATTGCCGGATTTGTTGGGCTCATAGCGGCTGCGCCCTATCGTCTGCTACGGATTACGGCTTTCCTGGATCCCTGGCAGGATCCGCTTGGTGCGGGGTATCAATCCATCCAATCGCTGTATGCGATTGGGCCTGGAGGTCTGGTAGGCCTAGGACTTGGGATGAGCCGTCAGAAATATAATTATTTACCGGAGCCGCAGACTGATTTTATTTTCTCTATTCTGGCGGAGGAGCTCGGATTTATCGGGGGTTCCTTGCTAATCATATTATTCCTGCTGCTGATCTGGCGTGGAATGAGAACAGCGATTACGATTTCCGACCCGTTCGGCAGCTTCCTTGCTACCGGTATTGTCGGCATTATCGCTGTACAGGTGCTTATAAATATCGGTGTTGTTATCGGCTTATTACCAGTCACGGGCGTTACGCTTCCGTTAGTCAGCTATGGAGGCTCCTCGTTGACATTATTACTAACAGCGCTAGGTTTACTCCTTAATTTATCCCGTTATTCGAGGTGACGTCCATGCGAGTTGTATTGACCGGAGGAGGTACCGGAGGGCACATCTACCCCGCGTTGGCTATCGGTCAAGAAATACTGAAGCAGCAACCAGATTCATCTCTGCTTTATATCGGGACGAGCCGAGGTCTTGAAAGTCGCATCGTGCCGCAGCAGGGCATAGCGTTCGAAGCGATAACGATTACTGGCTTTAGGCGATCCTTGTCCTGGGAGAACGTACGGACAATAGTTCGCTTTTGGCAAGGGGTACGACGCTCTAAAGAATTGCTGAGAAAGTTTAAGCCGGATGTTGTTGTAGGCACCGGCGGCTACGTATGCGGGCCGGTCGTCTACGCCGCTTCCCGCCTGGGTATTCCAACGCTGATTCATGAGCAGAACGTTATTCCAGGACTGACGAACAAATTTCTTAGCCGCTACGCGAATGCTGTTGCCGTTAGCTTCGCGGAGTCTGTAAGCTATTTCAAACGCTCCCCGGATGTTGAGCATGCCGGCAACCCCTGTGCTTCAGCCGTCGTGCTGGCCAAGAGAGACAAAGGGTTCGCTTCACTGGGACTTCATCCCGAAACTCCTTTCGTGCTCATCGTGGGAGGAAGTCGCGGCGCCAAAGCGCTGAACGACGCTATGATAGACATGGTGCCGATGCTGTCTAAGCTTCCAAGCGTTCACTTTGTTTTCGTGTCGGGTGAAAGATTTTACGAGGAAACCAAAACAAAAATGAAGAAGCTGCTCCCAGGCATCGCTGACCGGGTGCATGTTTTGTCTTATGTTAATAATATGCCGGAAGTGCTTTCCGCAGCTTCCCTTGTCGTCAGCCGGGCCGGCGCTTCTTCCCTGGCCGAGATTACTTCTCTAGGGATACCGTCCATATTGATCCCTTCGCCAAACGTGACTAACAATCATCAAGAGCCGAATGCGCGCAGCCTTGCGGATGCTGGGGCGGCAGTCATGATCTTAGAACGTCAATTAACGGGTGAATTGTTATTCAGCCATATCCGAACGATCATGGACGATACCTTACATAGAGCTTTAATGGCTGAAGCATCTCGCAAGCTGGGAATGCCTAATGCTGCTGCTGCGATCTATGAACAGATTACCCGGCTGCACCGGTAAAACGGCTTCGCCGTCCTTATGCCAACAAACCTGCGAGCGCAAAGCACCGCAGCGTTTGTTGCATTTGGATGGCAGTATACGTTTGTATCCAGCTATCAGATAAGTATAAGGATATAGACTCTTATACTCATCTGATAGTTCTGGAAAAGATAAACCGTCTCGTCCTCCAGAAGGCTTGCTTGTGGGCATTTGTCACCACCCCCGCCCACCTGTCATAAGATACAGCGTGATCGTGACTGCCGAACGTGAAGGCACCGGTAACGACGGCAGCTTAAGCACTGAAGGACTTGCAAGGAGGATAACGCTATGGAACAGTTGGTCGCTGAGCTTGAACAAGCACGCATCGGCCGTGTACGGCTCCACGAACCGCTGGCCGGACATACCACCTGGAAGATTGGCGGGCCTGCAGATTTGTTCGTCATGCCAGATACAGAGGAACAGCTCGCGGCAGCCTTAGCTTTGCTGTACCGCCATGGCGTCCCTTGGTGCGTACTCGGCCGAGGCTCTAACACGCTAGTGTCCGATAAAGGAATTCGCGGAGCGGTCATCAAGCTGGGTGACGGTTTTGACGAGATTCGATTTGAGGATGATACGGTGACGGCAGGCGCATCGTATTCGTTTATTAAGCTGTCGGTCATGGCCGGTAAGGAAGGGCTGACCGGTCTGGAATTCGCGGGAGGAATTCCCGGAACGGTAGGCGGGGCCGTATACATGAATGCCGGTGCGCACAATTCGGACATTTCACGTATCTTACAGTCAGTCGACATCACTTGGGAAGACGGAAGTCGGGAAGTGCTGGGGAATGAGCAGATGGCGTTTACGTATCGCCATACGATTTTACATGAGCGTCGGGGTATTGTTACTCGTGCGGTGTTTCGTCTGGAAGAGGGAGACCGTAAGGAAATCGCCGCGGCGATGGCTACTTACAAAGACCGCAGGCGGCGGACCCAACCCCTCCAAATGGCTTGCGCGGGAAGCGTATTCCGTAATCCGCCGAACGATCATGCAGCGAGGCTGATTGAGACGGCCGGATTAAAAGGGCTGCGCGAAGGTGGAGCCGAAGTTTCCCAAGTACACGCCAACTTTATCGTTAACCATGGGGATGCTACGGCTGAGGACGTCCTCACCCTCATGAGACGAGTTCAACAAACGATCGAACAAACTAATGGAATATTATTAGTACCTGAGGTTCTCTTGATGGGTGAGCGGTAACCCGGAGGTGAAACCCTTGGACAATTTGGTTATTGAAGGCGGACAGCCGCTTTCGGGAACCATTCGTATCCACGGAGCCAAAAATGCCGCTTTGCCGATTTTGGCCGCCAGCTTGCTCGCGGAAGGAAAAGTGACCATTCGCAATGTCCCCAGGCTGCTCGATATCGAAGTCATGCTGGATATTTTGCGAGATCTCGGGTGCGAGGCCCGACATCAGGATACGGTGGTGACAGTCGAAACGGCAGTCGCAACATCCTCTCACATTCCGGAGACGCTGATGCGAAAAATGCGTTCCTCGGTGTTCTTGATGGGGCCGCTTCTTGCGCGATTCGGGGAAGTGCAGCTCTACCAGCCAGGAGGATGCGCCATCGGCGAGAGAAAAATTGATTTACATTTACGCGGTCTAGCGGCTCTAGGCGCGAGAATAGAAGAGAAAGGCAGCAGGATCGTCTGCTCGGCAAGCCGACTCAAAGGAGCCGAAATCAGCCTAGATTTCCCGAGCGTTGGAGCGACGGAAAACATTATGATGGCAGCTGTCCTTGCAGAAGGACTGACAACAATCATAGGAGCTGCTAGAGAACCGGAAATTCAGGACTTGCAGCTGTTTCTTAACCGGATGGGAGCGCAAGTGCAGGGCGCAGGAACGGATATGCTTACGATAGTTGGAGTAAGCTCCTTAAACGGTTGTGAATTCGAGGTTATTCCCGATCGCATCGTTACGGGGACCGTGATGGTTGCCGCTGCTGCGACACGGGGTGAAGTGACGCTGGAAAATACACAATCGGGTCACCTGACCTCTCTCATTCATGTGCTAAGACGTGCAGGTGTTCAAATTGAGGCTGGAAATGATATAATGAAGGTTAGCGCATCCAAGCGCCCTTTGGCGGTTGACCGTATCGTGACCTCGCCTTATCCAGCATTTCCGACCGATTTGCAGGCTCAGGTTATGACGCTGTTAGCCCTTTCAGACGGTGTCAGCGTAATGAAGGAAACGATCTTTGAAGGGCGCTTCAAGCATGTGGAAGAATTATGCCGCATGGGAGCAGACATCCGTGTAGATTTGAATAACGCTATTATTCGTGGAGTCACTCAGCTCTATGGTGCTACGGTTGAAGCGACCGATTTGCGTGCAGGTGCAGCGCTTGTCATTGCAGGCTTAGCGGCGCAGGGCCGTACTGTAGTCGAGCAAGTGCATCATATTGATCGCGGATACGATCGAATCGAGGATATGTTCCGTCAGATTGGCGGGAATATCACCCGAGAGGTCCACAAGAGTAAGGTTTACAGCTAACGGTGCAGCTTTCCCCCGCCGCAGAAGCCTTCTTCCGCAGTGGGGTGCTTTTTTGTTACTAACAAGGACAGGCTCGCCATGTCCGCCGAAAGGAGGGGAAGGGTCGATGGCAGAACGTATTCCCGCACTAAAGAAGGTTGATACGCCTAGACCTCGCCGCGGCAAAAAGCTGCTTAGAATCTTAATGGCACTTTTTGTTATCGTTCTTGTCGTGCTGTTTTTCCGATCCCCTCTCTCTGAGCTTTCGGAGATTCAAGTCATAGGAAATGAACTGCTCAGCGAAGAGGAAGTCTTGAAGGTCATTGAGGTATCAACGGGTGATTCTTTTTTTGTGCCAACTGCTGAGAAACTTAAAAAAAAGGTTATCTCGTTAAATCCGGTTGAGAATGTTATAATAACTAAAAAGTTTCCCGGCGTTCTTCGAGTTAAGATCAAGGAATTTTCTCAAGTTGCGGTTCAGCTTGCGGCGGATGGCAAAGTGTCTACTGTTTTATCCAATGGTTTCTCCTTGCCTCTTCCAAGCGACCGATTACCGGATAAGCCGATTCTTTCCGGTTGGAAGGCGGAGGACCCGAATTTGGTTGCGCTTTGCCTCGTTCTTAGCGAGTTGCCGAGTTATCTCCTTGCGGATCTGTCAGAAATTCACCCGGATCCTTCGACATCATATCCAAATCGGATAAAACTCTTCACAAGATCTCGATTCGAAGTCTTAACAACGGTAGAAAGATTGCCAGACAAAATTTCATACCTTAGCGATATCGTACAAAATCGGGAGCCGGGAAAAATAATAATGTTGGAAGCAGACACTTATTTGCCATATTCAGCAGAATATGTAACCGAGGAAACGCAGGACGCCGATAAACTTAAGGAAAAGGACTCTACTCAATAAACAAAAAGAATGCTAGAATTTCATTTATGGGTGAATCGGGTATACAAACAGAGTATGTTAACACCACCCTCAGTGACTAATTAAAAAAATTGTAGAAAAAAGAGGGAAAACCTCGAGGATGTGGAATAAGTAGAGGAAGCATCCCTTGTACGCAGCTACTTTCATCGATCTACGGGAGGTGCCACCGGTTGAGTAATAACGACCTCATCGTCAGCCTGGATATTGGAACTTCGAAAATCCGGGTGATTATCGGGGAGATCAGCAACGGGGCCATTAACATCATTGGCGTAGGATCTGCAGATTCCGATGGAATCCGTAAAGGCGCCATTGTAGATATTGACCAAACCGTGCAATCCATCCGTAATGCCGTCGATCATGCCGAGCGCATGGTCGGAATTGGAATAAGCGAGGTTTACGTCGGGATATCCGGCAATCATATCGCATTGCAAAGCAATCACGGAGTCGTCGCCGTATCCAATGAAGATCGGGAAATAGGCGAAGAAGATATTGAACGTGTGCTACAAGCGGCCAAAGTGGTTGCCTTACCACCTGAACGGGAAATCATCGGGCTAGTTCCCAAGCAATTTTTAGTTGATGGGCTGGCGGATATTCAGGATCCGCGCGGCATGATTGGCGTTCGACTCGAAGTCGAATGCACGATCATTACAGGTACCAAAGCAGCGGTACATAACCTGATGAGATGCGTGGAGAAGGCAGGTCTGCGTATTTCCGGCATTATCCTTATGTCTCTAGCCTCGGGTATGATGGCGCTAACCAAAGATGAGAAGCAAATGGGTACGGTTCTGGCCGATATTGGTGCGGGATCAACGACTCTTGCCATCTTCGAAGGAGGAAGTCTTGCTGCTGTGTCTACGTTGCCTATTGGCGGGGACTATGTAACAAGCGATATTTGCTACGGCCTCAAAACCCAGACAGAGCACGCTGAGAAAATCAAGCTGAAGTATGGGTGCGCCCGTACGGAAGATGCATCAGAGGAACAGAAGTTTAAGGTGATGCGGGTAGGGAGCAATATGGAGAAGGAATTCTCTCAATTGGATCTAGCCAATATCATTGAACCTCGTATGCAAGAAATTTTCCAGATGGTCCGTCAAGAAGTGAAACGACTAGGTTACCACGACAAAATTAACGGTTACGTCTTAACCGGCGGATCTGTTTCTCTGCCTAGCGTTCTTCCATTGGCTCAGTATGAATTAGAATCCAGTGTAAGAATCGCGGTGCCGGATTATATCGGCGTAAGGGATCCTTCCTTCAGCAGTGGAGTCGGAATGATTCAATACGTAACCAAATATGTTCGAACACGCGGTGCAGTTGGAACTAAACGCCCGTCTAAAACAACGAAATCGTCCGGAAGCACGGCATCCAAACCTGGCATTGTTGAATGGTTCAAAAACATGTTCAAGGAATTTATTTAAGCCGCCGCTTACGAGGAACCATTCAAGCGAAGCGAGGAGGAGTTAACAAACTATGTTGGAGTTTGATTTTGAAATGGAGCCACTCGCGAAAATCAAAGTTATCGGAGTTGGTGGCGGCGGCAGTAACGCTGTAAACCGGATGATTGAGAACGGCGTCAAGGGCGTCGAATTTATTACCGTTAATACAGATGCGCAAGCATTGCACTTAACGAAATCCGAACAAAAGCTGCAAATCGGGGACAAGCTTACCCGTGGACTCGGTGCTGGCGCTAATCCGGATGTTGGTAAGAAAGCAGCCGAGGAATCCCGCGAGTTTATTACCAATACACTTAAGGATGCTGATATGGTTTTTGTAACAGCTGGAATGGGTGGCGGTACAGGAACGGGTGCTGCACCTGTTATCGCTGAGCTTGCGAAGGAATGCGGAGCGCTTACAGTTGGAGTAGTTACGCGTCCATTCACTTTCGAAGGCCGCAAGCGTTCTGCGCAAGCGGAGCTGGGAATAGAAGCTCTTAAGGAAAAAGTGGACACGCTTATCGTTATTCCTAACGATCGATTGCTTGAGATTGTCGACAAGAAAACACCAATGCTCGAAGCTTTCCGTGAAGCCGATAATGTCCTGCGTCAAGCTGTTCAGGGTATATCTGACCTGATTGCTGTGCCTGGGTTAATCAATCTAGATTTCGCTGATGTGAAGACCATTATGACAGAACGTGGTTCTGCCTTGATGGGAATCGGAATTGCATCCGGTGAGAACCGTGCTATGGAAGCTGCTCGCAAAGCCATTATGAGCCCGCTTCTTGAGACTTCAATTGAAGGCGCTCGCGGTGTGATCATGAACATTACCGGCGGCTCTAATCTTTCCCTATATGAAGTGAATGAAGCAGCTGAAATCGTTATTTCCGCTTCCGATCCGGATGTGAATATGATTTTCGGTGCGATCATTGACGACAACTTGAAGGAAGAAATTAAAGTTACCGTGATTGCGACAGGATTTGAGCACAAAGGGCCTACTCGTCGTGCGACACCTGCTTCAGCAGCTCCTCAGATTCATACGGAAACGGCAAACCCAAGCGGTGAAGCTCGTTCTGCAGGAACATTACGCCCTTTCGGTAATCAAACTACTTCCGGGGATCAATTGGATATTCCTGCATTCTTGCGGAATCGCCCGCGTAACGACCGTTAATTAAAATTCAATACTAGTAACCAAAGAGGCAGATCAGGAATTGTTATTCCTGATCTGCCTCTTTTTTTATTTTTTTCTGCAACTGTATGAAAGATTATTTCCGACAAAAAAAGGTTTAGCGGGTCGGCAAGATTAGACAGACACCGGATTTGAAAGCGATTATACTGGGTTCATCCATCCCGGCCTGCACATTCATATGATATTACCGGGCAATAAAGGGTGGGGGATTCTATGACCGTGTATGTGGACTTGGTATTTTTCACTAACCTTGCCGTGGACGGAACTGTTCTCCTTGCGACAGCAAAAGTACGTCACCTTCGACCATTGCGCAGCCGCTTGTTCGTTGCCGCTATTCTGGGAGCTTTATACGCCGCTGCGATGTTTTGGGCAAATATCCCGTATTTATATTCCTTTGTAGTTAAGGTGCTGATCTCCCTCATTATGGTGCTGCTTTCCTTCGGTTATGGCGGGCCTTTGCAGCTTGTTCGTAATTTCGGAGCCTTCTACTTGGTGAATTTTGCGACGCTTGGAGGAGTAATCGGTCTCAGCTTCTTGCTGCAATCCTCAGGATCACCATGGGGCGGGATGTCCTATACAGCGGATGGCGGCGTTCTGCTAGAGTGGCAGCTGCAGCTGGGGTTATTTGTTACTACCTTTTTGTTGTCGATTTGGTTGTTTCGAAGCACCTCAGAAACGCGCAGGAAACGTGAGGATCTGGAGCAGCTGTTCTGGGATATCGAGATTAAGGTGGAAGCACGCAGCTGGCCGTTAAGGGGGCTTCTGGATACGGGCAATCGATTGTATGATCCGTTGACGCGTATTCCCGTCATGATCATGGAAGCGAGTATCTGGAAGGAGGACTTACCGCCAGGCTGGTGTGAACGGTTGAAGGATGAGTCGCCTGACAGGCTCATTTCAGAGATGGATGCCTCCACATCTGAGTCTTACGCTTGGAGCAATCGGCTTCGCCTAATCCCCTATCGTGCAGTGAATGGAAATTCCCGTCTGATGCTGGCTGTTAAGCCGGATGTTGTCTTGCTGTCAAGAGAAGGACATCCCCCCATTGAAGTCACTCGTGTTCTTATTGGTTTGGACGGTGGGACGTTGTCCTCCGAAGGTAATTATAGGGCTATCGTCCATCCGGATTTGGCTCAAGCCGACCCTAAGGCGTCGGTTCCATCTCAGCCTGCATGACAGGAGGTTTGCAGAAATGTTCGTGAACTGGAAGCTAAGGTCGCAATTATCGTTTTATCGCCTGTTATTCTGGTTTGGTTGGAAAAGTGAAGAGGTCTATTACATCGGAGGCAGCGAAGCGCTGCCTCCCCCCCTTAGCCGTGAAGAGGAAGAGTATTTGCTTGGACGGTTATCAACGGGAGATGCGGCAATACGTGCCATGCTGATCGAGAGGAATTTAAGGCTTGTTGTTTACATTGCGCGTAAATTCGAAAATACAGGAATTCATATTGAAGACCTTGTATCCATCGGTGCTATTGGCCTTATTAAAGCTGTAAACACATTTGATCCCGATAAGAAAATAAAGTTGGCCACTTATGCATCCAGGTGTATCGAAAACGAGATTTTGATGTATTTACGCCGGAATAGCAAAACACGTACTGAAGTTTCTTTTGATGAACCCTTGAATATTGATTGGGATGGGAATGAGCTTCTACTCTCCGATGTTCTGGGTACGGAGAATGATACGATTTATCGGAATATCGAGGAGCAAGTGGATCGTAAGCTGCTGCACAAAGCGTTAGATAAGCTGAACGAGAGAGAGCGGACCATTATGGAGCTCAGGTTTGGTTTGGCTGATGGGGAAGAAAAAACTCAGAAAGATGTCGCTGATTTACTCGGCATATCACAATCGTATATTTCTCGGCTAGAAAAACGCATTATTAAGCGGCTGCGTAAGGAGTTCAACAAAATGGTTTGATCATTAATAGAAAATTCACACATTTCAACCTTTTCCGCGAAAATCCAGATGTCTCATTTTACGGAATAAAAAATACCTTCCCGGAGATACTTTACATTAATGCTGCTCCCCGGGAGGAATTGCCTTGACCCGCAATAAAGTGGAGATTTGTGGAGTGGACACCTCAAAGCTGCCCGTTCTAACCAATGCCGAAATGAGGGAATTATTTCTTTCGCTGCAAAACCAAGGGGTACTAGCCTCTAGGGAAAAATTAGTTAATGGTAACCTGCGTTTGGTTTTAAGTGTTATACAACGTTTCAACAACCGAGGGGAATTTGTCGATGACCTGTTCCAGGTCGGTTGTATCGGTTTAATGAAAGCGATCGATAATTTCGACTTGGGCCAGAATGTACGATTCTCAACTTATGCGGTACCGATGATCATCGGGGAAATTCGCCGATACTTGCGTGATAACAACCCGATACGTGTTTCCCGAAGCTTGCGCGATATCGCCTACAAAGCTTTGCAGGTTCGAGATCAGCTAACGAACATGCATTCCAGAGAGCCGACCATTTTAGAAATATCAGAAGTACTGAATGTACCTAAAGAAGATATTGTATTCGCTCTTGATGCGATTCAAGATCCGGTTTCTTTGTTCGAGCCGATCTATCACGATGGCGGTGATCCGATTTTCGTCATGGATCAAATCAGCGATGAGCGGAACAAGGACGCCCAATGGATCGAAGAGATCGCGCTTCGTGAAGCGATGAGAAAGCTAAATGATCGGGAGAAGATGATACTGTCAATGCGTTTCTTCGAGGGTAAAACCCAGATGGAAGTCGCGGATGAAATCGGAATCTCACAAGCCCAGGTCTCTCGCTTAGAGAAGTCTGCCATTCAACAAATGCAGAAGCACGTTAAAACTTAAATTAGCTGCAGGAGGGTAAAGCTTGTCTTTGCCCTCTTTTCTATTCCCGCCTAATGTCCGCTATCCCGCTCACTCAGGAGGCTGTCGCCATCCTCGTAGTCCGCAGTCCACATTTCGCAGTCCTCACTTCGTAGTACGCTCCCTGTATCCCCTATGTCCGTTATCCCGCTCGCTCAGGGCTCCCATCCTCGTAGTCGCACCCTATATCCCCTATGTCCATTATCCCGCTCGCTCAGGGCTCCCATCCTCGTAGTCGCACCCTGTATCCCCTATGTCCATTATCCCCCTCACTCAGGAGGCTGTCGCTATCCTCGTTTTCCGCAGTCCACATTTCGCAGTCGCATCTCGTGTCCGCACCCTCCACGCCCTATGTCCGTTATCCCGCTCGCTCAGGGCGGGGTTCAGAGAGTAGTTAGAGCTAGGCTCAAAGAGTGTTAGCAGAAATACAAAATTCAAGGAATTTTAACTAACCTTACTTAGTTGATATAAATAGCGATTTTTGTATTGGGACGAATTGTTCTCGCGCATGATCAGATGCGGGTAAGTTAGTACCGGCGTGATCGAACATTGCTGTAGAAGTACAGCGAACAAGTTATTGCTTCTTTTGGTTCTGGTATAGCCAAAACAAAACTGATCTAAGTATGATTGTAAATGCTTAGGACCAATGCCTTTGAAGATTTCGTTGATCCATTGTGAGGCTTGGAGGCATATTTTAATTAATGGTCTGAATCTATTCATGCTAAATTTCTGATTAACTATAATAACCTCTAACGCATCTGGATCAACATGTTGACCCTTAAAGACATGGCCGGCATAAGTGGAGATATGGTTGTCTTGTAGATGCTCATCAAGGACTTGTTTGATTTTGAGCTGAGTGAATTCCCCATTGGCGCCCAAAGACGCTCCAACAAGTAGGGGTTGCTCTTGGTGATGGCGGAAAACAGTTGGATTATATGGATTGCCGTAGTTTCCCCAATTCACTCGTACAAGCCCGCTAAGCAGCTCATGCGAGTCTGCATGGGACATGGCGTGGCGGATTTTGTGGCATATGAGCCAGGAGGTTTTATAGGTCGTGCCAATAATTGAGGTCAAATGCGTAGCGCTGAGACCCTCGGGTTGAGCATGAAGGAACATCGCTAGGAACCAAAGCTTTAGAGGCGTTCGACTTCCTGCCATAATTGTGCCAGCAATAAGTGAGGTCTGGGTATGACATGAACGGCATTCATATAGGGGCATTTTACGGGAACGGATTTCATAAAAATGTTGATGTGTGCAACGAGGGCAGGAAAATCCACCCGGCCATCTGGCGGCAAAAAGAGCCTGTACACAATCCTCTTCCTTTTCAAATTGTTGGCAGAATTGTTCAAATGTCAGGGTTTCATGCATCATTATTCCCTCCAATGTAGAACGTATGTTCCTATTTTAATTGTACTAAAAATATACATTTATTTCAAGGTGATTTTAGAAAAAAAGTAAAAGGAGACTTGAATTTTCAACCGGTCTGAGCGAAGGGGATAGTGAACATAAGCGATAGAAAGTGAGGGATAACCTCGATGAGTAGAAGATTCGGGGACTATTCGGACCTGAGCGAAAGGGATAGTGAACATAAGCGATAGAAAGTGAGGGATAACCTCGATGAGTAGAAGATTCGGGGACTATTCGGACCTGAGCGAAAGGGATAGTGAACATAAGCGATAGAAAGTGAGGGATAACCTTGAAGAGTATAGGATTCGGGGGACTGTTCAGAACTGAGCGAGGGGGATAGTGGACATAAGCGATAGAAAGCGAGGGATCACCCGAGAATATTGTTCGCGGGCTACCGTACATTTTTCCAGACTGGCTCATATAGTTAGTAATAGGGTACGAATGCCCAGGCGACGGGGGGCGAGGGATATGAAAATATCCGATTTCCAAACGAAGGATGTCATTAACATTGTGGACGGGAAAAAACTAGGCCAAGTGAGTGATCTGGAGCTGGATTTAAGGCAGGGACGAATTGATTCTATTGTGGTACCGACTTCAACGCGGCTGTTTGGAATGTTCGGCGGGGGAACGGACGTCGTGATTCCATGGAGGAACATTGTAAAAATCGGTACGGACGTCGTGCTCGTGCGATTAGACGAGGCAAAGGTTTACAGGCTTGAGGATGGTGAACATTCGGGAAGATAGCGCGCCTCGGCGCCTTTCTTCCGATTGCAGATGAGCTATGGTAAACTGGGATCGGGGGTGGCATTCATTTATGGAACCGTTTCAGTTGCGCACAGTGCCGGTGGATAACGCCCTATTGCTGCTGCAGTCTTGGTGCGAGTCCGATGGATTAACCGCCGGCTTTACAGCAAGACAAGCCGGGAATACGGCTCTTCACGTAGGAGACGAGCATGATACTGTAATAAACAATCGCAGACGGATCACAGATCAGCTAGGATGGCCTTTTGGAGCCTTCACTTGCGCGGAGCAGGTGCATGGAAATCATGTCCATGTCGTTACACGCGAGGATGCAGGGAAAGGCCGAGAAGTTCGCCAAGATGCGATACAAAGCACTGATGCTATGATAACGAACGAAACGGACCTGATGCTTGTTATGTTTTTCGCTGATTGCGTGCCCTTATACTTTTACGACCCGGTGACGAAAAGCATGGGACTTGCTCATGCCGGCTGGAAGGGGACGGTATCCGAAGTTGCCATACGCACAGTTGAGAAATTGAGCGAAACCTATGGGGCGAAACCAGAAAATATCATCGGAGCAATCGGTCCTTCGATCGGCAGCTGTTGTTACGAGGTAGATGAATTCGTCCTTCAGCATGTAAGGCCGTTATTGGAAGGTACACCTCTGGGGAATGATTTTCTGGAGGGTGTGAATATCATTCAACAGTATGAATCGAATAATCGTGCTTTTCTAGACTTGAAACATTTAAACCGACATCTTATGATAAAAGCAGGAATTTTGCCGAGCAACATCGAAATCTCATCATGGTGCACTTCATGTCGTACGGACATTTTCTTTTCCCATCGCAAGGAAAACGGTGTGACAGGACGCATGATGAGTTGGATGGGCAGGAAATCGAGGTGATCGTTTCGTGACGTTGCAGAGCCGTCTTCGAGACGTGGAAAATCGGCTGGAGCAAGCGTGCCAAAGAAGCGGAAGGCAGCGCGATAACATACAGATTATCGCAGTTACCAAGTATGTATCGGTGAATACGGCTGAAGCTGCCGTAAACGCAGGTATGACCCATATTGGTGAAAACCGATGGCCGAATGCCAAAGCGAAATGGGAGAAGCTGAAGGGACAAGCTGTTTTTCATTACATAGGCTCACTTCAGACGAATAAGGTCAAGGATGTTGTCGGCAAATTTGATTACATTCATTCCCTAGATCGTCTTTCTCTCGCCGAAGCTATTCATAACCGAGCACAGCTGCTGGATATTCAGGTGGCCTGCTTCCTCCAGGTAAACGTATCGGGAGAGCAATCCAAGCAGGGCTTATCTCCAGAGCAAGCGGAAGTGTTTATCCGACAACTGCAAGCCTATGATCGAATTCGCCCCATCGGATTGATGACTATGGCCCCGTTCGAGAGCCGACCGGAGGATACTAGACCGATCTTCCGTAAGCTGAGAGAGCTGCGCGATGAACTCAACAAGCTAGAAATCTTAGGGGAGCCTTTAACCGAGCTGTCGATGGGGATGTCCAATGATTTCGAGGTCGCTGTGGAAGAAGGCGCAACACACGTGCGGTTGGGAACGGTATTGGTCGGGAAAGAAGAGATAGAGGAGGGATAATCATGAGTGTTATGAATCGTTTCTTGAACTATTTAGGATTACAAGAAGAACAAGAGATGGATCGTGACCACGATCGAGCGAACGCAAGCGAGGAACAAGAAATTGAAACCCCGGCGTTCGATACACGTAAACAATCTGGAAAGAATAATGTTGTAAGCCTTCACTCCCAGAAGAATGCCAAGTTCGTCTTGACTGAACCGCGCACTTATGACGAGGCTCAGGAAATCGCGGATCAACTCAAATCGCGACGTTCAGTCATCGTTAATTTGCAACGTGTAAGAAGAGATCAAGCCATTCGAATCGTTGACTTTCTAAGCGGCACTGTCTATGCGCTTGGCGGTCATATCTCGAAGCTTGGACCGGATATTTTCCTATGCACGCCGGATTCAGTGGAAGTATCAGGGACGATAACAGAGATGATGTCGGAGGAAGCTGACTACCCTAAAATGAGGTGACCCCAAGTTGGATCAGATAGCAGGCTACATCATACTTCTCCAAGATATTTATTTCTACATGATATTGATTTATGTATTGATGTCTTGGTTGCCTTCCGTTAAGGAAAGCTTTGTTGGAGAGTTTCTAGGTCGAATGGTAGAACCGTACCTGCGTCCTTTCCGACGTTTTATTCCGCCTATAGGCGGAGTGCTTGATATTTCGCCGATTGTCGCCTTGATCTCATTGAGATTCGTCGCCTTTGGCCTGATTACCGTGTTAAACTTCTTTATCGGATAGAAGGGTTCATACCTATGGTACAACGAGAAATTTACGAGCATTTTCATCCGGATGAGAAAAGCTTTGTGGATCGCGCCTGGGAATGGGTCGAACGCGCCGCTGAACGTCACGAGACGAAGCGGACGGATTTTCTCGACCCGCGCCAGGCGCATATTTTATTTACTCTGGCTAATCGCCATCCGGATGCACAAGTCGTACTTAACGGCGGAAGCGCGCGATCCGAACGACAAAGGGCGATAATAGCTCCCGACTACAAGGTGCTGGACAGTGAAGAGTTTGGCATCGTCGTATTGGAGATTGTTTCGGATGATCGCCGTATTTCCGACCTCGATCATGGAGACTACTTAGGCGCTCTGCTAGGTCTAGGAATTAAGCGTGATAAGATCGGCGATTTGCATGTAAGCGAGCAAGGCTGCCATGCTTTGATAACTACGGATATCGGAGACTTTCTAATCGGTCACATGAAACAAGCGCATCGCGTGGATGTGAGCGTGTCCGTAAGGCCGCTGCTTGAGCTTCGCGAAGTAACGGCTGAATTAGAGGAGCAGGTGCTCTCGGTCGCTTCAATGCGCCTAGATGGCGTGGCAAGCGATGTCTTCAGGCTAAGCCGGACAAAAATCATGGCGCCGATCAAAGCCGGACGTTGCCGAGTAAATTGGAAGCCCATCGAGGACCCCTCCTATCACCTAGGAGCGGGAGACGTTGTATCGATGAAGGGTTTTGGCCGTTTTAAGGTGCTGGAAGCGGAAGGCGTATCAAAAAGCGGGAGAATTCGCGTGAGGGTCGGTAAATTTGTGTAAGAGTATAGCAGGATTTTCACTGCTTTCGTCGAATTCAGTCAGAGTAGAAGCTATGTGGAAATCAGAATCTAGGAGGTGCGCCGATGCCACTTACTCCATTGGACATTCATAACAAAGAATTCGGCCGCAGATTGCGCGGATACGATGAAGATCAGGTAAACGAATTTCTCGACCAAATCATTAAGGATTATGAAGCGATGATTCGCGAGAACAAGGAGCTGCAGAATCAAGTTGCAGCCACGCAGGACAAGCTGGGACATTTCTCCAACATCGAGGAAACACTCAGCAAAACGATTATTGTCGCGCAGGAAGCTGCAGACGAGCTGAGAAGCAATGCCAAGAAGGAAGCCCAGCTTATCGTTAAGGAAGCGGAGAAAAACGCCGATCGCATTATCAATGATGCGCTGTCCAAGTCCCGTAAGGTAGCCTTGGAGGTCGAAGAATTGAAGAAGCAGGCGACGATCTACCGCGCTCGGTTCCGCGCATTAATCGAAACCCAGATGGAGCTCCTCACACAGGACGGCTGGGAGTCGCTCGACAGTCGTGAGCCAAGAGGAATCGAAGCCTAACGACATCGGTTTAAGGGAAAGACAGCTAAAGATCCTTAGGGATCTTTTTTGTTTGGTCAAATGGCATAATCTAATCGCCGTTTGACAAATGCTTCGACAGAAAGTATAACAAGAATATATGATTCATCTATAGCAACATCGAAGACGGGAATCAGTAAGCGTGTATCCGAATTCCAGAAAGTTGGCGGTTGCTGCGAGCCAATGTTAGGAGCATGCCGAATATCATCCCCGAGATGCTTAGCCGAACTTCGCCGAATATTAATTCAGCGAACAATAAGCTAAGCCGGAGGTCCACCGTTAAAGGGAACACGCACATTTAATGTTTAGGCTGCTTGTCTAGGCAAAATGTTCGTTACAAGTTGTCGCCTTCGTTTCCGATTCTGGAAGCGTAAGCGAAACAAGGGTGGTAACGCGAGATAACCTCGTCCCTTTCCAGGGATGGGGTTTTTATTTATTTTTTAGGAGCGAAAGGATGAGGATTCATGCGTCGAGTTGATGTGAAAGAGCGGGCAAGAGCCCGCGAAGAACGAGTCCTAAAGCAGTGGAAGGAAGAGGACACGTTCCGTAAATCGGTTGACAATCGGGCGGGTAAGCCTAATTTTGTATTTTATGAGGGACCTCCGACTGCGAATGGAAAGCCCCATATCGGTCATGTGCTCGGCCGAGTCATTAAAGACTTCGTCAGCCGCCATAAGACAATGGCAGGCTACCGAGTTATTCGCAAAGCCGGCTGGGATACGCACGGATTACCGGTAGAGCTTGGCGTGGAGAAGCAGCTCGGCATTTCGGGCAAGCTTGAGATTGAGAAATACGGCGTAGAGCCTTTTATCAAGAAATGCAAGGAAAGCGTGTTCGAGTATGAGCGCCAATGGCGTGAATTGACTGAAGCGATCGCTTACTGGACGGACTTAGATGATCCTTATATCACTCTAGACAATAACTATATCCAAAGCGTATGGCATGTCCTAGCGACGATCCACGAGAAAGGCTTGTTATACCGCGGACATCGGGTCAGCCCATACTGCCCGGATTGCCAGACAACTCTCAGCTCGCACGAGGTTGCTCAGGGTTATGAGGACGTCAAGGATCTGACCGCTACCGCGAAATTTAAGCTTCAGGCTAGCGGAGAGTATGTCCTTGCGTGGACAACAACGCCATGGACTCTTCCTGCTAACGTTGCGCTCGCCGTAAACCCGCAGCTTGATTATGTGCGCGTACGCCAAGCTGATGGAGTGTATATCGTAGCTGCGGCGCTTGCAGAGAAAGTCATGAGAGGCGAGTATGAAACGCTGGGCACCGTCAAAGGGAAAGACCTCGTTGGTCTGACCTATGAGCCGTTGTTCCCTTACGTGAAGGTAGACAATGCGTATCGGGTCATTGATGCCGATTATGTAACCGATTCAAGCGGTACGGGTATCGTTCACATTTCCCCTGCTCATGGAGAGGACGATTACCGCGTAGCCAAGCAGCATGATATTCCGATGCTGATGGTCGTGAACAATGCGGGGCGTTATATCGATGAAGTGACAGATCTGGCTGGCCGTTTCGTGAAGGATTGCGACATCGATATCGTTAAGATGTTATCCGAACGCGGCTTGTTATATCACAAGGAGAGAGTTGAGCACAGCTATCCGTTCTGCTGGCGCTGCAAAACGCCGCTTCTCTATTACGCTACGGAAAGCTGGTTCATCAAGACAACGGCGGTTAAAGAGCAGCTAATCGAGAACAACAAGACGATTCAGTGGTACCCGGAGCATCTGCGCGACGGAAGGTTCGGCAAGTTTCTAGAGGACCTCGTCGATTGGAACATCAGCCGGAATCGCTATTGGGGAACGCCGCTTAACGTGTGGACTTGCGAGTCGTGCGGTACGGAGAAAGCGCCTCATAGCCGATCTGAGCTCCGTTCACTCGCCATCCAAGAGATTTCAGAGGATATAGAGCTGCATAAGCCCTATGTGGATGCCGTTCAGCTGCAATGCGGCTGCGGGGGAGTGATGAATCGAGCCTCCGAGGTTATTGACGTATGGTTCGACAGCGGCTCGATGCCATTCGCGCAATATTTCCATCCATTCGGGGATGAGTCGAAATTCGCTGAGCAATATCCGGCAGACTTTATCTGTGAAGGAATTGATCAGACGCGCGGCTGGTTTTTCAGCTTGCTGGCCGTCTCCACGCTATACAATGGGAAAGCGCCTTACAAGTCTGTTATTTCTACCGGACACGTGCTGGATGAGAGCGGACAGAAGATGAGTAAATCCAAGGGTAATGTCATCGATCCTTGGGAGATCATCGAGGAATTCGGCACAGATGCATTCCGTTGGGCATTGCTTGCCGATAGCGCGCCATGGAACAGCAAACGGTTTTCTAAAGGTATCGTCGCGGAAGCTAAGTCCAAAGTGGTAGATACTCTTGTTAATACGCATGCTTTCTACGCGTTATATGCTTCCATTGACGGTTACAATCCTTCGGAGCATCCGAGAATCAAGTCGGAGAACAAGCTGGATCGCTGGATCTTGTCTCGCTTGAACTCATTGATCGGCGATGTCGTTAAAGGTTTAGAAATCAATGATTTCCTAAATCCAGCCAAGGGGATCGAGCAGTTCGTAGATGAGCTGTCCAACTGGTACGTTAGACGTTCGCGCGACCGTTTCTGGGGCAGCGGGCTGACGGAGGTTAAGCTTACCGCTTATCAGACGTTAGGCGATGTGCTTGTGACTTTGTCTAGATTAATTGCGCCATACGCGCCATTCGTCTCCGAGGATATTTACGGTAATTTAGGCGGAGACGGCAGCGTTCACCTTGCGGATTATCCGGTCGCCAACCAAGCGGCTATCGATTTGGAATTGGAGCGGGATATGGCGGTTGCTCGCAACATGGTTGAGCTTGCGCGTAATATCCGCAATGAATCCAACCTTAAGACGCGACAGCCGTTGTCTGAGCTGCTGGTATCCCTAAGCGGAGACTTCGATCTTGCAGGATACGAGGATATCATCAAGGACGAGATCAATGTCAAAGCCATTACGATCGTAAACGATGACAGCGGGTTCGTTAATTTCAATCTCAAGCTGAATCTTAAGGTCGCCGGGAAAAAATACGGCAAAAACGTCGGTCCGCTCCAAAGTGCGCTAAAAGGGTTATCGAATGAAGAGACGCGAAACGTAGTCCAATCGGGTGAATTTGTTTTCATTTCCCCAGAAGATGGGACGCTTTCGGTTACTCTAGATGAGCTTCTTGTGGAAAAGGAAGCCAAAACAGGCTTTGCCTCTGCTTCCGGCGGCGGTTTAACGGTGGCGTTAAATACCGATATCACGCCTGAGCTGGAGCAGGAGGGCTGGGTACGCGAGGTCATTCGCGCAGTGCAGGATACTCGTAAAAAGCTAGACCTGCCGATTGAGAAGCGAGTCGATCTCGTCCTTCATGTCGATGCTGAGCTGGAAGCGGCGCTTCGTGCTTTTGATAACGTCTTGAAGGAAAACGTACTCGTTAATCAGGTTACATTCGGGCAAGCGGCAGGGATGGAAACGGTGCAGGCGGGCGAGAAATCCATCGGGCTTGCGATTGTAACGGAAGCATAAATATTTGAGTTGCAAGCTAAACATAATAAGGAATACCAGAGGCGAGCTCCTCTCTCCGCGGTTCAACTTTTTCGTTGCTGCCGCGAGGAGGGCTCGTTTTGTATTCGACGCGGAGAGTAGATGACGTCGAGAGGGGCTGACGGCAATTAGTGAGCATTCTAAGGCAGGGAAACCGAATCAGATAAAGGTAAAGACCTCTGCCTCGCAGAACTCAACGGAGCATTTGGCGGAAGAAGCTAAGGAGCTGCGGGGGACGTTAGGGTTCCTTTCGGAGAAGCTGGAACGCTTATCGATTGACATGGAGAAGGCGCAGCTAAAGGAATATGTGAATCTGATGCATCGTCCTTGGCAGCTGATCTGGAAAAATTTAATATCGGGATTGGCAAGGGGAGTCGGGATTGCAATCGGGTTTACTTTCTTCGCGGCGACGATTGTTTATTTACTGAAGTTTCTCGGAGCGCTCAATTTACCTATTGTGGGGGATTATATCGCGGACATTGTCAGGATTGTTCAGCGACAGCTTGAGATTAACCCGTATTAGGGGAGCTGTAGGGCAAAAAAGGGGGGCTGCCCACAAATACTTATTGGAGAGCCCCTTCGAAAGGCCGACATTACATTCAAATTCATTCAAACAGCTCATCGGGCTCGAGAAAATGTTCGCCCTCATTCGATGCCATGTAATGGTGGTATGCGCGGTTCCGGACAACAGTTAAGTTATTTCCTGTGATATCGGTAGCAAGGAAGCTTTCAAGCGTCTCAACGAATCCATCATTCTCGCCGGCTTCAATGCCCATATGGTCATAATCCTCGATGTTGTTACCTTCTGCATAGGCTGGGCTGCTGGAGTCTCCCCAGGATTCCACGATCTGCCAGGCATCCTCGCCGTCGAATCCAGTCTCGTCGCGCTCGTCCACGCTAGAACGACCAAAGCCTGGGTACAGAAATACTTCCTCTACTGGACGGGTGTTCGAAGTCTCTTGCATTGGCTCGTGCTCTATACAATAAATGGCTGTAGGAAGAGCCTCAAGACGTTCTGTTGGAATAAACTTACCGCAAGCTGCACAGTGTCCATACTCTCCAGTGTCCATTCGCTCTAATGCAGCCTCAACACGTTCTAGTCGGAAGGCTTCCCTTTCCAATAGCGCAAGGTCCTTACTTCTCTCATATGTCTCCGTGCCCGCATCACCGGGATGGTTATCATAGCTGGAGAGCTCACCCGTCGAATCGCGAAAAGACGCAGAAAGCCCGAAATGGCCGTTATCGTTCACCCGGCTTGTAAGATCATCCCGCTCCTTTAGAAGACGACGTCTTAATGCCTGAACCCTTTCCTGATCTAAAGCATTACTCAAGATGTTCACTCCTCCCGCCTTTTGACTGCTTTTAGTTTTCTCTGCCGGGATTGATTTTACAAACAAAAAAATGCGGGCATCTCTGGAGCTTCTGTCGATTTTTACTTGCTCTACATGGACTCCCCTTGTCGCAGTGTGATAAAATCAACACGCAAGAGAATCGAATGAGGGGCGGTTTAAGCCAATGCAACGTCGTATTTGGCCGGTTTGGGCATATTATGCAGTAGCAGTTATCGTATTCCTGATTGATTATGTAAGCAAAAAAATAATTGATCGAACGGTAGAACTCAATACGGAATCAATTCCTGTGCTGGGAGATTTCTTCATCATCACTCATATCCGTAACAGTGGAGCGGCTTTTGGGATGCTGCAGGGAGGACGTTGGTTTTTTCTATTGATTACTCTTGTAGTTGTCATCGGAATTGTGTGGTACCTGCATCGTTCTTATCGTTCCGGCAGTGTTATACTGATGTTCGCCTTGGCGATGATTCTGGGCGGAGCGGTCGGGAATTTCTTGGATCGCGCTTTGTATGGCGAAGTCGTTGATTTTCTACAATTTAACTTCGGTGAGTATACATTTCCGATATTTAATCTCGCGGATTCCGCTATCGTTGGCGGCGTCGGGCTGGTTATCTTGGATGCGCTGCTGACCATGAAACAGGAGAATAAACCGAATGACAATGGAGAACAACCCCAAGAGCAGCAAACCGTCTGAAGAATGGGAATCAGGAATTGAAGAAAGCGAAACAGAAAACCGTGTGGAGTGGAAGGTTGAGAATCACAACGCCAGAGAGCGGGTGGACAAGCATATCGCCGAAATGATGGCAGACAAGTCCGTGTCCCGTTCTCAGGTACAAGAATGGATTCGGATCGGAGCGATCAGCGTCAATGGCCAGCAGGTCAAGCCTAACGCCAAGCTTGCGGCTGAAGATTATATCGTCGTATCCGTTCCTGAGCCGGAACCGCTCGAAGCACAGCCTGAGAATATCCCGCTTGCTATTGTGTACGAGGATACCGATGTTGTCGTTATTAACAAGCCGCGGGGAATGGTCGTTCATCCGGCGGTTGGCCATCCTAATGGTACAGTTGTTAATGCATTACTGTATCATTGCAAGGATTTGTCCGGAATTAATGGCGTGATGAGACCGGGTATCGTACACCGGATCGATAAAGACACTTCCGGCCTCCTCATGGTGGCAAAGAACGATCTCGCACATGCTTCCTTAGCAGAGCAATTGAAGGAGCATACGGTTAATCGCCGTTACTCTGCTCTCGTATACGGAGTCATGCAGCACGATAAGGGAACGATTGACGCACCTATCGGACGGGCTAATCATGACCGCAAGCTATACGTTGTGACCGATAAAAATAGCAAGCACTCCGTTACGCATTTTGCCGTGCTGGAGCGATTTGAAGAATATACACTGCTTGAGCTGAAGCTGGAGACAGGCCGGACACATCAAATTCGTGTTCACATGAAATATATTGGTTTTCCATTGGTAGGAGATCCCGTGTACGGCGGGAAGAGCGGGCGCACGTTAGGGATGACGGGGCAAGCGCTGCATGCAGGCGTACTAGGCTTCAATCATCCGCGCACAGGAGAGTACCTGGAGTTTACGGTTCCAATCCCTGAGGACATGGAGCATTCGCTTACGATTCTGCGAACTCTTTAACTCATTTTTTTCGCTTGCAAGTTTCTGCAAATGATCGACGAAAAAGTCCATGGCGAATAATTTCTTCATCAGTCATAGTAAGGTTAATTATTGATTTAAGGGGTGTATTGACGTGAGCGTAGAACAATACCAATCGACTTTTATTCAAGAGCAATTCGCTAGCCGCATTGGCGGCGCTGACTATGGTAAGGATACGAACATCTACAAATTCGAGAAAATCAAAAGAGCGAAGGCTGCGGCGAAACAAGCGCATCCTAACGTGGAATTAATTGATATGGGTGTTGGCGAGCCGGACGAGATGGCGGATGCCGGCATCGTTGCCAAGCTGGCTGAAGAAGCGGCCAAGCCTGAAAACCGGGGTTACGCGGATAACGGTATTCCTGAGTTTAAGAGCGCTGCGGCAAGATACCTGAAAAACGTGTTTTCCGTTGACGGTATCGATGCTGAGACTGAGGTTCTGCATACGATTGGCGCGAAACCGGCGCTAGCTATGCTGCCGACTGTATTTATTAATCCAGGTGATATCACCATCATGACTGTACCTGGATATCCGGTGATGGGAACGCATACGAAATATCTCGGCGGAGAAGTGTACAATATCAAGCTTACGAAGGAAAATAACTTCCTGCCTGACATTGACGCCATTCCTGAGGAGATCGCTAGACGCGCGAAGCTTCTATACCTTAACTACCCGAACAATCCGACGGGCGGCGCCGCAACGGTTGCCTTCTTCGAGAAGGTCATCGCTTGGGCGAAGAAATACAATGTCGTAGTCGTTCATGATGCGCCTTATGCTGCGCTTACCTATGACGGCGTAAAGCCTTTGAGTTTCTTATCCGTACCGGGAGCGAAGGATGTTGGAGTCGAGCTTCACTCCTTGTCCAAGTCCTTCAATATGACTGGCTGGCGGATCGGCTTCATCGCGGGTAACCCGCTAATCGTTAAAGCATTCGGGGATGTAAAGGACAACAGCGACTCCGGTCAGTTCATTGCAATCCAGAAAGCTGCCGCTTACGGTCTTGATCATCCAGAAATTACCGAAGCGATCTCTGCGAAATATTCTCGCCGTCACAATATGCTCGTTGCAGCGCTTAACGAAATTGGCTTCCGCGCTGAGAAGCCGAAAGGTTCTTTCTTCCTTTATGTAGAAGCTCCTAAAGGTATTGTAAATGGGCAACGATTTGATTCGGCTGAGGATTTCTCGCAGTATTTGATTCGTGAGAAGCTCATCTCGACCGTACCTTGGGAAGATGCAGGTAAATTCGTTCGTTTCTCCGTTACGTTCATTGCGCAAGGCGAAGCCGAGGAAGCGCGCGTAATCGATGAAATCAAACGCCGTCTGACGGACGTGCAGTTTGAGTTCTAAGTCATTCTAACCATTATAATGGCCAATGCCCGCTCGCTCGGGTGTTGGTCATTTTTTTCTCCTTATGGCCATTATCCCTCTCGCTCAGGCGGGGCTGAAACGTTCCCGCCCACACGCTGCAAAGGATTCTAGAGCGTCATACCCCGACCAAAGTAAGCTAATGGGTGCTGTAGCAGTACATTCTACGGCTATTGGTGACTAGGCGGGTCTTTTGGGTGCTATGGCAGTACATTCTACGGCTATTGGTGACTAGGCGGGTCTTTTGGGTGCTATAGCAGTACTTTCTATGGCTATTGGTGACTAGGTAAGTCTTTTGGGTATTGTAACAGTACATTCTACGGCTATAAGTCTGAGTCACCCGGTTCCCAGTCACGCAAGTGCCTTGACACTTCCTGTCGAACATGGGATAATCGTTGTTAATGAATGGGTACCTTTAATTCAGTCCCGTGAGACTGGCAAGGTGGCGCAGAATTGACACATATCCCTGGTGTACAACCGAACTGGCTTTGCAGGTTTTCTGCAGGCGGACAGGTTCTACTAAGCTGCGGATATTCTCATCTCTACGAAACCTCCTTGCGTCTGACGCAAGGAGGTTTTTATTGTGCCATCACCGTGTGAAGGAGGTGTCGATAATATGCACGACTCCCGCGTCATCATGGATGAATCCGCTATCCGACGGGCACTTACTCGGATTGCGCATGAAATGGTTGAGAAGAACAAAGGAATCGAAGGCTGCGTGCTCATCGGCATCCGCACAAGAGGGGTATACCTTGCTCGCAGGGTTGCGGAGCGGATCCTAGAGATTGAAGGCCATCCGGTAGCGATCGGCGAGCTGGATATTACTGGCTACCGAGACGATCGTCCGTTCTCGGCTGAAACGAATCGAATCGTTCCGGATAGTGAATTATCGCTTTTGGTAAAGGATAAGAGGATTATCCTTTTCGATGATGTGCTCTACACAGGGCGAACGATACGTGCGGCCTTAGATGCTCTAATGGATTGCGGAAGACCTCAATCCATCCAGCTAGCGGTTCTAGTCGACAGGGGACACCGGGAGCTGCCGATCCGTCCTGACTACGTCGGCAAGAACGTCCCGACCTCCCGGCATGAAGAGATCGATGTGTCGTTAAGCGAAGTCGATGATAACGATTGTGTGACGATCCTGCATCCGCGGGAAGCGGAAACCTTACGATAACCTCAAGTGACCCGCAACAGTAGAGGAGGCAAACGACATGACAACGACAATGACAACTTGGATTATGAATGCAAAGACGCTTAACCTCTTATCGGGTGAAATCGAAAATAAACATGTTTGTATAGAAAACGGATTGATCGCTCAGTGGCAGGATGGCTCAGCCACACCTGATACTGCAGGAGCGACAGTGATCGATGCCGGAGGCAAGCTTCTCTCTCCGGGTTTGATCGATATGCATGTGCACTTGCGCGAGCCGGGCTTCGAGTATAAGGAAACGATCGCGAGCGGTACGGAGTCCGCAGCCAAAGGCGGCTTTACGGTCATCGCTCCTATGCCTAACACGCGTCCGGTGATGGACACTCCCGAGACGATCCGGTTTGTTCTCGATAAGGCGGCGACGGAAGGCGTTGTCAGAGTGCTGCCCTATGCAGCCATCACGAAAAACGAGCTCGGAAGAGAGCTGACGGATTTCGCGGGCTTGAAGGAAGCCGGAGCAATCGGTTTTACGGATGACGGCGTAGGCGTACAAAATGCGCAAATGATGAAAAACGCAATGGCGCTGGCCGCCTCTCTGGATATGCCGATCATCGCTCACTGCGAAGATGACACTCTGGTCGAAGGCGCAGCAGTGTCAGAGGGCGCGTTCGCTCGTAAGCACGGGCTTAAAGGTATCCCGAATGAATCCGAAGCGATTCATGTTGGGCGGGACATTCTCTTATCCGAAGCCACTGGCGTACATTACCACATCTGTCATGTCAGCACGGAGCAATCGGTAAGACTCATTCGATTGGGTAAATCGGTCGGAGTGAAGGTTAGCTCGGAGGTATGTCCGCATCACCTCCTGCTCTCGGACGAAGACATTCCTGACAACATGGATGCCAATTGGAAAATGAACCCGCCTCTGCGTACGCCTAAAGACGTAGAAGCCTGCATTCAAGGGCTTGAGGACGGAACGATCGATATCATTGTTACCGATCACGCTCCACATAGCGAAGAGGAAAAATCCAGAGGCATGGAACGAGCGCCGTTCGGTATCGTCGGGTTCGAGACAGCCTTCCCGCTGCTATATACGAAGTTTGTTCGCACTGGACGATGGAGCTTGGATTTCCTTCTTCGCCGTATGACAAGCGATCCGGCACGACTGTTCAGACTCCCTTACGGGACAATGGATGTAGGCGCACCGGCTGACCTCATACTTATCGATTTGGAGAACGAACGGGAAGTTGATCCCGCAGAGTTTCTTACCAAAGGGCGCAATACCCCTTTTACAGGATGGAAATTAACGGGCTGGCCGGCTTTGACGATGGTTAACGGTAAGGTTGTTTGGACACAAGAGAACGGCATCAACCGCTAAGGAGTGATTGGGATGCAACAAGCGAGATTATTGTTGGAAGACGGAACCTTATTTACAGGGCAGGGGTTTGGCGCCGAGGGCAAATCTGTCGGAGAAGTGGTATTCAACACCGGAATTACAGGCTATCAAGAGGTGATGTCCGATCCATCTTACTGCGGCCAAATCGTAACGATGACTTTTCCGCTTATCGGGAACTATGGCATTAGCCGTGATGACTTTGAAAGCATCAGCCCCCATATTCATGGCTTTGTGGTTCGCCGCCACGAAACCGTGCCAAGCAACTGGAGGGCACAATATACAGTTGATCAATTACTGAAGGAATACGGCATTATCGGGATCAGCGACATCGATACTCGCATGCTCACGCGGATCCTTCGCCAGCATGGGACGATGAAGGGTATTCTGACCACGGGCAACGAGCGGGTTGAGGAGCTCCATGAGAGACTTGGCAGTACGCCTTTCCTTCGTAACCAAGTAGAGCTTACCTCGACGAAAAGCGTATTCTCGAGCCCTGGAGATAAGGAGCGTATCGTCCTTGTCGACTACGGTGCGAAAAGCGGGATATTGCGTGAATTGACCAAACGCGGTTGTGATGTGATCGTAGTCCCTCAAAATACAACGGCTGATGATATTCGTCGCCTGCATCCGGACGGCATCCAGCTTTCTAACGGCCCCGGGGATCCGAAGGATGTTCCTCACGCGGTAGAAACCATCCGCCAGCTGCTCGGCGAATATCCGATTTTCGGCATCTGCCTGGGTCATCAGCTATTCGCGCTTGCTTGCGGGGCAGATACCGATAAGCTGAAGTTCGGACACCGTGGCGGTAATCATCCGGTTAAAGAGCTCGAATCCGGACGCTGCTTCATTACGTCGCAGAACCATGGATATACGGTTAAGGAAGATACGATTGGCGGAACCGAGCTGGAAGTAACGCATATCAACAACAACGATAAAACCATTGAAGGGCTGAAGCATAAGCGTTTCCCTGCTTTCTCGGTACAGTACCATCCGGAGGCGGCGCCGGGACCTTATGACTCCAGCTACTTATTCGACCGGTTCTTGGAAATGATTCGGGACAATAAGATCGCTAACCCTGTACGGTCGCGACAGGCGCATCTGTCAGAAACGCTGAGAGGAGAGCTGCAATATGCCCTTAAATAAAGACCTCAAGAAAATTCTCGTTATCGGCTCCGGTCCAATCGTCATCGGTCAAGCGGCAGAATTCGATTATGCCGGCACTCAAGCTTGCCAAGCACTGAAAGAAGAAGGAATCGAAGTTATCCTGATCAACAGCAATCCGGCTACGATCATGACGGATACGAATATTGCAGACAAAGTATATATCGAGCCGATTACGTTGGAGTTCGTCTCCCAAATCATTCGTCAGGAGCGTCCGGATGGATTGCTGCCGACACTCGGCGGACAAACCGGCCTGAACATGGCGGTAGAGCTTGCCCGCGCAGGCGTTCTAGAGCAAGAGAATGTAAAGCTGCTGGGAACGCAATTGAATGCGATTGAGCGCGCTGAAGACCGCGACTTGTTCCGCGAGCTTATGCGGGAATTAGAGCAGCCGGTGCCGGAGAGCGTTATTGTAACAACGGTGGAGGCTGCGGTTGATTTCGCTAATGGACTCGGATATCCCGTTATCGTACGTCCCGCTTATACGCTGGGAGGCACGGGCGGCGGTATTGCGGCGAACGAAGAGGAGCTGCGCGAGACGGTTACGAACGGAATACGTTACAGCCCGATCGGCCAATGTCTGATCGAGAAGTCGATCGCCGGCATGAAGGAAGTCGAATATGAAGTCATGCGCGACGCGAACGACAACTGCATCGTGGTGTGCAACATGGAGAACTTCGATCCGGTTGGCGTCCATACGGGAGACAGCATCGTTGTGGCACCAAGCCAGACGTTGTCAGACCGCGAATATCAAATGCTTCGTTCAGCTTCGTTGAAAATCATTCGTGCTCTTAACATCGAGGGCGGATGTAACGTTCAGTACGCGCTAGACCCGCAAAGCTATCAATATTACGTAATCGAAGTAAATCCGCGTGTAAGCCGTTCCTCGGCCCTGGCTTCCAAAGCGACCGGTTACCCGATTGCTAAGATGGCGGGCAAGATTGCCATCGGTTACACCTTGGATGAGCTAATAAATCCGGTAACGGGGCAAACTTATGCTTGCTTCGAGCCGACGCTTGATTATATCGTGACGAAGATTCCGCGTTGGCCTTTCGATAAGTTTACTTCTGCGAACCGCAAGCTGGGTACGCAGATGAAAGCGACCGGCGAAGTGATGGCGATCGGCCGCACCTTCGAGGAGTCGATCCAGAAAGCCGTGCGTTCACTTGAAATCGGCGTTCATCGCCTATTCCTGAAGGACGCTGGAGAGCTCGCGGACGAAGTTCTTACGAATCGTCTGGTGAAAGCGGATGATGAACGACTGTTCCTCGTCGCCGAAGCCTTCCGTCGCGGATGGACACTTCAGCATATTCAGGATCTGACGAATATCGACTGGTGGTTCCTTGATAAGGTGGAACGTATCGTTCTGTTCGAAGACGTTATCCGCCGCGAGCCGGTACTTACCCCTCAGACGCTGCTTGCAGCCAAGCGGAACGGCTTCACGGATCGCGCGATCGCGGAGCTTCGGAGCGAAGGTCATCCGGGCAGCACTTTAACAAAGGAAGCGGACGTGCGGACTCACCGACTCGGGCAAGGAATCAAGCCCGTTTACAAAATGGTCGATACCTGCGCTGCGGAGTTTGAGGCGGTCACACCTTATTACTACTCCACTTATGAGACAGAGAACGAGGTGCTCCCGAGCGCTAAGGAGAAAATCATCGTGCTTGGCTCCGGGCCGATCCGGATCGGCCAAGGCATTGAATTCGATTACTCTACCGTTCATGCCGTATGGGCCATTCGGAATGCGGGTTATGAAGCGGTAATCATCAATAATAATCCAGAAACCGTGTCAACCGACTTCAGCACCTCCGACAGACTCTATTTCGAGCCTTTATTTTTCGAAGACGTCATGAATGTCATTGAGCAAGAGAAGCCAATCGGCGTTATCGTTCAATTCGGCGGTCAAACGGCAATCAACTTGGCAGCACCCTTATCCAAAGAAGGCGTACGCATTCTTGGCACCTCTTTGGAGAGCATTGATGAAGCGGAAAACCGCAAAAAATTCGAAGCTCTGCTGAGCAAGCTGAATATTCTTCAGCCTAAAGGTAAAACTGTTACTTCTGTCGATGAAGCCATTGGCACAGCCCAGGAGCTTGGTTATCCTGTGTTGGTTCGTCCTTCGTATGTCTTAGGCGGACGTGCAATGGAAATCGTCTACTCAGATGAAGAATTGCTCTCTTACATGCAAATAGCCGTCAAAATAAATCCGGAGCATCCGGTGCTGATTGACCGCTACATGTTGGGCAAGGAGATCGAAGTAGACGCGATTTGCGACGGAGAAACGGTTCTCATACCAGGTATTATGGAGCACGTAGAGCGTGCAGGCGTTCACTCCGGCGACTCTATCGCGGTATACCCTCCACAGTCTCTCTCGGAGGATATTAAACAGCAAGCCATCGATATCACGATCAAAATCGCCAAGGAACTGAAAACAATCGGTCTCGTGAATATCCAATTCGTGGTCTGGCAAGAGAAGGTATACGTAATCGAGGTAAATCCGCGTTCATCCCGTACAGTGCCTTTCCTAAGTAAGGTAACCCGGATACCGATGGCTAATCTTGCAACGCAAGCGATCCTTGGCAAGAAGTTGACCGATCTAGGCTACCAGGAAGGCTTGTGGCCGGAGGACGATTTCGTATCCGTTAAAGTACCGGTATTCTCGTTCGCTAAGCTTCGCCGCGTTGACCCTACGCTGACTCCGGAGATGAAATCGACGGGCGAGGTCATGGGGCGTGATCGCAATTATGCGAAAGCACTGTATAAAGGCCTAATCGGCTCCGGTATGAAGATCCCGACCTCGGGCTCCATTATTGCTACGATTTCCGATAAGGATAAGGCGGAGGCTATCGAGATTCTTAAGGGCTTCTACCATCTCGGCTACAAGCTTATCGCAACGGGCGGAACGGCTGATGCGATCGAAGCGGCAGGTCTCAAGGTCCGCCGCGTGAACAAGTTATCCGAAGGATCGCCGAACATCGTCGATCTGATCCGGACAGGTCAGGCGCAATTCGTCGTCAATACGCTGACCAAAGGCAAAGCGCCTGAGCGTGACGGCTTCCGAATTCGGCGCGAGGCTGTCGAGAACGGCATTGTCTGCTTAACTTCACTAGATACCGTGAGTGCTCTGCTCAATATGCTGCAATCACTCCGCTTCTCTAGCGAGGCTATGCCTGCGTTCCAAGCTTAAATCCAGAATTACGCCCGGTTTCCCGCTAAAAGGCGAGGGGATCGGGCTTCTGTATGAACAGTGATTCGTTGAGGGGGAGGCTGAAGAAACAATGGCATCGTTGACACTAGCGGAAGCGGCAAGCAAAGTCATGGTGGCGCTGGATAAACCAGACGCGGCAGCGGCATTAGCGCTGGCAGAGGAGCTGCAAGGAAAAGGCTGTTGGATGAAGGTGGGGATGGAGCTCTTCTACGCTGCAGGCCCTGCTGTCGTTCGAGAGCTGAAGTCGAGAGGCTTTCGCGTCTTTCTCGATTTGAAGATGCATGACATTCCTAATACCGTACGCGGAGGTGCTCGAAGCATCACTCGATTGGGCGTAGACCTCTTTAATGTGCACGGCGCAGGCGGCATTGCCATGATGAGCGCAGCAATCGAGGGAGTAAGGGATGCAGTGGATGCCGGGGATGCTGTGCAAGCTCCGATTGTCATTGCTGTCACACAGCTGACGAGCACCAGTCAATCCGTTCTTAATCATGAGATCGGGATTGCAGGAACAGTCGAGGATGCGGTAGTGCGTTACGCACGACTTGCCCGCGATGCTGGACTGCAGGGAGTTGTCGCATCGCCCATCGAGGTTGCTGCAATTAAAGCAGCTTGCGGAACGGATTTTATTACCGTTACTCCAGGGATTCGGCCAAGCGGCGCCGACGCGGGAGATCAGTCACGCATTACAACGCCTTATGATGCCGTGGCCGGCGGTACAGACTTTATGGTCATTGGCCGACCGATTACCGCAGCGCCAAACCCAGCTCAAGCATTGGATAACATTCTCAAGGAGATGACTGAAGGATGAGTAATGTAAATTTGGAGCAATTACCGGCAACGATAGCTGGAAATCTTCTAGAGATTGGGGCGGTCAGCCTCAAGCCTAACGAGCCTTTTACCTGGACATCGGGAATCATCTCGCCAATCTATTGCGATAATCGCTTAACGATGAGTTATCCCGCAATTCGGGATTCGATTGCCGAGGGTTTCGCCGCATTGATCCGCGCTCAGTACCCGGATACAGAAGTGATCGCAGGCACAGCAACGGCGGGTATCCCGCACGCGGCATGGGTCGCGCAGAAATTGAATTTGCCTATGGCTTACATACGCGATAAGGCGAAAGGCCACGGCAAGCAGAACCAGATCGAAGGACTTATTAAAGAAGGCCAGAAGGTTATCGTCATCGAGGATTTAATCTCTACCGGAGGAAGCTCCTTGAAGGCGGCCCTTGCCGTAGTCGAAGCGGGCGGGGACGTACAGAGCGTGCTGGCGATCTTCACTTATGAGTTTGCGCAAGCTGAGCAAGCTTTCCGCGATGAGGGGGTTGAGCTTCAGACCCTGTCTAACTATACGGCTTTGGTTGAGGTAGCTCGCCAAAGGGGTTCGATCAGCGACTCGGACGTGACACTATTGCAATCCTGGCGGGAGAACCCGCAAGCTTTTGGGAAATAATGCGAATACATGAATGGCCTGCGCCAATACTGGGCGGGCTTTTTTTTGTGCTCGCTAATCAATCTCTCATTTTCTGTAACTTTTGAACCGCTTTAACTAAGGCTAAACGTCCTAAATTTTCCCTAATTTTGATAGATTTCTTGCGAAATCGACCTTATTTTTCGAATTTTTATGTTTAAATAGTAATTATTGCCTTTATACATGTCGAAAGTCCTGCTATAATTAGACAAATATAACTATAGAAGAGGTGGATGAACTAGTGTCTTTTAAGAGGAAAATGGCTGTAACGACCCTTGCGGCAAGTATGGTAGCAGCTTCATTCGGGGGATTCCCGCTCAGCAACAAAGGTTTGATAGAGAAGATAGGTTTGAGTAATACGTCCTATGCTTCGGGCTTAGATGCTCCGTCGTTGAAGACAAAGCTTCAGGCAATACATACTTCATTAAACTTTATTTCCGGAGGAACAGCAGCTGTAGATGCTCTGCAGGCTGCAATCACTGGAGTGTCGGATGTCTCGCTGATTTATCCAATTACGGATAAGCTCGGTTATGATCGTTCAGCTAATGCTGCCGACATTGCAATTATTTTCAATCTATTCAAAGCGGCTGCAACCGCCATCTATGATCCTAACCTGGCCGCTTTGGAAACTTTGCGAATGGATTCAAGCGTTCAAGCCCTGCTGGCGAGTGATACATCTAATAGTTTGTCGGTTACTTCAATAGAAGCTTTTATTCTAGCAACCGAGACACAAGCATTGTCCACGCTGAATGGAATGGACTGGTCTGCAAGATTAAATCTTGCCGCAGCTTCCGATAGCAGCAATGCCGCAAGAAAATCATTCATGAACACAGTTCTAACAAATGTCATGCTTGACCATTCTGCAGGTGTAGGTAAGTATTTGAGTGATCACTCCATTACTTCGACCGATGTAACTAATGTATTGTTTGCACTTCAGGATGCGATTGATGTACAGGCTGGTACAACGGTCTCCCGGAACGCTTTCGTGAAGCTAGCTCTAGCTTATTATAGCTACAAGGCTCTAAGCACTTCTGCTCCAGCTTCCACTGTTATCATTACACCGCCAGCAGCGCCTGCGGCCATTGATCAAACGAAGAAGCAACTCGTGGATCTCGTGAAGACGCTCGAGACGGCTACTCCAGCTGAGAAAGCCAAACTTCTAGGCGAAGCGTTGAAGAATGCCCAGAATGCCATTCAGACTACAGGTACTGTTGATGCATCAAAGACATTGAAGGTGGAAGGAACGAAATCCACTGCACAATTGAATACGGATGATATCAAGAAGCAAATGACAAGCCTCCAAACTTCTGCCAAAGAACTCAATGCCCAGTTGAAAGACCTTGGAGTAAATGCTCCGGAATTGAAGCTGACGCTGACGATTGATCTCGGACAAACGACTACGACCACAGGCGAAGTGACTGTGTCCAAGGACATTATACTGGAAGCGGAGAAGCTTGGGTTTAGTGAATTGTCTGTTGTTATGAACGGAGTTACAGTCACATCGTCGGTCAGCGAATTTTCAGAAGACGTCACACTTACTGTGGGTAAGGCCGACAAGTCAACTGCAACTAAAGTAACGAACAAACCGCTTGCTTCTGAGGTGTACGATTTTGAATTTTCTGTTAAAGAACAACATGTCACAGCGTTCACAAAACCGGTGACCCTCAAACTCCCGATTGTCGACGTTTCTAATGTTGATACAGATCTTCTGGCCTTAGCCAAGATTATAAACGGCAAGCTTGAGTATTACGGCGGCAAATATAATACCAGTGGCAAATATTTTCAAGGGCAGCGTTCAAGCTTCTCCTCGTATGTTGTCGTTGAGAACAAAGTCGAATTTACCGACACCGACAAAGTGAAGGCTTGGGCAGGGCGTCAAATCCAGGTTATGGCTGCCAAAGGGGCCATCGCAGGTAAATCAGAAGGTGTATTCGCACCTCAAGATCAAGTGACTCGCGCAGAGTTCGCGAAGATGCTCATAAGTGCAATGAGTCTGGAGGATGCTAATGCAACATCCGTATTCAAGGATGTTAAATCCACGGATTGGTTTGCTTCTTATGTTGCAGCAGCAATGAAGCACGGAATCATCTATGGACGTACAGCGGATCAGTTCGCTCCGAACGCGAAGATCACTCGCGCTGAGATGGCAACGATGATCACTCGCACACTCAAAGCAACGCAAGAGCTTGATGATGTTGCGAATCCGGATGCAGCAGTTGCGTCTTTCTCCGATGCTAGCAAGATTCATCCGTCGCTGAAGGCGGGAGTCGCCTTCGCTGCTAGTCATAATCTAGTATTCGGCGATGCTGGCAAGTTCAGACCGAATGACAATGCCACTCGTGCAGAAGCGGCTGTTATGCTCTATCGTACTTTCAACTTTGCTGAGTAAGAAATAAATGAATTGAAATGTGCATCCCCCTCATGATTGAAGGGGGGGATGCACCATTTTTTCTTAAACAACCTGAATCAGGCATCATGGGGGGCTAATAATGTGTCAGTGGAATTAGATTTGAAGGATTATATTCGTATTATCCGCAAGAGAATTTGGCTCATATTGGTTTTTGTTTTTGTTGTAAGTATAGTCACGGCAATGGCCAGCTTCATGTGGCTACAGCCCGTCTATCAAGCCTCTACTAAATTGATCGTAAACAAGACGAATGAGAATGTGAATGTGGGACAAGTGGATATTAACTCTGTCAATCTGAACATTAGACTCATTGATACTTACAAGGAAATTATCAAGACTCCCGTAATCATGGATAAAGTCGTTCAAGATTACCCGCAACTCGGACTTACATCGGAACAACTGACAGCTCAAGTGAAGGTCAGCTCCGTTAACAATACGCAAGTGATGACCTTGTCCGTTGAGAATCCTTCCTATAAGGTAGCAACTGAAATCGTAAATGCGAT
Organism: Cohnella sp.; assembly: GCF_041640265.1. GTDB lineage: Bacteria > Bacillota > Bacilli > Paenibacillales > Paenibacillaceae > Cohnella. The sequence continues at coordinate 147,794 of NZ_JBEQAP010000004.1, forward strand.
ATCGCTCGTGTTTATCAAGGAAATTCCTTCAATAATGAAGGTGGACAACGTATCGCTGCTAGCTCCAGCTAATCCGTCCAAGACACCTGCCCCAGTAAAGCCTCAGCCTGTGCTGAATACAGCGATTGCCTTTATCGTTTCACTTATGCTTGCAGTTGGAGCATGTTTTCTTCTCGAGTACTTGGATGATACCATTCGAACCGAGCAGGATGTTGAGCAGTACTTAGGTGTGCCGACCATTGGGATGATCCCCAAGCTGAAGGATGATGAGGTTAGAACATCAAGAAATGAGGCTTCCTTAAGCCGGGGGAGAGAACAGAATGTCAAAGTCCATTCCTAAAGCTAAGAAACGTCACATCATCGTACACAATAATCCCAAATCTCCGGTCTCAGAGGCATATCGCAGCTTAAGAACGAACATCCAGTTCTCATCTATCGATAGCCGTATACAGACGATCATGGTCACATCTGCCAGTCCCGGTGAAGGCAAGTCGACGACAGCAAGCAATCTAGCCGCTACATACGCGCAAGCTGAGCAGAAGGTGCTGCTCATCGATGCGGATCTTCGCAAGCCTACCGCACATCATACCTTTCTATGCTCTAATCGTTATGGTTTAACCAATGTGCTTACGAATCAATGCGGGGTGAAGGAAGTCGTGGTAGAGACATTCGTGCCGAATCTCTATCTCCTGCCTTCAGGAATGATTCCTCCTAACCCAGCCGAATTGTTGGCTTCCAACAAGATGAAGGTCTTGCTAGAGCAATTAAAGGATGAATTCGACATTATCATTCTGGATACTCCTCCTACGCTTGCTGTAACGGACTCACAGATTATCGCATCGATCAGCGATGGAATCGTATTGGTCGTCGATTCGGGCAGAGTTAAGATTACCCAAGCCCAGAAGGCCAAGGAAAAGCTTGTTCACGTGAATGCTAGATTGCTAGGTGTTGTAATGAACAACTTGAAGCGAAGCAATCAAGATGATTATTACTATTATTATGGGTCCGCAGAGTAATAATAGTAGGAGGAGAAAAAATGAGATATCCTATTAGACTTTCATTCTTGATCCTAATTGACATTCTGATGGTATGGATAAGCATAGTTTCCTCCTACTACTTCCGATTTGATGGAGCCGTCCCGTATCATTACATACAGCAAGGCATCGTATTTGGTGTTATCTCAAGCGTGTTTTGTGCTGCAAGCATGTTTTACTTCAAGCTGTATAATCGTATATGGAGATATGCCAGTATCGGTGAACTAGTCTCAATCAGTAAAGCTGTTATCAGCAGCTGTATTCTAGCCTATGCGGCTACTTATTTCGTGTACGGTAACACTGTACCGTTATCCATCTTTGCTCGAAATCTAGAAACGATTCTTTTATTGCTTGGAGGGTCGCGGTTTCTATGGAGAGTATACCGGGATAACTATAAGCAAAATACAGAATTGAAAAAAGCCCTGATCGTCGGAGCAGGCGAATGCGGCATGCTGATTGCTAAGGAAATAAAGTTTAACAAGAAATCTACGGTTTATCCGGTTGCATTCATCGATGATGATTTTAGAAAAACGAGCCTTCAGGTATACGGGCTTCCAGTAATCGGAAGTCGTAATGATATACCGGCCATAGTTGATCAACAACAGATCGAGGTAATCATCATTGCAATCCCATCCGTCTCTAAGAAAGAAATTTCAGATATTATCGATATTTGTAAAACAACGAAAGCAAAGCTGAAAATTATTCCTCCCTTGCAGGATATCATTCAAGGGAAAGTCACCTTAAATACGATCCGCGATGTGCAGGTAGAAGATCTACTAGGACGTGATCCGATCCAGACAGATCTCAAGGGGATCTCTAATTATGTCAGGGATAAAGTTGTACTTGTTACCGGAGCTGGAGGTTCTATCGGATCGGAGCTCTGCAGACAGATCGCGACCTTCTCGCCGGGTAATCTGCTCATTCTCGGACACGGTGAGAACAGCATCTATACGATCGAGTTGGAGCTGCGAAGGAACTTCCCGGATCTTCGTATTGAAGCCCTTATTGCAGATATTCAAGACCGCGATAAGATGAAAGAAGTGTTCTGCGAGTATAGGCCGAATGTCGTGTTCCACGCCGCTGCGCATAAGCATGTTCCGTTGATGGAACGCAATCCTTCGGAAGCCGTTAAGAACAACGTGTTCGGCACGAAGAATGTGGCTGATTGTGCCGATGAATTCGAAGCGGAACGATTCGTACTTGTATCATCAGACAAAGCTGTAAACCCATCCAGCGTTATGGGAACAACCAAACGAATCGCAGAGATGTACATACAGAGCTTGAACAATAGCAGCAGCACTAAGTTTGCAGCGGTACGATTCGGGAACGTATTAGGCAGCCGCGGCAGCGTAATCCCTTTGTTTAAAGATCAGATTGCCAGGGGTGGTCCCGTTACCGTAACTCATCCTGAGATGGTGCGGTACTTCATGACAATCCCTGAGGCTGTTCAGCTCGTTATTCAAGCAGGCGCATTATCCGACGGGGGAGAGATTTACGTCCTTGATATGGGCAAGCCTGTCCGAATTATCGAATTGGCTGAAGATCTTATCCGACTGTCCGGATTCGAGCCTTATCATGATATTCCTATTGAATTCACAGGTATACGTAACGGAGAGAAGTTATTCGAGGAATTGCTGTCCATGGACGAAGGAATAACAGCCACTCAGCATGACCGTATCTTCATCGGCCATCCTGGTCAAATCAATCGTTTCGAGCTGGAGCTTGAGTTTAGACGATTAGAGAAGGTGTTGGCTGAGGACCGACATATGGTTAAGGGAGTTCTTGAGGAAATGGTTCCTTCTCCTCATAGAAGAGTTTCTTTAGAGTTGGTTAGTTCCCCCTGAGAAATCAGGGGTTGAGTTTTTTCTGAGGATTAAATTTGCCCGGTGACAACTAGAATACCTTGGAGGTTATCTGTAGATGAAGAGAATTGCTGTCATGGGTACGGGCTATGTGGGTCTAGTTTCAGGAACCTGTTTCGCACAGATAGGCAACGAAGTAATCTGTTGCGATATTGATCAGCAGAAGATTAACAATCTAAAGAATGGGATTATCCCAATCTATGAACCGGGTCTTGAAGACATGGTTCAAGCAAATGTAGCGAAAGGCCGCCTTTCGTTCACGACAGACATTCCCTCCTCTATTCAATCAGCAGATATCATCTATATTGCTGTGGGAACTCCGATGTCGATTACTGGAGAAGCAGATATGCGTTATGTCACCTCAGTTGCCCAAACCATTGGAACCCATCTGAATCAATACAAAGTTATCGTGAACAAAAGCACAGTTCCGGTAGGAACCGGTAGACTAGTGGAGAGAATCATTAAAGAAAATCTTCAGAATGAAGAATTAACATTCGATGTGGTTTCCAATCCGGAATTCCTTAGAGAAGGCTCGGCAATTGCGGACTGCATGAATATGGAACGAGCCGTTATTGGCTCGAATAGTGAACGGGCAGCGAAGATCATTACAGAGTTACATGAACCATTTAAAACGAATATCTTCGTGACAGATCTGGAAAGCGCGGAGATGATCAAATACGCTTCCAATGCATTTCTTGCCTCTAAGATTTCCTTCATTAATGCAATCGCCAATATCAGTGAACGTGTCGGAGCCGATGTGACTCAAGTGGCCGCCGGTATGGGGCTGGATTCTAGAATAGGGTCCAAATTTCTGCAGGCGGGTATCGGTTACGGCGGTTCTTGTTTCCCGAAGGATACCCACGCATTGGTGCATATTGCAGAGAGTGCAGGATACGACTTCAAGCTCATGAAATCAGTTATTGAAACGAATGAGCAACAGCGAATTGTCGTAATACACAAGATTAAGGAGCTGGTAGGGGACATCAAAGGGAAGACAATCGGTGTTCTCGGATTGGCCTTCAAGCCGAACACGAATGATATGCGTGATGCTCCTTCTCTATCGATTATTCCCAAATTGCTGCAACAAGGTGCAAAGATTAAAGCTTATGATCCGATTGCTTCCAAAGAAGCGAGAATTCATTTCGGGGACAAAATCAGTTATGGGAATGACCCTTACGAAACGTTAATGAATTGTGACGTTTGTTTAATCTTAACCGAATGGGAACAGTTTAGAACGATGGACCTCAATCAGGTAAAGCGATTGTTGAAACAGCCCTTTATTGTAGATGGCAGGAACTGTTTTGACCCGGTGTTGATGAAGGAAAGAGGTTTCACTTATTCGTCCATTGGGCGACCTAGTGTATCTGTAAATTAGAAGGAATGGATACATCAATGAAGATACAAGTGAGGTATATCCTATGAGTGTAAATGTATTCAGAAATATTCGATTCTCCCCACCAGATATCTCAGATGAGGAGATTGAGGAAGTCATACAAGTTATGAAATCCGGATGGATCACAACTGGGCCGAGGACAAAGCTCTTCGAGAAAAGAATTGCTGAATATGTTGGTGGAAAAAAAGCCGTATGTCTCAATTCTGCAACTGCTGCAATGGAGCTTACACTCCGTATTTTAGGTATCGGTGTTGGTGATGAGGTAATCACCACAGCTTATACATATACGGCGACTGCTGCTGTAATAGATCATGTAGGAGCTAAGATCGTGCTAGTCGATGTGGCACCAGACTCGTTTGAGATGGATTATTCGAAGCTTGCTGACGTGATAACTGATAAAACCAAGGCTATCATCCCGGTGGATATAGCTGGGAAGATGTGTAATTACGATGCAATATATCAAGCGGTGGAGAGCAAGCGAGGGTTGTTTAAATCTAACAATAAGCTGCAAAGGCTATATAATAGAATAATAGTGATGGCCGATTCCGCTCATGCGTTTGGGGCTGAGTGGAACGGGGACAAATGCGGTCAAGTAGCCGATTTCACCTGTTTTTCATTCCACGCCGTAAAGAATTTAACAACTGCTGAAGGAGGTGCTGTTGTTTGGCGAGGCGATATTGGATTAGACGATGATTGGCTTTACAACCAATTTATGTTGTATTCCCTCCACGGTCAGTCGAAAGATGCATTAGCCAAAACTCAAATAGGCGCGTGGGATTACGACATTATCCATCCAGCATATAAAAGCAATATGACTGACATTACGGCAGGGATTGGCTTGATACAGTTAAGCAGATATGACAGGCTCTTGAAAAGACGGCGGGAGATCATTGAAATGTATGATAGAGAGATGCAGACGTTGGATATTCGGAGTTTGCAACATTATGATGAGGGCTTTGCGTCAGCAGGTCATCTCTATTTGGTGCGAATACCTGGAATTGGAGAAGCTGAGAGGAACGAAATAATAATCAATATGGCAGATGCAGGTGTTGCATGTAATGTTCACTATAAGCCATTGCCTATGTTTACGGCATATAAGGAATTAGGGTTCGACATTAAAAATTATCCCAATGCTTATAAGCAGTATGCTAATGAAATCACACTTCCGTTGCATACCTTGTTGAATGATGAAGATGTGAAGTATGTGTGTTTAAGTCTGAAGATCGCAATGGAAAAAGTTTTAAATAAAGATGCTAGTGAATCACAGATGGGGTGAGGAAATGTATAAAAATTATCTCAAAAGAATATTTGATCTGATTATATCGATACTCGCTCTACCTTTCTGGTTTATTATATTGATTATTATTGGACCAATTATTTATTTTCAAGACAATGGGTCAATGTTTTATAATGCCCCGCGTCTTGGTAAGGAAGGAAAAATATTTAAAATGTATAAATTCCGATCCATGAAAATGAACGCCCCGGACATAAGAAATGAAGACGGATCAACCTTTAACTCAGAAGATGATCCAAGGCTAACTAAGATAGGGAAGTTTATTCGTAAGACAAGTCTAGATGAGACGCCACAACTTCTAAATATTATCAAAGGTGATATGAGTATTATAGGTCCAAGACCAGACTTACCAGTGCACCGTGAGCTATACAAGGGTAATGAGGAACGTAAATTGGAGGTTAGACCAGGTGTTACTGGCTTTAACCAAGCTTATTATAGAAATACAGTGTCTTGGAAAGAAAGAATTCAGCACGATATTTATTATATTGATCACCTATCTTTATGGCTTGATATTAAGATATTCTTAAAAACGGCAGTGTCAGTTTTGAAAAGTGAGGATATATATGTAGTTGGAAAAAGTAAAAAGACAGGCGTGGGGATGTAGGAGGTAGGGTTACTAGTGAAAGATAAAAGCATAGAAAATGCAGTTACCTTCTACGACTTAAAGTGGGATACCGATTTTTTTGGCGTGAATTGCGCCAAAGCTATTCTACATAAACCACTAATGTTAGTTGATTGGAAAGAATTAAGAGAACGATTTAAGGTATATCAATTTATTTCAATAGAGAATCGCAACTCAGAACCTATTAATGCTCAAATGATAGGAAAAGAATCTTCAGCGTTTTTAGCTGATGTAAATATACAGTTTAAGAAACAATTAGTAGGTCCGTATCATAGAACGGAGAATATTCAGATTCATCAAGCGCTAAAGCGAAACGAACGAATTATTGAAATGACAGTATTCCAGTTTTCTAAGTTTACAGAGGATCCTGAGTTAGTTAATCGAGGCGGTAATCAAGTTTACCGGCAGTGGCTGATAAATTCATTTGAGAAAACAGATAAGTATTATGCTTTGTATGAGAATGCAAATGGTGAAATTGATGGATTCCTATTACACTCTTATTCAGATAATTCCTGTATTGTAGAACTTATTGCAGTGTCACAAAATACGGCTAATGGTGGGATTGGCACAAGACTATTTAGAGCAGTAGAGTATGCAGCTCATCTACGTGGTTGTAATGAAATAAGAGTTGGGACTCAGGTGCGAAATATAGGGGCAATTAACTTCTATCAGAAAGTTGGATGTAAACAAGTAGAATGTCATCAAATCTATCATATCTGGAATTTGTAAATGACATAATAGGGGTGCTTAAAAAAAATAAGGAGACTGAGAACAATTGAGAGTATTATATATTGCTACTTCATTTCCAGAACCAAATAAAGGAGCAACAATATATACAGATTTAGCGGAGGCACTATATGAAGCTGGTTATGAGATAACAGTGGCTGTTTCTGAGCAATCAAGGAATAAGAAATCCACAGAATTAAAAAAAGAACGTAATTTTGATGTGCTTCGTATAGTCACTGGCAATTACTATGATGTAGGGCTAATTGAAAAAGGTATAACTACATTAAAAATTCCGGTATTGATGCGAAAAGGCATAACCAAACACCTAGGGCATAGAAAATTCGATATGATTCTATTTGAGGCACCTCCCGTGACGAATGTTGGTTTGGTTGCATGGGCTAAGAAGAAATTCAATTGCCGGGCTTATTTAATGCTCAAAGACATATTTCCACAGAATGCAGTAGACTTAGGCATTATGAAATGTAATAGTTTATTATTTAGATATTTTACGACAAAAGAAAAAAAGTTATATAAAACAGCAGATTTTATTGGTTGTATGTCTTCTGCTAATAAAAACTACGTAGCAGAACACAACCCCTGGTTGGATCCAAAAAAGGTAGAAATATTTCCGAATACTAAAAAACTCATTGATAATATTGAATCCAATGAATCTCCTATACGAGAACGCTACGGTATTCCCAATGAAGCTTGTGTGTTTCTTTTTGGAGGCAATATGGGAAGACCTCAGTATATAGAGCTATTATGTAAGGCAGTTAAGGAATGTAAAGATGATAATGAAATATACTTTCTCTTTGTTGGTAGGGGAACAGATAGATATAAGTTAGAGCAGACAATAAGAGAAAAGGACATAAAAAATGCTCTAGTAATTGAAAACCTACCAAGAGATGAATACGAACAAATAACAAGAGAGTGTGATGTAGGATTAATTGTACTTGATCCACGATTTACAATTCCTAACTATCCATCACGAATTTTATCATATATGGAGTATGCAAAACCGATACTGGCAGCAACAGATAAGGTTACTGATCTTAAAGATTTAATTGAAGAAGCTCAGTGCGGTGAATGGGTATGGTCAGGTGATACTGATGCATTTGTGACTAGGGTTAAAGAGATGGCTGCTAGCAAGGAACTATCAACGATAGGAATAAACGGTCGAAAATACATTGAAGATAATTTTAATGTTAAGAACTCGGTTGATATTTTAGAGAAGCATTTTAAATAAGTTGAAAGAGGTCATAACATGTTCAAAAATAAAACCTTACTAATTACAGGTGGTACAGGTTCCTTTGGAAATGCTGTCATGAAGAAAATCATAGAGACGGATATAAAAGAAATTCGCATATTCTCTCGAGATGAGAAGAAGCAGGATGATATGAGAAAGCTTTATAAAAATGACAAATTGAAGTTTTACATAGGTGATGTAAGGGACTTAGGAAGCGTCAAGAATGCTTTGCATGGTGTTGATTACATTTTTCATGCAGCAGCACTTAAGCAAGTTCCATCGTGTGAGTTCTTTCCTTTAGAAGCCGTTAAAACAAATGTATTAGGGACGGAAAACGTTCTAATTGGCGCAATCGAAAGTGGAGTAGACAAAGTCATTTGTTTGTCTACGGATAAAGCAGCGTACCCTATTAATGCAATGGGAATCTCCAAAGCCATGATGGAAAAGGTGTTTGTTGCTAAGGCAAAAACAGTAGATCCAGATAGGACTCTCATTTGCGGTACACGCTACGGAAATGTGATGGCCTCTAGAGGTTCTGTAATTCCACTATTTATTGAACAAATTAAAAATGGACTACCCTTAACGGTTACAGATCCCAATATGACTAGGTTCTTGATGAGTCTTGAGGAGGCCGTGGAACTTGTAGTATTTGCATTCGATAACGCTGAAGCTGGAGATATCATGGTACAAAAAGCACCTGCATCGACTATTGGTGATCTAGCACAAGCAATTAAGGAGTTATTCAATGCTAATAATGAAATAGTAGTAATCGGTACTCGTCATGGAGAAAAGCTGTACGAAACATTACTTACAAGAGAAGAGCATGTTGTAGCAGAAGATTTTGGAAATTTCTTCAGAGTTCCTTCTGATAAAAGGGACCTTAACTATGATAAGTACTTCGTTGAAGGTGATGAACAGTTAGCATTAGAGGATGAATATAACTCCCATAATACACAGCGACTTAATATAGAACAAATTAAGGATAAGCTCCTTACATTAGAATATGTTCAAGAAGAGCTGAGAGGCTGGAATAAATAGTGAAAATACTTGTTACAGGTGCCAATGGTTTTGTAGGTAAAAACCTGATAGCAGAACTAAAAAATAAGGGCTATTCAGATATATTAGAGTTTACCAGGGCAACGGATAGAGCCTTACTGAATGAATTCACACAAAAATGTGAATTCGTATTCCATCTTGCTGGGGTGAATAGACCTCAAGATGAAAGAGAATTCATGGAGGGGAATTTTGGATTTACGTCTGAACTTCTAGACCTTCTAAAAAAACACAACAATAAGGCACCAGTACTTATTACTTCCTCCATCCAAGCTGAGAAGGATAATCCGTATGGTATGAGCAAGAAGGCTGGAGAGGATCTGTTATTCCAATATAGCGAAGAAACAGGAGTTAAGTCTATCGTATATAGACTGCCTAACTTATTTGGGAAATGGAGTAAGCCAAACTACAATTCTGTTGTAGCGACTTTCTGTCATAACATAGCGAGGAATTTAGATGTTCAGATCAACGATGCTAGTGCTCGAATTGTGTTGAGTTATATAGATGATGTTGTAGCTGAGTTTATTAGAGCTCTAGAAGGAAAAGAAAATAGAGATGGTACCTTCAGTTATGTTTCTGTCACTTACAATATTAAAGTTGGGGAATTAGCAGATAAATTATATTCCTTTAGAAATAATAGGGAGACGTTGATTATGCCTTCCTTAAAGAGCCAATTGGATAAAGCTCTCTATGGCACATACTTATCTTTTCTAGAAGAAGATAACTTCTCGTATAAATTAAAGAAGAATGTTGATAACAGAGGTTGGTTAGCTGAATTTATTAAATCAGACAACATGGGACAAATCTTTATATCGAAGACAAAACCGGGTATTACTAGAGGTAACCATTGGCATCATACAAAGGTAGAGAAATTTCTTGTCATCCAAGGAGAAGCGGTTATTAAGTTTAGAAAAATTAGTTCTGATGAAGTTCTTGAGTATAATGTAAATGGAGAAATACCAGAGGTAGTCGATATACCTGTAGGTTACACTCATTCCATTACGAATTTTGGGAAACAAGATGTCATCACCCTTTTTTGGGCTTCTGAAGTTTTTGACCCTACCAAACCAGATACATATTTTATGGAGGTTTAGTACGAATGGCAAAAATGAAATTAATGACAATTGTAGGAACGAGACCTGAAATTATTAGGTTATCAGAGACAATAAAGGCTTGTGATAGATATTTCGATCATATATTAGTACACACGGGACAGAACTGGGATTATTCGTTAAATCAAGTATTCTTCGATGAACTTAATTTAAGAGAACCGAATCATTATTTGAATGTAGTAGGTGAGCATCTAGGAGAGACAATGGGCAATATTATTGCTAAGTCGTATGAGGTATTATCACAAGAAAACCCAGATGCATTATTAATTCTTGGAGATACAAACTCTGCACTGTGTGCTATTTCTGCCAAGAGGTTAAAGATTCCTATATTCCATATGGAAGCCGGTAATAGATGCTTTGATCAGAACGTACCAGAGGAGATCAATCGAAAGATAGTAGATCATATATCCGATATTAACTTACCCTACACAGAACATAGTAGAAGGTACTTATTATCTGAGGGTATACGACAAGAGCATATATTCGTAACAGGTTCCCCTATGACAGAAGTGTTGCAAAAGAATTTGGGCAAGATAGAGGGGAGTAAAGTGCTAGAAGAATTAGGATTAGAAGCAAGAAAGTATATAGTCGTGTCTGCTCATAGGGAAGAGAATATCGATGATGAGGAGAACTTCCTTTCCTTAATGAATGCTCTTAATCGTATTGCTGAGAATTATCAACTACCAATCATTTATTCAGCGCATCCTAGAAGTTGGAAGAAAATTGAGGAAAGAGGTTTTAAGTTTCATCCATTGATTAGACAACTTAAACCATTTGGTTTTTTTGATTATAATAAACTCCAGTCACATTCGTTCTGTGTATTATCGGATAGTGGTACATTATCTGAGGAAGCAGCAATTCTCGGTTTTCCTGGGGTGCTTATTAGAACTTCAACAGAACGACCTGAAGTTCTAGACAAAGGTACGGTAATAGTTGGTGGTATTTTAGAAAAAGATATAATGCAAGCTGTTGATTTAACTCATGGAGCTTGGAGATTTGACGAGTCAAATGTATTAGCAAATGATTATAAAGATGAAAATGTATCTATTAAAGTTGTGAAAATAATACAAAGTTACACCAAGATAATAAATAAAATTATTTGGGGTAATGTGGTGTGAAAAAAAATACATATTATTTATGAAAGGATGTTCATATTCGCAATTAAGGTATATGCAATTTCAAGTGGTTTTCTAGTCCATAATTCAAGCATAACACAAGTGATAAATAGTGGTTTTTTAAAAATGTTTCACAAAACAATTAGTGTGAATATATTACATGGGAAATGCGGTGTTTAAAATGGTGAAAAAAGTTCTAATGGTAGCGCCATTTGATACCAAAGGGAGATTTAAAGGTGGAATAAAATATATTGTAGATTCTATCATTACTGAAAAGGAGTATATAGAAAACAAAAACATCGAGATTGAAACTTATGATACTTGTGTGATCAAACGTAGCAAAAGTGTTGGTGGGCAATTAAGTGTCGAAAATATACGTAATTACTTAAAGTTGAGAAAAGGAATCAAAGAAAAAATAAAAGCCACTGAATACGATACACTATATTACCACTCATCTATAAAGTGGGCGCTTTTGAAAGATTTATTAATAATTCGTTCTCTCAAGAAAAAAAACAAACAATTAAAAGTAGTATTACATATTCATTTTGCAGAGTACAGTAAGATAATGTTTTCTAATAGAACGGTTAATGATTCTATAATAACAATATTAAATAAGCATGTTAATAAAGTTATATTCCTATCGGATAGAACAAAAGAGACGTTTGTTAATCATGGATTATCGCTCGAAAGAACTTCTTGCATTTATAATTTCCATACTGTTAATCTGGATGATATCTCTGTAAATAATAAGATCAGTAATATTATTCATAGCGAGCGTATTAATTTTACATTCATGGGTTCAATTGATAAAAGAAAGGGAATATTAGATTGCTTGATGGCTTTTAAGGAATGTGATTTTGGCTACAAATTCAATATTTGTGGCACTATAGGTAACCCAAATATTGTAAATGATTTTAATGAATTGGTTAATAGCCAAAGCGGTGAAATTATAAGGCATGGATACGTTTCTGGTCAAGAAAAACTAAATATTCTTCTTGAGACGGATGTATTATTGTTACCATCATTTGGAGAAGGAATGCCTATTGTTATATTAGAAGCAATGGCTGCGGGCTGTTCAATAATTACAACAAATGTAGGAGCCATAACGGAAATATTAAAAGAAGAAAATGGTGTAATAATTATACCAGGAGATAACAAAGAATTAAGCTCTTCAATAATTAAATTAAATAAAGATAGAACAATAATAAAACATCACATGGAAAAAAATTTTGCAGTATCAAACCAGTTTTCCATATATACTTTTCTAGATAAGGTATGTAGCATATTGTAATTTAGAATGAGAGGGAACTCATGGAAAAGTTAAACTATATAATGCTTGTGATATGTAGTCTTATCAGAAAAATGTTTATGGGTGCTATATATGGACGCGGGATACATATAAATTGGTTTACGCTTATCCACCCGAGTGCCACTATTCGTTTATTTGGAAAAAATTCAAAAGTTGTAATTGGAAACAGAGTATATATAAGAAACAATTCTGAAATCGAAGCATGCAACGGAACAATAGTATTTGAAGATAACGTTTTCATAAATAAAAATTGTATGATAGTATCTATGAAGAAAATTTTTATAGGATCAAATACTACAATAGCTCCTGGAGTAATGATATATGATCATGACCATAACTTTTACAATATTACCAAGGAAAAATATATCTGTAAAGCGATTGAAATTGGGAAAAATGTCTGGATTGGAGCCAATTGTGTGATACTAAAAGGTGTTACGATTGGTGACAATGCGATTATTGGGGCTGGGAGTGTTGTTACAAGAGATGTTGAAAAGAATTGTTTGTATGTCGGTAATCCAGCTATTAAAGTTAAAACAATAAAGGTCTAAACGTATCGAACTGTCACTCTTTATTATAATAAAGAAGGAGTGTTAAATGAGTGGACATGTTAGTAAGTGTTGTTATGAGTACCTATAATGAAACAGAAGATGAATTAAGAAAAGCAATAGATTCTATATTGAATCAAACATATCGAACATTAGAATTTATTATTGCTATAGACAATCCAACCAATGTAGATATCTCCAGAATATTACACGAATATAAAAACAAAGATTCCCGTGTGATTATTCTTAATAATAAAGAAAATCTGGGGCTAGCTATGAGTTTGAATAGATGCTTGGACGAGGTGAAGGGTGAATATATTGCACGAATGGATGCAGATGATATTTCGTTTCCAGATAGAATCGAAAATGAACTCAAGTTTTTGTGTGAAAACGGATTTGACATGGTTGCTACGGATATTGAATTAATAAATGAAGAAAATAAGGTGTTGGCGGATAAAATCTCATACGCAAGCACTGATACAGTGAAAAGAATTCTGAGATATAGTAACTGTATAGTACATTCCACTGTGATGATTAAATCAGAGGTAATAAAATCATTTAATGGTTATAGAAGCATAAAGTCAGCAGAGGATTATGACTTATGGCTTCGATTACTTACCTCAGGTTATAAAATTGGGATAATAAATAGACCACTAATAAGTTATAGATTAAGAGCAAATGGAATATTACGCAGTGATAAATTTGGGCAGCATTTGAGTACCCAATATGTGAAACAACTTTATAAATTCAGAAAGAATAAAAAAAATATTGATCCCTTTAGTGAGGAAGATATGAAAGCATACTTAGAAGAGCATGGATACTTTAATGTGGAATATAAAAGGAAATATGAAAAGTGTTGCAATTTGTATGTTATTGCGAAAGAAGATATAGAGACTCACAAATTTATTAGAGGATATTGGAAATTAATCAAGTCTATGTGTTTACATAAAGATAGGAGATTATTAGCAATCAATATTATCCATCGTAAAATAATGAGTATATACATTCAGTATGTTCATTAAATTAAAACAACGACATATATCTTTTCGGGCTGCGGACGGTTCGACCACACCAACAACCATATCATGTGACTGATAATTCTTTAAGCTTTTATCTAGCTTTCCTGATTAAATAGAATTTACTTGAGCTGAACTTACAAACTATTATACGAGGAGTAAAGAATGAAAAAGATCATATTTTATATTTCTGATTTATATAAAGGCGGTGCCCAGAGAGTTATAACAAACTTGAGTAACTTTCTTTCATGCAAGTACGAGGTTACAATTGTAACAACGGCGTATTGTCAGAGTAAATATGAACTGAAAACATCAGTTAAACACGTGTGTTTAGATGCTTCATATCAAGATGTAAATGATAATGTAATTATCAAGAATATACGTAGAAATAGGAAAATTATTAAATTTATTAATTCGTACAACCCGGATGTGGTTGTTACTTTTCTAGATAGAGAAATATATAGAATACTTAGTGTAAGAAGATTTATTAATGTACCTATCATTGTATCTTTTAGAAATGATCCTAATGTGGACTACCAATCAAAATTGAAAAAGCTTGCTATAAAGTATTTAATACGCAATGCTGACGGAGTTGTCTTTCAAACTGCTGAAGCAAAAAAGTTTTTTGAAACGAAGTTAAATAATAATAAGAGTACAATTATACCAAATCCATTAAATGAAAATTTTTTAGTATCTCGATATAAAGGCGAAAGAGATAAGGTGATTGTTGCAGTAGGAAAGTTATTTCCTCAGAAAAATCATAAATTATTAGTAAAAGCGTTTAAGCGAATTGCTGATAATTTTCCTGACTTCAACCTAATGATATACGGAGAAGGGGATTTAAGGGTTGAATTAGAAGGGTTAATAAGAGACTTGGAGCTTGAAAAAAGGGTTTATTTGCCCGGCATTAAGGATAATATATTTGACTATACATATAGAGCATCCCTTTTTGTTTTATCCTCAGATTATGAAGGTATATCGAATGCTCTAATGGAAGCTATGGCAGTAGGTTTACCAGTTATCTCTACTGATTGTCCTTGTGGTGGTTCAAGTTTCTTGATTAATGATGGTATAAACGGCTTATTAGTTCCTGTGGGTAACGAAGAAAAATTAGCAGAAGCAATGTTTAAGCTTTTGTCAGATGAGGGATTATCGAAAAAATTGGGAATGAATGCAAATAAAATAATTGAGAATTTAAAGCCAGACAAGGTGTATACTCAATGGGAAACGTTTTTAAAGCTTTATGAGAAAGGAACAGATAATGGTAGATTCTCGCGAAAGAGGTAATGGGAAATTTCTCGATATTACTGCAGTGATTTTTATTATTTCAACATATATATTCGCAACTAACCCCGACTTTAATCTAGTATATAGAGTATCTTATATTCTTTTTTTTGTAATAATACTTTTTAATAAATTGATACATACTAAAAAGTTCGAGATTTCTTATCATACAATTTGGATGATAATTGTGTTGTCTTTTTATATTACCTCAATGTTATGGTCTGACGAACCCCAATATAGAATTATATTAGAAATGGGAATAAATTTATTTGTTGTGACTGCACTTGTGAGTTATGCAAGTAGTAAAGATAAAGTAGAAGTGATAATTAAAGGCAATGTTATTGCAGGTATCATATTTATCGGATATCTCTTATATGAAGTTGGGTTTGATAATCTATTACAGATTAAATACAGGCTGGTTCTAGAGTATTATAATTCCAATGCAGTGGGAATTTTCTTGGCAATATCAAGTATCAGTGCTACATATTTATATTTCAAGAATAAAAAAAATAGTTATTTAGTGTTGATTGCTGTCTTTTCAGTTGTGATACTTTTAACTGGATCAAAAAAAGCTATATTTTCATTAGTATTTGGCATTGCTCTATATCTATTATTTAGAGAAAAAAGAAAGAAAAAAGTGTATTTAAATATAATACTTGTGTGTGCCTTTGTTGGCTTGATAATGTATTTGTCATTCAATGTTGACTTCTTTTACAGAATAATAGGTAGTCGAATAGATGCATTGAAGGATACGATTTTCAATAAAAAAATTGATGAGTCAGATGGAAATAGAATAATGATGATAAGATATGGTATCGAGTGGTTTAAATATAATCCAATAATAGGTCACGGTGTTGGGAATTATGAGGTAATGTTAGCTAGAACGATTGGGATGGAGACATATTCACATAATAATTATATAGAATTACTGGTTGGTGTAGGAATAATAGGCTTTCTAGCTTACTATTCTATGTATTGGTTTATAGCCAGAAAGTTGATTGTTATCCGTAAAATGGATAAAGACCTGATAGCATTTGCGATGTCAATTTTTTTTACGTTGGTTATTATGGAAATTGGATTGGTTTCATATTATTCGACAACTAATCAACTAGTAATAGCGTTGGCGTTCGTTATAATACGGATTGTTGATCCAACTAAAAAAAGAATGGTCGCTATTAAAGGTGGTATTACTAAGTGAAAAATAATTATTTCCTTAATTCATTAAAGATTCCCAGTAAGTTACTGATGTACTTGGAGAGCAAGGGTTATCTTAGATGGATGAACGACGAAATACACCTTCAGTTCATGTATTGGGTCAGGATTGGGAAAAGATTAAACCTAAATAAGCCCAAAAGCTTTAACGAGAAACTTCAGTGGTTAAAACTATATGATAGAAATCCAATATATACTCAATTAGTTGATAAATATGAGGTGAGGAGGTATATAACTAATGTTATAGGTGAAAAATATTTGATTCCATTATTAGGAGTTTATAATGATTTCGATGAAATCGATATCGAAAAATTACCGGAAGCTTTTGTGTTGAAATGTACGCATGATTCTGGTGGGCTTTTAATTTGCAAAGACAAAAAGTCATTAGATCTAGAAGAAGCAAAAGTGAAATTTAATAGGTGGTTAAAACGAAACTTTTATTTTAATAGTAGAGAGTGGCCTTATAAAAATGTTGAGCCGAGAATCATATGTGAGGAATTCAAGTTAGATGAGTCAAGCACAGAGCTTAAGGACTATAAGTTCATGTGTTTTAACGGAGAAGCAAAATGCTTATTTGTTTGCTTAAATAGAAATTCTCCCAACGGACTAAATGTGGATTTTTATGATATGGATTGGAATCCTATGCCATTTGAACGGCATTATTTAAATAGTAAATCTATTATTAATAAACCTAAAAATTTCAAAAAAATGGTAGAATTTGCAGAGAAGCTTTCTAAAAACATTCCATTTGTTAGAGTAGATTTTTATGAGATCAATGGTAATTTATTTTTTGGTGAGTTGACCTTTTACCCTGGTTCTGGATATGAAAAGTTTAAGCCAGAATCATTTGATTATCTGCTAGGTAGTTGGATTGAATTACCAACAAAACAATTTTAAAAATTGGAGATTTGTTATAATGTACCTCAGTCAATAGAGTGGACATATAAAAATGAGAAAATCACGCAGTGGAACGGCTTCTCTAATTATGATGTGCTGTTTGAGATCGTATAAGATTTTCTGAAAAATTGTTATAAAAAGATGACGATACAAATAAAGGGGTGGGAAAATGCAGTTAATAATAGGAGGTGATTTAGTACCAACACAATCAAATATTAACTTCTTCTCAGAAGGTGATGCCATATCATTATTGGGTGAGGAGTTGTATTTATTATGGAATTCTGCAGATATGCGTATTTTCAATTTGGAAGTTCCTCTCACTGATAAAGTTGATCCAATCGCTAAGTGCGGTCCTAACCTCATAGCTCCTACGAATACAGCGAAAGGGATAAAAGCACTTAACCCAACGTTAATCACTTTGGCTAATAATCACATTCTTGACCATGGAGAGCAAGGGCTCAAATCAACAAAGCAAATATTATCCGATAATGAAATTCCGTTCGTTGGAATTGGGAGTAATATATCGGAAGCAAGTGAACCTTACATATTAGAACGTGCTGGGAAAAAAATAGGTGTATATGCTTGTGCAGAGCATGAATTTACCATTGCAACGACGCATTCAGCAGGTGTTAATCCATTCGATCCTTTTGAAAGCTTGGACCATATACAAAAACTTAAATCAAAATGTGATTATGTAATAGTTCTATATCATGGTGGAAAGGAGCATTATCGGTATCCTTCACCGTATTTACAGAAAGCATGTAGAAAAATGGTGGAGAAGGGTGCAGATCTAGTAGTTTGCCAACACAGTCATTGTATAGGATGTGTTGAGGAGTATCATGGCTCAACTATCGTTTATGGTCAGGGTAACTTTTTGTTTGACCATTCTGAGAGCGAGTATTGGAAGACAAGTTTACTATTACAACTAAATATAACAGATAGGATTAAAGTGGAGTATATTCCAATTGTAAAAGTCGATAATACTATCCGGTTAGCAAGTAATAAGCAGGGAGAAGAGATATTAAATGGTTTGAACCATCGTTCAGAAGAAATACAGGAAGATGGATTTATTCAGAATAGATATGATTTATTTTCAAAACAGATGTTCGAGGGCTATTTATTAGGGTTACATGGTGGGAATTTAGTGTTTAGAATTTTGAACAAAATATGTCGAAGAAAATTGACTAGAATATTATATTCACACAAATCTCTTCGTTGGGTTCGAAATATTATAGAATGTGAAGCACATAGAGAACTTTTATTAAATAGTTTGTCTCGAGGCGAAAAAATTGGATAATTCAGAAGAATTAAGAGAAAAGATGTTAAACGCAGCAAAATGGTCAACTATAACTGAAATTGCTGCAAAGATTATCAGTCCTATTACAAACATGGTTTTGGCCAGACTAATGGTACCAGAAGCTTTTGGTGTAGTGGCAACCGTTATTATGATAATCAGTTTTGCAGAGATGTTTACTGATGCAGGTTTTCAAAAATATTTGGTACAAAATGAATTTAAAAATAGTGAAGAAAAATATCAGAATGCGAATGTCGCATTTTGGACTAATCTTGGAATAGCTTTATTTCTTTGGGGGCTAATTGCCCTGTTTTGTGAACCAATAGCAACTTTTGTGGGGAATCCAGGATTAGGAATGGTATTAATAATTGCTTGTGTGCAATTACCACTTTCATCGTTTTCAAGCATACAAATGGCATTGTACAGACGTGATTTTGATTTTAAGACGCTATTCTTGGTACGTATCGTGTCAGTATTTATACCATTTGTTATATCGATTCCACTGGCCTTTTTAGGCTTTAGCTATTGGTCTCTTATAATAGGAACCATTTGTATTCAGCTTTCTAACACAATCATATTGACAGTTAAATCTAAATGGAAGCCTAAGCTTAACTATAGCGTAGCTAAATTAAAGGTAATGTTGTCATTTAGTATTTGGTCGTTGATTGAGGCAATCTCAATATGGCTTACAACTTGGGTAGATGCATTGATTATAGGAAGTATATTAAGTACATATTATTTGGGGCTGTATAAAACTTCTATAACAATGGTAAATTTAATTACGGCAATAATTACAGCTGCAACTGTTCCGGTTTTGTTTTCGGCATTATCTCGATTGCAGAATAACAGTGAGCAATTCAACAATATGTTCTATAAGACGCAGAGAGCCGTTTCCATATTGGTCTTTCCAATAGGTGTTGGTCTGTACTTGTATAGCGATTTAGCAACACAGATACTTTTGGGTAGCCAGTGGAGCGAAGCAAGTGGAGTAATAGGACAATGGGCATTAACCAGTGCCATAATGATAGTTTTTGGACAGTATTGTAGCGAAGTATATCGAGCAAAGGGACGTCCTAAGTTATCTTTTTTAGCGCAGGTACTTCATTTGATAGTTTTAGTACCCGTTTGTATTTATAGTGCCAATCATGGGTTTTGGATGCTTGTATTTGCACGCTCTTGGATTCGAATTCAATTTGTTTTAGTTCATTTTCTTATTATGAAGTTTTCTATCGGTATTCCCATCTCTAACGTTATTCGAAACACATTTCCAACTGCAATCTCTGCGATTGCTATGGGATTTGCAGGGTATTTCTTGCAACAAATATATGACGGGATAGTGTGGAGCTTGGTCTCAATTGCGACATGTGCTATTTTCTATTTTGGTCTACTTTATCTGTTTCCTGGTATTAGGAAAGAGATTGTATCGATGATAGGACAATTAAAAAAAATACGATAGTAACTGAACAATGTTTGAGATCTGATTGTATAAGGTTTATTAATTTGATTAATGTGCCTACTTATAGTCTGACTCCACTTATGTAATTATATCAATGAAGATCTTCAACATGTTGCCAATGCAAAGGTATCTTTGATATTAGAAATGCAAATAAGAGAAATGCATTTTGAGTTATTAGGGTTTGTATATGAAGGGGTGGGGGAGAATGAGTACCATTGTTGTCACAGGAGGGGCTGGCTTTATCGGGTCACACCTATGTGAAGCTTTATTGCTGAAAGGAAACAAAATTATTAATATTGATAGCTTTAATGACTATTATGAACCGATGATTAAAAGAAATAACGTGAAGGAAACACAAGATTTTGTAGAGACAAATGCTATTCCAAGTGATCGCTATTTGGTACAAGAAGGGGACATTCGGGACTTCGAATTCTTGAATAGAGTATTCGAAGAGAATGAAGTTGATACGATTGTACATCTTGCAGCTTCTGCTGGTGTAAGACCTTCCATTCACAATCCTGTCCTCTATACCGATGTTAACATTAACGGAACGGTAAACCTTCTCGAGATTAGCAAGAAGTATAATATAAAAAGCTTTGTCTTTGCCTCTTCTTCTTCAGTTTACGGGAACAACTCCAAAGTTCCTTTTGCCGAGGGTGATGTTGTTGATTTTCCAATTTCACCTTATGCTGCTACCAAAAAAGCCGGAGAACTCTTGTGTCATACCTATCACAGCTTATATGAGATTAATATGGCTTGTTTGAGGTTCTTTACTGTATATGGACCTAGGCAGAGGCCTGATCTTGCTATATATAAGTTTACGAAGCTCATATCTGAAGGACTTCCCATCCCTTATTACGGAGATGGTTCTACGGAAAGAGATTATACGTACATAGAGGATATCATTGATGGGGTCACCAAGGCTATACAATGGGCAGGAGAAGGTGAAGGGAAATATGAAGTATTCAACTTAGGCGAGTCGAACACGATTAGCTTGAACAGAATGGTGGAAGCTATAGAGCATGAAGTAGGAAAAAAAGCTGAAATTAATAGAATGCCTATGCAACCTGGAGATGTGAACCGGACCTTCGCAGATGTTAGTAAAGCAAAACAGGACCTAGGTTATAATCCGAAATGGCATTTTGAAGATGGGATTAGTAAGTTTGTGGAGTGGTTTAAAGGGTGACGATAGATTTATACTTTAGTGATTGGAATGTCTATTTCTATAAACAAGGATGCCTTATTTGAAGCATACTGAAGGACAATGTTCTATTATGTCGAATATTCAATTATGAGGAAAGATGACTATAAAAAACAAATATTTCAAATAGGAGATAAAAAACAGATGTCGGCTCCAGAACAGAAGTAATAAAAAACTTTTATGAAGGCGGTTGTTTTACGGCTTGCAAAGCGTATGACATCCGTTTTATATTTCGAAAGCCAAATTACTCTAGAAATATAAGAAAAGGGTATCTGCATGTATAAGCATAAAGGAGCATCACCATTTGTTATCATAACTTCTTTGTTGGCTTTATTACTATGGATGATCATAATCTTCAATCTATCAGCTCAACCAGCTGCCCAGTCCGATAGACTAAGTAAAAAGGTGACAAAGGTAATCATAAATACAGTAGATAAGATATCTCATTTAGATACAGGTGAAAATCAAGCAATGGATTTAGTAGAAAAGTTAAATCATATTGTGAGGAAGTATGCTCATGGAGGAGTGTTCTTTGTCCTTGGAATATTAGTGATGAATGTATTTAGCAGAAGTGGCGTCAGGGGATTTAAGGCCTTGGTCTTTTCTCTATTGTTTTCTATACTTTATGCAGTAAGCGATGAGATACATCAACTATCTGTAGCGGGTAGGGGTGCCCAAGTGATGGATGTTTTTATTGATAGTTGTGGAGCATTCATAGGTATTGGGTTATATAGAGTTGCTGATAGGATAGTTAGAAAGTATAGAGTGAGTTCCAAATAATGTCGAAACAAATTGCTATTTAATTGCGTTTAAATGGTAAGATCAAACTATCGTTTCGGAATATCTTGGAGTATATAATTGTAAGGATAAAGGTGACGGTATGCAGAACAAGAAAAAATTCAAATTTAAGAGATTCATCCTATGGTCTCTAGCTGTTGTCCTCGTGGTAGGAGTATCCGGTTTATTCGCTGCGAATTATGCTGTAAACAAAGTGATAGACTCCATGGCGAATAGTTTGGAAGCGGAATTGGAATCTGAGCTGGAATTCTCCAGTAATGCAACTGTGAATACAAATAAAGAGACAGTCTCTGAGTCCAGCCAAGGGGACGATACTGAGACAACTGTAGATAAACCGATACCGGAAACCACGAATGCAGAGGATAATACCAATACTAAGCAGCCTTCGATGGTTGAAGTCAAAGTCAATGAGAAAGACAAAGTAGGTGTCTATGCCCCAGAGGTATCTACTGACAAAGCATTAGCGATTAAAGAGAATGTGACGATATCAGAGAAAGCTGACGTTACTTCGATACTTATGGGAAACCTTAGTCTTTTGGATCTTAAGCTATTTCAGCAAATGGCCAGTGGAGGAATGACGGTAGATGAGAAGCGCGAAGCTCGTAAGCTTCTATTGGACAAGCTAACGCCTGAAGAATACAACATACTATCTCAAATTGCCAAGAAATACGGAGTTAGTCAGGGGAAAACCTATGATCAAGTCGAGAAAGAAGAAGCCAATGCCGCGAAGTAGGCTTTTTCTTATTTCTTGTTTTTTAGTTGTAGCTGTAATAATTACCTCTACATATCTCTATCAATCTACCGGAAACAAGTCAGAACAATTTCAACCTGCAATAGATCAGTCAAGCACATCTACGGTAGAACCGACACCTCAAGTTGACCATCCCGCTAATCCTTTTCCAACAGAACAACCGGTAGAATCTACAGCGCGGTCACAACAAGGTCAACCTGTAGTAGCCTCTGAAGGGTCATCTGAGGAGGATCCTGATGATCAACCTCAACAATCTTCAGAACCCTCTAAGACTATTGTCGAACAGATCGATGAACACACCGAAGAAGAGATCGCTTTGTCGGAAGAACAGATTGCAGCGAAAACATCAATCGACAATCGAATTGAGATCAAGATTAGCAGCTTAAGAAGCGAATGCAAGGCTAAGAGTAGTCATCTGCTGCAGAGCATGATCAATGAAGTGAAGAGCAATGAAGAGGCGACGATTGTGTCGCTGCAAACCAAGTTTATCGGACAATTGTCGAAGGCAGAGGCGAGTTGTGACAGCGGCTTCCAAGATCTGCTGGGTCAAGCATCTTCGGACTATCAGGAAGCCGGTATACCCGAATCCGCGATGCCATCATGGAACAGCCAGTACAACAAAGAGAAGGCAGCAGTGCGAATCTCAGCGATTAGTAAGCTGGTAGCAGCGTTCAAAAAATAAGGATTAAGGAGAACTAAACTTATGTACAATCTTCAATGGAGACAATTGTATTTAATCATGATGTTAATGGCATTCTTCCTCGTGTTCACCGTTCAGCCAGCGGCAGCGGCTAGTGCAGGGGTGAAAGTGAAATCCGAGGCAGTTGGTCTAGAGTTCGACGGCAAGACATTAGTAATTCCGCAAGGCCAATACATTTTCGTCATCAAGGGATCTACTTATGTGCCGCTACGGTTCTTCTCCTACGCTCTACAGAAGAATGTGGCATGGGACTCTAAGACGAATACTGTGTCCGTCACCAATCCTACCAAACAGCAAGCCGTTATGCTTCAGGAATATCTGTTGAATGCAACCGGACAAGCGGGCGAGGAATCCTCCAAGGGGGGTACTTCTATTGCTGTGAAGCCCATTCAGGCGAAGTTTATGTTCGATGGGGACAGCAAAGCTCTTCCGCAAGGGCAATCCGGATACTCTCTGAATGGCTCGATCTATGTGCCTATTCGTTTCATGTCGCAATCTGTCGGAACACAGATTAATTGGGATAAGACGACAGGCCGAATTACGGGAGAATCCACCGCCTATAAAGCAGAGAAAGCCAAAGAAAACACGGAAGACGTTAAAGAAGAGGGAACAGTTCCGGTCACTGATACAAAGCAGGAAGCAGGTACAGGAACCGGAGGAGTTGGCGGAGCTGGTGGTGGAGGAGCCGGAGGTGTCACAACTTACGAATCCATTACAGCCAATGCGGAATCGACTCTATATGCACTAAAAGCTAGCTGCGAGAATCAATTAATGCCTTTGGGTTTGCAACTGATCATCGCAACGGATTCCAATGCCAAGCAGCAACTGATCAACCAAATGAATGGCATCATTGATCAATGTACAGTGCAGTTCAACCAAGCTGTGGCTGACGTGGAGATAAAGTTGACCGCGGGTGGATATAGCACCTCTATCATTGCGGATTATCGTAAAGCGTTTCAAGACGAAATGGATGCTGGAAGAGCGCTATTGGAAGGATTGAACAGTTAAATTTATCCTCTAAACTCGACAAATTTCTGATGAAATTTTCCAAGACCTATGTTAATATTGGTTCATTAGAACCATATAAATGAGGGTTGAATATGCCGATTGAACTACGAGTTGCACATTGTCCCGGATGTGGGAACGTCTTCCAGAAAAATGCTCGTAATCTTTGCTCAGCATGTTCTTCCGTAGCCGATGAGCAAATGCTTTCAATTGAACGTTTTTTACTACGGAACCGTCTAGCAACTACTGAGCAAACCGCTGAAGCCGTTTCATTGCCACCACAACAAATACGTTCCTGGATCAGGCAAGGTAGAATCAGAGTTTACGAATATCCCAACCTTACAGATCAATGCGATCTTTGTTCTTCTTCCATACGCAGCGGCCATCTATGTTATTCTTGTTCGAACAAAATTAAGGATGATATTACCATCGCGCTTGAACGGGAAAGAGCGATGAAAGAGAGATTACGCAACGCCAGCAACTACATAGCCAAAGGATGAGATCTATTAAGATAACAATCGCAGGAACAGGCTACGTAGGCTTATCCAATGCTGTATTATTAGCTCAGCATAATGAAGTTATAGCTCTTGATATTATTCAAGAAAAAGTGGATATGATAAATAATAAAAGATCTCCAATCGCGGATAATGAGATTGAAGAATTTATGGCAACAAAAGATTTAAATTTAACTGCAACAACGGATAGCTATAAAGCTTTCAAAGATGCGGAATATGTCATCATTTCTACACCAACCAACTATGATCCGCAAATGAATTATTTCAATACAAGAACAGTTGAAGCAGTTATTGCTAACGTTTTGTCAATTAAACCGGATGCGGTAATGGTTATTAAATCAACAGTACCGGTAGGCTATACAGAAAAAGTTAAAGAAAAGTTTGAAACTGATAATATTATTTTTTCCCCTGAGTTTTTAAGAGAAGGTAAGGCTTTATATGATAATTTGTATCCTACAAGAATTGTTGTGGGAGAGCGGTCTCAAAGAGCAAAAGTTTTTGCTGACTTATTAGTGGAAGGTGCTTTAAAAGAAAATATAGATGTTCTGTTCACCAATTCAACAGAAGCGGAATCTATTAAACTATTTGCCAATACATACCTAGCGATGAGAGTAGCTTTTTTTAATGAGTTAGATTCATATGCAGAGGTAAGAGGCTTGGATTCAAAACAAATTATTGAAGGTGTAGGGTTAGATCCTAGAATAGGCAATCAGTATAACAATCCTTCTTTTGGTTATGGCGGATACTGTCTTCCTAAAGATACGAAGCAGCTTTTAGCTAACTATGAAAAGGTACCAAACAATATAATGGCAGCAATTGTTGACGCTAACAGGACAAGAAAAGATCATATAGCAGATATGATTATTAAAAAGAGCCCTAAGATTGTAGGGATTTATAGACTTACAATGAAAATGGATTCGGATAACTTTAGACAATCAGCTATTCAAGGTGTTATGAAGCGGATAAAGGCTAAAGGCATTGAAGTAGTAGTTTACGAGCCTGCCCTAAATGAAGACTATTTCTTTAATTCTAGAGTGATAAATGACTTAGAAGTATTTAAGAAGGCAAGTGATGTGATCGTGGCAAATAGATTATCAGACGATCTTAGAGATGTAGCGGATAAGGTGTATACGAGAGATTTGTTTAGTAGGGATTAAGTCGATGGAACCAAATAAGCGTCGATTCTTGGCTTTGCGCAGCAACTAGTAGTTGAAAAGGCTATCCCGACAGTTAAGCTATGCTGTCAGGGTAGTTTTTCTTATTGCTGCCGAATCTTATCTAACAGTTCGCATAGCTTGCCACCCCTGCCACATGATATAATTGAAAGTATCATAAGGAGCGCTATTAGAATCCATTAGGAGTGACCTATTGTGATAACGAGAAAACAGCTTTTGGAAGCTCAAAAGAAAAATGCCACAATGGCTTTTAGCAGTGTTCTAATTCCTAAGATGCCATCTACTAAGGTTAGAAATATGTCCAAACGTAGAATGGTTCTAGCCATTGAAGCTGCTGCTATACACAAGAAATTTGATCCATCTAAATTTGTAAATATAACCACCGGTAAGCCGTTGGGGGTGAAATCTGATGAAGGTGTCTGGAGACTTATTGAATAAATTGTCTATGTGTCAATCCATCCAAGACAATTTGGAAAAACGATTGGCTATAGCGAGTATAATAACTGAAGCCTTTATAGAAAATAACCTGCCACCTCCAATTATGGTGGGTGGGGCTGCTGTTGCTGCTTACACTGCTGGGGAGTACGGAACTCACGATACCGATTTTATAGCAAATTTTGATGGTCTGGAATACGAAGTTGTCTCGATGTTAGGGTATAAGAGAGTCGGTAAGGACTGTTACAATGTTGCGTTAGATTCTCTTATTGAATTTCCCTCAGGTGATCTAGATGGTTCAGAAGAGCGGATATTTAAATATGAGGTGGGTTCCACAGGACTGCCGACATATTTAATAAGTTTAGAAGATTTAATACTCGACAGAACATCTTCCTTCGTTTCAACGAACGATGAGAATAGCAAAGAATGGGCATTAAGATTAATGACTGCGACTTATGAATATTTGGAGTGGTCTTACCTACATAAAGAAGCACACAAACGGGGATTCCTAGAAGTTGTAGAAAGATTGCAAAGAGAAGTAAAACGCACTAGGAAGTTATATAAAGAAATGCGTGAAGAGTTATCTGTAACAAAACACAAAGGCATGCGGTTATTGTAAATGATCCTAGGACTATCCCGACAGTCGAAGCATTCTGTCAGGGTAGTTTTTTTGTGCCGACAAATCTTCTTATCGGTCTCAAGACCGATAACAAAGGCATGCCTGAG
This sequence comes from Cohnella sp., assembly GCF_041640265.1. Classification (GTDB taxonomy): domain Bacteria; phylum Bacillota; class Bacilli; order Paenibacillales; family Paenibacillaceae; genus Cohnella. The sequence goes on from NZ_JBEQAP010000004.1 coordinate 175,570, forward strand.
ACCGTCGAGCACTCTTGACAGCTTAAGTTACAATATAGCTATATTCAGCATAACTGGAAAATGAAGGAGAGAAACAAATGTCTATCTTGGAAGTGAAGGGCCTTCGTAAATCATTCGGAAATGTAAAGGCAGTGGAAGAGATCAGTTTTACAGTGGATGCAGGAGAGGTGTTCACGATTATCGGACCGAACGGAGCCGGTAAAACTACGACACTAGAAATGATCGAAGGCTTGCTGCCGCCTGATTCCGGAACGATCATCATAGACGGTCTAACCTGGGATAAAGATGAGGAGAAAATCAAGTATAGAATTGGTGTTCAACCGCAGTCCAGCGCGTTGTTCGAATTGCTGACGGTAGAAGAAAATCTGGAATTGTTCGCATCCTTCTATCCACATCCTAAGCAAGCGGCCGAAGTGCTGGAGATGATTAATTTGACTGACCATCGCGATAAGAGAGTGAAGTCGCTCTCTGGAGGGCAAAGGCAGCGTCTCGCGATCGGACTTGCGATGATAAGCGATCCGCAGATTATTTTCCTCGACGAACCGACGACAGGACTCGATCCGCAAGCGCGCCGCAACATCTGGGATATTATCTTAAAGCTCAAGGAGCTTGGCAAAACAACGATTCTGACCACGCATTACATGGAGGAAGCGGAAAAGCTGAGCGACCGGGTATGTATCGTAGACCAAGGCCGCATTGTAACGTTAGACACGCCGGCAGCGCTTATTGAGCGACTGACAAAAGAACGGGAAGTCCGATTATCCTTCCTTGATGGGGAAGAGGCAGCTATACAGACCGAATCACTCGCGACGATGCAGCCGACGGTCGTTCGAACCGCACGGGATGGCTCATCTCTGAAGTTATGGTCGGTACAGCCGGAGGAAACATTATATGGCTTGTTCGGCTTCACCAAGGAGCGAGGGTATCGGGTGGAACAGGTGTCTATTCGCGAGATGAGCTTAGAGGACGTATTCATCGCTTTTACAGGGAAAGAGTGGAGGGACTAAGGTGAGTAACGGTAAACAATTAAACAAGCTATTCGGCGCGCAAATCAAGATGATGTTCCGCGAGAAGCAGGTATGGTTTTGGAATCTTTTTTTCCCAATCATCCTTATGGTATTGTTCATGGTTATATTCGGAGGCAACGGGAGCTCGGAGTTCAGTGCAAAGATTGCCGTTGTAAAACCCCAAGCGAATGAAACCTCCAATATGCTGGAAGAGAAGCTTCGTCAAATACCTGTATTCGAATGGAAATCGGAGCAGCCGGTCAGCAGCGAACAAGCGGATATCTGGATTAAGGACAAAGACGTTGATGCGGTCATCATTCTTCCACAGTCACAGGATTCCAAGGCATTGGAGCTGGTCGTCAATAAGGAGAATGAGAAGAATGCCTCTTCGCAAGCCATCTCGGGTATTCTAGACCAATTCATTCAGCAAACGAACTGGGATGTCGCAGGTGTTCAGCCTACCTACAAGCTAGATATGAGTTCTGTATCTAATGGAAGCGAGGACTTGAGCTATGTTGATTTTCTCCTGACCGGCATGATTGCATTATCTGTTGCCCAAGGCGGCTTGTTCGGGATGGTTGACATGGTTGATATGCGACGTAAGGGACTTCTGAAGCGGCTGAGGATGACACCGGTGAAAATGGGGCTGTTCGGGCTCGGCGGTATGATGGTGCGGTTCGTTCTTGGTATCGTGCAGATCATCATTCTTGCGGCCGTCGGAGTATTCGGGTTCGGAGCTAATCTGCATCTGGATTTGCCAACGTTAGTCGTTGCGTTCTTCATCGGTGCACTTGCTTTTAACGCAATCGGCTATTTGTTCTCCTCCTTCAGTAAGTCTATCGAGGCTTACATGGGAATGGCGAACATCGCTAGCTTCCTAATGATGTTCTTAAGCGGAATATTTTTTCCCACAAGCGGATTGCCCGAATGGTTGAAGTCGGTTACGGATGTGATCCCCTTAACTTATTTCGTAAACGGGATGAGGGACGGCATGGTATATGGCAGCGGTATTGCAACCGGCGAGTTCTGGATGGGTATCGGCATATTAGCCATCTGGGGAGCGATTGCTTTTGCCGTCGGGGCTATGATTTTCCGTAAAGGAAAAGTGGAAGTGCGTTAGGGTTATCGTTAGAAATGCGAACATATGTGTGGTATAATTTAAAAAAATAGGTTGTGATAGTTGGAGGTTAGTCGTTATGTTGATCCATGCGAAGGTGAGACCTTCATTGTCCTGGTACACAGGTGTAATCAAGGAAGAGCAGTCGCGTTATTCGCATCAGAAAGCGGCAATTCCGCACGACGAAGCTTTCAAGAAGCTATTACAAACATTTATCGCTGAATTTATTGAATTGTTTTTCCCGGATGTAGATGAATTACTAGATCATACCCATACGCGGTTTCTAATGCAGGAGCTACTCGTCGATATCGTCGGGGAAGAAGCAAGAAGCTTAGACTTGCTGCTGGAAACCCGGTACAAAATGTCAGATGCGTACGTGCTAGTACACTTGGAGCCGCAGTCGTATCCAGATGCTGAGTTTAATGAACGGATGTTTATCTATTATAGTCGTTTGTTCGAGCGGCACCGCAAAGAGCACAAGTTAATTATTCCAATTGCTATCTTTACTTCGGACAGTGTACGGGATGAACCAGATACCCTCTCAATGGCGATTCCAGGTCATGATATTATGCGGTTTCAATTTCTGAAGGTAGAGTTGAAGAAGCAGGATTGGCGGCGTTTTATCGATTCTGACAATCCGGTAGCAGCTGCATTACTGGCCAAGATGGGATATAATCAAAGAGAAAAGCGGGAGCTGCGATTTGCATACTTGCGAATGATTTTACGATTGAGAAAGAAATTGGATGACGCGCGTCTGGCGCTTATCATGTCGGTGGCCGATTTATATTTCGAGCCTAATATAGAGCAAGATGAAGAGATGTTGCTTGAATTAAGAGAACAATACCCAGAGGAAGGGGGAACTCTTATGGAATTAATGCCTGCATGGAAACGATGGGGTTATGAAGAAGGTATTGAGGAAGGCATCGAACAAGGAATCGAACAAGGAATCGAGAAGGGTAAGGTAGAGGCTCAACAACATATTATCCGTAAACTGCTCAACAGAGGTTTTTCCATAGAGGAAGTAGCGGACACCATGGATTTATCTGTGGCTGCTACCCGAAGACTGATTCAACAGTAAACGTAAGTAGGGCTATTATCATCTTAACCTTGGATTTGATTGAAGCTGTTTCGAGCTATTACGAGGCTCAGGGCAGCTTCTTTGGCATCTGAACGGTGTGCGCATCGGGGCTATGATTTTCCGTAAAGGAAAAGTTGAAGTGCGATAATCGATCGCTCAGCATATACTCACAATAACCTGGGGTTTAATGTGATGGGGGGAAAGCCATGAGCCGCATCAAGGTGATCGTCGTAGATGATGAAGTACCTATCCGCGAGAACTTGCGTTTGTTTTCCTGGAGTCTTCATGATTTCGAGCTGGTAGGCGAAGCAAGGCACGGCCAAGAAGCTTTGGAAATGTGCCATAGCAGACTGCCCGATATTATCGTAACGGACATCATGATGCCGGTCATGGACGGACTACAATTGACCCGAAAGTTGAAGGAATGGAGGCAGGACATTCAGATTATTATGCTGACCTGCCACAGCGAGTTTGATTTTGCCCGGGAGGCTTTGGTGCTGGGGGCTTGCGATTATTTGCTGAAAGGAACGTATCGCGATGAAGACTTGCTCGGGGCATTAATAAAAGCGAAAAGCCGTCTCCCCGATAAGGGACAGGTGGATTCGGACAAGCGTTATGAAATCAGAATGGCAATGGCTTATATCCGGGAGCACCTAAATGAGCCGTTCAGTATGCAGTCCGTAGCGGATCATGTAGGGTTAAGTCCCAATTATTTCGGTTCGTTGTTTCGAAAGGAAACAGCGTACAGCTTCCATGACTACGTGAAGCGCGAGCGGCTGGAGAAGGCTGCGCAATTATTATGCGGCAGCAATATGAAGGTATACGAGGTGGCAATCAAAACCGGTTTTGCGAATTACCGTTATTTCACCGATGTTTTCTACAAGCAATACGGGCTAACCCCGCGTGAATATCGGGTAGAACATGGTTAAACCACGTGTGCTATTCTCCAGCATGCTCGTCAAGCTATTTCTAACTCTTGCTCTAGCTAGTCTTGTTGTCTTCTTAGGCTTGCTGAACAGCGCAATCAGTAACTCCCGGGAAGTGTTAAGTAAGCAGAAATCAGAAGACATGGCTCTGTTCATCGAACGGACCGGACAATATTTGGACCTGTACCTGCAGAATATTCGGAATATCTTAATTCATGTATCTAGTGATTTGGATGATTCGCTTCTGGCTGATTCCGCGAATTTGGAGCGGATTTTGCGAAGTCAAATCGAGCGTAACAGCGGTCTCATCTCTCATTTATTCGTTCTGCTCCGGGATGGATCGGTCGTAGCAAGCGACCAATTGTTCTACGATGTGGTCGGTCATCCGGAATTGACCGATATCTTTAACATCGCATACAAGAATCCCGGTTTGGTCAATTGGAGCGAGCCCTATTATTCGCCGCTGCAGGTTCATCGGACAATCGCATTCGCGATGGCCTTGAAGGACGGCTCCGGAGTAGTTCTGGCCGAAATCAACACTTCACAATTGACTAGACGGCTCAACGAGCTGCTGTATCGTTCGGGACAAGGCTTCACTCTTTACACCGAACGGGGAAACATCGTCTCGTATGACCCCTATAGCCAAATCGTTCCTTACAAGCCAGGGACGCTGCCTCCTGAGATGGATGATCATTTCTCGCAAGCCTTAACCAAGCTTCCGGAAGGGGTCAGCCGGATCGAAGGAGCAAATGGTCATTTAATGGCGGTGAAGAGCGAGCGGTACGAGCTCGGCTGGTTTCTGGTTACACTGACGGACGAGAGTAAATTTAACGAAGCAGGACAGAGCTTGGTCGTCCGATTTCTTACTATAGGCGCGCTTTGGTTTTCTTTGCTCATTATTCTAACGCTCGCGATCAGTCGTCATTTCACTACGCCAATTAAGCGGCTAACGCTGCAAATGGACAGGGTTCGGAGCGAACGGGTTTCCGTGCCTATCGAGCCTATTGAACGCAGGGATGAAGTCGGAAAGCTTTCCCTTAGCTTCTATACGATGATGGGGCGCATTCAGGAGCTGCTGCAAACCGTTAAGGATAATGAGGAACGGAAGAAAGAAATTGAGCTGCAGCTGTTGATCAATCAAATCCGCCCCCATTTTCTATATAATACGCTTGCCTGTATAGGAAGCTTGGCGAAGCAACACCGGGTGGAGGAAGTGGAAGAGACTATCCGCTCCCTTATTCAACTGCTGTCCTACAGCTTAGGTAAAAGCGAATATGTCACCCTGGAGGAAGAGCTTTTATCCTTACGCTCCTATGTGCAGATACAGAAGGTAAGATACGGAGAAGCGTTCAACTACGCGGCGAATATGGATCCCGAGCTTTCTCAAGTGCTCTTGCCGAAGCTAATTCTGCAGCCGCTTCTTGAAAATGCGATTTTCCATGGTCTGGCCGAGAGAGGCTCAGGTAATGTAAGAGTTCGCGCCTGCATGGAGGACGGGAAGCTTCGGATTAAGGTTTGGGATGACGGAAAAGGCATGTCGGACGCGCAAATTAAAGAGCTGCTCGGGGGGCACTTTGTTGCCGCTCGAGACGCGAACACCAGCAGCAGCCTATCCGGCGGCAAAACCCATGGAATCGGCCTTTCCAATTTAAGGGAGCGTATTCGTATCCATTACGGGCCTGAGTATGGCTTGAATATCCGCTCCGAACCGGGAAGCTGGACGGAGGTCATTGTTTCTCTTCCTCTGGATGACTAGGGATTTATCTTGAAATCCTCAAAGAGGGCTATCAGCTACACGTGACAGTACATAAGAAGATTTAAAGCAAAAGTGCTACTAAATTTACGAGTTCAATCGAGAAATAATGACTTACTGCCATTCATACCACTATTTCGTTATCAAAACTCTAATTCGGTGAAAACGGAGATTATTAGAGGCACAATGATTGGTAATTACCTCAAACTGCGATAGTGGAATTGATTTAGTGGTAGCTATGCTACTAGTTCACAACTTTGTATCTTCTATCATGATTATTCCGAGAAACGTGGAAACTAGGAAACGTGGTTGCAGGGTTTTGGGGTTGTGGGGTCGTGGGCTGTTCCATAAGATCATCCTTATGGAACAGCTTTATTTTTTTTGCAAAAACTCGTTAATAATCTGACATTTTCATGGAAGCGCTGTATATTTTCGCTCACTCGACCTCGTTATAATAAGGCTAAATAAGAATTTGGCGAGCAAGGGGGGAGGTCGGTTAAAGTGCAGACGTCTACGGTTACCAAGGCATTTCCTTTACCGCGCCCAAAGCGGTGGAAGAAAATATGGCATTACCGTGCGCTATACGTATTGTTGATTCCGGGTTTTCTCTATTACGCCATTTACGTATACGGACCAATGTACGGGGTCATTATTGCTTTTAAGGATTACAACTTTCTGAAAGGAATAACGGCAAGTCCATGGGCGGATCCGTGGTACCGACATTTCAAAGCGTTCTATGATTCCCCCTACTTCTGGCAAATTCTAAGGAACACGCTGCTCATAAGCTTGTATAAGCTGGTTTGGGGCATGCCTCCGGGTATTATTCTAGCCATCCTGCTCAACGAGGTTCGGCACAACAGATTCAAACGGATCGTCCAAACGATCAGTTATCTGCCCCATTTCTTATCCACGGTTATCATATACGGCTTATTGATCGCCCTGTTATCGCAGTCGGATGGATTGATCAATCAATGGATCAAAGGGTTTGGAGGCACCCCGATTGGTTTCCTCACTTCGACGGAATGGTTCCGCAGTCTGCTGGTATCCTCGGGGATCTGGCAGCACGTTGGTTGGAGCGCGATCATCTATTTAGCCGCGATCGCCGGGATTGACCCGTCGCTTTATGAAGCCGCGCGATGTGATGGAGCTGGTCGGCTGCACATGATGTGGCATATTACGCTTCCCGGCATTCGTAACGTTATCCTTCTGCTTCTGGTGCTGAGGCTCGGCCACGTCTTGGATGCCGGCTTCGAGCAGATCTATATTTTCTACAATGTGCACGTCTATCCCGTCGCCGATATTATTGACACCTGGGTATACCGCGTCGGTCTTGTGCAGATGGATTTCAGCTTGGCGACCGCCGTAGGGTTATTCAAAACGATTATCGGCATCATCTTGATCGTCGGTGCTAATAAACTGGCCAGACGTTGGGATGGATCCATATGGTAATCGCCGGCTGGAAGGATAAGTTTTCTTTGGTCGTGATTTATTCCACCCTCATTGGTCTATGCATCGTCGTCATCTTTCCTCTCTTGTATGTCATCAGCGTCTCGCTTACCCCTTACAGCCAAGTCTTGAAGCATGGAGGATTTCTGATCTTCCCGAGGGAAATTACATTGTCGGCGTACAAAGCCTTTCTGAACGACGGCATGATCCCGCATGCTTTCTCGGTTACCGTCTTTATTACCGTGGTCGGTACCTTCATCAATTTATTGCTGACGTCGATGATGGCCTATCCGCTAACGAAGAGATATTTGCCCGGAAGAAATGTATTCCTGCTGTTGATCGTGTTTACCACCTTGTTCGGAGGAGGCATGATCCCGACTTATCTTATCGTTAAGGCAACAGGCCTGCTGGATACGGTATGGGCCATGATTATTCCCGCAGCAATAGGATCTTTTAACCTGTTAGTGATGAAAGCCTTCTTCGAGAATTTGCCGGAAAGCTTGGATGAAGCCGCCCGCATCGACGGTGCAGGAGAAACAAGCATCTTGGTGCGTATCGTGCTCCCCTTGTCTTTGCCGATTATGGCGACTGTCGGACTTTTCTATGCGGTCGGTCACTGGAATGAGTTCTTCGCGGCGATTATCTACATTAGCGATCGCGAGCTGCATCCTTTGCAGGTGATCCTGCAAACCATACTGCGGTCTACTCAGAACCCAGAACAATTGAATGTCGAAGAAACGCTGCCGACGGTATCTCTGCAGATGGCCGCAGTCGTGATCACAGCTCTGCCGATTATCTGTGTCTATCCCTTTATCCAGCAGTATTTTACAAAAGGAGTGCTGCTAGGATCAGTCAAAGGTTAACCAAAAACCAATGGGAAGAGGCGGTCATTTTGAGAAAAGGGATTACAGTTGTTACGGTACTGTTGCTGAGCATCGGGGTGGTGCTCGCAGGATGTTCGGGCGGCAATAATGAGAAGAACGCATCCCCAAGCTCAAGTCCTTCTCCATCGATGTCGGAAAAAGCATCCGAGACCCCGGCGCAAAGCGAAGAACCTAAGGCTCCGGTGAAATTCAGCGTGTTGATTGCGGGCGGCGGCGGTAATCCTCCACAAGACAAAGACCCGATTATTCTGCAATTGAACAAGGATTTGAACATGGAAATGGACTTTAACATCAGCACGACGGAGTATCATCAAGTTCTTACATCCCGTATTGCCGGAGGCACTCCACCCGACGTATTCGGCGTAACCAAGCACACATTGAAAACATTCGTTGAACAGGATCTTATCCTGGACCTGGAGCCCTACCTCGACAAGCTGCCTAACATCGTGGCCTCATATAGCGAGAATGATCTGAACAAGGGCAGGTTAAACGGAAAATTGGTTGCTTTGGCGAGACGACCATCCATTCCAATGGACACTTACTGGATTCGCGCTGATTGGCTAAAGAAGCTCAACTTGGAAATGCCGAAGACGATCGAGGAATTCAGTGACGTTCTCGTAGCCTTCACGGAGGACGATCCGGATGGAAACAATAAGAAGGACACGTACGGCTTAACAGGTGCAGATATACCCGCATTCAATGGAATCTACACGGCATTCGGGATTGCTCCTCCCGGACACTGGATGATTCGGGACAACAAGGTGGTCTATACGACGACAGATCCGATTACGAAGGAAGCTCTTGTCTTTATTTCCGATCTGATTCGTAAAGGCGTTGTAGATCCGGAACTGATCACGAACCAGAACCCTATGGATAAAGCCTTCAAGGGGCAGGCCGGCGTAATCTCCGTCAACTGGTCCGCCATCGCCACGGACGCGCAAATCAAAACGTATAAGGAAATCAATCCGAACGCCGAGTGGGTACAACTGGACGCATTAACCGGACCTGGCGGCAAATATCAAGGCATCTGGGATGTCGGCAGCAACCCCTCTATGATCGTGTTATCCAAACAGCTCGAGAAAGAGCCGGAAAAGCTGGATAAGGTACTCGAATATCTGAACTACATTACCGATCCGGGCAAGGGGCAGCTGATTGTCAACTATGGAATCGAAGGCACGCACTATGAGGTCGTAGACAGCCAAGTCAAACCGCTGCCCGCGATGTCGGAGATGGCTTATGCGTGGCAGGTGCAGCTGACGGGACGCGATGAGCTTGAATATTTGAAGGCGAAATTTCCGAATCAAGCGGCTGCAATTGACTTCGCCAAGGATCAGCCTCGCATCCATGTTTACAGCTCCTTCGTATCGCTTCCTGAGCAAGTCATAGCGGATGAGCGTTACGAATACGAGGAATTGATTAAATTCATGTACAGTAAACGATCGCTTGATGAATTCGATCAATACGTCGAGAAGCTGAACTCAACGTTCTATCTGCCGGAGCGCACGGAGAAAGCGGAAAGCGAGCTCAAGGCTTTGGGATACGTGAAGTGAACGTACGGGAGCTTCGGGAGCGTAAGACATGAGCATTCGCGCGGTGGATGAGCAATACGATATTGTCGTGTGCGGCGGGGGATTGGCGGGATTCTGTGCCGCCGTCTCCGCGGCCCGCGGTGGGGCGAGAGTATGTCTGGTGCAGGATCGACCGGTATTCGGGGGAAACAGCTCGTCGGAAATAAGGGTACCGCCGCAGGGGGCTGCGAGCTTTCATGCTTATGCGCGGGAGACGGGCATCATCTCGGAGCTGCTGATCGAGGAACGCGCTCGGAATCATGAGGAGCCGACTCATGATAACGGCTGGATCAACAGTGTGTGGGACATGGTGCTATACGATATGGCCGTGACGACGCCGAATCTTTCCTTTCATCTGAACACTATCATTACGGATGTAATGATGAAGGATGAGAGGACGGTTGAGGCTGTCATCGGTCGAGTCAATCATGCCGAGACGGTGCTCACGCTGCGGGCGAGCACGTTTATCGACTGCACTGGAGATGGAATTGTGGCTGATCTCGCTGGCTGCGAGTGGCGCATGGGGACGGAGGGTCGGGACGAATTCGGAGAGCCACATGCTCCGGAAGCGGCAAGCCATGCGGTTATGGGAAATTCCATTCACTTCAAGGCTAAAGATATGGGACGTCCTATCCCTTTTAAAGCCCCGGAATGGGCCGTTAGCTATAACAATCCCGATTTTTTCTACAAGCAAGGCAGGTGGCCCGGCGAACTGAGGAGCGGATATTGGTGGATCGAATTGTCCGTGCCTTGGCATACGATTTACGATAATGAACGTCTTCGCCACGAATTAACCCGGCATGTGCTCGGCATTTGGGATTGGATCAAGAACCGGGACCCGGAGCTGAAGGGACCCGCAGCGAACTATGTGATCGATTGGATCGGGCAAGTGCCGGGGAAGCGGGAAAGCCGGCGAATTATAGGTCAATACCTAATGACGGAGTACGATCCTCTTAATCGCACGGTCTTTCCGGATGAAGTCGCTTATGGGGGTTGGTTCGTTGATCTCCATGAACCGGGGGGATTGCTCGCTCCTTTCAGCGAGCGATCTGCAATCGAAGGGCATCAAAGCTCCTATACGGCGAAGAGCTACGTGGGACCCTACGGTATTCCATTAAGAATCTTAATCGCCAAAAACATGAGCAATCTGATGATGGCCGGACGTAACGTTAGCGTAACGCATGCCGCGCTCGGTACGATCCGGGTCATGGGAACGACGGCGCTGATGGGGCAGGCTGCGGGAACGGCAGCGGCGGTGGCTGTCCGCGAAGGAATTCCTGTTCGGGATATCCCGACGGCTCAGGGTATTCGCGAGGTTCAGCAGGCACTGCTCCGCGACGGATGTTTCCTGCCGAACGTCGTCAACGAGGACCCGAATGATCTCGCGAGAATGGCATCCGTTAGCGCGAGTAGTGAAGCGAAGCTCATAGAAATGAGTCCGTCCGAAACGAGCTCCGCAGACATGAGGCCGAAGGTCGGCGAGACCCTCGAGCAAAGGCGCGGACAGTGGATAGCCATCGGCGGCGAAAGTTTAGATACACTAACAGTCTGCCTTGGAAATGAGACGAATCTCGTTCAAGCTGTGGAAGCCAGATTATATGCAGTTGATCATATTTGGGACTATCGGGTTGAACCCGGGCAGGCATTAGAGAAAGCAGTTCTTGCTGTGGAGCCTGGCATGAAGCAATGGGTGGAGTGGCCAATCGGGCTTGATGTATCTGATTTAAAGGGGAAATATGTCAGGCTCGATCTCCTCAAGCAGCCTCACATTCGTTGGCATACCGCTGAAAATGTAGAACCCGCTCACGTCAGCGCATATGATCTCGGCAACGGCCAGATGCGGCGGTTTGGTTCCGGATTAACAATGAGCTTCCGCATCGCTCCCGGGCAAGCTTGTTACGGGGCAAGTAATGTACTCAGCGGCGTGACCCGCCCTTACCGTTACCCCAATGTTTGGCGTTCCGACCCCTCGCAGCCTATGCCGCAATACTTGGAATTGTACTGGGAACAGGCTGTCGTTATCGGCCGGATTGAATTGACGTTCCCGGGTCATTTGTTTCGCGATTATCGCTCTTACCCTGCTTTGTACCGGGACCCCCAGTGTCCGAAGGATCTTAAAGCAGAAGCTTATGTCGAGGGACGTTGGGTGGAAATTGGATCGTTGAAAGATAATTACCAGCGTAAACGGACTGTCATAGCGGTGCGACCGATTCATACGGTTCGGCTCCGCATAACAGTTCTAGCTACGAATGGCGATCCTTCCGCGGCAATCTATGAAGTTCGGTGTTATACGAACGGATAGTATGAGAGAGGAAGAAGGTGAGTCCGGTGAGCTCGCTGCAGGGCAAGGTAGTGCTCATTACCGGCTGTTTGGGAACCTTGGGCCGATCGGCTATCCGCATGTTTCTGGACAGAGGAGCTGTGTTGTTTGCATGTGACCTTATCCCGCTTGAGGACTATCCTGAAATCGTTCGGTTAGCTGATCAGTACGGTGAAGACAGGTTTGTATTCAGGCAAGCCGACATGACCAGCGAGGATCAAGTCATTGCGGTCATTGCCGAGATCAAAGCTCATTTCGGGAAGCTGCATGGCACTTATCATAATGTGTACTCTAGCGTCTGGAAGCCTGCTCTGCTCCTTTCCTTGCAGGAATGGGAGGATACGCTCCGCGGTACGCTTACCAGTACGTTCTTGGTATGCAAATACGCCCTGCCCTTGCTGATCGAGTCGGGAGGGGGATCCATCGTTAATACTTCATCGATATTGGGGCAAATTCCCCAAGCAGGCTGTCTGGACTACGCTGCAGCCAAAGCAGGAATGAACCAATTGACGCGGGTGCTGGCGGCCGATTATGCGCACTGCGGTATTAGAGCCAATGTGCTTGTGCCCGGTGATTTCAAGCCTGACGAGATTCTCGCGAATCAATCAGAGCGAGATAAAGATATGATGCGGTCCTGCACGCGGCTCGGTCGAAGTGGAAGGGCTGATGAAATCAACGAGGTGGCGGCGTTTCTATTGTCGGATTCCGCCTCTTATGTAACAGGCGCACTCTATACCGTTGACGGGGGATTTCACTTATGAAGCGGGTTTTCCTGCAGGATCACACCCGCGAAGAGATTACGGAGATGGCGGCTGAGGGCTTTGCCATCGTTATCCCTCTTGCCGCAACGGAACAGCACGGTCCTCATCTGCCGGTCGGAACGGATAGTCTGATTTGCCGGCAGATCGCGTTTGGGGCTGTAGAAAAAGCTTCGGAGAAAGCAGCGCTTCTCATGACGCAGGTGCTTCAGGTCGGATGCTCAAATCATCACCTGGCTTTCGGAGGAACAATATCGCTGTCATCCGAAACTTATATGCGGGTACTTCGCGAGATTGGGGAAAGCCTGGTTACATCCGGATTCCGGAAGATCCTCTTTCTAAACGCCCACGGCGGCAACGCTCCCCTTATGCACCAGACTGCTAACGATCTTGCCGTACAGCATCCGATCTGGACGGCCAGCGCATCTTATTGGAGCATTGCCCGGGAAGCGCTTCATGCCGTTAACGCAAATGAAGTCGGAATGGTCCCGGGGCATGCGGGAGGATTCGAAACATCGGTTGTGATGGCGATAATGCCTGAACTGGTATGGGTTGATAGAATTCGCTCAACCCATGAGAGCAGGAGTTGGATTCCTTCCAGCGTGCCGGAAACCTTTATCGGCAGGCACATGGAGCTTACGGGCTTCGACGGGTTCACCGACGCTGCGGGCTTGGCAACTCCGGAAAAAGGGAAGCTCTATCTGAACGCAATTATTGAGAGTGTCTCGGAATGGCTGGTTCGCACGATGAACGCTATGGAAATGGGGGAAAGGACTCTATGAGCCTTCCCCCATTTCCCGGAGCGAAGATCAAGAGAGTGGCGGCGATTGTGACTGAATATCGCTGCAATTCGCACGCGGACGTTATCCTCGGTCGATTACTAGGTGATTTCGGCTATACGCCGCGAGTAGAAATCATTTCGCTGTACACCGATCAAGTACCGGCTAACGATATGAGCCGGGGTGCCGCAGCACATCATGGCATTCCTATCTATCCTACGATCCGGGAAACGATCCGTGCCGAACAAAGCTCAAGCCCCATCGAAGGCGTCCTTATTATCGGGGAACATGGAGACTATCCGAATAATGCCAAAGGGCAAACCCTGTACCCCAGGCGGCGGTTTCTCGAGGAAACGCTTCTAGCACTCGATGAAGAAAGTCTGAACGTTCCGATTTTCTCCGATAAGCATCTATCTTATGATTGGCAGGATGCATTATGGATGTATAACAGCTTGAAAGCACGTGGAATCCCATTCATGGGCGGCTCATCTATCCCGCACACCGATCCCATACCCGGCTATAATCTTTCGAGTCTATTAACAGTCAGCGAGATTCTCGTGATCAGTCATTCAACCTTAATCGAAGCCTATGGCTTTCATGCAGTAGAAGTGCTGCAATCGCTCGCGGAGAAAAGGGAAGGCGGAGAGAGCGGAGTTCAATCGGTTGAGGTTGCTCAAGGCCTCGCGGTATGGGATTTGATGGATCGAAAAGGATGGCCCGAGGATTTACTGTTGCACGCATTGTCTGCGTATCCGAATATTCCCTCCCTGCACCCAAGGGAGCTGGAGCCAAATCCGACTCTATTCATGATCGAATACACGGATGGGACGAAGGGTTACGTTGTTCAATTCGAAGCGTTAGTTGAGCAGTGGGGTTTTGCATTCCGGCATAGTCAAGGAATTGTGTCTTCCCGATGCGACAGCGACTTGGACCGGCCGTTTAGGCATTTTGAACGTTTGACCCAATTGATCGAAGACTTCTTCATTTCGCGGCAGCCGCCTTTTCCAATGGAAAGAACTTTGCTAACAACAGGGTTGATCGGTTACGCGGTGGATTCATTATATTATGGCAAGAAGCTTGAAACCCCGGAGCTTCATTTTGCTTATTAGGAGTTGGATTTGCGATGAATCAAGTCAAGGTTGCATTGATTGGCGCCGGAATGAGAGGTCAAGCCTACGCCGACTACGCCATACGCCATCCTGAGGAAATGCAAATCATCGCAGTAGCCGACCCCAACGAAAATCGCAGAAATAAAATGAAGCTTGCTCATCGCTTGGAAGAGTCAATGTGTTATTCCGATTGGGATGAATTGTTGGCTCAGCCTAAGCTTGCGGATACGGTATTCATCTGCACGCAGGATAAGCTGCATTTCGAGCCGACGGTGAAAGCTATGGAGGCAGGTTATCATGTGCTGCTAGAAAAGCCCATGTCTCCCGATCCGCGGGAATGCATAGTGATGGAGGCTTTGGCTCGTCAGCACGGGAAAGTATTCTCCATCTGCCATGTGCTGCGTTATACGAATTTCTTTGGGACAATTAAGCGTTTGTTGGATGAAGGCGCCATTGGTCGGTTGATGTCCATACAGCACAATGAGAATGTCGGATATTATCACCAAGCGCATAGCTTTGTTCGAGGCAATTGGCGGAATTCGGCGGAGTCGAGTCCGATGATATTATCGAAATCGTGCCATGACATGGATATCCTTCAATGGCTGGTCGGATCCGAATGCATTCAAATCTCTTCGTTCGGTAGACTTTCCCACTTTAAAGCCGAGCAAGCTCCGGCCGGTGCCCCGAAGCGGTGCACGGATGGCTGTCCCGTTGCCGATGAGTGCCATTATTTTGCCCCGGATATTTATTTGACGGAAGAACCAAGTTGGTTGGCAATGGCGATCAGCGACGATCACAGCTATGACGCAAGGCTGAGAGCATTGCAAGAGGGACCTTACGGTCGCTGCGTATACCATTGCGATAACGATGTTGTGGATCATCAGGTGGTTTGTATGGAATTCGCGAATGAAGTGACCGCCATGTTCTCCTTGACTGCCTTCACGAAAGACATTACCCGTACGATTAAGCTGATGGGAACGAAGGGTGAAATACGCGGCGCAATGGAGAAAAACGAAGTGGAATGGATTCGCTTCGGCAACCATGAGCCCGAGCTAATTGATACTGTCGGCGGTGCCGGACACGGTGGCGGAGACTTGGGACTCATCCGCGATTTCATCAAGCTTGTCCAAGCGGGCGGCCAAGGAAAAGGGCTTACCTCTGCGGAGAATTCGCTGCAAAGCCACCTCATGGCGTTCGCCGCTGAAGAGGCTCGTCTCTCTAATAAAACTATACATGTGCCAACGTTGCGGGATCAATTTACGGCACAATCCTTTCAGTAGCCGGAAAGAGGAAGGGGAATACAAATGAAACTGCGCCACTGGAGGAAGAAGGATGGATAGCAATCTGCTTTCGGCGATACCCGCACAACATACGAGGTTCGTACAGCTGCCTAACGAGAAGGGACATAATGCGGTCTGGGATTTTGTGCGTTCCCCGGATGACCGGTTCTATATCAGCGTATGCGGCGAGAATGAGAAGCCGTTATCTGCGTTATTGTATGAGTATTTTCCGGCAACTGGTGAATTAAGACTTATCTTAGATGTAGAGAAAATTTGGATCGTTGATTCTGAGCAGATGCCCCCAAGCAAAATCCATACGAGCATCGATTTTCTTCAGGATGGAAGGCTGATTATGGCGACTCATAACACAGCCCCTGCTCCAGGCCATAAGCAGTGGCTATATGAGCAGCACTATGAGCATCCGTGGGAAGGTTATCCCGGCTCCATCGTGATGATTGTCAATCCCGATACGAATGAGGTGTTTGTCAGAGGCATTCCCGTACCTAGGGAGAGCATCTATGGAGGTATCTTGGGCAATGATCCTCGCTATTATTATTTTCTCGGGTATATGAGAGGACATTTCTATCGACTAAATCTTGAAACGAACGAGGTCAGAGATTACGGCAAGGTGTCCGAATTCTCCTCCTGCAGACTGGTGAAAGACGATAGGGGCCGGATTTATGGAAGCAGCTATACGGGAGCCTTATGGAGATACGAGCCCGATTCCGACGAGATAAAGGACTTAAAGGTGAGCTTTGAATCCCCTAACGGAACGAAGTATCGCAGGGCGCTCATTTTCACGCTGCAATCTCCGAAAGGAACGCTGTTTCTGGCCAATAACCTCGATGGGGAAATCATAGAGTTACACCCGGAAACGCTGGAGGTTACGAGACACGGACACATCCACCTTCGGCATGAACAACCGAACAAGCCGTATTTGATCGGGGGATTGGCCGCAGACGATAACTTCGTCCTGTATTACGGACTGAAAATCGTCGGTGAAGAGGAACCGATTCGGCTGGTCAGATGGGATATCTTGAATGGGGGAGAGCCCGAGAATCTCGGACTTATCACGGTTAACGGCAAGCAGTCCGAGTATATATGCGAGATGATCTTCGATCGCGATGGTTGGCTCCATTTGGTTGACGTATGCGGGAGATACTCTCCGTTTATTCTGGCTGTCGATGTTAAGATGCTGCAGCCGCCCGGAGCAGACGCACCCCCGGCAGAGATCATTCCTTTTACCGAGCCCGATATGTACATGAGCGATGTTTCGGCAACGTTAGTGCAAATCGATTCCAAGTCCGTCCGCACATTGCCTCTGCACCAATATATGAACTGGAGAGATACCGCTGTCAAACATGTGAGTACGGCGGGCGGCAAAGGATATTGCATAAGCGGACAACATAACGTGATTGTGATCGAATCCGATTGCAGCGGTGGCAAAGCTGAACGTATCGAGGCGGTTTACGACGGCGGCGGTCCTTTGTCATGCTTGGATGGCGTTGATGGCACGGTTATAGTACTTACAACGGACAGGAAGATTGTGAGGTTCGATTTGGTTAGCGGAAACGTCTTAACCGTCGTTGCGTTACCGGTTGAAGTTGACCTTGTAAAGCTTCACAGTTCTCTCGATGAGGGTATATTATTGGCAACCGATCGCGATGGCGCGTTATTTATTTGGGATTCCGGAAACGGCGAACTGCACAAGCAGGAAAACATTCGAGTCTCCATGGACGAAGCTCACATTATTCGGTTGGACGATAAGCGAATTCTGTTATCCGGAAGTTATGACGAAATGTTCGTCTATGACCTCGTTAATAAGTGTAGTCAGACATTGGACGTTAGATGTTCTTCTATTAAAGGTAGAGCATTCCGGGCGACAATGACGGGAGGAGCCGTTCTTGCGGATGGAACCGTAGTGGGAGGGACGGCCGATGGGATGTTGTTTAGTCTGTCTGCCGACTTGCAGAAAGTGACGTCTTACGGAAGGTTATATTCAAGCGGTCAGCTTAGGAATTTTATTACGGTGGGTGAAAATGCGATTTTAGGTGTTTACGGCGGAGTGAAGGATGCGGGGCACGTATTTTACTTCTCGCAGGAAAGAGGGTTTGTCGATTTGGGGAGACCTAGGGTGATTAAGGACAACGCCCAGCTATATGACATGGAAACGGAATGGGCTAACATCCATTACATCTCATGCTTGGCGTATGTTGAGGAAGATGATTATCTGTACGTGGCCTCGGGAGAAGAGTACGGGTGTGTCGTCCGGTATAAGGGTGTTGCGTTTCCGTGAAGCTGAGGCTTCCCAATGAATTTTTTAGGCCTCAGCTTTTTTTTCTACGACAGTACAATCAACTAACTCACAGATGCAGGTCTTATTTTGCGACAATGAAGGGATGCTCATTGGTTTAGGCGCGCTCATTGCTGAATTATGTGGCTGTCGATTAATAGTTCATAACTTCGGAAATCTGCGGGAGACCACAAAATGTATGCGAAAAATCATACAAAATGAGCAGCACACACATCGAATCAGTCGATTCTATGCGAAATTTCATACATAAAACGCGATTTGAGCCCGGATTCTGTATATGTATGCGAGAAATCATATACATTCTCAGCATGTGTACGTTCACATTAAAACTGTCCAAAATTAATCGACAGGCTCATTTTGCGACAATGGTGGGACACTTGAAAAACCTAGAAAACCAGAGGGATGCGTGAATGTTTGTCGATTATGCTGTTGTAGTTTTTTTGCGGGTTTTAGCTTTTACGTTTGCGGTCCTTACTTTAATAGATCTATCCAGTTACGAATATCATCGTTAAGCGCATCAATGGAGCTAGGAATAGGTACAGGCTGATCAGACAATTCATATTTACGTTTCAACGAGAGAATTCGATAAACGCTTTCGTCAATCCGGGACTCCCGCATTTGACCGGACTTAACGCTCTGAAGCAGCTTATTGTAAACCTTCTTCTCCGTATCGTAGCCGTGGGCAATGAGGAGAATGTCGCTTCCTGCCTCAACGGATCGAATTGCGGCATCTTCGATTCCGTAATTTTTGGCAATGGCGCCCATCGTCATGTCGTCCGTAATGACAACGCCGTCGTAACCAAGCGTACCTCGAAGCTGTTGCCCGATGATAACTTTGGAGAGTGAGGCGGGGGCGTCAGGATCGATAAGCGGGAACAGAATGTGCGCCACCATGACGGCATCGGCGTTTTCCTTGATTGCGGCTCGGAACGGGATCCATTCCAGCTGCTCGAGCTGCTCGGTTGTTTTGCGGACGATGGGCAAATCCAGATGGGAATCGACGGATGTATCTCCATGGCCGGGAAAATGTTTGACAACGGAAATCGTGCCCCCCTCGCGCAGACCGTTCATCTCAGCTATCCCCATCTTCGTTACGAGCTTGGCGTTATTGCCGAAAGAGCGGGTGCCTATCACCGGATTTTTCGGATTGCTGTTAATGTCGAGAACAGGCGCGAAATCTACGTTGAACCCCATAATCCTAACTTCTTGCGCGAGCAAAGCGCCCATCTCTTTGGCAAGGTCCGCATCGTCTGTGCGGCCGACCTTGGCGTTGTCCGGGATAGCAACGAAATCCTTGGGTAACCGGCTAACCTTACCGCCTTCTTGGTCAACGCTGATAAATAGGGGGGCGGGATTGCCTTTATTCGCTTTCTTAAGCTCATTGACCAACTTAACCGAGCCGCTCAAATCGGAGAAATTATCCTTGTACAGAATAATTCCGCCTATATGCTGCTTTGCGATTATCGTTCGGGTCGCTTGGTCGATCGAAGTTCCGTCGATTCCAGCGAGTATCATTTGTCCGATTTTCTGCTCCAAGGTCATGCTGCTAAGGAGCTGGGAGATCACATCCTCTTCCGTTGGCGAAGGGCTGGAGGAAGGGGATGCAGGCGTCGGGGATTCGGTAGTGGAAGCAGGCGGCGAGGAATTACCGGATGGAGTGTTTGTCGGTATGATCGAATTTACTGGTGATGATTGTGCAGAGTTTCCATTACCCCACCATCCACAACCTACGATTAGCAATAGGGTTAAGCATATTCCCACACTGCCTATATAACTATTAAGTTTATTATTCATAATAGCCCTCCCTCCCGAGTGAAACGGCGTTATGTACAATGGTTCCCAATTTGTTGATCAAAGGCTGTGTTCCGCTCAATTGTTGCTCTGCGTCTAATGTACATAAATTACTCGAATTTTCGACTAACTATCCGTTGTTGTCACACTTTCGTATAAATTGCTACAGCTAATGTTGCCCGGGTGCGTCGGTTGTGTGCTGCAGCTGTGGATTCTACGGCTAATGTTGCTTGGGTGTGTCGGCTGGGTGCTGCAGCTGTGGATTCTACGGCTATTATTGCTCGGGTGCGTCGGTTGGGTGCTGCAGCTGTAAATTCTACAGCTAATGTTGCTCAAGTGTGTCGGCTGGGTGCTGCAGCTGTAGATTCTGCGGCTAATGTTGCTCAAGTGCGTCGGTTGTGTGCTGCAGCTGTAGATTCTACGGCTAATGTTGCTGGAACTCATCCTAAACAAGAAACTCCCGCACTTCCCGGTAAGGGCTGCAGGAGTTAACCAACACATTTAGAACGAGCTCTTCAAGGATACGATCCGGTTGAAGACGGGACGGCCGGGCACGGAATCCTTAGAATCCACATTAAAGTACCCGTGACGGAAAAATTGAAACTTATCTCCGCCTTGGGATTCCTTCATATTCGGCTCAACGAAGCCTTCAAGAACGGCTAGAGAGTTCGGATTCAGGTGATCCAAGAACGACTGCCCTTCCTCTTCTTCCTCCTCCGTAATAAGCGGCTCGTATAGTCGGAATTCAGCAGGCACAGCGTGGGTAGCTTCCACCCAATGAATGGTACCTTTGACCTTGCGGCCGGTAAAGCCGGAGCCGCTCTTCGTCTCGACGTCGTAGGTGCAGCGCAGTTCAACCACGTTGCCTTCTTCATCCTTGATCGCTTCCTCGCACTTAATGAAGTAGGCATGCTTCAAGCGCACTTCGTTGCCAGGGAACAAACGGAAATACTTCGGCGGCGGATTCTCCATGAAATCATCCTGCTCAATGTAGATTTCTCTGGAGAATGGGATCTGGCGACTGCCCATCTCCTCGTTCTCGGAATTGTTCTCCGCCTCCAGCCATTCCGTTTGACCTTCGGGATAGTTTGTGATGACCACCTTAAGGGGATGTGCCACAGCCATCGTCCGTAATGCTTTAAGCTTGAGGTCTTCCCGAATGAAATGCTCAAGCGTCCGTTCATCGACAACACCCGAGCCTCTAGATACTCCGATCTCACGGCAGAAAGCGCGGATCGCTTCCGGTGTATACCCTTTGCGGCGCAGCCCGGAAATCGTCGGCATACGGGGATCATCCCAGCCATCGACTGCTTTCTCATCGACTAGCTGCTTCAGCTTCCGCTTGCTCATAACGGTGTTCGTCAGGTTCAGGCGTCCGAATTCATATTGACGGGGAACCCACTTCATCTCGCATTCTCTGATGACCCAATCGTACAAGGGCCGTTGATCTTCGAATTCCAGCGTACAAATCGAATGGGTAACACCCTCGATCGCATCCTCCAAAGGATGGGCATAGGAGTACATGGGGTAAATACACCATTTATCCCCTGTATTGTGGTGATGAGCATGAAGAACCCTGTAAATGACGGGATCCCTCATATTAATGTTCCCGGATGTCATGTCAATCTTCGCCCGCAGTACTTTCTCTCCGTTCCCGAACTCCCCGTTCTTCATCCGGTTGAACAAATCCAGATTCTCTTCCACCGAACGGTTCCGATAAGGGCTTTCTTGACCGGGAGCCGTAAGCGTTCCCCGAGTTTCGCGAATTTGGTCCGCTGTCTGATCATCAACGAAGGCTAGTCCTTTGCGAATGAGGACAACGGCACGCTCGTACATTTCACCGAAATAATCCGATGCAAAGAATAAGCCGTCCCATTCGAATCCCAGCCACTTCACGTCTTCTTTAATGGATTCTACATATTCAACGTCTTCCTTAACCGGATTCGTATCGTCAAACCTTAAGTTTGTTCTGCCTTTGAACTCATCCGCGAGCTCAAAATTAAGACAAATGGATTTGGCGTGCCCGATATGGAGGTATCCGTTCGGCTCCGGCGGGAAGCGAGTAACGACCTCTTTGACTTTGCCGGATTCTAGATCCTCGATCACAATGTTTTTGATGAAATTCGATGACGGCGTCTTAGGCTCCAATCTGACCAACCTTCCTCACAGTAGCAAGTATATCCTTTAATAATACACAAAAAAGGCATTGCTTATAAAGGGCTCAATGAAAAATTAGTGAAATGTCGTATATTGTCAGAGCCTCTTTTTCGCGTAATTTAACATTTTTACCTAAAAGAATGATAAAGTTTTAATTTTTCAGTAACTTTTCAGGTAAAATGCTCGTTATACATGTTGAAGAGATTGGAAAGGGAGGAAATGTCATGCTGTCTTGGATGAGCGGTAGTTCCACGCCGGTTATAGCAAGCGAAGATGAGAAAACCGAGGCGCAGGCGACGGATGCAGGAAATACCCAATCAGTGCAAGCGCCGCTGCTAACCGTCCGTAATGTGGAACGATCTTTCGATGCCGGCAGCCAGAAGATCCGCGTATTGAAAGGCATTAACTTAAATTTGTATCCACAGCAGCTAGTTATGCTCAGGGGGCGTTCAGGCTCTGGAAAGACAACGCTGATGAACTTGATGGGGGGGCTGGATACACCCACTGAAGGTGAAATTTACTTCAAGGGGCGCCCGTTCCACAAATGGGATGACGACAAGCGTACAGAGGTGCGCCGCCAGGATATTGGATTTATTTTTCAAGCGTATGCTTTGATGCCTTTATTATCCGCTTATGAGAATGTCGAACTATCGCTTAGAATGGCGAATGTTCCGCGCGGCGAATGGAAATCGAGAGTGACCTCATGCATGGAGCTAGTGGGCTTGTCTAAACGGATGCATCATAGGCCTTTCGAGTTATCGGGTGGCGAACAGCAGAGGGTTGCGATTGCCAAAGCGATTGCTCATAAGCCAAGCTTGATCCTAGCGGATGAACCGACCGCGGAGCTGGACAGCCAGATGGCAGCCCAGGTCATGCAGGTATTCCGGGAAATCGTAACTAGCGAGAATGTAACGATCTGTATGACGACACACGATCCTACAATAATGGAGGTAGCAGACCATGTCTTCGAAATGGTGGATGGCGTATTCATCGCGAAATGATCAAGTAACGCTCATACAAAGAAGAAGCCGCAAAAGTGCTGGACTATTGGCTGTATTAGCGCTGTCAGTCGCCATCGGCGGGTGCGGCTTGCTTCCGGAGGAACCGGCAGAGGAAGATTTGTCGGCCATTCAGCTGCCCAAGATTTCTGAGAAGCCCAAATACGATGTCCAAACCAAGACGCTGGAAACAAAGGTGTCCGGGTCCGGCAGAATTTTATCGACGCAAGAAAAAACGCTTTATTTCACCTTGGAAGGCAAGAGGCTTAAGAAATTATACATACAGTCCGGTGACGTCGTAGAAGAAGGGCAGCCCATTGCCGAGCTGGATGTCGACGATATAAAGAAATCACTCCGAAACCAATCGCTTGCATTCAAGAAAACGGAGCTGGAGATGAAGGAGCTGCTGCGTACTCGGGATGAGATGGATCCTGTGGACTTCGAGCAGCGCATGCTCGGCTTCGAGGAATCGCGTCAAGCGCTGACCGACCTGCAGGAGGATATTAACAAGGCGGTCCTGACCGCTCCATTCTCCGGTACGGTCGTATCGGTTGCCGTACAAGAAGGCGCGTCAATTAAAGCCTACGATACAATCGCTGTCGTGGCGGATCCGAGCCGCCTGGTTGTGGCGGCCACTCTCTCGAGGGACGATTTGAATAAGGTAGCCATGGGGATGGAAGCTCAGGTTGACATCAATAATGCGGGCAAATTGACCGGTAAAGTCAAGCAGCTTCCCCAGCCGGTAGATCCGAATCAGGGGAATCAACCGCTCCGCTTAGATCAGTATTTGCTCGTCGAGGTGAAGGACTTGCCGAAGACAGCGACTAGAGGAACGCCGTTATCCGTTTCTGTTATCGTCAACCGCAAGGAAAATGCGCTGGTTATCCCGCTAGCCGCATTGCGTACAATCGGAGCTCGCACTTACGTGCAAGTAGTCGAAGCGGATGGAAGCAAACGGGAAGTGGATGTCGAGGCCGGACAGCAAACCTCAACGGATGTGGAAATCCTGCAAGGCTTAACACTAGGACAGAAAGTCGTAGGGCGGTAATCCATGAACGCACTGATCCGATTTCTCTTTCGCAAAATGTGGAATACCCGTTGGTTGACGCTAAGCACGCTCGCAGGATTATTCGTAGCCGTTGCGTTTACGACGAGCATTCCGATGTACGCGGACGGTGCACTCAAGCGCGTGGTTTCCCAATCGCTGCAGGATAATAGCAAAGGTTTACCCGCTGGATCGTTATTGGTTCGTTATCAATCTACAGATGGCAAAACCGATATGGCCGGCTTTAATAACGTTGACAGCTATGTTCGGGAGGACGTGACTTCGCAAATCGGATTTCCGGTAGAGGTTAGCCAGCGCAGCTTAACGCTGCGCAGCAGCGAGGTTTCACCGGAGGATCCCAAGACGGTGGATGCGAGCCGAACACGGAAGCTTACGATTGCCGCATTCAGCGGTCTGAAGGAGCAGTCGGTGCAGGCGGGCGGCAAGTGGTTCGCTGAACGGGCGGAATCTGACGGCACGCTGCAGGCGGTCATGCTGGAAGAGGCGATGTTCCGCAACGATTTGCATGTAGGTGATGTATTGCTCTATCCGGTATCCGGCGGATTAAATCTGACGCTTAGAGTCCAAATCGTCGGTTCGTTCAAGGCAGCGGACGAGGGGAGCGCTTATTGGTATCAAGGGTTCGAAGGTCTGATGAACAATCTGTATATCTCGGATTCGGCATTCTTGCAGGATCTGGCAGAGAAGCAGAAAATTCCGATTCAACTGGCAGGCTGGTATTCCGCTTACGATCTGCGAGAAATCAAGACGAGTCAGCTTTCCCCCTTGTCCAGTAAGCTCAATCGCATCGATATCGAAGTGAATAAGAGGCTGCAGGATACGCATCTCGAAATCTCGTTCGCTGAGATGCTGAGCGATTTCAGGCGAGAAAGCATTCAGCTTCAGACCTTGCTGTTCACACTGGCTTCGCCGATGATTGCTATGGTTTTCTACTTCATTACGATGAATTCGCAGCAGGCGCTGGAGAAGCAACGCTCTGATATCTCCGTGTTGCGAAGTCGCGGAGCAAGTACTAGACAGGTCTTTTTCCTATTCTTGCTTGAAGGAGCTATATTGGGGATTATCGCTTTGCTGATTGGTCCCTTCTTCGGGTGGTTTATGGCCAAGAGCATCGGTTCAGCCAGCGGATTCTTGGAATTCGTGGACCGCAAGGCGATTCCGGTCGGCTTCTCGTCCGACGGCGTTCTGGCGGGGGTAGCGGCTGTAATCGTAGCAATTGGTGCTGCGGTCATACCTGCCCTAGTGTTCACTAGAACCTCCATCGTCGATTATAAGCGTAAGCTTGCGCGTGGCGATCAGAAGCCGTTCTGGCAGAAATGGTATTTGGACGTCGTCCTGCTAGGAGTTGCAGCTTACGGCTGGTATCTGTTTAATGAACGGCAAATGGTTTCTTTCACGACCGGGGCGACAACGGATCAGTTGAATGTGCAGCCTTTCCTATTCTTCGTACCGGCTATCTGCATTTTCGCTGCAGGACTGTTGTTTCTAAGATTATTTCCGCTTTTGCTTAAGCTGTTTAATCTCATTTGGAAGAAGATCTTGCCGGTATCCTTTTATTTAACGCTAACCCAGCTTTCCCGTTCCGCGAGATCTTATTATCCGCTCATGATTTTGCTCATTCTCACACTCGGTCTTGGCGTATATAATTCATCGGCCGCTCGTACGATCGGGCTCAACTCCGAGGAACGGATTATGTACAAATATGGATCGGACGTAGTCGTAAAAAGCGTATGGGAGGGGCAGGCGGAATATAAGCCCGCCGAGCCGCAACAGGGCGGAGGCAACGGTGGCGGCGGTTCTGGCGGCGGAGGAAGCGGTGGTCAAGATCGGCCGACGCCAACCCGCATTAATTATAACGAACCGCCTTTCGAGGTGTTTCGCACCTTGCCGGGTGTCGAACATGCAGCACGAGTGCTTCAAACGAAGAGCAGCTTAACCATCTCGGGCAAGACGGCTGGTCAATCCACAATAATGGGGATAGACAATGTGGATTTCGCTCGCGTAGCCTGGT
Source organism: Cohnella sp. (assembly GCF_041640265.1). Lineage (GTDB taxonomy): Bacteria > Bacillota > Bacilli > Paenibacillales > Paenibacillaceae > Cohnella. The sequence continues at coordinate 201,932 of NZ_JBEQAP010000004.1, forward strand.
TTCGCAAGGATATGTATCCAACCAGCCCTTATCAATATCTCGCATGGCTTGGCCAGGTGCCGGAGGGGGCGCTTATCTCCTCTAATGTAGCCAAGAAATTCGATCTGAAGCGTGGAGACACAGTTAAGACGGTATTGCAGGAACAGACGATTGAGTTCATTATATTGGATTTTATTCCTTACTGGCCTAGCCAGTATCCGGATCAGGCGCCTTTTCTGATCGCGAATTTGGACTATATTTATGACCAGGTTCCGCTTATTCCATATGACGTTTGGCTGAAAATGGATGATGACGCATTGACGGCTCCGATCATTCCAGTGCTGCAGGGAAATGGAGTAGAACTCGCCTCCATCGATGATATGCGCAGCGAGATGGTTACGCAGAGCAAGCATCCCGCCCGTGGCGGAGTGTTCGGTATATTAAGCCTTGGTTTTCTCGTGACGATCATCGTCTCTTTGTCGGGTTACGTTCTATTCTGGTTTTTCAACCTTTCTAGGCGTGTCGTACAAATCGGGATTTTACGTGCGATGGGACTCTCTCGTAAACAGTTAACCGGAATGCTGCTGCTCGAGCAAATCTTCACGGCCGGATTATCCATTGGTCTTGGAATTGGAATCGGGAAGCTGACGAGTATTCTATTCCTTCCTTTCCTTCAAACGACGGATAATTCCGTTAACCAGATTCCGCCGTTCCGGGTTGTGTTCGAAGCGAACGATACCCTGAAGCTGTACGTCGTGGTCGCCATTATGATGATTATCGGTGTCGTATTGCTCATCACTCATATCAGACGATTAAAGGTCCATCAAGCTGTGAAGCTGGGAGAGGAGCGATAAATCCATGATTCAATGCGAAGGTCTGGTCAAGATTTACAAGGCTGACGACTTGGAGGTCGTTGCCCTCCAGGGGCTGAATTTGAACGTCAAGCAGGGAGAGATGATGGCCATTATCGGCAACAGCGGAAGCGGGAAATCGACGCTCTTGAATATACTCGGAGGGCTTGATCGCCCTTCCGCAGGCCAGGTACAGGTCGGTCCGTGGAATCTGCTCAAAGTCGAAGACGAGGACCTAGTGAAGTACAAGCGCGATACGGTAGGCTTCATCTGGCAGAATAATGCCCGGAACCTGCTTCCTTTCCTGTCAGCCCTCGAAAATGTGGAGATGCCGATGATGTTCGCCGGGAAGCTGGATCGGGCTTATGCGATGCAGCTGCTGGAGTGGGTCGGCCTTAAGGATCGCATGCACAACAAGCTTCAGCAGCTCTCGGGCGGTGAACAACAGCGGGTCGCGATTGCGATTTCACTGGCGAATAGGCCTCAGCTCTTGCTCGCCGATGAACCGACGGGTTCAGTAGATACCCGTACCTCCGATGTCATCATGGATATTTTCCGCCGCTTCAATCGCGAGCTGGGTCTTACTATTGTGATCGTCACTCATGATCTTTCACTCGCTGGCAAGGTGGATCGGGTTGTTGCGATTCGTGACGGCTTAACGAGCACAGAGTTTATTAAACGCAACCCCAACCTCGATCTGTCCTTGTCCTTATCAGATGGGAATTCACTTGATGAGGTACATGAAGCCTATATCGTCGTGGATCGAGTCGGCCGATTGCAAATTCCGAAGGAATATTTACAGGCGTTATCGATTGGAGACAAAGCAAGCATGGAGTTCGACGGTGACAAAATTGTCATTACTAAACCAAAGTCATTAGAGGGGGATCAATCGGCATGAATAAACCGCAAAGTCGTGTTCGTAAATGGATTCTGACAGGTGTTGCACTTTCACTGCTTTTTCCGTTGCTGGCGGCATGTGCACTTAGCAATAAGGATGATGGCGATACCAGGCGTACTCTCCGAATCGGCACTATGTATGGCAGCAAGCAGGATGAGTATTATTTCCGTCAGCAATTTACCGATATGTTTGAATTCAGCCATGATAACATTGATATTGAAGTTGTACCGGCTATCGACTACTCGGAGATGCAATTCGAGGATCAATCGAAGCAACAGGAGCCTGTTAACCAGCTCGAGAAAGTGAAGGCTATTATGACTGGAACAAATCCTGTCGATGTTATGATCTTCGATATGAATATCCTCAGTCAGCTTGTCAACGAGAATCTGCTTAAGCAGTTGGATCCTATGCTCAAGGAAGATGAAATCGACACTACGGAATTCGTTCCTACGGTTATCGACGGAATCAAAGAGCAGGGTAACGGCTTCTTGTACGCCCTTACGCCAATGTTCACCCCTTCTGCGCTTTATTACAACAAGAAGCTTTTCACAAATGCTGCAATTGATTTCCCTGTAGACGGGATGATCTGGGATGATGTGTTTAATACAGCCAGACGCTTAAAATCAGGTACGGGTAAAGATGCTATATTCGGATTTACATTTAACCAATGGGGTGCTGGGGAGAATTACTGGGATATACAGAACTTTGCAGCCCCGCTTCAATTGAAAATGTACGATGACAAAGCTGAGCTTATGACCGTGAATACTCCGCAATGGGAAGCATTATGGAAAACCGCTACGGATCTCTACAAAGACCATGTCGTTCCTCATCAGGATGATATGCAGTACGATCAGCCTATGGATGAATCAGGCAGATACAACCCTTACCAAGGCAGGCTGTTCCTGAGCGGAAGAGTAGCCATGGCAGTTGGGGATTATAACCTGATTAATGAAATCACTCAAATGAATGCGAATGCCGATAAGCTTAAGATGGAACCACTGGATTGGGATGTTGTTGCATTGCCTTCCCACAGCGGTAAAGAAGGGATCGGCTTCAACATCTCCTTCAATCAACTATCCGGAATTAATGCAACAGCCCCTAACCCGGAGGATGCTTGGGAGTTCGTTAAATTCATGAACGGCAAAGAGTGGGCAAAGCTGAAATCTCGCAGCACCTATGAGATGTCGGCTCGTAAGGAATTTGTGAAGCCGCGTGACGGCATGAGCTACAATGTAGAAGCGTTCACGAAGATGAAGCCTTCTCCGTTTCCACAATCTTCAATTAAGGAACAGGAATTGTACAACGAGAAACCAAACCTGCGCCTGGTGTTTGAGCTTGGAACGAGAGCGTATAGTCAAGTCATCGAAGGGAAGAAGACCGTTAAAGAGGCTCTGCAGGAGTGGGAGACCAAAGGAAATGACCTTCTGCAGAAAATCAAGACGAACCCTAAGGGAGAGATAGAAGGGATCTTCGATGACGTTAATGGCGGCGATGGCATGATTCCGTTTGAGAAAAGAGCGGTGATGGAAGCAGCTGGGGAAACGGTCGAGGCTGTTGAAGTTGTAGAGTAATTTATACTGAGGGGCTGACTCAAAAGTGATTTAACTTTTGAGCAGTCCCTTTTTTTCCATATTGCCGATTAGACTCATGCTGGGATTTAGATATACCTCCCCATTCGCAAGTAACCCCGTAATGCCTTGCTTTGAAAACTTGCTCGAGTGCGTCCATTGAGTTCTGTAGCTGTAGATTCTACGGCTAAAGTTGCTCGTGTACGTCGATTGAGTGCTGTAGCTGTAGATTCTACGGCTAATGTTGCTCGTGTACGTCGATTGAGTGCTGTAGCTGTAGATTCTACAGCTAATGTTACTCGTGTGCGTCGATTGAGTGCTGTAACTGTAGATTCTACTGCTAAAGTTACTTGGGTTGTAGACGACGAATTAGAGGTGCTATTGAAGCTAAATCTCCACACATGGGCGGACTCGAGAATTTAGCTGCGCTTTTACATCAAATTTACTATTAACCTTCATATTCAGCCCATTAAGGATTTAAAATCGTAAAAGCCGCACAAGCTAGGAGCAGGTAGAGCGAATCCAGAATCCGGAGGGAACGCGATGAAATGGATTTATTGGTCGAGATTATATGACAGTAAGTTTCAAGCAGGTTGTCTGGTCCAGCGCATGGAGCATGACAGCTGGGTGTTTGGAGTAGAGGTTCCTCAGGAAATCGAGGTATTCCGTTCGAAAAAAGGCCGATATGGAGTACGCTTCATGCCTTAACTCATTTGTTGGCAAGGGAGGTTCACCTATGCTAAGCTGATTCCTAGGAATAACAGGATGAAGGAGGTATAGCGATGAGGAGAATGCCCCTATCGGCGGAAACCGCTCAGAAGCTTGCGTTATATATGAAGGTGCCGCTGGAGCATCTAATGCATATGCCACAGCACATCCTGCTGCAGAAGCTGGCTGAAATGGCCAAAACAGAAGCAAATAATGAAAAAAGCAAATAAAGTTCTTGACGATTAGTATTACGATGTAGTATATTATTATTTGTCGCCAATAAACGTGACCTTATAATAATGACGCGGGGTGGAGCAGCCCGGTAGCTCGTCGGGCTCATAACCCGAAGGCCGCAGGTTCAAATCCTGCCCCCGCAACCAACCTTTTCTCTGGACCGAGACGGGGGCCTTTAGCTCAGTTGGTTAGAGCGGTCGGCTCATAACCGATTGGTCGGGGGTTCGAGTCCCTCAAGGCCCACCAAGTACAAATGCAATGAACGAACTACATAGTTTAAACCGAGAGTCGTCTCTATACCTTATAGGTATGGGACGGCTCTTTATCATTCCAAACAAAAAAATAAAAACCCCAATCGCGGGGCTTAGGGTTATCCTTTGATCCAATTGTCGAAGCTTAAATTAGACCAACCAGAAAGCGGTGTTCTCGGGAAGGGCGGACTTTGAAGCATCGGTCGCATTGGAGAGGTTGGTTTCTGCGGTAATTCAGGAACGATTTTTGGTTTTCGATGCAGCGAAAGATCACCCATGATCGATTGACCAATTCCCCACGTAATCACTTTTCCTTCTTTGTCCATACATACAATCCCGTTAATGGGTCCAAGCCATTGCAAGTTATCTTTTGACCAAGCCTGTTTATTATGAACAAAAGCAACCCAGTTCATCTCGGTATCGAACAGAAAACGCCCATTGTCGATATAGGCAACATGATTGCAATATCGGTCGAAAAGAGGTTGAAGCATAAAGTGTGCCCTCCAGTTATATTATAAAAATAAGAATAACCGATATCTACGACAAATCAAATATATTATAAATCTTTTTTTAATAAAGATAAATTAATAATGACCTGGACAAGCTGATTTTTCTCGCAATAAAGAGCAGGAGAAGTATCCTCGCTGCTCTCTATAGCTATTATTGTTGGGATGACCTTGGGTTAGGAGACGGTTTCCTTAGCCTTCTTAGCAGGAGTCTTTCGTTTGCCTCTGCCTGTGTTTGGAGCTGCGGCTGCTGGTGCTTTGGCTGCTTCTAAGCTAGCTTGGAGAGCCGACATGAGGTCAATTACATTCGTACGGGCAGCAACCGGTGAGGTTACGACATCTACACTTTCGCCAGCAACCTTATGCTGGATAGCCTCGAGCATCGCAATACGGTAATCATCCGTGTATTTCTCAGGCTCAAACTTTTCGGATAGCTGATCAATCAGCATTTTGGCCATTTGCAATTCCTTTTCATTTACATTTACTTGTCCCGGCAGATTCGGCACTAGTGTGAGCGAGCGAATCTCATCCGGATAATGCATGGTTTCCATGCACAAGCAATTTTCGACCACTCTTATGGCTGCGAGGCTGCTCTTGCTTCGTATTGAAATTTTGGCGATCCCGATTTTACCTGTTTGCTTAATGGCCTCTAATAGGAGACTGTAGGCGCCCGCACCAGATTGATCGGGGGAAAGGTAATAGGCCTTCTGGAAATATAGCGGGTCAATGTCGGTCAGATCAACAAAATCAAGAATTTGTATCGTTTTGGCTGCTTCGGGTTTAATGGCTTCAAGTTCTTCCTCGTTGAATAGAACGAATTTTCCCTTTTCATATTCAAACCCTTTAGAAATCTCATCAAGCCGGACTTCTTTATTGCAATGTGCGCAAGTCCGAACGTTGGTCACGGGAGTTCCGCACTCCTTGTGAATGCTTCGAAAATGCACATCCTTATCCTCCGTAGCTGTAAACATCTTAACGGGAACATGGACAAGCCCGAAGCTAATCGCGCCTTTCCAAACTGTGTGCATGAGTCACGCTCCTTTTGTTTGATTAAATTATTCCCAGCTTAGAAAAAAATTAAACGCTTGAATAAGAACACCTGTTCCCGCTATAATAAGTACTATAGATCCGCTAAAAGGGGGTAGGGAAGACACCATGAGTACGAAGCTGCCAATGAACATTACACCTCAAGAGCACCAGAAGGTTAAGGATCATCTGATCATTCCCGTAATGCTGGATTACATCCAGGAAGATATATCGGTCATCCAAAGCGCAGGACTCAAAACAGACTTAATTCTCATTAACGCGCTTAAGAAAGTGCAGGAAGACATTCTCAATGAACACTTCGGTATTCGGATGGCGTTGAAGAAATCGGGGATTAAGGTATACAGTCAGCAGCGTACTCGCGCAGGAATAGATGCACAATTCCTTTGCCGCGGTTATGAGCACCGAATCTCACTGCTCTGGGGAATGATCAGGACCGAAGTTCTTCGCAAGGCGAGTTTGTATACCGGAATCAGATTAGTGAGCACAAGCTGAAACTCATATGGTTAAAAATATACAATAAATAAGTCTTGCATCGACTAGTCAATCATGATATATTGTTTCTTGTCGTCACTTACAGCTGACGAAGGAATATAACTATAGGGTTCAGCCAAAAACCCTGTATTATCAAGGTTTTCATGCCGGGGTGGCGGAATTGGCAGACGCACAGGACTTAAAATCCTGCGGTAGGTGACTACCGTACGGGTTCGACCCCCGTCCTCGGCACCACTTTTTTTTACTGCTTTAACAGCTAGTATCTGCCCTAAATACATAAGGAGTCCCGTGTGGTACATTACCGCATAGGACTTTTTTCTGTATACACAGGATTACACAAAAAAACTACGGCTCACAATCAACAAATTTAACCCTTCTAGCTGTTTTGTAGTCGGCTATATAGCATGCTTTTGGCGGAGTTACATCGCTTGCGAGGTGCTCTCATTGTTGCGTTTTGAGCTTGTCGATTAACAGTTCATAACTTCGGAAATCTGCGGGAGACCACAAAATGTATGCGAAAAATCATACAAAATGAGCGTCACACACATCGAATCAGTCGATTCTATACGAAATTTCATACAAAAAAATTGATTTGAGCCCGGATTCTGGAAATGTATGCGAAAAATCATATACATTCTCTGTATGTGTACGTTCATGTTAAAACTGTCGATAATTAATAGACAGCCTCATATCGCGACAATAGCGGTACGATGACCAGGGAAATACTGTTAGATGATTGCGCTGCCGCACAAAAAAGTAGAGTTAGATCATTTGATCTAACTCCGCAACTTGTAATTGGTGGCTCTTTTCTCAGTTTGGTATCACACTAGATAAGAACCAACTGGCTTATTTCCTCTTTTCAATATAATTTAACAATGTAATGAGGAAAACAGCAAAGGCGAAGAGGACTGAAAGAGTTTGAAATAAATCCATTACAGACTCCTCCTTTCAAGGGAGAGCTGTCCACCATATTACAAGTTATATTATAAATATATATTTATATGGTTATTATTGGAACGTGATTCAGAACTATTTATTCCCTATTTTTCGACACCTTCTTATACTTATTATCAATGCTATAATAATAATTGATCTTATTGCGATATTCGTTGAGGTGGAAATATGGGGACAAGTACACTTGCAGAGCTGCAAAATGACTGGGGAGCGCTGCTTAAGGAAGAGCAGGAGAAACCCTACTTCAAAGATCTTATTAAACGCTTGAAGGAGCAATATGAAGCGCACGCCGTTTACCCGCCGCAGCATCATATCTATAGAGCCTTGCAATTGACCTCTTATGAAGAGGTGAAGGTGGTTATCCTAGGTCAGGATCCATATCACGGACCGAATCAAGCACATGGCCTAAGCTTCTCGGTATTGCCGGGTATAAAGCTGCCGCCCTCATTAAAGAATATATTCAAGGAGCTGCAGGAGGATATCGGCTGCAGTATTCCGAGTCACGGATTCTTGGAGCACTGGGCCAAGCAGGGGGTGCTCCTGTTAAACAATGTGCTGACGGTGCGGGAGAGCTTGCCGAACTCTCATCGCAAGCTTGGTTGGGCAACTTTCACGGACAGGCTTATCGACCTTTTGAGCGCTAGAGAGAAGCCTATCGCGTTCGTGCTGTGGGGCAAGCCTGCACAGGAGAAGGGACGTCATATCGATAAGGCGAAACACCTGGTTTTGAATTCGGTGCATCCAAGCCCGCTGTCTGCTTACGGGGGATTCTGGGGGAGTAAGCCCTTCTCTCAGTGTAATGCTTTCTTAGAAAGGCAAGGGTTACCCGCGATAGACTGGCAAATTCCAGAATTGGAGGAGAACCAGCAATGAGCAACGCGCGATGGCTGACTCCGGCTAGCGGGTATTTGCAAGGTTATACGCATACCTTGAACCCTTATGTCGGATGTACGTTCGGGTGCTCGTATTGCTATGTTCGCCGATTACCGATCGGTATCTTCAGAGGCGAGCCTTGGGGAAGCTGGGTTGACATCAAAAAAGCTGATCCGCTGAAATTTCAGGGGGAGCTGGCCAAAGCTAAGAGTAAAGGCTTCGTCGCCATATTCTTCTCTTCAGCTACGGATCCCTATCAGCCGTTGGAAGTGCGCGAGAAGGTCACGCGGTCTCTGCTAATGGGTATGGTGAATGAACCGCCTGACTTTGTTCTGGTGCAGACCAGGAGCCCGCTCGTAATCCGTGATATCGATCTATTCCAACAACTGCAAGGTAAGCTTAGAGTCAGTATGACCATTGAAACGGATCGGGAGGAAGTTAGGCGCGTCATTACTCCTTCGGCCCCTCCGCTCGCGGCGCGGTTGAATGCGCTGATTCAATTAAGGAATGCCGGTATCGATACGCAAGCAGCGGTATCCCCTCTGTTACCTCATACTCCCGGGTTTGCGAAAGCGGTGGCAGAGTCGGCTTCACGTGTTGTCGTGGACGACTACTTCCACGGAGACGGGAGCGGGGGACGCCGAAGCGAGCATCTCGGTATGCGGCAGCTTTACAACGAAAACGGATGGATCTCATGGTACGATCCATCCGCGTTAGAACGATTTGTCATGGACCTCCGAGAATATTTGCCCGCAAAGGACATTGGGGTTCATGCTGAAGGGTTTGCTCCTCCGATGTAGGTTGCTTGAATGACTGAAAAACGTTCGATACTTATTTCGTAAAAGGGACAGTCTCTGAGCTTCCTAATACAGGTTTATATTGACTAGAGATATAGGTAACAAGCTTCAGCTCGGTGATGACTTGAGCATAGAATTTATCCGGATCCGGTTCAATCACACGATAGTTGATAATGGCTTCGCCATTCGCGAATGCGATAGAGGATACTTCAAATCCGTAGCCTGGATGCGGAGCCATTGCAGTTAAGGTTACGCGTGTAACATCGTCGGATAACTTATCGGGAGTTAGCTTAACGTCTGTGACAACAGGCGTTTCAGGCTGGATTACCGGTGTTGCATTCTTAATGAACGACTTCGTCTTCCCAATCATGGCAAGAGCTTCCCCGCGTGTAATATTTTCCTTCGGATAGAACTTCTGCTTGCTGTCAAGCGTGGCGATCTTAGCGATTAACAGCTTTTGAATGCTGTACATGTAGCCTTTCGTCACTTGATCTGCATCCGCAATTTCCATATAGATCTCAATCCATGTAAATTCACCTTTGTTGCTCAAAGCGCCGAACAACCACTGGGAGAACTGCTCTTTGGTCACTTTGGCGGAAGGATTAATATACTGGGGTAATCCAAGTCCTGTATGCTGGGCAATGATAAAGTGTTCTGCGTACCAGGCGTTATCTTTGACCTTTGTGAAATAATCGCTTGCCTTCGGTGCTTTAATGAAGCGAATGTGATCAATATTCAAATTCAATCCTTTAACAATCAAGGCTACGGCTGTAGCCGCGTCAATGTTGAATTTGGCATGATATCTGTCGTATTTCTTGTCTTGAGTTTTGTTAGACTGATCCTTCGCAAATACGGCACCACTCAAAGCCATACTGAAAATCGCGATAAGCATAAGTAGCATAAACGGCTTTTTAATAATCTTGCCCATGATTATTCCTCCTAAATCTGATGTCAAATGCCAATTGGTACTCCCTAGACGCGAGAGGTTTCAAAAATGTTGCAAAGCGTTCGAAGTTTAATTTGTGACAACCGAAAAACAACTAACCCCGGATGATATCCGGGGTTAGTTGTTAGGAATGGCAAAGAGGGTAAGAAGGTTTTACATTCAGCATGCTTTCAAGATAATAACCAACAATATGAAGAGAACAAGAGCAAACGCCGCAGTACCCATTCCGCCGTGGTGTACCGCACCAGCAACAGGATAACTCATACAATCACCACCAGAAGTGTATTGTGATTTATCATCACCCATTAGCTTATGTCAGGGCAAACATAGGGACAGTACAAACGTACAGATCAATCTATAAATCCGCTCACGCACAGAAATCGCGGCTGCGGGCGAAATGGATCAGAAAAAGACCCGCCACTCCCTCATGAAATGACGGGGTAAATCAACAGTTAATTAATAACCTGCACGTAAGATAATGACTAACAGAATGAAAAGAACAAGAACAAATGCGGCTGCTTGCACACCACCATAACCTACTCCTGCACTCATTGGGGAATCACCACCTGATTTAGTTTACTGTGATTGTTATTACCCGCTTAGCTTATGTAGGGGATAAATATACTGTCTGTTCATTCGCACAGATTTTCTAATAATCCGCGAATGCCTAGGATATCAATATTGTCCAATAAAACATGCTAATATGTTCGAATGATAGTTCTTTTTAGATTATTTAAACTATAATAGATTCGTTCTGAGTATGAAGGGAGGGACTGATATGCTACACACGAGTATTCGTTATCGATTGATGATACTAATGATTTGTCTGACGACTTTGCCGGTGTTAATCGTAACTTGGATTGCTACGAATAATACACGCAATTCGGTAGAGAAAGAGATCATTGAGGCCAATGCATCGCGTATGATATGGGCGGAACAATATCTAGATGAGCTGGTCCAGCAGATTGATGTTCTGTTCTACTCCCTTCAGATCAATCAAGATTTAATGGATGGACTAAAAACGTTGGAAAGCCAAAACGAAGGATCACAGTTTCGGACGCAACGGTACATTCAGGAAACCTTAACAACCGCTTTTTATGCCAATTCGAGAAAGGTTAATGAGTTATCGCTTTATACTCATCAAAACCAGCGTGTATATGCGGTCAACTTTACTACGAGCGGTTTAATATATTCGCTGGACATTCGCAAGGGACTTTGGAGTCGGATGCAGCATGATCCGGTCAGCCTTTACTTTAAGCAGTCAGGCAACCATATTTATGCGTTTCATAGTGTGAATCAATTTGAGAACCGCAGCTTGCTAGGTGGCTTATCCGTCAGGATTAATGAAAAGGTTTGGAAACAGCTGGGCGATATTCTTAGATCCGAGCCGGACAGTCCTGTCTTTCTCCTTAATGATGAAGATGAGCTGCTGTCGGGCTCCTCGGCGACCGAAGAGTATGATGAGCTCTTGAAACTTTACTCTGAAGGTCTGCAGGATCGATCGTCGGAAGTTCGTATAACAGAGAAGTATATCCTTTTCTCGCAAAAGGTTGACGATGGCGCTTTAACCTTGCTGAAAGCGGTTCCGCTGACGTCTGTTACGGAAAGTGCTAACGATACGGTCAAAGCAGGGTTCTTGGCGGGTTTCTTGTTCGCAGCGCTCTCCATTCTCGTATCCATCGTTGTTTCTCTTCGAATAAGCAGGCCGATTGTGAGTCTTGCAAGAACGATGAGAATGACGCCTATTCATCAATTTGAGATGAAATCCGTGCAAAGCCGAGATGAAATCGGCCTTCTTGAGCATGGTTACAATTCGATGATGCTGAGGATAAAGGAACTAATCGAGAATGAATACCAGCGGGAAATCGAAGTCAAGAATGCACAGCTGATGGCTTTGCAAGCGCAGATCAATCCTCACTTTCTGAACAATACCTTGAATTTGATCGGTGGCATGGCATTATCCAAAGGGGTGCCGGAAATTTATAAAATTACCAAAGGGATTGGCGATCTGCTCCGATACTCTATTAGCTCCGGCGAAGAGTTAGCTGCTCTGGAAGACGAACTTAAGCATGTAAGGAATTATCTTTTCATTCAAGAGCAGCGGTTCATGGGACGCTGTACCGTACAGATCTCGGCTGATGAGCCCGTTCCCCGCATACTGCTCCCAAGATTTACGCTTCAACCATTGGTTGAAAATGCCTTCGAGCATGGGCTGCAGCCGAAGGAAGGAGCATGGCAAATCGAGATTCGAATAAAGTCGATTGGCAGTCGTATCGGAATTATGATTAAAGATAACGGAATAGGTATGGAGCTAGTGCCCTTATATACGCTTCGTAACGAGTTGCTGGAAGGAATTCCTTCAAAAATAGTCAAAAAGGATGATCAAAACCACAAGCCAAGAAAACAAAAAGGAATCGGCTTAATGAATGTGGATTCCCGTTTGAAGCTGCATTATGGCGGTTCATGCTTACAGATTTTCAGCAAGCCGGGCAGGGGAACTCTGATCGTTGTTAAACTCCCTTTGCACAGAGAGGGTGCTGACCATGAATAGAGTATTAATTATTGACGATGAACCGTGGGCAAGAGAGGTCGTGAAATCGCTTGGAGAGTGGGAGCGTCTACAGCTGCGGGTCATTGGCGAGGCAGAGGACGGGAGAGAGGGACTGAGGTTGATATCTATACTCAAGCCTCATATTGTCATAACGGATATGCGTATGCCGGGCGTTGACGGAGTTGAGCTCTTGCAGCAGATAAATTCTCAATTTCCATCTCTCAAAATCATTGTCATGAGCGGCTATGATGATTTTGTGTATTTAAAGCAGTCTATCCGATCCCGTGCGGTAGATTATTTGCTTAAGCCATTAGATCCATCGGATTTGAATGAAGCTCTCCTGAAATGCATGAAGGAGCTTGAGGATCAGAAACAGCTGGTAAACACGTCGTGGAAATCTCCGTTAGTTTTTCCTTCGAGAAACCTTATGGATCGTTATCTGATGCTTCGGCAGCGCGTGTTCGGTGCCTTGTTCGAGCTGAACAAACCGGGAGTGCTTCAGGCTTATGAGAAGCTGGCCGAGTTTCTGGATACGGTTTATCCGGAAGGCATCGACATGGCGATGTCGGATAAAATCAAGGACGATTTTGTCCAGCTCCTGCAAGAGTTCATGACAGAGAATCAGGATACCTATATTCATTCTGACCCTAGTCCTGCCGTCGGCGCAGAAGGGAAAAACAATCCGCTGCGCTTCCTATCCCTTATTTATGCGGAAGCCATTGAAAAGATCGAAGGACTGCGTAAAGGAAAAACTCGTCTTGTTCTTTCTGAAGTGGTGAGTTATATCGATAGGCATTACGCGGATCCTATCTCCTTGGAGACGATCGCTCAGCTTATTTTTGTAAGTAAGGAGCATTTAAGCAGGGCATTTAAGCTAACTACAGGCGAGAATATCACGGATTATATTATTCGAAAACGTATGGACAAAGCGAAAGAATTGCTTTCTATTCCTGATATGTCTATAAAGCATGCAGCGCAGATGGCAGGTTACCCGGAGCTTGCCTATTTCCATAGGGTTTTCAAAAAACATGTTGGCGTGACACCGGGCGAGTATAAAAGTAAAGCGTTACATTGAAAGCGATATCAATAAAGTGCAATAAAAATGGCTAATCGTATGGAATGATTCTGACATAAAGCTCTTCTATACTGAAGGAGCAGTAATCATTCGAGGGGGTTATCATTCATGAAGAAAGCGCTTTATCTCACTTTAGCTTCGATTTTGCTAATGACGCTGCTGGCTGCTTGCGGTTCCAACAACATTACAGGGAATGCCGTTACACAGCCAACAAGCGAAAACCAGACGACAACAACCGAACCGAAGGCCGCGGAGCCTGCTCAGAAAGTTGAGCTGAAGCTGATGCTGGGTCAACCGCGCTTCAAGGAACAATTCGAGAAGTATTTCGACCAATTCAAAGCGAAAGAGCTGGCGGAGAAAAATATCGACGTTACGATCGAGCTTGAAATGCCAAACCCGGATCAGGCCAAGCAAGTGCTTCAAGCTCGCCTGGCATCGAACGACGCACCAGATATTTTCGACGTTCATGCGAACGATCTTCCGATCTATCAGAAGGCCGGTTACTTAGAGGATCTTACGGCCCAGCCTTCTGTGGCTACATTATTCGATAGTGTTAAGAAAACGGTTACGCTTGATGGCAAGGTTGTCGCTTTGCCTATAGAAAGCTTGTCATGGGGTTACCTTTACAACAAGAAAATATTTGCGGATAACGGAATCACGCCTCCGCAGACGCTTGATGAAATGAAAGCGGTAATTGAGAAGCTGAAGGCGAATAAAGTAACGCCATTCCTGTTGGCTTTCCAAGAGTCTTGGGTTCCGCAGCTGATGACAGCACTTTCTCTTGGAGGTCTGGTTTCATCGGAAAATCCGGACTGGATTGAGAAGATGAACAAGGGCGAGGCTTCATATGCAGACGTACAAGGTATTTTCAACATTATAGACCTGATCATGGCCAATGGTTCGGAAAAGGCTTTTGAAGTCGGCAACGAAGCAGGTTCAACAGATTTCGCGAACGGCAAAGCAGCTATGTGGCTGCAGGGACCCTGGAATGCCGAAACGATTCTGAAGGTCAATCCGGAGATGGAGTTCGGCGTTGCTCCGCTGCCGGTCAGCAATAACCCGGCCGGAACCATGATCAACTTGTCTACTTCAACTACGCTTGCGGTTTCGCCGACTAGCAAGAATAAAGAGGTTGCTCTCGACCTGATCAACTATATCTTGGACGACAAGGATTCCTCTGCCCTATTCCAAGAGCTGAAGTTCAATCCGGTTTCGAGCGTTCATCAATATGAAGTTTACCCGTGGGTCAACGAAGCGTCCGAATATGTGGCTCAAGGAAAAGCTTATCAAGATCTGAAGCTTCCGAACGGCGTTACGGATGAGCAAGCGAAGCTGCTGCAGAGCTATTATGTTAAAGAAGTAACCAAAGAAGACTTTATCAAAACGATGGATAAAACTTGGGCTGCTGCGGTCAAGGCCGCGCAATAAGGGAAGGTAAACGAGACCGGGAGTGACTCATTATGCACATCATGACAAAAAAGCGTAAGCAAACGGTCAGCCTTCTTGCCTTCGTATTTCCGGCATTATTACTCTACGCTGTGTTCACCATCGCCCCCGCATTCGGGGGCGTATGGTACAGCTTGACAAACTGGAACGGATTGAATCCCACATATGACATGGTGGGCTTATCCAATTATATCGAAGCGCTAAGGGATGATCCTTATTTCGTTGATTCGATCTGGTTTACACTGAAATATGTCCTCTATATGGTCGTATTTCAGAATGTGATCGCTTTACTGCTGGCAGTGCTCGTGGAGTCGAGACGCAGAAGCAGGGTTTGGTTCCGAACGATATTTTTCATGCCCAACATGCTTAGCTTGATCATAGGCGGTTTTATGTGGGTTTTTATTTTTACGAGAGTTCTGCCCTCGCTTGCGGATACAACAGGACTCCCATTTCTCGATCAATCCTGGATCGGTGACCCGTCCCGCTCGTTCTATGCAATTCTCATCCTGTCTCTTTGGGGCGGTGTCGGTTATTTGATGGTCATCTATATTGCTGCCCTGCAAGGAGTACCGGAGCATTTACGGGAAGCGGCAGCTATTGACGGTGCGCATGCTGGACAGATTTTCCGTCATATTACACTTCCAATGATTTATCCGGCGATGACTATCGGGGTTTTCCTTACCTTGAGCTCGTCATTTAAAGTATTTGATGCCGTGTTCGCTTTGACGGGCGGAGGTCCTGGCCGATCGACGCAAGTCATTGCGATAAACATTGTAGAAGAAGCCTTTAGATTCCAGCAGCGATATGGCTACGCTAGTGCCAAGGCCATTATTCTATTTGTCATTGTTCTCCTTATTACGTTGGTTCAATTATGGATCATGAAACGAAGAGAGGTGGAGGCATGACGGCAGGAAGGCAGTCTGGAAACAGCTCATTCAGTCGGAGAGCCGGGGATGCCCTCAGTCTATTCTGTCTGGTTTGCGCCGCTATTTTCACCCTGTTTCCGATTTATATGGCTCTGCTGAACTCACTGAAGACGGATGGCGATATGCTTACTCATATTTTGTCCATTCCTAACAAACTAGAGTTCGCTAATTATGCAGACGCTTATCGAAAAATTGATTTCATGAACAGCTTCTGGAATACAATCGTTGTAACCGTGATCGGTGTAATAGGAATCGTGTTGTTTGCAGCTATGGCCGGTTATAAGATGTCACGGACACCCGGCAAGCTGAGCGGGCTCTTGTTTGGATTATTCGTAATGTCGTCTTTGATTCCGTTCCATTCCATTGTTATTAGTCTTGTTAAGATATCCAAGGAGTTAAAGGTACAAGGAACCACCTATGGTCTGGGTTTGATTTACATTGGTCTTGGTGTCGCGCTCGCTATCTTTCTTTACCATGGCTTTGTTAAATCCATTCCGCGTGATCTGGATGAAGCGGCAGTCATCGATGGCTGCGGGGAATTTCGTCTCTTTTTTTCCGTAATCCTGCCGCTTCTGCTCCCCATTACCGCAACAGTTGCTATTCTGAACGCACTTTGGATGTGGAACGACTTCCTGCTTCCGTTGCTTATGCTCACGGATAACGACTACTATACGCTTCTGATCTCCACGAATATGTTATTCGGAGAATATAACAATGATTGGTCGGCTATTCTGGCATCCTTGGTGTTGACTATGCTGCCTGTCATTGTGCTGTATCTGCTTCTGCAAAAATATATTTTAAGCGGGATTGCGGAGGGTGCGATTAAAGGTTGAAGGGGGCAGTTAAAACAGTGCAGCGCCTGAATGAAGTGAAAGGTTTCCTTAGAGCTTCCGGGAAGAAAGTGGTCAACGGCCATGGTCAAGAAGTATTGCTCCGCGGCGTCGGCTTCGGCAGCTGGTTGCTTCCGGAAGGCTACATGTGGCGGTTTCCCGAAGGGGGCGATCGTCCGCGCAAAATTGAACGGATGGTTGAGGAGCTTATCGGTCCCGACAAAGCAAACCGATTCTGGGAGCTTTATCATGAGCACTACATTATGGAAGAGGATATTCGGGCGATTGATGCCGATGGATTCAACTCGGTTCGCATACCGATTAATGCCAGGCTGTTGATTGAAAATGAACAACCTCTGCGTATGAACATGCGGCATCTTGAGATTATTGACCGGGTGATCGATTGGTGCCGCAACTATTCGTTATACGTCATCCTAGATCTTCACGGCGCTCCGGGCGGCCAGACAGGGACAAATATCGACGACTCCGAGCGTGACAGGCCGGAATTGTTTACCGAGGAGAAGAATAAACAAGTTACCATTGCCTTATGGCGCATGCTGGCCGAACGTTATAAAGAGGAATGGATCGTGGCGGGATACGATCTGCTTAATGAACCGCTTCCCGAATGGTTCTCGGAGTATAACGATCAAGTCATGCCGCTGTACAAAGAGATCGTAGAAGCGATCCGCGAAGTGGATGACCGCCATATGATTATATTAGAGGGTGTACACTGGGCGACGGATTGGTCGATCTTCAAGGAGAAGGTTGACGATAACCTTATGCTGCAATTCCATAAGTACTGGAACAATCCGGATACCGAGAGTATTCAGCCGTTCTTGGACAAGCGGGAGGAGTGGGATGTGCCGATCTTCATGGGAGAGGGCGGCGAGAATAATTGCGATTGGTTCGCAGGCGTATTCCGATTGTATGAGGATCACGACATTTCGTGGAATTTCTGGACTTGGAAGAAGCTCGACTGCACGAACTCTCCGTACTCGATTAGAATGCCTGACGGCTGGCAGCTTCTCGTCGATTATTTGGAAGGCGGCCAGAAGCCGGATCATGAGACGGCAGAGCGAATTTTATGGCAATACCTTGATAATCTGAAGCTAAATAACTGCGACTATCAACCACAGGTCGTGAATGCATTGTTTCGCAGACCGCTTGTTCGAATTCCGGCGATCTTCTACGGCTATCGCGGAGAAGGCGAAAGCTTCGGAATCAAGCAAAAGGCGAAACAAAGCATCGGCTTTCGGGATGGCGATGGTACTGAAATTTGTTTCCAGGAAGGGCAGAGAGCAACACCGAACTTCCAACACATGAAAGGCGAAGAATGGTTAGCGGATGAATGGTTGTATGTCCAACTTTCTTCATACGATTGGTTGGCATATGAATACTCGATTCCTGCTGATAAGTCTTATTCTCTTTATATGCTTGATTTTTGTATCCGATCTTCAGGGGGAACTCTGCTCGTTTATCTGGATGAAGTAATCATCGGTGCTGAAGCCGCCAATGGAAACGGGTGGCAAATCATTCGGCTGCCTGAACCTTTGGAAGCTAGTGAGGGGTTGAAGCGGCTGAAGATCCAAGCCGTAGATCAGCCGGTTGCTATTAAATGGCTGTCAATTGCACCCTGTTGAGTAAGTGGATGCACTCTAAGACAGGGAGCATGGAAGCCTAATTATGGTAACCGCGTATGATGCTCCCTAAGTTGTCTTATATCATACATGTCTACCACTATTGCACTAATGAATTATCTATACAATTCATATATCATTGGGTATAGAGAGAACTGCAAACGGTTGTTTGCACTTTTCTTCATAACCTTTTACTCCTTGGGAGTCACTAAGTGACTCCTCTTTTTTGTATTTAAAACTTATTATTTTAATCCTGTGGTGTCCGATCAAGGTAAAGGCGCGTGACTTCAGTAGTATCGCCGTTTTCCTTTTCTTTTTCGGTTGGCTCCGCTTCAAGAGTGTTATGGGTATCCATGCTGGGAGCGATCGTTGGTTCATGATTTTTTTTCTCGCTCATCTAATGCCACGCTCCTTGGGAAATGTGATTATTCATCTTTATTCGAACTATCGAATACGTTCAGCGCTGCATTTCCTTCATCTTGATCGCCAGGATAGTCGCGCTCCAGACCTGCGTGAAGTTCACGATTTTCGTAGTCAAATCGGTTGGGAGGCCGCTGATCGATGCGCCAAGGCGTAGTTTTCCCCAACGATTCGGTGATCATGGGCGAACCGTATGGTCCTTCCGGAAATTCTTCGGCGATAAGATCATTGCGCTGTGATTCAACGGTGGCAAGATCGACATTTTTCGTCCGTTGCTCCTCCATAAATCCTTCTTTGGACATTTGGCTCCCCCCTTAGTAGCTGCTTACATCAGCTTTTCCTATAACTTTAAAAAAATTCGGACTTAAAGACTTTAATGTGTTGAGGGAAGGTGCGATTCTTCAAGAATAATTAAGTCCTGCTGAGGCAAAATAAGGCAGGCGATTGGTAAAAAGTATGAAGGAGATGACTTATGGATCAGTCTGATACGAATGCGGAACTAAGAGATCTGTACACTCATCAGGCGGGGGCAACGGATCTTCATAAAACGAGAAAAACGGATGAACCCGTGCAAATTGATCCCCCCGTCACTCCAACCACAGGAAAGTATGATGAAAGGCCTGCAAACCAAAAACATGGGGACTAAGCACCTGCGGGTGCTTTTTTTTGTATAAAAAAAACTCCAGGCATTCTCTGCCCTGGAGCTCTATATTTCGCTGGTTATTCCCGGCAAATTGATTTATACCCGTCATTCTGTTTTGTCTCATGAATATCATTGCGCATTTCTTCATCATCGGGCATCTCAGCGACAACCTTTGCAGTTTGTTCCGGCTCATCTCTTCTATAATGAGGGCTAATCGGAGGATCAAGGAATTGATTCTCTAGTATCGTATCTTTTGCTTCATCCTTTTGCTTGTTGTCGGTCATTGGTAAGTCTCCTTTTGATGAATTTCGTTATCAAGTAATCATTATCTTAAGAAGCACTTCTTATTCAGATCGTATATAAACTTATTGAGTCATTGCCTCATACGAGAGCGCTAGCCGTCGCGGGACACCGAAAGCGCTGGAGGAGCTGAAACAGTTCTAATGTTCGATTGTAACCGAATAATGGAAATATAGAATGCGTTTTGTTAAAATGCAATCACAAGCTTGAATATTCAGGGAGGCGCTATCATGAAAATTCTTCATCACCCAGTCGAAAGGAGGATTTGTGTGAGGGCTAAACAATTATTTACTTTTTACCGAGGCAGCACTTTTCATATGTATCGAGAAGGAGATTATGAAGAATACAAATCCTATAACGTTTCGGAAAACACTGAAGCAAAATGGGTTCAAGAAATGATTGATATATATACGGATGAACTCTCTATTTGGGGTTGGGAAGCAGTGTACTGTTTAGGTTCTATTGCGAGAGACTTTAAGGATATTCGAATACTAAGAAATGTAGTGAGCTTCGCATCAAGGCATATCATGAGCGCTGATAGTATTGTAAAGCTCATGTATGCAGAAGGCATACTTGCTATTCTTAAGTCGATAAAAGGAGAAATCACAAAAGAATTATTGTACGAGACCTTAAAAACGACAAAATTAATTTTGGATGATATTATTTCAAAACCGTTGATTATAGACCCTGGACATGAACTTGAATCATACAATTTGAAAGACAAAAAATCGTTAAATCTTAGAGCAGCTAAAAGCATCGAGGAGTTAAAAAGCTTTCTCTAGGCACGCCAAAGCTAAGGTGGCACTAGATATTCATTTCCTCGATGCCTGACATTACTCGGTACTTGAAGTATAGCCTTGATTTTGTTTTATCTCTTCAATTTCATCGCTGGTGTCATGGTCACCTGACATTTCACCGGCAAACGCAGCGATTTTTTCTATTATATTTTGATTTTCTTGAGCATCCTCTGTTTGATTATATTCAGACAT
The DNA here is from genome assembly GCF_041640265.1 of Cohnella sp. GTDB lineage: Bacteria > Bacillota > Bacilli > Paenibacillales > Paenibacillaceae > Cohnella. The sequence continues at coordinate 222,853 of NZ_JBEQAP010000004.1, forward strand.
TATTAAATCTCCTTTTCGATGGATTTGATTACTGAATAATCATTATCTTAATGAATACTCTTTATTCGTGGATTTATATAAATTTTCGGAGGCGACTGCATTTCTCTATTATTTGCCGACGCTGCATCTATGCTGGACGCGAACTGCATCTCAAGCTCGCTCGTTCGCGGACGAAACCAAGATGCCGTGCCACCATTGTCGCAAAATGAGCTGTCGATTAATTGTGGACAGTTTTAACATGAACATACACATGCAGAGAATGTATATGATTTTTCGCATACATTTACAGAATCCGGGCTCAAATCAAATTTTTTGTATGAAATTTCGTATAGAATCGACTGATTCGATGTGTGTGACGCTCATTTTGTATGATTTTTCGCATACATTTTGTGGTCTCCCGCAGATTTCCGAAGTTATGAACTGTTAATCGACAGGCTCAAAATGCAGCAATGAGTGCGTAGACTAAGCGATGCTCTATCCAAAGCAGTGCGACCCGGGGGCATTAGCTCCCGGGCTTCGGATTCAAAGTAAGGAAACTTTTCCTGATGTCCCTCTATTATGCCACGAAGAATTTTCCATAAAGACTCTGCTGATAAGTATAAAGACCAAAAGGATGAAGATAACGAGTACAAATAGAGCTGCAATAGAAATACGCATAAACTCACCGCCTATTTGATTCTCATAATCAAGAAGTCTGCTGAGATGTCACATCACCCAGTCAGCTTATGCCAGGGAATTATTATGGATTGTGTATATGACCAGTGTTAAATAATTGTGATTTTCTTATAACTTCCCGCAGTCTTTAACTAGCAGCACTTTCTTGTTGAGTTGTGATTTTATTGCTCATCTCTGCGAGTGATTGAACAATACGCTCAATAACTTCATCTGAACGATAATATCCTCCATGTGATCCTAGAGGTGTCCCGCTTAATAAACCAGGATTCCGTACTTCGATATCTTCCTTGACGACTTCAGCATATTTTTCGCTCAGGTTTTTGATTGGATAAGCAATGACATCATCTTTATCATAAAAATTAACCCATTCCCCGATTTCTTGACCACGAAGGTTAGGTGCTGGAACAGAAATGGGTTCGCCAAAATCATTACACCGCAAGGTCCACAGCGCAATGGGGCTTCCCATTGTATACAGATGGGTAAAAGTTTCCCCTCTTTCTAACGGAGTGTTGCCTTTATCAATAATTCCCTGAATGCAAGGAGGTGATTTGTCGTTTTGTAGATCATACAAGTAATTGCTTGTAATGATCGTTCCAAGACTATGGGATATTAGACAAAGCGGGGCTTCCGGGCCTGCTTGTTGAGCCAACGATTGAAGTGTTTGAGCAAAACGTTCATGAATGTCGGCATAAATGTATTTATTTTGTTCCGGGTCACATTCTTTAGGAAGTGGCTGATAAGCGATAGCATCTCCTACGAAATTAATCATGAAACCCCGTGCATCAATGATATTATCCCATCTTAAATTGTAAGGTGCGAGCTTTTCCTGAAGCTTTTTTTCGAGATTATCGGTTATATCCGCCCAGTAAACTCCTTCCGACACAAGCTCGCCATCAGGACAAACCTCTGCTAAACGTCCTTCTAACGCAGCAGCCATTCCTCTATAGAAGTCAGGATGGTTTTTTCCGATACCGTGCACGAATCCAACAGCAATTTTCATAACCTATTGCCCTCCCCAAAAGTAACTACTATAAAAGATTATATGCCGTCTAAAGGAATCCTTCATGAAAAAAATCCCGCTTGGCCGTATGGCTGGCGGGGAATCTATCAGAAGAGGTTCAATCAGAATAAGAAGGAAAGGGACAAGAATGCGACAGAGGCGTTATATAAAATATCCGGCCAAGATTTAGTTTTTATGAAGCTGAAAGTCCTGTAGGCAGATATAACAAGTATAATAAGCACCGCTAATTGAATCAAGAAATTAGGGCTATACATGGCGATCTCCTCCTGAAGTTGAGTTTTGAGAATATATTCTATTCATTATTTTCCCAACTTGTACGGGCTGTCCCCGATGTTCTAGCCCCAGTGGTAGTCAGTTTTGACACCTATATTATGACTGCCTATATTTCCTCCCGCATGGGCACCGACACCATGAAAGCCTAGGTGTCCGCCGGCCTGGATACCAACGCCGTGACTGCCTCCGATGTATCCGCCAGCCTTTGCGTCGATCACATTACTGCCGCCTATTACACCATCGGCTTGGAAGCCAACACCATTATGACCGCCGATGTTAGTACCGGCATGGATACCAAGCCCATGACCGCCTCCTATATGTCCGTTTGCGTGAACACCAGCACCGTAATTTCCGAAAGTGCCTTCGGCATTAAAACCAATGCCATGTGCGCCCGGATAATTCATATAGTGATGGAGTCCAGGGTAGTACGCTTGTGGGTATTGATACTGATAAGTTTGGAAATACGGATGATTCACACGGATATAACCATACGGATACATGCTTGGATTTATAAACATAAGCTAACCTCCAGCGATTTAATGAGATAGCCTATTCATTTTTTTCATGCGTGATACTTGCCCCGGATTAATTGGGCATATGCCAGGGGTTAGGGGGTTAGTGAATGTTTTTTCTCTTATGCAAATCACCCCGCTGGTCTCTGCCAACGGGGTGGAAGAATCGTTATTAAACTAAATTCGAGTCGGTTGTATTTGCTTGAACCACATTTGCGCTACTTACCGCTTGCGGAGTATTTGTATTCTGCCCCTGCAATTGATTCACCGTATTTTCAGCTTGCTGGATTTGCTGCTGAGCCGCTTGAAGTTGCTGATTGCTTTGTGTTTGTACCTGCTGGGCTTGCTGGGCTAATTGTTGAGCAGTTTGGGCTGCTTGCTCTGCCTGTTGCGCCTGCTGAAATGCTTGGGTCGCTTGCTGGGTCACTTGTTGAGTAACTTGTTGTGCCTGCTGGACAACTTGCTGTGCTTGCTGTTGGACGTTCTTAGCAACTTGTTGTGTATTCTGCGTGTTTGGGTTCACTTAATCCATTACCTCCATGTAGTCATAATTCAGACTTGATTATGGTGGTGTCATGAACGGAATTTTATTCAGCAATTGGGAATGAAATGAAAGTATTATCACGAAATCTGAATTCGCCCTTCTCTAATCCAACTCGATATTCTTTGCATGGGTATTCCCGTATTTACTGATAACTCATTTAATGTCGCTGCAGGGTGATCTATCAAATAATCCTTGCAGAGATGAAATTCTGTTTCATGCAAGTTAAAACAATCATTGCAAGCCATATCGGAAATTCTAATTTGAGCAAACAATTTTCCGCAGCGGACACAGTTACTCAATGACATAGGGGTAATCTCCTTTGTTAGCCTTCAAATACGATATTCATTTCAAGCTGGTTGTTCAGATTAATGTTAATAGGTATAGATAATACACGCATTTTAACTGCAGAAATCTCGATCTGCCTGCCCATGATTAACGTTGGCGGAGTAATATCTAATGAGATTCCTTCTTGAGAAAAAAAACTCATCGCATTGCCGCAAATCATATTCGCCAATTCAGAAATAGCGCTTTGTTCTAACGAACCCAAGGTTAAGACTGGAGCTCCCCCCATCATTGTTGAAACAATTTGTAGAATGCTTGATATTGAACCTCCAAAATACATTTGACCGCGAATGTCTCCTGTTATACCAACGACTGTTAACACTTCCAGCCCGGAAAACGGCGAACTCTTAATAGTAGGATTTCCGACCTGGCAAGGCAATTGGAATTGTTCGAATACGTAGGAGGCGGATTTGAGAAAAGGATTAATGTAAATGGCTTTCAAATGATTTTCACCCGTTTCTATTTATTAGACATAAAAAAACCTCCCGAATAGGAGGTTTAAAATTACCTTCTTATTTCGGCAACTGGCTGGCATGACGCATAACAATGCGTTGTAGCCCCTTTAGCTTTGCGACCCCATTTTTCAATAGGTGTGCCTTTTCTGTTTTTGAATAGGTATTTCGACATGAGTGCCAATAGTTCGACAATACTACTCTTTGAATAATATGTCAATTACTTAGGTTGAAAGATATAGTTGGATGGATAACAAAAAAAGGAGGGATAAGTTTCCCTCCCCTTTGATCGAGTTTTTTTGGGCCGATTCGATTCGTTCGGGGGTTAACACCCCTCATTTTGTTCAATCTCATTGAACTCATCAAGGGTAGTATCGTCTTCGGACATGTCAGCGGCAAGCTCTGCTACTTGTGCATCATAAGTCTGATTTTCTTGCTCTCGCTCATCTTGATTATAGTCGCTCATTGGAAAGTCTCCTTTAGTGGATTTGATTTCCAAATAGTTATTATCTAAAGTAGCATTTTTTATTCAGTTGCTAAATAGGAGTCGTGTGGTCCAAGAAAATCAGCCCGTTGAAAAAGGAGCAGCCTAAGCTGCTCCAGCACTTACATTTCAATTATCATAAAAAGCGCAATTATTACAATGGCTATTAGTGCTAGAACAATGGGTAGGACAACATTCCTCGATTTTTTATTCTCAACCTGAGTGATTTCATCCTCAAATCGGATTGTTGGAAGACCGCAAAATTTGCAAAATAAAACACCGTCATTGAATTTCTCATTACATTTTGAACAAAATTTCCCCGCCATTTCACATCACCCGCAATCTTATGGATTTTGTAAAAAAAGCACTTTCTATTTATATGTTTGAACATAAGGAACAATGCAGACAATTTCTGCTGCTGGGAGGCTGTTAATTGTAGCCCGTAGATGGACGCGGTAGTTGTGACATAGGCCTATACCTCAAAGAGTTAGAAGCGGTTATGCTTAATTATGTTAGCTCATCGCCACGAAAGGTACATCATGCGATTGTATTGGAGGTGAAAAAAACGGAATTATTCCCATCTAAGAAAACAATATTTGGAATCGATTGTGCGATACCTTTTACAGAAGCCACTGCAAAGGCGGTTGCAGCTGAAGGCGCAAAGTTTGCCGTCCGATATCTTGTACCGCAGTCCTATGCTTGGAAACGACTCACACGCTCGGAAGCGGATACGATAGTTGGAGCAGGTATGAAGCTTGCATCCGTATTCCAACTCGGCACGGACAGGCCCGCTGGCGGCGAAGCCAATGGCAAAGCAGACGGTAAAGCGGCACATCTTGAGGCAATAGCGATCGGGCAACTTGTGGGATCTGCAATCTTCCTCGCAGTTGATTATGATGCTCAGCCAAAGGATTACGATGCGATTGAGGCATATCTTCGGGCCGCTCAGGCGGAGTTATTCGGATACCACGTTGGCGTATACGGCCATTATGGCGTGATCGAGGAAATGGCTTTACGTGGTGCATGCAAATTCTTCTGGCAGACATATGCTTGGAGCGGTGGCAAAAAGAGTGAGCGTGCACACCTATACCAATACAAAAACAACACGAAGCTCGGCGGGGTTAGTGTTGACTTAAATGAGGCTTACACTGAGGATATATTCTGGAAAGAAGAGAGAGTGAAACCTGTGGAGGAGAATAAAGTGACGGCTATCGTCTTTGGGAAAAAGATCGAAGGCGCTAAGCTTATAGACGGGGTTACAATGTTGCCGCTCCGCGAGGTAAGTAATGCAATTGGCGGTAAGGTGAGTTGGGATCCTGATACTCATACGGCTAGAATTGATAAATGATTATCATAAAAATAAATCCCCGAGCAGCTGAATAGCCGATCGGGGATTTTAGTATCTAACCATCAATTATTCCCTAGCAACTCCATTACCGTCTATGAGACGTTCTTTGCTATCGATAATCTCGTCTAGCGAAGTATGCGCATCGCGGTTCGCCTCATTAGAAATTTCGCGATCTGTTTCTCTTTCACCTTGGACGGCAACCAACGCATTTGCCTGCTGATTCAATTGCTCTTCAACTTGTCCGATTCCATGCGCCCCTTGCTGATTCCGGTTTGATGGCATAGTTATCACCTCCGTCAACAATTTTTGGTAATTCCCCAACTATTTTTTGTTGGTTGAACCCGGGACTGCGGAATCGTGATTGTTTCCGGGTTGCGATTTTTTACCTTTGTTATTTGTCTTTTGACGAGACATGATGTGTGCTCCCTTCTGGATGTTCCTTACAACCAATGGCTGCCATAAAAAGTATGTCCCGTTGTTTAAGCCGTAATCCGATTTCGTATGTTGTCATAAAAGGGAATATTATGTATTGTTGTGAATGGGAGAAAAAAACAAAAGAGCAGGAGAGATAACAATGTCTAGGATAGATGAGATAAAGAAAAAACTTTCCGATGGAATATATGAAGGTAATGACTTCACGAACATAGCGGATGATGTTGCAGACCTCATATATAAGCTCCAGATAGCAGAGAAGGCGTTAGAAAAAATTTCTGTTGAAATGCCAGGATCAATTAGTAATGAATCTGTTCTTCATAAAGAAAAAATTGCACAAGAAGCTCTCCAACAAATCCGCAACTAAAAATAATGAAGAGCAGGAGGAATTACCTAACTGCTCTTTTTATGCTGTTTACTCAAAAATACATTCTTCCGGAGGAACTTCCACAAACGCCTGTATGCTCGGCTGCCGCATGGTCCGGCCCTCATGTATCCGCCACTCCGAATACTGGATCTTGGCCGTCATCAATGGACTGACCCAATGTGCCCCTTTAAATTCCGGATGCTGCTCAGCAAAGGGGCATTGTGCGATCTCCATCTTCATCAATTTCACCGTCAGATCCCGCCAGTCGGAGGAAGTCAGTTTACCTGTTCCGACCTTGCCGATAAAATAAAGTTTCTCCTCGTGATAAAGCCCGGTCAATACTGCATTGACAATTCCTCCACTAAGCGTGAAGCCCCCGATCACTGCAATCACATCGCCGTAATTTTTTACCTTGATCCAGCGATCATCTTTCCCTTCAATTGTGTATGTGCTGTTCAGATCCTTAGCGACTATTCCTTCCATATCCCTATCCCGAATCGCGGCAAGTAGTCCGTGACCGTCAGTATGTGATGTAACCAGCTGGATATGCTCGTTCGGAACGATGATCTCTGTTAGTATCCGCTGCCGCTCATGAAGGGGCAGCTTATTCATCCATTCGCCATTCAAATAAACGATATCGAAAATCATATAGGTGATGGGTATCTCCTTTTTCGCTTGAGGGATACGACCCATTCTTCTGATTCCGTCTCGGCGCATGACCTCATGAAAAGAGGGTTTGCCGTCTGCTGCTAGGGCGATCACTTCGCCATCCAGAATAAACGATTGGGCTGTGGAATAAGAAGGGTTTGTCAGTTCCGGGAATTGATGAGTCCTCTCGTTCTTTTTACGGTTAAAGAGTGTGACGGACGAAGCATCATTATATGTGAGGATCCGTACGCCATCCCATTTGACTTGATAAACCCATTGGTTGCCTTCGGGGACAGTTGTGGCTCGGATTGGCTCGAAAGGTAAGATTGGTTCCATAGATTTAGTATATCCACAGCCTTGTTAATAAAATTCCAGCCCTGTAACCCCAATTTTTTACCTCTTGCATAAGAACGAATGTTCGCCATATAATAAGGGAACAAACGTTCCATTGGAGGCGGGGACAATGCCAGAGAAGTACATCGGTCAAGTCGTTCAGATCATATACCAGGATGCAAAAGGACAGATCACGCAGCGTACGATCCGAGTCCGGAGGATTGTTGACGGTAAGGTTTTGGCTTACGACTTTGACAAGCAAGCTCCCCGCCCCTTTATGATTGATCGAATACTGGCACTGAAGCCGGTAGGGAGGACAGCATGAGAAAGAAACTTGAGGGCAATGGACTATGGGAGAGCAGCCGGATGATGCTGCCTGAACACAAAGAAAGAATCATCTATGAGCATCATTTATCCGACAATTACAAAGGTGAACGCCCAGAGTTTGATGAGGAAGAGCTGCAGCGGATCGTTGGGAAAGTTATTTCATCATATGAAGATGCTGAACCCATTCAGGTTCGACTATATGATCCTTACGAGACACTTATCGTAGATGGACTCGTTGAGAAGATGGACATTGTTAGTGGATGGTTTCAAGTAAGTGGCGATCGGTTTAAGTTTACGGATATCATTATGGTTAACTGAGGAATGCTTGATGATCGTCCTAGGAAACTCCTGCAGATCCTATATCATAATCTCAGGTCAGGACATGTACCGGCCATAAGCGAGCTCTCACGGAAGACCGGAAGAACTGCAGGAGAAGTTAAAGCGACGCTTCGTATTTTAGCGACTGCTCAGTATATAACTTGGGATCCAGAAAGACACAATGATCTGAAAATCATTCAGCTGCTGGAAACACCAGTTTTGATTGAACCCGAGAAGCAAATTAATTTTTGGGAATATGACTAACGAGGAGTAGATTATTAATGCCACAAGTGGAAAAACCTAAAAAGAAATCCAAAGAAAAAAGACCGACACGAGACGAAGCTATTCTTGAGGAGATCGGCGAAAGATTGGTCGAAGCCAAGGAAGAGGAGAATGAGGTCATTTTATCCGTTTGGGGATTGGATGAGACGGTGACCGGCCGGATCGTGGAATTAGATGCAAGAACGAAGCTGGTACATGTGCAAAAGCATGGAGAGATAACCAAAGTACCGTTTATGGATATTATGCAAGTAAGAAACCCCGAGTAATGCTTATTCAAATCACTTAATGACGAACAAAGAAGCCTTATTCATTGCAATTGGTTAGACTGATTATTTTGTTTTGATACAAAATCCAATGTCCATTCCATCATGCCATCCATCATTGTCAGAATTAAATTAACCACATCTTCTTCCCCTAAAGTTTTATTGTTATTTGCATTCTTAGAAATGTATCCATGCATTTTATTTTCCAAGTTGCTGATTAGTCCCTTTAATTTCATCAAGTCTTCAGCAATGTTTGAAAAGCCGTTATCACTTGAGGTTTCGTTTTGATTATTACTTTGAGCATTCTTTTGTTGCTGATTCATTTCCTTTATTTGTTGTAACTCCTCTTTTAAATCTGAGTGTTCTTTGGTTAACTGATCAATTTGATCTAATAATTCACGATTAGTTATCATCATCACATTTGCTCCTCATCTTGATTGAATTATGAATATATAGCCCCTTCAAATGTATCATTCATACGCGAAAATGAGGGGGAGGTTGGATTTGAGTAATATCCTAAATTTCCTCAAGTCGATCGTTTCTATCGGGAGTCCGAAATTCATTCTCCATTATCTCTTGAAGATTGTCGGACTGCTCGGGGTCATCGGCCATGTCAGCCGCAAGCTCTGCTATTTGTTCGTCGTAGGTATGATTTTCTAGATCTTCGAGATTTCTTTCGGTCATTGGTAAGTCTCCTTTTGATGAACTTCATTACCATTTCATGCTTTACTAACGGATTACCTTTTATTCAGGTTAGGCCAAAACTTTAGGCGTTCGTATTGGTAAATCAGACTTTGTCAAATCCATAATCCCGTTCGACCTTACAAACTCTTGTTTTATAAGTGAGATACCAATCAGATATACCTTGACTTTGGGCGACTAAATGTCGCTCGTTTTGTTTCCATTTTTGTATAGCCTCGAGAGACTCCCAATAAGATACAGTTATGCCTAAACCTTCTCTGGCACTTTCTACTCCTAGAAATCCAGGTTGAACGGATGCAAGTTTCTCCATTTCATCTGCCATTTCCGCATATCCGTTATCCCAATCTGTTCGTTCAGATGTAAAAATTACTGCATAATATGGGGGGTGTGGAGTTTTAGCAATCTCACTCATGACCTTACCTCCGTTAAATAATTAATTAGGATAAAAAGAAAAGAAGCCTTATCTGTCAAGGCTTCTCGGAGTTATATGTATGGTGATCTGAACAGGGATCGAACCTGTGACCCCCACCCTGTCAAGATGGTGCTCTCCCAGCTGAGCTATCAGATCATAATGATACTATTTATAGCGACAGGTAATATCATACCAACTGATACGATAGAAGTCAACCGGTAATTAAGCGGATTTCACTACATTTTTTTTGCATATCTCACGCTAATTTGAGAAAATTCGAAATTCGAAATATCTTCAGAAAGAGTCATGATTCGTAAATTTCCAACGTACAAATGTACCAAGAGGTAACAGCGGGAGGAATCACCGGTGAAGGATGTGACTTTACTGTTGGTGTGGCTGATTGCAATGTTCGGCTTGATTGGCGGTGTAATGGCAGCTGTTGCACGGTTCGTGAGAAAGGACTCTATGAACTATGACAAACGCTTTACCTGGTCTGATTACGATAGCGGGTACGACCCTCGTAATAAGAACTCAGGAAAATAAAAGTTTAAATGCTTTGAAAAATCAATGGGGTGACTTTAAGTCCATCACGACTTAAAGTCACCCCTATTTATTTTAATCCTCATCTTCCCATTTGCGGGAGTAGGCTTTCTTAGTTACCCATAGGACAAGCCAAGTCATAAGGACGACGAGAACACCAGCAACAATGAAAGTAGTAAGCAATTTGTGACATCCTTTCGTACGCGAGTTCTATTCTATCTTACCGAATTTATTTTAACTGATCGATATCATAGTTTCGATGCTGCTCTACAAATCTCATCATCCCCGTACTTCCGACAAAATCCGGTTGGTTATCACCATAGTGCATGAGATAAAGTCGTTCTTGCACTGCTGCAGGTAAGGTTAATAACTGGGGCAAACAAGCATGTACGGTTCCCGGGGGGTGTAATTGACAATCATGGAAGATCACTCGCACACCCCGGTCGTTCACAAGAGAGCAGAGTAGATCTGGATTGAATATCGTATCGCCGGAATAGAAGAAGTAATCATTAAACAGCAAGGAGTAGTTTGGTTTATTGGGTATATGTTTAGTTGAGATTAATTGAACATTTAGTCCGGGAAATAATTCATGCGTGTATCCTTCGCTAAGAGGCCGAACCTCGAAGAAATCGTCGAGCGTCTCCGATTCATATTGCTGCAATCCGCCTTTAAGAGTGTGTTCCCAGAGAGGCTCTGCGAGTGTATCGGCAATGTATAGAACCGGCTTGCGACCGTACACGTATTTCATTTGAAAAGCGTACTCCTCAAGTCCTCCGACATGATCGCCGTGTATATGGGTGATAAGCACTGCGTCCAGAGCATTGAAGTTATATCCAAGATCGTAAAGCGCTTTCGGAGCTGTTATTCCGCAATCTACGAGAAGGGCTCGGTCATTAACCTTAAGCACAGCATTGTTATTATTGAACATTTTAGCAAAGGCACTGCCTGTACCCAACATTTGAATTTTCAAATCTATGCCCCCTAATTCGGATGCGTTTTCAATTTGACAATAGCTCTTACCAATGTACCATAATTCACCTTAATGTAACAGAAGAGGGTGGAAAAAACAGGTCAGGAATCTGTGACGAGTTGGGCGGTTTTCGCATACTCTGATGGGAAGTCAATCCCGAGCCGCTGTTCGCGAAAGGAAGATTCGGATGTCGAAAGGCAAAAAGAAGAAATCTGCTGCTGTAGTTGAGCAAAGAAAAGCTCAAATGAAAATCGTGACATCAGATACCTGTGCGGTTTGCAAAACCCCATGTGCAAGAGGGATGGCTTACCTGGAGAGAATGAGATCCCCTGGCGAAGTCGGTTATGGAGTGCCTTGTATTTTAACATTGCCTAAGCGAAAAGCTTAATATTCAGAAAAATATGGCTTTCATGCGCAACTTTCCGACAGACTCTCAGTATAAACAATTACACACAAGATTGTGAGTCGGTGAGACGGAGGCTGCTAACCATGAAAGTCCGTAGACTAATCTTATTAACCTTAGTATTTTCTTTAATTTGCGGCAGTGCAGTGTATGCGGATTCTATAAGCCAGAAGGTTAGAGTTTGGGTGAATAGTAAGGAAGTTGATGATGGAGGTATCATCGTCGACGGTAAAGCTTATATTTCGGTTCGGTCGGTTTCAGATAAGCTTCAAGCTCTATTATCTTGGGACGATAGCAGTAAGAAGGTTATCATATACAAACCTAACGTTCACATGATTACCATGCAGGATGGTTCTTTATTCGGTAATGTGCCCAAGGGGAAATTTAAGTTTAATGTATTCTCGCAAATTGACAATCTCAAGGTTGATATCTCCGCCTTCAAGGTCACTATCAGCGACCCATACGGGGATGAAACTTACATCGATGGACGGGATTCCAGCAATAATGAATTTCCTGAAGCAGGTAAAGAAGATTTCTGGTTCAAGAGTAAAGAAATCTCCTACAATTTCGATTCAGTAGGTAAATACACCGTTCGTTTCTGGATAAAGCCTGCTGGAGAATCCTCATTCCAAGTCGTATCTGAGAAAGTAATTAAAAGATAATGATCAAAACAAAAAACGCCAAAATCGCCGACAAACGATTTAGGCGTTTTTCGTTTGACCCTTGAAACTGGAAATGATACGATACGTGAGTAGTTAAATCAATTTGTTGAACGGAGGTTCGCTATGAGCGATCATGTCCATGACGAGAATTGCGAACATGACCACGATGAAGAAGCGGTATTCGTCGTAACCGACGAGGATGGCGTAGAGCACGAGATGGTGCTTGTGTACACATTCGAATCCAGCGATCGTGCATATGCTGTTCTTCTTGACCGTAATGACCCAGAGGATGACGGCGTTATTTTCCGGATCGAAGAAGAAGGCGACGATGAAATTCTCGTTAATATCGAAGACGATCAAGAATGGGAAACAGTTATGAAAGTATATGAAGAGCTGGCAGCCAAGGAGAACGAAGGCCTTCAGGAGAAAGAGAACGGTTAAGCTCTGTCTCTTTTTGTTCGTGCAAAGAGACTGTTTCTTGAGTTCAAGTGGACTTGAGGAGCAGTCTCTTGTTCAATTTATACATAAACAAACAACAACGAAACATAATTTTTAAGCAGATTTGCTTTTTTGTGATATAATAGAAGCATAAAACGACATCGGCTGAACCCACATTTTTAGCCTGCAAGGGGTTACGAAATGTTCGCAATTGAGAGGTTAAACAAGATAAAGGAATTGTTATACAAGGAGAAGAGAGTCGATGTTGTCGAACTTAGCGACATGTTCTCCGTAACGGAAGTCACGATCCGACGTGATCTTGACAAGTTGGAGCAAAAGGGATTTCTCGTTAAGATTTATGGCGGAGCCGTGTTGAATGAAGCGACCGTTCAGCAGCCTCGTTCTAACGAGCCTCAAGACGAAACCTTCCAAGAAAAACAAATGATTGGCAAAATCGCCTCCGAAATGATAGAACATGGAGATGCGATTTTTTTGAGTCCGGGCAGAACCTGTTTAGAAATAGCCAGAAGCCTGAAGGACAAACGGGTAACGGTAGTGACGAATGATATGACAATCGGGATGGCCATGAAGGATTCGATCGGAATTAAGGTTATTCTGACGGGCGGAGATCTTATTCCTTCTACGACCACTTTGGTGGGAGGGTTTGCACTCCAGGCATTGGATGGGATATTTATCAACAAAGCATTCATCGGAGTGAAGGGCGCGCACATTGACTCTGGCTATACCGTGGACAGCTATGAGGAAGTCATGATCATCCAAGAGGTTAAGAAAATATCGAGTCAATTGATCGTTGTTGCGGATTATACGAAGTTTAACCGTACCGGATTTGCCAAGCTCGGAGATTTAACTATCGCAAAGACTGTAATCACCAACAAGCAGGTACCCTCCGAATATAAGAGATATTACTTTGAGAGCGCAGTGAAGCTTTATACCGCTTTTGAATTGGAATAACATAAAGCTTTCACCCGATTATTATAGTGATGAAAAGAGGGACTGCGGTTGAAGCGTCTGCTGGAAATGCGCAAAATCACAAAGAGATTTGCTGACAATACCGTATTAAATGATATTGACTTTCTTGCAGATCGAGGGCAGGTTCATGCCATAATTGGAGAAAATGGCGCGGGAAAATCTACATTGATGCGGATTTTAGCAGGTGTTCATACCCCGGATGAGGGAGAAGTGTTGTTAGACGGAGAGCCTATCGTCATTCATAATCCTAAGCAAGCCCAAGAACTTGGGATCGCAATGATCCATCAGGAAATCAAACTATTCCAAGATTTGAATATAACTGAAAACGTATTCATTCGACGAGAGCCTGTCAAAGGCTGGAAGGCTTTAAGGAAGATCGACTGGGAGCTTGCTTACAAAGAAACAGAGCGTTACTTGGCCGAACTAGGCCTTAATTATCACTCTCGTACTTTGGTCAAGACTCTAAGCGCCGGCGAGCAGAAATTCGTAGAGATTATTAAAGCCTTATCGCAAAATGCCAAAATTATCATAATGGACGAGCCGACAGCCGCATTGACGGAGCAGGAAATCGAGAAGCTGTTTAGCGTCATTCGGGATGTGAAGAACCGTGGAGTAGCTATTCTGTATATTTCCCATCGTATTGAAGAAATACAGAAAATCGCAGACCATGTCACTGTGATCCGGGATGGTGAAATCGTGCAATCCTGTGATGCACAGACGTTAAATATGAAAGATATCGTCAAGGTCATGGCGGGTAAGGAACCTGATGATCGGTACCCGAAGCTTAAAGTGAAAATCGGGAAAGAGATACTGCGTGTTGAGAATGTAAGTTATTACAGCAAGATCCGTAACGCTAGCTTTGAAGTCCGCAAAGGAGAGATTATTGGTTTAACCGGGATAAGCGGCGCAGGTCGACGTACATTAGCCAAAGTGCTGTTCGGTATTTACGGTCCCTATCAGGGGGTCGTCTTCTTGAACGGCAAACCGTTTAAATCGATGACCCCGTACATGGCGAAGAAGAGCGGCTTGTGTTACGTAACGGGTATCGGCACTGAAGAAGGTCTTATTGCCGATGGTACGATTACTGAGAATATTACAATTGCCAACCTGCAGCGTGTTTCCAAAATAGGATTTATCGATCACAATCAGGAAGCAAAGCATGCAAGAGATCTTATTGATCGACTTGAGATTACAGCAAACGAAACCGAATCCGTTGGCAATCTGAGCGGAGGAAAGCAGAAGAAGGTTATTTTCGCGAAGTGGCTGTTTACCAATGCTAAGGTGCTTATTATCGATGAGCCGACAGCTGGTATCGATATTGGCTCTAAGATTGATATTTATAATATTATGAATGAGTTAGTCCTCTCCGGTGCTTCCATCATTATGATTTCTTCTGATCTATCGGAGGTTATGGGAATGTGTGATCGGATAATGGTTATGTATAACGGCGAGATTCGCAAGGTTTTCACGCAAGAGGAAGCCACTCAGGAGCAAATTCTTTACTTTGCATCCGGCGGCAAATAACATTGATGAATAAAAATCAATCGGAGGGTTAGATGCTTCCGGTTGGTTTTCTTTTTTAAAAGATTCATAAAACAAACAAAAAGGAGTTGACGAAACCCTAAAAAGATAACATAATAAAACACAAACGAACACAAACATTCATAAAGATGTTTTTTACAGCGAGAAACGGATTAACAAGGAACAGGAGATTTGACCATGTCTAATATGACTTTGGAATTGAGAGCGATTACAAAAACCTTCCCGGGTGTCAAAGCTTTGGACAATGTCCACTTCCAATTAAAGCCGGGAGAAATACATGCTTTGATGGGGGAGAACGGGGCAGGTAAATCCACTTTCATTAAAATTATTACTGGCGTATATACCCCAGATGCCGGAGAGATCTATGTAAACGGGCAGAAGGCTGAGTTCAAAAATCCTCGGGATGCTAAGAAGCTAGGAATTGCTGCGATCTACCAGCATGTCACCTGTTATCCGGATCTGAGCGTAACCGAGAACATCTTCATGGGGCATGAGAAAATCCATCCCAAAACCAAGCGGATTTTGTGGAATGATATGTATGAAGAAGCTGGACGGATTCTAGAAGAGCTGGGCGCCAGCTTTGGTCCGAAGATTCAAATGGGATCTCTCAGCGTCGCACAACAGCAAATCGTTGAAATTGCGAAAGCGCTTTCTACTCAAGCGAAGATTATTATTATGGATGAACCTACGGCCGCGTTAACAAAGAGAGAGAGCGAAGAGCTTTACCGGATCGCTGAACGGCTTAGAGATAAAGGCGCCTCGATTATCTTCATCTCGCATCGTTTCGAGGATATGTATCGTCTAGCCAGTCGTGTGACCGTACTAAGAGATGCCAAGTACATCGGAACGTGGGCGGTTAATGAAATAGCGAATGAAGATTTAATCGTAGCCATGGTCGGAAGGGAAATCACTCAGCTCTTCCCTAAGAAGGAAGCGTTGATCGGCGATGAAGTGCTGCGGATTAATGGACTTAGCAGAACTGGCTATTTCGCGGATGTCTCCTTCTCGGTAAAACGAGGAGAAATCTTAGGATTAACCGGCCTAGTCGGTGCAGGGCGAACAGAGGTATGCCAGGCCATATTCGGTATAACTGCCTACGAGAAGGGCAAAGTTTACTTGAAAGGCGAGGAAGTTCATATTACCAGTCCCCTAGATGCGATGAATAGGGGGATCGGCTATTTGCCCGAAGACCGGCAGAAGCAAGGATTAGTGCTTCAATGGGGCATAGGCCATAACATTACATTGCCGGCATTAAGCAAGTACTCCAATCAAGGCTGGTTGAATGAATCCAAAGAAGCCGAGATCGCGAAGACGCTTGCCGAGAAGGTAAACGTTAAGGCGAACAGCGTGTTCGATCTGGTTAGCACGCTTTCCGGAGGAAACCAACAGAAGGTCGTTGTCGCCAAGCTGCTGACTGCCGACTTGGATGTTCTTATCCTTGATGAGCCGACAAAAGGCGTTGACGTTGGAGCTAAATCGGCTATCTATGAAATGATTGGGGATCTGGCTTGTCAAGGGTATGGAATTGTCCTTGTCTCTTCTGAGATGCCGGAAATCATCGGCTTAAGCGATAGAGTTATCGTCATGCGCGAGGGACGAGTCGCCGCAACGATAAACCGGGATCAGCTTACTCAAGAGTCGATTCTGGAAGCATCAATGCTTAAACCGTCAGTACAGCAAGCTTAGCAGGTAACAGAGAATGCGAGATGGGGGAAAAAGATGGCTAACAAAGGAGCCAAAACAACTTTTAGCGCTAGTATCGCTAAATTTAGAGAGCTTGGATTACTAGGGTTTATTCTGGTGTTGTCCATAGTGATACAGATACGAAACCCAAGCTTTCTAACACTTGAAAATATAAATGACATGTTAACGAATACGGCGATCCTCAGTATTCTAACCGTAGGCATGATGCTCGTTATTGTAACCCGGGGGATTGATCTCTCTATCGGCGCAACGCTTGCCTTATCGGGGATGATCGCAGCGCTTACGGTCAAAACCTATCCAGGAATAAATCCGATTGTCGCAATCTTGGAAGGAACCTTAATCGGTGTCATCTGCGGAGTCGTTCTGGGATATCTCATTTCCAAGGGAGGCATTCTTCCGATCATTGCCACACTTGGCCTGATGAACGTATTCAGAGGAATAACTTTTATGGCGAGCGGTGGGAAGTGGGTTAGCGCACATCAGATGCCGGACAGCTTCAAAGGAATTGCGACCAGCTCCTTATGGGGCGTTAATACCCTCATTCTTATTGCGATATTTATTTATGTGGTCATGTATTACTTTATCAGTCATACACGCACCGGCAGGCAAATCTATGCGGTCGGCAGCAACCCGGAGTCAGCGCAAATCAGCGGGATCAATAATGGTAAAATTCTGTGGCTGGTCTATTCCATTATGGGAGGTCTTTCGGGATTAGCTGGCGTATTGTGGGTGTCTAAGTTCGCGTCCGCTCAAGGAGATACTGCGATGGGATATGAGCTTAGCGTAATCGCGGCTTGTGTGCTGGGCGGAGTAAGCATTGCAGGGGGCTCGGGGAAAATCTCGGGCATCATCTTAGGCTCCATTTTACTCGGGATACTTAATAATGCCTTGCCCCTCATTAACGTATCGCCTTTCTGGCAAATGGGCATTCAAGGCTCGATCATTCTCATCGCGGTTATCATCAATGCCGTTGTTAAGAGAGGCGTCGACCGGAATCATCTTATGAGGAGGGTCATATAAACGATGGAGCCGAGAGTGATTGTTAATAAGCAGGTATTCGGCATGAAACGGTTTTTCTTTCAATGGGAATGGATGCTGGTCCTTCTCTTTATCCTTATCAACATTATGAATGCCTATTTATCTTCCTACTACTTAGACACGGATAATCTCCGGGATGCCACGATGACCTTCTTGGACAAAGCCTTTATCGTGCTGCCAATGGTGTTCATCATGATCTTGGGCGATATCGACATCTCCGTCGCTTCAACTGTCGCTTTATCCTCCGTCATCATGGCTGATCTCTACAACTCTGGAGTTCCCATGTGGCTGGCCATGTTGATTGGACTTGCAGTGGGTACGATCTGCGGATTCGTTAACGGCTTGCTTATCGTGAAATTCAAGGAACTATCCGCCGTCATTGTCACCTTGGCGACGATGATTATCTATCGGGGAATCGCTTATATCCTGCTTGAGGATCAAGCGGCAGGTAAGTTTCCGGATTGGTTCAGCTTTCTTGGCTGGGGTTATGTTGGCGGGATCCCTTTTATTCTAATCGCATTTGCGGTTTTCGCTCTTATCTTTGGGCTTCTTCTACATCGAACTACCTTCGGCAGACAGGTATATGCAATGGGCAGTAACTTAACGGCTAGTCGATTTTCTGGAGTAAGAGTGGATAAAATCCGGATCATTGTATTTACCCTAACCGGGCTGATGGCTGCAATTACTGCGCTGTTCCTCACCTCTAGAATGGGCAGCACGCGTCCGAACGTCGCAATGGGATATGAGCTCGATGTTATTGCGATGGTTGTGTTAGGTGGAATAAGCACTGCTGGGGGCAAGGGTAGAATGATTGGGGCCATCTTAGCTGTGTTTCTGATTGGATTCCTGCGTTACGGATTAGGTCTGGTTAACGTTCCCGCTCAGACAATGCTTATCATTATCGGACTATTGCTAATCTTCGCCGTTATGGTCCCGAATTTGAAGCTAACAAGAAATAAGCTCTGATCGTTACTGCAGGGCAAGGATGGATAACCACCGTTGTACGACAGTTCCGCGGACTGTTTGTATATATAAGCTTAGTTGATCAAAAGGGAGGATTCACGAAATGAAAAAATGGCTCACAATCGGTCTTGCCTTGATTTTGGTGTTATCTGTAATCGCAGCTTGTGGCAACAACAAAGAGAATAACGGCAAGCAAGGTGCTGATGCTGGCGGGAAGAAGAAGTTTGCAATCATTTTCAAGAACACAGGTAATCCTTATGGCGAGAAAGAAATGGAAGGCTTCAAACTCGCAATCGAGGAGCTTGGCCATGAAGCGATCTTGAAGGCGCCTGACCAACCGACTGCCGAGGCGCAAATCCAGATGATTGAGGAATTGATCTCGCAAGAGGTTGACGCCATCGCTATCGTGGGAAATGATCCAGATGCTCTGCAGCCAGCGCTTACGAAAGCGATGGACAAAGGCATTAAAGTACTGTCACTCGATTCCGGCGTTAATCCTCAAAGCCGCATGGTTCATGTAAACCAAGCGGATCCAGAGCGTATTGGCCGCGTTCAAGTTCAAGCCATCTACGACATGATCGGCGGGAAAGGTGAGATTGCCGTTCTATCGGCGACTTCCCAAGCTACGAATCAGAACGTTTGGATCGAGTGGATGAAGAAAGAGCTTGAAGATCCGAAGTATGCGGACATGAAGCTTGTAAAAGTGGCGTACGGTGATGATCTTCGTGACAAAAGCGTATCCGAGACTGAAGCTTTATTGAAATCATTCCCTAACCTTAAAGGAATCATCTCTCCTACAACAGTCGGCATCGCTGCCGCAGGTAAAGTGTTGACGGACAAAGGACTTAAAGGCAAAGTACAATTGACTGGCCTTGGATTGCCGAGTGAAATGGCAGACTATATCGAGAGCGGCGTATCGCAATGGATGTATCTATGGAATCCGGTTGATGTTGGCTACCTTGCTGGTTTTGCGGCAGATGCGCTAGTTTCCGGCAAAATCACCGGTAAAGTCGGCGATAAATTCACAGCAGGACGTCTAGGCGAGAAAGAAATTATTGCGGACGGCGAGGGCACTCAAATCATGCTCGGAGATCCGTTCAAATTCGATGGCGCTAACATTGCTGAATGGAAAAAAGTATATTAATCTTAAAAGACAAACCGATATAGTCAAACCTCCTGCAATCGAGTTCGTTTGCAGGAGGTTTGCCATTTCCCTAAGGAGGCGTAATAATGAACCAGAGCAACAAGTTTGCTTGGACATGGAACATCAAGGAAGAATGCCTAGAGAAGTATGTGAAACTGCACTTGGACCCTTGGCCGGAAATCATGGAGGAGCACCGTAACGCGGGAATCCGCAATTACTCTATATTCCAGAACGGGACGCAGTTTTTTTACTGCTTTGAATGCGATAATTTAGAGGCGGCTTTCGCTTATATTGCTCAAAGCGATGCTTGCAACCGCTGGAACGCAATAACATCCAAGATGGTGCAGGGATCTTTCGATTTTCAAGATGCGGAGCCGATATCGCCGATGAGAGAAGTTTTTTATTTAGTTTAGAGCTATTGGAGCCAAGCAGCGATTGAAACAAATATAAGCCTCTTCCGACTTGGTACAGACGGAAGAGGCTTTATGTATGTTTATGGTTTATCATTTGCGTGGATTGAAGTAAATGGTACGTCCGTTAAACATCTTAACTTCAGCCTGCAGCTTTCTGCCGATCCACTTGCATAGTTCATTGGCCTTGGATTTGTCCCCATGGGTAGAGTCATCTGGAAGGACAAGATGAATGTAAGGCACGGTTGTTCCATCCTGTTCCCGTTGGCCTGTTCCGACCACTATGTATCGGTACAGGGGATTGATGCCTTTCAGATAAAACCATTGGTCTTGGGCTTCAGGCTTGTTCTCAATGCTGTAAGGGAAAGCGGCTTCGGCATAATCCCAGCCGAGCTGTTGTCCGGTTAACGCCATCTGATCCCGATAATGCTCAAGCTGCTGCTTCACGCCATCGAGATTAATCTCGGCTAAAGTTGAGCCTTGTACAAGAGAAATGTAAGCGCTTTGACTCATGGTTCCACCCCCACGCCCATGATAGCATTTCCTTCATTTCTTGGCAACGGAAACTCATTGTCGAAAATTCACTGTCGAAAACTTGATTGCCGTGTACAACACTATCATGTTAGAATATACATAATATTCAGATAATTCTTATGGACGGGAGGGAAGCGAATGCTTGAGAACCTCTACGATGTAATCGAGTCGTCCAACGTTAACTTTGTCGGCTGTGTTTCCGAAGATAGTCGCTTCGATTTTGCTATCATTTATACAAGTCATTTTTTCGGAAAACCGTTAGTTGTCTGCATGCAAACTGGACGCTCTGCCCCGTTATCGGCTGATGATCTTGGAGATACGGAAATCCTTCGATCGCGGTTCCTCGTCTCAGACGAAGCAGCCATTGAGCTTGGGAATTTACTTCGAAGTCGTTTACCATCGTTGGAAATGCATGATCAGTATTAATTATATAAAGGGCCTGTCTCTCTTTATGTAGAGAGACAGGCTCTTTTATTGTCTTATGAGATTGCGGTTTCTTCCAGAATCACTTTCACATGAGTGACTGATCGATCCTCAGGCCCTTTCACGGGAAGGCCGACCTCGAGATGATCAACGATATAATCGATGTTCTCCTGAGAGATCACTTCACCGGGAAGTAAAATCGGAATTCCTGGCGGATACACGTAAATAAACTCGGCGATGATACGGCCAGCCGATTCCCGGAAAGGAACAAGCTCAGTCTCTCCGTAGAAAGCATCGCGAGGGGTCAATGCAAGATGGGGAATCTCCGGTATCTTAACGACCATCTCGAGAATTTCCTTGGAATCAGTATGGTAGGCATCTGACATAGCCTTCAGAGATTCGAGCAAGATCCCGATGGATTCCTCGTCATCTCCCGGAGTGATGAGACAGAGGATATTATACATATCGCTTAGCTCGACTTCTAGGTTGTAATGCTCGCGAAGCCAATTTTCTGCATCATATCCCGTAATGCCTAAATGACGGACATGGATGGTCAGCTTAGTGGAATCGTAATCGTAGGTAGCTTCTTCCCCCAATAAATCTTCGCCGAAGCAATAGAGATCAGGGATTTGGTTGATGACTTCTCGCGCTTTATGAGCGAGCTTCACCGTTCTCTCGGCTAGCTCCTTGCCATGAAGCGCCAATTGACGCCGTGCCGTGTCCAAAGAGGCAAGCAGTGGGTATGAGGTGGATGTCGTCATAAGTAAGCTAAGAATCGTTTGAACCCGGTGAGGGTTAACCAAGCCGGAACGAATGTTTAGGATAGAGCTTTGCGTCATGGAGCCGCCGAGTTTATGCAAGCTGGTAGCAGCCATATCTGCACCGGCTTGCATAGCCGACAATGGCAATTCATCGGAGAAGTGGATCAGAGCACCATGAGCTTCATCCACAAGGACCGGAACGTCGTACTCATGTACGAGGTCAACGATTTCCTTCAAATTCGTACATACCCCGTAATAGGTAGGGTTAATAATCAAAACAGCGGCTGCATCCGGGTGACGCTCCAATGCGCGGCGGACGGAACGGGTCGTTACGCCATGGTCTATCCCTAGATTCGTATCGCGAACAGGGGATAGAAATACCGGACGCGCCCCAGCAAAAATAATAGCCGATAGAATGGATTTATGTACGTTACGAGGCACAATGATTTTATCTCCGTGACTGCAAGCGGATAAGATCATCGTCATAATGGCGGTGCTTGTCCCTTGTACAGAGAAGTAAGTCGAATCCGCGCCGAAAGCATCCGCCGCCAGTTTCTGTGCTTCAAGGATGACGCCGACTGGCTGGTGCAGGTCATCTAGAGGGGCAATATTGATTAAGTCAATATTCAGAATGTTGGGACCTATATATTCACGATACTCGGGGTCCATTCCAGCGCCCTTCTTATGACCCGGAATATGAAACTGTACTGGATTACGCTCTGCATGAGAGCGAAGTGCATCGAATAACGGAGTACGATTATGATCCAATAGAAGTTCCCTGCCTTTCCTAAGCTTTCATCTTAATGGGTTCAATTACACAGTGCAAACAAGCATGAGTATAACAAAAATAGGGGGGAAAGCAACCACTGACGGAATAAAGTGAAATTTGTCACCAAAACGACAACAGAACTAATTTGGAACAATGGGCTTGATATGCTACCATCAGGTATAGATTGTAGGTTCGTAAAGTGTTCGTTATCGTCCAAGACAGAGGAGAGAAATACCGTGAAAAGCAAATTGGCTATCGTCGGACTTATGCTCTTTACGATTTTTATCGGATTTGGCATTATTATTCCCGTATTACCCGAATTAGTGTCAGATGTAAGCGATAAATCTGCGAATTGGCATACAGGAGCGATGCTTGCGATTTATTCCTTAATGTCGTTCCTGCTTAGTCCGGTTTGGGGAGGGTTATCGGAACGCATTGGCCGTCGTCCCGTCATTATGACTGGAGTATTAGGCTTTAGCTTAAGCTTCTTGTTGTTTGCGATATCAGGAGATAATCTAGCGATTATGTACGCCTCGCGTATTTTGGGAGGATTGTTCTCCGGTGCTGTCGTATCATGTATCGTTGCTTACGTTGCGGATATTACGACAGAAGAGGAGCGTACGAAAGGGATGGCCGTCGTGGGGATGAGCATTGGGCTCGGGTTTACCTTCGGTCCTGGTTTTGGCGGGTTCTTAAGTGAAATTACGCTTCATACTCCGTTTTTTGCTGCTGCTGCGCTATCCTTAATCGTATTTATTGCTGCTTACTTTAAGCTTTCGGAGTCTTTACCTCCTGAGCGTCGAGCCTCCAAGCAACAAAGTAAACGAATATCACGCTGGACTGCATTTCAAGGACCTCTTAAGTATTTGTACGTGCTGGCTTTTTTCGTAACGTTTTCCTTGGCGATCCTGGAGGCAACCTTGCAGTTGTATGGGATTAAGAAGTTCGATGTAACTCCATTGCAAATCGGAATGATGTTTTTCTTCTGCGGCCTAGCTGGTGCGCTAGTACAGGGAGGCATCGTTCGCCGACGGGTGAAAAAGGGGCAAGAGGCTCAGTACATCGCTATTGGTTTAGTCATATCCGCGGCTGGTTTTTTCCTCCTTCTAACCGCGAATAGCTGGCATATCGCCACGGTTTACCTCTGCGTGTTCGGGATCGGGAATTCACTCATTAAACCTTGCGTCACCTCTCTGATTACGCAGAAGACGACTGTCGGACAAGGTATCGCTTCCGGTCTTAGCTCTTCAATGGACAGCTTGGGCCGAATCATCGGTCCTTTGCTGGGGGCGGCACTGCTCGGTGCAACTTCTTGGCTGCCTTTTGTTGTATCCGGCGTACTTTCACTCGCAGCACTTGGCTTGCTAGCGCAATTCCGAAGGTTGGATCGACAGCAGGTACAAGTACAGGCTCAGGCTTAATTCAATCTCATCAAGGCCATTTATCAATATCTGCAATGCATCAAAACCGGAGGCAAATGCCTTTCGGTTTTTTTGAGTTTTTTATTATTTAAAGATACCAAGAAGGATAAATACGAATATGACTTTTGTCCTCCTAGAATTGGATTTAGCAAGCCAAAAGAGACTTTAGCCGTAAGTAGGATCAGACTTTAGTCTAGGTTCAAAAACCGTCTGCAGCCGTTTTTCGAAACTTACTGAAGTCGTTATGCTTTTGGCAAGAGGTAAAGAAAACGATGGAGTGGAAGGGGAACAAACTAAGTGAAGAGTATTATTAGCGGAGCATTCCGCAACAAAGCAGCAATGATTATTATGATTATTATGGTATTGGGAATGGGGATTCTTAGTTACACTAAGCTTCCTATGGAATTTCTGCCGGAGGCTGATAATCCACAGGTTACAGTGTCCGTAATCGGGCCGGGGTATGACGCTTCTTCAATGGAACGCTCCGTTACGAGTCCGCTAGAACAAGCCTTATCCTCAATCAAAGGTAAAACGAATGTCTTCTCGACCTCTGGAGATGGTTTCTCGCAAGTAAATCTGAACTTCGATTCCACTACGGATATGAAGGAAGCGAAGGCAGAGGTTGAACGGGCCGTGAATGCCGTACAGCTGCCGGAGAGGGTATCACCGCCATATGTTGTTCAATTCAACACTTCGATGATTCCGATCTCTTTCGTGACGCTTACTTTTTCGGATGGCGTAAGCGATGCTCAGAAGGAAACGTTCGAGCAGCTTGTGCTGGATGAATTCCGCTCGATTGATGGCATAGGCGAGGTACAGCTTTCTGGTAAAACTCAGCCTAAAGTAAGCATTATTCCGGATGCGGCGAAGCTGGCGGCAGAAGGCGTACCTCTTCAATCTTTATACAGAGTTCTTCAAGGACGTGAAGCTTCGGCATCGGTTGGAGAATCTGCATTGGATGGTCAAATTGTGAACCTGAACGTCTCTGCCAGCTTGCAGGACGTGGAAGAGATCAAGAAGCTTCCAGTCGCGGAAGGGGTTAAGCTAGGCGATGTAGCTGCTGTTAATTTCGTCGAAGATAAGGAAAGCACGTTCCGGATGGACGGCAAGGATGCACTTGATTTTGTCATCTCCAAGGGTGCGAATTCAAATGCGGTCAAAGTCGGCGAAGGCGTGGAGAAAGTAATTAAGACGCTGAATGAAGAGAATAAAAACATCAACCTGAAAACATATATAAGCACTTCAGAACAAGTCGTTCATTCCGTTGACAGCATGATGAGAGAAGTTCTGCTGGGTGCGTTGTTCGCTACAATCGTTATTCTATTCTTCATGCGTAACATTCGGGCAACACTCGTTACTGTCGTATCCATTCCATTGTCTCTAGCCATGACTCTCTACTTGCTCGACCTGTCTGGTATTACGCTAAACATCCTGACGTTGGGCGGAGTCGCGGTTGCTGTCGGTCGATTAGTAGACGATAGTATCGTCGTCATTGAGAATATTTTCCGGCGCTTGCAGAAGGAGAAGTTCTCCACCGGCTTGATCATCGAGGCTACACAAGAAGTCGCAAGGGCGATCACAGCTTCTACGCTGACAACAGTTGCCGTATTCTTGCCGATGTCTCTCTTACGCGGGGGACTGCAATCCTTCTTGCTGCCGTTCGCACTAACCATGACATACTCGCTATTGTCTTCTTTGCTTGTCGCTTTGACAGTCATTCCGCTTATGAGCGCAGGCATGCTGAAAAATTCACAAATCAAGGAGCATCTGCCTTCTAAAAAGTTTGAACGGTTCCTCGAATGGAATCTGCGTTACAAATGGCTTCCAATTACCGCTGCGTTCTTGTTGCTCGTTGGTTCCCTTGTAACCTACATGAATTTGCCTAAAGGAGCGATTGATTCCTCGAGCGCGGAGACCCTAACAGTTAATCTTGAATACAAGCCGGATACACCTGTTGCAGAGGTACTTGAGAACGGGAAGAAGTTTGAAGCTTTCCTAATGAGCCAAGAAGAATCTGAATGGGTGACCATGATGAACGGAAACAGTGCAGATGCTGCTAAATATGGAGCAGTATCCTCACCAGCGCTAGTTTCCTACATGATTCAAATGAAAGACGGTGCTGATGCGGAGAACGTTATCAATGCCATTAACTCCCAGCGTGCGAACTATCCGGGTGCCAATCTTACTTCCGGGACGGGAAATTTCCTGATGGGCGGCGGCGGGTCGCAGATATTCGTAGACGTAACAGGTGATAATCTGGAGCAGATTACGAAGACAGCTGAAGAGGTTATGGCCAAGATCAAACCGGTTAAGGACGTTCTCAAGGTTGAAAGTAACCAAGAAGAGAAGAAAACTGTGTATACGTTAGAAGTAAACGCAACGGAAGCGAAAGCTGGAGACATCGCCATGCAGCTGCAAGGGATGCTTAATCCAGTTCCTATTGGAACATTAAATGTCGACGGTCAATCGCTGAATGTGCTTCTCGAGCCATCACTGAAGCCGAATTCTGAAAGTGAGCTCTCTACAATTATGGTCATGACGGATACAGGCCCTAAACCGATAACTAGCGTTGCTAACTGGGTTAAATCAGAGCAAGCGACATCGTTCTTCCATAAAGACGGCAAAAGCTATATCCGTGTCTCAGCTTCGGTAGAACCTTCTCAGTTATCGATTGTGGGTGCTGAGATTAAGAAAGAGCTTGCTAATGTAGAGCCTCCTGAAGGTGTGAAATTGAATATCGGCGGAGCATCCGCGGATCAGTCGGCAGATATGATGAGCCTATTCATGATGATGCTCGTGTCGATTGGTATCGTATACCTGATCATGGTTATTACCTTCAAGACACTTAGGGCACCGCTTGCCATTATGACATCTATT
Organism: Cohnella sp.; assembly: GCF_041640265.1. GTDB lineage: Bacteria > Bacillota > Bacilli > Paenibacillales > Paenibacillaceae > Cohnella. The sequence continues at coordinate 250,177 of NZ_JBEQAP010000004.1, forward strand.
CTGTTTGTGCCGATCGGAGCTGTACTGGGCCTTCTCGTCACAGGAATAACGCCTGACTTTACTGCAATCTTCGGGGTTGTAATGCTTATCGGTATCGTCGTAACGAATGCTATCGTATTGATAGACCGCGTTAAGCACAACGAGGAGAATATGACAATCCGCGAATCGTTGCTAGAAGCAGCAGGTACTCGTATGCGTCCGATTCTCATGACAGCTATCGCTACTGTATGTGCTATGCTGCCGCTCGTGTTTAGCACGTCTTCCAGCACAAGCGGAAGTATTGTCTCCCAGAGCTTGGCTATCGTTGTAATTGGCGGTCTGATTGTTTCAACGCTGCTCACACTTGTTATCGTTCCGTGTATCTATGAGCTGCTGCACTTCCGCAAATCCGCTCGTCAACGCAAAGCCGCTGCTAAGAGTCAAAGTATTGCCGCGTAAAAGATATTAACGCACAAGAGGTGGTGCAGGGAATTCCTGCATCACCTCTTGTGTTTATGCTAAAGTTACCAACCAGCGACGCTGTTTGCATTATGCAAACTGCAGCCCGCCAATGCACCCAAACCAGCGACGCTGTTTGCATTATGCAAACTACAGCCCGCCAATGCACCCAAACCAGCGACGCTGTTTGCATTATGCAAACTGCAGCCCGCCAATGCACCCAAACCAGCGACGCTGTTTGCATTATGCAAACTGCAGCCCGCCAATGCACCCAAACCAGCGACGCAGTTTGCATTATGCAAACTGCAGCCCGCCAATGCACCCAAACCAGCGAC